>CAWHTA010000008.1:0-23966 GCA_963832145.1 uncultured Acidobacteriota bacterium
GGGCGGGCTTTCCCGCCAGAGCGCGCGCGGGCTGCTCGCTAGCTCCCACCTTTGAGCGCCGCGTTCGAGTCTTCTTGACGGCCAAAATCTTTCTCCTGGACTCATCAGATTTCTCAAAAGCGGCGCCTCCTGGGCCGGCGTCCCGCTCATGTGAAGGCGGTGCAATGAGGACCGCCCTCATTCTCCCCTGAAACCACCCCTCCTCCTCGGTCCGTCTCGAGAGGGTCGCAGCGTCGAGCCAGTCGTCACGCGTCGGCAGGCGGGCTCGCCCCAGCGTGGTCCGTCAGCGGGGGGGGTCCGCGGCGCAGCGGAACCCGAAGTCTCCTTCGCGGTAGCCTATGTAGGCAAAATTCCGGCTCGAGGCGCTCAGCACTGTCGGGCGGCTGTCCCACGAGCCTCCCTTCACCACGCGCGCCCGGCCGGTCTTGGGGCCTGCGGGGTCCTTGTGCGGGCTCGACTTGAAGTAGTCGGGGTCCCACCAATCCTCGCAGAACTCCCACATGTTTCCGCCGGTATCCAGCAGACCATAGGGGCTGGCGCCGGCCGGCCGGATTCCGACCGCATCATTGCCTTCCTGACCCCAGTTGCGGCGGAACACCGCGCGCTCGGGGCTTGGCGGCTCGCTTCCCCAGGGCCACATGCGGCCGTCGGTTCCACGTGTCGCCTTCTCCCTTTCGGCCTCGGTCGGAAGCCGGCCGCCCGCCCACTCGCAATAGGCCCTGGCCTCGTCCCACCTCACAAAAGCCACCGGGAAATCGTCATGGACACCCCAATACGGATCGGGTGGAAGCGGACGTCCGGTGGCAGCCGCAAAGCGCTTGAAGCGACCGACCGTCAAGGGGAGCTTGTCCATGAGGAACGACGAAACGTAAACAGTGTGAGGCAGGGGCGCACCCTCGGTCTCGAGATTCCCCATCAGGAACTCGCCTTCCGGGATCTGGACCATGATCGCTCCGTCGCGCACTCGCCGGTACTCCTGAAACCCCTCCGGGTTCTTGCCGGTGGGCGTGACGGAGGGCTGAGGCGGAGTGCCACTGCCCGCAGTACTCGGGTACCACCAGAACGGTCCTCCCCTTCACCACCGACACGGTACGAGAGACGGCGGGCCCGGACGCGCCGCGGAAGCGGACCTCCCGCTGGCCCACCGGGACGCTTGTGAGCAGAAGGTTTCCGTCAGCGCCCGGCACGGCCGGCGACTCCACCGTCCAGAACGATCTCCGAGCCCGGTGCTGCTTCCATGACCGCGAGAGCGCCGTATTCGGTGGCCCCCTCGCGACCGGCCCACCCTGCCCGGATGCGGAGCAGAACCTCATGGACGCCCAGGGCCTCGCGTCCGCGAGCATCCACCGGAACGGGCACGAGATACTCCTCTCCCGGCTTCGAGCCGGGTGGAGCGGCGGTCTGTCACAGGATCGCTGTAGAGGGGCTTGCCGTCTGTAGAGAGCCCGGTCAGTTGCCGCGAGGTGAGCGTGAGTGCCATCCGGACCGCCCCTACTGGGCCTGGGTCCATGGCCCCGCGTCCCATCCCACAACCGCCGAGACCTCCTGGATCAGAAAAGGAGCAGCGGTCGCTCGGAAGGCGCCGAGAGGGGCCAGGGAAAGCCCCGGCTCCACAGTGACCGACTGTATGGCGGAGGTGTCCAGACCCGCCTCTGCGGAAGGTCTGGTTTCTGACGGTCCGGCCTCACCGAGCGTGCTCCACGAAGCCAGGGACAGGCAGGAACTCGCGCGCTGGGCCTGGATGACCTCGCAGGACTCGGCCGGTCCACTCCGGCGGTTTGCGAGGGTCTCGACGCGCATTTCGATGCGTCGTGGTGGCCGAGGAATCGTCCGGACTGTGCCGCCACAGACACTGAGAAGCGGCGCCATGACATCAACCAAAGGACCGTTGCCGGCTTCACTTTGCCGTCCGGCTTCCGATCGTCCTGAACACACCGGAAGCCCTGCATGGGACCGGGCCAGGTCGGCTCGGTTCCCAGTCGAGAGGCACTCCGAACCCAGGCCGACGGGCTCATCCAATTCCCACCGCGCAACACCCGCGTCGCCCGGTGTCGGGTCCCGTCGGATTCTCAGCCGGACTCTCGCGTAGTACCCCTTCTCGTACCAATCCGAACACCACTCGGAGACGCTTCCCGCGAGATCGAGGACTCCAGAGGGACTGACACAGTCCGGGTACGAACCGGCTGGAGTCGGCGCGTGGGGACCGCCGTCTCTCGTATTGCAGCGCCAGGGGTCGAAGTTGTTGCCCCAGGGGTATTGCCGCGAGTCGTCGCCCCGGGCCGCACGCTCCCATTCCGCCTCGGTCGGAAGCCGGCCTCCGGCCCAGTCACAGAAAGCGCGGGCCTCGTTCCAGGTCATGCTGGAAGCCGGGAGGTCCTCGGGCATCCCCCAAATGGGGGACTTCGGAGGAGGCCGCCCCGACGCAGCCAGGAAGCGCTTGTACTGGCCCCAGGTCACCTCGGTCTTATCCATGAGGACGCCGTTGACACGGACGGCGTGCCGCGGATGCTCGGAAGGATCGCCTTCGGCCTCGGGGCTTCCCATCTGGAACTCGCCGCCCGGAATGCGAACCACGATGGCTCCGTCTTTCTCTCGCCAGAACTCCTCGCCGCCTTGTGGGTTACGCCCGAGCGGACGCAGCCCATCAGCAGACGCGGCAGAGCCCTTCATGAGGGCGAGCGAAAGACTGGTCCGACGTCCCTTCGCAACCCGGATCACGGCGCGGGTTTCACGCGCTGAGGCGTCCCGGACGATGATCTCCCGCTCGCCCGCGCGCACGGCGCCGAGGAGGACCGGCGCATCGGAAGACGTCCGTCCCACGAAGCCCCCGTCGAGGAAGATCTCAGCCCGCGGAACGTCGGCCGCGAGGGCAATCTCACCATATGCGACAGGCGGCCGGGAGCCTCCGGCGCTCGCCTGGAACTTCAGGAGCAGCTCGCGCAGCCGGAACTCGTCTGTTTCCTTCCCGGTGGCGACCAGGATCGGAAGCACCGCGCTTCCACCCTCCGGCACCCGAAGAGTTCTCTTCTCGGTTCTCTTCTCGTAGGCCGGAGCCCCGCCTTGCGCAAAGCCCGTCAGGCGCTGTATCGAGAATGCGGCGTCGATGAGGACCTCGCGGCCCGAAACGCGGGCCTGCCCCAGAGCCAGGTCCACCAGGAAGTAGGGAGATCCGCGGGTTGTCCACGTCGTCGCCGCGTGTTCCGATGCGACCTGCGCGCACCCGCTCGAGGAACGAATCGCGGACCACCCGGAATCGGAGGCGGCGCGCGCCGCTCCATAGAAAGCGCGCCAGTGAGCGGTTTGCCCTCTCTCGAGCGTCGCCTCGATCTGACAACGGTCGTACGTCGGTCCTTCGGCGGTGTTCTCGACGAGATCGAGACGCGTCCGCACGGGCGCGGCGACGGCGGGAACACTGCCGGCCGCGAGCATGAAAGCGGGCAGCGAGATCGCCTGGACGAACACTCGTGCAGCGAGGCCCGGCTTCGCCCGGTGTCGCGCCGAGCCACGCGAAACCGTAAGTCGCATGCGCATTGGCTTCGGTGTTCCGTGCATCCGCCAGTTTCGCTGATCCGCCGCCTATTTGGGCTTCTCTGCCGCCTCCGCCCCCGCCTTCAGCAGCTCGGCGAGAAGCTGATCGATCCGGTTCTTGAAGATGGAAAACGGCTGCGCTCCGGTCAGCCGAGCCGCGGTCTTTACCTTTGAGCTGGTCGGGTCGGTGTACGCCAGGAGGAAGACGGGCGTGCCCGGTACCACGGCCTTCTGGCCTTCTGCAATGTTCTTTCGAATCCGCTCGACATACCTGCCACGGCTCAGGCAATCCTCGAATCGCCCGACGTTCAAGTCGACCGCTTCGGCATGGGCAGTCCACGGCTCCAGGCTCTTCTGGTTTGCAAACAGGCGGTCGTGCATCTCCCAGTACTTGCCCTGCTCACCGGCGCAGTGCGCCGCCTCGGCTGCCCGAAAGGCAAGTTTGTGAATCGCTTCGAGCGGGAAGTCGAGCAAGACGTACTTCACCTTTCCGGTCGCAACGTACTCATTGTCGATCAGCGGGGACGTCTCACGGACGTGCCTGGCGCAGACCGGTCACTGGTAGTCGGAGAACTCGACCAGCGTCAGCGGGGCCTTTCCGTCACCGCGGAACGGATTCGCGCCGAGGTCCAGAACGACGTTCTGGGGCGGTGGTGGGGGAGCAAGAGCAGTCTGTCGGCTCTGGAGAATGGTCTTGATTTCCTGGACGTCCTTTCGGAGCGCCTTCACGTCTTCCCGGAGCGCCTCGATCTCCTTTTTGAGCTCGTCGACCGGCGGCTGCTGCGCGAGCGAAGCCGCCCCGGAAATCAGAGCCAGAGCGAAGGCCAGAGAAATCACGGGTTTGCGACGCGTCATGGCTTCCCTTCCTGTTGCCCGGCGTTCAAACGATATGCGCCGCATCTTTCGGGGTCAAACGGACGAGCAGACGGGTACGCTCGCAAGGGAAGCAAAAAAAGGCCCGGCACTGTGGCCGGGCCTTCCAGGGTGACCTGGAGAATCAAGGGTGAGCAGTGCCGCCGAGGCAGATGTCGCCCGGGCAGTCTTTGTTGGTTCCGTCGCAGAATTCCGCCGGATCGCAGAGGCTGCCGTCCGATGCACGGCACTCCACGCTGTTTCCACCGGCTTCGACGGCATCGGCCGGGCAGCCGCCGTCGGTTCCGCTGCAGCTTTCCTCGAGGTCGCAGACTCCGGTCTTGGCACGGCAGATCGTGGTCCCTGCCAGGAAGCCGTCCACGCAGCTATTGGCTGACCCGAGACACGAGTCCGTACCGTCGCAGTCGCCGCCGTTGGAGGTACCCACGCAGGCCGTCGTCGCCGATGCGAAGCCGTTCGCGGGGCAGGCGCCCGACGAGCCCGTGCAGCTCTCGGCCACGTCGCACTGACCGTCCGCGGCGCGGCACTGAGTGGTTGAAGACTGGAAGCCGTCCACGCAGGTATTGGCTGACCCGAGACACGAGTCCGTACCGTCGCAGTCGCCGCCGTTGGAGGCGCCCACGCAGGCCGTCGTCGCCGATGCGAAGCCGTCCGCCGGGCAGGCAGCCGACGTACCCGTGCAGCTCTCGGCGACGTCGCACTGACCATTCGCGGCGCGACACTGAGTAGTCGAGGACTTCAAGCCGGTCGTGCAGACCCCGGCTTGGCAGGTGTCGGGGAGTTTGCAGTCGCCGCTCGTCTGATCGCCGCAGGCGATTCCGTTCGCCCTGGGCTGATCGAGAAGGAGCGTGTCCGTGCAGAAGCCGGGCGCCGTACATTGATTCCCACCGATGGTGCAGGCCGTCGCCGGGTTGTTCGAGCAGCGAAGCGCGCAGACGTTCTCGAGGCACGGATTCTCATTCGGGGTGGCAATGCAGGCGCCCGCCAGAAGACCGCAATTGCACTTCGAAGAGGTTCCCGCCCTCACGCTCTGCGAGCTCGTACAGTTGATTTCGTCCTCGTTCTGGGACCACGTCTCGCAGTGGAAGATGTCGACCTTACCGTCATCATCCTTGTCCACACATTCGATCGTCACGGGCCCGAAGGGCAGCTCGCGCCCGGTCGGCGGGGCGGCGATCGCCTGTGTCAGGTCGCCGCAGCCGTCGGCATCACCGGCACCCTCGGCGTTCACACCCTCGGCGTTTGTGAAAGCGAACCTCGTGCACTCGCCATGACGCGCCGCGTCGGGCGTGCCCTTGTTGTCCACCGCCGGTTCCGGGTCGCCGTTCGTGTCGATGTAGAGACCGACGTCATAGCGAGTCTGGCTCGTCAGGACGAACCGGCCTGTGGCACTGAAAGTGACCGTGCCTGTAAGGTTGCCCGAGCCGTCGATCGCGCAGGAGTTGTTCGAGATACTGAGGGTACCGGGCACGATCGCCGTGAACTGGATGTCGTTCGCGGTGCAGCCAGCGTTGTGGCCTCCGACTTCACTCACGCAGCTTCCAGCGACTCCTACGAAGGGGGTCAGAGAGAAGATTCCGACAGTGGAGTCCTCCGGAGTCTGGATCTTGATTCCTTTGAATCCGTCGACGGAGCCGTTCAGAAGCTCGCTCAGGTTCGCGCCGGCCTCCACGATGGCTCCGTTGGAGACGATGCAGGCCGTCCCGGCGTCGTTGCATCCCTCGCCGGAGAGGGTCGCCAGCGACAGGAACTTCGAGCCGCTCTTCTCCTCGCCCACGTAACTCTCGAATCGAGCCGTTCCAATGCTGCCCTCGGCATCGATTTCGGCAACGATCCGAAGGTCGCCCAGGAGACGCTCTCCCGTCTTCTGGTTGAGTTCGAACGTGATCTCGCCCGGCCTGCCGACCGAAGCACGCTGAAGGCCCGCGTAAAGGATCTCGTGGCTCAGTCCGTCCCGCGACAGGAACGCATAGAAATCCCCGTTCAGGTTCGCGGAACCCGAGCGGGAGCGGAAGACCTCCCAGGTATCGAGAAAGTCGGGCACGTTGTTTTTTCCGAGCTTGCCCGACTCGTCGATTACGTCCGCCCACACTCGCGGGCTGTGGACCTGAAAGAGGCCGCTGATCGCCGGCTGAACCGAGCGAACAGAGGCGCTCACCGCGTTCGCGCCGGGCGCCCCGACCGCACTCGCGGCCGCCGCCGCCTGCGCACTGACCGCACCGACGAGTAACGCACAGAGCGAGATGAGAACCACAACTGAATCTGGGATACATCGCCTACTGAGTCGTTGCCTGTTCATCCTCCACCTTCCTTCCTTTGAAATGCCGTCGCCTGCCTTTCGCTCCCCTTCCCACTGGTATTTCGGGCAATACGGGAACGCTACGAGTCGGGCGGCCGGGACGTCCATCACCCGAAGGACGCAATGCGCGTAAGAAAAGGACCTAGGCCCTTAGTTGGCTTTGTATCGGATGGATCGCCCGCTCCCGCTTCTCGGGGCACGTTCCGCGCGGGGCGTCTTCACACGCAGGCGTGCTTCGAGACAGCTCCGGGGGGACAGCCGCTACGGCCCTTAGACCGACTTCTTGAGATCGATCCGGCTCTGCGCCAGGATGCCGAGAGCGATCCGGCCGTCGAGTTGAAGCTTGCGAAAAATGTTGTTCAGATGGCTCTTCACCGTTTCCGGGCTGATGTTCAGCCGAAGGGCAATGTCCCGGTTGCGAAGGCCACAGCCGACCCGCTCCGCAATTTCGCACTCCCGACTGGTCAGACGACCGTCGGTCGCATAGGCCGGGCGCTCGGTGCGAAATGCTTCTCGATGTAACGATTTCGGGGTTCCGGTCGAGTGCCTTTTTTCGGCTTTGCCCGCAGACGCCGACGCGATCGCGCGCGCAAGACCTTCCAGACCGGCCCCCTTCTCGACGATTCCGGCTGCCCCGATCGAAGCATTTTCTGTTGCCTCGTGCTGCTCGACTGGCCGGCCATGACGAGGATGCGGGTCGTCGGGAGTATCTGGCTCAGATGACGGAGAAGGTTTCCCGCTCGCTCCAGGTCTTCTTCATCCAGAACGAGCACGCGCGGCTTGAGCTTCCGGATGCGGGTCACTCCCTTCTCTCCCGGATCGCACGAGATCACTCGCAAGCCGGACAATCGGCCGAGAGCCTGGGAGAGCACTTCGCTGAAAAGAACAGGATGCATCGCCACAGCGACGTCGGTCGGACGGCAAAAGTCCAGAGCTTCGGAGAATCCTTCCGCCAGGCCGTCCAGGGCGGATGGCTTCACCGCACGCGGCGAGATCGGCTCCGAGCCAATCGAGCTCGCCCGTCGAAAAGACGGAGATGGTTCAGTCAGTTGTTTCTCCCGAGTGGTGGGGATTGTCGGGTCCATCTGCGCGTGGAGCAATTGGACATTCGTCTCACCGACTTCGGTCCTACAACCCCGGTTTTCGAGCGCCCTCGGGCCGGCTCGAAATGGCGGGCATATCGAGAAGCGACGCCCCGCCTTCCGCCCATCACCGACTAGAGCGGTCGTCAGCCTCTCAACCTGCTGATCCTAAGGATCTTCCGGCTCGAACCGGAGAATGTCCCCAGGCTGGCATGACAGCGCCTCGCAGATCGCATCGAGCGTCGAGAATCGGATCGCGCGCGCCTTGCCGGTCTTCAAGATCGAGAGGTTGGCCAGCGTCATTTCGATCCGTTCCGCAAGCTCGGTCAAGGTCATCCGCCGATCGTGGAGCAGGTCGTCGAGCTTGACGGCAATCGCCATGTCACACCGTCCCCTGCAGGTCTTCGCGCATGAGCGCGCCTTCCGCGAAGACGCGGGCCAGCAGGAAGGTGAGGAGTACGGCGAGCCAGCCGCTGATCGAAAAGCCGGCATCGAGATGGAGCGGATTCGCCGGAGTCGAAACCGACTTGGCGATCGCGGCGACGACGAGGCTCAAAACCTGCAGCGCGAGCAGCGCCCAGGCCATCGCCTGCAAACGGGACGCGTTCGCGGCGACGAACGGGTCGCCCGCGCGAACCGTCTCAACGATCGCGAGCAGCCGTTTGAGAACGACGTAGTGCAGCGGGATCGCGGCAAGGCCCACCACCGCGATCGCGCGCAGGCCCATGATCAGCCGCTCGGCGTCCGGCGAAGGAGTGAGTTTGAAAGCCCTCATGATCCATTGCTCGTTCGGCAGGACGACCAGCAGAGCGAGGATCGCAGCGCCCGACAGCCAGTTCACAACGATGAGGATCCGAAGCAGGACGTGCGCGATCGGTAGCGCGGGGGATGACGAGTCCGGTCTGACCATGATCTCTCCTCTGATATATCGAATATCAATAAAGTATTTATCGATTACCGTCAAGAAAAATATTGATATTCGATAAAAGTGGAGACATCCCGCGAGGTCGCAACGGCGGAATCTGGAGATGTTCTGACAGCGGAGGAGCTCCACCCAGGGCACCTGCCCATCTACGACTAAAGTCGTAGACCTTTTCTGACAAAAAGCGGCTGCGCGCGGAGCGGGGCCGCTCACATCTCCTTCATTCCATTGAACTTCTGCGCGGCGGGTCGCTGGCCCGGCCGTTGCCCTCTCCTTACCTTGGGACTCCACCCAAAAACCCGAGAGGGGCCGGCGAGCATGACCCAAAAAAAACACGTGTGCGCACGGAAGCGCGGGACGCAAGGTCTGCCCCTGCTGACGGCGGCGCTCACGCTCTTTCTTTTCGGCATCCCCCTTCCCGCCACGACCCTTCTCCCCCTCTCAGACGCCCAACTTGCTGCGCGGTCGACCGTGATCGTCGAAGGCGTCGTCGTTCGCCTGGATCCGTTCGAGAGCTCGCGAGGGCTCCCCGAAACCCAGGCCACGATCCGGGTGATTCAGCTCTTCAAGGGCCGCCTCAACGGAGACCTCGTCGTGCGCGACCGCGGCGGCGTCCTTGCGGACGGACGGTGGCTCAAGATCTACGGCCGCCCGGACTACGTCGTGGGACGGCGCGTGCTCGTGTTCGCGATCCCTCACCCCGACGGTCACTACCAGACCGCGGAGTTCACGCTCGGCAAGTTCGAAGTCTGGAAAGACGGTTCGGGCCGGAGGTTTCTCGCTCGCGATCTGTTGACGCGAGCGCGCGACGGAGTTCACTTCCTCACTTCGGCCCTCACTCCGGCGGAAGACACGCTTCGCGACTACGAGGCGTTCCGCCGCCTGCTCGTCTCTCCCCTCGAGGACGCGCCGTCGGCAATACCGATGCGGCCGAAGGGCACGCTGGCTCCCGAAACCGACGGCACGGCGCCTGCGATCCGACCGATGTGGGCGGACTGGGGAGCCACGACGCGCTACCGCTGGGCGAATGGCGCCTCCGCTTCCTGGATCCTTTCGTCGACAGCGAACCTCATCTCGGGAGGCGGATACTCCGAGGCGCGATCGGCGCTCGCCGCGTGGTCCAACCACTCGACCTCCTCCATCAACTACTCGGACGGCGGCCTCGGCACCTCGGGAGCGAACTTCATCGATCTCGCTTCGGTGAGCGTCTGCGGGACGACCGGAGCGTTCTGCGGCAGTGGAGTCGTCGGCTGCGGCGGGCCCGGCGGCACGAACGGTTCGCACACGTGGCGCGGCGACACCTACGCCTCGATCAACTGGGCGCACGTCGAGATCCGTCAGACGACGGGGGCGACGTGCCTCTCCTCGGGCGTCTTCGCCGCGGCAGTCACGCACGAGCTCGGCCACACCCTCGGATTCGGACACTCCAACCAGGGTGCTTCCGCGAACGACGTGTGTCGCGGGGACGAAGACCTGGCGCAGATGCGCTCGAGCGTTCAGTCCCGGGGCTCGTCGCTCGGAACCGACGACTCCGACGCCGCGCGCTGGGTCTACGGTGACGGACTGAACTCCTGCGGCACCTCGAGCGGTTCTCCCACGCCCACTCCGACCCGGACTCCAACGTCCGTTCCGCCGACGGCCACGAGTACTCCCGCGCCGCCGCCTCCGACAGCGACCCCTACCGAGAGCGCTCCCACGGCCACGCGGACTCCGACCCGGACGCCGACACCCACGCCGACAGCGAGCCAGCCAACGCCGACCGCGACGGCAAGTCCGGTCCCACCGACTCCGACGCCGACGCCAACTCCGGAGCCGCCACCTCCGACGGCCGGTCCTCGGACGCCGACGCCCACGCCGGCGGCGCCGCCTCCGACGGCCACGCCGCAACCGACCGCCACCGCGACCCCGCGCCCGGCGACCCCGACGCCGACGCCGACGCCGACGCCGACGGTTGCCGCCCCGTCGGATGAAACGGTCCGCGCGGACTTCGTCTGGTCACCGCTCAATCCGCGGCCGGGCGAGCCCGTCTTCTTCAGCGACGCGAGCACGGGCGGCGCGACCTCCTGGTCGTGGAAGTTCGGGACCTCGAAGACCGGCACCACGAACACCTCGACGCTGCAGAATCCGGCCTACGTCTTTTCGCAGGCGAGCTCTTTCACGGTGACTCTCACCGCGCGGAACAGCAGCGACCGGAGCACCCGGCGGCAGCGGGTGGTCGTGCTCGAAGCCGGCGGCGGCTCCGCGACGAGCGGCGCACGCACCGTTCCGGTGGCCGGACACGTGCGCGGCGGGGACGGACGAACTTTCCTCACCGACCTCCAGGTCGAGAACCCCGGCGACTCGCCGGCGACCGCGACCCTCTCGTTCCAGCCGCAGGGCGGCGGCGCGCCGGCTCCAATCACGCTCGACCTCGCCGCCCGAGAGACCCGCAACGTGTCCGACCCGGTTCTCGGGCTCTTCGGCCTGACCGACTCGATTGGAGCGCTGCGTCTCGATTGGAACGCCGGCCCCCCCCTCGGTCTCCGGATGACGTCACGCACGTACACCGTCGACGGCGAGGGCTCCCTCGGCCAGGCCGTCGTCGGCTACGCCGCACCGGAGGACCGGGTCGCCCCCCGGTTCGTGACGGGCCTCGCTCGCAACGAACTCTTCCGAACGAACCTCGGAGCCGTGAACGACTCGACGGAGTTCGAGAGCTTCCAGATCGTCCTGCGCGCGCCGAACGGGTCGACCCTCGGGGAGAGCCCGGTCATCGGCCTCCAACCGGGACGTCAGACGCAGCTCGCGCTCGGCGATCTCTTCCCCGGAGCGGCCGGTCTCGGGCTCACTGCGGAGATCCGTCCTCTCGCCGGCTCGTCGGCGCCCTTCGCATACGCCGCCGTCGTGGACAACTTCTCGGGAGATCCCACGTTCTATCCGGCGGCAACGCCCGCGCCTTCCGTCTACCTGCCGGGAATCGCGCGCGTGACCGGCTATGGATCGGCGTTCTTTTCGACCGACCTCTCGATTGCGAACGTCGGCGCCGGGGCGGCGACCGTCGAAGTCACGTTCCTCGAGCACGACCGCGACAACAACCGCGCTCCCTCCCGGCACCTCACGCTCGCGCCCGGCGAGACGCGGCAGATCCCGGACGCGCTCGGCACCCTCTTCGGGATTCACGAGAGCTATGGTGCGCTCGCGATCGAGGGGGGCGACTCCGATCGGATCGTCGTCGCGGAGCGGATCGCGACGCAGTCGGGAGCCGGAGTCGGCACGGTCGGACAGCAGGTCGATGCGCTCTCCGACGACGGCTTCTTCCCGCGCGGCTCCATCCTCGGGCTTCGCCAGGACGCCGGCTTCCGCTCGAACGTCGGTCTCTTCAATCCGGAACCGTTCGACGCCGCCGTCACGCTCACGCTCCGTCGCGCGGATGGAGAGGTGATCGGCGAAACAGTCGTTTCGGTGCCGCCCGTCGGCTACGTGCAGCGCAACCTGGCCCTGCTCTTCCCCGGATCGCCGATCGCCGCGGGGGAACCGCTCACGCTCTCGATCGATTCGCCGGTGCTCGACGTCTTCGGGTTCGCCTCGGTGATCGACAACCTGTCGCAGGACCCGACCTTTTCGCCGGGGTTGCGGTAGCGCCGCGAGCGTTCCGACGAGAGGAGCGACGAAGAATCCCCGGCTTAGAGCGGGGGATCCTTCGCTTCGCTCAGGATGACCGGTGGAGTGGGGATGAGCGCGTCGTGAAACGCCTCATCACCGGGCCGGCATCCCCGTTCCCCAGTAGTTCGCCTCGAAAAACGGCGCGTAGTCCTTCTTCGAGAGGAATTGCAGAAGGCCCGCAACGTGCCGGGTCGAGCCGAACTTCCATCGGAACGTCTTCTGGTACGACTTCAGGAACGTCAGGAAAGTCTGATCGCCGAGCTCCTTGTGGAGCGTCGCGAGGAGGTACGCGCCCTTGTCGTAGACGAGGGCCGTGCGGAGGGAGAAGCGCGTGAAGGGGTCGCCGTGGTAAACGCGGTTGCCAAGCGGAATCGGCGCGGCCGCCGTCGCCTCCAGGGCGCGGGAGCGCCACCGGCGGACGAGATCGTCGTACGTCGCCTGCCCTTTCAGCGCTTTCAGGAACAGGGCCGCGCAGTACTCGGCGAAAGACTCCGTGAGCCACTGCTCCTCCTCGCTCGGCATCTTCACGACGTGCGCCCAGTACTCGTGGGCGATCTCGTGGGCGAACCTCTCGTTCGCGCCCTGTGAAAAGAGCTGGTTCAGGCTGATCTCGCCGAACCCGCTCGATCCGCCGAGGGGATTGAAGGCCTCCTTCGTGATGAACATGACTCCCGGCGGCGCCTGGCCGAACCCGAAGGAGTTGATCTCGAGGATGTTGAACTCCGGAAACGGGAATGGGCCGAGGAACTTCTCGTAGAACTCGATGATGCCGAACGCGAGGTCGGTGAGCTGTTTGAACGCGCGCTTGTTCTTCATCCCGTAGGACGCCACCCGGATCGTCACGCCGTTGCGCGTGTCTTCCTCGTACTCGTACTTCCCGGCGAGGACGACGGCGAACTGAACGGGCTTGTCCAGGCGCGTCTCGAGGACGTTGTCGTCCCCCTCGCTCCGCCGGCTCACGGTCGTGCCCGGCGCGAACGGGACGAAGGGCTTCTTGACGCGCGTCGTCGTCTTCAGGGTGTAGTACTGGCCGCCGAACTCCGGCTGGGGAAACCACGGCTCGACGCCGAGGAGCCAGTAGCTGTCGCCCGCCGGACGAACGAGAAAATCCCCGCCGATTTCGAAGCGGAGCTTTGCCGGCTTGTCGGCGGGAACGGGCCGATCGAACCCGACGACGAGCTCGTCGTTCTGGTGGTGCCACGCGAGAGGCCTCCCCGTCTCGTCCTTCACGCTCTCGACGCGGTACCTTCGCACGTCCCATCCCCCGGCGCCGATGGGATTCGCGATCGTGCTGTACAGGTCGAAGCGGAAGACCGACTGGTCCGAGCCCTGGGGAACGATCGTCTCGCTCACGTCAGGTGGGCGTCCCTCCCGGAAGAGGCGACGACCGACACGTCGACGTCGGTGAGCAGGAACCGCGGCGTCACGGGGTCGCGGCGATCGCGGGCGATCGGTTGGTCCGAGATGACGAGCCGCGAGAACCCCTTCGGCTCCGGCGAGCCGGGCTCCGTCTTTCGCAGGAGGGCGAGCGTCTCGGACTTCGCCTCGATCGAGTCGAGTCGGTAGTAGAAGTCCTCCTTCCCGCCGAAGAGCGTGGCGACGACGAGCGGCGATGCCGGAGCGTCCCGTCGCGCGAGAGAAAAGGCGTGGGAGAGGGGCGCACCTCTCGTCCGCGTCGAGCGTGCGCGGTGTGCGCGGAAGGCGTCGGCGAGAGAACCGCCGCCGGCTCCATCGAGCGCCGGCACGGGATGACCGGACGTGAGCCACAGAACCTCGTCGAAGGAGTCCTTGACGCCAAGCGTCGCGTCCGCCTTGAGGGGCTGGATCGACGAGCTCTTTCGCAGGTTGTTCGTCATCACGGGCCACTCGATCGGGTCGACGGAGAGGTATTCGAAGGAGCCCCGCCCCCGGAAGTAGAGCCCGACGACGTCGTGTCCGGCGCGCACCGGGGTCGCCGCGCCCGACGCGAGCACGAGCGACAGGTGGCCCGCGGAGACGCGCAGGTTGGAGACGGGCGCCGAGTCGGCGCCGACGACGAGCTCGTCGTAACGGGCGATGAGCTCGGACAGGGACGGGATCGTCTGTCCGGCGGCCGAGCCGGCGGCGAAGACACCGAGAAGAAGCGCGCAAAGCGTCCGGCGTCCGGGCATCGGAGGATTCTATCGGCCGGGAGCGTCGCCGAATCCGCGCGGGAGCCGCCCGCGGGGCGTAGAATCCTCCGACTCGATGGCCCTCACCCCGGGCTCGAAACTCGGTTCGTACTCGATTCTGGACCGCATCGGTTCGGGAGGAATGGGCGAGGTTCATCGCGCCCACGACACGCGCCTCGGCCGCGAGGTCGCGGTCAAGGCGCTGCCCGACGAGTTCTCGCGCGACCCGGAACGCGTCCTCCGCTTCGAACGCGAGGCGCGCATGCTCGCCGCGCTCAACCACCCCGCGATTGCGGCCATCTACGGGCTCGAGGAGGCCGACGGTCAGAAGTTCATCGTGATGGAGCTCGTCCGCGGCGAGACCCTCTCGGAGAAACTCGCACACGGAACGCTGGCGCTCGCCGAGGCGCTCGGGATCGCCAGGCAGATCGCCGAGGGACTCGAGGCGGCGCACGAACAGGGCATCATCCACCGTGACCTGAAGCCGGCGAACATCAAGGTCACTCCGGAAGGCCGCGTCAAGGTTCTCGACCTCGGGCTCGCGAAAGCCTTCGACACGAAAGAGAGCGGCGCGGGATCCGACCCTTCCCTGTCGCCGACCATCGTGATGGAGGGGACGCAGCCGGGCGTCATCCTCGGGACCGCCGAGTTCATGAGCCCCGAGCAGGCCCGCGGCAAGTCGATCGACAAGCGGACCGACATCTGGGCATTCGGCTGCATCCTGTACGAGCTCCTGACCGGCCGGCGCGCGTTCACGGGCGAGACCGCGACGGACGTCCTCGTCGCGATCGTGACGACGGAGCCGCGTTGGGACCTGGTGCCGCCCACGACCCCCGATCGCGTCCGCGAGCTCCTGGGACGCTGTCTCCAGAAAGACCCGGCGCGGCGGCTTCGGGACATCGGCGACGCGCGCATGGAAATCGAGGAAGCGCTTGCCGACGTCGCTCCCCCGCGCGGAAAGAGCGGGCCGGGAGCGGTGCTCCCTCCCCCGGAGGAAGTCTCCCTCGAGCCCTCGCGACCGTCGTCGGGGTCGCGTCGCGCCCTCGCGGCGGGAGTCGTCCTCCTCGTGCTCGCGGCTGTCGGGACGTGGTACACGCTCCGTCCGCGGCCCGCGGGGCCGGTCCCCGGAAGAAAATACCTGGCGGTCCTGCCCTTCAAAGACTTGAGCGCGACGCCGGGCGGCCGCCTCATCGGGGACGGTTTCGTGGAGACGGTGAGCGCCCGTCTTTCCGGAGTGTCGGGCATCCAGGTCGTAACTCCGACCGCTTCGATCATCGCGTCGGACAAGTCGAACGAGATCCATCGCATCGCGCGGGACCTCGGCGCGAACCTCCTTCTCCGGGGGACCTATCAGCGCCAGGGGGAGCGCGTCCGGATCACGTACTCCGTGTTCAACACGGCCGACGGGACGCAGATCGCCGCGGAGAAGCTGGACGGTTCGGCGTCGGACCTGTTCGACATCCAGGACCAGCTCGCCGAGCACGTCGCGGCTTCCCTTCGCCTGCCCGCGACCCCCCGCCGCCGGGCGCGGCCCACCGGTCTCGAAACGGCGAGCGAGCAGGAGCGTTATCTGAGCGCGATCGGGAACCTCCAGCGCTACGACCGGCCGGAGCGGATCGCGGAGGCTATCCGGCTCCTCGAGACACTCGCGGCCGAACGTCCGTCCGCCGCTCTCGTTCACGCGTCGCTCGGTCGTGCGTACCTCTACCAGTTCAACCTGACGCGGGAACCGAAGTGGGTCGCCCTCGCCGCTTCCGCGTGCGACCGCGCCCGGAGCCTGCTTCCCGACTTGCCCGAGGTCAACGTCACGCTCGGGGAGCTCTACCTGCGAACGGGCCGGCCGCGCGAGGCTCTGGCGGCCTACCAGCGCGCGCTCTCGGCGCAGCCGAACAACTTCGACGCGACGCTCGGCCTCGCCCGCGCGCAGGACTCGAGCGGCGATCCGGGCCGGGCCGAGGAAACCTACAAACGCGCGATCGCGCTGCAGCCCGCCTACTTCGGTGGGTACAGCACGCTCGCGGGCTTCTACTTCAACCACGGTCGCTGGGCGGAGGCGGCCGACACGTTCGGCCGGGTCACCCGGATGACTCCCGACAACGTGCGCGCTTTCGCGAACCTCGGGGCTTCCTACTTCGCGCTCGGGCGGTTCGACCGCGCGCTCGAGGTGTTTCAGAAGTCCGTGGAGCTCCAACCCACGGACCTCGCGTACTCCAACATCGGGACCGCGCAGTACTACCTCGGGCGGTTTCCCGAATCCGCCGCGGCCTTCGAGAAGGCGGTGGCCCTGGCGCCGTCCCAACACACGGGCTGGACGAACCTCGGGGACGCGCTGCGCATGATCCCGGGGCGCGAGGCGAAGGCCTCGCAGGCCTACGAGAAAGGCATCGCGCTCGCCCGGACCGAGCTCGCGACGAACCCCGAAGACAGCCAGGTCCACTCCCAGCTCGCCCTCGGCTTCGCCAAGACGGGACGGGCGGCCGAGGCGCGCCGACACCTCGGCAAGTCGCTCGCCGCCGACGAAAACAGCAGCCCCCAGATCCTCTTCAACGCAGCCGTCGTGGCGAACCGAACCGGCCGACCGGACGAAGCGGTGGGATTTCTCGGCCAGGCCGTGCGCGCGGGATTCAGCGCCGCCGTCATCCGCAACGAGCCGGAGCTCGCGAACCTGAAGAAACGCGCCGACTTCGAACAAGTCGTGCGATAAGGCGGAGAAGTTTCGAGAGAGGAGGGGACATGTTTCCCACATACCGGTGGCGGCCCATCACATTGGGAGCGCTCGTCGCGGTCACGGCGCTCGGATCCTGGGGTTGTTGCACCATGCAATGCGAGGACACGGCGAACGTCGTCGTGGTTTCGGCGACAGGAGAAGTGAGCAAGGAGCCGGTCGTGATCTCCAGGGAACGCCGCCAGGAGATCCTCTGGAGGTTGCCCGCCGACTCGACGATCACTTCCGTCGCGATCGCCCTCGGCGGGAATCCCGCGCCCTTCGAACGGTGTGCGACCGCGGAAGGGACGTGCCGGATCCCCTGCGAGAGCGGCGCCTGCGCGTCCGGTCCGATCAATCCGAGCCTGTCGCCGCCGCCGGGCGGAATCTCCTACGCCTACGCCTTCGAGCGCCCGGAGGGAGCGACGGCGGACCCGACTATCCGCATCGACCCGTAAACTCGGAGCGTGTTCGGCATTCTCGTCGCGCTGCTCGCGGTGGCGCAGAGCCCCGCCCCGTCTCCGCAGAACCCGCCCGCCGCGACGGCGAGCGAAGACGTCGTCGTGACGGCGGAGCGGGCGCCGGAGCCTCGCGAGAGCGTTCCCGCGGCCGTTTCGGTGCTGACGCGGGAGCAGATCGAGCGGCTGCCGGCGGAAAACCTGGGAGAGCTCCTGCGTTACCTCCCCGGCTTCCACGCGCACTTCGGGGCCGGGTTCGGAGGGGCGCCGATCGTTTCCTCGCGCGGGTTCTTCGGCGGTGGCGAAGCCGAGTACGTGCAGCTCCTCGTCGACGGAGTCCCCGTCGCCGACGCCGAGTCCGGGCTCGCCGACTGGCGTCGCATCCGCGTGGCCGACGTCGAGCGGGTCGAGGCGCTTCGGGGTCCCGCGTCCGCGCTCTACGGCGACACCGCGCTCGGCGGATTGATCCACGTCTTCACGCGCCGCGGCGCGGCCGGCTCGCGAGGCGGGACGCTCTCCCTGTCGGGAGGCAGCTTCGGATCCGCAGGCGCGGACGTCACCGCACGCCTTCCCGCGGGCGCGGCCGTCCTCGGCGCCGCCGCCACCGTCTCCGGCAGCTCGGGATTCCGCGATCACTCGTCGTTCGACGAAAGGGGCGCCGACGCGTCGGTCGATTTCCCCGCCACGGGGGGACGATGGACGCTCTCGTTGTCCGGCTCGGATCGCGAGCGGGAGGAGGCGGGCGCCCTGTCCGGGGACGAGCTCGAGAGCGACCGCGTCGGCTCCAATCCCCTCTTCCGGTTCGACCGGGAGGAGGCGCGGCGCGGGCGGGCCGCGATCACGTACCGGCGCGAGGGAACGATCCCGTTGCGCGCCCTGCTGTACGCGTCGGCGAGGGAAGCCGACGCGACGAGGACCCTTCTCGTCGCGGCGGGAGTGGGAGACCGGATCTTCCGCGCCGTCGACACGAACGGGATCGGCGGAACGTTCGAGGCGGAGAGGGCCTTCCGCCTCTCGGGCCGCGACGCACGTCTCGCCGGCGGCCTCGACTTCGCCCGCGAGCGACTCGACACGACCTACCGCAGCGTCGACGACTCCGGCGAGCGCGGTCCCGAGATCGCCCGCGCGTCCGGACGACGAGCCCGGGTCGGCGTCTTCCTGTCCGGAGCGTGGGAGCCGCATGTGCGGGTGCGGTTGACGGCGGGAGCGCGCTGGGACTCGATCCGCGACGACTTCGGGCGCGACGCGGGCGGCGCCTCGTCCCATGAAGCCTGGTCTCCGCGCGCGGGCGCGAGCGTGCGCCTCGGCGCCCTCGATGGGCCGCCCGTGTCGGTCTTCGTGCAGGCGTCGCGTGCTTTCAAGGCGCCCACTCTCGATCAGCTCTTCGACCCGAGGCCGTTTTCCGACTTCGCCGGCGGGACGTTCCGCATCTCCAACCCGACGCTGCTTCCGCAGCGGGCCAGCACGGTGGAGGCGGGCGTGTCTCGCCGCGACGGCCGCTCTTCGTTCGAGCTCGTTCTCTACACGACCGGTGTGGACGCCGAGATCGACTTCGACGTCGCCGCCTTCCGCTACTCGAACATCGGTCGAACGCGACACCAGGGGATCGAGGCCTCCGCGGCGCTCTTCGAAAGGACCCCCGTTTCGCCTTTCTTCTCGTACTCGTGGAACCGGACGGAGCCGCGCGAGGGAGAGAATCGCGGCCATCAGCTGAAGAACGTGCCGGAACACCTGCTTCGCCCCGGCGTCTCGATCTCGCTGCCCGCGGAGATCCGGATCGAAGCGCTCTCGACGACGCTCGCGGGCCGGTTTCTCGATGACGCGAACCGGATTCCGCTCGACGACGCCACCGTCTTCGACGTGCGCCTCGAAAAGCGCTTCCGCCGGCTCCGGGCGCACGTCGACCTCCTGAACGTGTTCGACCGCGAGTGGGAAGAGATCGGCCTCGCGCTCTCCGACTTCGCGGGAGGCGTCGTTCCCTACTACTACCCCGCCGCCGGGTTCGCGGCGCGGGTCGGCGTCGACTGGACGTTCTGATGGCGGAAAGCCTGCGGCATCGGTGGGAGGCGTTCGCCCGGAAGGCGACCCGGTGGACCGGCCGGCCGTGGGCGTTCGGCATCGCGGTGGCCGTCGTCGCCGCGTGGCTCGTGACCGGACCGATCTTCGGCTTTTCCGACACGTGGCAGCTCGTCATCAACACGGGCACGACAATCGTGACGTTCCTGATGGTGTTTCTGATCCAGCACGCGCAGAACAAGGACACGCGGGCGATCGAGCTCAAGCTGAACGAGCTCGTCGCGGCGATCGACGGCGCCTCGAACCGGCTGATCGACGTGGAGGAGCTGACGGAAGAGGACCTCGAAACGCTTCACAAGCACTTTCAACGCCTGGTGGCGATGGCGAAGAAGGACGTCCGACTCACGGCGTCCCACTCGATCGAGGAGGCGGAGGAGAGGCACGAGAGGAAGTCAAAACGCCGCCGCGAGTGACGCCGGGTTCGCGGGGTCAGGCCGGCGTGGCTCCCCGGGAGTCGACCCGCTCCGGCCACGCGACCCGCACGTCGAGCGACTCGGAGTAGTGAAGGAGCGGCTCGCCGGCGAGAGCGATCCCCGCCGCGTCCGCCATCGTGTTTCGGAGGATCTCCGCCCGAGCGGCGCGCAGGGTCCAGGGCTCGTGCTCGATCTCGGCGCGAAGGAGCGAACCCCGATGGGACGCGTAGAGACGATAGCGGCCGGTCAGCCACTCCTCTCGTGACCCCGGGGCGGCCCGGAAAGGTTCCCCGACAGGCGCATAGTCCGCGAGGAACTCGGCTCCTCCCGGTCCCGCCTCACCCCTGCGGTCGCAGCGATACGACACGGTCTCTCCCCTTCGGACGGAGGCCATCCTCGCGCGGAAGTACGGCAGGCGGTAGAGCCGGCGTGCGAAGAAGACGGCGATCGCGCTTCCCGCGTCGAGGCTGAAGAACCAGACGCCGGGTTTTCCCCCGGCGGTGACGTACGTGCGGACGTTCAGCTCGGGGAAGCGCGAGGCCCCGGGAAGCGGGGGGAGGCCGCGAAGGCGCAGCCGGGTGATCTCGAATGGCGTCACGGCGACCCACGCCTCGCCCCCGTAGAGGTCGAGCGAGAGGCCCGAAGGGAGCATGGGACGGAGGACCGACGCTTCGACGCGCCAGTGCGCGAAAAGAAGGCGCTCCCACCGCTGGAACATCGCCAGCGACATCGAAGGAGACTACCGCGGGGGCTCGAGCTCGGCGATCCGCCAGAGACCTTCTTCGCGGCGGAGTCCGAACCGGAGTCGCCACTCGCCCGTCCGGCTTCGGCAGGTGGCCGTTGCCGTCGCCCCCTCCCCCTCCAACCGGTCGATCGCGCCGCGGATGTCGCGCACCGATCCGGGCCCGTCCGCGATCATCTTGCCGTACCGCTCGAGCTCCTCCTCCGTCGCCTTACGCGCGAGCTCCTCCGTCAGGTAGGGTCGCGCCTGGTCTTCGCGCCCCATCGCGACCGCGCGAACGAATCCCTCGACAACGGCGTCGGGCGGAGGAATGAAGGTCCGATTGTCACGCAGGACATGGACGTCGGCCGCCGCGAGCCCCAGGCCAACCAGCACGGCGACGAGAACGAAACCGACGGGTCTCATTCCATCGCCTCGCGAACCTTTACCGCGTCCCGGCGGCGAACGGGCTCCGCCCACGGCTCGAGCATGACCGAGAGATGGTGGTCGTGCTCGACGACGCCGAGCCTCACCCTCTCCCAGTCGTCGGGGGAAATGCCGTCCATCCGAAGGAGGCGCTCGAGATCCGCGCGGGAGAGCTGCTCGCTTCGCATCGCCGCCCGATCGGCCTTGCCGTCCCGGACCACGACGGCGGGCAGGCCGTTGAAGAAATCGTAGACGCGGCCGTTTCGGCAGCTCGCGACCTCGACAGCCGCCGCCGGGAGGAAGATCGAGCCCGCGGCCACGACGAACTGGCTCGCCGGACCTCCGCCCACATCAGGTCGTCGAAGAGGTCACCGAGAACGAGCGCCATCGCGAAGTCGAAAGGGGTCGCCTGGGCGACGATCCTCTTCCCGGAGAGCCGGACGAGGATCAGGGCGAAAACGTAGCTGCACAGGGCACGGACGGCGATTCGCCAGGGGTCCACCGCCTCACCCTGAAAGACCGAGCGCCTGGGGAGTATCCGTCTTCTTGTCCGCTGGCACTTCGTCCTCGTCGTCTCTTTTTCCCCGCCCGTTTTCGCGAGAGGTCTCCCTTCTGGACCGGCTCGGCCCAGTCCTCCCTGAGGACGGAGAGCTCGCCGTCGACTTCCATCAGCGCGAGCTTGACCTCCCGCATGTCGCGCACGCCGTGGAGCCGGAGCCCGGCGAGCGCTTCCCGCTCGTGCATGAGCTCGTGGCGGAGCCCCTTTCAAGGAGCTTGCCGTCCCGCAGGATCGGCGTTGGCTTCCCTTCGAGAATCCGATTCATCCGGGGGCTGGCGTACGAGAGCCACGCCGTCGCGTACTTGGCTCCCGCGATGACGAGGATGGCCACGACGCCCTGCGCGAAGTTCACGTCGCCGTAGATCATCTCGTCCACCACCTCTCCCAGCATGGAGGGCGACGAGCAGGTCGAAAGCGGTGAAGTTGCCGACGGTCCGCTTGCCGAGGACTCGAATCACTGCGAGGACGAGGACGTAGACGGCGAGTCCGCGCACGGCGGTCATGAGCAGGTCCGTGTCCGTCCATCAGCGCTCCCGGCTCAGCTTCGAGCGCGCGCGGGCGCGGCCCGGTTCCTCCAGGCCTCGCTCCCCGCGGGGCTGTCCAAGCGGGGACCTCCCCCAGAAACCGTCGAGGCGGGCAATCGCCCACTCCCCTGCTTCCCGCTTCAGCGCGAATCGGAGGCGCCGCTCCCGATGCTCGGCCTGGAGGACGGCGGTTGCTTCCGCCTCGTCTCCGGAAATCCAGTCGGTTTCGCCCCGCACATCGTGGATTTTTCCGAGCCCGCTCCGCGAGTCGAGTCCCCATCCGGAAAGAGCCTCCGGGGTGGCGGCGCCCTGGAGGTCGCTCGCGAGAAGGGGCGTCGCCTTCGCGTAACGCTCCGCGGAGACGTGGCGCACGAACTTCTCGACGACGGTTCCCGGCGACTGCGCCCCGGAGTCGCGCCGCAGGCCACCGAGGAGGAGTGCCAGCGCGATTCCGGCGGCCGGAACGGCAGCGAGACGAAGCACTGTTTTCACGAACGCGAGTCGAGCAAGGGATGTGCCGGCGGTTCAGGCCGCCTTTCTTTTCAGCAGCTTCAGGAGCGCCTTTTCCGATCGCCGCAGGCGGCGTCCACTCGCGACCAGCTCGGCGACCGACCCGACGGACCGGTCGATCGTCTTTCCGCGGTCGAAGTCGTCGATGACCACCGGAGAGATGTACGAGCTCCGGCAGACGGCCGGGGTGTTTGCAGAGTCTCCGCCGTCTCCCTCACTGCCGCGGCGACCTTGCGCCGCCGCGCGCTCCTGCTCTCGGCACGATCCGTTCCGACCCGGGCGAGTGCGGCGGCGCACACGAGGGTGCCGGCCCAGGTCCGGAAATCCTTCGCGGTGAAGCGTTCCCCCATCACCTGCTTGATGTACTCGTTGATTACCCGGCTCTTCACGTCCACGACTTTCCCTTCGGCGTCGACGAACTTGAAAACCTCCGTGCCCGGGAGCTTCCGGAGCTTCCGCAGCACGCGCGCGACGATCTTGTCGCGCAACTCGACCTGCTGGCGTTGCGAGCTCTTCCCGCGGAAGTCGAACGTGACGAGGTCGCCCTGGATCGTGACGTGCCGGTTACGGAGCGTCGCGATTCCAAAGCTGCCGTTCTCCTCGGCGTAGATCTCGCTGCCCGGCCGGAGAAAGCAGGTGGAAAGAATCCGAAGGATGCACGCCATCACCTTCTCCCGCCCGAGCCCGGGCTCAGCGACGTCCCGAGCAATGGTGGCCCGCATTCCCGGCAACGCTTCCGCGAAATGGAGGAGCCGTCGGAACTTCTCCTGCTCCCGGCGGCGGACGTGCGCCGGGCTGTACCGGTACTGCCAGCGCCCCGCGGCGTCCCGGCCCACCGCCTGGATCGGCGACGTCGGAGAGGCCGACACGGCGACGTCGGTCCACGCGGGCGGCAGGACGAGCGAACGGATGCGCTCGAGATCCGCGGCGCAGGCTTCCGGCCCTCGGCCGTCAGGTATCGAAAGCCCCTCTTCGGCCGGCCGAGCCTCCGGATCCCCGTCTTCTGGAGCTTTTCGATTCGCGTCATCGCGCCCGCGGAAGATCAAAGGGTGCCAGCGAAAAAGAGAACTCCGGCGGAG
>CAWHTA010000009.1:0-27124 GCA_963832145.1 uncultured Acidobacteriota bacterium
GAATCGCCTGCGGCGATCAGACGAGCGGCGACTGCAAACTCCCCGACACCTGCCAAGCCGGGGTCTGCACGACCGGCTTGAAGTCCTCGACTACTCAGTGTCGCGCCGCGAATGGTCAGTGCGACGTCGCCGAGATGGGCACGGGTACGTCGGCTGCCTGCCCGGCGGACGGCTTCGCATCGGCGACGACGGCCTGCGTGGGCGCCTCCAACGGCGGCGACTGCGACGGTACGGACTCGTGTCTCGGTAACTCAGCCAATACCTGCGTGGACGGCTTCCAGTCTTCAACCACTCAGTGCCGCGCCGCGGACGGTCAGTGCGACGTGGCCGAGAGCTGCACGGTCTTGTCGGGCGCCTGCCCCGCGAACGGCTTCGCATCGGCGACGACGGCCTGCGTGGGTACCTCCAACGGCGGCGACTGCGACGGTACGGACTCGTGTCTCGGGTCAGCCAATAGCTGCGTGGACGGCTTCCTGGCAGGGACCACGATCTGCCGTGCCAAGACCGGAGTCTGCGAC
This sequence comes from uncultured Acidobacteriota bacterium, assembly GCA_963832145.1. Taxonomy (GTDB): domain Bacteria; phylum Acidobacteriota; class Thermoanaerobaculia; order UBA5066; family Gp7-AA6; genus Gp7-AA6. The sequence continues at coordinate 519 of CAWHTA010000009.1, forward strand.
CTCGAGGAAAGCTCCAGCGGAACCGACGGCGGCCTGCCGGCCGATGCCGTCGAAGCCGGTGGAAACAGCGTGGAGTGCCGTGCATCGGACGGCAGCCTCTGCGATCCGGCGGAATTCTGCGACGGAACCAACAAAGACTGCCCGGGCGACATCTGCCTCGGCGGCACTGCTCACCCTTGATTCTCCAGGTCACCCTGGAAGGCCCGGCCACAGTGCCGGGCCTTTTTTTGCTTCCCTTGCGAGCGTACCCGTCTGCTCGTCCGTTTGACCCCGAAAGATGCGGCGCATATCGTTTGAACGCCGGGCAACAGGAAGGGAAGCCATGACGCGTCGCAAACCCGTGATTTCTCTGGCCTTCGCTCTGGCTCTGATTTCCGGGGCGGCTTCGCTCGCGCAGCAGCCGCCGGTCGACGAGCTCAAAAAGGAGATCGAGGCGCTCCGGGAAGACGTGAAGGCGCTCCGAAAGGACGTCCAGGAAATCAAGACCATTCTCCAGAGCCGACAGACTGCTCTTGCTCCCCCACCACCGCCCCAGAACGTCGTTCTGGACCTCGGCGCGAATCCGTTCCGCGGTGACGGAAAGGCCCCGCTGACGCTGGTCGAGTTCTCCGACTACCAGTGACCGGTCTGCGCCAGGCACGTCCGTCGAGACGTCCCCGCTGATCGACAATGAGTACGTTGCGACCGGAAAGGTGAAGTACGTCTTGCTCGACTTCCCGCTCGAAGCGATTCACAAACTTGCCTTTCGGGCAGCCGAGGCGGCGCACTGCGCCGGTGAGCAGGGCAAGTACTGGGAGATGCACGACCGCCTGTTTGCAAACCAGAAGAGCCTGGAGCCGTGGACTGCCCATGCCGAAGCGGTCGACTTGAACGTCGGGCGATTCGAGGATTGCCTGAGCCGTGGCAGGTATGTCGAGCGGATTCGAAAGAACATTGCAGAAGGCCAGAAGGCCGTGGTACCGGGCACGCCCGTCTTCCTCCTGGCGTACACCGACCCGACCAGCTCAAAGGTAAAGACCGCGGCTCGGCTGACCGGAGCGCAGCCGTTTTCCATCTTCAAGAACCGGATCGATCAGCTTCTCGCCGAGCTGCTGAAGGCGGGGGCGGAGGCGGCAGAGAAGCCCAAATAGGCGGCGGATCAGCGAAACTGGCGGATGCACGGAACACCGAAGCCAATGCGCATGCGACTTACGGTTTCGCGTGGCTCGGCGCGACACCGGGCGAAGCCGGGCCTCGCTGCACGAGTGTTCGTCCAGGCGATCTCGCTGCCCGCTTTCATGCTCGCGGCCGGCAGTGTTCCCGCCGTCGCCGCGCCCGTGCGGACGCGTCTCGATCTCGTCGAGAACACCGCCGAAGGACCCACGTACGACCGTTGTCAGATCGAGGCGACGCTCGAGAGAGGGCAAACCGCTCACTGGCGCGCTTTCTATGGAGCGGCGCGCGCCGCCTCCGATTCCGGGTGGTCCGCGATTCGTTCCTCGAGCGGGTGCGCGCAGGTCGCATCGGAACACGCGGCGACGACGTGGACAACCCGCGGATCTCCCTACTTCCTGGTGGACCTGGCTCTGGGGCAGGCCCGCGTTTCGGGCCGCGAGGTCCTCATCGACGCCGCATTCTCGATACAGCGCCTGACGGGCTTTGCGCAAGGCGGGGCTCCGGCCTACGAGAAGAGAACCGAGAAGAGAACTCTTCGGGTGCCGGAGGGTGGAAGCGCGGTGCTTCCGATCCTGGTCGCCACCGGGAAGGAAACAGACGAGTTCCGGCTGCGCGAGCTGCTCCTGAAGTTCCAGGCGAGCGCCGGAGGCTCCCGGCCGCCTGTCGCATATGGTGAGATTGCCCTCGCGGCCGACGTTCCGCGGGCTGAGATCTTCCTCGACGGGGGCTTCGTGGGACGGACGTCTTCCGATGCGCCGGTCCTCCTCGGCGCCGTGCGCGCGGGCGAGCGGGAGATCATCGTCCGGGACGCCTCAGCGCGTGAAACCCGCGCCGTGATCCGGGTTGCGAAGGGACGTCGGACCAGTCTTTCGCTCGCCCTCATGAAGGGCTCTGCCGCGTCTGCTGACGGGCTGCGTCCGCTCGGGCGTAACCCACAAGGCGGCGAGGAGTTCTGGCGCGAGAAGGACGGAGCCATCGTGGTTCGCATTCCGGGCGGCGAGTTCCAGATGGGAAGCCCCGAGGCCGAAGGCGATCCTTCCGAGCGTCCGCGGCACGCCGTCCGTGTCAACGTCGTCCTCATGGATAAGACCGAGGTGACCTGGGGCCAGTACAAGCGCTTCCTGGCTGCGTCGGGGCGGCCTCCTCCGAAGTCCCCCATTTGGGGGATGCCCGAGGACCTCCCGGCTTCCAGCATGACCTGGAACGAGGCCCGCGCTTTCTGTGACTGGGCCGGAGGCCGGCTTCCGACCGAGGCGGAATGGGAGCGTGCGGCCCGGGGCGACGACTCGCGGCAATTCCCCTGGGGCAAAACGTTCGACCCCTGGCGCTGCAATACGAGAGACGGCGGTCCCCACACGCCGACTGCAGCCGGTTCGTACCCGGACTGTGTCGGTCCCACCGGAGTCCTCGATCTCGCGGGAAGCGTCTCCGAGTGGTGTTCGGATTGGTACGAAAAGGGGTACGACGCCGAGAGTCCGACTGAGAATCCGAGGGGACCCGAGACCGGGACGACACGGGTGGTGCGCGGTGGGAATTGGATGAGCCCGTCGGCCTGGGTTCGCGGTGCCTCTCGACTGGGAACCGATCCAACCTGGCCCGGTCCCATGCAGGGCTTCCGGTGCGTTCAGGACGATCGGAAGCCGGAGACAAAGTGAAGCCGGCAACGGTCCTTTGGTTGATGGTCATGGCGCCGCTTCTCAGTGTCTTGGCGGCAGAGTCGCGGGACGATTCCTCGGCCACCAGACGCATCGAAATGCGCGTCGAGACCCTCGCAAACCGCCGGAGTGGACCTGCCGAGTCCTGCGAGGTCATCCTGGTCCGGAGCGCGAGTTCCTCCCTGTCCCTGGCTTCGTGGAGCACGCTCGGAGAGGCCGGATCGTCCGAGACCAGACCTTCCGCAGAAGCGGGTCTGGACACCATGCGCCGAACGGTCGGTCACTGTGGATCCGGGGCTTTCCCTGGCCCCTCTTCGGCGCCTTCCGAAGCGACCCCTGCTCCTTTACTGGTTCATGAGGTCTCGGCGGATGTGAGATGGGACGGGGCCATGGACCCAGGTCCTGTAGGGGCGGTCTGGATGGCACTCACGCTCACCTCACGGCAACTGTCTGGGCTCTCTACAGACGGCAAGCCCCTCTACAGCGATCCTGTGACAGACCGCCGCTCCACCCGGCTCGAGCCGGGAGAGGAGTATCTCGTGCCCGTTCCGTTGGATGCTCGCGGACGCAAGGCCCTGGGCGTCCATGAGGTTTTGCTCCGCATCCGGGCAGGGTGGGCCGGTCGCGAGGGGGCCACCGAATACGGCGCTCTCGCGGTCGCGGAAGCAGCACCGGGCTCGGAGATCGTTCTGGACGGTGGAGTCGCCGGCCGTGCCGGGCCTGACGGAACCCTTCTGCTTTCAAACGTCCCGGTGGGCCAGCGGGAGGTCCGCGTCCGCGGCGCGTCGGGGCCCGCCGTCTCTCGTACCGTGTCGATCGTTAAGGGGAGGACCGTCCTGGTGGTACCGAGTACTGCGGGCGGTGGCTCTCCGCCTCTGCCCTCATTCACGCCCACCGGCAGGAACCCGGAGGGTTTTCAGGTGTACCGGCGAGTGCGCGACGGAGCGATCATGGTCCAGGTCCCGGAAGGCGAGTTCCTGATGGGGAATCTCGAGACCGAGGGTGCGCCCCTGCCTCACACCGTTTACGTTTCTTCTTTCCTCATGGACGAGCTCCCCTTGACGGTGGGTCGCTTCAAGCGCTTTGCGGCTGCCACCGGGCGTCCGCTTCCACCCGATCCGTATTGGGGTGTCCATGACGATTTCCCTGTGGCTTTTGTGAGGTGGGACGAGGCAAGGGCCTATTGCGAGTGGGCGGGCGGCCGGCTTCCGACCGAGGCCGAAAGGGAAAAGGCGACACGTGGAACCGACGGCCGCATGTGGCCCTGGGGAAGCGAGCCGCCAAGCCCCGAGCGCGCGGTGTTCCGCCGCAACTGGGGTCAGGAAGGCAATGACGCGGTCGGAATCCGGCCGGCCGGCGCCAGCCCCTATGGTCTGCTGGATACCGGCGGAAACATGTGGGAGTTCTGCGAGGATTGGTGGGACCCCGACTACTACAAGTCGAGCCCGCACAAGGACCCCGCAGGCCCCAAGACCGGCCGGGCGCGCGTGGTGAGGGGAGGCTCGTGGGACAGCCGCCCGACAGTATTGAGCGCCTCGAGCCGCAATTTTGCCTACACCGGCTACCGCGAAGGAGACTTCGGGTTCCGCTGCGCCGCGGACCCGCCCCGCTGACCGACCACGCTGGGGCGAGCCCGCCTGCCGACCCGTGACTACTCGCTCGACGGTGCGACCCCGTCGAGACGGACCGAGGAGGAGGGGTGGTTTCAGGGGAGAATGAGGGCGGTCCTCATTGCACCGCCTTCACATGAGCGGGACGCCGGCCCAGGAGGCGCCGCTTTTGAGAAATCTGATGAGTCCAGGAGAAAGATTTTGGCCGTCAAGAAGACTCGAACGCGGCGCTCAAAGGTGGGAGCTAGCGAGCAGCCCGCGCGCGCTCTGGCGGGAAAGCCCGCCCCGCCTCGCAAGGGCAGCGCAGGACGCCCGGTGCGCCTCGCGATCGCCACTCAGCCCGCATTACTTCGAGATGCGCTCAGTCGCCTGATCAGCGGCGAAGCGAATTTGCAGGTCGTCGGAGCCGCTCGGGACGAGGACGAGATCCTCCAGGTCGTGATCGAGGAAGCTCCGGAGATCGTTCTCTTCGACTACGAGGCGCTCGGCCCGAATTCCGAGAGCATCATCTCGCGCCTGAGGAGAAGCGCGCCCGGCATACGGGTACTCGTCATGGCGACACGGTCCACCGACGAGACCGTCGAACGGGTTCTCCGTGCCGGAGCCTGCGGGCTCGTCGGAAAGCAATTCGACGTCGAGACTCTCTTTCGAGCAATTCGTGCCGTCGCGGCCGGTGAGGTCTGGGCCAACCGGCGGACAACGGCACTTACGCTCGAGCACTTGACGAACTTCTCCGCGGGCGCTCCGACCCCGGATGGTCAATTGACCAGCAGGGAACGGCAGATCGTGGCCGGAGTGGCTCGTGGGCTTCGCAACAAGGAAATCGCGCAGCAGCTCAGCATCAGTGAGAAGACGGTCAAGAGCCATCTGAACAACATCTTCCACAAGCTCCGACTCGAGGGGCGCTTCGCCCTTGCGCTCCTCGAGCAGGGGCCCGACCAGCGAAAGACTTAGCGAGATTCCGAAGGGTCGTTATTTTTCGGTACTCGCAGAAGCGCTTCGCGAAGCAGTTCCCGCGACCGTGTGTGAGGCCGGGCGTTGATTCCGTCGTCCCTCGCGCCTACGATGAACTGGTGGCGAGAGTGGCGGAACTGGCAGACGCGCGGGACTTAGGATCCCGTGGGGAGACCCTTGAGGGTTCGAGTCCCTCCTCTCGCACCAGTCCCTACGCGGCGATCCGGAAGAGCCTCGCGAGAAGGTCGAAGTACGTCTCGGGCGGGTCGATCAGCTTGACGATGAACCCGCTCGGCACGTGGACCGAGAGCCGCTGGGGCACGCGATACGACCGCACGACGGAAGCGCGGACCGCGATCTGGCCGGCCGGGCACTTCAGGCGGATCCGCAGCGTCGTGCCGGGCTTGGGGAAGTAGACCGATCGCACGAAGATGCCGGTCGGGCCGAGGTCGTAGGTAAAGCCCTCGCCCGTGTGCGGACCAACCTGAAACGAAACGAGGATTCGTTTTTTGATTCTCGGAAATTTGCGACGCTCCGCCATACTTCGTTCCTCTTCGAAGAGGTCCGGACGGCGGGGAGTTCCACGTCATTCTACTACGGCTCGGGCATAGTTTTGGAGGTTCTCGTGTTTGGAAATCACCCGTGACGCATCTCACAAAACTTGCGCTCGTCCTCGCCCTGAGTCTGGCCGCCGGACCGTCCGCGGTCGTCGCGGACACCCTCGACGGGATCTTCGCGGGCAAGGATCCGGGCGAAACTGCCTCGTTCTTCCTCGTGCTGCATTCGCAGGCCGACCTTTCCGGCGCGGACGCGATTGCGACCGCCCCGGAACGGAGGCGTTTCGTTTTCGAGGCCCTCCGGTCCACCGCCGAGGCAACCCAGGCGGACCTTCGCTCCCGGCTCGCCGGGAAGGGCGTCCGTTTCCGTCCGTTCTTTCTCGTCAACATGGTCGAGGTGGAGTCCGATCGCGCGACCGCGGAGGAGCTTTCCGCCCGCGCCGACGTCGCGTTCGTCGCCGCGAACCGTCCCTCCCGTCTTTCGCGGCCGGAGTTGCAGCAGTCCGACCCGCGCCCGCTCTCGGCGTCCGCCGTCGAAGCGAGTCTCGACCTGGTTCACGCACCGGCGCTCTGGAACCAGGGGTTCACCGGTCAGGGCATCGTCGTCGGAATCGCGGACACCGGCGTCGAGTGGGAGCATCCGGCGTTGAAGGCGCGCTACCGCGGGTTCGACGGCGTCAGCGTGAACCACGCCTACAACTGGCGCGACGCGATCCACGCGCCGATCCCGGACGGCAACCCGTGCGGCGCCGATTCGGCCACTCCGTGTGACGACCACGGTCACGGCACGCACGTCACAGGCACCTCGGTAGGCACGGACGGCGGCGAGAACCAGATCGGCATGGCGCCGGGCGCGCGGTGGATCGGTTGCCGCAACATGGACCGGAACAACGGCACCCCCGGCCGCTACGCCGAGTGCTTCGAGTTCTTCCTCGCGCCGACGGACTCGAACGGAGCGAATCCGCGGCCCGAGATCGGCGCCGACGTCATCAACAATTCGTGGGGATGTCCGGCGAGCGAAGGTTGCACCGACCCGGACGTGCTCCGCGCGGTGATCGAGAACACGCGGGCCGCGGGGATCTTCATCGCGGTCGCCGCCGGTAACGGCGGGAGCGGGTGCTCGACGATCGCCGTCGTGCCGGAGTTCTACGAGGCGTCCTTCTCGGTCGGGGCAACCACGCTCGCGGACACGATCGCCAGCTTCAGCAGCCGCGGCCCCGTCACGGTGGACGGCTCGAACCGGATCAAACCCGACGTCGTCGCGCCGGGCGTCTCGATCCGTTCCTCGGTGCCGCCCGGCGCGTACAGCCGCTTCAACGGAACCTCGATGGCCTCGCCACACGTCGCCGGCGCGGTCGCCCTCCTCTGGTCCGCCGTGCCGTCGCTCGTCGGGCGCGTGGCGGAGACCGAGAACCTCCTCCGTTCGACCGCCGTGAGGCTCTTTTCCGAACAGGTCTGCGGCGGGGTCTCCGGCTCCGCGATCCCGAACCCGGTCTTCGGGTGGGGGCGCATCGACGTCGCGGCGGCGGCCGCCGCAGTCGTCGTTCCGGTCACGCCGCCTCCGGCTCCCCGGATTCCGGTGAATCGGACCCGCACCGGCTCCCGCACGGTTTCACCGCGGAGCTGAAAAGCGCCCGCGGATAGCTGATAGGTTCCCTCCATGGTCGTCGTGACCTCCCGCGAGGAATCTCCCACCCGCGCCACTCTCGACATCGAGGTTCCCGCCGAGGACGTCGAGAGGGCGTACGGCGCGGTGTCCCGCGCGTTCGCGAAGCGCGCGAAGATTCCGGGCTTCCGCCCGGGGCACGTTCCGGAGCCGCTCGTTCAGCAGCGCTTTGCCGGCGAGATCCGCGAGGAAGTGATCGAGCGCCTCCTCCCCGCCGCACTGTCGACGGCGATCCAGGAAAAGAACCTGACGATCCTCGGTCACCCGCGCGTCGACGGCCTCGAGTGGAATCCGCCCGGGCCGCTGCGCTTCTCCGCGCACCTCGACCTGCGGCCGGTCGTGGACCCCGGCGAATACCGCGGCCTCGCCGTGGAGGACGTGTCGACGGAGCCGGCGGAGGACGAGGTCACGGGCGTCCTGGAACGCATCCGCGACTCGCATGCGGAGTTTCACCCGATCGATGCGAGACCCGCGGCCGCCGGCGACTTCGCCGTCGCGGACGTCGCGGGCAGTTTCGTCGAGATCCTCGAGCCGGGCCAGAACCCGCGCACCTTCCGGGACGAGAAGCTCACCCTCGAGATCGGCCACCCCGATTCGATGGACGAGATCAACGCCGCGCTCACGGGTGCGTCCCCCGGCGATACCCGGAAGTTCCGAAAGACGTTCGCGGACGACTTTCCGAACGAGGACTACCGCGGGAAGACGCTCGACTACGAAGTCACGCTCGTCGCCCTGAAGGAGAAGCGGTTGCCCGCTCTCGACGACGAGTTCGCCCGCGCGGTCGGTCAGTCCGAGACCGTCGACTCCCTCCGCGAAAAGGTTCGCGCGAACCTCCGGCAGGAGAAGGAGGCGGACCGCCGCCGCACGTTCCGCCGCCAGATCCTCGAGACGATCCTGACGCGAACGGACGTTCCGGCGCCGGAGGTGCTCGTCGAATCGGAGGTCGGGGCGTCGCTTCGCGATTACGCGCGGTACCTCGCGGCGAACGGGATCGACCCGAAGGAAGCGGACTGGGAGCGGATCCGCGGGGACGCGCGGCCCGGCGCGGAGAGGCGAGTCCGCGAGTACCTGGTGCTCGACTCGATCGCTCGGCGCGAGGGGATCGAAGTGACGGAGACGGAGCTCGACGCGGAAATCAAGCGCGCCGCGGCCCGGCGCGGAGTCGAGACCTCGGAGCTGCGCGAGCGGCTCGCCAAGAGCGATGGTCTCGAAGCCCTTCGGGACGAGATGAGACTGTCGCGGGCGCTCGACCTCTTGATCTCGAGCGCGCGGGTGTTACCCTCGATGGAGCCCATCGAGCGGAAGCCGTGAATCCGCGAGGAATGGCTGTGAGGGGCGAAGGGTTGATTTTCAGAGACGAAGAAGGCGAGGGAGGCGGCATGGTTCTCGTACCGATGGTGATCGAGCAGACGAGCCGGGGAGAGCGGGCTTACGACATCTACTCGCGGCTCCTCAAGGACAACGTCATTTTTCTCGGGACGCCGATCGACGATCAGATCGCGAACCTGATCATCGCGCAGATGCTCTTCCTGGAGTCCGAGAACCCGGACAAGGACATTTCCTTCTACATCAACTCGCCGGGCGGAGTGACGTCCGCCGGCTTCGCGATCTACGACACCATGCAGTACGTGAAACCGGACGTGTCCACGATCTGCATCGGACAGGCGGCCTCGTTCGCCGCCGTTCTCATGGCCGCCGGCGCCCCCGGGAAGCGTTACGCGCTCCCGAACTCGCGCTTTCTGATTCATCAGCCGTGGACCTCCGGACTCCAGGGCCAGACCGCGGACATCGAGATCCACGCGAAAGACATGCTGAAGATGCGCGACCAGTTGAACAAGATCCTCTCGAACCACACCGGCCAGACGATCGAGAAGATCGCGAAGGACACGGACCGCGACTACATCCTCGAAGCGGAGGAAGCGAAGAAATACGGGATCGTGGATTCGATCTTCCACCGCCGGGACGACGTAGCGCTCAAAGCGGCGGGGTAGCGTCGCCCTCAGAGTCCCGGAGTCCCGTCCGCTGACAGCGGATGGCGATAGCTGATAGCTGATAGCTGATAGCTTCTTCGCATGGCTGGCTTCTACCTCGGCCGAACGCCCGACTCGAAACCCCTCCTCTACGACAGCCGCGACCTCGTCACCCACGGCGTCTGCGTCGGGATGACCGGGAGCGGTAAGACGGGACTCTGCATCGACCTCCTCGAGGAGGCGCTGCTCGGGGACTTCCCGCTTTTCATCCTCGACCCGAAGGGCGACGTCACCAACCTCCTGCTCCTCTTCCCCGACCTCTCGCCCGAGGACTTCGCCCCGTGGGTGGACCCGGACAGCGCCCGGCGCGCCGGGCGGACGCCCGCGGAGGAGGGTGCGGCGCAGGCCGCGCTCTGGAAAGACGGCCTTGCGAAGTGGGACGTCCCGGTCGAGTCGATCCGCCGGCTTCGCGACGGGACGGCGTGGCGCGTCTTCACGCCCGGGTCGCGCGCGGGACGCCCCGTGAACCTGCTCGGCTCGCTCGACGCACCGGCTGGTCTGACGTGGGATCGCGACGAGGAAGCCCTCCGCGACGACGTACGGGGTCTCGTCGCGTCGCTGCTCGGGCTCGCGGGCATCGAAGCGGACCCGGTCTCCGACTCGCGATCGATCCTTCTCGCGCGCGTCGTCGAGGAAGCCTGGAAGGCCGGGCGCTCCCTCGACCTCGCCGGCCTGATCGCGCTCGTCGAGAGCCCGCCGTTCGCGCGCGTCGGGGCCGTCGAGCTCGACGCTTTTCTTCCGCGGGAGAAGCGGCGCGAGCTCGCGCTCGCGCTGAATAACCTCCTCGCCTCGCCGGACTTCGAAAGCTGGCGGCAGGGTGAGTCGCTCGACCCGGCCCGACTTCTTCGCGACGAATCCGGCCGCCCCGCCTGCAACCTCTTCTACCTCGCGCACCTCGACGACCGCGAAAGGATGTTTTTCGTCTCGCGTTTCCTGGAGCGGTTCTGGAGCTGGGCGCGGACGCAGACGGGGACGTCGGACCTTCGCGCTCTCCTCTACTTCGACGAGGTCATGGGCTTCCTTCCCCCGGTCTCCGAGCCCGCCTCGAAGCGCCCGATGCTGTCGCTCCTGAAACAGGGGCGCGCGTTCGGAGTGGGATCCCTGCTCGTGACGCAGAACCCGGTGGATCTCGACTACAAGGCGCTCACGAACGCGGGCACGTGGCTCGTCGGCCGGCTGCAGGCCGAGCGGGACAAGGAGCGGCTGCTCGACGGCCTCGAGTCCGCGGGGATCGGCATGTCGCGCGCCGACGCGGACCGCACGATCTCGGGTCTCGAGAAAAGGCGGTTTCTCCTCCATGACGTTCACCGTCCGGGCGGCCCGGTCGTCTTCGAGACGCGATGGGCCCGGGCGTACCTGCGCGGACCGCTCTCGCCGCGCCAGCTCCCCGATCTCGCGAAGGTCGCCGGGGCCGAGGCGGCCTGCACCGAAAACTTCGGCGGTCCCGTCGGCGTCCGCCCCGACACCGGCCGGCGGAACGGGGGCTCCGGTGCCTCCCTCGCTCGATCCGATGTTCCAGCACCGCCACGTCGCCACCTCCGGTGGAGGACCCCTGCAGGGTGAGGTGGCCGCGCTCGTCGAAGCCCGGGTTTCCCGGCAGAGGCCCCCGGTCGCCGGCGTGCGGCGGGTGCTCGTCCGTTTCGGAAGCGGCCCCGCCCCGGTGCCCGTGATCGACGACGCCGGATCGCCCGAGTCCGCGTCACCCGCGGCGCCGCCCTCGGCCTCGTACGGGGTCCTGCCGGCGTGGGCGACGAAGAAGAACGCCGCTTCCGCGCTCGAGCGCCTCGCGAAAGACGCCGTGTCCGCGAAGGGGCTCGACCTCGACGGCGTGCCCTCGCTCGGCATCGTCCGCGCGCCGGAAGAGTCGGAGGAAGGGTTCGAAGCCCGCGTTCGAACCGCTGTCGAGGCCGAGGCGCAGAAGCGCGCCGCGAAAGTGCGGGGTCCTCTCTCCCGCAAGCTCGAGGCGCTCGAGCGCCGCATCGAGGCGGAGACCCGGGAGCTCGAGAGAGACCGCGCGGAGTCCACGCGGTCGAAGACGTACAGCGCGATCGACGTCGGCGCGAGCATCCTGACGAGCGTTCTCGGGGGCCGGAAGAGCTCGATGGGGTCCGCGGGGCGGGCGGGGGCCCGCGCCTACGGCCGAATCCAACGCTCGGCGGAGAACGTAAAGGAGTCGGAGAAGAAGATCGCCGAGTGGACCGCGGAACGCGACGCGCTGGCGGCGGAGGTCGAGACCAGCGTCGGCGGCCGAGCGCGGCCGCCTCGAGGCCGAAGCGGCGCGCCGGGAGGCCGATCCGCCTCCCCGTCAACCGGGCGGATGTCCGGGCGCTGGAATGGTATGTGCTGTGGTCGTAAAAGGGTGGACCGAAAGGAAATCGCCGAGGGGAAACTACGACCTTCGGCTACCTTCGCCGGGGCCCGGCCGGAGCGTGGAATAGGCTGACCCGGTGCACGTTAATGTCGTAGGGGCTGTGCTAAAGTGAAGTCAAAGGGACGAGCAGAGTTCGTTGACGCGTCCGCGAAAGCGCGGCTGAGAATCCGAGTCCCTACCCGGAGGCAGAATGTCGAAGAAAGGCGGTAACGGAGACGTTCTTCGGTGCTCCTTCTGCAATAAGAGTCAGAGGGACGTCAAGAAGCTCATCGCCGGACCCACGGTCTACATCTGCGACGAGTGCGTCGACATCTGCCTCGACATCATTGCCGAGGACCGCGTCCTCGAAACCCAGACCCCCGAGACGAAGCTCCCGAAGCCCAAGGAGATCAAGGAGTTTCTCGACGGGTACGTGATCGGGCAGGACCAGGCCAAGAAGAAGCTCGCCGTCGCGGTCTACAACCACTACAAGCGGATCGACTACCTCGAGAAGAACCGCAAGCTGGACGTCGAGCTCCAGAAGTCGAACATCCTGCTGATCGGGCCGACCGGGACGGGCAAGACCCTCCTCGCCCAGACCCTCGCCAAGCTCCTGTCGGTTCCGTTCACGATCGTGGACGCGACGACCCTGACCGAGGCGGGATACGTGGGCGAGGACGTCGAGAACATCATCCTGAAGCTCTATCAGGCGGCCGGCAACGACAAGGACAAGACCGAGCGCGGGATCGTCTACATCGACGAGGTCGACAAGATCGCCCGCAAGGGTGAGAACCCCTCGATCACGCGGGACGTCTCGGGCGAAGGAGTGCAGCAGGCGCTCTTGAAGATCCTCGAGGGCACCGTCGCGAACGTGCCTCCGCAGGGGGGCCGCAAGCATCCGCACCAGGAGTTCATCCAGATCGACACGACGAACATCCTCTTCCTCTGCGGCGGGGCGTTCGTCGGACTCGAGGACCTGATCAGCCGGCGCATGACCGAGAAGACGATGGGCTTCGGCGCCAAGATCACCTCCAAGAAGGAGAAGCGTTCGAGCGTTCTCCTCGAGAAGGTCCACCCCGAAGACCTGATCAAGTACGGGATGATCCCGGAGTTCGTCGGACGGCTTCCGGTCGTGGCGACACTGACCGAGCTCGATCAGGGCGCGCTCGTCGAGATCCTCCGGGAGCCGAAGAACTCCCTCGTCAAGCAGTACCAGACGATGCTGGAATTCGAAAACGTCCAGCTCCGTTTTACCGATGACGCCATCGAGGCCATCGCCGAGGAGGCACTGGCCCGCAACGTCGGGGCACGAGGTTTGAAGATCATCATCGAAGACCTCATGCTCGACGTGATGTACCAGATCCCTTCGGACGAGGACATCGAGGAGTGCGTCATCACCAAGGACGTGGTCAAACACCACACGAACCCGATTACGATTCTCCGCAAAGCGGGGTAGACTCTCTAACCTCTTCCCCGCCTCCACGCGGCGTCCCGCGCGTTTCCAGGGCCCCGAGGGGCCAACGGAAGGACCAGAAGCTCCATGAGATCCAACGAAATCACCACCCGGACGGGGGAAAGCCTCCCGCTCGTTCCGCTTCGGGACATGGTGGTGTTTCCGCACATGATGGCGCCCTTCGTCGTCGGGCGCGACTCCTCCATCCGCGCGCTCGAAGCGACGCTCGCGACGCCGGGCAAGAGGCTGTTCCTCTCGGCCCAGAAGGACCCGCAGCTCGACGAGCCGCGGCCCGAGGACATTCACGAGATGGGCGTCATCGCGACGGTGGCGCAGTCGCTGAAGCTCCCCAACGGCCACATCAAGGTCATGGTGGAAGGGGAGCGGCGGGGGCGGATCGTCCGTTTCGAGGAGAAGGACGGCTACCTGGCCGTGACTCTCGGGCCGGTCGCGTCTCGCGCCGCGGACGTCGAAGACCTGAAGGAGTACATGGGCAAGGTGCTCGGCCTCTTCGAGCAGTACGCGAAGCTGTCGCACCACCTCGCCTTCGAAGGCCTCGCGGCGTCGCTCAAGATCGACGATCCGGACCGCTTCGCCGACACCCTCGCGGCGCACCTCGCAGTCTCGACGCCGGAGAAGCAGACGCTGCTCGAAGCGATCTCGCCCCATGAGCGGCTGCAGAAGCTGCAGGACCTCCTCGAGGTCGAGATCGAGAAGGTCAACATCGATCGGCGGATCAACAACAAAGTCAAGAAGCAGATGGAGAAGGCCCAGAAGGAGTACTACCTCAACGAGAAGATCAAGGCCATCCATCAGGAGCTCGGGCGCAAGGACGACCGGACCGACGAGGTCGACGACCTGAAAAAGAAGATCGCGACCTCTGGCATGCCCAAAGAGGTCCGCGAAAAAGCGGACCAGGAGCTCCGGCGCCTCGAGGCGATGCCTCCCGTGTCCGCCGAGGCGACCGTCTCGCGCAACTACATCGAGTGGCTCGTCGGAGTGCCCTGGAAGAAGGCTTCCCGCGAGTCGAAGGACCTGACGCGAGCCGAGAAGATCCTGAACGAGGACCACTACGGGTTGGAGAAGGTGAAGGAACGGATCCTCGAGTTCCTCGCGGTCCGTCAGCTCGTTCAGAAGACGAAGGGCTCGATCATCTGCTTCGTCGGGCCTCCCGGCGTCGGCAAGACCTCGCTCGCGAAGTCGATCGCGCGATCGCTGAATCGCAAGTTCGTGCGGCTGTCTCTCGGCGGCGTGCGCGACGAGGCCGAGATCCGCGGCCACCGCCGCACGTACATCGGCGCATTCCCCGGCCAGATCATCCAGATGATGAAGAAGGCGGGCACCGTCAACCCGGTGTTTCTCCTCGACGAGGTGGACAAGACGTCGTCGGACTTCCGGGGCGACCCGGCGTCGGCGCTCCTCGAGGTGCTCGACCCCGAGCAGAACCACACGTTCGTCGATCACTACCTCGACGTCGAGTACGACCTCTCCAAGGTGATGTTCATCGCGACGGCCAACGTCGCGGACCCGATCCCGCCGGCGCTTAAGGATCGGATGGAGCTCATCGCGCTCTCCGGCTACACCCCGAACGAGAAGCTCGCGATTGCGCGGAAGTACCTCGTCCCGAAGCAGATCGAGGCGAACGGCCTGAAGGATACCCAGATCGAGGTCACCGACGACGCGATCCTGTCGCTCATCACGAACTACACGCGGGAGGCCGGCGTCCGGAACCTCGAAAGGGAAATTGCGAACGTCTGCCGCAAGGTCGCTCGCAAGATCGTCCAGAAGAAGGTCGAGACGCCACTCGAGGTCAACGCCGAGAACCTGCGCGACTATCTCGGGAAGTTCAAGTTCCGCAACCGGAGGAAGGGCGAGATCTCCGAGGTCGGAATCGCGACCGGACTCGCCTGGACGGAGGCGGGCGGCGAGATCCTCACGACCGAGACCAGTCTCCTGCGGGGGAAGGGCAACCTCCTCCTGACGGGATCGCTCGGGGACGTGATGCAGGAGTCCGCGCGCGCCGCGGTCTCCTACGTCCGCAGCCGGGCCGAGATGTTCGATGCCGATCCGAACTTCCACGAAAAGTACGACATCCACATCCACGTTCCGGAAGGGGCGATTCCGAAGGACGGTCCTTCGGCCGGCATCACCATGGCCGTCTCGCTCTTTTCGGCGGTCACGAAAATCCCGGTCCTGAAGGACGTCGCGATGACGGGCGAGATCACGCTCCGCGGCAAGGTCCTGCCGGTCGGCGGCATCAAGGACAAGGTGCTCGCCGCCTATCGCGCCGGGATCCTCACGATCATCCTCTCGACCGAGAACGAGAAAGACCTCGACGATCTCCCGGAGGAAGTGCGCTCCAAGATGGAGTTCCACCTCGTCACCAACATGGACGAGGTGATCAAGATCGCCATGGAAGGCGTCCCGCCCACGGCCGTCACGCTCGATACCGAGACGCGGCCCGCAGACGGGGGAGCGCTGGCGCACTGAGAGAGGCTCGGCTGATCCGCATCTTTTGAACTGCGCGTCGGTGTCCGCCGCGCGCTACACCCCCGATTCGAGGAGATGACCATGGCAAGAAAGAGAAGCAACGATTCCGACGTGGAGACCCTCGAGCCTCCGACCGAGGGTCTGCCCGACACGACCGGCGAGGAAACCGCCGTCGAGCCGGGAGACACCCTCGACATCCGGGCGCTCCACGAGATCAAGATCCCGCAGCTCCTGAAGATCGCGAAGGACCTGGAGGTCGAGAACGCGACCGGGATGCGCAAGCAGGACCTGATCTTCAAGATCCTGCAGGCGCAGACGGAGAAGAAGGGCCTCATCTTCTCGGAAGGCGTCCTCGAGTGCCTTCCGGACGGTTTCGGGTTTCTCCGCGCGCCCGAGTACAACTACCTGCCGGGCCCCGACGACATCTACGTCTCGCCGTCGCAGATCCGCAAGTTCGACCTGCGCACCGGCGACACCGTGTCCGGTCAGATCCGGCCCCCGAAAGAGGGGGAGCGCTACTTCGCCCTCATCAAGGTCGAGGCGGTCAACTTCGAGCACCCCGACGTCGCCCGCGAAAAGATCTTCTTCGACAACCTGACGCCGCTCTATCCTCAGGACCGCATCCGGCTCGAAGTGCCGACGAGCATGTCCGCCCGCGTCCTCGACCTCGTCGCTCCCGTCGGCAAGGGGCAGAGGGGACTCATCGTCGCGGCGCCGCGGACCGGCAAGACGATGATCCTGCAGGCGATCGCCAACGCGGTCTCGACCAACCATCCCGAGGTCACGTTGATCGTCCTCCTGATCGACGAGCGCCCGGAGGAAGTCACCGACATGCAGCGGTCGGTGAAGGGCGAAGTGATCTCGTCGACCTTCGACGAGCCGGCCGCCCGCCACGTGCAGGTCGCCGAGATGGTCATCGAGAAGGCGAAGCGGCTCGTCGAGCACAAGCGGGACGTCGTGATCCTGCTCGACTCGATCACGCGCCTCGCGCGCGCCTACAACGCGATCGTTCCGCCCTCCGGCAAGGTCCTGTCGGGCGGCGTGGACTCGAACGCCCTGCAGCGTCCGAAGCGGTTTTTCGGAGCCGCGCGCAACGTCGAGGAAGGCGGCTCGCTGACGATCATCGCGACCGCGCTCATCGACACCGGCTCGCGCATGGACGACGTCATCTTCGAGGAGTTCAAGGGAACCGGCAACATGGAGACCCACCTCGACCGCAAGCTCGTCGACAAGCGCGTCTTCCCCGCGATCGACATCAACAAGTCGGGCACGCGCAAGGAAGAGCTGCTCATGGACAAGGCGGAGCTGAACCGCGTCTGGGTCCTGCGCAAGGTCCTGAACCCGCTCTCGACCGTGGAAGCGATGGAGCTCCTGACCGAGAAGCTCGAGAAGACCAAGACGAACAACGAGTTCCTGAGCCTGATGTCGCAGGGCTAGCGCCCGGCGAGCCGTCGGCTGTCAGCTGGTCGCTTGCTCCGCTTCTCCGTCGTCGACTTCCTGAACGCGAGGCCTCTCACCTGGGGGCTTCTCCACGAGCCGCCGCCCGGAGTCGAGGTTTCCCGCGACGCGCCTTCGGTCTGCGCCGAGCGGCTCGCGGCCGGCGAGGCCGACGTCGGCCTGATCCCCTCGATCGAGTACCAGCGGATCCCCGGCCTCAAGGTGGTCGCCGGGCTCGGGATCGCCGCCGCCTCCGAGGTCCGGTCGGTCCTGCTCGTGTCGAACGTCTCGCGCGAGAAGATCCGCTCGGTCGGTCTCGACCCGGCCTCCCGCACTTCCGCGGTGCTCACGCGGCTGCTGCTGAAGCGGCGCTACGGCATCGAGCCGGAGTACGGCCCTCCGGGAAGCGAAACGGACGCCTCGCTCGTCATCGGAGATCCCGCTCTGAAGGCGCAACTCAACGGGCACGTCGTCCTCGATCTCGCCGCGGAGTGGCGCGCCTTTTCCGGTCACTCCTTCGTGTTCGCGTTCTGGGCGATGCGTCCGGGGGTCGAGGAAGGGGAAGCGGCACGCGTCGTCGAGGCCTCCCGCGAAGCGGGCCGGCGGGACTTCTCCGCGCTCGTCGAGGCCGAAGCGGCCCGTGCGGGCCTCTCGGAAGCCGTCGTCGAGGACTACCTGCGCCACTCCCTTCACTACGAGCTCGACGCCGACGACCTCGCGGGCCTCGACCTCTTCTACCGGCTGGCGGCGGAGGACGGGCTCATCGATCACCCCCGGCCCCTCGACTTCGCGCGGACCTCTTGAGCGGGGCCGCGGTCCGCCGAGCGGGGGGCCTGCTCCGTCCCGATGCCGCCGCGCTCCTGATCGTCGTACTCGGCTTTGCGGCGCGGGTTCTCGCCGCGCGACAGTCGTTCGTGGGCTTCGACGAGGCGCTCCACCTCCGCCTCGCCAGCCCCGAAAACCTTCGCGAGGTCTACGTCGAGAGCCTGACGAACGCTCACCCGCCTCTCTTCTTCGTCCTGCTCCACTTCTGGCAGCGGCTCGTGGGAGTCGGGTGGCAGCTCTGCCTTCTTCCCGTCGCCTTCGGCACGGCGTTTCTGTGGGTGGCCTATCGGTGGGCGCGTTTTCTCTTCGGAGCGGCGGCGTCTCTCACGCTCCTGGCCCTCCTCGCCTTTCTCCCGTCGGTCGTCCTCCTGTCCGCGGAGCTGCGCGGTTACGCCACGGTGCTCTTCCTCTTCGCGTGTGCACTCGCGGCGTTCGAGCGCGCGCTCGTCCGGGGTTCGGCCGGCTGGGTAGCGATTTCGGCGGCGTCGATGGCCCTCGCGTTGTGCACGCACTACGTCGCTCTGCGGTCCACCCTCGCGCTCGCCGCGTATGCCATCGTGCGCATGATCGCGTCGCGGCCGCCGCCCCTCGTCGTTCGGGTCTGGGCCGCCTCCCAGGCCGTCGTTGCCGCCGTGTTCCTCTTTCTCTATCGAAGTCACGTCTCCGACCTGCGCGGGAGCGCGATGGAGCGGCTGGCTCAGGCCGATTGGCTGCAGCCCGGCTATCTCCAGCGCGATGACGGTGTGCTGTATTTCGTTCTCCGGCAGGCCGGCGCTCTGTTCCGGTTCCTCTTCTCTCTGCCGTCGATTGCCGTCGTCGGCGGTGCCCTCGTGCTCACCGGGATCGTGCTCCTGGCCCGCAGCCGCCGGCCTGAGGCGATCCTGCTCGCGCTCCCCTTCGTTCTCGCGGTGGCGGGCGGACTCCTCCGGCTGTACCCGTACGGGCCTCGCCGCGGGGGAGCGGTTCGACATCTCAGCGGCGCAGCTGGCGACGTTCACGATGCTGCAGCTGCTCGTCTACGCCGGCATGCAGATCCCGGTGGGGCTGCTCGTCGACCGGTTCGGGTCGCGGAGCGTGATGCTCACCGGCACCGTCATGCTGGCCGCCGCGCAGGCCGGGTTCGCGCTCGCGGAGTCCTATCCCGTCGCGGTGCTGGCGCGGGTGTTCGTGGGGATCGGTGATGCCCTCACCTTCATCTGCGTGCTGCGCCTGGTGAGCCGGTGGTTCCCCACTCGGCGCATCCCGGTCGTCACCCAGCTGACCGGCACCCTGGGCCAGCTCGGCGCCGTGGGGGCGGCGGTCCCGATGACCTGGGCGCTGGGCCACTGGGGATGGACGCAGGCCTACCTGGCGGCCGCCGGGTTCGGCATCGTGCTGGCCGCGGCGGTGGCGGCGGTCGTCCACGACTCGCCCGACGCCCGACACCTCCTCGGGCCGCGGATGTCGTTGCGGGCGGTGCGGGCCAGCCTGTCGGCGTCCTGGTCGCATCCCGGGACCCGGCTCGGCTTCTGGATGCACTTCACCACCGTGTTCAGTGCGACCACGTTGTCCCTGTTGTGGGGTTATCCGTTCCTGGTCCGCGGCGAGGGCCGGTCGTCGCACACGGCGGGGCTGCTGCTGACCCTGATGATCGTCGCGATCATGCTCAGCGGTCCGGCGCTCGGCTGGCTCGTCGGCCGGCATCCGTGGCACCGGTCGACCATGGTGCTGGTCGTCGTCTGGTCGATCGTGCTGGTCTGGACGGTCGTGCTGGTGTGGCCGGGGCCGGCGCCGCTGTGGCTGCTGGCGGTGCTCGTCCTGGTGACGGGAGTCGGCGGACCCGCGTCGATGATCGGGTTCGACATGGGCCGCACCTCCAACCCCGCGGAGCGGATGGCGAGCGCGAGCGGCATCATCAACCAGGGCGGGTTCAGCGCCTCGCTGGTGCTGGTGATCTCGATCGGCCTGATCCTCGACTGGCGAACCCCAGGTGCGAGCACGGCGTACACGCCGTCGGCGTTCCAGTGGGCGATGGGTGCGCAGTACGTCCTCTGGAGCGTGGGGCTGGTCCAGATCTGGCGCTATCGCCGCCGCACCCGGGCGGTGGTCAGCCGAGCCGAGCTCGAGGCCGGCATCACCGCCTGACACCCGAGGCGCATGCAGTCGATGCGGCGGGCTACCGGAAGCGCATGAGCACCCCCATCGATCTCGGGACGCCCCGTCTCCGGTGACGTCGTCGAGCTGATCCTGCAGGACCACCGCCTCTTCGAGACGCTGCTGCGCGACCTGCGGGACGCGACGGCCGACCGGGACGCCGTGCGTCACGCCTTCGCGACGCTGCACGTCGCGCACGCCGAGTCCGAGGAGAAGCACGTCTACCCGAAGCTGCGGCGCAAGGACGCCATCGACGAGCACGAGGCCGAGCACGGCGAGGAGGAGCACGCAGAGGGTCACGAGGCGCTGCTCGCGGTGCTCGAGCTGAAGGGCACCGACTCTCAGGCGTTCGACGATGCCGTGGAGGAGCTGGCGAAGGTGGTCAACCACCACCTCACCGAGGAGGAGCTGACGATCCTCAACCCGGCCCGTGAAGAGGTCGGCGAGCAGGTCCGCACCGACCTGGGCGCGTTGTTCGCCAAGGAGCGGAACGCCCAGATGGACGACAACTGCGGCCGGCTGGAGAACGTGCGGGCGATCGTGGCGAAGGCGAAGCGGGAGGGTCTCCTCGACAACGAGGACGACGACGACTAGAAGAGGGTGGTGGACGTCGCGACGATGCAGGCACACTGCCTGGCCAAGCCGGGTGCGTGGCCGGACAACCCGTGGGACCACGAGCACCCGGTGATCAAGGTCGGCCCGGGGGAGCGGGGCAAGATCTTCGCCTTCCTCGGCGCGTCCGGGGTCGGCGTCAAAGGTGGCCCGAGCCGGGAGGCCGCGAACGAGTGGCTCCAGCGCTTCCCGGAGGACGTGAGCGTGATGGCCTACATCGGCCGCTCGGGCTGGAACGACCTCGCCTTCGGGGGCGGCATCCCGGACGAGGACCTGCTGGACGCCGTGGACGAGTCCTACCGGCTGGTCGTCGCCAAGCTGCCCAAGAAGCTCCGGCCCGAGGGCTGGGACGCCTAAGCTACGACGACCCGCGCATCCGGCGGGTGGCGCCGAGCCCGACCAGACGAGCGACGACGAGCGCGACGTAGAAGACGCCGACGACCATCTCCACCATCACCAGCGACCGGGCGTGGTCGCCGACCGGCACGATGTCCGACAGGCCGAGGCTGGTCAGCGTCGTGAACGAGAGGTAGAGGAGCTCGAACCAGGACTGGTCGGTGCCCTGGCTCCCCGCGAACGAGCCGGACCAGATCACCTGCGCGGCGTTGAAGACGTACGCGAAGGCCCACGCCACGACCGTGAAGGCCGCGCCGGTCGCGTAGAGCTCGTCGCGGGTCACCTTGTCGTCATGGAAGAGGTAGCGAACCATCGCGTACGACACGAAGAAGTAGAACGGCACGTGGAACGCCGCTGACAGCAGCACGACCCAGGCCTGGTCGGGATCGACGGCCTCGAGGATCGTGAACACCATGGCGGGCCCGCCCAGCGTGATCGCGACCCAGCTCAACGCAGGCGTACGGCGTACCGCCCAGACCGCGATCAGCACCACGGCCATCTGGACGACACCGACCACGGCCCGCCCGGCGACGCTGCCGTCGAGGAACGGGTAGGCGAGCACCACGACCAGCTGGGCGAAGAGCAGCACCGCCGACGGATGTTCACGCGCGGTGCGGAGGCGGCTCACGCGCCGATCCTAGGGTCCGGGCCAGTGTCCGCCGTGGAGGCGCGTCACCCCAGGGGCCCCCGAGCGTTGATCACTTCGGAGGGATCACCGGATCGGGCCGGGACACGCCCTAAGACACGTCTCGTAGACGAAAACGAGAACACGTTCTATTGTGTGGCAACCGTCGCACTTGGTTGGGAGGTGGCCGATGGGGTTCAGCGCCGTGTCGGTCCTCCGAGGACCCGGCGAAATCACGGCGATGGTCGTCGAGGTCACCAAGCGGATCTTCACCCGCCCGTTCCAGTTCCGCGAGTTCATCGAGCAGGCGTGGTTCATCACGAGCGTGACGCTGATGCCGACGATCATGGTCTCGATCCCGTTCGGGGCCGTCATCTCGCTCCAGGTCGGCAACCTGACCGGACAGCTCGGCGCCCAGTCGTTCGCGGGCGCCACCGCCGTCCTGGCCACCGTCCGCGAGGCGGCGCCGATCGCGGCCGCGATGATCATCGCCGGCGCAGCAGGATCGGCGATCTGCTCCGACCTCGGCTCCCGCAAGATCCGCGAGGAGATCGACGCCATGGAGGTGCTCGGCGTCGACCCGCTCGAGCGCCTGGTCGCCCCACGGGTGGTCGCCACCATGTTCGTGGCCGCGATGATCAACGGCATCGTGATCGCCGCGGGCATCGCCGGCGGCTACTTCTTCACGGTGATCGTCCAGGGCGGCTCCGCTGGAGCGTTCCTCGCCAACTTCACGGCGCTCGCCTCGCTGCCCGACCTCTACATCTCGATGATCAAGGCCATCCTGTTCGGCTGGCTGGCCGCGATCGTGGGCTCCTACAAGGGGCTCAACGCCGGCGGCGGGCCCAGCGGCGTCGGTCGCGCGGTCAACGAAGCGGTGATCATCGCGTTCATGCTGCTGTTCTTCCTGAACGCAGTGATCACAGCCATCTACTTCCAGGTCGTTCCTCCGGTGGGTCTGTGATGGCTGGCCTCACCGAGATCGCGGGTAACGCCGTGCAGTCGCCAGCGGCGGTCCATCGAGCAGTGCGGCGACCAGCTCCTGTTCTGCGTCAAGGCGCTCGACTCCATCCCGCAGGCCATCAAGCGCTACCCGAGCGAGATCACCAAGACCCTCGCCGAGATCACGTTCGGCGTCGGCGGGCTGAGCCTGATCGCGGGCTCGGTCGGCGTGATCGCGTTCATGGCGTTCTTCGCCGGCACCGAGGTCGGCATCCAGGGCTACGCGTCCCTGAGCCAGATCGGCGTCGCGAAGTTCAGCGCCTTCATCTCCGCCTACTTCAACACCCGCGAGGTGGCGCCGCTGGTCTCCTCGATCGCGCTGGCGGCCACGGTGGGCTGCGGCTACACCGCGCGGCTCGGCGCGATGCGGATCTCCGAGGAGATCGACGCGCTCGAGGTGATGGGCGGTCCCGTCCCTGCCGTTCCTGGTCACCACCCGGATGATCGCCGCGTTCATCGCGGTGATCCCGCTCTACATCGTGGCGCTCTCCGCGTCGTACCTCTCGCCCCGGCTGATCGTCACCTACATCTACGGGCAGTCACCAGGCACCTACGACCACTACTTCCTGCAGTTCCTGCCACCGATCGACATGCTCTGGTCGTTCTTCAAGCTGCTGTTCCTGGCGGTGGCGATCATCCTGATCCACTGCTACTACGGCTACACCGCCCGCGGCGGCCCTGCGGGCGTGGGCCGGGCAGTGGGCAGGGCCATCCGCACCACCATCGTGACCGTGGTGGTGGCCGACTTCTTCCTCAGCTTCGCGATCTGGGGCTCGACCACGACCGTGAGGATCACGGGGAGCTGGATGCTGGTCAACATCCACCACGACAACGCGCGTGAGCACAACCGGCTGCTCATCGCGGGTATTGCGTTCATCGTGTCGATCGCACTGCTGGTCGGCTGTCGATCGCGATCTACAACAAGGAGTTCGAGCGGGTCACCATGGTGACCGTCAAGGCCGACCGTGCCGGTCTGCAGCTGGCGAAGTTCGGCGACGTGCGGGCAACGGCGCACTGGTCGGTCAGGTGCGCGAGGTCACCCAGGACGGCGAGCAGGCGGAGATCAACATCGCGCTGCAGCCGTCGTCCGCCGAGAAGATCCCCTACAACGTTTGGTCGAGATCCTGCCGACGACGCTGTTCGGCCAGAAGTACGTCTCTTTCTCAAGCCCGACCGCCCCTCCGAGAGTCGCTCACCGACGGGGACGTGATCCCGGCCAGCCGGGTGGAGACCAACGTCGAGCTCAGCCAGGATCCTGGCCGACCTGTTCCCGCTGCTGCGCGCGATCCGCCCTGCCGACCTCAACGCGACCCTGAACGCCCTGGCGACCGCGCTCGGGGCCGCGGCGAACAGCTCGGCGAGACGATGGACAAGCTGGTCAGCTACCTCGACGCGATCGACGCCCACCTGCCGACGCTCCGCGAGGACCTGGTGCTGCTGGCCGAGGTCGCGGACGCCTACGACATCGCGGCGCCGGACCTGCTCGACATCCTCGACAACGTCACCGTGACCAGCAAGACGATCGTCGAGAAGCGCCAGGAGCTCGACGTCTTCTTCGCCGACGTCGGCCGGGCTCGCCGACACCTCGACCCGCATGCTGCGCGAGAACGAGGAGAACATCGTCCGGGTCGGCCAGGTCTCCGAGCCGGTGCTGCGCCTGCTCGCGGATCTACTCACCCGAGTTCCCGTGCCTGCTCAAGGGCGCCGCCAGCTACGCCCCGACCTCGCCAAGATCTTCGAGGGCGACTGGGTCAAGCAGTACATCGAGTTCTTCAACCCCCAGTGCGCGGGTCTACGACGAGCGGGACCGCCCGGTACGGCGAGGTCGGCCACGGCCCCTGGTGCTCCGGGCTGCCGAACCCAAGGTGCCCGGTCGACCCGCACCCGCTCGACCACGGCAGCCGACATCGACGAGAACCTGCCGCGCAGCACCGCTGCCCAACTCGGAGCGCTGCCGCCGGACTGGCTCAACCTGACCAGCGGGTACGCCGGCAGCCCCGGCGAGCAAGCAGGTCGTCAACGCGATGCTCGCCGGCGCACACCGGCCGCGCCGGCGGACCTACGGTGCGCTCGGCTCGCTCCTCTACGGCCCGGTGCTTCGCGAAGGCGAGGCGCCGGATGAGCGCGCGCAGCGTGGACAAGGCCCTCCCGACGCCGCAACGGGACCATCGTCGCCGGCATCAAGCTCGGCATCTTCGTCGTCTCGATGCTCGTCACCGGCACGCTGACCGCGATCATGGGCAACTTCGCCTTCGGCACCGAGACCGAGTACAAGGCGATCTTCACCTCGGCCAGCATGCTCCAGAAGGGCGACGACGTCCGGGTCGCCGGAGTCACCGTCGGCTAGGTCAAGCGGGGTGGAGCACAAGGAGCGCGACGCGGCCAGATCACCTTCAAGATCAAGGACGAGATCGAGCTGACCACGGCGTCCCGTGCCGCGATCCGGTTCCTCAACCTCGTCGGCGACCGCTACATGGCGCTGGAGGAGGGCCAGCCGGGCGCCGAGCGGCTCGACGGCGGACGGCACCATCCCGGTCTCGCACACCAGCCCGGCGCTCAACCTGACCGAGCTGTTCAACGGCTTCCAGCCGCTGTTCCAGGCGCTGACCCCGAGCAGGTCAACGAGCTGAGCATGAACATCGTCAAGGTGCTCCAGGGCGAGGGCGGCACGGTCGGCAGCCTGATGAGCAACACGGCCTCCCTGACCAACGCGCTGGCCGATCGTGACGAGCTCATCGGCGCGTGATCGACAACCTCGGCCGATGCTCAAGACGGTCGACGACCGGCACGAGCAGCTCTCGACCTCGTCGTCGAGCTGAAGGACTGGATGACCAACCTCGCCCGTGACCGCAAGGCGATCGGGGCCTCGGTCTCCAACCTCTCCGGCCTCACCGCAGAGGTGGCCGACCTGCTCACCCGCGGCCGGCCGTACATCAAGGCGGACGTCGCCCAGCTGCGCGGGCTCGACGAGCTGCTCAACAAGCCGAGCAACCGCCAGCCGTGACGAGGTGCTCGACCGGCTGCCGACTCGATGCCGGCCAGACCCGCACCGGCACCTACGGCTCCTGGTACCAGTACTACCTCTGCGACTTCGGCGGCGCGACATCCTGCTCCCGCTGAGCTCGACGAGCATCCCCGGTCATGAAGCAGCTGATCCAGGAGCTACAGAAGAACCTCGACTTCCACTCCACCGCCGAGAGGTGTCAGCCCTGATGGCGCGGCACACTGGACGGCTCGATCCTCCGGCTCGGCGCGATCAGCCTGGTGGTGCTGCTGCTGGTCGGGGCCGCCGCGTTCAACCTGCCGAAGTTCCCCGGCTTCAAGGGCACGACTACCACGTGCAGCTCACCGACGCCAGCGGGCTGCACAAGGGCAACATGGTGCAGGTCGCCGGGATCCGGGTCGGCCGGGTCGACGGGGTGCACCTCGCGAGGACCAAGGTACTCGTGACATCAACGTCAAGGACGGCGCCGAGTTCGGCGACAAGAGCCAGGCGTCGGTGCAGGTGCTGAACCTGCTGGGCGAGAAGTACCTCGAGCTGACCCCCGGGCGCGGGAAGATGGCGGGGACGACCGTCCCGGTCAGCCGGACCGACGGCAGCTACGACATCGTCGGCAACCCTCGGCGAGCTGACCACGACCACCGAGGCCATCGAC
>CAWHTA010000010.1:0-66328 GCA_963832145.1 uncultured Acidobacteriota bacterium
GACCGCCGCCAGCGGCCGCCACGCCGCGTACGGGGACGCGATCGCGCGGATGCTCGAGCTCGAGGGCCACGAGGTCAGCCGCGAGTACTACTTCAACAACGCGGGCTCGCAGATCGACAAGCTCGGCGAGTCGGTGCGGCTGCGGGCCCGCAACGAGCCGGTGCCCGAGGACGGCGGGTTCTACGTCGGCGATTACGTCGACGGAGCTCGCGAAGAAGATCCCGGGCGCCGCCGAGATGGACGCGGTCGCGCTCGGCGCGCAAGGCGTCGGCGCTGATCATGGAGGGGATCCGGCGAGACGCTGCACCGCTACCGGGTCGACTTCGACACGTACTTCCTCGAGGGCTCGCTGCACGAAGGCGATCCGTCGCCGATCGCGGTCGCGTTCGACCGGCTGCGCGAGCAGGGGCACCTGTACGAGTCCGAGGGCGCGCTGTGGCTGCGGACGACCGAATTCGGTGACGACAAGGACCGGGTGCTCAAGCGCCAGACCGGCGCGCCGACGTACTTCGCCGCCGACGTCGCCTACCAGGAGGACAAGTTCCTGCGCGGCTTCGACCGGGCGATCTACGTGCTCGGCGCCGACCACCACGGCTACATCGCGCGGCTGAAGGCGATCGCGAGCTCGCTCGGGGAGGACCCGGACCGGGTCGAGGTCCCGATCCTGCAGTTCGTGCACATCGTCGAGGGCGGCGGCCGGGCGAAGATGTCCAAGCGCCGGGGCGACTTCGTGACGCTCGACGAGCTGATCGAGCGGATCGGCGTCGACGCCACGCGCTGGTTCATGCTCAGCCGCTCGCACGACTCGACGATCGACCTCGACGTCGAGCTCGCGGCCAAGCAGGACCCCGAGAACCCCGTCTACTACGTGCAGATGATGCACGCGCGGATCGCCGGGATCTTCCGGCAGCTCGCCGGAGGGCCGGGTCGAGGCGGCGCTCGCGGCCGAGCCCGGCGCGGTGGCGCTCAACGCCTCCGAGCGCGAGCTGATCCGCAAGGTGCTGTCGTTCCCGAACGAGCTGCACGAGGCCGCGGTCCGGCGCGCGCCGCACCGGATCGCCAGCTACGCGCTCGAGCTCGGCCAGGCGTTCGCGGCCTTCTACCGCGACTCGACCGTGCGCGACGAGCCCGACGAGGCGCTCCAGAGCTTCCGGATCGGCGCTGTGCGTCGCGACGCAGCGCACGCTCGCCGACGTCGCTCGGCCTGCTCGGCGTGTCCGCCCCGGAGTCGATGTGATCACCGTTCCCGCCCGGCTGCCCGCGCCGTACATCCACGCCGACAACCGCGGCCTGGTGCTCTGCAACGGGGCGCAGTGCATCTCCATCCAGGCGTCGCAGCTGCGCCAGTGCGCCGAGACGTTCGACATCATCGCCGCCGAGGGCCGCGCGACCCGCGCACAGGGGCCGCACGTCGTCGGCGGCTACGTCTCCGGCTCCGATGTTGTGATCTACGCCGGAACCCAGGATCATCTGCTGTCCGTGACCGTCTCGGCCGTCCGATTTCGCCACGCTGCGCGAGGCGATCGCGCCTCCCCGCCGATGAGGACGCTGCTCGTCGCACTCGCGCTGCTGCTGGTGGCGGCCGCCCCGGCGCAGGCCGAGGAGAAGCTGCTGACGCTGTACTCGCCGCCGATCGACTCCGAGCCGTACGTGCACAAGTCGACGACCGTGCAGCTCAAGGCGGACGGCAAGCAGGCGCCGGCCGAGCCGGGCTACGTGCTCGGCTTCCAGGAGATGTCGCTGGTCGACAGCAAGGACCCGGACGCGAAGCCGCTGCCGGTGGCCAAGATGATGGTCCACCACTTCCTCTACTTCACGCAGGGCCGCGCGCGCGGCGGAGACCGGCGGCTGCCTCGGCGGCGACTTCCTGGCCGGCCGCGGCGAGGAGCATCCGAGCGGGCGCTTCGACCAGGTCGCGCCGCCCGACCTCCGAGCGCGCTACGGCATCCAGAACGCGACGCCGCGAGGGCAAGGCGCCGGCGTGGTCGCTGACCGCGATGGTCATGAACCACTACCAGCGCTCCAAGCGCTTCTACGTCCGCACGCGGATCTGGTACACGACCGAGCCGCGGACGCCGGTCTACCCGACCGCGGTCGGCGACTGCCGCCACCTGCTCAACGGGATGGCCTACGACGTTCCCGGCGGCGGCCTGCCCGGCTCCACGTTCACCGACCGCTCGACGTGGACGGCGCCGTTCAGCGGCCGCATCATCGGCGCCGCCTCGCACCACCACGGCGGCGCGATCAACCACACGCTGACGAGCCAGACGTGCGGCCGCGGGCTGTTCGACGCCAAGGCGTACTACGGCGCCGCCGACCACCCGTACAACACGATCCGCCCGATCCTGCACGAGCCCGGCCCGATCGCCAACGGCACGTTCCGCAGCGCCGAGGGCGTGCCGGTGGCCGCGGGCGAGGTGCTCGAGCGCGTCGCGCTGCACGACAACGCGACGCTGCACGTCGCCGCCATGGGCTTCTGGGTGCTGCTGCTGGCCGCGCGACGACGCGCGTCACGGGCTGCGCGCCGATGCCGGCCGACGTCAGCGAGGTCACCGTGCCCGCGAAGTACGACACGCGTGGCGCCGTTCGTGTTCAGCCGCACGGTCCCGCAGCTGTTCAAGCCGGGCGGCCCGCTGAAGGCGTTCAACGGCCGCGTCGGCGACCAGTTCTTCCGCGCCGGCCGCGTGACGCGCGAAGGTCGGCCAGCGGCTGACGTGGCGGTTCACCGGCGTCGAGCCGCACAGCGTGACCGTCGCCAACGGCCCGCGCGGCTTCTCCTCCAACTACCTCGGCAACACGACCGGCAGCTACTCGTTCACGCCGACGGTCGCCGGGCACGTACCGGCTGACGTGCCTGATCCACCCGACGACGATGGCGCAGACGCTCGTCGTCAAACGCTCTTGAAGAAGTTCATCCCGAGCTCGTCGAGCGCGCGCTGGGCCTCGATGTTCAGCCGCGCCAGCTCGCCGGTGAACAGCAGGAGGCCCATCGTGATCAGGATCGCGCCCGAGATCGCGGTGATGATCAGGTAGCGGTCGCGCAGCCAGCGGAACGCGGTCGTCATGCGCGTGAACGCGAGTGCGGTGAGCAGGAACGGGACGGCGAGTCCGAGCGAGTAGAACGCGAGCAGGATCGCCGCCCTCGCCGACGGTGTCCTGGGACGGCGGCGGCGGACAGGATCGAGCCGAGCGTCGGGCCGATGCACGGCGTCCAGGCGACCGCGAACGCGGCGCCGGCGATCGAGCGGGCCGCCCGAGCCGGCGCGGCTGATCAGCGCGTCCGGGCGCCACTCCTTGTTCAGCCGCGGGACGAACGGCGTCAGCACGAAGAAGACGCCGAGCGCGATGATCACGCGCGCCGGCGAGCTTCTCGAGCGTCCGGCGGTGGTCCTGCAGCGTCGAGCCGAGCCCGGTGGCGGTCATGCCGAGCGCCACGAACACGACCGTGAACGACAGGCAGAAGACGATCGCCGGCAGCAGGATCTTGAGCGTGCCCCGCTCGCCGGACTTCATCTCGGCCAGCGACAGGCCGGACACCGCCGACAGGTAGCCGGGCACGAGCGGCAGCACGCAGGGCGAGATGAAGGAGATGAAGCCGACCGCGAACGCGGCGATCACCGTGGTGTCGACGCCCTCGGTCACGTGCCCAGCTCCGCGTCCAGGCGGCGCGCGTCCTCGGGGCTGAGCGGCGGCGGCAGCTCGGCCTCGGTCTTCAGGCGCGCCGCGCCAGCGTTTGTACGCGACGCCGATGCCGGCCACCGCGAGCAGCACGATCACGATCGGCACGAGCCACAGCGTCGAGGTTGAAGCCGCCGGTGCCGGGATCGGCGAGCACCTCCTCGCCGTACTCGGCCACGAGCGCCTGCTTGATCTGCTCCTTGTCCTTGCCGGCGGCGATCTGCTCGCGGATGAAGTCGCGCTCCTGCTGGGCGACGGGCGAGTTCGAGACGCTCAGCACCGTCCCGCACTCGACGCACATCACCTCGTCCTCGATGTCCGGCAGCGACGCCGCCTGCGGCGCGGCCAGCGCGAGCACGACGGCGAACGCGGCGAACGAGCTTCACGCCTGCTCCGCCAGCAGCTTCGGCAGGTGCTGGTCGAGCCACTCCTGCGTGACCGGGAAGCGCCGCATCGCCGCGATCCGCCCGCTGCGGTCGATGATGAACGTCTCCGGATAGCCGGTGACGCCGAACTCGCGGCCGTAGGAGCGGTCGCGGTCGCGCAGGCTCAGGAACGTGGCGTCGCGCTCCTTGAGGAACGCGAGCGCCTTGCTCGACGCGTCCTGCGTGTCGACGCCGAGGACGAGCCCGCCCTGGGGCTCGATCTTCTCGTGCGTCTTCTGCAGCAGCGGCACCTCC
The DNA here is from genome assembly GCA_963832145.1 of uncultured Acidobacteriota bacterium. Lineage (GTDB taxonomy): Bacteria > Acidobacteriota > Thermoanaerobaculia > UBA5066 > Gp7-AA6 > Gp7-AA6. Next base: position 4,359 of record CAWHTA010000010.1, read on the forward strand.
TCGCGGCACGGATCGCACCACGAGGCCCACACGTTGAGGACGACGACCTTGCCCTTGTAGTCGGCGAGCGAGCCCTGGCCGCCGGTGTGCAGCCAGGGCAGCGACGCGATCGGCGCGGCCGGCCGCGTGCCCTTGGCGACGGCCTCGTCGAGCGTCGTGTCCGAGCCGCTTCGCGACGAGCCCGTAGGCGAGCAGGCCGACGAGCGCCGCGGCGGCGACGGTGACCGGCCAGAAGACGCGCAGACGCACGCTCGCCAGGGTATCCGCGTCGAGTTACACTCCCGTCCGACGCGGGCGTTGTCCAATGGCTAAGACGTTGGCTTCCCAAGCCAAAGATGGGGGTTCGATTCCCCTCGCCCGCTCTTATCGCGGCACGCCGTAGAGCATCCGGCGCCCCGCGTGCTCGGTCACGGTCCAGATCTCGTCGCGGCCCGGCCAGTACGAGAGGTCCTCGGGCCCGATGCCCGCGCGCCGCGCGGTGCCCGCCTCGAGCGTGCCGGCGTCGGGCGTGGCCGGGATCAATTGGCCGTGCGTCGTCTTCTCCGCGGCTGCGGCTCAGGTAGTACGTGCCGGCGGCGGAGACCGCGCCCTGGACGTTGTGCACGGGCAGCCGGTACGCCTCCGTGGCTCGGAGGTGGCCGTCCGCGCCCGGCTGCAGCGACCAGCGCGCCACGCGCCCGAAGGCGCCGTCCGAGCGGCAGTACTCGCTCGTGATCAGCGCGCCGCTGTCGAGGCCGATCGACGAGAACTTCGGCGCGCCGTTCGTCTCGCACGTGAAGTCGCCGTCGTTGTCCGGGCCGGCCGCGTTCACCCACGCGCCGACCTGCGGCATCACGTAGCGGTAGCCGAAGCCGTGGTACTTCGTCGCCGTGGCGGCCGATCTTGTCCGCGTCGGAGCTCGCCGAGGTCGAAGATCTGGCGCATGTCGAACACGCGGATGCCGCGCGTCGTGTCCACGACGTACAGCAGGTTGCCGTGCCAGACGATCCCGCCGGCGTGGATCCCGCCCTGCGGGCGCCCGACGATCTCGTACGTCGGCTGGCCGGCGGTGTCGATGTACGGGTAGACGAGCAGGACGTGGCGGTACTTGTTCGTCGCCGCGTCGAGGAAGCTGACGCGGACGCCCTTGGCCGGTGCCGTGCGGTCGTCGTACCAGCTCACGAGCAGCGCCTCGCGCCCACCGGTGCCGGCGTCGGCGCTGGTGGTGACGCCCTGCGGAATCCACTCGGGCTCGCCGACCGTGCCGGAGTCGGCCGGATCGAAGCAGTACCAGCGGCTCCCGGCCGGCATGTCGGTGAAGGCCGTCTTGCTGCACTCCCCGTTCGGGGTCGCGGGCCGGTTGGCCTTGGTCAAAGCGTGTCGACGTCGCTGCGGGGCAGCTTCGCGCCCAGCTTTGCGACGCGTGCCGGCAGGTCGGTGGCGCCGGGTCGGAGGTCGAAGTCGCTCAGTCTCGGCGCCTGGGCCTGCGCCGGCGCGGCGGCGGCGAGTGCGAGCACCGCCGCCGCGACTGCGGGGTTGTAGACGTTCATGTCAATACAGACCAGCAGGGGTGCTGCGTCTTCCAACGCGGCCGCTGATGGGGGCGATCGGTGAGTGGAATCACCGTTGGCGGCTCCGCAGGTAGCGCGTGATCTCCTTGTGGCGCTGGTCGCGCTCGCGCGCGGCTGCGCGCCGGTCGTTGACCCAGGCCAGTTCGCGCTGGAGCTTGCGCCAGGCGGCGATCCGCTCCGGGTCGAGCTCGGCGCGGACGGCGCAGCCCGGCTCGCTGTCGTGGCCGCAGTCCGCGAACCGGCAGCTCGCGGCCAGCGAGTCGACGTCGGCGAAGCTGTCGCCGGTGCCGTCCCACAGGCCGGCGACGCGGATCCCGGGCGTATCGATCAGGAACGCGCCGCTCGGCAACGGCAGCAGTTCGCGCGTGACCGTCGTGTGGCGCCCGCGCAGATCGCTCGCGCGGACGTCGTTGGTCTTCTGACGCTGCTCGCCCAGCAGCGCGTTGACCAGCGTCGACTTGCCGGTCCCGGACGCGCCGAGCAGGACCGCGGTGGTGCCCGGCGTGAGCAGCGACCGGACCACGCCCAGGCCCTCGCCCGTCAGCGCGCTGATCGCGACCGAGTCGGCGACGCCGAGCCGGCGCGCGAGCCGCGCGGCGGTCTCCCAGCCGTCGTCGGCGAGGTCGGTCTTGGTCAACACGAGCGCGGTCGGCACGCCGCCGGAGGCGGCCAGCGCCGTGAAGCGCTCCAGCCGGCGCGCCTTCGGGTCGGGCAGCGGCTCGGTCACGAGCGCCAGGTCGACGTTCGCCGCCAGCACGTGGCCGGCGGTGATGTCGCCGGGCGCGCGGCGGACGATCGTGCCGCTGCGCTCGAATATGGCAGCGATCGCGCCGCCGTCGTCGAGCCCGACCCAGTCGCCGGTGACCGGCGTCTCGGTCAGCCGCCCGCGGGCGGGGACGAGCTTCGTCTCTTCATCGGATGCGACCAGCCATAGGCCGCGGTACTGCGCAAGCACCCGCGCACGCGGTGAGTTCGGTAAGCAACGGAGGTTCTCCACAGTTCTTCGCAAGGGCAACGACGCGGTGCGGGCACCAGGCGCGTCGGCCCGGAGCCCGTTCAGGCGGTCGTGGCGAAGATGTGAAGGCGGTGCGTCACGGCCTCAAAGGTACAGCACGCGGGGGTACGGCTATCCCCCGTCTAGACGACGGGGACGCCGTCGACCGACGGATACACGTTCAGCCGCCCGCACAGTCCGAGCACCTCGCCCGCGGGCGGGTCGATGCCGAACATCGCAGCGGCCAGCGGCGGCACGCCGCCGTCTTCGAGGGCGCCGATCAGCTGTTCCGCCCGGCCGGCGGTCGCGCTGGAACCGGTCTCCCACGACTCGCGCCAGGCCGGTACGAGCGGCGCGGCGATCCCCGCGGCGAGTTCGTAGAAGCGGTCCAGGGACCGCCTGCCCTCGCGCAAATCGTTGAAGCCCACGACCGCGAGGTCGCGCCGGCGCCGGGCCGCGTCGTCGTCGACGGCCCCGACGGAGCGGCCGGGATCGTGGCCGGCGGCTTGCAGGTAGGCCTGCCGGTCGGCGAGCACGTCGTCGGGGAACGACAGGATGCAGTCGCCGGCCTCCGGCAGCGTGGCGATCTGCATCAGCACGATGATCTCGAGGTCACCGTGGTTGATCAGCCGGTGGATGAGCCCGGGCGTGAACCACAGCAGCGACCCGCGCTCGACCGGGGTCTCGTTGAACCCGGCCGGCCCGATCGTCTGCACCGCACCCGCGCCGTCGAGCACGAGGTACGCCTCCGAGCAGACGAGGTGGACGTGGGGACTGCCGCCGCGCAGACCGTCCGGGCCTTCCCAGTCGTAGACGCGGAGACGGGAGATGCCGACGCCTCCCGGCAGCGGCGGTGCGGAGAGCAGCGATTCGGTCGTCACGCCTCGAGCTTACGATGTACGTGTGAAGGCCGAGCAGACACGCGCGCCACTGACTCGGGAGCGTGTGCTGCGCGCGGCCGTCGGGATCGCGGACGAGCGCGGCATCGACGCGCTGACGATGCGCAACCTCGGCCAGGAGCTCGGGGTCGAGGCGATGTCGTTGTACAACCACGTCTCCAACAAGAGCGACGTGCTGGACGGCCTGGTCGAAGTGATCGTGGACGAGGTGCTGGCGGCCGTCGGGGACCCGCCACCGGACGTTGAGTGGAAAGTCGCGCTGCGCCGGCGGATCCTCGCCGCGCGCGAGGTGTTCCTGAAGCACCGATGGGCGCCGGGAGTGCTCGAGTCCCGGCAGGACATAGGACGGTGAGGGGCCCGAACGACTTCCGGAGCCCGCGTACACGCAGGGCGGGAATATCTGCCGTCACGGTCGTGCCGCCGCCGAGCGGCGCGCCCGATCCCGCGCCATGAGCCAGTCCGTGAGCGCGTCAGCGGCAGGGTCACGACCAGGAAGACGAGCGCGACCGCCAGGTAGGGCGTGAAGTTGAAGTTGGCGGCCTGCCGGATCTGGGCCGTGCGGAAGATCTCGACGACGCCGATGAACGAGACGAGGACCGTGTCCTTCTGAAGGCCGATGAAGTCGTTGAGCAGCGGCGGGACACCCGCCGGACGGCCTGCGGCAGGATCACGTAGCGCATCGACTGCGCGCGCGACAGGCCGAGCGAGCGGGCGGCTGCCTCCTGGCTCGGATGGATCGACTCGATGCCCGCCCGATAGACCTCCGAGACGTACGCCGAGTAGATGAGCGTAGCGCCACGACCCCCCAAAGGAACGGATCGTTCGGCACGCCGGGCGAGCCGGAGGCTCGGGATCCCGAGGCCGAGGAAGAAGATCACCAGGACGCCCGGCAGCGCGCGGAAGATGTCCGACGTAGGCGATCGCGAGCAGCCGGATCGGGAAGAAGACCGGGCCGGGCAGGCTGCGAAGGACGGCGATCACGAGGCCAAGGACGAGGACGAGGACCTCGGCGATCAGGAAGAGCTGGATGTTGACCCGGAACGCCCAGGCGACCGCCGGCAGCGCCTCGTCGAAGACCTCGCGCCGTTGAAGAAGGCGCCTGGACGGCGGGCCAGTTCGGGGCATGACGACCACCCAGCCGAGCAGGCCGAAGACGGCCAGCGTGCTGGCGAAGGCGATCCACGCTCGCGCGCCGCCCCATGGCGGCCGACCCAGCGGAGCCGGCTACTGGAGCTCGGGTGCGCCTCCGCCCGGCGATCCAGTCGTCGCGGATCGCGTCGAGGGTGCCGTCGGCCTTAGCGCGGCGAGGGCCGCGTTGACGCAGTCGGTCAGCGGGCTGTCCTTGTCGAGCAGGATGCTGAAGTGCTCGACCTCCTCGCCCGCCGCGGTCGGCAGCGAGCCGACGATCTGCCCGTTGCTGAGCTGCGCGTCGCGCATGTAGAACGTCGGTCGGCAGGTCGGCGACGATGCCCTGGATCGTGGCCGGCCTCGAGCGCCTGCAGTGCGGCGTCGTTCGAGTCGTAGACGTTCGGCTCGACGCGTGGGCTGGATGTGGTCGACGATGTACTGGTAGCTGGTCGTGCCGACCTGCGCGCCGAGCTTGAACTCCTTCAGGCCCTCGACGGTGGTCACCTCGGCGATCGGCGTGCCCTGCGATAGCCACGACGGCCTGGTTGAGGTCGAAGTAGCCGTCCGACAGGTCGACGGCCTCGGCGCGCTCGGCGCTGTACGAGACCTGGGTCAGGTAGATGTCGAAGTTCTTGGGCCCGGGCTGGATCGTGGTGTTGAACGGCGAGATGACCCACGTGACCTCGCGCGCAGTGAAGCCCAGCTGCTCAGCGACCGCGTACGCCGTCGCGGACTCGAGGCCCTTGCCGTTCGGCGGCTGGCCCAGCTTCCAGATCGACCCGCTCGGGAGCCGGATCCTCGAGCGAGAAGAACGGCGGGTAGCGGGTTCGTCGGCGCCGATGGTGAGCGTGCCCGCGGTGAGCGTCTCGAGGTTCTCCGCGGCGCACGCGTCCTGCGGTCGGCGTGGCCGTGCCGACCGCGCCCTGGGTCGCGCGTGGGCGCGGCCGCGGCCGGCGGTCGGGGCGAGGTCGCGCCACCGGCGCCGCACGCAGCGACCAGAGCGAGACGAATCCGAGCGTGACGAAGCGCAGGCGTGCCATGGGTGTCCTCCTCTTGAGCGGCGGAGTGTAGCGTCAGGCGCGGCGGATGCCGATTCGCGCTCCCGTGCCGACACCGAGGTGGCGCGCGGCGTTGCCGTGCGACACCGCGAGCGCGAGGTTGCCGGACGAGTCCTCGTAGGCGAGGAGCGCGCCGGCCGGCGCCTCGCCGAACGTCCGGGACCAGCGCGCGACGCGCGTCTGCGCGGCCGGCAGGACTCCGCCAGCTCGACATCCAGCCGCGCGCCCGGCTCGACGGGCCCGAGCGCCGCAGCGAGCTCCCCGACGCCGCCCGCGAGGCGGAGGTTGCCGAAGGAGTCCACGTAGAGCACGCTCGGTCGCGAGGGGCCGTCCGACGCGATCGCGGCGGCTGGGAGGTCGAGCTGGACGAGCGTCGCCGGATCGACGGCGGCCCGGCGTCGTCGAACGGCTCGCCGATGGCGAGGTGGGCGGCGGCCGGCGCGAAGACGTCGCGGCCGTGGAACGTGGCGCTGGTGCGCGGGAGCAGCCACGCGCGGTTCTCGAGCAGCCGCGCCTCGGTCACGCCGCCGAGCCGGTCGCGCAGCGGGGAGGAACAGCCCGTTGTCCGGCCCGACGAGGAGGTCGCCGCGCGCCGTCTGCAGCGCGACCGGCCGCCGCTCCGTGCCGACGCCGGGATCGACCACGGCGACGTGGACGCCGACCGGCAGCCACGGCACCGCCGTCGCGAGCAGGTACGCGCCGTCGCGGATCGCGTACTTCGCGACCGTGTGGCTGATGTCGACGATCTGCGCGTCGCGCGCGATCGACAGCATCACGCCCCGGCAGATCGCCGCGGCGCCATCCAGCCCGAAGTCGGTCAGGAAGCCGATGACCGGCCGCTCACGGTCGCAGGTCGGGCTGGCCGCGATGGTACGAGCGATCGTCGCCGGAGCGGCGCTTCGCCGAGGCCGCGGCATGGTAGCCGCAAGGCGAGAACGAGACGGCCGAGCGCACGATGCAACGTGCGTGAGCGCCGCGCAACGCCAACGCCGGATGGCCGCGGGCGGCGAAGAACGGCGCCCGAGGAGTCGGGCGCCGCTCGCTGCGCGAGCAGAGGGGAGGAGTCCTCGCTCGCTGGGAGGTGAGTCAGGCGGGAGGCGGATCGATGACGTGGGTGGAGCCGGACCGAGAGGACCGGCGACCGGCGGTCGACCGCCGGATGCGCGCTGGGTCGGCGGTCGCGGTGCCGCCGGCACGCGGGCTGCGGCGCGCTGCTCTGCCGCGTACAGGAGGCGGCGATTGACGATGGCTTCGACCTCCGGCAGCGTCCACCGGAAGCCGGCGCTCGGCAGGCCGTGGAGGAACGCGGTGAGGTTCGCCGCTTCCCCGGCCTCCAGGCCGCGGGCCAGCAGGGCGCGGTAGGTCGCCTTGAGGCTTGGCGCCACCGGCCGATCCACCGACGCGGGCTGGAGATCCATCGACCCTGCGCTCTGCTGTGTACCGGCACCCGGCCGGTTGGCCCGGCCGGTTCGGTTGCGGGCATCGTCAGTTCGGATGGGTGCGGTCGCGATGACCCATCGGTACCAGTGCGCGCCGGTACTTGTGCCGCGACCAGCGCGCCGCCTATCCTCCCCGCGTGGACGACCTCGACGCAGCCGATCGCGGACCGGCGAAGCGCGACCGGACGGCGCGCCTCATGCGCGTCGCCAGCCTGCTGAACGCCCACCCGGACGGGCATGCGCCCGAAGGACATCGCGGAGCGGCTCGGGATGTCCGTGCGGAACGTGTACCGCGACCTAAGGCGCTCGAGGGCGAGGTCGGGCTGCCCACCTGGTCCGAGGAGGGCCGCTGGGGGATCCTCGAGTCGGCGTTCCTGCCGCCGCTCAAGCTGACCCTCTCGGAGGCGATGGCGGTCTTCCTCGGCGCGCGGCTGATGGTCCGCTACGCCGACAAGTACGACCCCGACCTCGGCTCCGCGTTCGAGAAGCTCGCCGCGAGCCTGCCCGACCCGCTCCGCGACCACGTCGGGCGGAGCCTCGACGTGCTCCAGGACGCACCGCTCGACCCGGACTTCATCGATCACGTCCGGCAGCTGACCCGGGCCTGGGCGGATCGGCGGGTCGTCGAGATCGACGTACGAGGGCGCCGCGTACGAGGGCCGGCCCGGCGAGCGCTCGCGGCGCGATCGTCCGGCCGTTCCTGATCGAGCCGTCGCTCCAGACGCACGCGCTGTACCTGATCGGCTGGGACGAGGACCGCGAGGCGATGCGGACGTTCAAGATCGAGCGCATCCGCGAGGTGCGGGTGACGCCGCGGTCGTTCGAGCCGCCCGAGGGCGCGACCCTGGAGCGGGACCTGCGGCGGGGCTGGGACATCATCGCCGACCAGCCCCCGACCGACATCGTTTTGCAATTCTCGGCCGCTGTGGCCGACCGCGTACTTGAAACGACGTGGCACCCGCTGCAGCGAGACCGAACAGGCGGCCTGACGGTACCCTGCTCTGGCGCTCCACCGTCAGCGGGGTCATCGAGATCCGGCTGTGGATCCTCTCGTGGGGAGACGACGTGGAGGTGCTCGAGCCGCAGGACTGCGGACCAGGTCCGCGACATCCTCGAGCGAGCGATCGCCCGATACGGGTGATGCACTGACGCAACGCGAAGAGTCCGAGCAGGACCATCGTTCGGTAACGAACGGGAGGTCGCCCGTGAGGATCGCGCGCCATGTCGGGGAATCACCGCGTCTCGGCCGCTCGAGCCTCGTGCTCGCGGCCCTCGTTGCTGCCTTCGCCGCGCTGGCGGTCGGCCCCGTCGCGCATCCGGAGCCGGTGAACGCCGGCACGGCCGCGAACATGGAGTCCAAGATCCTCGGCTGGATCAACGACGCGCGCGAGAACCGCGGCATCCGGAAGCTCAGCGTCACCGACAAGCTGCGGACCTCGCGGGTGACCGCGCCTCGACGATGGCCAGGACCGGCGATCTCGAGCATCCGGACTGCCTGTCGTGCCTGCTCCGGAACCGGACGTGTCGTTCGACACGTGCGCCGAGACGATCGCGTACACGACCTATGAGTGGGGCCACGATGCGGCGCGGAGCATCTTCGAAGGCCTGGAAGGGCAGCCCCGGCCACTGGGACATCCTGATGAGCCGGAAGCTGAAGCGAATCGGCATCGGCGTCGCGTACCGGAGCTCGAACGACGCGACCTTCGGGGCCGCCGTCCTCGCCGGCTAGCGAAGCTCCGCCTCCCCTCGCCGCCAGCGGCGACCGGGGCGCCCCGCCCGGCCCGTATCCTGAGCCCGTGGCGCGCCACCCCTTCGCCGCCGTCAACCTCATCAGCGACCCGATCCACGGCTACCTCGAGCTGACCAAGCGGCTGTCCCGCGCCGAGTCGGCGAGCCGCGGGCCTGCCGGACGAGGACGCCGCCGAGGACGACCTGCTCGACACCGCGTGGCTCCAGCGGCTGCGCCGGATCAGCCAGCTCCAGAGCGCGCGCTGGGTCTTCCCGACGGCCGAGCACTCGCGGTTCACCCATGGCCTTGGCGTGATGCACGAAGCTGGGCTCTGGGCACGGGCACTGCTGCCATCCCTGCGTGGAGCGCTGCCCTCGCTCGCGCCGGGCGAGTCGCTCCCGTCCGAGGGCCTGGTCGTGGAGACGCTGCGGGTCGCGGGCCTCCTCCATGACGTCGGCCACGGGCCGTTCGCGCACTTCTTCGACGACCGGGTGCTCGCGGCGTTTCCCGCGCCGGAGGACGCGCGGCGGGTGCGGGAAAGCGCCTGTCGCACGAGGACCTCAGCCAGCTGATCATCGAGCGCGAGCTCGGCGACCTGATCCGGGCACTCCGTCGCGCGCCGGGTGCGACCCCCGAGCGCGACGCGTTCGGCGACGGCGAGTCGATCGATCCACGCTGGGTCTCGTTCCTCGTCGCGAAGCCGGCCCTCACGGACGCGTCGATGCCCGCCTGGGTCCGGCTTCTGCAGCCGCTGCTGTCGGGCGTGTTCACCGTCGACAACCTGGACTACGTCGCCGCGACGCGTTCTTCACCGGCGTCCGGGTCGGGCATCGACGTGGAGCGGCTCCGGCGCTACGCGTTCGTGTCCGAGCGCGGGATTGACGCTGTACGAGCCAGGCGTGGCGGCGCTCGAGGGTTTCCTCGGCGCGCGGATGCTCCTCCACCAGTCGGTCTACTTCCACCGGACCGTGCGGGCCATCGATCTCGACCTCGCCGAGGTCTTCCAGCCGGCGATCGTGGCGCTGTTCGGCGACGACTCGCCCGCCGACCGGCTGGCCGACTACGTCGACCTCGACGAGTACGCCCTCCTCCACCAGGCCGCGCGCTGGGCCCGGGGCCAGGACGTCGCGGCCGATGGCATGGCCGGCGGCCCGGGCAGCGGGCGCGTCTCGCGAGCCGTCGCGGACGGCTGGCGAGGCATCCTCCTGCGCCGGCCGGGCTGGCGCGCGGAGGCGGAGATCCGCGCGTCCTACGAGGCGGGCGGCGAGCCCAGGCGGAGATCGCGCAGCTCGGCTCGGCCGAACCCGGCCGGGTGGCGATCGACCTGGCGGTCGTCGACGCGCGACCCGCCGGCGACGACCGGCTCGCGATCGAGGGGCGAGATGGCGCCGAGATCCCCCTCGCGCAGGCGCTCGCGCGCGTTCCCGCGTACGCCCTCATCGGCCGGCGCTACCGAGGCGGCTAGGTGTGATTCCCACGGAGGTTGTTCACAAGCGCGGCCATGGGGTGATGCCGCCGAGCGCAGTATGGGTGCGCTCGTGTTGTAGTAGTGCGACCCAGCCCGGCAGGGCGCTCGAGGCGCTCGTCGTTGGAGCGATAGAGCCGGCCGTACGCCCACTCGGCGAGCAGCGTCTTGATGAACCGCTCGGCCTTGCCGTTGGTCTGGGGCCGGTACGGCCGGGTCCGCTTGTGGCGGGCGCCGATCGCGTCGACCGCCGCGCGCGTAGGTCGGGCTGGTGTACGCCCAGGCGTTGTCGGTCAGGACCCGCTCGATCCGGACGCCGCGCTCGGCGAACCAGACCGCGGCGTCGAGCAGCGCCCGGCTGGCGCTGCGGCGCTCTCGTCGGGCACCTGGGCGACGTAGGCCAGCCGGGTGGGGTCGTCGACGACGACCTCGAAGTGGTCGTAGCCGAGGCCGGTGCCTCGCCGTGGCGGTGCGGCGCGGCTGCGCGGCCGAGCAGCCGGTGGCCGCCGCCGTCGGGGATCCGGCCGAGCTTCTTGTGGTCCTGGTGGACGAGCGAGCCCGGGTGATCGTGGACGTAGCGGACGGGCACGCCCGACAGGCGGTCGGCGTCGCGCAGGCGGCTGTAGCCGGCGCGGGCGAGGACGGCATAGACCGTCGAGCGGGGCTGGCCGAGGAGCGGTCCGAGCCGGTGCGGGCCCCAGCGCCGCTCGACCCGGGCGCGCGAGGATCGCCTCGACCTCGCTCGGGCGGCGTCAGGCGCGGCGAGCGATGCGGCCGCGAGCTGCGGTCCTCGAGACCCGGCCAGCCCTCGGCCCGGAAGCGGCCGACCCACTTGTGGGCGGTCGTTCGGCTCACGCCCTGGGCCTCGGCGGCCTTCGCCGATCGGCCAGCCGTCGAGCTCCACCCGGGTCACCAGGAGCTGCCGACCAAAGACGTTGAGACGGGCCGTACGATGGGCCATGAGAGCTTCCTCCCGGTTGGGTGCTGAACACCCCGAACCATGGAGCGGAGGCTCTCGTTCGTCAACAACGTGTCTGGGAATCACACCTAGGCGCGGGCCCGCGTCCTGTTGCCCTTGGCGTCGTGGGTCAGCTCCACCATGTCAGGGGCCTCGAGGAGCGGCGGCATGTACATCCCGAATTGACCGCGATAGCCCTTGCGCGTCCCGTACCAGCCGCCGACCGGGTTCGACGGATCGCGCGCCCAGGTGTTGACGCGGTCGCCGCCTTGATGACCTCGTCGGGCTTCCAGCGGCGTACGATCCTCATACGGTGAGGGAGTCCCCCCGGAGAAGGAATTCATTTCAGGGTAACTCCGCTGTAACCGAGGCCTCACGGTTAGAAAAGGCAATGTTCATCGGGGTTTTTGCGTCCCCGCCTTCGACTATTGGGTTCAGACCACAACGTCCGAGCGTTACAATCCGGGAATGGCTTCCTCTCAACAAATACATCGTGGCGATCTGCCTGCTTGGGCTGCTTCTCGTTGCGTCCTGCAACGGCGGGGATTCGCCCACCAGTCAGGTCCTCAAACATCACGGCGACAGCGATTCCCACCGTTGCTCCCACCGCTACTGCCACGCCGTCGCCGTCGCCGTCTCCGACACCCACTCGAACTCCGCTCGCCACCGCCACTCTTTCGGGCCGGGTCTTTGCGCACAGTAGCAACAGACCCCCCCTGAGAGACGCAGTTGTAGCCATTCCCCGACAGAATCGCACCGCCACGACCGACTCGGAGGGCCGTTACGTGCTGACTGGTCTCGAACCGGGACCGGAAACTCTCACCGTGTATTGGGTTGGGTGTCCGTTGTCCCTATTCACCACGATCGCCCAGCTTCGAGCGGGAGAGACCACGGTGCTCGACATTTTCTTGGGTTGCCAAGTCCCATGACCCCCCGCCCCTTGAGGAATCGAGTGGTCGTTCCAACCTTCACCGCCGTGAGCTAGGCCGTCCCGCCCACCCGCGCGGTCGGAACGGTCCAAGGCTCGCGTAGCCCGACGCGCTCCCTCCGGCTCGGCGTGAAACCAACGCCGCACAGAGGTCCTCACGACAATCCTTAGTTGGGGGCCGCGAGACGGGGATTTCCCCAGAACCGCGCTGCGCGGACTCTTGCCCGCCCCTCTTAGAAACCACCCCAGCGGCCCTGTCGCGGCTCTCCATCCTCAAAAGCGCAGCGCCCGCATGCGCAACCGGGGCCGTACAAGCGACGCGCGACCTCGGCGGCTTCGGACCTCTCCCTCCGCTCCAGCGGCGTCTCCGGCGGCGGGGCGTTCATCGAAGAGGCCAGTATCTGAATCACGTCGGCCTTGAGCCGCGAGAGTTCTGCGAGTACCGCCGGGGAGGGCTTCCGTCGAGGGTGAGAGAGGACGAGCCGCCCCCGGTCGACCACGATGGTGAAGCCGTCGATTCCCAGTTCCCCGAGAAGGGTCCGAGCGTCGTTTCATACGATTTCCCACACGCCCCCGCCCTCGTCGCACGGGTCCGCCCCGTCCGGCTGGGTGGGCGTCACGTCCACGGCCGCCCCATCCCGGCTGATGTCGACGATGATCGACACGGGCATCCCGGGCGGCTCCTCCCACGGCTTCGCGCGCCCGTGGGCTTGGTCATAGGACGAACCTCTCGGCGGCGAGCCGGATGCCGGGGTCCGGGTCAGATAAAAGCCGCCGCCACCGTGTCTCCGCGCTTGGAAGGGTTGCGTCGCCCGCCTCCAGGACCGCCAACATCGCTCGACCGAACACGCGTCGCCTTGTTGAGCGAGCCGCGCGGACGCCCGGGTCCTCCGGGTCCGCCATTCTGGAAACGCCCTCTCCCGTTTCTCGCCATTTTTCTAACGGATTCAAGATCGCACGGAGAGGCCGCTGGAGTCTCGTTTTCTCGCCTCTCGGGAAGTCGAATTCTTCCTTGATAGTCTCCAGGGAAAAGGGGGACGGTCAAGCTGTCCTGAAACGCGCTCTCTCGACGCGAGGCTCTCAACGTCGACCGGCCGCCTCCAGAGTAGAATCAGCGGCGGTGGGGGTAACGATTGCCGACCCGGTTGAGATTGAGACCGGTGTAGGACGTCCCCGCCGCCGTCGGGTCTCCTCCCCTCGGCTCGCTCCTCGGAGAGGCCCTTCCCTGATTTGAGTTCCGCGGACAATACGCCTGAGGGCCTCAGCGCACTTCGCGAGGCGAATCAGCACTACCGCGAGCGGCCATGGCCTGCTCCATACGACCACACGCGGCACGTTCTGCGCGTGGGCGACGCGCGAGACCTCTCATGGATCGCCGACGAGTCCGTTCACCTCGCTTCGTGACGTCGCCTCCCTACTTCAACCTGAAGGATTACGAGCACGGGGACGGTCAAATGGGGGACATCCAGGACTACGAAGTGTTCCTTACGGAACTCGACCGCGTGTGGAAAGAGTGCGCCGCGTCCAATTCCGGGCGGTCGAATCTGCTGCGTGGTCGAGACGTCTGCGTCTCCCGCCGGGAGGGTGGTCGCCACTACATCTTCCCCCTGCACTCCGACATCCAAGTCCGGGCTCGACGCCTCGGGCTCGACTGCCTAACCCCGATTCTGTGGCACAAAATCGCGAATGGCGCGACCGAGGCGGAGGACGGAGCGGGCTTCTACGGGAAGCCGTACCAACCCGGTGCGGTCGTCAAGAACGATATTGAGCACATCCTCTTTTCTTCGGAAAGGCGGTCAATACAGGTCGGCCGAAACGATCCAGAAGGCCCTCTCAATGCTGACGAAAGACGAGATGCAGGGCTGGTTTCGGTCCTTCTGGAACGTCAAGGGCTCCTCCACCCGGGCCGGGCATCCCGCGCCGTTCTCCGTGGAACTCGCCGAGCGGTTGGTTCGGATGTTCTCGTTCGCGGGGGATACCGTCCTTGACCCTTTCGTGGGAATAGGGCTCCACGTCGGTCGCCGCGGTCAACGCGGGGGCGAACTCGGTCGGCCTCGACATCGAACCGACGTACATGGCCTTGGCTTCCTCCCGTTTGCGCAAAGCGGTGAATCGGACTCGGATGACCGGCGCGATTCGAGCAACCCTGCTTTCTGACATGGAGACCCCGCCAGGGCGGAACTGAAGTACCCCTCTCAGCTAGTCGGGAGTTTCAAGGAGGGTACAGGTCCGGTGGCCAAACGCCAGTCGACGAAGCCCGGGCAGCCGAAGAAACCTCGAAAGCCACCGCCGCCGACCGGGCTTGACCGAGTTGACGGGCTCGTGGACTTGTCGGTGCCGACGATCGAGGACTACATCAAGGCGGCGAGCCAATACGTGCGCGAATGCCGCCGATGCAACGCAAGCCAGACGAAGGCGGCGCAAATCAGGCTTTCCAACGGCCTCGCTGCATGCCTCGTCCGAGAACTGACTCCCCGCATTCCGAAGTTCGACGGGTACGCAGGCGAGCGGACGGTGGCCGGAGGCTTGCGGAAGGTGAAGGCGGACGTCTCAGAATTTCACAAGACCGACGGCCTCCGCCTCGCGGTCGAGCTAAAGCCCGTGAACCTCGCGGTAGGGCGGGCGATATGGAACCGGTTTGGTGAATATCGAGCCTTTGCCGTAAACCTTCATCTCAAGTTTCCATTCGCTGTGATTGGAGGGGTCCTCGCCTTACCTACCTACGAGTTGCGTGTTCCGAAGGAGGTCGAGGAGGCTGTCGTCGAAGAGGAGGAGAGCGAGTCTGACTTGTTTGACAGGGACTACCCCGGAGCCGTCGCCGAGCCGATGACCGTAGCGGAGACTCTCGCGCCGATAACCATGGCGGAGAGCGTCTCGATGACGCCGGGAGACGGCTCAACCTCGGTCGGGAGCGACGAAGGTCGTAAGAACACCACCCACTTAATAGCGAGGGCGGTGGACCGATTGCGTAGGGCGGGCGGTCGCGTGAAGGAGACCGATGCGGCGCACTTGCTGGAAGGCGTCGGCGTGATCGTCGATCACCCCGACACGGAGACGCTCCACCCGACCATCCCGGCGGCGGGGAGCGGCCTACGGTGGGATGAGTTCGTCTCGACTCTGGTCCTGTCCTACGACGCCCGATTTGGGAGACATAGGCTTGCCTGGTCGATCAGGATTTAGGTCTCAGGCGAAGGAGGAAAAGTGAGACGGTGGAGTCTGGTACTCGGCGTGATGCTGTTCACGACCTCGTGCACCCCGACGGCGGTGACCCCGGAGGGACAAGGAATCAGGCTGACAGAAAACCCACAGGCAACGACCGGCTGTAGTTTCTCGGCAACATTAAGGCCTCGAATACTTGGGGCGATGAGGATACGAGGAACAGGCTTCGCGAAGAAGGTGTGAAGCTGGGAGCGAATGTAGTGTTTCTCGGAAGTGACTACTTCAGGCTGGGGACGTACCACGGGGAGGCGTACCTCTGTCCCGTGCCGCCATCGAACTAGCTACGTCCTCCGGACACTGCGGCCGCCGGGCGGGGTCCTCGTCGCAAGGGGTTACAGCGAAGTTACTGCGAAGGGCGTCCCCACGGTGAACCTGACGACCCCAGAATCATGAAAAAACGCCGCAGAGAAGAGCCAATCGGTGCGGTCCGGTGCCGTGGAACCACAGTGTAGGAGTCCTCATAACCCAAAGGTCGTAGGTTCAAATCCTGCCCCGCAACCAAGATCCCGAAGGAGTTAGGCGAAGGCGCCTGACTCCTTTTCTTTGAGGTCGGGCGAAAGTCGGGCGATTCGGACACACGTCGAGGTCGCGGTGATTCTCCACACCCTGCGCCCCTCGAGAATCCCCGGGCAGACCAAACGGCCGTTGGCGCGTCGCAGACCGGAACACCCCGCCGCCTCTGGAGCTACGACCGCATAACCTTCGATCGAGCGGGCTGTCTAACATGGCGTTGCAGCGGACTCGCTGCGGAATGCCCGACTGTTGGGGCGGCGGAGGACATCCGATGAGCAAGCACGGTGCGAACCGGGTCGCGGCCCGGGCCGTCCTGGGCCTGCTGATCGCCGTCGCGGCGGGCGGGAACGGGCGCGACGTGTCCGGCGCGGCGCCGGCGGAGCAAGACCGGCAGCGGCTGCAGCGCTTTGAAAAGCAAGTCGAACAAATCCGCACGCTGCTGAAGATCCCGGGCATGTCCGCGGTCATCGTCCGGAACCAGAAAGTCCTTTGGAGCAAGGGCTTCGGGTTCGCCGACGTGGAAAAGAAAATCCCCGCGACGCCGGAGACGCTCTACCACGTCGCCTCGCTCACCAAGACGCTCGCCGCGACGCTGGTGCTGCAACTGGCGGAGCAGGGCAAGCTCGACCTGGACGAACCCGTGTCCCGGTATGTCGCCGACGTAAAGGGTGACGCGGTCCGGATCAAACACCTGCTCTCCCACACGTCCGAGGGCACGCCGGGGGACCGCTACAGTTACAACGGCAACCGCTTCGACTTCCTGACGCCGGTGCTGGAAAAGAAGACGGGCAAGCCGATCCGCGCGATCTTCGTCGAAACCTTCCTCGACCCCGTGGGCATGGCCGCCAGCGTGCCCAGCCACGACATCCTGGACCAAACCGCCGCCACTACGGGCCCCCTGGATCCCGCGCACCGGGACCGCTACCGGAAGAACCTGGAAAAGCTGGCCGTGCCCTACACGCTCTACGGGACCGAGGTCATTCCCGCGGAGTACCCCCCCAAAGACGTCGGCGCTGCCGCCGGGTTGCTGTCCACCGTGCTGGACATGGCTCGCTTCGACGCGGCCATCGATAGACACCAATACCTCAAGCAAGCAACCCAGGACCGCGCCTGGACCCGATTCGTCTCCAACAGCGGCGAGGCGCTGCCGCACGGCTTGGGCTGGTTCGTGCAGGACTATCAGGGGCAGAAGCTGGTCTGGCACTACGGCCACTGGGGCATGGGCTTCTCGGCGACGTATCTGAAAGTCCCCGCGAAAGGCCTGACCTTGATCCTGCTCGGCAACAGCGAAGCGCTGAGCGACCCCTTCTACGCCACCGGCGGCATGGAGACCAACGCCTTCGCGTGCGCCTTCCTGCGGCTGTTCGTCCTGGAAGACCCGCGGGGCCGCACGCTGCCCGACCCGGATTGGTCGCTCGGCCCCCGCGAATTCGCCAACGAGGTCAGCCGCCTCAGTAAACAGGCCGGGGGAAGCGGCTTCCAATGCGCGCGCGACACGCACGCGGCGGTCGTGAAGTGGCTCGACAACCGCCGGGCCAAAGCCCGCGTGACGATCAAGGTGGACCCCAGGACCTACGACGCCTACGTCGGGCGGTACGAGCTCAACCCGACTCGGACCTTCACCGCGGCCCGCCAGGGCGACCGGTTCATCATGGACTTCGCCCGCGGCGAGATCGCGGAGCTATTCCCGGAGGCGGAGGACAAGTTTTTCACCAAAGGCTGGGACATGCAGGTGACGTTCGGCAGAGACGCCAACGGCAAGGTGACGCACCTGGATCTTGTCATCGACGGCGGGCCGTCGCGGCGGGCGAAGAAGGTACCGTAGGCGCGGTCCCGGGGGCGGGTTGCGTGGCCTCCCGGAATGGTGCTCGTCTTTTCAGGGGTCGAAGCTCCTCCGAGGCCTCGTAGATGAACGCGTGACTCTTTTCTCGGTCAGGCGCTCGAGATCGACTTCCAGTCCCTCAGCCGCTCGGCGATCAACTCGGCGCGTTTCCCGTCGTCGCGGCCGTCCAGGATGCTCAAGTCCTCGGGATCGGCGCGAAGGTAGACACCGGACGTGCGCTCGTTGACTGTCGCATCCGTCTCCGAACGAGTTGTCCAGTACCCGGCCGCGCGATCGGCGGACTCGATTCGGATCTCTCCCGTCCCCTCCAACTTCGGCGCGTTCGGGTGCCGGGGTCTTTCGCCGTTCCAGTAGTAGAAGATGGCCGGGGGATCGTTCTTCTCCTTCGCCGCTTCGCTCCAATACCGCGCGGACAGGGAACCATCCTCTTGCCAGGCGCGGCCGCCGAGCTCCAGAGCTCCGTTGCGGTCTCGCGAGATCCGCAAGAGGCTGACGGCGGAAGGTTCCCGGGCGCTGCGCTCCGTCAGGGAAAACTGCCACCACAGGCCCTCGATGCGGGCGACCCGGCCCTCGCTCTCGATCGCCTGCCGAAGCTTCTGATTGACGGTTCGCATCTCGGCAGCTGTCGTCGCTTCTTCGTACCGCACGCACGTCAGACCGAGGAGATCGCTGGGAAGCTTGGCGCCGCTCGCATGGAGAATGAACGTTCGGCGCATTCCGAGGGCGCTACCGAAGAGGCCGGCTTCGAAGACAACGTTGTCTCGCGGAGAAGCCTGGCCGGATTCCGCGGGGTCGGATGAGGATGGACTGTTCGTCGTCCAGTCGTCTCGAGCGAACACGAAAGCGGCGAAATCGACTTCGTGCGCGAGCTCCAGGAGCCGCTCCAGTGTTGTGGTCCCCGGAGTGAAGGAAGTCGTCCAGGGCTCGACGTGCGCGACGTCTTCGAGTCCGCGTGTCAGGGCCTGCAGAAGCTTTTTCTGCTTTCCGGACGAGCCCAGGAAGATGCGAGGCTTGTCCATTCCTCGTCTGTGAGTCTAATGCGGTGTTGACGACACTCCCGCACGCCGTATCGCCGGCGCCGCTGTCGCGAGAGTGACTTCCGGGAAAGAGCCGCGCCCGAAGAACACGTGCTGCACGAGGCGACGGGCGACCGCGGTCCGCGCGAGGCCAAAGCCGAGCTCGATCAAGCTGCCGGAGCGCGACGCCAGATCGAACGTCCAACGCATGGCGAGGCGTGAGGCGAAGCGGCTGCGGAAGGCTGCTCCGTCATATCGATCGAGCGCCGCGCGCCGGCGGATTCCCTGGAGGAGGACTGAAGCTGCGTGCTCGGACAGGCGCATGCACGCATCGAGTCCGCCGGCGGTCAGCGGCGACACCGCACCGGCGGCATCTCCGACCAACAATCCGTGACGATTTCCAATGCGGCGCAGTATGCCGTTGACCGGGATCAGCCCGCCACGTTTCTCCATGGGTGCCGCCGGTGCGAGGCGTCCCTCGTTCCGGAGACGATCTTCGAATGCGCGGAGAGCCGTGACGGGATCGAAGCGGTGCCGGTGTCCACCGACTCCGACGTGGATTTCCTCGCCGTCGTCGACGAACCACGCCAGGTAACCCGGTGCGACCCGCGCGTCGACCCACACGTCGAAACGCGGCGCCGTTCCCGAAGCCGACGGGAAAACGTCCTCGACGCCCGTGATCCAGCGCGTGTTCCGATCCAGCTGAAGATCGCGGCCGACGCGCGAGTGGGCTCCGTCCGCTCCGGCAAGGAATCGCGTCGTCACTCTCCTGCCGTCCCGAAACCGGACCTCGCAGTGGTCGTCGCGCGGATCGACTCCGGCATATGTCGTCTCCGGCAACCAATGCGCGCCGGCAGCGATCGCCTGCTGCAGCATCGCGGCATACAGCGGCTTCATTCTGCCGACGCGGAACTCGTCGCCGGCGCCCGTGAGCTCGATGGTGCGCCCGGCGGGAGAGTGGACTCCGATCGCGCGGATCGGTGCGCCGAGAAAGGGGTGGAGCGAAGCGAAGTCTTCGATCGTGCGGCGGACGAAGATCCCCGTCGTGCGCACCGATTGCGTCACGGACTGCCGCGCATCGACGAGCAGCACCGACGCGCCTCCGCGTGCGAGAAGACGCGCCAGCTGCAGTCCGGCCAGCCCGGCGCCGATGATCGTCACGTCGTACATGGACCACCCGCCCGACGAGGATTGTCTCACGAAGTACTTTGCGAGACAGAGTGCCCTCTGGAGGCGGGCCGGTTGTGTCCGCCGCTACCGGGCGTCGTGGGGAGCGTATCGGCGTCGAGCCAGCTCGGACGACACGGCGAGGGCACATCCCGCGATTCCGATCGCCGCGGACGCCGCGAGGACGAACGCGGCCCAGGGTGGAGGCGCCGACCAGTCGAGATCGAGAAGTGCGTGACCGGCCAGGTTCAAGGACACGACGAGGGTGAGCTCTGCCGCAAAGATGAGGCGGACCTTTCGGATCCGGCTCGTTGCGCGGGAAGGCGCGTCCTCAACGGAGCCGCCGGAGACCTCTTCGCGCATCCAGACTTCATAAAGCCAGAGGAAAACCGGCGCGGCCAAAACGAGAGTCACGGGAACGAGCAGCCGTCGGTCCGGTCCGGGCAAGCTCAGGCGCCAGGCGAGGAGCGCCAGCCCCGCCGAGGTGATCGTCGGCGGAAGGAGGCGCCAGAGGACGGGTACGTAATCCTTCAGTCGCCGCGGGCGCAGGCTCGCTGTTCGCGTCGCGGCGGCGATCTCCCGAGCCGGTCGCGAGGCTTCGGAGATGTCGCCTAGCGCAAACAGACCGAGCGTGGCCATCGCCGCGAAACACAGTAAATCGATCGCGGCGACGACGACTGACGGGGGCGGGAGAAAAAATGCAGCGGCAGTTGCCGCGACGCACGCGACGATCGTCAGAACGCCCAGCCGGTATACGCCGGGCGGTGTCGGAAACGGCGCATGGGTCCGGGCGACCGCCAGCGCGACGCGAACGACGAACCAGGGAGTGGCAGCCGAGATCAGGGCTGCCGCGATGGACCAGTAGTGCAGAGTCGTCATGTTCGTTTCCGCTCGTCGAATCCGGCGAGCGCCTCCCTATAGACCTGGTCGATGTCGCCGGGAGACAAGCCGCCCAGCACGGCTCCGCCGATGGCCTCGGCGAAACGTTCCCGCAATCCGGCTTTGATGGCCTTGACTTCCCGGGAGGGGAGTCGGCCCCTGTCGATGGCCACTGCGTTCCGTCCGTGTCGCACGCGGAGCAACCCTTCGTCGCCCAGTCTCCGGTAGGCGCGCGCGACAGTGTTCCAGTGAACTCCGAGGTCGCCGGCGAGCTGACGGATCGGCGGGAGCTCGTCGCCCGGCATGATCGTTCCGTTGGCCAGAGCAAGCCGGAGTCCGCCGGCGATCTGCTCCTCCAGAGGCCTCGGACTGGAGACGTCGATCTGGATCACGGGCAAAGAGTATCACACAGTGATACACTTGCCAGGAGGCGGGATAAGGTGGGCCGCCCTATTT
The DNA here is from genome assembly GCA_963832145.1 of uncultured Acidobacteriota bacterium. Lineage (GTDB taxonomy): Bacteria > Acidobacteriota > Thermoanaerobaculia > UBA5066 > Gp7-AA6 > Gp7-AA6. The sequence continues at coordinate 25,600 of CAWHTA010000010.1, forward strand.
CCCGCCGGCCGCCGGTCCTTCCTCCGCCCGCCAGAAGAACGCCGGCAGCGGCCGCTCGTTCGGCCACTCCTGCTTGAGAGTCGCGGCGTCGTAGAGCTCGCCGTTCTTCATGACCCACTTCGCCCGGGCCGTCGCCTTGATGTCCTCGAGCGGGTTGGCGTCGAGAACGACCAGATCGGCGAGCTTGCCCGGCTCGATCGAGCCCAGGTCCGGCGCGAAGCCGATCTTGTCCGCCGCGAGGATCGTCGCGGCGCGCAGCGCCTGCATCGGCGTCAACGCGCCCGGTGTGCCCGTTCCCCCTTCACCGGCCATGGCCCAGAGCTCCCAGTGAACGCCGAGACCCTGGAGTTGACCGTGCGCGCCGAGTGACACCTTGCCGCCCGCGTTCAGGACCTTCGCGACGCCGCGGGCGACGGTGGGGAAGTGGTACTCCTCGGGCGTGATCCACGGGTGCCGCCGCGCGAGGGGATCGAGCGTGCGGTGCGGGACGAAACGGTTGAGCTTGGGGTCGTCGTGCGGGTTCGCGGTCTGCCAGTAGTACAGCTCTCCCCAGGGACCGCCGTAGGCGACGAGAAGCGTCGGCGTGTAGTGCGTCTGTGATTTCGAGAGGAGCTGGACGTAGTCCTCCCGGAGCTCCACGGGCAGCGCGTGCTCGAAGGCGGTGTAGCCGTCGATCGCCATCGTGAGGTCGGTGTTCATTTCGCCGGCGCCTTCCGCGGTCAATAGCATCTTCGACTCGCGGCAGGCCTCCGCGAACCAGATCCGCTGCTCGCGGCGCGGCTGCTGGTAGACCTTGATCATCCGGGCGCCGTACGCCTTCATCCGCCGGACCTGCCGGCGCGCATCGTCCTGGTCGTTCACTTCCGCGAAGATGTCCGCCTGCTGGCCGCCGTAGAGGACGTCTCCCGACGAATAGACGCGGGGACCGAGCATCAGGCCGGCCTCCACCATCTCCGCCTGCGCAAAGACGTCGAGCGACGGAGCCGAGGGGTCGTACACGGTCGTGACGCCGTAGGCGAGGTTTGCGGCGTACTCCCACTTGGTCTCCGGGAAGAGCTCGAAGCCGGAGTAGTGGAGGTGGGCGTGACTGTCGATGAGGCCCGGGATGATCGTTTTTCCGGACGCGTCGAATTCCTTCGCCCCGGCCGGAACGGTCACTTTTCCGGAGGGCCCGACCGCCGCAATGCGGTTGTTCGTCACGACGACGTCGGCGCTTTCGAGAACTTCCTCGCCCTTCATCGTGATGACCCGGGCGCCCTTCAGCACGACGGACCCCTCCGGGACCGACCGGGGCCTCGTCAGGCGGATCTCTACTCGCTCCGAGCGGGGAACGCGCAGCTCCGCTTCGGCCGTGTCGTCCTTTTCGCCGCCGCTCGACTTCTTCGCCTTCGGCTCTTCCTGTTTCTTTTTCGCTTCGGCCTTGCGCTTCTGTTCCTCGACGAAAGCGATGGCCGTGGCAACGGGAAGCCGGTGAAAAGAGTTGGCGAGACCCCACGTGATTGTCTTACCGCCGTCGGCCCAGCCGACGTATCCGCCGGCCTCGTCCGAGAGCCGCCACACCGGCACCGCGCCCTCTTTCAAGCCGACCTCGGGCGGCTTCGCCGTCTGGATCGGAGGAAGCGCCGTGACGTAGACGTTGTCGCGCGACGTGAAGGCCACCCACTGTTCGTCGGGAGACGGGACGACGTCGCCGACGGCCGGGAACTGGAGGTGCTTTTTCTTGTCCGTGCCGTCGAGGCGGACGGAGACGAGAACGTTCTTGGGCGGGTCGGTGGGCTTCTCCGGCTTGACCGGTTCGCGGAAGTAGATCCGCGTGCCGTTCGCGTTCCAGAAAGCCTGCGGGTGGAACTTCAGGGTGTCCGCGAGCTTCACGGAAGTGACGTAGTGCGTCTCCCCGCCCGCCGCGTCGAGCCAGTGGATCTCGAAGAACTCCTCCTCCTCCGGCTGCTGGCCCCGCAGCTCGAGCCCCGAGCCCCGGATCACGACGAGCCGGTCGCCCTGCGGAGACCAGGCCGGGTTCGCGTAGTGGCCCGGTCGAAGGGTCAGACGCACGGGGGCCGATGCCGTCGCGCCGGCGGCGACGGTCGCCTTCCAGACGGCGCCTCCCTCGCGCGTCGCTCCAGGTGACGTAGGCCACGGTGCGCCCATCGGGGGAGAAAGCGGGCGCGTACTCGCGCGGCGCGAGATCGGGCGCATCGGCGGTCAGCCGGCGCGGCGAACCCTTTCCCTTGCCGGCCTCGACTTCCTGCAGCCACACGCGGCCGAACGCGTCGAAGGCGATCGATTTCCCGTCGGCGGACTGTCCGGGCCAGCGCAGGATTCGCGCCGCGACCGGGCCGCTCGCGACTTTTTCCTGCCAGGTGACGCGCGGGGCGAGCCACTGCTCGACGCGCGCGGTGAAGGGGATGTCGGCGAGCTGGCGCGAAGCGAGATCGAGGCGCGCGATCTTTCCGTGGTTCGAGAAGATCACGCTCTTGCCGTCCGGGGTGAACGCGTAGTTGGGCCAGAGATCCATCTGCGCGAAGCCTTCCTGCTCGTCACGGGTCACGCCCCGCAGGAGGGCGCGCTCGGCGCCGGTTTCCAGATCGCGCGCGACGAGCACGGTGTCGTTGTCGCGGCGGCTGACGAAGACCATCGTCTTGCCGTCGGGGGAGAGCGCCGGGCGCACGGCTCCTCCGAAGCCGCTCGTCAGGGGGAACGTCTCTCCGGTCAGGCGATCGAACCTTGCGATCTGCCAGAGACCCCGCGAAAGGTCGGGGATGTAGTTGAACCGGCTCGCGCGCCCGGAGAAGTAGAGGAATCGGCCGTCTCGGGAGGCGACCGGCCCGGAGGCGTTGTTCAAGTCGTCGGAGGAGGTCAGCTTGATCCCGCCGCCGCCGTTGCGGTGGTACATCCAGAGCTCCACCGGCGGGATCCCGGCGCGCTTCGACTCCTCTTTGCGCGCGACCAGGTAGACGCCGTCCGGCGTCCACGCGGCGCTGCGGACGTAGGCGTCCTTCTCCGACGTGAGCGCGCGGGGGTTCTTTCCGTCGGCGTCGACGAGCCACAGGTTCTCCATTCCGCCGCGGTCGCTCGTGAACGCGATCGTCTTCCCGTCGGGCGAGAAGCGGGGGTGGTAGTCGTAGCCCGGTCCGCGGGTGAGCGAGCGCGCGTTTCCTCCGGTGATGGGCAAGGTGTAGAGGTCGCCCAGGAGGTCGAAGAGCAGGGTCTTGCCGTCGGGGGAAACGTCGATGGACATCCACGTGCCGTCGCGCACTTCGAACGACACCGCGCGGGCGTCGGCGCGAGGCGTGTTGATGTCCGCCGCGGCGTCCTTCTTGCCCGCCTTTGCCGCCGGCGCGCCGATCGAGATCGGCGGCGCGAGGAGAAGGACGCCGAGGACGAACACTCCGATCGGACCGAGTCGTCGCTTCCGATTCACACGAACACCTCCTGCCGAAAGGGCGAAAAGTCTATCCCCCGCCGCTGGTAGAGTTCGCGGCATGAAACTGATCATTCACGCCCAGCCGGGCTCGCTGATCCTCGTCGCCGTCTTCTTCCTGGTACTGATTGCGGCCTGCCAGACGGCTCCGCCGGCGACCCGGGCCGCCGCACCGGCCGAGGCGGCGCCCGCCGCGCCGCCCCCAACGTCCGCGCGCGACGCCGCGGCCGCCGAGGTCACCCGGTTGACCGCGATCGCGGACCAGGACCCGTTGCTCATGGCCTGGACCGGACCGCACGGTGGCGTGCCGCCGTGGGACAAGCTGAACGTCGCCGGGTTTGGAAAGGCCTTCGAGACCGGGCTCGCGCTCGTGCTCGCCGAGGTCGACGTGATCGCCGAGAACCCCGAGCCGCCGACGTTCGAGAACACCTTCGTGCCGCTCGAGGACGCCGGCCGCCACACGGACCGGTCCGAGACGCTGTTCTCCGTCCTCACGAGCAACCTGAGCACGCCGGAGGTCCAGGCGGTCGACAACGAGTGGTCGCCGAAGATCGCCGCCGCGTACGACAAGATCGCGTTCAACCCGAAGCTGTTCGCGCGCGTCGCGGCGATCCACGCGGCCCGTGACAAGGCGAACCTGACCCCCGAGCAGCGGCGCCTGGTCGAGCTCACCTACGACCGCTTCGTGCGCGCCGGCGCGAACCTGTCGCCCGAGGAGAAGGCGAAGGTCGGCAAGATCAACCAGGAGCTCGCGGGGCTGTTCACCGACTTCGGCAACAAGGTGCTGGCCGACGAGAACACCTGGATCGTCCTCGAGACGAAGAAGGACCTGGCGGGCCTGTCGCCGTCGCTCGTCGCGGCGTACAAGGCGGCGGCCGACGAGCGCAAGCTCGCCGGCAAGTGGGCGGTGGTCAACACGCGCTCGAGCGTCGATCCGTTCCTGACGCTCCTCGTCGCGCCGCGACCTGCGCGAGAAGGTGTGGAAGGCGTTCAAGAACCGCGGCGACAACGGCGGCGAGAACGACACCAACGCGATCATCGCGCGCATCGTCAAGCTCCGCGCGGAGCGCGCGAAGCTCCTCGGCTACGCGACGCACGCGCACTGGCGCATGGCCGACACGATGGCGAAGCGACCCCGAGAAGGCGAAGGACGCTGATGATGCGCGTGTGGCCGGCGGCGGTCGCGCGCGTCGAGCGAGGAGGTCGCCGACATGCAGAGGATCGCAAAGCGCGACGGCGTCCAGGGCGTTCGAGCCGTGGGACTACCTCTACTACGCCGAGAAGGTCCGCAAGGCGAAGTACGCCCTCGACCAGGAGGAGCTGAAGCCGTACTTCGAGCTCAACAACATGATCGCGGCCTCGTTCTACATGGCCGAGCAGCTCTACGGCCTGACGTTCACCGAGATCACCGGCAAGGTGCCGGTCTTCCTCGAAGGCGTCCGCGTCTGGGAGGTCAAGGACAAGGCGACCGGCGCCCACGTCGGCCTGTTCTACGGCGACTACTTCGCGCGCGAGGGCAAGCGCTCCGGCGCGTGGGCGTCGGGCTACCGCGGGCACGAGACGTTCACCGGCAAGACGATCACGCCGATCACGTCGAACAACAACAACTTCGTCAAGGGCGCCCCGGGCGAGCCGGTGCTGATCTCGCTCGACGACGCGGAGACGCTGTTCCACGAGTTCGGCCACGCGCTCCACAGCCTCGCTCTCCGAGGTCAACTACCCGGCCTCTGCGAGCACGCCGCGCGACTTCGTCGAGTACCCGTCGCAGGTCCACGAGATGTGGGTGCTGACGCGGCCGATCCTCGACAAGTTCGCGAAGCACTACAAGACCGGCAAGCCGATGCCGCAGGCGCTGGTCAAGAAGGTCGACGCCTCGAGCAAGTTCAACCAGGGCTACGCGACGGTCGAGTACCTGTCGTCGGCGATCGTCGACATGGAGCTGCACACGAAGCCCGACGGCGTCGTCGACGCGGACGCCTTCGAGCGCGAGACGCTGCAGAAGGATCGGCGCGCCGAAGGAGGTCGCGATGCGCCACCGCCTGCCGCAGTTCAACCACCTGTTCACGAGCGACTCCTACTCGGCCGGCTACTACAGCTACCTGTGGTCCGAGGTGATGGACGCCGATACGCGCGAAGCGTTCGTCGAGGCGGGCAACGTGTTCGACACGACAGACCGCCGACAAGATGCGCAAGTTCATCCTCGCGCCGGGCAACTCGACCGATCGCGCCGAGGCCTACCGCCAGTTCCGCGGCCGCGATCCCGACGTCAAGGCGCTGCTCAAGAAGCGCGGCTTCCCGACGAATTGATCATGCAGGAATGCGGTTCGGCGCCAACAGCGTGTGCGAAAGGTCTCCTGTTGCATCCAGGTCTTCAACGCGAAAGGACTTATGAATAGCAAAGTCGTTTCCCTCGCCCTGGCCTCGCTCTTGACGGCGTCGGCTCTTTGCATCGCACAGGCCGACACGGCCTCCAAGTCAAAAGCCAAGCCCACAGGCCACTCCGATCAGATGCTGGTCGACAACTCCCGGGCGGTCTGGGAAGCCTACAAGAGTCGAAACACTGCGGCGATGCGAGCACTCACCGCCGACGAGTATGTGTCCCATACTCAGGCAGGCCCCTCCAGTCTCAAACAGGACATCGACACCATCGAGAAGCTCACGATCGAAGCCTTCACGATCGATGATCCGAAAGTCACCTGGGTGACGAAGGATGTCGCGATTCTGAACTACAAGTGCGACCTGAAAGGGTCGTTCGAGGGGAAGCCGTTCAAGCCCGTCTACGCCACGGAGGTGTGGGTCAACCGCGGGGGCAAGTGGCGGATCATCTCGTACACGGAGACACCTCTGAGCTAGCACAACCTCGAGCCATGGATTCCCGAGCGCCGCGAGTGACCTCGCGGCGCTCTTTCTTTGTTGTCATGGGTCGGGCCGCTACGGCAGCGAGTACTCACCCTCGACCTTGTAGGTCATGCTCCCGTCGGCGTTGGGAGTGCCCTTGTAGGTGCCCTTGCCCTTGATGCCCTTCAACTTTCCGGTGCCGCTCGTGAAGGTCCAGGTGCCCCCGTCGCTGACGGGCTTTCCGTCCTTCAGCTTCGCGGAACCCTGAAACCTGGCGGACGCCGTGTCGCCGGTCGTCGTCGTGGCCACGTGATAGCCGGTGGCCGTGCTCGAGTCGCCGGTGATTTCAACTCATGGCTGTGGAGACGGCATCTTTGTACGGCTGGCCCGCCACGGTGAAACCGGTCCAGGTGCACTGGGCCCGGCTGATCACGAAGGCGTGGTTGGGTTGGTCGCTCAAGGGGACGGGGGGTGAAAACGCGGGATCCTCCGTGCACGTGGCCGTACCGGACGTCTTCGTCGCCGCGGAAAGGCTGACGGCCACCAGGACTCCCAGGATCAGGAGTGCGCCGAATCGAGTCTTCATGTCTTCTCCTTCTTGTTGCGCTCATCCTATGTCCGTTGACTCGCGACCGCGTTCCGGAGCCCTTCCCATAGAATCGGCGCACTCAAATGCCGCTCGCGGCGGGCTCGAAATTCGGGGTCTATTCGATTCTGGGCCCGCTCGGGTCCGGCGGGATGGGAGAGGTCTACCGCGCCCACGACAACCGGCTGGGCCGGGAGGTCGCGGTCAAGACCCTCCCCGAGCAGTTCTCCCGCGACCCGGAGCGGCTGGCGCGGTTCGAGCGCGAAGCCCGGATGCTCGCCGCCCTGAACCACCCCGCAATCGCTGCGATCTACGGTCTGGAGGAAGCGGAAGGCACCCGGTTCATCGTGATGGAGCTCGTGCCGGGAGAGACCCTCTCGGACCGGCTGTCGCATGGCGCTCTTCCGCTCGACGAGGCGCTCAAGATCGCGCGTCAGATCGCCGAGGCGCTCGAGGCGGCGCACGATCGCGGCATCATCCACCGGGATCTGAAGCCGGCCAACATCAAGGTCACACCGGACGGGCGGGTCAAGGTGCTCGACCTCGGCCTCGCGAAGGCTTTCGACGCGAAGACGACCGGTTCGGAGCCCGACCTTTCCCTGTCGCCGACGCTCGTCAGCGACGGCACGCAACCCGGCGTCATTCTCGGCACCGCGGAGTTCATGAGTCCCGAGCAGGCGCGCGGCAAGCCGGTGGACAAGCGAACCGACATCTGGTCATTCGGCTGCGTCCTCTACGAGCTCCTGACCGGCGAGCGCATCTTCAGCGGGGAGACCGCGTCGGACGTCATCGCCTCGATTCTTCGATCCGAGCCGAGGTGGGATGCGCTTCCCGCCGAGACGCCCGCGCGGATCCGCGAGCTCCTTCGGCGCTCTCTCGAGAAAGACCCGAGCCGCCGGCTCCGGGACGTCGGCGATGCGCGGATCGAGATCGACCATGCCCTGGAGGGGCTCCGAACCAGCCCGCTTCCGGTCGTCCGGCGTACTCCCGACCGGCGCCGGATCTCCGGACGACTGGCGGCGATCGTCGCCGCGGGCATCGTCGCCGCGCTCGCGATCCTCTGGATCACGCGCCGCCCCGCTTCTCCGCCGCAGCCGGCCCGTCTCGCCTCGACCCGTTATCTCGCCGTCCTCCCTTTCAAGGACCTGAGCGGCCAGCCGGAGGGGCAACTGCTCGGCGACGCGTTCGCGGAGACGATGAGCGCGCGGCTCGCGAGCGTGCCCGACCTCCAGATCGTCACCCCGCGCGCGACGAACGACTTCTCGGCCGGCGAAAGGGATTTCGATCGCGTCGCGCGCGCGACGGGAGCGAACCTGGTCCTGGGAGGCGCCATTCAGCGCGCCGGCGATCAGCTTCGAATCACCTGCACCCTCGTCCAGGCGCCGGACGGCCTGCACCTGTGGGGAGACGAAGTGACGACGCGGGCCTCCGACATCTTCGGGGCACAGGACCGCCTGGCCGAGAGCGTCCTCGCCCGACTCGGCGCGGCGCGAGGGACGGAGCGTCCCGCGCGGCCGACAACCGCTCTGCTGACAAGTGCCGCCCAGGAGGATTACCTGAAGGCGATCGGCGCGCTCCGCCGCTACGACGTCGCCGAATCCAATACGACAGCCGTGCGCCTCCTGTCGGACCTCGAGAAGAGTTACCCGAACTCGCCCCTGATCCTGGCCGCGCTCGGCCGCGCCTACCTGAACCAGTTCGAGATCACCCGCGATCCCGCGGCGGCGGACCGGGCGATCGCGGCCTGCGAGGCCGCCCGAAAGCTCGACGACCGGCTTCCGGAGGTCCACACGACGCTGGGGCAGGTTCTCAAGATGACGGGCAAGGCCCCGGAGGCGACCAAAGAGTTCGAGCGCGCACTGGCCGAGCAACCATCCTCGATCGACGCGCTGCTGGGACTCGCGGACGCCCATCGGGCGACGGGAGACCCGAGAGCCGAGGAGACGTACCGTCGCGCGCTCGCGCTGCAGCCGGGTTACTGGGCGGTCTACAACCAGTTCGGCTTCTTCTACTTTCGCGGGGGCCGCTACGCCGACGCCATCCCGATGTTCCGCGAGGCCGTCCGGCTGCGGCCGGACAGCGTCCGCGTTTACAACAACCTCGGCGCCGCGCTGTTCAAGACCGATCGATTCGCGGAGGCGCGGCAGGCGTATCAGAGCTCGATCCGGATCAGCCCGAGCGACGGCGCCTACACGAACCTCGGAAACCTCGAGTACTACGTGGGCAACTACCGCGCGGCGGCCGCCGCCTTCGAGGAAGCGACGAAGCTCACTCCCGGGAAGTACCTCTACTGGGCGAACCTGGCCGACGCCTACCGGTGGACGCCCGAGCTCGCGAGCCGCGCGCCCGAAGCGTACGAGAAGGCGTCGAACCTCGCGGTGCGGGAGCTCTCGCTCAATCCGGACGACGCCGCGGCTCACGCGACGCTGGCGATCTGCGACGCCAAGCTGGGCAGGGCGGAGTCGGCTGGCCGCCACATCCGGCGGGCGCTCGAGCTCGAACCGACCAACCCCGACCACCTCTACTACGCGGCCATCGTCGCGGAGGTCGCGGGAAAGAGCGGCGAGGCGATCGACTGGATCCGCAAGGCCGTCGAGGCCGGCCTCGGGACGGCCCAGGTCGAACGGGAGCCGGAATTGAAGAACCTTCGAAAGCTCCCCGGCTTCGCACAGGCGCTCGCGTCCGCGAAAGCCCGGGGTCAGGCCTGAATCTTTGCGTCGGGTGCCAGGGCTGCATGCAGCTATGGCACGTCACGCAGACTTTCAGGCCTGACCCCGATAGACTCGCCGAAAAATTGGAGGAGGACATGGCCATGATTCACCCCACCCGCTCCGGGCGGTTCTGCACTCTCTTGCTCGTTTCATCCCTCCTGGTGCCGGCTCTGGATCTCGGTGCGCAGACCGCGCAGACCCCGGCGCCCACGCCGACCCCATCCGCCGAGAGCCTCAAGGTGAAGGTCAAGGTCGTCGAAGTCGTCAAAGTCGGTTCGACGATCACGGTGAATCCCGTGAAGGTCAAGCTCAAGCGGAAGCAGGAGATCGTCGTGTGGGTGACGAACGGTGCGGCGCTGAAGGTCGAGTTCAAGAAAAACAATCCACCGCCCGTGAATCCGTTCACGGACCTGGTCTGCAAGGGACGCTTCTGTGCCGCGCTCACGCCCCCGGACGTCCTCGGCGTTTTCAACTACAACGTGACCGTGGACGGAGTGATGCTGGACCCGAACGTGGAAGTCGTTCCGTAGCGCGAAAGCCTCCGGTCTCCGCGCCCCCGGAGGGTCTCGACCGCCCCGCGGTTTGCGTCTCATTACCTTCCAGGTAATTGATCGGCCGCGCCGCGGGGCGGATCCTCGCGCCCGGGAGGAACTCCATGAACGATCACTGGCTCTGGATCGTTGCCGCAGCTCTCGTCGTCGGAACGGTGGCTCCCGCGCGCCTCGCCGCTCAGGGCGACCGGGGTCCGTACGCACGCATCGCGATCCTGCATCCCCATGACGGCGACACCGTCGACTTCGAAGCCGGATACATCCGGCACCTCGAGTGGCACCGGCAGGCCAGGGACCCGTGGGTCTGGTACGGATGGACCATCTGGGCCGGGGAACGGCAGCGGTGGTTCGTCTACGCGACGTTCGGGCACTCGGCCGCGGATCTGGACATGTCCGTCGCCCCGGCGGAGGACGAGCGGGACAACATCTCGAACGTCACGCCCCACGCCCGGTTCGTCGAGAGCGGGCTCTACGAGTATCTGCCCGGGCTCTCGCGGGGCACGGGAGAGCCGGAGCCGACTCCTCGCGTCGAGCTCACGACCGTGGAGCTCGTGCCGGGTGCCGCGAGGGCATTCGAGGCGGCGGTCGGCGCCGTGCAGCCGAAGCTGCAGGGCGAGACGCTCTGGTATCGGATGGTGGCGGGGGGAACCGCTCCCCGCTACGTCCGGCTGCGTCCGAGGCCCAGCCTGTCGGCGATTCTCGACGGTAAGGGCGAGCAGTCGCTTCCCGACGCGATCAACGGCTCGCTCGCGAAAACGACGGTCGAGATCCTCAACCTGAGACCGACGATGAGCTATGGCCTCACGCCCGATCGCAGGTGAAGCGAGCGGTGCGCGCGGTGGGGCGGGAGAAAGCCGCCTCGGCGCGTACGTGGCCTTCGCGGCGATCTGCATCATCTGGGGGACGACGTTTGCCGCCATCCGCGTGGCGATCGAGACGATCCCGACCCTGCTCGTCGGAGCTGTCCGCTTCCTCCTCGCCGGGCTTCTCCTTCTCGTCATCGCGCGCCTGAGAGGCGCCCGCTTTCCGAAGAGCCGGGTCGAGTGGCGCGACCAGGTGATCGCGGGCGTGCTCATGGCCGGGGCCGCCAACACGCTCGTCGTCTACGCCGAGCACGAGCTCACGAGCGGCCTGGCGGCCCTCCTCGCTGCCACGATTCCGATCTGGATGGCCGCCATGGAGGCGATCCTCGGCCTTTCATCGTTGACCTGGAGGAAGATCGCCGGCCTCGTTCTCGGATTCGGCGGCGTGGGAATCCTCGTCGCGCCGGCGATCGGCCGCGTCGATCTCTCGCTTCCGTTCCTCCTCGCCGTCGGAGCGATGCAGCTGAACGCCATCTTCTGGAACGGCGGGACGCTCATCGCGCGCCGCCATCGCGCGACCACCGATCCGATGGCGGCGGCCGTCGTGCAGATGCTCGCCGGAGGAGCGGCGGTGGCGTTCGTCGCCCTTGCGGCCGGAGAACGGCCCACGCGCGAGATGTTCTCGGTTCGGTCGTCGATCGCCCTCCTCTACCTGGCGGTGCTCGGCTCGGTCGTCGCCTACACCGCCTACAACTACGCGCAGACGAAGCTGTCCGCCGGCAAGGTGTCTTCCTACGCGTACGTCAATCCGGCGATCGCGGTCCTCACGGGAGCGCTCCTTCTCCGCGAGCCGGTCACGGTGCGGATGATCGTGTCGATGGTGGTGATCCTGGCCGGCGTCGCCCTGATCCAGATCGATCGAAGCCGAGCCGCGGACCGGTCCTAGGATCCTCCCGAGAGAAGCCGCGAGGCCTCCTCGGTCGCCGCGTCCGCCGGAAAGAACGCCTCGATGCGTAGCTCCGCGAGCGTGATGTCGTGCGGGGTTCCGAGGCTCGTCAGCGTGGAGAAGTACTTGAGCTCGAGGTCGCGCTTCCGGAACTCGACTGCCAGGAACGGAGCTGTGGAGACGTCGAGGTCGAGATTCCGCCAGCGCGGTGGCACATCGGGGTAGGAGAGCAGCTCTTCCAGGAGGCGGCGCGTCCCGGCGCCGCCGAGGCCGGCGAGCACGTCGCGGTGGAGCCACTGGATCAGGGCCGCGGCCATCGGTTCCCAGTTGACGATGTGCGGGCGAAAGCCGCGCGGGTGGAACATCAGGCGCATGGCGTTGCCGCCCCAATCCGCCGCGGCGGAAGGATCGGTGAAGGCCTCGACGAGCCGGGCGGCGCCGCCATTGGCTTTCAGGATCGTCCAGTGGCGATCGACGACGATCGCGGGGTAGGGCTCCTGTTGACGGAGCATGAAGTCGAGCGCCCGCCGCGCCTGCTCGAGCTCCGGCGCATCGAGATCCGTTGCGCGGTACAGCGCGGCGTAACCGGCCGCCGTCAGCAGGTCGTTCCGGTCGCGGAGCGGTACGTCGAGCACGCGGGCAAGAAGGAGAACCATGTCGCGGCTGGGTTGGGCGCGGCCGGTCTCGATGAAGCTCACGTGGCGCGACGACACGCCCGCCTCGACGGCGAGGTCGAGCTGGCTTGCGCGGCGCCGCGTCCGCCACTCGCGGAGCAGACGTCCGAACGAGCTGACAGATTCGACGCCGCTCTCGGATTCGAGATGATCGGTCCGCAGACTCATGCCGAGGACTCTATCCGGGCCTAGAATCGGAAGCGATTACCTGCGAGGTAATTGATCGACAGCGCCAGTCGAACGATCATGGCGCTCCGGAGGGAATTCCATGCTCCACGTTTCGCACCCGACGAAGCGACCCGCGCGGCTTTTCGCCGCGGTGGTTCTCGTCCTGGCGTCCTACGCGGCAACCGCGAATGCCCAGAGCGACGCCGTTGCCGCGCGCGTCGATCGCATCCTCCGCGAAGTCCCGCTCATCGACGGCCACAACGATCTCCCCGAGCAGTACGAGGAGCGGGTGAAGAACCATCTCGCGCAGATCGACATCCGCCAGGATCAGAGCAAGCTCACCCCGGCGCTGCACACCGACATTCCAAGGATGCGGCAGGGGAGGGTCGGCGGGCAGTTCTGGTCCGTGTACGTTCCCGCGACCCTCAAAGGGGCGGACGCCGTGCGCGCGGTCCTCGATCAGATCGACGTGGTCCACCGCCTCGAAGGGCTTTACCCCGACACTTTCGAGCCCGCCCGCACCGCCGACGACGTCGTGCGCATCCACCGCGGCGGCAAGATCGCCTCGCTCATCGGCGTGGAAGGCGGGCACTCGATCGGCAACTCGCTCGCCGTCCTTCGCCAGCTCTATGCGATGGGCGCGCGGTACATGACGATCACGCACAGCGCGAACAACGACTGGGCCGATTCGGCGACGGCCGATCCCGTCCACGGCGGCCTCACGCCGTTCGGCAAGCAGGTCATCGCGGAAATGAACCGCCTGGGCATGCTCGTCGATCTCTCCCACGTCGCGCCGAAGACGATGCACGACATCCTCGACGTCGCCGCCGCGCCGGTCATCTTTTCGCACTCCTCCGCGCGCGCGCTCACGGATCATCCCCGGAACGTGCCCGATGACGTTCTGCGCCGCGTCAAGGAGAAGGACGGCGTGGTGATGATCACGTGGGTGCCCGGTTTCATCTCGGAGAAGGTGCGCGCCCACGGCGCCGCGAAAGACGCCGAAGAGGCGCGTCTCAAGGCGCTCTACCGCGGCCAGCCCGAGAAGGTGAAGTCCGAGCTCGCCCGGTGGGAGGCCGCGAACCCGGCGCCGCGGGCGACCGTGCAGGACGTCGCCGACCACATCGACCACGTCGGGAAGGTCGCCGGGGCGGAACGCGTGGGCCTGGGAGCGGACCTGGACGGCATCTCCACGACGCCGGAGGGCCTGGACAGCGTAGCCACGTACCCTCGGCTTTTCGCCGAGCTCGTCCGGCGCGGCTACACCGATGGGCAACTCAAGGGCATCGCCGGGCAGAACGTGCTTCGGGTGATGCGGAAGGTCGAGGCGGTGGCCGCGCGGCTCAAGAAGGAACGACCGGCCTCCGACGTGCGGATCGAAGAAGTCGACAAGCCGGTCTCAGCGAAACCCGCAACGCCCTGAGCCCGCGTCCTTCGGCTCTGCCGCCATCACGCGGGAAGGTGGGGCCGGCCAGCGGCCGGCCCCGGAGACGACTACTTCTTCGGTTGCGGCATGAACCCCGGTTCGCTGGACGGAGGAACGATGTTCTTCATCCGCAGGTAGGTCACGAGGTTGCCGTAGTGCTCGACCGTGTGAACGCTGTTGATGTTGAGCGCGGCGAGCTTCGGCGTGTCCTTTCCCATCATTTTCACCATCTCGGTCCCGGACGCGTCCGTCATGCCCTCGTAGGCCTTGTCGCAGTAAGCGAAGGCGTCGGTGAGTGCGGTGGTCAACGCGGCTTTCGAGGTCTTCGTCGCTTCGATCTTCAGCGCCGGATGCTTCTCTCCTCGCACCTGCGAGCAAAAGAAGTACTGTGAGTCGGCCACGTGCCCGAGTATCTGGCCGAAGCTGCGGACCTCTTCCGTGGGTCGGAAGCCGTAGTTCTCCTCGGGCATCTTCTCGGCCGTACGAAGAAGGAGGCCCTTCAATCCCGCGTAGAGACCCTTGACGTGCGTGGTGTACGGATCCTTGGAGGGCACGGCCGCGGCGGGCGGCGGATTGTCCTGGGCCAGGGCGACCGCGACGGGCGCAAGAACCGAGATCAGAAGCGTCCTCAGGAAACGTCTGGCGATGCGGGTATCGACGCGCATTTCTTCTCCTTTGTTTGACCGGAATTGGTCTCGATGGAAAACGTTGAGATTCGTTCGGCGGCGCGGCTAGTCGCCCGCGTTCAAATTGCCCGCCGGTCGGTGCGCAGCTGCACCCCGGCGGCGAGCAGGGCCGCAAGCCCCGGCCCGGTCAGGATGGAGAGCAGAAGCAGCGGCTCCCGGAAGAGCTGCATTTCGGCCCACAACGCGGCAAGAGTGACCATGAGTCAGACCGCCTCTTCCCGTGCGCCCGTGGCGTTGGCCTGCTCGTACCAACGCGCGACGTTCACGCCCTTCACGAGGAGCCAGAAAGTCAGCGTGACCTCGCCGATGATCCCGGGGAACATGATCCAGGGGGAGAGGGTGCGGGCGAGCGGCGGCGACAGAAGGTTCGAAAGACTGAAGATCAGCCAGCCCAACCCTCCGAAGACCATCAGCGCACCCAGGAAGCGAGGCAGGAACGTCGATCGGAGGATCAGGTAACCGACCGTGCAGCAGTGCAGTCCGAAAAAGAGGAAGGCGACCGTGGGAGCCTTCGCCCCGAGAACCGCGAGGCCGCTCAGCGCGCCGAGCGCGCATCCCACGAGGCTGAAGACCATCCCGAGCAGAGAGACGTTTCGATTGACCGGCTTGAGCAGGGAATAGGCGAACACGGTCGCGCCCGCGTAGCACGCCGTCGAAACGAGGTTGACCGCGATGGCCAGCGGGCCGGTGCGCGCGACCATGGCGGCCGTGCCGGTCAGCACGGTCAGGAGCCAGAAGACGCCGGTCATCCGTGCAATGAAAAGCGGAGACGCTTCGGTCTTCCGGGCTGTCGTGACGACTGTGCTCATATGGATTGGTCCTTTCGCTTCTTGCGATTCAGATCGGTTCCCGATTGCGGCGGAGCCGGATCGCCGCGACTAGGCAGAGGACGGCGAACGTCAGCCCGACCCACAGACCGGGCCGAGTCAGGAAGTTCGCCGGGGTGAGCTGCGAGAGATCATCGATGAGAGGGGGATGGGAATCGCGCCTCGGCGTGAAGACGAAGGCCTCCTGCATGGCCCCCTGCACGCGGTACTGCAGCATGCGCGGGAAACTCCGGGTGCCGAACGCCGTCCGCTCGAAGGCCGAAATCAGCATCGGGGGAAGGAGAGCCCAGAGAAGGGGAGCGCGCTTCGCCCACGCCGAAATGAGCAGCAACCAGCCGTAGATCGGCGCATACCAGAGCGCGTGCACGACCAGGCCGTAGAACATGATCAGCGTGTCCTGGAAGAACCGGAACTCTTTCCAGAGCGTGCCGACGCTCATGCCGTTGGCGAGGAGGACGGCGCTGGCCTGAAACATCATGAGGCGCTGCGTCACCAAAGAGAGCGCGAAGGCGAAGAGCGGCAGCACCACGAGCGGGATGGCCACCTTGGAGAGCACCGTCGTCCGGTCCGACACCGGGAGCGACTTCCAGAAAAGGATGCTCCGATCGCGGCGCTCGCCGTACAGCGCGTCGAGGCAGTAGAAGAGCCCGACGAGGAAAGTGAAGAACATGATCGGAGCCGGCGCCATGTCGAACGGCGCGACGATGACGGCGTGCTGTCTCGCCGGGTCGAGCGCCGCGGCGTTCCGTATCCGGCCGGGGTAGCTGAACATGTGGATGAACGACGCGAACAGAACGATCGCGGCGACGACGAGCGGTGCGAGGTAGAGGAAACGGTTCTCCCACAGCTCGCGGCGCACCGACCAGTAGAGGAGCCGCCCCTGCCGGACGGGCGCGGGCGCGGTCCTCGGGGAGTCGACTCCGACGTCCTGCCCGCCGTGCGAGGAAGTGTTCATCGGGCAACTCCTTCCGGCTGGCCGACGCGACTGCCCATGACGGCGACGAAGAGATCGGCGATGCCCGGCGCACGCACGTCGCCGAGCGCCGCGAGCCTCTGGCGATCGACTCCGTCGAAGAGCAGGATGCTGCGGCCCATCACCTGGCGCTCGTGAAGGGGTCCCAGAGCCCGGGCCTCGGCGACCCGCTCCGGATGGACCATCACCTGGGAGTAGCGCGACTCGAAGTCCTCCATGCTCGACTCGAGCACGATGCGGCCGCGGTCGATGAACGCGACGTCGGTCAGGACGCCCTCGATCTCCTCGACCTGATGCGTGGTCACGATGATGGTGCGGCTGCCGTCGAAGTAGTCGTTCAGGAGAGAGTCGTAGAACGCCTTCCGATACAGGATGTCCAGGCCGAGCGTCGGCTCGTCTAAGACGAGCAGCTTCGCGTCGATGGCCATCACCAGCGAGAGGTGGAGCTGGGCCACCATGCCCTTCGAAAGCTCGCGGACCTTGCTCTTCCGCGGGATGTCCGTCTTCGCGAGGAAGGCCTCCGCCTTCGCCCGGTCGAAGCGCGGGTGGACGCCGACGAGGTAGTCGAGCGCCTGGCGAACCCGAAGCCAGCGCGGAAGAAGGGCGACGTCCGCGATGAAGGAGACGTCCCGCATGAGCTGATCGCGCAGCGTCCAGGGGTCGTATCCGAGCACCCGGAGGTGTCCCTCGTAGGGCGTGAGCCCGAGGATGGCGTTCAGCGCGGTCGTCTTGCCGGCGCCGTTGGGGCCGATGAGCCCCAGGATGCGGCCCTCTTCGACGCGCAGATCGAGCCCGTTCAATGCGACGGTCTTTCCGTAGGTCTTCCGGAGACCGCGTGCTTCTATGCAGGCCATGTTTTCAGCGCTCCTCGTGCGATATCCGATGTCCTTGCAATGTTCGGCCGGGGGGAGGGACGTCGCCGGCGAGCAGCCGTTACGCGTGTCTCGAGCGGCGCGGGGTGGACCCGAAAGTGAGCGGGACTCGGGCGTCGCGTCGCCATCCGGTAGCGATACGCCCGCAACGGCCAGGTATTGGTAATGAGACCCGACTCCGTCTTGTACCAGCTACGGCACGGACCGTTCCAGACGGTGTCCTTCAACCACGACCGCATGGTCTGCTCATACTCGGCAAACACGTCCGGTCTCACTTCGATCGCGCCGTGCTTCTGGATCATCTCGAGGCACCCGATCACGTAGCGGACCTGGCTCTCGATCATGTAGATGATCGAGTTGTTCGTCGGGCTCGTGTTCGGGCCCCCCAGGATGAAGAGATTTGGAAAACCGGGGACCGCGATGCCCAGGTAGGCCGAGGCGCCGCCGCGCCACACGTCGGACAGAAGACCGCCGGGCCCCCGGATCTCCATGGGCGCGAGAAAGCGGTTTGCCTGGAATCCCGTGGCGTAGATGATCGTGTCGACTTCGCGAATGCGGCCATCGGAGGTCTCGATGCCATTCGGGACGATCCGGGCGATTCCCTCCGTGACCAGCTCGACGTTGTTCCGCGCGAGCGCCGGATAGTAGTCGTCCGAGAAGATCAGCCGGTTGCACCCGAAGGGAAAGGTCGGAGTCAGCCCCGAACGCAGATCGGGATCGGCGATCTGGCGCCGCAGATGAAAACCCGCCACCGCCGTCAGCGCGCGCCGGAACAGGCCGCCGCGAAGCGGCGAGTACGCGATCATGTCGGCGAGAAGGAACCACGCCGCCCGGCTCAACTTCCGTAGTCCCGTGAAGCGGCCGAAGAGCCACCGAGCGGCCGGCCCGGATTGGCGGTCCCACTTGGGAAGAATCCACTTCGCCGAGCGCTGGAACACGTAGAGTTGCGCGACCTTCGGCGCGATCTGCGGGACGATCTGCACGGCGCTGCAGCCATTTCCGACCACTGCCACAGTTCGGCCGCTCAGATCGTGTTGCGCGTCCCACTGCGCGCTGTGGAACGCCCGTCCCCGGAATTCCGCCCGGCCCTCGACGCTCGGCAGGCTCGGTTGACTGAGCTGGCCGCTGGCGGTGACGAGGGCGCGCGCGCGGTGCTCGTCTCCCGACGCCGTGCGCAGCCGCCAGACCCGAGCGTCCTCGTCGAACGAGACGTTCGTGATTTCGGTTCCGAGCTTCAGGTGCGATTCGAGGCCGTGTTTCCGGGCGCACCGCTTGAGATAGTCGAGGATCTCCGGCTGGCTCGCGTACCGTCGGGTCGAGCGCTCATGCGGCTCGAAGGAGTACGAGTACAGGTTCGCCGGGGAGTCGCACGCCGCGCCCGGGTAGCGGTTCTCTCTCCAGACGCCACCGACATCGGTCGCCTTCTCGAATACCGTGAAGGCGTTCATCCCCGCGCGCTTCAACTCGATCGCCATGCACAAGCCGGCGAGACCGGCTCCAATGACGGCCACGTCCTGGGTCGCGTTTTCGGTTTCTATGGAGACCATCGCTTCAGCCCTTCTCTCCCGCCTCGAGCAGCTCTTCCGGCGTCAGGCCGAGCCGCTGAATGGTCGCGGAGACCCTCGGCCATTCCTCGGCGAGAAACCTCTGGCGTTCGGCCGCGAGCAACAGGTCGCGCGCTCCGGGCTTGACGAACATGCCGATGCCCCGCCTCTTCTCGACCAGCTGCTCGTCGACGAGCTCCTGATAGCCCTTCAGGACCGTGAGCGGATTGACGCGATACTCGGCCGCGACGTGGCGCACGGAGGGGAGCGGATCCCCTTCCTTGAGCACGCCGTCCAGGATCAACGCGACGACCCGGTCCCGGAGCTGTCGGTAGATCGGTTGGCTGTCGTTCCACTCGGCCTCCATCGCGGTTCAGCTGGCCTTTCGAGAGTTCTTGGTCATCTGGTGATATACATAACTACAACACCAACTCATACGCAAGCTTTTTCTGAAGGTTGCAAGGAGGGGAAGTTTCCGACGGTCTGCAGGTAAATCGAAGCAAACCAAGGGTTTGGGTGGGTAATCCTCTCCGCGGCCACTGACTGGGGCAAAAGAAAAACGCCGGGGGAGGACCCCCCGGCGTCTGACTTCCGAGCTGCGCGGCTGCCGAAATCGGCTACCAGATCCGGACGCGGTCCTCCGGCTTGATGTAGTTCTTGTCGCCTTCCTTCACGTCGAACGCCTCGTACCAGGCGTCGACGTTGCGGAGCGGGGCGAAGGCGCGGATCGTGCCGGGGGAGTGCGGGTTCGTCGCGAGCATCTGGCGCAGCGCGTCGTCGCGCATGAGCGACCGCCACACCTGCGCCCAGCCGAGGAACACGCGCTGCTCGCCGGTGAAGCCGTCGATCACCGGCGCCGGCTTGCCCGTTCAGCGAGCGCTTGTAGGCGTCGAGACCGAGCAGGATGCCGCCGAGGTCGCCGATGTTCTCGCCCATGGTGAGGCGCGCGGTGATCTTCATGGCCGGGAAGCTGCCGGGAACTCGAACGCCTCGTACTGCGCGCCGAGCTTCGTCGCCTGCGCCTCGAACTTGGCCGCGTCTTCCGGCGCCCACCAGTCGCGCAGCACGCCGTCGCCGTCGGACTTGCGTCCCTGGTCGTCGAAGCCGTGCGTGATCTCGTGGCCGATGACGCCGCCGATCGCGCCGTAGTTCACGGCCGGGTCGGCGTTCGGATCGAAGAACGGCGGCTGCAGGATCGCCGCCGGGAAAGACGATCTCGTTCTTCGCCGAGGCGTAGTAGGCGTTGACGGTCTGCGGGGTCATGCCCCACTCGTCGCTCGTCGACCGGCTTGCCGATGCGGTTCACGTCGTAGTCCCACTCGAACTTCGCGGCGCGCTCGGCGTTGCCGGCGAGATCGCCGTCGCGGATCTGCGAGCGTCGAGTAGTCGCGCCACTTCGACGGATAGCCGATCTTGACGCCGAACTTCGCCAGCTTCTCGAGCGCGCGCGCCTTCGTCTCCGGCCCCATCCACGCGAGGTTCTCGATGCGGCCCTTCATCGCGGCGCGGAGGTCGGCGACGAGCTTCTCCATCTTCGCCTTCGACTCCGCCGGGAAGTACTCGGCCACGTAGGTCCGGCCGATCGCCTCGCCCATCGTGCCTTCCGCGGCGTCGACGGCGCGCTTCCAGCGCGGCCGCTGCTCCTGCGCGCCGTTCAGGAACTTGGCGCGGAACTCCCAGTTCGCGTCGACGAAGCGCTTCGAGAGAAGCGGAGCCGCGTCGTCGGCCACGTCGAACGCCTGCCACGCCTTCAGCGTCTCGACCGGCGTCTCGGCGAAGATCGCCGCGAGCTTCGGCAGCGCCGTGTTCTGGCGGACGACGGCGCCGTCGACCTTGTCGAGTCCCGCTTCCTTGAACAAGACGCGCCAGGGAAAGCCCGGAGCGGTCTTCTCCAGCTCGGCGAGCGTCGTCGGGTTGTAGGTCTTGTCGCGGTTGCGGCTCTCGGCGCGGGTCCAGTGCGCCTCGGCGATCTTCGTCTCCATCGCCACGACGTCGGCGGCGGCCTTGTCCGGGTCGGCCCATCCGACGAGGCGCAGCATGTCCGCGACGTACTTCTGGTAGCGCTCCTTCTGCGGCTTGAAGTTCTCGCGGAGGTAGAACTCGCGGTCGGCGAGGCCGAGACCGGACTGCGAGATGTAGAGGGTGTACTTTTCGGGGTTCTTCGCGTCGTCGGAGACGCCCGCGCCGAAGAACGACCGGCCGAAGCTCGACCGGCGACCGGCCCATGAACGCCGCGATGTCGGAGTGGGAAGCTCGCTTTCCTGATCGCGTCCAGATGCGGCTGGATCGGCTTGGCGTCGAGCTTTTCGGCGGCCGCTTCGTCGAGGAAGGTCCGGTAGACCGCCGCGACCTTCGCCTCGTCCGATCCGGGCTTGAGTGACTTGTCGGCCGCCCAGCCGTCCAGGAGGGCGCGCACGCGGGCCTCCGAGAGGTCGCGCAGCACGGCGGAGGGGCCGTAGCTCGTCTTGTCGGGCGGGATCTGGGTGGTGGCGGCCCACTTGCCGTTGGCGTAACGGAAGAAGTCGTCGCCCGGCTTGACCGAGCGATCCATCCCTTCGAGGTCGACGCCCCACTTGCCGAAGCGCTCGGCCTTGCCGGGAGCGGAACTCGACGCCGGTTCGGCGGCCGGCGCGACGGCGGCGAGGAAGACGAGTGAAATCGCGAGGGCAACGGACCGCTTGGTCATGGGTGAATTCCTTTCTTGATTGCCGGGCGCAGAAGGGCGCGAGGATAACAAATGGCGGGCGGAAACAAATCGGGCGCCGTGATCCCTCCGTTCGAAGGAATCGGCACCCGAAATGGGTCGTTCGGTCTCAGCTCGCGCCGCGTCGACCGGGGGATCGAGTCAGAGCGACTTCAAGTATTCGATCAGATCCTGCTTCTCCGCTTCCGTCAGTCCCAGTGACTTCACGCCGTTGTAGTGGTTCACGACGTCGAGAAGGGTCGCGAACCGGCCGTCGTGGTAGAAGCCGCCCTTCGTGTGCGTCCAGAGTCCCTTCAAGGGCGACGTGCGGTAGCGCTCGTCGGGGGAGCGCATTGCCTGGAAGTCGTCGATTCCGATTTCCGCCGCGGTGTGCATGTTCCAGCCCGGCTCCGTGAAGAGCGGGGGAACGTGACAAGTGGCGCAAGCCGCCTTCCCCGCGAACAGCGCCCTGCCGCGGACCGCCGCGCTCGCACGGAACGTCGAGTTCGGCGGAGCGGGGGCCGGAATCGCAAGCTGGTAGAGGTGCAGGTCGGCGAGCTTTCGCGTGATCAGGTCGGGAGTCGATCGGACGTTTCCGAAGCCGTTTGCCGCGGCGATCGGAAACTTCGCCGCGTCGTTCAAACGCGGGTCGAAAAACGTTCCCTTCCCGTGCATCTCGAGGTTCGCGACGAAGGCGTTCCAGTGCGTCACCGAGCCCCAGCCCGTCCAGGTATGAAGGTTGACGCCGGCCAGTCCGAAGGCGGGCGGAATGAGCGTTGCCGCCGTCTTTCCGTCCGGCCGGAAGGCCTTGCCGTCCAGCGATAGCTCGGCGTCGAACTTTCCGGGTCCCCACGAGTTCAGCACCTGCCGGACCGTGTCCTGCGAAACACCGAGAAGATCTGCAAACGCGGAGAGGTCGGGCGCGAACGCAATGATCGCTCCGACGTTCAGATCGCGGTTCGCCCAGCCGTCGAGGCGGCTCCCGATCCCGGCGTCAAAAGAATCGTTCACCGTCGAATGGCAGAGCGCGCACTGGATACCGATCGAGGAGAGCCTGCCCGAGCTGAAAAATCCCTTCACTCCCACCACAGCGTTCAGCTGAAGCAGCGCGACGGTGATCGCGGGGTCGTCGAGGTTCACGTCGCCCGCGCGCAGCTGGTCCTGCAGTGCGCCCGGGAGCGCATTGACGTCGACCTTGAGACCGAGGGCGAGCGCCTGCTTCGGAGACAGGCCCGGCCCGATCCCGCCGTTGGCCGTACCGGCGATCGTGGCATCCAGGTTGAGCGTGTCGCCCCAGAACGCCTCGTCGCCGAAGGTGTCGAACCGGAAGGTCTCTCGACCTTTTTCGATTGCCTGAACGGCGCCCTTCACGACGTCCGCTTCCGGTTGAGTTGCGAGCGGCCGATTCCCTTGCGCGGATGGGGAGGCCGTCTGAGCGCGCGCCTCGTCCGGTCGCTCCAGGAACGCGAGACCGACGAAGGCCGAAACGACGATCAGGGAGAAAAGGAAAGAACGGAAGCGGATTCGGGCACTCATACAAGCTCCTCCCCGCCGAGGTCACGGCCTCTCTCCCGGCGTCGTACAGAGTGTCGTGCTCCGGTTTGGAGACACTCCCATCCATACAGAGTCACGAGGTTCGATTTGGTGACGGGTTTTTTTCGTCGGCGACGAGACTCGAGCGTGACGGGTGAGCCGCGGGGTGAACCCCAGCACGGTCAGCGCGTGACCGGGCTCAGTTCTTGTCCCGCACCGCCGGCAGGATCCACTCGGGCACGTAGACGTCCTGGGGGATGAAAGCCGTCGCGCCACCCGAGTAGTTGCCGCCCCAGAACCCGATCACGAGGTCGAGCTCGGGGACGGCCATCGCGATCTGGGAGCCGTTGCCGCCGGCGAGGTACGTCTTCACCGTGCGTCCCTTGTACGGGCGGTCGTCGAGCCACCAGAGGTATCCGTAACCGCCGCGGCTGCCGATTCGCGTCAACGGCGAAGTCGCGCGCCGCGCCCACTCCTCCGAGACGATCCGGCGCCCGTTCCACGTCCCGCCGTTCATGTGCATCTGCGCGAGCTTCATCAGATCGCGGGGCAGGAAGCGGACCCCGCCGCCCATGTAGGCATCGCCGGTGGGGGCGAGAAACAGGTGGTACCGCTTCATCTGCATCGGTTCGGCGATCAGCTCGTGGAACAGCACCGGAAGCGACTTTCCGGCGGCGCGACTCAAAACTCCACCCGCGAGGTGCGGAGAGATGCTGCAGTAAACGGCGTGCGAGCCGGGATCGCTCTCCATCGGCAGCTTCAGCGCCAGCTTGTAGTAGTCCGGCTCGTCGGTCTGTTCGGCAATCGTGTCTTCGCGGCCGGGCGCCTTGAGATCGTTGTCGTCGCAGTAGAACCCGGACGTCATCGTCAGAAGGTGCTCGACGGTCTGCGCCCGTTTCCGCGGCTCGAGGCCCGGAGGAAGCTTTCCGCCGTTCATCACCGCATAGACGGAGCTCGAGGCGGAGAGGGACACACCGGCCTGGATCGCGGCCCCGACGAGCGTGGAGGTGAGGCTCTTCGAAGCGGAGCGCGTGTCGTGGGGTTTGTCGGCGTGCTCGCCGTGGAAGTACTCCTCGACGACGAGCTTTCCGTGGCGCGCGATGAGCACGCCGTGCATCTCGATCGTGTTCGCCGCGTCGATCGGAGTGTCGATGATCATCTGGATGAAGCGCGTGATGGCGTCCCTCGCGATCCCGACGTCTTCGACAGACGCCACCGCCCACCCGTCGTCGCGCGGACGGGGCGGGCGATAGACGTACGGGACCTTCGGCAGCCCGCGAGGGTAGAAGTCGCTCGGCCGGCCGGCCTCGACGCGGCGAAAGTCGTACGTGCCGCCCCGCTGCGGGATTCCGACGGAGAGCAGACCGTCCCGGAAGGTGCCCTGCACGAGCGTGGGACGCTTCCCCGTGTCTTTTGCGGGCGCCCCGAGGAAGCGCACCGTGTCGCCCTCCCGCTCGACGCTTTCGATCGGGATGAACCGGCCGAGGTTGCGCTCGGGATTCCGAAGGAACGCCGCGACCGTGCCGTCTTCTCGCGGCGCGATCTTCAGGTACATCCGGAACTCGTCATCGAGAGGCACGACGTTGCCGCGCCAGACGTTCTCGCCCGACTTCGTCAGGGTGACCGGAGACGCAAAGGGCATTCCGGTCGTCACCGTGGCGGGCTGGCTCCAGTGGCCGGCGATCCTCGCTCGTCCGGCGTCGAAGCGGCCGGTGTACGAACCCTTGCCGTCGGGAAGGGCAAGCGTGACGGCGTCGCCGTCGAGCTTCAGCGGTACGACGCGACCGGCGATCTCGCCGTGCCACCCATCGGGGTCGCGAGCGATGGTGAGCGGACCGCGAACGTCCGGGCCCAGCCGCAGTCGGGCTTCCCACAGGCCGGCGAGCTCGCTCGCGGGATTCGGCTGGGAAACGGCGGATGCGGCGAAAAGGATCCCCACGGCGAACCAGCGGATCGACCGCGATATGTCAGAGCGTCGCATCACTCGGAAACAAGCACTCTGGATTGAGACGCCGGAGAGTTTGCCGGCGTTTATCTTTTTTTCACCACCCGATGCCGTAATCCTCGCCGTGGTCGGAGGAGCCGCCCCACATCGTCCCGTGCTCGCGATCGAAGTAGATGGCGTTGATCGGGCCGGACGTCTTGGGCACGACCCGAAGGGTGTAGCCCATCCGGCTCAGCTCCGACCGGACCCACGGCGGGGTCGACGGGTGGATCACCATGCCGCCGGGCTTCGACTCGTGGGCGCCGAAGGAGCTGCGCATCTGGTCGCTGTTGACGTTCGCGGCCTCGGTCGCCTCCTGGACAGTCATCCCGAACTCGACGACGTTCAGGAAGAACTGCAGGAGGTTCTGGTCCTGCGAGTCGCCGCCCTGTACAGCGAAGGCGAGGAACGGCTTGCCGTCCTTCAACGCGAGCGTCGGCGTCAACGTGACGCGCGGGCGCTTTCCGGGCTCGATCACGTTGTAGGGGTTCTCGGCGCGGTCGAGGACGAACATCTGCGCGCGCTGGCTCAAACCGATCCCGGTCTTGCCCGCGATGGCCGCGGGGACCCAGCCCCCCGACGGAGTCACCGAGACGACCCAGCCTTCCGCGTCCGCCGCCTCGACGGACGTGGTGCCGGCGTCCGGCAGCGAGCCGACGGACTTTCCCGCGGGAGGCGGCGGCCACTTCGCGAGAAGCTCCGCGTGGGGATTCTTCCCGTTCTGGAACGGATACGGGTCGCCCGGTTTCACGTTCGGATCGTTCTTCGCCCAGTCGATCTTTGCCGCCCGCGCCTTCGCGTACTCCTTCGACAGGAGGCCGCGCCGCGGCTCTTCGGGGGGAAAGTAAGTATCTCCGTAATAGAAGTCGCGGTCGGCGAAGGCGAGATTCATCGCCTGGTACAGCGCGTGGATGTAGCGCGCGCTGTTGTAGCCCATCGCCTTGACGTCCACGGTCTCCAGGATGTTGAGCGCCTGGAGCATCGCGGGGCCCTGCGTCCAGAAGTCGAGCTTGTAAACGTCGATGCCCTTGTACGTCGTCTTGACGGGCTCTTCGATCTCGACTTTCCAGCGGGCGAGGTCCTCGAGCGTGATGAGTCCGCCGAGCTCTCGCGTACCGCGCACGAGCTCGGCCGCGATGTCGCCGCGATAGAAGCGCGCGTAAGCCGCGAGAATGGCGTCCTTGCGGTTCTTGCCCGCAGCGAGCGCCTGCTTCTCCGCGTCCACGAGCTTGCGAAGCGTTGCCGCGAGATCGGGCTGCTTGAAGATTTGGCCCGCGGCCGGCGCCTGGTCGCCGGGACGCGGCAGGAGGACGCGGCGGGACTCCGGCCACTTCAGGAGCCACTCCCGCTGCCGCGTCACCGTCGAAGCGAGTTGCTGCTCGATGGGGTACCCGTCCGCGAGCTCGATTGCGGGAGCGAGCACTTCGGCGAGCGAGAGCTTCCCGTACTCGGCGAGCATGACCATGATCCCGCCCGGCGTTCCGGGAGTGACAGCGGAGAGCGGGCCGTACTCCGGCGGGTACGCCATGTTCTGGCCGCGGTAATACTCGGGCGTGGCGCCGGTCGGCGCGGCGCCGAGCGCGTTGATGCCGATGACCTTGCCGGTGCGGGGGTTGTAGATGAGGGCCTGCGTCTCGCCGCCCCACGAGAGAGTGTCCCACATGGTGCAGGTCGCGGCGATCATCGCGCACGCGGCGTCGACCGCGTTGCCCCCCTTCTGGAAGATCATGGCGCCGGCCGTCGCCGCGAGCGGCTTGCCCGTGATCGCGAGCCACTTCTTCGCGTGTAGCGGAGGCTTGTTCGTCGCCGCCGACGACACCGCGACAACCGCCGCCGCGGCGACAACGATCCCCATCGCGGCCGAAACCCGGGCCCGGAGTGCTCTCTTCATCGGAGTCCCCCCCTGCTGGTCTGCGGAGCCAATGGTAGACGAGCCTTGGTCGCCGTGCGCCTGGACGGACGCGCTCGCGCGCTCACGGATTCCCGGATCGGGGACGGGGAGGCTTGGGCACACCTCACCGCGACCCTCTCCCCGGAGGGAGAGGGCGGGTGAGTGCCTCTACGCTCTCGGTGCCGGGCGGCGTTCCTTCCGTGCCGGACGCCGCTCCTTCGCTGTCTGCCGGCCTCGGGTCTCGTCGCCGTCAGGTGGCGGCACCGTCCGGTTCTTGAGCTCGCGCGTCCACGCGCGGTGCTGAGCAATCGCCTCGATGAACCGGCGTGCAACCTGGCTGGCGCGGTCGTTGCCTCCGACGACGACGCCCTCGGGCGCGTCCTTGCTTTTTTCGTCCAGCGACTCGAGCCCTGGACACGCCCGAACGATATTGATTCCCTCGCCGGTCGCCGCAATCGCCTTGCAGTGCCGGTATGCCTCGGCCACGAAGTCCGAGACGTCTCGCAGTGGCGAGAGCGCCCCGACGCTCTTCTCCCCTCCGGGAACATAGACCGCGTCGAAGAGCACGGAGGCCGCCGTCAGGAAGCTGTGGCCGATCGCAAGCTCGCCGCCGTCGGAGAGCCTCAGGGTTCCCAGCCGCGGCGCGATCAGGTGCGGTAGTGCTCCGGCCGCTGTGAGCGCCTTCATCATGGCCGTGAGCGAAGGTCCGTCGACGCCGTCCGCAACGAGGATGGCGACCTGCCGCGTCGCGACCGTGTCCTTGACGGTATCCGCCATGCTGAGGGGCTTCGACCGGGCGATCGGCGGCTTGCCACGACGGGGCTCGAAGTCCTTCGGGTTGCCGTCGGCGGGGATGCTGCGGTTGATGGGTGCCTCGACCTTCGGGATCCCGGGCAGGCCGAGCCCTTCCGCGACGCGAGACGCGAGCGTCCGGTCCACGAACCCGAGGATGCCGACCATCCGCTCCCGGATGTGGGGCCGCTTCACCTTTCCGAGTTCGAACCGCAGCGCCTCGACGAGGTGGTCCTTCTCCGGATCGGACTGGCTGTTCCAGAACAGCGTGGCCTGGCTGAAGTGGTCGAAGAACTTCTCCGATCGCGCGCGCACCTTCGGAGCGCTCAAGTGCTCGGGGAAGCTGACGAACCCTCCCGCCGCAGCACCCGCCTGCATCGGGCACCCGCCGCCGATCGTGTTCGGCTCGTAGGCGACGCTGCCGCGATGGATGGCCTGCCGATGCTGCGCGTCCCGCTGGTTGTTGTGAACGGGCGCCACGGGACGGTTGATCGGGATCTCGTGGAAGTTCGGTCCGCCGAGGCGCATCAGCTGCGTGTCCGTGTAGGAGAAGAGACGCCCCTGGAGGAGCGGGTCGTTCGTGAAGTCGATCCCCGAGACGATGTGGCCGGGATGGAATGCGACCTGCTCGGTCTCCGCGAAGAAGTTGTCGGGGTTGCGATCGAGCGTCAGGCGCCCGATCCGGCGGACGGGCACGAGCTCTTCGGGGATGATTTTCGTCGGATCGAGCAGGTCGAAGTCGAAGGAATGCTCCTTCTCCTCCTCCACGATCTGGACGCCGAACTCCCACTGCGGAAAGTTGCCGCTCTCGATCGCTTCCCAGAGGTCGCGCCGGTGAAAGTCGGGATCCTTCCCCGAGATCTTCTGGGCTTCGTCCCACGCGACCGAGTGGACTCCGAGGAGCGGCTTCCAGTGGAACTTGACGAACCGCGACTTCCCGCGCTCGTTGACGAAGCGGAAGGTGTGGATTCCGAAGCCTTCCATCATGCGGAAGCTGCGCGGAATTGCCCGGTCCGACATCACCCACATCACCATGTGGGTCGACTCGGGCATGAGCGAGATGAAGTCCCAGAAAGTGTCGTGGGCGGAAGCCGCCTGCGGGATCTCGTTGTCCGGCTCCGGCTTGACGGCATGAATCAGGTCCGGGAACTTGATCGCGTCCTGGATGAAGAAGATCGGGATGTTGTTTCCGACGAGGTCGAAGTTCCCCTCCTCCGTGTAGAACTTGACGGCGAATCCGCGAACGTCACGCGCGAGGTCCGTCGATCCGCGCGAGCCGGCGACCGTCGAAAAACGGACGAACACCGGGGTTCGGCGCGCGGGGTCCTGGAGGAAGCGCGCTTTCGTGTAGCGAGCCTGGCTCTCGTACACCTGGAAGAAGCCATGTGCCGCAGCGCCGCGCGCGTGCACGATGCGCTCGGGGATGCGCTCATGGTCGAAGTGCGTAATCTTTTCGCGAAAGTGAAAGTCCTCGAGCAGCGACGGGCCGCGCTCGCCCGCCTTGAGCGTGTTCTGGTTGTCTTCGATGCGAAGGCCCTGGTTTGTGGTCAGCGTGGTGCCGGTCGGGTCGACGGTCACGGGAGCGAGGTCCGCGATTTTCCGGTTTCCGGCAGTCCCGCGTTTGCGGTTCGTCTTCTTCATGTGGTTCGTTCTCCTTGTTTCGGAATCGGTGACGCGCTCCCGGCGGGCGAGTTCGTGCAGTTCGAGCGCCGGGCGATCTTATTTCCCCCAGTGGGAAAATCGGCCATCCGATTTGTCTCCAATGGATGCGTCCGCTTTGGTGCCCGTGGATGCGTCCGCCACGGGGGACAAGGCAGCCGTCTTGCAGGCGCCCGACACGATGGTTTTCATCACGGGGAGTTTCTGTCTCTTCCGCGGGGCCGTCGCTTGAGGGGGCAGGTTCTCGTCGTCGAAGACGATCCCGACCTTCTTCGATCGCTCGCGGGCTTTCTCAAAGACGAAGGCTTCACGGTCGAGGTCGCGCGGCACGGCCTCGAAGCGCTCGGCCGCCTGCGCGGCGGGAGCCGTCCCGCCCTGATTCTTCTCGACCTGATGATGCCCGTCATGACCGGCTGGGAGTTCCGCTACGCCCAGTGGCAGGACTCGGAGCTCGCCCAGATTCCGGTCGTCGTCATCTCGGGTCTCGACGACAGCCCGCGACACGCCGCCTGGCTCGAAGCGGACGACTACGTGCAGAAGCCCATTCCCGTCGACGTCCTCCTCAACACCGTTCACCGCTACTGCGACTGACGTCGCGGTCGATGGCGAACGACGCCGCGTTCCGCCGCGCGGTCGAGCAGCTCGCTCGCGCCTCCCGCGTCACGGTGGCCACGGGCGCGGGCGTCTCCGCGGCGAGCGGCGTGCCGACGTTCCGGGGCGACGACGGACTGTGGAACGACTTCCGCGTCGAAGAACTGGCGACTCCCGCGGCTTTCGCGCGCGACTCGCGCGTCGTGTGGGAGTGGTACGAGTGGCGGCGCCGGCTGGTCGCGCGCTGCGCTCCCAACCGCGCGCACGAGGTTCTTGCCGCGTGGAGCCGCCGCTACCCGCGGTTCGCGCTCATAACTCAGAACGTGGATGGCCTCCACGAACGCGCCGGCACCCGGAACGTCGTCCGGTTCCACGGTTCGATCTGGGAGCTCGCGTGCTGGGAGGGGTGCTCGTCGGGAGACCGCTGGCGGGATGAAACCGAGCTGACCACACTCCCTCCGCCGTGCCCCCGCTGTGGGGGGCTCGCGCGTCCGGGCGTCGTGTGGTTCGGCGAGCCGATCGAGCCGCTCGTGCTCGAGCAGTCACTCGCGGCGCTCGACTGCGACGTGTTCGTCGTCGTGGGCACGTCCGGCGTCGTCTATCCCGCGGCGGGTCTCGCCGACGAAGCGCGGCGGCGTGGAGCCTTCACGATCGAGATCAACCCGGAAGTGACGGAGGCAACGCCGCGGTTCGACCTCGCGCTTCAGGAGCGCGCGGAGGAGTCGCTCGGTCGTTTGGAAGAGGAGCTGTCTTCCGGAAGGCGGTTGAGCTCGAGCCAGTAGACCGGAAGGAGACGGAGTCTCTGAAGGGTCTTCTCGGGAGAGTCGGACTTCGAAATGAACGAGTTCGCCCCTTCCTCGTAGGCCCGCCGGACGTCCTCTTCCTGCTCGGAGCTCGACACGACGATCACGGGAACGCGGCGAGTCCGCTCTTCCGCTCGAAGCCGTCGGAGAACCTCGAAGCCATCGACACCCGGAAGGCCGAGATCGAGCAGGATGAGATCGAGCGCCGGATCCGCGGTCGCCCGCTCCAGCGCCTTCTCTCCGGTCACCGCTTCTTCGACGGAGACTTCCTCACCGAAGGCGTTTTCGATCAGTCGCCGGATGACCCAGCGGTGGGCGCCGTCGTCCTCCACGAGAAGGACCCGGCGGGCCCTCTCGATCGGTTTCGACGTCTTCACCCTTTCCACGTCCACGTCAACTCCTTAGTCCCGTGTGGAATCTCTAGTTGGAGCAAGAGTGATACCGGCGGAGGGTCGGAAACGGGCCCGCCGCGCCTGTCCCCGAATTGGGACACTCGTAAAACGGCGTTAGAATCCGGTTGTCGCTTGGGCCAATGAAAAAAGCCGTGTGGGTGGGGGTGGCGGTCGCCATCGCCGTGGTGGGCACCTGGGGTTACGGAGCGCTCGCGCGCCGTGAAGACGATACGGGGCGCCCGGTCCGGCTCCTGGCCATCGCAGAGGAACAGACCTTCGTCGTCGCTCCATCGCGCAGCGGCCGACTCGTCAGTCCGATTCCGGACGAGGGCGATGCGGTTCGCGCCGGCGATACGGTCGCCCGGATCGAGGAGCCCGGTCTCTCCGAGGACGCTTCCGATTTCCAACGTCAAATGGAGCAGAGCCGCGCGCGCGAGAAGTCGCGCAGCGAGCAGGTCAAGAGCCTGCGGGCGGCGCTCGCCGAGGTCTCGAGCGAAGAGCGGCGGATCGAGCGGCTCGTCGCCGAAGGGATCGCGCCGGCCGCGCAGCTCGAGAGCCTCCAGCACCGGCGCGAGGGAATCGCAGCCGCGATCCGCGCGCGGGAAGAAGAAAAGGGCGAGATCACCGCGGAGGAGGAAACACTGCGGGCGCGCCTCGGAAAGGTGCGCCGCTTCGAGAAGGAAGGAGCGCTCGTCTCGGACAAGAGCGGTACCGTTCTGACCCGCCATCACCGCCAGGGCGAGTGGGTCGCGGCGGGCGAACCCGTCGTCACGCTGCAGCTCGAGTCGCCTTACCTCCGCATCGAAGTCCCCGAGGAGCGGCTTTCTGCTTTCAAGGTTGGAAAGAACGTCGAGATCTGGCCGCAGGCTCGGCCCGAGGCCCGCTCGATCGCCCGCGTCGTCTCCGTCCGCCCGCGGCTGGGTTATGCCTCGCGCCGCAACTGGGGGATGCAGAGCCGCGACCTGCGCACCTTTTCGGTGCGCCTCGTTGCGGAGGGTACTCCGATCGTGTCGGGACAGACTTTCGTCGTCGAAGCGGGGAGCTAGTTCTCTCCCCGTCGCTTTCCGCTCGGTCGGCGGTCTTCGGCATCTCCTCATGAACCCGATCGAGGTCGAGAAGCTCACCAAGCGCTTCGGAGACACGGTCGCCGACGACGCGGTGACGTTCGCCGTGCGTCCGGGGGAGACGTACGGGCTTCTCGGACCGAACGGCGCCGGCAAGACCACCCTCGTGCGGATGTTGACGACCCTTCTTCGTCCGACTTCGGGGACGGCGAGTATCGCGGGCCACGACGTCGTGAAGGACCGATCGGGAGTCCGCGCTTCGATCGGGACCGTGTCGCAGGCGGAGACGACCGACGAGAACCTGACGGTGCGCGAAAACCTGTCGATTCACGGCAAGATGTACGGGCTCTGGGGGCGTCGACTTTCCGAGGTCATCGAGAGGCGCCTGGAGCAGGTCGGTCTCAGCGAAAAACGCAACCAGATCACCCGCACGCTCTCGGGCGGAATGCGCCGCCGCCTCGAGATCGCGCGCGGCGTTCTGCACTCGCCGCACATCCTGTTTCTCGACGAGCCCACGAGCGGCCTGGATCCGCAAAGTCGTCGCGCCGTCTGGGAGATGCTGGGTGATCTCAAGGCCCGCGACGGCAGTCTCTCCATCGTCCTCACCACGCACGCGATGGACGAGGCGAACTATCTCTGCGATCGGGTCGCGATCATGGACGCCGGAAAGATCCTCTGCGAGGACGCTCCGGAGGCGCTGAAGCGCGGCCTCTCGACCGGCGAGCGCGTCGCTCTCGAGACCGACCGGCCGATCGAGCCCGCCGACCGTGAGTTGATTCTCGCGCTCGGAGCGGTCAACTGGCGCACGCCCTCGCCCGCATCCGTCGAGTTCGAAGCGCAGCCGGGGAAGGGGATCGGACGGCGCGCCGCGGCACTCGTCGAGGAACGGGGGTATCGCATCGTTCACCTGGCGATCTCCCCGGTCACCCTCGAGGACGTGTTCTTCGCCTACACGGGGCGCGCGTTGCGCGGCGAGAATTGAGCCGGTCGGTGGAAACGGCCGGGCGCGCGCCGGACGTCCCGGCGGAGCGCGTTCGCGGAGTTTCGCGGGGGCCTCGCCTCGCGCTGCTCGGCATCATTGCCATCTGCCAGCGCGCCTACCTCACGCTGTGGCGACAGCCGGTCCTGATCGTCTCCACGATGCTCTTTCCGGTCTTCTACCTCGTCGTCCTCGGAAACTCGTTGAATCGCGACCTGCGGAACGTGCCGCTGGCCGTCGTCGACGAGGCGGGTAATACGCTCGCGGCCGAGCTGAGGCGCGGGGTGCTCGCGCTCGAGAGCGGCCGCGGGCTCGTCGTCGCTGCGTTTCCCGCGGACCGCGAAGGAGCCCTCGAGGACTTACGAAGGGGTCGCTACCGCGGGGTCTGGATCCTCCCGCACGGCCTCTCTCCTTCCGGACCCGGTCCCGCTTTCATCGGAGACAACACCGACCGCTTCTCGTACGACGTGCTCCAGTCCGCGCTCACCGAGATCTGGCGGGAAGCCGCCAGCCCGCCCACCTCCTCGACGGCGGATTCGGCGCGGCTCGAGGCGTACCCGTACCTCGACTACCTGACTTACCTCGGTCCGGCGGTCGTCTGTCTCGCGATCTTCATGGGCTCGATGGTCGCCGGGGGGCTCCAGGTCATCGAGGACCGGATGTACGGCTACCACGAGGGCTACCTCGTGACTCCCGTCTCGACCGGCGCGATCGTGGCGGGCCACATGCTCGCCGGCTCTCTCGTCGCGAGCCTGGCGGGAGCTCTCGTCCTCCTCGTGATCGCGCTT
This sequence comes from uncultured Acidobacteriota bacterium, assembly GCA_963832145.1. Lineage (GTDB taxonomy): Bacteria > Acidobacteriota > Thermoanaerobaculia > UBA5066 > Gp7-AA6 > Gp7-AA6. The sequence continues at coordinate 59,782 of CAWHTA010000010.1, forward strand.
TTCACGCCGCTCCCGCTGGCGACACCCGAGGCGATCGGCGGCGGGCTCGTCACCGTATTCCTCACCTCGCTCGCGATTTCCGCCCTCTGGTTCTGTCTCTTCGCGCGCGCCCGGAAGTCGAGCGTGTTGCGCGGGATGTTCGGCATCATCAACGTGCTCGTCTTCTTTCCCTCCGGCGCGCTCTACCCGGTCGAGTCGTACCCGAAGTGGCTGCGTGTCGTCGCGGACATCAACCCTCTGACCTACGGGGTGACCGCGTTACGCGACCTGCTGCTGCGCGGCGCGCCGGTCGAGAGCTGCTACGCGGAGTGGGCGTTCCTCCTGACGTTCGCGCTCGTGTGCGGCGTGCTCACGCAGGTGCTGTTCAAGCGGGAGGTCTGAGGCAGTCCCGCCCTCTTGTCATCCCGAGCCCTTCGCCCTCGCTTGTCATCCCGAGCGAAGCGAGGGATCTGGTCTCTCTTGAAAGAACCGCGTTCCGCTCAGGACAGGCTCCGCGAGGGATCTGTGTCCCTCTCGATCCGGGGCGCACAGATTCCTCGTCGCTTCGCTCCTCGGAATGACAGGAAGGGAGAACCCGCCTCGGAAGGTCCATCAGGGAGACGATCTCGCAGCTCGGATGATCTCCGTGAGAACCGTCGACACCCCGTTCAGCACGAACTGGATCCCGATCACGGCCGTGATGAGGCCCATGATCTTCGAGACGATCCGCTGGCCGGTCTCGCCGATCTTGTCGACGATCATGGGGGCCGCGAGCAGGATCAGGAGCGTCAGAACGATGTTCACGGCGATGGCGCCGCCGAGCGCCATTTGCCGCCCCACGTCCTGAGCCTGCCCGACGAGCACCATCACCGCGGAGATTGCGCCCGGCCCGGCGATCACGGGAATCCCGAGAGGCACGATCGAGGGGTCGGCGGGATCGGCTTCGTCCGCCGGCAGATGCCGGTCGTGGTCCTGCACTTCGCGGAGAGACATGATGGTGAAAAGCATTCCTCCCGCGATCTGAAACGCGGGGACGGTGATGCCGAAGAACGAGAAGATCGCGCCCCCCGCCACTGCGAAGACCGCGAGGACCGCGGCCGCCGCGAGGCACGCCCGCAGTGCGACCCGGCGGCGCTCCTTCCTCGAGCGCGACGTGAGCGCGACGAAGATCGGCGCGGCGGAGATCGGGTTGATGACGGAGAAGAGGGACGAAAACGCGAGAACCGCGAACTGGAAGGTTGGGGTCAGGTCTTCACTGATCACGGTGGCGGTTGAATCGCTCGGACGAGCTTGACACTTTGCGAAGCAAAGTGGCAAGTGGAGACCTGACCCCCTAACCCGCGCGGAGCTGGTTCTCGAAGTCCTCCGGATGCGCGGCGCGGGCACGCGCCTCCTCGACTTCCACGAGCCCGTCCTTGGCGAGCCGCGCGAGCGACTCTTCGAGGGTGATGGATCCCTGCTTCTTCGTGAGCACGATCTCCTGGTGGAGGTGCTGAAGGGCGTTCTTGCGGATGTGCTGCCGGGCTCCGTAACTGATGAAGAGGAGCTCCGCGGCGGCGACGCGTCCGCCAGCCTTTCGGGGCAGGAGGGTCTGGGTCAGCACGGCGGCGAGCGCCATCGAGAGCTCCTGCCGGATGGTGGACTGACGCTCGGGAGGAAACGAGTCCGCGACCCGCGACACAGTCGACGCGACGTCGGTCGTGTGCACGGTCGAAAGCACCAGGTGCCCGGTCTCCGCCGCGGCGAGCGCGATCCGCATAGTCTCCGGATCGCGCATCTCGCCGACGACGATGACATCCGGCGCCTGGCGCATCGCGGCGCGCAGCGCGGTGGGGAAGTCGGCCGCGTCGGTCCCGATCTCGACCTGCTCGACGAGGCTCGCACGGTGAGGGTGCTCGTACTCGATCGGATCCTCGATCGTGACGATGTGGCGCGACTCCCGGCGGTTGATCTCCTCGACGAGCGCTGCGAGGGTTGTCGTCTTGCCGGATCCCGTCGGTCCGCCGACGAGAACGAGCCCGCGCGGAAGCCGGGTGAGGGCTTCGACGCCGGGGGGAAGGCCGAGCGACGCGAGGCGTGGCGGCTCGGTCGGCAGTGAACGAACGGCGACGGCCGGCCGCCCCCTCTCGCGGTGCAGGTTGACCCGGAAACGCCCGAGCCCGCGGACCTTGTAAGAAAAGTCGGCGATCGAGTCCTGCATGTACTGGGCGCGGGCGTGAGGGGCGAGGACGGGAAGGACCGCCTCCTCGATCTCCTCGGCCGACAGCGGCGCGCTCGGCAGCGGCGTGATCGCGCCGTCGACCCGGAGGGACGGCGGCGCTCCGGCGACGAGCAGCAGGTCGCTCCCGCCCCGCTCCACGAGCATCTGAAGCCACGATTCGAGGCGGACGGAGCTGACGCCTGCCACCCCTCCTGCGGCGCCCGGAGGCCGGTCCGTATTCAGCTCACGGATGAGCTCGTTGATGTCCTCGACTTCGTCCACGTGCCCATATTACGAAACGCGATGTCGATCCGTCGCGGAAGCGGCAGCGCCTCACCCCCGACCTTCGTCTCAGTTACGCGGCGGGTCCGTCTCCCCTATGATCCGCAGAACCAAACCAAGGAGGTCGAGGTGGTCCAACTCCGACGTCGGATCTCGTGTGTTCTGCTCGGCTGCCTCGCGAGCGTCCTGAACGCCCAGGAAATCGCGAACTGGTCGGCGCCGCCGTTCTGGAGTCCGGCGGAAAAGGCTGTTTCGAAGGACGGTGTCTCGACCCAGAGCGCGGAGGCCGTGGCCGGGCTGCCGACATCGCCGGTTCCATTCGTTGGCATCGCGCCGTGCCGGATCGTGGACACGCGAGGAGGGACGGGGTTCACGGGAGCATACGGCCCTCCGGCGCTGGGGGGTAACGCGACCGCGCGGGTGTTCAACGTTCCGGCGGGACCGTGTCCGGGGATCCCGGCGGACGCGGCCGCTTTCTCGATCAACATCGCCGCGATTCTGCCGGCGGCGGACGGGTTCCTGACGGCGTTCCCGACCGGCGGCACGCAGCCGAACGCGTCGACGTTGAACTACCTCGGGGGCGAGGTTGTGGCCAACGCGGCAGTCATAGCAGCGGGCACGAGCGGGTCGATCAGCGTGTTTGTCAACGTAACGACGCACGTGATCATCGACATCAACGGTTACTACACGGGAAGCGCGGTCACGAGCGTGACGGCGGGTACGGGGCTGACGGGAGGAGGCACGGGCGCGGTCACGCTGGGGATCGCGGCGGGCGGCGTGGGCTCGACGGAGCTCGCGACGGGCGCGGTGACGTCCACGAAGATCGGCGCCAACGCGGTGACGGCGGGGGCGATCGCTTCGGGCCAGGTCGTCAAGAGCCTGAACGGACTGCGCGACACCGTGTCGCTTGCCGGAAGCGACGGCATCACCGTCACGCCGGGTGTCGGGACGATCACGATTGGTTCGTCCGGCGGTGCCGGTGCGCCGGCGGGAAGCTTCGTCCTCGGCAACCCCGGCGACTCGACGATCATCGGCGCCGGGTTCACCGAGGCCGGTCCGAGCAACGTCGACGTTTGGTCCCCGACGACCACGTCGGGAGCTCCGACTGTGCGCAACGAACACCAGGCGGTCTGGACCGGCACGAAGATGATCGTCTGGGGCGGTTATGACAGCGTCACTCCTTATCTGAACACCGGCGGGCAATACGATCCGGCTACCAATTCCTGGGCGGCGACCACGGCGACCGGAGCGCCGTCGGCACGCCAGTTCCACACGGCTGTCTGGACCGGCTCGCGGATGATCGTCTGGGGTGGCTTTGACGGCACCTACTTCAACACTGGCGGTCAGTACGATCCGGTGGGCAACTCCTGGACGGCAACGACGACGACCGGAGCGCCGGCGGCGCGTCGGGAGCACACGGCTGTCTGGACCGGCTCGAGGATGATCGTGTGGGGTGGCTTCGACGGCGTCGCGCCCTATGTCAACACCGGCGGACAGTACGATCCGATCGGCAATTCCTGGACGGCAACGACGACGACGGGAGCGCCCGCGGGGCGCAATTTGCACACGGCAGTCTGGACCGGCTCGAAGATGATCGTCTGGGGCGGTTTTAACGGGGCCGACATGGACACGGGCGGTCAGTACGATCCGGCGGGCAATTCCTGGACGGCGACGAGCACGACGGGAGCGCCGGCGGCGCGCCGGGAACACACGGCTGTCTGGAGCGGCACGAAGGTGATCGTCTGGGGCGGTCTGAACGGACCGAACTACCTCAACACCGGCGGTCAGTACGATCCGGTGGGCGATAACTGGGGATACGGCACCTCGATAACGGAAGCGCCAACGGGACGTTTCCATCACACGGCTGTCTGGACCGGCTCGCGGATGATCGTCTGGGGCGGCTACGACGGCATCGCGCCTCACACCAGCAGCGGCGGGCTTTTCGATGCGGCCAACAACTCCTGGGCGTCAACGACGACGGCGGGAGCGCCGTCGGGGCGGTATTCACACACGGCTGTCTGGACCGGCTCGAGGATGATCGTCTGGGGAGGCGTGAACGCGAGCGGACATCTCAATACCGGCGGGCGGTACACCATCCTGTCGCTCTACGTGAAGAACTGAGCGTTTTGTGAAGCGGGCGTTCCTGATCTGAAGAATTGACCCGAAACATTCAATCGATCCGAACATTCAGAGGTGTTATGAGCGTCGCGAAACGCATCCCTTTGATGCTTGCGGTCCTGGGTTGTTTACCGGCCTTCCTCTCCGGTCAGGCGATCGAGAATTGGGCGGCGCCGCCGTTCTGGAGTCCCGCTGAGAAGGCAATGTCGAAGGAGGGTGTCTCGACTCACGGCGCGGAGGCCGTCGCGGGGCTGCCGACGCCACCTGTTCCATTCGTCGCGATCGTGCCGTGCCGGATCGTCGATACGCGTGGGGGCGGCGTGTTTACGGGAGCCTACGGTCCTCCGGCGCTGGCCGGCAACGCGACGGCGCGGGTGTTCAACGTCCCTGCAGGCCCGTGTCCGGGGATTCCGGCGGACGCGGCGGCGTTCTCGATCAACATCGCGGCGATCCTTCCGGCAGCGGACGGGTTCCTGACGGCTTTTCCGACCGGCGGAGCGCAGCCGAACGCGTCAACGTTGAACTACCTCGGCGGCGAGGTGGTGGCCAACGCGGCGGTGATTGCCGCGGGTACGAGCGGGTCGATCAGCGTGTTCGTCAACGTGACGACGCACGTGATCATCGACATCAACGGGTACTACACGGGAAGCGCGGTCACGAGCGTGACGGCGGGGACGGGACTGACGGGCGGGGGGACGGGCGCGGTGACGCTGGGGATCGCGGCGGGCGGTGTGGGCTCTACGGAGCTCGCGACCGGCGCTGTCACGTCGACGAAGATCGGCGCGAACGCGGTAACGGCCGGCGCGATCGCGACGGGCCAGGTCGTGAAGAGCCTGAACGGTCTGACCGACACGGTTTCGCTCGTCGGTTCCGGCGGGACAACTGTGACGCCGGGAGTCGGAACTATCACGATCAACTCGACCGCGGGCGGGGGCGCCGTATCCGGAACCTTTATCTTGGGAAGCCCCGGCGACACGACGATCATTGCGGGCGGTTACACGGAGATCGGGGCGAGCAACATCGACGTGTGGTCGGCAACGACGACTGCGGGAGCGCCGGCGGGGCGTCAGGAGCACACAGCCGTCTGGACCGGTACGAAGGTGATCGTCTGGGGCGGCACACCGGACAACGCAGTAGCCCTGGACACCGGCGGCCAGTACGACCCTGCGGCGAATTCCTGGTCTACGACGACGACGACGAACGCTCCGGGCATTCGCCGTGATCACACCGCCGTCTGGACTGGATCGCGGATGGTCATTTGGGGTGGAGACAGTCCGGCCGGGCCGGTCTACAACACCGGAGGCCGGTACATCCCCTCTCGAATTCCTGGGCGGCAACGACCACGACGAATGCTCCGACTGCGAGATACCAGCACTCGGCGGTCTGGACCGGCACAAGAATGATCGTTTGGGTGTATTGACGGAGTTGGTGCTGCCAACACCGGCGGCCAGTACGATCCACTCGGCGAGACCTGGACCGCAACCACGACGACGAACGCGCCGCTAGGAAGGATCCGCCATACGGCCGTCTGGACCGGCGCGAGGATGATCGTATGGGGGGGCAAAGACCTGACGACCACTTACTACAACAGTGGAGCGCAGTACGACCCCTCCGATTCCTGGACCGCGACAACCACGACTAACGCGCCGGATGGACGAGTGAACCACTCGGCCGTTTGGACCGGATCGAAGATGATTGTCTGGGGTGGAGATCTCGGTGCGACTCCTTTTTTCAACACCGGGGGGCAATACGATCCGAACGGAAACAGCTGGACGGCGACGCCGACCGCTGGCGCACCGACCGGACACCACACACGGCCGTCTGGGCCGGAGCGCGGATGATCGTATGGGGAGGCAATGCCACCGGGTTTCCTTCCCAAAACACGGGTGGCCAACTCGATGCGGTGACCGGCGGTTGGGCTGCTACGATACGAACGGCGCGCCGGTGGGAAGTTATAAGCACACCGCG
>CAWHTA010000011.1:0-740824 GCA_963832145.1 uncultured Acidobacteriota bacterium
TATGCGTTGATTTTCCTCCAATTCTGTCTTGCTGCCTTGAACATTAGAGGCGCGATGAAAACCCAGACGCAGTGAAACTGATGGAACCACCCGCAACGAGTTTACGTTACGAATTATGACGTCCGACTTCGCCTGCGCAGCCTAAAAAATATGTATTGTCCCCAATGCTCAACCGAATCGTCACCCGGTCTTCAATACTGTCGTGTATGTGGCGCAAATCTAAAAGTCATAGGCAAAGCTGTCGCACTTAGTGAGGCTATAGCGAGAAGCGATCGTGGTCCGCTGCCTAAGATCAAAGAGATGGTGAAGAGTCTGAAGGTCGAGCATGTGACAGAAGAGGTGTCTAAAGCGCTGGACCATATGAATCAGGAGATTGCAAAAGTCTCAGCGGAGACAAAGCCCAAGATTAAGCAGGGATGGAATTTAGTAAGAAAGAAGACTCCCGCAGAGCGTCGAGAGCGTCATCTTACCAATGGAATAGTTTCGCTGTTTTCAGGGACCGGCATGATGATCTTTCTCTACTACTTGACCGGGGCACTCGTCCTGAAACTGCCGCCTCACATCGTCGAGCAGATACCTTTTGAGATAGATCCGGTTGTGAAGGTGTTGTGGCTTATCGGATTGATACCAGCGCTGTCTGGACTCGGCCACATTTTCGCGGGCCTATTGGTTCGTCCCGCACCTGAACCGCCGGAGATGCCAGTTTCTTTTCCAGCAAATGAAATTGACGCGTCTTCCCTTTCGCCTGGACCAACACCGAGTAGTGTTCCTTCCACTGCGGGGCCCGGCAGTGTTACCGAACGCACTACCAACCTGCTCGACCGAGCGTCGTAAAAAACAGGAGCAGGAGCAGCAGGCAGGAGCAGGATCATTCGCCCGCCACTGCTTAATGCTCCTGCTTCCTCCTCCTGCTCCTGCTTACTGCCCCTGCCTGCTGCTCCTGCCTACTGGTTCCGCGGTTTGATTCTCACCGCATAATCCACCCAGCAATCGCGTGCGTCAAAGTCTTCGAGCGACGTCGAACGCACCCTCATCTCATCGTCGAAACCAAAAGGACCAAAGGTCGTCACCGGTGGCGCCGGTGGAGCAAACTTCGGATCCAACGCTTTCGCGATCTGGTCTCGCGCATCTGCAAGATGGGCCCTGGTCGCTCTATCTTGAGCACGAACCGCAGCTAAACCGAGAGCTGTGTTCAAGTCGCGAAGTTCGGCCCTGATCAGTGAGCGATAATCATCAGCCACTGGAATCCTTCCATTCAGTTTTAGCGACAGCAAATCAAGATAGGAGTTCTGCAGTCGTCGTCGATACACATCGACACGTACGGCAGGCGCATCGAGCTCGCGCCAGATACCACGTCGCACATCCGCCAGAAAATCTGCGGGTCGATATGCTGCAGCGCCATCGATCGCCTCTTGCTCAACGAGTCGATCAAACCGTGTATTGCTGAGGAGCGAGTTCAACACACGTTCCTGAGCTGCATTTACACGAGTCAAAGCTCCTGCCGGTTCAATCCGCCGCAGAATGTCTGTCTTCAGTGCCCAGGTCGGAGTGGCAAACGCGTTGTCGTTGAGAAAACGCACTGCCGCCATCTGACGCTCTCGCGGCACGATTACGAATCGAACTCCATCCTGCCCAGCGTGTTTCTGCTGTGAATTGAAACCACCAACGATCGCCGCGACGTGGTTCAGTTCTGTTGCCCATTGGCCCAACATGCGAGCATACAATTCTTCTAAATCATCATACGGTTCACCCGGACGTGACGTGGCTGGCAATAACATGTCAGCAACACGCTGCAGGTTCTTCATTCCCAAACCAGTCGACGCAATGGCATCTCCATCGCCGACCGCTTCAGTGTTCTCACCTGGATCAGATCCACCTGAATCTGTGGTAGAAAATCGCAGGTATGGTTTCGCGTCCTGTTCGCGCGCCCAAAGGTCGAGGGTTCTCTTCTCTTCGTCCGGAGTCCGGGCGCCAGGGATTGGTTTATAGCCCCACATGGTCGCCCATTTGTCGTATGGGCCGATCCCTGGAATCAAACTCTCGACTGGTATTTGATCTTCAGGTTGTGCGACGTAATTGAAACGACTGTAGTCCATCAACGTCGGCGTGTGACTCATGGTCTTGAGCCATTGTGGATCACGAATCTTGGCAGCATCGTAAGTAGCGCTGGCCTTCATGTTGTGTTGAAAACCGAGAGTGTGACCGACTTCGTGCGCGATTACATATTCCACCAAACGACCCATAAGATCATCGGGCAGTGGAAGTTTCTTGGCGCGCGGATCCAATGGTCCCGCCTGGACGAAATACCAGTCACGCGCAAGGTTCATCACATTGTGGTAGTACTGAATATCCGACTCAAGAATCTCACCCGTGCGCGGATCGTTGACATGTGGACCAGACGCATTTTCAATAGTTGAGGGCAGATAGCGAATAACCGAATAACGCGCGTCCTCTGGATCCCAATTCGGATCTTCAGATTTCGAAGGGGCTTCTTTGGCGATGATCGCGTTTTTGAAACCTGCCGCTTCAAACGCAGGCTGCCAGTCTTCAATTCCCTTCTTAATCCAGCTCACCCATTTAGACGGCGTCGCCGGATCGACGTAATAAACTATTGGTTTAACCGGCTCGGAAAGCTCCGCGTTGGGATCTTTCTTCTCCAGCCGCCAGCGCGTGATGTAGGCTCTCTGCGGCGCACGATGCTCATCGACACCGTAATCAATCTTCCTGATCCGAAAATACCCAACACGCTCGTCAAACAAACGCGGCATCATCGGCTTATCGGGAAGCTTCACCATACTGTAGTGCATGACGACTGTGGCGTTCGTTCCGGCGCGCATACCTTGCGCAAACGGATTTGGAGCTGGTGCTGGACCACCACCACCGCCTGCAGGTGTGGGATCAGGAGGCGATGTGTAAGTCTGCGACACTTCCACTTCAATATTGGTCGGGAAGGATTTGCTTTTCTCGATGAAGGAGCGCGTCGGATCAAAACCACGAGCTCGCAGTCTCGTACGCGCGCTGAACTCGGTAACCTCAGTGGTAAACAGTCGCGTAACGTCGATGACTGCTGTGTCATCCTTACCAAAAGCTTCGATATTAAATGCCATTATGATTGTGTCGTTGTTCGCGGCCTGGACTGCACGCGACACCGGCAACTTTGGATCAGCGACAACGTCATAAACGACATTTCTGAGGAACACACGATTGTTCTTTCGCTCCCAGCGAACAACGCGATTGCCGGCCGCTTGACCACCATAACCAACTCCAAGAGTTGTCCTGGCAATCTGGCTCACCCAAAGGAATTCTTTATCGAGCTCAGCCTTCGGGATCTCGTAGTAGATCTTTTCTTTGATCGTGTGAACCGTGAAAATTCCCGGGTCTGACTTCGCTTCTTTTGTTATTACTCTGTCGTACGGTCGAGGCTCGGCTGTCTGGTCCGGACGACCGGGACGCTCCTGAGCACCACCTGCGGGAGGTGTTGCGGGTGGATCTTGAGCGGAACCACCTGCGTGTGATCGAGGCGTTAGAACAAAAACGGCGGCGACGAACAGAATGAGAAGAACAGAGACAGGGAGATACCGAGATCGCATTCGCATGCGTTTGCTCCTTCCAATGAGTTATGAATTATCGAGTGCAGGTCCGGTTTGCCTGGTGAGCGAACCGAAAGAATTGCATGAACAACTGGGAAATCTAACTATTTGACGGCAAAACAATAAGCTGATTTCGGAAGCCAGTCAAATGAAAGAGACAACTCAACGTCCTATTCTCCCCAGGCTTAAGCCTTCCAAATTGGTCCCCGCTACGCTTTGCGGCTCACCAATCTCGGTTTAGCTTTAGGCTTCGGTGTATGTTGGACCGCGTTAGCTGGCGGGAGTCTATCTGACAAAAGAGGTAAAGGATTGATGGCGCCGCCTGAACCGTAAACACCGAAGTGGAGATGTGGTGGAGTGCCTTGAGCGTTTCCGGTTGTTCCGACATAGCCGAGAACAGTTTTCGTAGTTACCCAGTCGCCTTCTCGAAGTTGAGGAGCGTAAGCATCAAGATGTGCGTAGTAGTAAACGCGCCCACCGCGTCCGATCACTGAAACGGTTTGACCACCAAGATTGTTGTCGCCGATGTTGTAGACCAAGCCAGTCGTAGCTGACAACACCGGTGTTCCCTTCGCGGCAAAAATATCCTGCCCTTCATGACGACGACTCGTACCGCGCGGTGCCTGCCATGTGTCAGCGATGTGTTGTCTGCGCACATTTTCTAAAGGCATTGCAATGCGCGATTCGGGAGTTTCAGTGTAGAGACGGGCGACGTGCAGGTAAAAGACCGCCGTATCGCGTAAAGATCCGGCAATACCTGTAACAAACAGGAATAAGATAAAAACGGAAAATGTGATAACCCAGGTACTTTTCCTCATCCGCCAGTTGGGATGCTGATGGCGACTCGCAAGTTGCGCTTGGACGGGGACATCAATGCGCGTTTGCCGTTTCATAAAACGCCAAACGAAACGGAGGCCCAGTTGGTTCCAAGACTTCGGCGATGGGATCCGTCAAGCGTCAAAAATCACAGGCTGGGAAGGTTATCTAAGAGTATCCACAGATTACGCAGATTACACAGATTAAGGCGGACTTAGAGTTTGTACTTGGTTCTTGCGTCGCCAAGCTGACGATCCAGATTTCGGCCGAAACAAAGCTCAAAGCGCAACACTCTAAGTTCTCCCTAATCTGTGTAATCTGCGTAATCTGTGGATACTCTTAGATGCCCTTCCTAATCTGCAATCCCCAATCTAGGCGGGCATTCTTGGACCATGTGATTTTTCCACACCTTCCAATCAACTTCGAACTGCGCGATATAACGACTGCCACGACTGATGAAGCAGTTCATCAATTCTGGACCAGTCCTGTTCAGTTACGCCGCCCTGTTCAGCTTTGGTGTCGCGAATCGTCATTGCTTCAGCGCGGAGGCGTCCGTGCTCGGCAAAACGTTCGACAGGCAGTCGGTAGATCTCGGCTTGCAACTCTGCGAGGGCACGAGAGATCTTCTGGTGCATGGTCCGCTCTCTGACGATGGATTATCCACCACTCAAGTTCGAGTCGTGCTGCCCGTTCGACATCAAATGGTGAATCACTTACTTTGCGGATCTCTTGATAGAACTTCATCAAATCAGGCAGCGCCTTTTCGTAATCACTTCGTTGCTTTCCTCGCTTGAAAACAAACGCCGCATTCGCAGCGTAGTAAGCAACGAGATTGGAACGAACAAACGGCATGTTGTATTGCGTCCGCAACATCTCACCGAGTTCGGTAAACAAGCGCAGCCTTTCCTTTTCGTAGTACGACCGCCACATCGCGGTTTCCAAACGCGCTACTTCATTCGCGTCAAACTCTCTGAGATGCGCAGTCCTCGGAGAGTAAAGATCGTAAGCTGTAAATGCGCCTATGAGAACCGCTGCGACGCCAACAATTTTTAAAAAGAGTCTCTTTCGACGGCCCATCGATCAATCTCCGGAGTTAAGCAAATGTCCGACACACTTCAGTTTGTCGTCGTGCCTCGCAAGACTCAAGTAACACCGCAGCCAGCCCCCACGCATCACGACGACAAACTGAAGTGTGTCGGACATTTGCTTGACGCTTTCTCTTAGCTGGTGCTGACTTTACCCGACGCCATACGCTATTATCACGCGCATTCGACCTAACTAGTTTATTTACGAGTCTTGATGTAGCGGCGGATTTCCATGTCGGAGTCAAAGTCATTCCCAGAATTTCTGAAAGACCTCGAACGAATGATTGAGGCAACTGCACCACAACTGCTCTCTTTCACCGAGGAACAAACGCGGCAGATGCGGGCCGAGGAGTCCTGGACGCGGAAGCAGATTCTGGGACATCTAATCGACTCAGCTGCCAACAATCATCAGCGATTTGTGCGGGCCCAGTTTACAAACGACCTGAATTTTCCGGGTTACGAACAAGAGCGGTGGGTCGACGCTCAGCATTACAACGATGAAGACTGGTCGCAGATGGTGCAGCTTTGGAAACTATACAACCTGCACCTGGTGCACGTGGCGTCGTTTATTTCCCCAGCCGTTTTAGAACGGCAGCGAACGGAACATAATCTAGATCAGATTGCCTGGCAAAGCGTAGACAAACGAACGCCTGCCACGCTCGAATATTTCATTCGCGATTACGCGGGACATATGCAGCACCATCTGGAGCAACTTTTTGAAAACACATCCACAAAATCCGCAAATTACACAGATTCTGACTTAAGCGGTGACGTTGAGCAGATTGGTTCAAGTTAACTGCTTAAGGTCTGAATCTGTGTAATCTGCGTAATCTGTGGATGGATTTAGGATTAGGAGACACACATGGCGCATACATTCGAAGAGCTTAAACATAAAACAGTCGCGGAGCTTCGCGAGATTGCCAAGGGCATTGAGCACGAGGCGGTCCAGGGCTACACGCAACTGAACAAAGGGCATTTACTCGTTGCAATCTCAAAAGCACTCGGCATTCAACATGAACATCATGACGTAGTGGGAGTCGACAAGGCGTCGATCAAAGCCAGGATTCGGGAAATGAAGACGAAGCGCGACGCCGCCTTGACCGCACACGATCACGCGGAACTCAAAACCGTCAGACGAACAATTCACAGGCTGAAACGGCGGATCCACAAAGCAACTGTTTGACTAGAAGAACTGATCCTCTTCTTCTCTGTGTAATCCTCAGTGTTATTTGTGTCTCTGTTGGTTTACTGTTTTGAACAATTATTGACCACAGGGCATCGGGATCACAAAGACTGAACAGAGAATTAAGATTAGGAAGCCACCGTTTGATTGTAGTGATTGACAATCGGTGCAGAACTGACATAGAAACAGCGGGCAGAAATCTTCTTACCAATTAGAAATCAAAAAGTGAGGTAGCTAATGAAACATGCTATCACCATGAGCGTTAATGATGTGGCTCGTCATGACGAGGTCGAAGCACGTCTCTTATTGGTCCACTATCTTCGAGATGTTCTTGGATTAACCGGAACTCACGTTGGTTGTGAAACGTCCTTGTGCGGCGCCTGCACTGTAATGGTCGACGGTCAAGCCGTGAAGTCATGCACGATGTTCGCTGTTCAGGCAGAAGGATCGAAGGTCACCACCATCGAAGGTTTTGCGAAAAACGGCGAGCTTCATCCGGTACAGGAGGGCTTCTGGGAACAACATGGATTGCAATGTGGTTATTGCACGCCGGGAATGATCGTCACCGCGGCTCAACTCCTGGAAAGAAACAAAAATCCATCACGCGAGGAGATCTGTCATGGACTCGATGGCAATCTCTGTCGCTGCACCGGCTATCAACACATTATCGAGGCAGTTCAATACGCTGCGAAGAAGGCTGCTGGATAGTTTTGAACTTGGTGCTTTGTACTTTGTGCTTTGATTTTTGTTCTTGGTTCCTTGAGTAACTTTATTTCAAAACGAAGTACAAAGCACAAAGTACAAAGCACAAAGCACTAAGTACAAAGAACTCAGTACAAAGCTCTCTCAAAAAGGAGCGTTATGGCACCCAAATACGTCGGTCAACGAATAAAGCGAACTGAAGATCCACGTTTGATCAAAGGACTTGCGCACTACGTCGACGATATTCGACTTCCCGACACCCTGCATGTTTGCTTCGTCCGCTCGATCTATCCGCACGCTCGAATTACTTCTGTCGACGTCTCGGCGGCTCTCGAAGCCCCAGGTGTGGTCGCCGTTTATACCGGAAAGGATATTGCCGGCAAGATCGGTCCAGTTCCCTGTGCCAGCGCGCTACCAGACTTAAAGGTGCCTGACTTTCGACCGCTCGCCAGCGACAAGGTCTTGTTTGTTGGTCATCCGATTGCCGCGGTCGTGGCGACAGATCGTTACGCGGCGCGCGATGCTGTGGATCTTGTGATGGTTGAGTATGACGATCTACCGGCCGTTGTTGATGTTGAAGAGGCAGCAAAAGGCGGCACCGTCATCCACGAAAGCTTTGGCGACAACATCGCCTACCGTATGACCTCCGGCGAAGGCGACATCGATGCGGCGCTCGCTGCTGCCGATCACGTCGTCAAGCAACGAATCCTTCACAACCGTCTTGCACCAATCGCGATGGAGCCTCGCGGCGTCCTGGCGCGGTATTTTCCGGGTGAGGAAGATCTGACCGTCTGGTCGTCTACGCAGATACCACACCTCCTGCGAACCCAACTCGCGCTGATGCTTGGTTTTCCCGAAAACAAGCTGCGCGTTATCACCCCTGAAGTCGGTGGCGGGTTTGGTTCCAAACTCAATGTGTATGGCGAAGAGGCTTTGATCGGTTGGATCTCGATCCAGTTGGGAAAACCCGTGAAGTGGATTGAAACTCGTCGAGAAAATATGCAAGCGACAATTCATGGACGAGGCCAGGTCGGCTACGTCGAGATCGGTTGCAAAAACGATGGGAGCATCACTGGTCTGCGCTACAGCGTCTTTGCGGATCTGGGTGCTTATCATCAATTGCTCACACCCGCGATTCCGACGTTAACGGGACTGATGTTGTCTGGGGCCTACAAGATTCCAGCCATTCAAATGAACATTACGGCGTGCTTCACAAACAAGATGGCCACCGATGCATATCGTGGCGCCGGGCGTCCTGAAGCAACTTATATCGTTGAGCGAGCGATGGACCTTGTTGCTGATCAACTCGGAATTGACGCGGCTGAAGTTCGACGTCGAAACTTTCCGGCAGCAGATGAGTTTCCTTTCCACACTGCAACTGGACTCGAATACGACAGCGGCGACTACGTTGCCGCGCTCGATAAGGCTCAGCAGATCGCGGGCTACTCAAATCTTCGTGAAGAACAGAAAAAGGCGCGCGAGGCGGGTCGTCTGATCGGGATCGGAGTGTCAACCTATGTGGAGATCTGTGCATTGGGCCCATCAGCTGCAATGCCTGCCGGCGGTTGGGAGAGCGCCACAGTTCGTATTGAACCAACTGGTAAAGTGACTGTGCTTACCGGCGCATCGCCCCATGGTCAGGGCCAGGAGACTTCGTTCGCACAGATAGCTGCGGATGAATTGGGCGTCGATCTCAACGATGTGACGGTCATTCACGGGGACACTGGAATTGTGCAGTACGGCATCGGGACTTTCGGCAGTCGCGCAACTGCGGTGGGCGGCACGGCTGTTCTCGTTGCCATCCAAAAACTCAAAGACAAGGCGAATAAAATCGCCGCTCACATGTTGAAGTGCGATGCATCGCGCCTTTCGTTTGAAGGCGGACGTTATTCAGCAGAGGCTGCGCAGGCTGCGGCTGCCGGGACTTCTGATCCTGTGGTTCCTGTTGCCGAAGCACCAGCCGCTGCCCTTCCCGAACCGGAAACTGAAGGTCGATCGAGTTTGACAATTCAGGAGATTGCACTTGCGGCACACATCGCAAAAGATCTTCCTCCTGACACAGAGCCAGGTCTTTCAGCAACATACTTCTTCGAGCCAAAGAACTTTACTTTTCCTTTTGGGACACACATCGCGGTTGTGGAAGTCGATCGCGAGACAGGCGATATCAAGTTCCTTCGTTACGTAGCAGTTGATGATTGCGGCAAAGTGATCAATCCGCTTCTCGTTGACGGTCAGTTGCACGGGGGAATTGTTCAATCAATCGGGCAGGCGTTGTTCGAGGAGGTGGTTTATGACGAACAGGGACAATTGGTAACGGGTACACTGATGGATTACGCCTTACCGCGCGCGTCACACGTTCCATATTTCGAATTGGACCGCACCGAAACACCTTCACCCGTTAATCCACTCGGCGTCAAAGGTGTCGGAGAAGCTGGAACGATTGGTGCAACTCCAGCAATCGTCGGTGCTGTGGTCGATGCGCTGGCGCCGTTTGGCGTCAAGCATTTGGATATGCCGATTAGACCAGAGTCAGTCTGGAAGATCATTAATAGCAGTCACTAGGAGAACGAGAATGATTCCCGCACAATTCGAGTACGAGGCTCCCGGAACTTTGGCGGAAGCGGTTTCACTGCTGGCCCAGGATCCCGACGGTACGAAGGTTCTTGCCGGTGGTCACAGCCTGATTCCGGCAATGAAGTTGAGACTTGCGCAACCCCAAAGGCTGATTGACATCGCACGTATCCGCGACTTGTCTTACATTCGCGAAGACGGAGGTCAAATTCTCATTGGCGCGACAACGACGCATTATCAGCTTGAGTCGTCGGATTTATTGCTGAAAATTTGTCCACTGCTTCCTGAGTGCGCCAAGAGCATTGGAGATGTTCAGGTGCGAAACAAAGGAACCATTGGCGGAAGTTTGGCACATTCTGATCCCGCGGGTGATTGGCCGGCAGCGGCGATTGCGTTGAATGCCGATGTTGTTCTTGTGGGTCCCAATGGTGATCGCACGATGAAGGCCGAGAGCTTCTTCGTCGATCTGTTAACAACAGCTCTCGAGCCTAACGAGATCTTGCGCGAGATTCGCATCGCAAAGCCTGATGGTAAGTTTGGGCAGGCTTATCAAAAGGTTCCGCATCCAGCTTCAGGTTTTGCTGTTGTGGGCATCGCCGCGAATCTTTCGTTTGGTGCTGACGGGACGTGTTCCGCAGCTAGCCTCGGAGTTACAGGCGTCGCAAGCAAAGCATATCGTCCGACTGCAACCGAATCTGCTCTCGTGGGAAAACAACTCGACGAACAAACTATCGCTACAGCTGCGGCCCATGCCTGCGATGGAGTGGATATCAACTCGGATCTGTACGCGTCCGAGGATTACCGGCGACATCTCGCGATTGTCCACACTGCGCGAGCTTTGAGGGCTGCGGCGGCAAAATGATTACTGCCTAAGCATTCAAGAAAGCAAATGATTGGTCAGTTATCATTTGACAGTTATCAATTGTCATTTGAGTTGCTAACGCCTCGCTGATCAGCAACTCGCTCGGATCAGCTTAAATGACGATTGATAACTGTCAATTGATAACTGACCAATGATTTTGTCTTAGTGAGGTAACTGGTCCCAAGAATGAAACTCGAAGGCTCCCACCAACTTCACGCCAGACGCGAACGCTTGTTTGCACTTCTCACCAACCCTGACGTTCTCAAGCGATGCATCCCAGGATGCGAACGCCTGGAAGAGACCGGCGAAAACACATTCTCCACCACAATGAAAGCCGGCGTCGGCTCTATCAAAGGCATATTCAACGGCACAGTGCGATTACAGGATCTTCGGCCGCCGGAACATTTTCGATTGGCCGTTGACGCTAAAGGAACGCCGGGCTTTTTGAAAGGGACTGGAGATTTAGACCTTGAAGACCAGGGTGAGACGACTGTTGTTCACTACAGCGGTGATATTCAACTAGGTGGAACTATTGCAAGCGTGGGCCAACGGATGATCCAGGCGAGTGCAAAAATGATGGCCGCGCAGTTCTTCACTGCGCTTGAAGCTGAAGCCGCAACACCGGAAGGTGATCCGCCGCCGCAACACGGCTTTTTTCGCACCGCCCTGAGGTGGTTCTCAGGGTGGCTTCGCAGATTGTTCAAACGCTAGTTCAACTTCCGCTTCGAACCTTCGCGATAAACTCTTCAATCTCCGACATCTTCCGCGGCAGCGCCTTACTCATCCACAAAACGCCATCGGCAGTGACCAGCATGTCGTCCTCGATACGCACGCCAATGCCTTTGTACTTTTCAAACGCAGGACGAACAGCTTCTTTGAATTTTTCCCAATCCGCATCCTTCCAACTAGGCGGTTTATTCTCGAGAGCATCCGGTCGCACATAAATCCCAGGCTCATTTGTAAACACCGAACCCGGTACAAACTTCGCACCACCCCCGACATCGTGAACATTCATTCCCAGCCAGTGTGACGTGCCGTGCATAAACCAAAATCGATGTTGGGTTGAATTCAAATCTGTGATCAGTCCGAGTTTTAGCAGACCTTGTTTGATCACATCAGTTCCGGCTCTGTTCACGTCTGACAATGTCGCGCCCGGACGTGTAGCTTTCGCGACTGCTTCTTGAGCGTCGTAAACGATCTGATAGACCTCCGCTTGTATTGGCGAGAATCTACCGTTGACGGGAAATGTGCGCGTGATGTCGGCAGTGTAATGATCGTATTCAGCGCCCACATCCATCAGTAATAACTCGCCTGGCTTCACCGCACTCTGCGATTCGATGTAGTGCAACGTCGTCGCGTTTGGTCCACACCCGACGATGTCTGGATATCCCCAATTGTCTGCGTTACGTAGCTTGAATGTATAAGCAACCTCAGCATCGACTTCGTATTCCCATTTTGCATTTGCCGCAGCCATCCATGATCGCTGATGGGCCTCGATGCTGATGTCGATTGAGTGCTGCATGATGCGCAACTCCATCGGCGATTTGCTCAGTCGCATTTCTGTGAACACGCGCCACGCGTTCTTTACACTGTAACCTGACCCAGTCTTCGCCCAATCTGACGCGAAGCGCTGTTCTAGTTTGTATTCACGACTCTCTTGTTCCCTTGGCACGAGCATGAAGAGACTTGCGTCCTCGTTTGACGCCGCAGTAAACAGCTGCTCAAAGCCATGACCATTTCGAAACTCAAATGATGCGGGCAGATCCGACAACAATATGTTCTCGGCTTTCGGGCGATAGGGCTGGCGATTGCGCATCGATCTTAAAAACGGTTCGAGTTCGTTCGCCTGCCAAATCTCTTTGACGCCGGAAATTTGCTTTGCCTCTTGCGGGCTATACATGTGCCCCGTCCAGACTTCGGCAAGGGGATTCCGCCTGGGCATGAAAAGAATCTCAGGCAATTGCGTATTGCCAGGAAGCAGAACGAGAGTTGCGCCCGCCTGTTTCAGTTGCGTGAGGTAGTAGAGATTGTTTTCCTGGCGAAATGGATAATCAACATCGTTCGCATAAACGCGGGGCTCGGCGCTAAATAACACCAGGAAAGACTTCGTCCCAATCGCCTGGGCCACGCGCGCTCGCCGTTGGGCCAACTCCGACAACCTGTCTGCCTCAACAAACACCGGTGCCTGCGGTGCGACTTTAATGATTGCAGGAAGTTTCTTCTCTGGTCCTGCCCCAACATGTGAAGGCGTTGACGAAGTGAAAACCGCGGTTACCAGGAGCACTCCGGGCAGAAAAGCAAAACGCAATAACCTAAACATATTGTGTTCTCTCTTAGTTATCCGCTTAGCGAATAATGTGATGATTTGTGTTACTGGAGCTCTGTACTAAGGCCGGAGGGTGGCCTTCGACGATTCCTTTGTGGTGGTCGAAACACCTGTCGCCGTCCGTCCGGAGTTGTATAGACACGCGTTCCATCTGGCGCCGTAAACAACTGTGAACCATCAGGAAAGGTTCTGATAACACCCCCACCCGGTAAAGTTTGAACTCTTGCTCTTCGTGGATTTGTATTTGGCGGCTCAGGGACCTTTGGCTCCTCAGGTTCCTCTTCGCTAGTTTCAGGTTTTTCCTCTGTCCGAGGCCTTGCAGGTGTGGGAGCGGGAGTAGAGACACGTGTTTCAGCCGTCGATTGCTTCTCGGTTTTCTTGGTCACGACCTGTTCTGGAGACGGTCGCTTTTCAGGCTCAGGGGTGCTCGTCTCCGCTACGGTTTGAGTCGGGTTCGCGGTTGGGGCAACGGTTGGACTCTCAACCGTAGTAGGCAAGGGTGTAACCTGAATGGTAGGCCCTTGCCAATTCATGGCGATGATGCCGAGCACGCCGACCGCCACAATAAGTAATGCAGCGATCGATAAAACCCACGGCATAGTCCGTCGTCTCTCTCCAACTAGACCAGGTCTCACTACCGTCGTTTCACCCGCAGCGATCGTCGGTTGTTTGGGTATAACTTCCGTCGTAGCTGCGACTGTCGGTGCTGTCGGTTTGAAAAGAACGGTCTGAGCTTCAGCTCGATCGCGAATGGTCGCTCCCTGGTCACCCGAATGCAATGCCTTGCGCATTTCGTCGGCAGAGGAGTAACGCTGCTCGCGATTCTGCGACATCGCCTTCTTCAACACTTGATCGACTTGCGGTATGACAGCTGGATTTGCCTGACTCGCAAGGACCAAAGGATCGTCCTGGCCATTTACCAACGCCGCGGCCCGACTCAGCGCGTCTGGCGGCTTTATTCCTGTCAGCAAGTGATACACGGTCGCCGCCAGCGAATATAGATCGCTACGAAGGTCCGTGCCCAAGCCTTGAATCTGCTCCAACGGTGCATAGTTGGGCGTATACCCGAAAATACTCGCAGCCGTAGTGACACGAGAAATATCGCCGCCCTGGCCCTTCGCCAAACCAAAGTCGAGCAAGATGATTTGCCCGCGGGCAGTCAGCTTTAGGTTCTGCGGCTTGATGTCGCGATGAATGATTTGCGGATCTTGCGTGTGTAGATAGTCGAGCGCGTCTAACAACTGATCGGCCCAACTCATCACCTGGCTTGCGGGGAATGGTCCTTGGCGTTTCGACATCATCTCCGACAAATCATCACCGGGGATGTACTGCATCACGAGAAACTGACCATCGCCTTCAGAAAAATGGTCGCTAACACGCGGCAGCGCGGGATGGTGAAGTCGCGCCAGAAGGCGAGCCTCACGCTCGAACTGTCTCCGCAAACGCTCGTCGGCAAACAGAGTCTCTTTCAACGCGACGGTTGTATCCAGGCGCTCGTCTACTGCTTCATACACAGCGCCCATGCCACCCTGGCCGAGTTGGCGAATTATCCGATAGCGTCCCTGCAATATGGTGTCTGGCGTTAGCATTTACTTCTCTTTCAGAACGACATATATCCCCGCATGCTTTTGACGAAAACCAATCTGGTCAGGTCGATAAAATTGGCAGGGCGAACAAAAATCTGCAAATGCACTAGCATTATACACGCCAGGGGAAAAACCAGAGATTACGTTGGTCCGGATAGTGTCGCAGTTGGTAAAGTGCGGAACTTAAGTTTAAGTTTTTGACTAATTCAAAGTTCTCATTCTTCAGCGCATTGACAGTATGACGACTAACTTCTCATTCTCCCCAAGCTTCAGCTTGGGGTTATAGCCGACTCCAGAAACCTCGTTTCAACGGTTTAACCCTTTTACACAAGAAATCGCCGGCGATTACAAAAATTGAGGAAACCGTTGAAACGGTTGCACGATTCAACCGCGCGCGTTGACCCCAGGCTGAAGCCTGGGGAGAATATGAAGTCGAGTGAACAATGCTTGGTGGCCCGATTTGATTGAGCATTGATCCACTTAAGCGTATCCTTACGCGGCATGAGCGACCGCATTCCTCCAAAACCATCCGTCATCGATGTTGGTCCACCTAAACGCCGGCGATGGAAACTGTGGTTAGTTATCGCGTTGTTAATAGTGCTGTTCTCCTTTTCGCGTGTCGTTGCGGTTTATCTCTCTGCACTTTGGTTTGGGTCGCTCGGCTTCGCTGATGTGTATTGGTACATCCTGAAGCTCAAGATCGGCTTGTTCTTTATGTTTGCAATCCTCACCGCAGCGTTGTTGCAGGTGACGTTCTGGCTCTTCCAAAAGCTATTCGGCGCTGCGGCGTTTGAGAATAGAACGATTATCCTGAACAACCAGCCATTTCAGTTTTCACCGGCTCGGATCATTCGTCCGTTGGGCTGGGTGATCGCCGCCATCGTCGGACTTATCTATGGTCTAACCCTCAAAGATAGCTGGCAGAAATTTGCTCTGTACCTTCATCAACCACAGACCGGCCACGCAGATCCGATCTTTGGGCGGCCACTCGGCTTCTACCTTTTCACTCTACCTGTCTACGACGCCATTAGTTCGTGGTTAACTGGAGTTACATTCATCATTCTCGTTGCGGCCGTTGCCTACTCCTTGTTGGGCCTTCCGCAGAAAGTGCTAAAGCCTAGCGTCCGGTTTTCATCTGGCGCTGCTTTCCGCGCCGTTTGTGTCGCACTCTCGTTGTTTCTACTGGTGTTGGCGTGGCGTACCTATTTATCTCGTTTTCCAGCTCTCTGGCAGGACCACCAGACATTCTCCGGAGTAACTTACACCGAAGCGCATTACTCTCTGCCGGCACTACTCTTCGTTGCTATCGCACTCGTGATCGCCGCGATTGTTTCGTTGGTTAACGCCTTTACGGTCCGACGGTTCAGTCTGCTCATCCTTGCCATTGCTCTTCCCATCGCTGTTTATGTCGTTGGTGTGGCACTCGTCCCGGCTTACATCCAGAGTTTTGTAGTGAAGCCAAACGAAATTGATCGGGAGTCACCATTCATCACTCACAATCTTGAGTGGACGCGTCGCGGTTTTGGGCTCGATCAAATCCAATTAAAAGAGTTTCCAGCGGAGACGTCGCTTGAAGCGTTGGAGCTACCCAACAACCGTGAAACGCTAGACAACATTCGACTTTGGGATTGGAAGGCACTGCAGGACACGCTCAAGCAGATTCAAGCGATTCGCACTTACTACGATTTTCCAGATGTGGACGTAGACCGTTACTCGATCGCCGGCACACTCCGTCAAATGATGGTCGCCCCTCGTGAAATCAATGACGATCGGCTGCCGCCGCAATCACGCAACTGGATCAATGAACGCTTGATCTATACGCACGGCTATGGCGCGACCATGAACACCGCTAATGGATTCACACGTGAAGGATTACCACAGTTTGTAGTATCGAACATGCCGATTGAATCTACGGCGCCTGAAGTAAAAATAACCCGACCTGAGATCTACTTCGGCCAGCTCACGGATCGTTATGTTTATGTCAATACGCGACAGAAAGAGTTTGATTATCCCCAGGGTGACGCTAATAACTACACGACTTATCAGGGCACGGGCGGGATAAAACTCGGTGGCGGTTTTAGACGTACGTTGCTGGCGTGGGCGGTAGGCGATCTTTCCAAACTCCCGTTCAACGACGATATAACAAGTGAGAGTCGCCTACTCATTCATCGCAATATTCGCGAGATCGTTAACGGCGTCGCACCTTTTCTCGTCTACGACAGAGACCCTTACATCGTAGTCAGTGGCGATGGCAGACTGTTCTGGATGATCGACGCATTTACTCAGTCGTCCACGTTTCCTTATTCGACTCATCACCCTGTTGCGGGCAAATCAATCAATTACGTTCGAAACAGCGTTAAGGTGCTGCTCGATGCGTACAACGGAACCGTTCAATTTTATGTATTCGATCGCGAAGACCCGTTGATTGCCGCGTATCGCTCAGTCTTTCCTTCACTGTTTCGCGACGCGACTGAGATGCCCGCAGATATCCGCGCACATATTCGTTATCCGGAAACACTGATACGCGCTCAGGGAGAAGTGTTTGGCTTGTATCACACGCAGAACCCGAAGGTGTTTTTCCAACGAGAGGATGTTTGGAGTGTGGCGCAACAAGTCGCGCTCGATGAGCAGGGCAAGAGACAAACTCAGCCAATTGATCCGTATTACGTTCTCATGCAGCTGCCGGGTGAACAAAAGAAGAACGAGTTCGTCTTAATACTCCCGTTCACGCCCGCAAATAGGAACAACATGATTGGCTGGATGGCCGGACGTTGCGACCCGGAGAACTATGGAAAGTTGATGGTCTATAACTTCCCTGCCTCGCGTCTAATCGATGGACCGTTGCAAATCGAGGCACGTATCGATCAAGACGCCACACTATCGGGTCAGTTCACACTGTGGAACCAGCAAGGCTCCCGTGTATTGCGTGGACATTTGCTCGTAATACCGATTGGACGTTCGTTGATGTATGTCGAGCCGGTCTATCTGCAGGCTCAACAAAGTCCGATGCCTGAGCTACGACTCGTGGTGTTGGCAACGCAGGAAAAGTTGGGTTATGGACCAACCTTCGCAGACGCCATGGCTAGCGTCTTTGGTGACGCCGCGAAACCGGCAGATCAAAAACCAACAGAACCTCCGGCGGAAACAAGCGACGGTCAGCCAAAACCGTCGCCGGCCCCAACTCCTTCTCAAACATTGGTGCAGTTGATCAATCGGGCCATCCAGGAATTCGAGGACTATCAGCGACTAACCTCCCAGGGCAAACTTGGTGAAGCTGGTCAAAAGCTGGAACAGCACAAACGAACACTGGAAGAGATTCGAAGGCTTGGGAGCAAGTAAAGAGGTTGGGTTCGAAATTATTTATCCTTGCTAGAGACTGGCGTAATTTCGAACGAGTTAAAAAACCTACTGATCTCCGCGGCATGGTCTTCACCTCTCCGTGTCGCCACTAGCAGCTGATAAGGTCGCCTGTTGATCACATAAACGCGTGAGGTGTAGAACGTTGTACCTTTTTCTGCTGTGAAAAGAAGCCCCGGATTCCCTTTCAAGGAAATCGGCTTAGTTTCAAGCAACGTCGCGCCAACTCCTTTTACGAAGTTGTCCCTGTTTGCTTCCAATTCGCCCTGGATGTTTAGTTTCATCGTGGGCTCGTAGTCTACCCAGCCAATAACGTAACTCACGGTCCCGACTGTACCCTGGAAAATGCTAACCGAGTAACGGCCCACTTTTGTGTCAACGGGTTGAACCGATCCCTCGAGCTTTACAGGAGTAAGCACTGAACACTGGCAGTTCGGTGGCAAAAACTTCGTCCATTCCTGAGAAGCTAAAACGATTGAAACCGTAAACAACAATAGAACACTCGCAAAGATCTTTTTCATGTTATTTGCTCCAGACTATTGATTGAAGAGATAAGCGTGTAATGGAAAGTAAAAAAAGACCCTTAGAACTTCTGACGCGGCTAACGAGCGGCGGTGAGTTGGAAAGAGTCCAAAAACCTTCTTATTTCAACCTCCCGATTTTCACTTTTCCTGCTCATCACCAGCAGTAGATATGGTCGCGACCCAACGACGTAGACGCGCGATGTTATAAGGGTCAATTTCGTTTCGCCCGTAAAGTGAATCCCCGGATTCCCCCTGAGTGAAATAAGGGTTGTTCTAATATGCGTGGCGCCGAGTTCTCTCAACAAGTTATCTCGGTTTGCTCTTAGCTCTCCCTGAACCGTTAGTTTCATAGGCTCGCCATAATCCACCCACGCCACCCCATAAACAATCTCGCCTGCACGGCCTTGAAACATCTGAAAGGTGTATGGCCCGATTAGTCGATCATTCACGCTTTCAGTTGATCCTTCGAGCTTCACCGGAGTAGATATTGAGCATCTGCCGTCGGGCGGTGAGAATCTCGTCCACTCTTGAGAAGCGAAGGCGATTGAAACCGTCGACAACGACAGAACAGCCGCAAGAATTCTCCTCATGTATTGCCTCCGCTACCGTGAATTCATCTTGGCGAGAAGTTTCTTGCCCTTTTCCACTGCATCGCTGTGTTCGGCCGCGTACTTTGGATCCGGAGTAATGGCAAACAGAGCCTCTAACTGCTTTCGAGCGTCAGCCGTTCGCTCCGCTGCCTGGTACGCTTCTGCAAGATGAAACCTCAGGAGCGAATTGTTTGGACCAAAGCGCAGACCCTTCTCCAGGTATTCGATCGCTTTGTTTGCGTCACCGCCAAGCACTCGTGGAGCTTGCAGGTAAAGTCGACCTAGACCGAGATAAGCGCTACCACTCTGGTAACCCTCGTCGATCTTGATTACCGCCTCCATCTCGCGACGGATGTCTTGAACACTCGACAGACTCGCTAACGTACTGTTCGCGGCACTGCCTCCATAGTTTGCACCGAGCCAAAAATGACCGTCCGCTTTGTCAGGCTGCAGCTTTACCGCTGCCTGACCGGCTTCAATTCCCTGACGAAACATGTTGTCACTCTCGTCGTCATCGTCCGTCTTATCGCCGACATAGTAAGCGGCCCTCGCCAACTTCCATGCCGCCTCATAATTTCCGTAATCCGCCACCTGGGCCTGTCTTAAGGCTGCCACGGCGACCCTTGCCCTCACTAAATCGGCCCGTCCCTCGTAGAGAGTTTCAGCTTCCGCCAGTTTTGCCTTCGCCACGCTCTCGTCGCCGGTGTCCATTCCTGGTTGACCAGTGGTGGCCGCCTTTTGACAACCACTTTGAGCCATGATCAGGCCCATGCACACCAGAACCGACAGGTCGACAAGATACGCTTTTACAGGCAATTTTGTGTGTTTCACTCGTTCAAGGCCTCCGATTGTCTAGCAGTTACATACACTCTTACGCGACTCGGTTTTTAGGTTATCCAAAACCTTACTAATGAGGTATATTGGCACCTCATCTGACATCGAGGGTGAGATTTTTGCCAACGCAGAACCCAAAACTGCCGGACCGCGGAGGAGCTTTGGCCGGAGCAGCATTCTACGATCTAGAAGGAACATTAGTAAGCACGAATCTTGTGCACACTTTGGGTTTCTATGCCCGGCGTCAGGCGAGTTTGGCGAAAAGCCTGAAGATGAGCACTGCAACGTTGCTGAGTCTCCCTGTCTTTGCAATCACGGACCAGTATAGCCGAAAGGTTTTTAACGACCTCTATTTCAAGCGATATAAGGGCCAGTCGGAAGATAGGCTTCGGTATTTTGCCCAGGAGCTGTTTGAAAACGTGATCAGGCCCGCGGTGTTCCCAGGCGCTTACGAGCTCATCGAGAAATCTCGCAGTATGGGATTACGCCAGGTGGTTATCACAGGGGCACTTGACCTGTCAGTAAAGCCGCTGATGGAACACTTGAATATCACAGAGTACGTAACCAACAGACTCGAATTCGTAAATGGCGCTGCAACTGGACGATTGCTGCCACCGGTTATGGCGGCGGCCACAAAGGCCTCGTGGATCCGAATCTTCTCAGAACGGGAAGGGATCAGTTTGAGTGACTCTTACGCCTATACCGACAGTATGAGCGACCTGCCCATGTTGTCGATTGTGGGTCACCCGGCAGTGATAAACCCTGACATGCGGTTGCGCCAAACGGCACTGCATCATGATTGGCCGATACTTAATTTGAAGTAAATTTCGGTTTTAAAGAGTATCCACCGATTACACAGATTGGGAATTTAAACTATGAAGAGGCCAATGATCACTTACCACTCAACGTCGCTGCCGTCTGTCGAAATCTGTGTAATCTGTGTAATCGGTGGATACTCTTAAAAATATTCCGAAATTCGAATTCCGAAATTCAAAAACAATGGCTCTCCAACTTAGACGCAAAACACACGAATCAGTCGTTTATATCGATCGCGACAGCGCACCTCGAATAATTCCTTCAGGTGAGGATTTCATTCTCGAGGATCTGCCCATTGGCACTCGAGTGCTCTATCCAAATCCTCCCATCAAAGGCTTGCCCAATCGCGAAGCAGCTGTCCGATACGCTCTAAATCATCCTCTGGGTTGTGATCCGCTGTTCGCGCAGCTCGAGCCAGGCATGCGTGTCACCGTCGCGGTCGATGACATTAGTTTGCCTCTTCCGCCGATGGCCACGCCTGATATCCGGCAGACTGTTTTGGAAATCGTCCTGGACATGCTTGCCGGTCACGGCGTTGACGATGTGCACATCGTGATCGCTAATTCCCTTCACCGGAAAATGACCGAGTGGGAAATGAAACGCATGGTGGGCCAACGTATTTTTGACTCCTACTATCCGGACCGTTATTACAACCACGACGCGGAGTGGACAGATGGACTAATAAAGATTGGAGAGACCAAACACAAAGAACCACTCGTGCTGAATCGCCGCGCCGCCGAGAGCGATCTGCTGATCTACGTGAACATCAACCTGGTGCCGATGGATGGCGGTCACAAATCAGTTGCGGTTGGCCTCTGTGATTACGAATCCTTGCGCGCCCATCATGACCCCCAAACCATTCGCGACTCTGACAGCTACATGGATCCCGCGCGCTCTGAATTGAATCGAAAGTGCGGTCGTCTGGGAAAAATTGTTGATGAACATTTGAACGTCTTCCATATCGAGACCGCGATCAACAATCGAATGTACAAAAGCGACATGGACTTCCTCCTCAAGAATGAAGACGATTTTTCAGCATTCGATCGGATGAAGTATGAAGCGATGCGCTACACGATGAGCAAACTACCGCGTCCTGCTCGTCGAAAACTGCTGCACTCACGACCGTCGCAATACGAGATGATTGCTTGCCACGCAGGTAAGACGGAGCCGGTTCACGAGAAGATCATTGCGAAAGGTTTCGAACAATATGCGATACCAGTCCGTGGCCAATGCGACATCCTGATTACCGGCATTCCAGACATTTCTCCATACAACGTCTATTCGATTCTTAACCCACTGCTGGTTCAGGTGATGGGGCTTGGCTACCACTTCAATTTCTATAGAAACAAACCGTTGCTGAAAAAGGGTGGCGTATTAATCATTCACCATCCGTGCTACGACGACTTCGATCACAACTTCCACCCGAGCTACATCGAGTTCTTTAACCGGCTCTTGCCTGAAACGCGTGACGCCTTCGTACTGCGCGAGAAGTACGAAAGGGAGTTCGCAAACAATCCGAGCTATGTAGAAATGTACCGGCGTGGGAACGCTTATCACGGCGCCCATCCGTTCTTTATGTGGTACTGGGGAGAAAATGGTCGTCAACACGTCGGTCGAGTAATCGCCGCGGGCGCGGAGAACGCACACGTTCCGGCAATGCTGGGATGGGAACGAGCAGACAATCTCACGGAAGCGATTGCTTTGGCGCGCAGTTATATGGGCAACTCGGCGGAGATCACGATGTTGCACCAACCGATGATTGGCATTGCCGATATGGAGTGAGCGTTAGTAATGAAGTTATCACCGACCGAAATTTATCGAGATCGAAAGGTTTTCCTGATCGGCAGCACAGGATTTCTCGGCAAAGTCACGCTGAGCATGCTGCTGCATCGATTTCCAAACATCGGCAAGGTCTATATCACCGTTCGCGCCCGTTCACAGGAAGAGTCGGAAACAAGATTTTGGAACAACATCATCACAGCCCCGCCATTTGATCCTTTACGCGAGCGCTACGGTTCCGCGCTCGACGGCTTCATCAGCGACAAGGTGGTAATCAGAGGCGGCGACATTGCGGAGACTAACTTCGGTTACACGGAGGAAGAAGCACAGGCGATCGCTGACGATATTGATGTCGTGATCAATTCCGCCGGCAACGTCACCTTCAACCCAACTTTGGAAAGCGCGCTCCGAACAAACGTCGTCGGCACGCAGAACGTGGTTGCCTTTGCTCGCCGGATGAAGCGGCCGTCATTAGTCCACGTATCAACCTGCTTCGTTGCAGGTAACCGTTCAGGAGGTGTTTGGGAGAGCGATCCGGTTCTCGGATATTTTCCGCGCAAGAACGAGTTACATGGCGTCGAATTCTCGGTCGATCAGGAGATCGCTGATTGCGCGAAACTGGCTGAACGAGTTCGTGAAGAAGCTAGAGACGCGATGATGACGGCGCAATTCCGTGATCTCGCGCGAAAACGTTTGAATGAAGAGGGTCGGGATGTTGACGATCCGGATGCGCTAGGGCTGGCAGTTGCTCGCGAACGAAAGGTCTGGATTCGCACACGCCTAACTGATCTCGGTGTGGAGCGCGCTGCATGGTGGGGTTGGCCCAACATCTACACCTATACAAAGTCACTTGGCGAACAACTTGTTGCCGCAGAGACAAACATGGTCCGCAGCATAGTACGCCCGAGCATCGTCGAGTCGGCTCAAGTTTATCCATTCCCAGGTTGGAACGAAGGCTTCACGACAACAGCCCCAATTATTTTCCTCGTGCGTAAGGGACAAATCCAGATTCCATCAAATGAGAAATTGATTCTGGACATCACGCCTGTCGATCAAGTTGCTTCAGTCATGCTGGCCGTTGCTGCTCAGGCGTGCATTGAAGAACCACGTCTCGTTTACCAAGCCGCAACGGGAGACACGAACCCGAATACCATGGGCCGAATCATCGAACTGGTCGGTCTGGACAAGCGGCGCCACTTTGCAGAGAAGTCCAACGGAATCAGGCTCCTGAATCAGGTAGCAGCGCGGATGGAACCCAGACCGGTTTCTACTTCCACCTACGAAAAGACATCAGTTCCGATGTTCAATTCGGCAGCTAAGAAAGCTTCATCACTTTTGGAGCGCGCCCGACCGCGTTGGGGTGGCGGCAAAGTTGTTGAAGTGATCGATCGCGTAAAGAGCACCGTTGAGCGCGTTGAGGAGTTAACTCGCGAAACCTCCGAAGCCTTCGACATGTTTCGACCATTCACTGTCGAAAACGCGTACGTCTTCCGTTCCGACAACATTCGTTCTCTTTTCGAGAGCATCGGCGAGGATGAACGAAACTTGCTGACTTGGAGCCCGGAGAAAATTGATTGGTACGACTACTGGCTAAACATCCATCTGCCAGGTCTCGCCAAGTGGGTGTTTCCGACGCTTGAAGAAGACATGCGTGTGCAGCCTAAGCGCGTTTACACCTATCGAGATCTTCTCGAGCTGTTTGAAACTTCAACGAAGAGGCATGCGACGCGCGTCGCTATGCGAATCGAGCGCGATGGCCGTAAGGAGCAGTACACCTATGCTGACCTTCGCGAACTGGCCACACGGGTTGCTGGCTTCATGGCAAGTCAGAATATCAAGCATGGCGATCGGGTGATGCTTGTAAGCCACAATGCACCTGAATGGGGCATGACTTACTTTGGAGTGTTGAAGGCCGGCGCTACCTGCATACCCTGCGATCCGGAGAGTTCAACCACCGAGATTCTGACTTTCGCCCGCGCGGGTAATGCTGCCGGAATCGTGATTAGCGAACGCGTGGACCAGGAGCATCCTGAACTTCGAGAGAAACTCGCACAACAAGGCTCGACTGTCGTTTGGACCTTCAATGAAATCTTCTCTATGCCGGACGAAAGTACCGAAGAGCAGCGGCTGGCAATGCTGCCTCAACGGGTTCAGGCACAAACAGTCGCTTCACTGATATTCACGTCCGGAACGACAGGACAACCAAAGGGCGTAATGCTGTCGCATCGAAACCTCACCAGCATGGTGTCGATGCTCTCCTCCGTCTTCGACATGACGACTCGCGACGGAGTGTTGTCGGTGCTTCCACTCCATCATACGTTTGAATTCTCGACAGGCTTTCTGACGCCTTTGAGTCGAGGCGCGCAGATCACCTATTTGCCTGAACTCACCAGCGATGCGCTCGCGCGAGGAATCAAAAATGGACACGTCACAGGCATGGTTGGTGTCCCTGCGCTTTGGGAGTTGCTGCACCGTCGAATCAAAACAAGGCTCTACGAGCGCAGTGAATGGATCGGTAAAACTGCAGATAACATGATCCGTGCAAACGCGTGGCTTCGTGACAACACGCCACTCAATCTTGGTCAGGTACTTTTCTATCCAATTCACGAGGGACTCGGTGGACGTATTCGCTATCTCATCAGCGGCGGGTCTGCTCTCAGCGAGAAAATACAGAAAGATTTCCAGGGTCTGGGCTTTACGATCCTCGAAGGCTACGGTCTGACAGAGGCGTCGCCCGTTCTCACGGTGACACGGCCAGAAAACCGAATGTTGACGGGCTCAGTCGGTAAACCGTTACCAGGAGTAGAGGTGCGAATTGCCGATCCTGATTCAGGAGGCGTCGGCGAAGTAATCGCGCGCGGGCCAAACGTCATGCTCGGTTATTACGACGATGAGGCAGCTACACGTCAGACGCTTGTCGATAGGTGGCTGTACACCGGAGACCTCGGGCGTGTCGACGACGACGGAAACCTTTACCTGGTAGGACGATCGAAAGAGATCATCGTTGATACGAATGGCAAGAACGTCTATCCCGATGAACTCGAAGAGGTCTACGGCAACTCGTCGTACATAAAAGAACTGAGCATCGTCGGTCTCACGGAAGGTATCGGTGAAAAGGTCGCGTGCTTGGTCGTACCCGACGATGAATACGACATTGCGCTTTCGCGAGCGGACATGCACCGCTTCATTGAAGAGCATTTTCGCGAAGTATCGGCTTCCCTGCCCTATTTCAAACGGGTGAAGGTTCTGCACTTCACAGACATCGAACTACCGCGAACAGCCACACGGAAAGTTAAGCGTCGTGAAGTAGTGCAAATAATGGAAGCCCTGGAGCAGAATCAGAAAACAGGTCGAAGCGCGACAGAGGAATCCGTCGATAAAGATTCGATGTGGTTGATGGGTATCGTCGCAAATGTCGCGAATCGACCTCGTTCCGAAGTCTCCATCAATTCGCGATTGAGCGACCTGGGTTTCGATAGCTTGATGTTTGTCGAGTTGGCAACTGCGATTGAGAATGCAGGGGGTTCTGTTACCGCACCTGAACGACTGAATGAAGTTCAGGACATCAAAGAGTTGATCGGTGTAATAGATCGACGTGGTGCAAGCGCAGCCAGGCCGGTAAGAACAGACGCGCGCAAAGTGGATGACGAGATTCATGTCCCCTCAGTTGTGCGCGGTCTCGGAAACAGAGCGGGTGATGCGTTACAAAGGGTTTTCTACAATCAATTTCTGAGAACTCAGTACGAAGGCCGCTCCAACATTCCGCCCCATACAAATTTCATCGTCGCAGCAAATCATTGTTCGCACCTCGATATGGGCCTCACGAAGATGGCTCTCGGTGAGTCAGGCAATGATCTGGTCGCGTTAGCGGCTGCCGACTATTTCTTTGACACGAAATACAAACGCGCGGTAATGGAGAACTTCACGAACCTCGTGCCAATGGAACGCACAGGATCATTGAGACAGTCTTTGCGGCACGCACGTTCATTTCTGGATCGTGGTTACAACGCATTGATATTCCCTGAAGGCACGCGGTCGATAACAGGTGAAATGGCGGACTTCAAGCCGGTGATCGGCTACCTGGCGCTGCATGCGCGAGTCGGAATCTTACCGATGTATCTTCACGGGACTTATCAGGCGATGCCTAAAGGTTCGACCTTGATCAAGAGTAGAGACATTGGTGCGCGTATTGGGCGATTCATATCGTATGAAGAGCTCGAGGAGTTGACGAAAGGAATGTCACGGTCCGAAGCGTATCGATTGATTGCTGCACTCGTGCGTCATGAAGTGGATCGATTACGGACTCGATCGCGAGACTCCTTTGATGCAAAGGGATTGAGAAAACTGTGGAAGGCTGAACGGCGATCACATCTGACCGAATACTCTGAAGACTCCGTGATGCCTTAGGACGCAGCATTGCTCAGGACAAAACTGGTGTCGGAAGACGATTCAAGAGACGGAAAATTGCAGGTTGGGAAGGGCGGGCCTTGAATGTCCGACACACTTCAGTTTGTCGTTGTGTTTCCGAGATTCAACTTAAGTCCTAGCTTGAATGTTATCAAACACAACGACAAACTGAAGTGTGTCGGACATTCAAGGCCCGCCCTTCCCAACCTGCGAATTTCCGGTCCTGACCGCTATCCTGGACCTATTATTTCGTCGCAGCTTTGAACGTTTCGAAGAAAAAGTTGTTTTAACTATCCGCTATGCCCTCGAAACCTCCCGCTAAACGCACCGCTCGGATGACACCCGTCTCGGCGGGGTCTAAGCGACGCGCCGCAATTGAGAAGCGTCCGCGAGCCTCAACACTCATAACCGGCGGCACTGGCTTTCTCGGTTCACACCTCGTTCGCCAGCTAATCGACGATGGAGTGAAAGACATCCGCGTTATGGCAACGTCGATTCCGGACTGGCTTGTCGATCTTGGAATTGAAACTTTCGAAGGTTCAATAACCAAAGAGGACGACGTAAAGCGTGCGGTCGACGGCATTCGAGAGATCTATCACTTGGCGGGAAAGGTTTCGCGCGACCGCAAGGATGCGCGTGAGATGTACGAGATACACGTCGAGGGCACGCGTTTGCTTTGCGATGCTGCAAAAACTGCAGGCGTGAAATCGATCGTACTCGCCTCGACCAGCGGAACCATTGCAGTGACAAAGGAAGGCGATCTGTTACCGGACGAATCGCATCCTGTGCCGTTAGACATCGTTTCGCGGTGGCCTTACTACGCGAGCAAGGCCTATCAGGAAATGGCCGCACTGGAGAGGTTCAACGGAAAAGGTTTACGGCTGGTGATTTTGAACCCGAGTCTGTTGCTTGGACCAGGTGACGACCGGTTGAGTTCGACGAAGGTGGTACTCGATTTCATGGCGCGCAAGATTGGCGCGGTGCCCTCGGGTGGTGTGAGCTTCGTCGATGCGCGCGACGCGGCTGCGACATTTCGCGGAGCAATGAAGAAAGGCAGGCACGGTGAGCGCTATCTGCTTGGCGCAGCAAACTGGACTTTCTCAAAGTTCTTCGGACGACTCGAGCGACTCACGAAAGTGTCAGCGCCCTGGGTAACATTGCCATCAAGAGTCGCTGTTGCCGGGGCACAACTCGTCGATTCATTTTTCAAGCAATGGGACCTGGCATCTCCCGTTGAGCCCGGCTCAATTGAGATGGCCCAATATTTCTGGTACCTGAATTGTGCAAAGGCCAGTAGAGAGCTCGGCTTCAGACCTCGCGATCCGGGCGAGACACTTCACGACACGGTTGTCTATCTACGTGAGAACTTCCTCGGTGGCAATGCGTTCGGGAAGTAAGACCAGATGCTCACGATTACACAGATTAAGAACTTAGACTTGGATCTTTGTACTTTGTAACTTTGTACCTTTGTGGACCGATTCGATTTCGAACAGATCAGCACAAAGTTCTAAGCTCTACGTTCTAATCTGTGTAATCGTGCGGAATCGGTGGATCTGCTTTTCATTCCCCCAACGCAGCATACTTGAACAATCTGAACCGATACTTTTGTTGCGCTCGGAATATTCGCGGCGATCGCTCCATGCAGGTTATCGTCCCATTTGGAGTACTGGTCAATAAACCGATCAGCGGCAGCCTTATCACCCTCATACTGAACTTCCAACGTGCGAGCGAGCATCTTTCCCACCACATCGTGATACTTGTCGTAGTGAATCCTCAGGTCTTCGTCGCCGGATCGAAAGTTAACAACCCATTCTCCAAATAGAAATTCCACTGCATGAGCTGCATCGTGTTGTAGGGCTGATCACGCCGCGGTTGATTGTTCTGCAGGACGCGCAGAATGCCGCCTGCATAAACGCTTCGCAATTGCGCGTCAGTGTAATAGCCCTGTTTCCGCAGCGCCTCAGCTACGAATAACGAAACGAGGTCAGCTTTCATCTCTTCGATCGTGTTTGCATTGTCCTGGAGAGCTTCGTCTAGATCCGGCCGTCCTTCGTGCGATCGACTCCAAGATAATGCCCGACCTCGTGCCAGAGCGTGCGATAGAAGTTTCCTTCGGACGTCAGTGCCTTGGCCTGATCTGCGCCAACTGCGGCTGCGAAAGTACTCGACGTTCCTTCGAAGATATTTGGATCGCGCATGATGTTCGCGCGCAGCAGGATTGTGCGCCCATACTGTCGGGCCAGATAACTCTCATTCGGCAGAATCGTGGCAGTGTTTCCGCCGCGTGACTGTCCAAAGTCGGCAACGACGTCATAAACACCGACCGGAATATCTTCGCGCACCTTCTTATGTTGCTTGTAGGGCAATGAATCTTCGAGAGCTTGCAGGCCTTTCATCGCTTGACGCAGTGCAGTTGTCTCCTGTTGTCGGGTCAGCAACACATTGAAGGCGAAGAATGTTTTTACTCCGTAGAGTTCATCGTCATATGTCTCGTACGAGCCAATTTGAGCGTTCAGATTTTTGAAATGACCTGTCACCCAGCTCGCATCGCCCGATTCATAATCGTTGGTGAGCAAATCCCGCGCGCGGTTGCGCAGGTAGCGGGTAAACTCCTCATCATCTTTCTTGACGGCATCGGCAGCCTCGTTAAGCAAACGGTACGCATTCATCAGGTCATCGGCATAAGCGACGGCGTAAGGCACTACATAGAATCCCTGTTGAGCGCGTTGTCTGAGCTCGGCGGTTCGGAGCTTCAAGTGACTGCAGAAGTGGCAACAGATTCGGATGCAAGGTTGCAAGCGCCGGATACTGTCGTAGTCGAGCAATGTCTCCGCGAACATTTTTTAAGGTCGCACGGCGCACCACACTTCGGAGATCAAGTATCTCTTCACGTCTGTCACTACTTGCCGGCACAGTCGCAAGCCATTGGTCAATGTTCCTCTTTTTTGACGTTCCAGGGATAGACATTCTTTCCCGGGGCGGGTGGGTCGACCGGAAGGAATGGCTCTCGTTTGTTTTCGAGCGTGGTTGCAATCGGCCCCTGAAACAAACGATAGAGCGTCAGGAGATTGCGTGTGCGAGGTGAAGACCCAGTACGACTGTCTAATTGTTCCAACGCACGATAAGACGAAAGTGCTTCAGGGTGGCGCTGTTCTTCGTAGAGTTTTTGAAATATGCGTCCTACTTCAATGAGCTTGGTAACAGCTGTTCGCTCCCCGGCACTTAATCGAGAAAGGTCAGGTGAAAGCGTAATCGTTTGCGTTTTGTCGATGATGGGTTGGCTTTTTTCGACGGGCCAATACGCATTTGGAACATTGGGCTGTGGAGTCATACGTGAATTTTTTTGAGCTACTGAGACGCCGAGCGCGGACAGTGTGATCGTGATTGCTAGCAGCCTATACATGGGTTTCCTCGCGATTAGTTTCATCACATTCTTAACCAATTTCGATTCCGCAGTCCAATAGCACGACTTGTCTCCTCCAAGCTGACAATTCAAAAATCAGACAAATAGCAGGTTGGGAAGGGTGGCTTGCCCCCGCTCAACATCAATGTGACACTCGATCTTGAATAGTTCGTGCATCTTGAGCGGGGGCAAGCCACCCTTCACCAACCTGCTATTTTCCTGAGCTCGAATCGTAGCTTCAATTTAGCGGCGCCCACCATCTCGACAAGCTAAAGCGTATCGGACATCAGAACGAGTTTCTTTGCGACAGATTTTTCTTACTGTTGATGCGGGCACCCCAGTTTTTGGGTGTTTTCCACTCAGACCATTCTCACCGGGCATCGGCACTAGCGTTGCAATTGTGCGAATGCGATGGAGGCTCTTACTGAAGGATTGCGACGTCGGTTCCAGCGAATGCGAAGACGCCGTAAGGTCGGGCGCGCATATGATATGGCGCTCGAGATAGCTCGTCTCCTTCCTTCTCGTGCGAGCGTTCTCGACATTGGCTGCGGCAACGGATTCATTGCGCATCATCTCGTCGGCATTCTAAAATCGAGAGTGGTTGGCCTGGATGTTGGACCCGCACCCCATGCGGCTATTGACTACCTCCCTTACGATGGTCGCCATTTCCCTGTTGGTGATGAAACTTTCGACGCTGTGCTCTTGTGTTACGTGTTGCACCACGCGCAGGATTCGACGCTCGTACTGAATGAGGTAGCTCGCGTTTTGAAGAATGACGGAGTTGCGATTATCTATGAGGACATACCGCTGCGCTGGCTCGATCGAGCCGCATGTTGGATACACAATCAACAATGGAGAAAGCGTACAGGTACTTGCACTTTTCGTTTGAGCTCTGAGTGGCGTCGTTTGTTCTGCTCGATGGGGTTTGAGGTAGTTTATGAGAAGCAATTATCCAGATGGCGAAACATCGCTCATCCAGTGACGAGGAGATTTTTCGTTTTACAGATGGACCCGGTTGTCCGTGCAAAACAAACTGTTCAAGTCGCGGGCCGTGTCCATGCTAAAGAGGCTTACGTCGCCGCTTAGCCTACGGCTCTCGAGAAATCAAACATCAAACTCCACGAGGCTAAAGCCTGTGGTGTCTAATTCTTTGAAACGGTTTGCCGAAGCGCGATTTCGATTGACGTTTCACAGCAGCCCAATCTGTTTGTTCATCCTCATGAAATCGAAATTATTCCAGGCTTCGGCGATCTTTCCGTTCTCGATGCGCACTATCGTTATTCCTGTAAAATCGACCGGAGTGGCGGTAGCTGCGATGCCTAGATGATCTCCGGTGTGTTTACCTCGCACGCTGCAACGCGCTGCTACTTTGTCTCCTTCAGCTACCATGTCATCAACACTGACAATCATGTCGGGGAAAGCTCCTCGAAACGTTGCGTGAAACTCTCTGAACGCTGGAGGTCCAACAACCGCATCTTCCGGATTGTCTAAGAGGCCATAAGCCAGACCACCGGCGTCAAACATTTCCTCGATCGCGTCGGTTCGCCCCTTGTTCCACACCTCATCGAACCAACGTAAGACTAACGCTTTGTTTTCTTCTGACATGAAATTTAGTCTCCTTACAAACTTCAAACTTCACAATAGGAACCGCGGCAATGATCATGTATTACAGAACGGGAGCGAAGCGACCGCATTCAAGAACGAACACGAGCCCGAGTTAAATGAATTCGGTCACTTCGCTCCCGTTCTGTAATTGGTAACCGTAGAAATGCGAGGGCGGCAAGACGATACGGCAAGTCTAAATAACTTTCAAGATTTAGGATTCGAGTCCTATTATCCTGCGTTCCAACAAACTTCTGATCATTCGCAGGCTATCGGCCTCACGAAACGGACAGATGGAAAGGATCGACTGAACATCCCAAGTGCCGTTGATTCGGGAAAGTAGGAATCCTTCCTGTGGATGAAGCTGTTGACTCGTCAAATCATCGGGGGAGACGATTATTTTCGGCACGGCATTGGGCGACAATTCAGTCTTGTAAACTTGCTCGACAAATTTCGCTTCAGCCTCATTGAGCAATTGTTGAGCTTGCGTGTTCTTGGGTTCCTCCTCCAAAACGCGCTGAAGAATTCTCAGTGCTTCTTCCGGATCTTCATCGATCTTTCGCTCCGCCGACCACACAAGTTCAGTAACGGTCTCCGGCACCTCGTCGAATTCAGGTGAACCAGCTGAAAAGGGCTCAGGCAACTCGCCCGCGACACGCGCGAAACCCTGGTTAATAAGTTCATACAACAAACTGTAGACGTGGAAGGAAGACGCGTGCATGTGATAACAGATTTCCGCCACGGACATTCGCTTTTCAACGAAGTACAGAACCAGGCGTTGTTCCTTCCCAACTTTTAGTGAGGATGTCCAACCGCTGCCTAATTCAAGTATCGCCCTATCAGAAGGCACGAGCGTTTTGTAACGTTCCAACTCATCGATGCGATAGATGCCTTCCATGATCACGTTTGTCGGTTCCACTTCAACCTTAATCAAATCGGGTGGCAGTGGTTCGTCGTCAAAGAACTCAAAGTGACCCTCATTCCAAACAAAGAGATCGTAGATCGCGTCGAGCGTACGGGTTTTCAAGACTTCCAACACATCTTTTTCTGTGACCGCGCCGAGCTGGACCAATGCTTCGCCTAATTTAAGTCCGGATGTTCTTTGCGCTTCTCGGGCAGCTTGAAGCTGCGCCTCATCAACCTTGCCATAGTGAAGCAACACCTGACCCAGGTACTCTCGCGGATCATTTGACTGCGAACCAACGATAAGTCCCTTTTGGAAATACACCTGCTTGCTGATCTTGCCGCGATCGAATTTCAGCGTTCCGCTCTTACGGCCTGAGCCGAGAAACTGAAGCAGGTCGGTCAAGCTCATCGTTGCCAGGGTGCCTTTGATCGACATTATCGTTTTGACTCGACCGAACGGTGCTTAAGATGCGAGAGGCTTCTGGGCGGGCTTATGTTGTTCACAGTCACCGGAATTATTAAACCATTGAAGAGAGTACATTTTATGCATGCGCGGATTCAAGACCATTTATCACAATAAATGTGGAAGTTTGATGGCGAGTCAGTCTTCAACAAGATCTGCCGTGATAAGAGAAGTAGGGCCACCCTCCTTTGCAAGCTTGCAAGAGCAGAACCAGTTTTTCCAGCTGGTCTTCATTCAAATCAGTAAACCTGACGCCGAACCCAAAGCCTTGGCGGTGATGTCTGACTTCTCCTTCGAGATATAGCCAATCTCCGTCTGGCAGCATCACGCGGAAAGCGACGGTTTCCCCGGCCATCACATCGCCGACTGTATCGAGATAGCAACCACCCTCAGATAGGTCTATGACGCGCGCCGAATGCCCGGCCTGCTCGCGATCCCACACGGCATCGAGATTCACGCTCAGTCGGGGTTTAACTCTCCGTTCGTCCATAACCGGCGAGTTTCATCATAAGAGTTTTGCAGGGAGGCGAAAAGAGAAATCGTTTTTACGCAGCACAACGAACTCTCAGCGCTTCTGGTATTACCTGAAACGTGGCAGGTAAACGGCCTGGGAGCTCCCCATCAACTTCTAACGCGATAGATTGTGACTTATTTGCCGGACGGACATAAATCTTTCTGGCCAGAGCGTGACTGACCTCAGGCATTGATAGGTGCGAACCGAGATACAGGCGAGGTGCGCTGGTGAAGATTTTGAATGCGCTCAGATCGCCGACGCTCACGACATCCAGCTTTCCATCGGTGAGTTTGGCGTCAGGCGCCACCTTCATGCCTCCGCCGAAGTAACGGGCGTTAGCGATGCAGAGATTAGCAACGGTCAGGTGACGCTCGTGAGAATCGTCAAGTTGAACAACAACTTGTGATCGATCGGAGCGCGCCGCTGTTTGCAGTAATGCTGCTCCGAAAGAGACGCGACCCCCGATCCAACCTGGCGTGTTCTCAGGAAGCCAATCCGGAGCGCCGCTCTTCACGCGTTCAATAACCTGGGTACTCATGCCACATGAAGCAACTCCGAGAAAATAACGATTCGCATCGACGCCTTCATGATCGACAAAAGAAACCCTGCCGACGTCAATTCGACGCGTTTTACCTTCGCGTAGGATTCTTGAGGCATTTCTCGATTGGGCTGGAATCTCCAAAGTCCTTCGAAAGTCTCCGCCTGTTCCGCTCGGAAGTATTCCCAGTTCTACATCCTTACCTGAATTTAGAATCCCATTCGCGACTTCTGAGATAGTGCCGTCGCCACCGCAAGCGATGATCATTTGAACGCCAGCTCGTGCAGCCTCCGTCGCCAGTTGGATTCCCTGACCTTTGCGTTCAGTGAACGCGACGGTGAAAGAGCCAAACTGCAGGCGCAGATCGCTGGCAATTCGCGGCCAGGCTTTTCGCGTTGTGCCCGACGCGGATTCAGGATTTACGATGACCAAAGGTAACGGCATGTTTGATGTTCGATACGCTTTAGCTTGTCATCAAGGTTAGTAAAGGCTCAAGCTAATGGGCAAGCGACAAGCAAATGTCGACACACTTTGGTTTGTCGTTGTGATGCGGAACCTTTAATCTGGGACGACACTCGCCGCTGACGCATCACAACGACAAACTGAAGTGTGTCGGACATTCCCGTTGTAGCATTCCTGTTAGCTTGAGTGATCGATCATCTGACGATCCTTCTCACCCAATTCGGCAATCCTCGCAACCACCGCGTCAGCAATCTCCTTGTGAGTTCGCAAGCGGTCAGGCTTCTCAAGATACGATGAGAGGTCCATCGCTTTGCCGAAGTGAATTCGAATCACTTCTTCTCGGTTCCAATTACGAGCAATCTGTCGCGGAAGATTGTTGCATAAGCCGGCAATAAAAACCGGGATTACCTGCGGATTCGAATCGCGAATTAACTTTCCCACACCTGGCTGAGCGGGGAGAAACGAATACGGGTCGTCACTTTTGTTGCGCGTACCCTCGGGATGAAACC
This sequence comes from uncultured Acidobacteriota bacterium, assembly GCA_963832145.1. Lineage (GTDB taxonomy): Bacteria > Acidobacteriota > Thermoanaerobaculia > UBA5066 > Gp7-AA6 > Gp7-AA6. Next base: position 35,426 of record CAWHTA010000011.1, read on the forward strand.
CTATGACATTCCCTGGACCAACTCTCGTAAGCTCAGTCAGTACACGGAACGAGTATTTATCGAAGACGCGTTTTTCCGGAAGTGGACGATCGCCGCCTGTAAAAAATGGGGGATACATAGAAAACCAACCCATCACGAGATTCACAAACAACCCAACCGGCGATTGGTAAAAGAACCGCCCACGAACCGGGAAGAAGAGTTGTTTGCGCCACTTCGTATTTCGAAAAAGCACTGTCGATACAGTGTACATGTCGAAAAACGAACGATGATTTGCTACGAGAAGTATGGGGCGTTCATGCGAGGCGGCCTCGACGTTTTCGAGACCATAGACGTTCATTATGTTGTAAGTTGAAAGATGTATCCATCCGGCTCCGAGCGTCTTCTGACACCACGTCCAAAAACGCTTCCACGTACCCACGTTCATTCGCCGCACGAGACGAAACGCGAACCGCTCAAACCAGGATAAAGCAGATAGCTCTTCTGCCGATGGCTCGAGAGCGAGTTGCGCATCCATGGTCCAATTCCCGGCGTCGCGTCGCTTGAAGTCCGTGCTCACCGCTGATTCTGAATCTTTCGACATTCAGATCTGAAAACCAGTTAGACAGTGTAACCAAGGGCGACACTTTACCAGAGAACACAGGAGCATCCGGCACTCCGCTTCTCGTACAGTGAGCTGAGTAGTACGGCCACGCGCTTCGTTGTCCCGGTACTGTAATGAGCCTACTCGATGTTGAAATACTTCGCTTCCGGATGGTGGATGATGATTGCGGAGGTGGACTGCTCGGGTTCGAGCTGAAATTCTTCTGTCAGCTCAACGTCGATACGACCGGGATCCAGCAACTCAAACAGTTTCGATTGGTCTTCCAGATCAGGACACGCCGGGTAACCAAAGCTGTATCGCGAGCCCTGATAGTGCTGCCGAAAGAGCTTCGGCAATTCCGTTGCATCGCCACCGGCGATACCGAGTTCCTTACGAATTTGTTTGTGCCAGTACTCTGCAAGCGCTTCAGCAGTTTCAACACTCAATCCGTGGAAATAGAGATAATCGGCATAATTATCTGACTTAAACAGCTCATGCGAATATTCGCTGGCGCGCCGGCCAACCGTTACGAGATGAAAGGCGACCACATCCATTCTGCCGGACTCACGCGAGGCAAAAAAGTCTGCAAGACATAGGTTTTTGCCGGATGGCTGTCGTGGAAACGTGAACCGAAGCCTCTCGTTCTCAGACGGATCATCATAGATGATCAGGTCGTTACCTTCAGACTGACAAGGGAAATAGCCATACACCACTTTGGGAGCCAACAGCTCTTCCCGTTTGCTTCTGGTTTTGAGTTCTTCGTAGATGGGTCTGACCTTCGCGGCTACGAGATCCTGATAATCACTTGGTGCAGTCCTTCCCTGCTTAAATTGCCATTGACCTTTGAACAGTGCGGTCTCATTGACGAAAGCGAATACCTCGTCGAGCTCGATGTTGTCTACAACGCGAGATCCAAAAAACGGCGGACTGGGAATCGGCACATCGGTTTGCACGTTCGAGCGCGTTGTATGGTTGGTTTGAGCTGATGGGCTTATCACACCACGTCGGTCGCGCCGGCTTGCGGATTCCTAACTTAGCCTCTTCGCCTATCAAATCTTCCGCGTCCTCAGCGACATCGATTTCACCAGAGACGGTCTCGCTTTCAGCGGTTGCTGTTGCCTTGCCGTTGCCGCCGATCAATTTATCCATGGTATGCAGGCCGGCAAAAGCATCGCGCGCGTAGAACAACTGACCTCCGTAGAGCGACTTTAGATCGTCTTCTACATAGCGACGTGTCAAGGCTGCCCCACCAAGAACAACCGGAACGTTGATACCTCGTTCGTTCATCAACTCCAGATTCTCTTTCATGATCAGAGTCGATTTCACGAGCAGTCCGCTCATACCGATAGCGTCAGCTCCATGTTCGTTGTATGCCTGCAGAATGTTCTCAATCGGTTGCTTGATCCCCAGGTTGTGAACCTTGTATCCGTTGTTCGTGAGAATAATGTCCACGAGATTCTTACCAATGTCATGAACGTCGCCTTTAACCGTTGCAAGGACCATGGTGCCTTTAGCAGTCGCACCGCCTTTCTTCTCCATGAACGGTTCAAGGAAGCGCACGGCTGATTTCATCGCTTCGGCGGATTGCAACACAAAAGGCAATTGCATCTGACCACTTCCAAAGAGATCGCCGACCACTTTCATGCCTTCGAGCAGAATGTTGTTAATGATTTCAAGCGCTGAGTATGTTTGGAGCGCCGTGCCCAGTTCACCTTCGAGTCCGATCTTTTCACCATCAATAATGTGATTCTTAAGGCGCTCCTCGACAGTTTCGCCTTTTGAAGCTTTTTTCTTCGACGCCGATTTGACTCCCTCGAAGAGTTTGGTGAACTCTGTTAGCGGATCGTAAACGCAAACATCTCCCTCAAACTTGCGCTGGTCGTAGATCAACTCGCGGGCAACCTTTAATTCCTTTTCGCCAATTCGATTCAGCGGTTCAATCTTGCTGGCATTAACTATCGCCGCGTCGAGCCCAGCTTCGACAGCGTCATGAAGGAAAACCGAATTCAGTACTACTCTGGACGCCGGATTCAAGCCGAAGGAAACATTTGAAACACCAAGAAGGGTGAAACACCCCGGCAGTTCCTTTTTGATTGTGCGGATCGCGTTGATTGTTTCTAGCGCATTTTTCCGATCCTCTTCTATTCCTGTCGAAATAGGGAGCGCCAGCGGATCAAAGAAGATGTCGGAAGCTAACATCCCGGCCTTCTCCGTAGCTTGTTCATACGCTCGTTTAGCGATCTTGAACTTACCTTCGGCCGTTCGCGCCATTCCCTCTTCATCAATCGTTCCGATGACTACACTGGCGCCGTAACGTTTCGCGAGGTCGAGCAGTTTTAAGAATCGCGGTTCGCCGTCTTCGTAATTCGTCGAATTGAGCAAACACTTTCCGCCTGCATGTTGAAGACCCGCTTCCATTTTTTGCCATTCAGTCGAGTCGAACATCAGAGGGATCTTGATGTTCGTCACCAGACGTGAGGCGAGTTCGTGCATGTCCTTCTCGCCATCGCGACCAACAAAGTCGACGTTCACATCAAGGATATGCGCGCCTTCTTTTTCCTGCTCGCGTGCTAGCGACACTAGTCCGTCCCAGTCTTCGACGTTAAGCAGGTCTCGCATCTTCTTCGAGCCGCTCGCATTCACTCGTTCGCCGATGATCAGGAACGAAGTGTCCTGGACGTAGGGTTGCTGAATGAATATCGACGATGCTGCCGGCAGTTTTTCTGCTGTTCGCGTTTTTGGCGTGACGTCCTTAACCGCTTCAACCACAGCTCGAAGGTGGTCTGGCGTAGTTCCGCAACAACCACCAACAACGTTCACGCCAATATCACGTGCGAAGTGCCTAAGATCTGCTGCGAGCGATTCGGGTGTTTCTTTGTAGTGCGCATGTCCCCCGACGTTCTCGGGAATGCCAGCGTTAGGAATTACAGAGACTGGCAGCACCGAGTTCTGACAGAGGTATCGTACGTTCTCGGTCATCTGCTGTGGGCCAGTCGCGCAGTTCATACCGATCACGTCGACAGGAAATGGCTCAAGCGCGGTTAGGGCGGCGCCAATCTCAGTCCCCATCAGCATCGTGCCAAAAGCCTCGATAGTGACCTGTGCGAATACTGGCACGCGGCGGCGTATTTCTTCAAAATACTCAAAGATCGCCGAGAGCGCGGCTTTGGTTTGGAGTATGTCCTGGCAGGTTTCGACGATGAGCAGATCGGCCCCGCCATCAATCAGGCCTCTTGCTTGTTCAGCGTATGAAGCCTTCATGTCGAGGAAAGAAATGTGTCCGAGCGAAGGAAGTTTGGTGGTCGGGCCCATCGATCCCCCAACCCAACGCGGTTTATCGGGAGTGCTAAAGTCGCTCGCGACGCGCCTGGCAAGTTCGGCAGACTTGAAGTTCAGTTCATACGCACGATCGGCAATGTCATACTCAGCGAGCACGATTGAGGTTGAACCAAACGAGTCAGTCTCAATCACGTCGCAACCAACCTCGAGAAAGCCAGCATGAACCTTCTCGATCGCTTCGGGCTTGGTTACTACGAGATACTCATTACAACCATCCAGTCCATCAAAGTCGTCTGGCGTTAGGTTCTGAGACTGAATGTTGGTCCCCATAGCGCCGTCAACGACGACGATGCGTTCCTGGAGAGTTTTGAGAAAAGTGTTCATCTGTAACGATTGCCGATTCAATTGCCGATTGCCGATTGGCAGATTTGATAAGTTGATAAAGACTCCATCGTTGTCAGCTTGCCACAAGCCGTTCGCTTGATTGGCAAATCGGCAATCGGCAATCGATAAAAGGCTCCGCGCCTAACAACGCGGAGCCTCTTGAATGATGACAAGATGTGCCGAGCTGTTTAGCGGATTATTTTACGTGGCCGCAAGTCGCTTTAACTCACCACGCGAATTATCAAGAGGTATTGAACCATCGGTGTTGTTGGGTGTCAAGCATGTTGGGCCTTGGTCTTTGGTCTTTGGTCTTTGCCAGTGTTCGTTTTTTTGGATACCCGGCAAGAACCACTACGAAGACCAAAGTCCAAAGACCAAAGACCAAATCACAAATGGTATATGACCAGATGATTGGTGCTAACATTTCGGTCCATGCGGCGCGCCATCTACCCCGGCTCCTTTGATCCCGTCACCAACGGTCACTTAGACATCATCGAACGAGGTTGCAAACTTTTCGATGAGATTATAATTGGTATCCTTGTAAACCCAGAAAAGACACCGTTCTTTTCAATAGAAGAACGCCACGAAATCCTCATCGAAGTTCTTAAAGACATCAAGAAAGGCCAATGCAAGCTGCGCGTTGATTCTTTTCGCGGACTGCTTGTTAATTACGCTGTTGCGCAAAAGGCGGATGCAATCGTGCGTGGCATCCGCGCGATTTCAGATTACGAATATGAATTGCAGATGGCCCTGATGAATCGACGACTCGAGCCCAGTATCGAAACTGTTTTCATGATGCCCGCCGAGATTTACTCTTACGTCAGTTCCCGATTGGTGAAAGAAGTCTTTCAGTTGGAAGGTGCTGTCACTGGTCTTGTGCCACCGTTCGTTGAGCAGCGAATGAAAGAAAAAATGAACAAAGCTTAAAACATCGGCTGATAGTTACGCGTGTTATAATCGCCTCACAACGAAAGTTCAATTCTCTGCGCAACCTCCGCGCTCTCTGCGTGTCTGCGGTGCTGCTTCTCAAGCATAGGAACCGCTGAGACGCCAAGAAAGCTGAGGTTGCGCGGAGAAACGCTGAGAGAATTCGATTAATCGAACCATGGGGAGGACGAAATCAAATGCCAAGGGGTGACAAGAGCGCATACACCGACAAACAGAAACGCCAAGCCGAACACATTGAAGAAGGATATGAAGAGAGCGGAGTTTCAGAGGATGAAGCTGAGCGACGGGCGTGGGCGACAGTGAATGCGATGACAGGTGGCGGCAAGAAGAGTGGCTCTGGCCGAGGCAAGCCTGTTAACAAAGCGCCCGCAAGAAAAGGTGGTCGAAAAGGCGGCAAAGCCGCGGCAAAATCACGAACATCCAAGAAGTCGGGCGCAAAGAAGTCGAGCAAAAAGGGCGGCGCAAAGAAAAGTACTTCCAAAAAACGTTGAGCTAATCTGATACTGATCCATCTACTTGATTCATGAAAACCTGGCCCGCAATGTCCCCTTTCTCCACCTCTGAAAACGTATCGCGAATGCAACCGTCGGCAACACTTGCAGCGGCACAGGCCGCCGAAGCGCTGCGCGCAACGGGTGCTGACGTAGTTGACTTTGGCGCCGGCGAACCCGACTTCGATACGCCGGACAACATCAAACGCGCAGCTGAAGAAGCAATGCGCGCTGGTCGCACCAAATACACCGCAACCGGCGGCGTTCGCGAATTGCAAGCCGCTATCATTCGTTTCTACCACGATAGTTTCGGCACCGAGTACGCGCCGACAGAAGTGATGGCGACGTCTGGCGGCAAACAGGCGATATTCAATGCCGCCGTCACGCTTTTGAACACTGGCGACGAAGTACTAATTCCAAAGCCTTACTGGGTGACTTTTCCTGAAGTAGTTGTGTTTGCCGGCGCAACGCCAGTTTTTATCGAAACTGAAACCAATAACTTTCTCTTAACTCCTGAAGCGTTTGAACAAGCGATCACTCCGCGAACGAAGCTTGTCATTCTTAATTCGCCGAGCAATCCCTCGGGACGCGTTCTTCCCCCGAGACCTTTCGTCGTATTGTTGAGATCGCCACTGAACGGAATATCTACGTGGTTTCCGACGAGTGCTATCTGCGTTTTGTCTACCCGCCCGCAACAGTGTTCAGCGCCGCGAGTTTGCCGCCTGACCTTCGTGCGCGACTCTGCATCGCCGGTTCGTTCTCCAAAACATACGCGATGACGGGTTGGCGCATGGGATATGCACTTGGTCCAGCTGAATGGATCAAAGCAATGCTTAAGGTTCAGGGACACTCGACCTCGAATCCAACCTCGATAGCTCAATACGCTGCGATCGAAGCGCTAAATGGACCGCAGGAGTCAGTCGGGGAGATGCTTGCGGAATACACAGCTCGCCGTGCGTGGTTGCTAAAGGAACTTGAGCAGGTGCCGGGATTGAAATGCGGTGAGCCGGAAGGCGCGTTCTACGCGTTTCCAGACGTTCGCGGGTGTCTGAAAAAAGATTTGAAAACGTCGGCAGAGTTTTCGCAGCGCCTTCTTGAAGAAGAACAGACTGTCGTGACAGACGGCACTGGCTTTGGTGCCCCCGGTTTTGTGCGAATGTCTTATGCGACTTCGATGTCACAGATCCAGGAAGGACTGAAACGGATCAAGCGCTTCGCACAACGACATGTTTAATGTTCGATACGCTTTAGCTTGTCGTCGAGGTTCGTTAGCAATCAACATAAAGCAGTCACGCATCAAGACCACAAGGTAAAGCCTATATCGAGCCCTTTTGGTCACACAATACCCAACCTTCGGTTTTAACTGTCGCAATTCACGAACGGGTTTACTCGCAAAGAATAGATTATCTGCTACCGCAGATTAGTAGCAGTTAAAGGACTCGGGAACGTAAATTGAAAACAAACTGAACCTATCGAACATAAATTCAAAAGCGGCGATGGATTCAACCATCGCCGCTTTTTGCTAACTAATCCGTTGACTCTTAATACAGGTTGAAGTTGTATTCAAGCTGCATCCACATCGATACCTGGTGTCCATCCTTTGTCGCAGGCACGAATTTAATCTGTCGTGCTGCGGCAATCGCGCGTTCCGTTAGGCCATAAGGCAATCCGGAAACTGTGCGGATGTTTGTCACCGTTCCGTTCGACGCAAAGACCACCTTCAGAACCACTGTTCCCGTGACCTGATTCTTGCGAGCGTCTTCCGTGTACTGTGGCTCGGGTTTCGAAATCAAACGAGCTTTGGAAGTAACGTCCTTACCCGTAAAGATTCGATCGTAACCACCGCCGCCACCGCCACCGGCTCCACCACCACCGTCGTTGCGATCGCCACCGCCAATATTTCCGCCACGACCGGGTCCGATACCACCACCCTCACCTGGGCCAATACCGCCGCCGGTGCCAGTACCGATACCGTTACCAGATCCTGGTCCGGACGATGGGTCAGTACTCTTCGATTTGAAATCACCATACGGAAGCACCCGCGCGTCAGGTGGAACCAACAATGGATCAGCAACCACCGTCGCCGCGACCGGCAAAGAAGGATTCTTGATCTGTGGTGGTTTCGGATCTGGCGCCACCACTTGCGGAACCGTTAAAGATGCCTGAGGAGTCTTACCGAATGACGCCGGTTTTGGATCCTGACGTCCACCACCACCACCGCCTCGTGCCTGTTCCTGTTTCGGTTTGCTTCCGCCACCCTTGCCTTTGTTTAGACCAGCCGTTCCAGGTTCTGGAGTGGGCTGCTCGTCAGGAATGTCGATGATCTGTTCGACTTGAAGCTCTTCCTGATTCTGAGCAATCTGATCTTCTGCGCGTTGTTTATGGTCGAGCCAAATCACGCCGCCGAGAATCAAAAACAGAAAAACGAATGCACTGACCATCCCGGAGACAACACTGCGGGAGTCAGATGGCTCCGCCCCCATTACGGCTGCGCCACGCTCACGACCTAACCACGTTGAAAACAATGCAATGAGTAAACCGGCTGCAACAACTGCGAAGCCGATTAACCCAGCTTTCGAAGTCTTCGACGACTGGGTTCGATCCATTAAGACCACTGCGCCCACAAGAGCCAGCATGGCGAGAAACGCGGCACCCATCGCCAGCAACACATTCGGCTTTGCCAAAAACTTTCGCAGCATTTGGCTGTAGCCGACGAAGGTACGCTTGGTGAAACCGAAAGGATCGCGTTTGAACTCTGGCCAGGTCAGTTCATATTCATGAGCCGTGTCTCTGAGTTCGTGCGCCAGACGCGAGACAAGTCCCGCGTCGTCCATAATCGTAAGATGAAATTCGTCTCGAAGCGCTAGAGCTGACGAAGGTGAGTGTGCCGATGCATATGTCGATTCCCCGGTGGGCGACTCACTCGACTTGGAGTAAGAACTAACAACAACGCCTGGCGCTGCAGATTCCTTCGCCCGCGTCACGCTTGGGTCAGGTTTACTGACAGTCAAGCTGGGTTCAGTCTTCGTAACGGTTACGCTTGGTTCTGTCTCTTGCCTTCCGACCACTGTCAAAACCGTTCCGTCGACTGGGCAAAAGCTGAACTTGTCAGCGAACTCTTCTTCACACCTGCTACAAAACTTCATCGTTACTACCTCTTCTCGCGTGTGGGGGAGCAGAGTAGACTCGGCCATAGATTTGGATAGTCCATCTGCACCTGAAAATTCTCTTGCAAAGCTCGTTGCGACCCGCTTGTCGAGAACTCTCGAAGGTCCCGGCGCGATCCAGCGTTCGAGCAGCGCCTTGAGCTCATCTTCTGAAGCAAACTCGTCTTCTCGCTCAACACTGCTCATCTCAGGCCCCTCTCAAGGTAACAATTTCCCGACTATGATTCAATTCCTGATTCGTATCTAAATAGGGCCGGAGCGTTGTTTTAAGCCCCTCGCGAGCCCTGAATAACCGACCTTTGATTGCTCCGACTTCACTTTCCGTGATTTGGGCAATCTCACTAAGTGAAAGACCCTCATACTCGAAAAGCACCAGTGCTTCTCTCTGCAACGGCGGGAGGCCCAAAACTGCCTCACGAACGAGAGTAGTTAACTCCTCGTTCAATAACCGTGACAGCGGTTGCGCGGTCCCTGTGTCCGCCTCTTCCCGAACATCGTCAAGAGGAGCCTCACGTGCAGAACCACGAAAATGCTTCAACGCAAGGTTACGCGCTGCTGCATAAAGATATGTTCTCAATGATCCACGCTCAGCACGAAAGTTATCCGGCTTCTTAATCAAGCTGAGAAAGCAATCGTGCGTAACGTCTTCAGCTAACTCGGGCGACCCTAAAAGTCTATAAGCAAACCGGAAAACCGGCTGACGATGCCTCTCGTACAACTCCAGAAAAGCCGCCTGGTCGCCGTTTCCTGCCCTATTAAGTAAAAGCTCGTCTGGTATTATCTCGGGCAATCAAGCACTCGATCCTGCAGGAATTGCTTCCTACTGTAGTTACCACGAACAACGCAAAGGTTACGCCGGGCCTCAAAGAAATGCTTGCGCGAACCGATTTCAAACGTGAGAACCACAGTATATAACTCTTTTGCGGTGGCCGCAGGGTAGATCTCACCCACAACCTTTCTCTCAACAACGCTTTGGATGCGCTTAAATCCCAAACGGTTGACGACCAAACACCTCGCATCTAAGATGTTTTCGTCCCCATTGAACCAATTCCAACGTCAGACACCAATTATTCGTACACGCAGGATCACCGATGCCCTTTAAGAGATCAAAAACCCGGATTGTCACTTTTGCTGCCACCGTGTTCATGTTGCTGCTCGCCAATGGCGCAAGTGGCCAGGTTTCAGAGGCGCAACGGGAACAACTTTTGAATGGGCTGCGTGTGGTGCTCTTGCCCAAACCCGGAAGCTCCGACGTCCTTATTAAACTTAGAATTCACAGTGGTGCAGCTTTCGATCTTTCTGGGAGATCGGGACAAATGGCACTTCTCGGTGATGTTCTCTTCCCCGATCGGGCCACGATCGAATACTTCACTGACGAGATGGATGGACGCCTGGACGTAGTCGTGAATTACGACTCCGTTACCATTACGATGGAAGGAAAGGCTGCGGAGCTCGAACGTATCCTCGACGTCTTGAAGAATGCTCTCGTTTCAACACAGCTAACTCCCGATATCATTACGAGGGTCCGTGATGCACGGATAAAAATCATTCGCGATACTGCGATTTCACCTGCGATTGTCGCAGACCGCGCCGTAGCCGCACGACTTTTTGGCGAGTTCCCTTACGGTCGTCCCGCTACGGGCTCAGCAGAAGATGTCGCGCGGGTTGATCGTGCGGATCTCATGCTAGCCCGAGAGCGTTTCTTGAATTCCAACAACGCTACGCTCACGCTTGTCGGTGGAGTAACAAAACCGCGTGCGATGAGGGCTCTCAGACAATTACTCGGTCCATGGCGTAAAAGTGAGCAGATTATTCCGGCGACCTTCCGCCAGCCCTTAACACCTGATCCAAGAATATTGATAGTGGCAGGAGGCGCAGAAACGACGGAACTACGAATTGCAGTCCGCGGAGTTGCACGCTCTGATCCGGATTATTATTCGGCCAGCGTTCTTGCGAAGCTTGTGCAACACAGATGGGAAGCATTGGTACCAGATCTCAATAAAAGACCGGCGTTTGCGCGAAGCGAAAGTCATATTCTTCCCGGTATGTTTGTCATGGGGGCATCTATTCCCAGTCAAACAGTTGCAGATGCGCTCACCTCGGCAAAGAAGGCGCTCGAAGCTCTCGCGGCGACAGCTGTGTCCCCGACAGAAATGGATCGCGCACGAAATGAGGTATTGACGGAGCTTAACGGCGTGCTTTCCAAACCAGACTTCCAAAGCGAGAATTGGCTTGACCAGGACACGTATCGGATATCTGAAACGCAATCCCCCACGGCGATCATCAATTCTCTAACGCCTGCGGATGTTCAGCGATTAGCAGCCCGTTTGTTCACTAATTCAATGGCAACCGTCGTATTAGGCGACACTCAACAGCTCAAATCTGCGCTGCAGGGGCGCGCTCCATTCGAGGTTCTTGGCGAAGTTCCACCCCCAACGAAGCCACCAACCACGTCCCCGGCGGCGACTCCGAAACCAACTCCAAGTGCCACACCCAAGTAATCGCAAATTTTTCGCAAGCCACTTGCAACCAAACCTCCATCAAATTTGGCTTAACTGTGTCTGAGAACAAAAGTGCTGAAAACGAGCACGGCAGGCGCGTTCGCGAGATGTTCGCGACAATCGCAAGTCGTTACGATCTTTTGAATCATCTGTTGTCTGGCAACGTCGACAAGCGGTGGCGGCGACTGGTAGCCAGCAGACTTGATAGCAAAGTTGGACTTAAGGGTGCTTGTGTTCTTGACGTAGCTTGTGGGACGGGCGATTTAGCAGCAACGGTGTTTGAAACGACGGGGGCGAAGGTTGTCGCAACTGATTTCTGCAGGCCGATGTTGGATATTGCGGCCGGTAAGATATCGAGCGAAGTAACCCTAATTGAGAGTGACGCGTTGCGGCTGCCATTTAGTGACGGCTCGTTTGACGCGGTAACGATCGCGTTTGGGTTGCGCAACCTGGCGAATGTGCAGAAGGGCTTGGCAGAGCTCGGCAGGGTTTTGAAGGGCGGGGGTTGGTTGGCAGTTTTAGAATTCTCCCGCCCGGCAAATCCTGCGGTAAGAGCAGTTTTCGGCGCGTACTTTACGCGTGTCCTGCCGGTGATGGGCGGCATTGTAAGCGGGTCACGAAGCGCTTACACGTACTTGCCGAACTCGGTGAAGAAATTTCCGGACCAGCAAGAGCTGGCGGCGATGATTGAGTACGCAGGCCTTGAGCAGGTGTCGTTTGAAAATCTAACTGCTGGTATTGCGGCACTGCACCTGGGCAGGAAGCCGTAAGAGCTTTTGGAGGGCGGCGACCTGTACTGCTTTTAGAACTCGCTCGGCATGGGCGAAAGCAGTGACAAGTCACCGCACTCCAAAGAATTTGAGATTGGTTGCATCTAGAAAATACTTGCAACCAGATACGTAGTCCCGGGGTTCGGTTCGGTAAGCGCGCGGTTGTCGGGGCTGTGCGAGTATTCGGGCCAACCCCGGGCTACGTTTTTTAGTGGCCCAGGGTCGAAAAGAAAAGACATTAGCCGCAGATTTCGCAGATACACGAAGATCAGAAAAGAGAAGCAGGAGAACGAAGCAGGTGCAGGATAACTGATTATCCTAACCTGCCCCTGTTTCCTGCTCCTGCTCCTCTTTTCTGATCTGTGTCTATCGACGTAGATTTGCGGCTGATGTTTCGTTTATGATGCAGCGTCTTCCGACTCCAATTTACCAATGAAAGCTCGCCAGAGTGCAAGCTACAGTTCGTCATAAGATCCTTGGCGGTCTCCGCCGCCTCCTTATTCTCCTCCTCGTTGCCTGGACCGTCGTATCACTCGTCACACTTCTCATCGAATTAGTTCCTGGCGATCCAGCAGTTGCTATTCTTGGTGATCAGGCTACACCGGAACAGTTTGCACAGTTTCGGCAGAAGCACGGTCTCGATCGCCCACCATTCTTCTTTTCATTTCCCCGCGACGCTTCAGATCAAAGACATTTTGTTTGGCACGGTGCAGATAATCGTTACACCGATTACTGGCGCGCGATTGTGAAAGGCGATATGGGATTGTCTTTCAGAAACGATCGTCCGGTTCGCGAGCTCATATTCGAGCGATACCCAGCAACTATTGAGCTGGCGATCGTGGCGATGCTATTTGCCGTGCTGATTGCGATCCCTCTGGGTGTCCTTGCCGGCACACATCACGGCACATGGATCGACAATGTTGCTTCAGTGGTCGCGCTTATCGGGATCAGTCTGCCAAGTTTTGTGATCGGACCGATGCTCGTCTACGTTTTTGCCGTTAAACTTGGACTGCTTGCTCCTTCGGGACGATTTGACTGGAGCGACATTCTCCTTCCTGCCTTCACTCTGGGTGCTGCTTTGTCAGCAATCCTGACTCGAATGGTTAGATCTTCAGTGATTGAAGAGTTGGGCGAGGATTATGTTCGAACTGCGCGCGCGAAGGGTTTAAGTGAGCGAACAGTCATTTACAAGCACGTGCTTAAGAACGGGCTAATTCCAGTGGTTACGATTCTCGGGTTGCAATTGGGAATTCTGCTAGCCGGAGCGATCATTACGGAAAAGATCTTCGGTTGGCCCGGCCTGGGACTGCTGCTGGTTGAAGATGGAATTGGCAAACGTGACTATCGGGTTGTACAAGGATGCGTTTTGGTAATAAGCCTGACTTACATTGTCGCGAACATGCTGACTGATGCGATGTATCGATGGCTGGATCCGAGGATTCGAGTGAGTTAAAGCATTGCCGATTGTCGATTGCCGATTGCCGATTGGAGTTGCTTCTACCCACGAGCTTAATTCTCAGGTTCATACGGACAGTTAGTGAAACGCCAAACGCCAATAGCCAATCGGCAATTGGCAATCGGCAATATTTTTATGAACCGTCTGACAACAATAGGAATCGCAATCGTAGCGGTGTTGCTGATCGTCGCGTTGTCTGCTGACTGGATCGCGCGATATGACGTCGGCGCAACTGATATCGCACTGCGTTACTTACCTCCGTCTACCAAGCACTGGTTCGGAACTGACTCGACTGGTCGTGACATCTTCTCCGCGCGCAGAATCGACTTCTCGCTACGACCGCCTTCGACGCCGCGATCTGTGGGACCTGATGGGGCCCGATCGCATCGCCCTCGGGGGCCATTCACCTCTTAACGCTCGGCGAGCCCCGCCCGGGAAGAGCTGATCGGCTCCTGCGGATTCGCGGTAAAGACCCGTGCCCGGCTGCTGCACGGCACGGCGCTCGAGTGGCTCGACCTTCCGGCCGCACGCTTCAGTCGCTGAATGGTGAACGAGCCGGACAGGTCTTTCCAGCCCGGACGCGACTTCGCGGTCGCTCTGGATCGAGGCGACCTGCTCGGGCGGTTCCGAGACGAATTCCACATTCCCGGAGCGAGAACGGCGAAGAAGAGATCTATTTCGTCGGCAATTCGCTCGGGCTTCTCCCCAGGAGAACTCCGAAGTACGTCGACGAGGAGCTGGAAAAGTGGCGGCGGCTCGCCGTCAAGGCCCACTTCTCGGGGGAGAACCCGTGGATGCCCTACCACGAGCTCCTGGCAGAGCCCATGGCCCGGCTCGTGGGCGCCCTCCTCGACCGAAGTCGTGACGATGAACTCGCTCACCGTCAACCTTCACCTGATGATGTCAGCTTCTACCGGCCGACCCGCGAGCGGCATCGGATACTCCTCGAGGAGCATGCGTTCCCTTCGGACGACTATGCGGTCGAGTCGCAGGCCATCCTCCACGGCTTCGACCCGGCCGAAGCACTCGTGCGGCTCGGCCCGCCGGGTCAGCACACGATCGATACCGCGGAGGTCGCCGAGGTCCTCGAACGCGACGGTGAGTCGATCGCCCTGGTCCTGCTTCCGGGAGTCCAGTACTACACGGGAGAGGCTTTCGAGATCGAGGCGATCACGCGACTCGCGCACCAGAAGGGGTGCGTCGTCGGCTTCGACCTGGCTCACGCGGCGGGAAACCTGGTCCTCTCCCTCCACGAGTGGAACGTGGACTTCGCCGTCTGGTGCACTTACAAGTACCTGAACTCGGGCCCGGGCTCGGTGGGCGGCTGCTTCGTCCACGAGCGGCACGGCATTCGGCAGGATCTGCCGCGTCTGGCCGGATGGTGGGGACACGACAAGGAATCGCGCTTCCGGATGGAGCCCGGATTTCGACCGATCCCCGGCGCGGAGGGATGGCAGCTGTCGAATCCTCCGATCCTCTCGCTCGCCGCCATTCGAGCTTCGCTCGACGTTTTCATGGAAGCGGGGGGGATGGAGCCGCTGCGGGAGAAATCGCTTCGCCTCACGGGCTACCTCGAATGGCTGCTTCAACGGGAACTCGGCGATGCGGTCGAGATCCTCACCCCGGGAGACCCGCATCGGAGGGGGTGCCAGCTCTCGTTGCAGGTGAAGTCGAACGCTTCGGGAAGAACCGTCTTCGAGAGACTCGAGGCGTCCGGCGTCACCTGCGACTGGCGCGAGCCCGACGTGATTCGGGTGGCTCCCGTCCCTCTCTACAACCGGTTCGAGGAGGTCCACCGCTTCGTCGAGATTCTGCGGAACGCGCATGTGAGAACACCCCGCGAGACCCCCGAGATCACGCTCGTCGGCGCCGGTCTCGCCGGGTCGCTGCTGGCGATCTTTCTGGCGCGGCGCGGGTACCGCGTGACGCTCCTCGAGCGCCGCCTCGATCCGAGGAAGCCGTCGACGGCTGCGGCAGCGGGGCGCTCCATCAACCTGGCGCTCGCCAATCGCGGCATCACGGCGCTCGAAGAGGTCGGCGTGATGGAGAGCGTCCGGTCCGCGCTGATTCCGATGGCCGGGAGGATGCTTCACGACGAAGAAGGACGGCTCCGGCTGATTCCCTACGGCAACAAGCCGCACGAGGTCATCTACTCGGTTTCGCGCGCGGGCTTGAACACGCTCCTCCTGGATGCCGCCGAATCGACCGGAAGAGTCTCGATCCGCTTCGGAGAGACGGTCTGCGGCGTCGATTTCGCGGACCGTCAGGTGCGCTTCCTGGCCGGGGAGGATCCCGAGCCAGCAAACGCAAGCGACGCCCTACGACGTCCTCATCGGGACGGATGGAAGCGCCTCGGCGGTTCGCGCCGCGATCCTGGAACGGACAGGCGGACGGCTCGCCGAGGAGCCGCTCGGCCACGGGTACAAGGAGCTCTCGATTCCCGCGGCGGCCGGCGGCCGATTCCGGATGGAGAGGGGCGCCCTGCACATCTGGCCGAGAGGCGAATACATGCTGATCGCGCTCCCCAACCTCGACGGCAGTTTCACCGTGACCCTGTTTCTGCCGAATCAGGGGGACGAAAGCTTCCAGGCCCTGACGACGACCGAGGCCGTTTACGCGCTCTTCGAACGCCGATTCGCGGACGCGATTCCGCTCATGCCCCGCCTCGGAGAGGAGTTCTTCGAGAATCCCACCGGCCATCTGGAGACGATCCGCTGCGAGCCCTGGTCGTTCGAGGATCATGCGCTCGTCCTGGGCGACGCGGCGCACGCGATCGTTCCCTTTCACGGGCAGGGCATGAACGCGGCGTTCGAAGATTGCAGCGCCTTCGATCAATGTCTGGGAGATCCCGATCGGCCGTGGAACGAGGTCTTCGCGCGAATTCGAAAAGCGCCGCCGGCCCAATACCGACGCGATCGCCGACATGGCCCTGGAAAACTACGTCGAGATGCGGTCCACCGTCCGGGAGCCGAAGTTTCAGTTGAAGAAGGATCTTTCCTTCCGCCTCGAGGAGAGGCACCCCGGCCGGTTCATCCCCCGCTATTCGATGGTGATGTTCCACACGATTCCCTACGCCGAGGCAAAGCGGCGGGGAGCGATTCAGGAGGAAATCCTCGAGGAGTTGACGAGCAGGGCGGCGAGCCTCGATGAGGTCGACCTCGCGCGCGCCGACCGGCTGATCGCCGAGCGGCTGGGGACTTATTCGATCTAAGGAGTATCGCCCCTCTCCCCGCTCTAGGTGGTGGAGAGGGGATCTCCGGTCGACTACTGACTGCGCGCGATCGTGATCTTGAACCCGTCCGGATCCGTCAGGGAGATGTCCCGCACGCCCCACGGCTGGTTGGTCGGTCTCTGGTCCAGCCGGCCGCCCTTCGCCTCGATTCGCTTCGCGAGATCGTCGACGTTCTTCTGCGTCTCGCAGTAGATCCGGACGCCCTCGCCCTTCTTCCGATCGCGTCCCTTCTTCCAGTCGTCCTGCCCGATCATGAACGACACGTTACCGGCCTTGAGCGACACGCCCATGACCTTGCCATCGTCGTTCTTCCAGAGCTCTTCGACCCCGAACCCCAGGACGTCGCGATACCAGGCGAGGCTCCTCTCCAGGTTATTCACCGTGAAGCTCGGGGATGCCGACCGGAGCGCCAGCGGCCCGGATTCACCGCGGGGTTTCGCAGGCGCCGTCTTCGCTCTCCGAGGAGCGTCCTTCTTTGCACGAGCTGGCTTCGTTGACTTCTTCGCCACCATGATCTGACCTCCGGGGAGCGAGGCTATGACCGCGGACGCCGGCAGTCAATGAGGTCGTTCGCGCGCGCCGACTGACTGGCGAGGCTGCACTAGACTCCCGTGCCGGCCGATTCAAAACAATGGCGAAGTCCGGACGACTGGTCAGGGCTGGGATCCCGGCGGTGAGCTGATCGAACAGGGTCGATACTTCAATATCTCCCCCGACGGTTACTCCTTCACGCTCGATCGCACGTACGACGGTGGCAAGACGTGGATGCGCCCCTTCGTTACGTTCGCGCCACCCGTCGCGCGTCGGCGGAGTGACGACGACCCGCAACGGATCGCTTCGGATCACCGAAAGGTGAAGATCGTCTTAAGTCGACGATCCTCGAATTCTTAGCGACCCTTCAAAGCCCCGGACCTCCGCGCTCCTTCCGATAGCTTCGGCTCGAGCCGAAAGGAGGTCTCGATGCGGAAAGGCGTTGTCGTCGCAATCCTGGTAGGCGCGTGGTTCGGGTTCACGGCCGTCGCAACCGCCGGCGACGTAAAAGACGTGAAGAAGGGGAAGGTAGCGGTCTACGACGACTGCGATCCGACCGATGAAGCCTGGAACGAGACCGGTGGATGTTCTCTCGAGGGAGGAAAGGTCACGGAGGCGGAGTTCAGCCTGTTCCTCTTCTCTCCACTCGCCGGTGGAACCGTCATCGGCCATCCCGCGTGGCGCATGGAACCGTCGTATCTGCGGTTGAAGCCGGACGGAACTCTCATCGCGGAGAACGAAGGGGGCAGAACTCACACGTTTACGGAGGTCGCGAGCTTCGGAGGCGGATTCGTTCCCCCCTTGAACGGCCCGCTGCTCGTGCTTGCGCCGGAGTGCGCCACGGCGACTCCGATCCAGCCCGGCGAAGAGCAGGAATTCAAAGATCTCGCGCCCGGAAATCACCTCTTCCAGTGCTGCATCCATCCGTGGATGCGCTTCCTCGTGAAGGTGAACGCGGGAGAGGAGCAGGGGGCCACCAGCGGGCACCACGGTCACCACTAGGAAAAGCGGGGAGGAGCCGGGCAGGGGAAGCGTTCCGGCTCCCCTGCCGGCTCGATAGGATCTGTCGCGTGGTTGGCGAGGCCGTCCCTTTCCGCATCGCCGTCGTTGACCCCCCTCGCGGAGTTCACTTCCGTCTTCAGAGCGGCAAGTCGCCTGGCGAGCTTCTGCCTCCCGAACGATCGACCTCCTCCACGCTGACGTTTGAGTTCGAGCTGCGTCTCGGTGAGCCGCTTTCAGGCGGGTGTCCGAGATTCCTCGGACCCCTCGCGCAGGGCACACCGCAGGATCGGTTTGTCTACGTCAACTCCGGCACTCTCGCCGGGGAGCTCGCGTCGTGCTGGACACGGCGGGCCAAGGTCCACCTATCGTCCATCACCGCGGCAATGGTTGAGCAGGTTCTCTCAGGCGAAGACCTCGTTCTCCAGGCGGAGTTCGCAGGTACTGCGAAGGACGGCGGGCCTGCATGCGCTTCGGTTCCTCTGCTTGGGGGGAACTGGCAGGTCATTCCGGCTCGTTTGCCGAGATCCAGCATCCGGACGTCGGGCCGGAAGAGAACCGGGTCCGCCTAGCAGGCGAGCGAATGGTTCGTGGATAGCCGGCCTGAGGGCATTACCTGAGGGAGCCGCGATGTCCAGAGTCAGTGTGAGGTACATGATCGATGACGTCCCGGCTGCGATCCGTTTCTACACGACGCTCCTCGGCTTCACAGTGGAGCGGGACGCCACGCCGGCATTCGCGTCGGTCGTCCGGGACGGCGTGCGCCTTCTGCTCAGCGGTGACGGCAGCTCGGGGAAGCGCTCATCGGGCTATTGGCGACTTGCCGACGTGTGCTGCACCGCCTTCATGCGCCGGAGATGCTACACCCGCGGAGACTGAACTCAACTAGCGCCGGGACATCGCTGGCGCCTGGTCGAAATCGATCTTCTGAACCTCTTCCCAGCGGACGTACTCAGGGCGCTCACGGCCGAGAGAGAAGACCAGCACACCTCCGTGGTTCTGGCCGACGTCGGAAGTGCCTTCGAGCTGCAACTCCTCGCCGCCGTGAAGAACGACCGTGGCGCGGTGGGCACCACGGGCGTCGGGCTCGAGCGGCACGATGGAGGCGATCCGGCCGAAGGGGATGGTGTAGTGCACGCCTTGTTGTTGGGCGTCGAGCGTCTCGGTGGTCTCGCTCTCGTCGAGGTCGTAGACCAGCCGGCCGGCGAGACGGCCGCCGGCCCGGGTGGTGACGCTGCCCGTGAGCGGGCGCCCCGGCGGGAAGTCGTCGTAGGCCGGGCCGCTCTCGCCGGGATTGAAGTCGACGCGCTCGAAGGCGTCCCAGGAGACCAGAACCCGGCCGTAACGCTGGTCGTCGACGTAGATCCCACGGTTGCCGTCGCCGACTTCGGCGGTGTCGGAGAGCGCGATCTCGCGGCCGTCGGAGAGCGTCACCAGGGAGCTGTCGCGCGGGAGGCGCGCGATGGAGCGGATGGTGTCGAATCGCAGGCTCATCCTGCCCTCGGCGGTGCGGCCGTCGAGCTCGTCGGTGCCGACGTAATTCTGCCGGTTCCAACCGACGAAGCCGGTGAAGTCGCCCTGCATCGTGCGCACGGTACCGTGCAGCCGGGAGGGAGCGCCGCCGAGCGGGGGCGTCGGGAGGAGCTCGATCGTGCGGATCCAGAGGCTGTCGAGGTTGACGACACCCCGCCGGCCGTCCCACACTCGCACGCCGTCGTCGAAGTCGCTGGCATCCATGCGGTTGAGTTCGAATACGGTCCCGCTCTTGAGGGTCACCCGCACGTCGCGGCCGTGCGCCTCGATGCGCCCGATGTCGCCGAAGGGCGCCATGAATGGGCGGCCGACCTCGAGCGGGCGCTGGGTTTGTCCGATCTTGACCCCGAAGATGTCGATCGGGTGACGCTCCCTGGCCAGCCGCTCGGGCGGCACGTGGGAGACCCAGGGGTTTTCCTCCTTGACGCCGTTGAAGTAGTCGCCCCAGAACGCTTCCTGGTCGCCTCCAAAACGAAGCCGCCCCTCGTAGGTAGCGCCGCCGCGGGTGGTGATCCGGCCGTAAAGGAAACCCGGGCGGGTCTCCGCCGCTGACGACGTGGTCGAAGGCGTGGCCGCGGGCGAAGGCGCGGCGGGGTCGACTCTCTTCTCGTGCACGCGGCAGCCGGCGGCGACGAGGATGAGGGCGGTGGCGAAGGCTCCGCCGGCGATCGAGGCTCTCTTCACGTGCTGCAGAGTACTTTATCAGGCAAAGCTCTGCAAGCATCCGCTCGGCGTTGGTTCTCTGCGCGCGGTAGGCTTCGAGCGTGCGTTTCCGCTCGATGCGGAGAGGAGGGGTTCGTGAGCACGAAACGGTCCTTGACGTCGATTGGCCCTCCAGTGGCCGAACTGCCCGTCACTGACGTGGAGCTCGCGCAGCAGCACTATCGGGACGTGCTGGGCTTCGAGATTGGCTGGCTGACTCCGGGCAGGGAGATCGGGGCCGTGTCGCGCGGAAACGTGGCGATATTCTTTCGGAAGAAGACCCCGCCATTCGAGCCGGCGGTTCATTGGGTGTTTGCCGAAGACATCGATGCAACGTACGACGAGGTGAAATCGTCGGGTGCGAACATTGTTGAGCCCCTGGAAACGAAGCCTTGGGGGTTGAGGCAATTCACCGTCGAGGACCCCGACCGGAACCGCTTCTATTTCCATGACTGACGAAGCCCGGCGCATCCAGACGCCGGCATCGGGGAGATCGATGGCCGATCTGACTCGTGTTCGATGTGTCCTCGCTGTTCCGGACCTCGCCGCGTCGGTCGACTACTACACGCGCGTGCTCGGTATGACGGTTGACTTCACGGCGCCCGGCTGGGCGTTTCTTTCCCGCGGGTCGTTCCGAGTGATGCTCGGCGAGTGCGCGGACGCCATCCCGGCGCACGAGACCGGCGACCATTCCTACTTCGTGTACGTCACGGTCGAGGGCATCGACGAGCTCTACGCCGAGCTCGTCGAGAACGGGGTGACGCTCACGCAGAAACTGGCCGACAAGCCATGGGGGATGCGCGAGTTCGGAGTCCGCACGCCGGACGGACACCGAATCATGCTCGGCCAGGAGTTGTAACGCGTGGGTGGGATCGCGTCATGAAGACACGCAGGAAGCTTTCGTTTGCCCTTGCCGGCTTGCCGCTGCTCGCCGCTTGCGCAACGACTCCCACTGCCTCTCCTGTCCCCCCTCGCGCGGCGCCGCTCGTCGACTATCACCAGCATCTGGTCAGTCCCGCACTTCGCGCCGATCGTGAAGCTTCCCGAAAGAGACGGCGCGGCGCTGGTCCGGGAACTGGATGCGGCCGGTATCGAGCGGGCGGTCGTGCTCTCGGTCGGCTACAGCTTCGCCGACGAGCGCAAGGCGCTCAGCGACCCCGACCGGCTGACGCGCGAACAAAACGACTGGACATCTGCCGAGGTGGCCAGGAACGCTCACGCCGGCTCGATTGGCTTCTGCAGCGCCAATCCGCTGCGCCCCGTCGCGCTGGAGGAGCTCGAGCGATGTCTTGGACTCCCCGGGCATGATCGGAATGAAGCTCCACCTCGGCAATGGCGGCATCAGCCTGCGCGATCCTGCCCATCTCGCGCGAATGCAGGAGGTGTTCGCTCTCGCGCAGCGACTGCGCGCGCCGGTCCTGGTGCACATGCGCGCGCGCGGCGGCAGCAACTACGGCGCCGAGGACGCGCACATCTTCCTGGACAAGGTCGTGCCGACGGCGCCCGACATCGAGATCGTCGTCGCACACCTCGGCGCCTCCGGCCCCGGATACCCGCCTCAGAACGACGAGGTGATGGCGGCTGTTCGCTGCCGCGGCGGAGCGCAAGGACCCGCGGATGGGCAACCTCTACTTCGATGTCGCGACGAACGTCACCGACGAGATCACGCCCGCCGACGCCGCGCTCGTCGCGCAGCGCATCCGGCAGGTCGGCCCCGGGCGAGTGCTCTACGGATCCGACCTCAGCCCACCCGGCGGCGGCATCCGCCAGCGGGTGGGAGATCTTCCGAGACCAAGGTCCCGCTGACGGCCGCGGAGCTGCAGCAGATCGCGAACAACCGGACCCGCTTCGCGCGTTAGCCGAGCGAAGAACAGCGCAGCCCGGTGAGAAGCACCACTTGAGTCGAACAGTAGTATTTCGCGCCGCCGTCCTGATCGCCGTCGCGTTTCCCCTGTTCGTTCGTGCGGCGGACCCGCCTACCGACCTCGACTCCGCATCCGCCGCGCGTTTCGCGGCGCTCGCGCTCAAATGTCTGCACCAGGAGTATCCGAATAAGATCTCGCACACGATGAGAGGTGATGCGGATGCACGCGCGCCACGTGAGCTGACGCCGGCTTTTTTCGGCTGTTACGACTGGCATTCAGCGGTACACGGTCATTGGCTGCTCGTGCGCCTTGCTCGTCTGTATCCTGACGCCACCTTTGCGCGGACGGCCCGGGAGGAGCTTGCCCGAAGTTTCACTGCGCAAAATATCGCTGCTGAAGTCGCTTACCTGGAGCGGGCAGACCGCGCTTCTTTTGAACGCCCTTACGGTCTCGCTTGGCTGTTGCAACTTTCCGCCGAGTTGCGTGGATGGGACGATCCACAAGCCAGGCAGTGGGCCACAACCCTTGCGCCTCTGGAGGCCGCGGCAGGCAAACGTCTCAAGACCTGGCTGCCCAAGCTTCAGTATCCGATTCGCATCGGCGAGCACAGCCAAACCGCCTTTTCATTCGGGCTGGTCTGGGACTGGGCACTCGTCTCAGGCGATAAGGAAATGCGGACGCTGCTCGAGTCAGCCGCACGACGCTTTTATCGGAAGGACAAGGGTTGCCCGCTTGCTTACGAGCCGTCGGGCGAGGATTTTCTATCGCCCTGTCTTGCGGAGGCGGATTTCATGCGCCGCGTGCTCGATCGCCGTGCGTTCACGGAGTGGCTCGCCGGCTTTATGCCGGGCATTCCAAGCGATGCCGGCAAGACGTGGCTGAGTCCGGGCATCGTGACGGATCGTTCCGATCCCAAATTGGCGCACATCGATGGACTCAATCTCAGCCGCGCGTGGATGCTGGAAGGCATCGCGCATGGACTGGATCCCAACGATCGACGCGTGCCGGCTCTGCTTGCCGCCGCCGCTCATCATCGCGAAGCGGCTCTTCCGGCGGTAACCGGAGAGCACTATGAAGGAGGACATTGGCTGGGGACGTTCGCTGTATACCTGACGAGCAAGGCCGGTCTACGCTGACCTCCTCCTCTGTGCCTCACGGAGTAGAGTCCGAACGGGTTCGCCATGACGAAACGATGAAACGTCCTCAACGTACGTCGGGAGGCACTCAGTGATCGATCGCTTGTGCACGGTTGCCCTGGGAGTTTGTCTCTCGGCCGGTACCCTGCTGGCGCAGGAGAGCGGTACGGCGAAGGGGAAAGGAGTCATTGAACGCATCGGGCCCGAAAAGAGCGAGATGGTGAGCTTTGCGCCGCGCTTCTCCTGGGCGTATCGGGAAGGAGCCGGCCCCCAGGCGTTTACCTGGATCGTCCTGACCGAAAAGGAGCCGCCCCTCAAGGACTGGACGGCGGCGAAGGACCGCGCGGAGGCGCGGCGGGCCTGGTGCGAGAAGGAGAAGACTTCGTGGGTCGCCGTGAAGCTCGACGCGCAGAAGAAGGTCGACCTCTACTTCCTATGCCCCGCGAACGGAGCCGTGAATACGGAGATGGTCAGCACCGCGAACGGGCTCGACAGCGTCGTCGTGAAGCTGGACCCGAAGAGCGGCGAGAGGTGGAAGGGCACGCTGACCACGGGCCAGGGGAACTGCCCGACCGCGAACGGCGCCGACGCCTACTGCACGCCGACCGGGGACTACGCATTCGACGCGCCGCTCGAGAAGTAGCGCCCTCCATCTGCAACTTCGGGGTTGGCGAACTCAAGGTCTATTCCGGGCAAACAGGCGTGGAAGCGCCCGGGGTTCCGGGCGACGCCCTTCGGCCTGCGGGGTAGCGTGGGAGTGAATCGTGCCGCTGCGAAAGCTCGTCCTGCTCGCGCCCTTCATCTTCATCCTTCACGTCCTCGAGGAGGCTCCTGGTTTCGTCGAGTGGTTCAACAGCCTGGTGCCGCGCGGCATCAGCCAGAACCTCTTCCTGACGGTCAACGCCGTAGGTCTCGCCATAACCGCTGTCATCGTCCTGCTCGTGGCAGCCTCTCCCGATCGAGCCTCCGGCCTCCTTCTGGCGGCGTGGGTCGGGTTTCTCATGCTCGCCAACGGCGTCCTCCACCTCGTGGGGACCATCGCGCATGCGCGGTACTGTCCGGGAGTCGTCACGGGAACACTTCTCTACCTTCCGTACGGTGCGCTCCTCCTCCGGAAGATCGTGCGCGAGCTCGGGTTGAGTCCCGGGGTGGTGCTCGGCACGGCAGCGCTCGGAGGGGCACCGATGCTCCTGCATGGCTACCTCATCGTGTTTCGGGCCTCGCGCCTGTTCTAGAGCCATGAGTGAAACGGGCGTGGCTCGACGCTTCCGGACACCAGAACTCGTCGGCTTCGCCGTCGTGCTTCCCTTCCTGATCCTCGAGTTGGTGAACAGGCGAGGACTCCAGGAGAGCTTTCCCGTCGTGCTATTCGGCCTCCTGTGGCTCCTCCCCTTCACGTTCGTCCTGATCGTCATGCCCGTTGTGCGCGGACTGTCGGCGCGAAGCAGAGGCGTGGTCGCTCGCCTCCTTCTGCCGAGAGCGGTCCTCTTGACCTTCATCGCATGGTTCTGGATAGCCCTGATTGCGGACCAGCTGCCGTGCTTCCTTGGTGTCCCGAACTGTGACTAGGCGAAACGACTCACCAGCTCGGCCAGCACCGCCGGATCCTGACTATGCGGCTCGCGTCCGCGCGAGCTTCGCGCAGCAGGGCCTCATGACCACTCTCGGCGCGTCGCTCGAGCTCGTCGAGCCCGGCGAGGTGCACATCGCACTCCCGTTCTCGCAGGCGCTCTCCCAGCAGCACGGCTACATGCACGCCGGCGCCACCGCCGGGATCGCCGATTCCGCAAACGGCTATGCCGCGCTCACGCTCACCCCTCCCGGCTACGAGGTCCTGGCGGTGGAATTCAAGATCAACCTCCTGGCGCCCGCCAGTGCACCGCGGCTCGTCGCACGCGGCCGGGTTCTGCGCGCCGGGCGGCGGTTGACCGTGTGTCTCTGCGAGGTTCTTGGCGTGGATGGGGACCAGCACGAGCTCGTCGCGACGATGCTTTCCACCATCAGCACGAGGCCGGGCGCTTCCAGCGCAAGCCGCGCGCTCTCGGATCCGAGGTAGACATGCGAATCGGCATCCTGGGTTCCGGCCTGATGGGCGGCAAGCTCGGGACGATCTTCGCGCGCGCCGGGCACGAAGTGGTCTTCAGTTATGCGCGCAGCGAACGAAAGCTGAAGCGACTCGCGCGAGAGGCGCGGGGCGACGCGCGGGCGGGCACGCCGCGGGAGGCCGCCCGGGATGCGGATGCGGTGTTGCTGGCCGTGCACTGGTCGCGGGTCGGCGACGTGCTGAAGAAGGCCGGCGTTCTCTCCGGAAAAGTCGTCGTCACCTGCTCGCTCCCGATGAACGCGGCCGATACCGGGCTTGTCGTCGCCCATACCTCGTCGGGTGCCGAGGCGCTGGCCCGGAAGGTTCGAAAGGCGCACGTCGTCTCCGCTTTTGGCACCGTCCCGAGCGAGGTCTTCTTCAACGTGTTCCGGGCAAAGCGCCGGAGTCGCCGCCGGCCGAGCCTCCTCTACTGCGGGAACGACCAGGACGCGAAGGACGTAACGGCTCGGCTGATCCGGGACGTCGGTTTCGAACCCGTGGACGCTGGACCGTTGCGAGTCGCTCGATATCTGGAGCCGTTTTCGCTGGCGATGGCACAAGTTGCTTACGAGGGGGAGGGGGGGCCGGAGATCGCGTACCGCATCAAGCGTTTCGGGAAGTAGAGTCGCGCCGTCGGCGACAGGTTCGTGGAGGAGTCATGCCGGACGCGTATAGCAGGCGGGTCGCAAGGCCAACCCGACGAAGTGCTCGCTGGACCTCGTTCGTGGCAGTCCGGGCTCGCAGCGAAAAGGTGCGGGGCCTCGAAGAGGAAGGCAACCCCTTGCACCGAGTTCGCGTGGAGCACAGTCGCGACACGCTGCTCGTTCACATCTCGGACGAGGACGGTCACGGCTGGACGACCGTCGCGATCGACAGGCCTACCCGGGAGTGGTCGATCGCGCAGCGAGAGCGGCAGCGGGATGCGGCGGAATCTGCGTACTCCTTGCTCTACACGCCGGTACCGAAACCGAGGTAGCCGCAACACGCACAGTGAAGCAGTCAATTGGTCTGGTCTCTCTGGTGGTCCCCGAGTACGACGAGGCGATCGCCTTCTACGTCGGCACCCTCGGCTTCACCCTGATCGAGGACTCGTTCGTTCCCGAGCAGAACAAGCGTTGGGTCGTGGTCGCCCCGCCGGGATCCACGGAATCCAAGCTACTCCTGGCACGGGCGTCCAGCCCCGAGCAATCGACCCGGGTGGGCAACCAGACCGGAGGTCGCGTCTTCCTGTTTCTCTTCACCGACGATTTCAATCGCGACTACCGCGCGTTCAAGGCCAAGGGCGTCGTCTTCGTTCGCGCGCCGTCGCAGCAGCCTTACGGCGCCGTCGCGGTTTTCCAAGACCCATGGGGCAACCTCTGGGACCTCTTCCAACCGAGGTCGCACGACGAACGTGGCGACGCCTAAGCCTCTTTTCAGAAACGGTCGCGAGTTCGTGTGCCCAGCTTCTGGACGGTGGGGAACTCGAAGTCTTGGATGGTGACCCTCGCCCTGAGCGAGCGAAGAGTCACCGCGATGGGCCGCGGAGGATGTGCGTGATCGGAGCGATTTCGGGCGACATCATCGGGTCCGTCCACGAAGGTGCCCGCCCGCAGGAGAAGGACTTTCAACTCTTCGTGCCTGGTTCGCGATTCACGGATGACACGGTACTCACCATCGCTGTTGCCAGCGCCGTCCGCGAGGGTGCGGAGTACGGCGCTTCGCTTCGCCGGTGGGGGCGACGCTACCCCGACGCAGGGTACGGCGGCTGGTTTCGTGAATGGCTCTTCCGCGATGACGCAGCGCCCTACAACAGTTTTGGAAACGGTTCGGCGATGCGGGTCGCTGCCATAGGTTGGGCGTTCGACGATCTCACGGTGGTCTTGCGTGAGGCGACTAGGAGCGCTGCGGTTACGCACAACCATCCCGAGGGAATCAAGGGTGCCCAGGCGATCGCTGCGGCGGTACGGATTGCGCGCAGCGGCCAACCGAAGGACCGAATCGCCGCCTTGCTGTCCGACCGCTTCGGCTACGATTGCACTACAGAGTTGAGCGTTCTGCAGCGCCGCGGGAAGTTCGATGTGACTTGCCAAGGTACCGTCCCGGCCGCCGCAGTGGCATTCCTTCATTCGACCGATTTCGAGGATGCCGTCCGCAATGCCGTTTCGTTCGGTGGCGACGCCGACACCTTGGCTTGCATTGCCGGTGCGATCGCCGAAGCGCACTACGGCGGCGTGCCCGCCGAGATCCAGGTCGAAGTACTCCGTCGCCTGGATGATCCGCTGCGTGCTGAAGTCGTGGGCTTCGCAAGACGCTACGGCGTTCCACTTGCCGAGAACGTCTGCGTGGAGAAGGGCGACAGATGATGCGCATTCACCTGAACACTCCGATGCAGTGGGCGGTCCGCTTCGCGGCCCTCGTTGATCGCCCCGTAATTCCGCAGGCAGGTCGGCGCATGAAGATGGTCCGCGTCCGGGAGGAACACGCATGACTCGTACGACGAACGCAAGGATTGCCGGAGTCACGTTCCTCGTCTATATCGCCGCCGGCATCACCAGCATGGTTCTCTACGCGCGAGCGACCAGCGGTGACGGGTTTGCCGCGCAACTCGCGACCATCGCGCAGCATGAGACCGACGTGCGTCTCACCATCGTGCTCAACCTGCTCATGAACCTCTCGGCCCTCGTGCTCGCGGTGACGCTGTACGCGATCACGCGGGATCAGGATCATGATCTGGCGATGCTGGCCATGATTTGTCGGGTCGCCGAAGGCATCGCCGGCATGGACGTGTCGGGGACGCTCGGGCTTCTCTGGCTCGCGACGGCGACCGACGCGACCGCGCTCGATGCGGGCGCATCGTCCGCGCTCGGGGCATTCTTCCTGAAGATGGGAAAGACGATGGGCGCGAGCGCGACCTTCTTTGCCGTTGGGAGTACGCTGTTCTCGTGGCTTTTCCTCCGCGGTCGGATGATCCCCGTCGCACTCGCCTGGTTGGGAGTGCTCGCATCGATCCTGCTCGTCGTGTTACTTCCTCTCCAACTCGCCGGACTGCTCGGCGGCCCGCTCACCTCGTTCATGTGGTTACCGATGCTCGTGTTCGAGGTGGCATTGGCGCTATGGCTGATCATTAAGGGAGTCGCCGGGCCGGGGCAGAGGCGCCCCGCCTGATCAGACGAAAGGAGGACGCATGCCCACTTCACGACTGACCCTCGCTGTCGCGCTGACTCTCGCCCCGGGAATTGCAGTCGCCCAGGGTTCATGGGGCAACGTGAAGTCCTGGACCGGCAGCGTCACGATCGAGGCCACCGACAATCGAACCGGCCAGGGCGTTACCTCCAAGATGACCTACAAGGCGACCGGAGACTTCAAGATCTCAGACGACATGATGCCCGCCGGCGCCCACATGCAGTGGCCTATGCCGAGCGTCGAAGCGATGAACGATCCGAAGCAGGCGGAGACCGTCTACGACCGCTGGCAGGCGCGCGTCGTGGGCAGCTATGAGGCGAACGGTGTCGACGAAAGCGGAAAGCCGTTTACGGTCAAGTGCACTGCCGACAACCGGAAGGCGTCGAAGGCTGGTCTGACGATCCACCCCACCGAACCCACGTACGTTTTCGAGGTGTCACCGCCCGAGGCAAAGTTCCAGTGTTCGGGTCCGAGTGGCCCGACTCCAAACGGTCGCCTCCAGCAGGCCAACTTCCGCCTGACCGGTCCGCGCAAAGCGCCGGGTCCAATCAGCGACACGAAGACCTTCACGGTTGGGACGAGCATCATCAAAGTCACCTACAACCTGGCACCTGCGCGCTAGAGGGCACGAAGGCTGGGGTGGCACAACTCCTCGGGAAAATGTCCGCCATCCCGAATCTCACCGAAACGATTCTGGCGGCCTGGAGAACCAACAACCAGGTCACTGTCTTTCTCGTCCGCAACCTCCCCACCGCGGTCTGGGCGTCTCCCGTGCCCGGAGCGCCGCGTAAGACGGTTCGCATGCTCGCCGGGCACCTCCACAACGCCCGGTGCACGTGGCTGAAGACCCTGGCACGGCCCCATGGCATCCCCGTCCCGCCCGCCGTCGACCGCCGCAAGGTGAGCCGCCCCGAATTGATCGCCGCACTGAACCGCAGTAGCCGGGGGATGGAAGCCCTCCTCAGACTGGGGCTACGCAACGGCGGCACGATTCCCGCCACTGCGGCCTACGCCTGGCGGAATCTGTCGCTGGACGTCGGTCACGTACTGGCCTACTTCGTGGCCCACGAGGGCCACCATCGTGGTCAGATCGTGCTCGTGGCAAGACAGATCGGCGCTCGCCTGCCCCCGGAAATGATCGCCGGGCTCTGGCAGTGGAGGAAGCGTGCCGGTCGCGTCGCCGCGCCGGCGCGAAGGAAAGGATAGGCGCAAATGAAGAGGTTCCTCGTAGTTCTGGCTGTCTTGTTCTTCTGGGCCCCGCTCCTCGCGGAAGAGGGTAAGGCGCCGCTGATGCTCTCGTTCTCGGACCTCAAGTGGACCGAGCTCCCCGAGAGGAAGGGCATGCAGTTCGCGATTCTGTCGGGTGATCCGAAAAAGGGCGAGTACACGCAGATGCGAAAGGTTCCGGGCGGGACGGACAACCCGCTTCACGCACACAGCAACGAGCTCAAGAACGTGATCATCAGCGGAGTCTGGTACACAGGCGTCGACGCCGCGTCTGCCCGCGACTTCGGTCCCGGGTCGATCGTGATGATGCCGGCAAACTGGGTGCACGTCAGCGGCTGCCGCGCCGGAAGCGATTGCGTCTTCTATCAGGAGGGCAAGGGCAAGTTCGACTTCCAGCCGGCGGAGAGGCCTGCCGGCAAGTAGAGCGCTCGTGAAATCGACTCTTTGACGAAAGGCCCTCACACCCTGACGGGGGAAACAGGACTGAACGCATCACTTTGACTTGAGGTGATATGAAATTTCACCGGATCGGCATCGCTCTAGCGCTCGTGCTCTTGCTGGACTCACGGGCCGCGCGGGCACAGGCGCCCGGGAAAGCAGACGAGCTCGTCGATCGGATCGTAGGGATGGCGATGGCGCGCGGCGGAGCGCAGGCCTTCCTCCAGCGTCTGACCGACTCGATCGGTCGGCTCGCGTGACGGGGACCGCCGAGTCGAAAGCGACCGCGGACCTGTTGCTCGACACGTTACGCGAGGCCGGCTTCGAAGATGCCCACTTCGAGGAGTACGCGCTCGAGTCGCGCTGGCAGCGCGGGCGCGCGGTTGGTCGCGTCGTCAGCCCGGTGGCCCGGCCGTTCGCCGTCGGTTCCTATGGCTGGGTGCCTGGGACGAAGGGCGAGGTGACTTCTTCGATCGTCGATCTCGGCGCGCCGCCGACCAACGATCTGCCGGTTTCCGCGGATCGGGTCCGAGGGGCGGCGGTCATCGTCGAGCCGCGCGCCGTCGGAGGCGCTCCGGCCCAGCTCATGCGCGCCGCCCTCGCGCGTGCCCTCGCGCAGGCCGGGGCTGCGGCCATGATGATTCCCTCGGACAAACCGCATCGCATGCTCTACACGTCGGCGTTCGGGTTCTATCCCGCGGCTGCGCTTCCGATCCTGTCGGTCGCAAAGGAAGATGTGCTCTTCCTGCGCCGGCTTCTTGCGAGCGGGCCGGTTCGCGTGACGCTCGACGTCGCCAATACGTTCGATACGAGCCCGTCGCAGGAGCGCAACGTCGTCGCCGAGATCCGAGGAACGACTCCCGGCGAGGTAGTGCTCGTCGGCGCCCACTTCGACTCCTGGGATCCCGGGCAGGGCGCCCAGGACGACGGCGTCGGCGTGGCGGCGGTCCTGGAGACGGCGAGGATCCTGAAGTCGCTCGGAGTGAAACCGCGCCGGACGATTCGCTTCGTCTTCTTCAGCGGCGAGGAACAGGCGCTCCTCGGGTCGCGCGCTTACATCGAGGCGCACGCGAACGAGCTCGACGGGCTGCGCGCAGCGGTAATCATGGACTCGGGCGCGCAGACGCCGCGCGGGTTCATGATCCACGGGCGATCGGACATCGAGGCCGCCGCGCGCGAGCATCCTGGCTCCACTGTCCGCGCTCGGTGCGTCGGCAGTTGAACCTCGAGGCCAACTTCGACATGGACCATGGGCCATTCCTGGCGGCCGGGATTCCAGTCTTCACGCTCTGGGTCGACGAGGGCGAGTACGACACGCATCACCACGCGGTGTCGGACACCTTCGATAAGGTCGACCCGAGAATGCTCGCCCTCGACACGGCGGTCATGGCGGTCGCGGCCTACCGACTCGCCGACGCTCCGGAGCGCGCCGGGCCGCCGGTTGTCGGACGACGGAGGCGACCCGAGCTGCTCGAAGAAGCTCGGGCTCGAATCGCTTCGTCGAACGGTCTACGAGCCCGCCGGCCGGAGGTGACCAAACGCCCGGGCCCTTCAGCAAAGATCGACGAAGTGAAAGTGAGCGGCCGTTGAGCGAAGGCGAGAAATCGGTCCAACAGCAGGCACGCACCGCAGGGCTTCTCTATGTGATCCTCGCGCTCATCGCGCCGATCGGTCTCATGTATGTCCCGGGCAAGCTGATCGTGTCGGGGAACGCGACCGCGACGGCCGACAACATCCGGGCTTCCGAGGGCCTTCTCCGAATCGGCATCGCGAGCGAGCTGATTCACCAGGCACTCGCCGTGTTTCTGGTCCTCGCCCTTTATCGACTATTCAAGCCGGTCAACGACATGCTTGCCAAGCAGTTGCTGATCCTCGGTGCGCTGGTTTCCGTTCCGATCGTGTTCGTCAACGTCCTCAACCACGTCGCCGCGCTCATCCTCGTGAGCGGCGCGGATTTCCTTTCCGTTTTCGAGAAGCCGGAGCTGGACGCGTTGGCCTACCTCTTCGTCCGGCTTCACGGCCAGGGCATCACCGTGGCGTCCATCTTCTGGGGACTCTGGCTCTTCCCCTTCGGCATGCTCGTCATCCGATCGGGCTTCATGCCCCGGGTGCTCGGCTACCTTCTGATGATCGCCGGAGTCGGCTATCTCGCCAGCGCCTTCGCCACACTCGTCCTGCCGCAGTACGCGCCGCTCGTCAACAAGCTCGCGCTGCCGCTGGAGTTCGGGGAGTTGCCGATCATCGTCTGGCTCGTGATCTGGGGCGCGAAGCCGCGATCCCCGGACGTCGCCGTCGCCTGATCGATGAAGGCGGTCGTCTTCACACGGTACGGATCACCCGACGTTCTCGAGTTGAAGGAAGTCGACAAGCCCACCCCCGCGGACGACGAAGTTCTCATCCGGGTCCATGCCACGTCCCTGAACGATTGGGACTACGGGGCCATGCTGGGCGGTGACCTCGTGAACCGGCTGTTCTTCGGTCTTCTCCGGCCGAAGCCGACGAGGCAGATCCTCGGATCGGACGTCGCCGGGCGCGTCGAAGCCGTCGGACGAAACGTGACGAGGTTTCAGGTCGGAGACGAAGTGTTCGGGGACCTGAGCGGAACGTGGGGCGGTTTCGCGGAGTACGTGTGCGCGCGGGAGGGCACGCTGGAGCGCAAGCCGCCCGGCATGACGTTCGCGCAGGCGGCGGCGACACCGCAGACGTTTCTGCTCGCCCTGCAGGCTCTCCGCGACAAGGCGCGGATCCAACCGGGGCAGACCCTTCTAATCAACGGCGCGGGCGGTGGCGTCGGCACCTTCGCAATCCAGATCGCCCGCGCCCAGGGGCTCGAGGTGACGGGGGTCGACAGCGCCGACAAGTTCGACCTGATGCGCTCGCTCGGCGCCGACCACGTCATCGACTACCGACGGGAAGACTTTACCCGGAGCGGACGGCGTTACGACCGCATCCTCGACGTGAAAACGATGCGGTCGGTGCTCGACTGTGCGCGCGCCTTGAAGCCCGACGGGGTTTACGTCACCGTCGGAGGGTCCATGCCCCGGCTCTTCCAGGCTCTGCTCCTGATGCCGTGGCTCCGGCTGACGACGAAGAAGAGCGTGCGGATCCTGGCCCTCAAGGCAAACAAGGGTCTGCTGGACATCCAGGAGCTCTTCGAGGCAGGCAAGGTCGTGCCGGTGATCGACGGGCCCTACGCGCTGAGCGAGGTGCCGAACGCCTTTCGCCTTTTCGGGGAAGGCCGCCACAAGGGAAAAGTGGTCGTCACGATACCGGTCCTTCCGGAGAACGCTGGCGTCATAAGCTGACGAGTCGAATGGCGCCGGTCATCCCGAACCCGAAGAAGATCCGGACCTTCCGCTCGGAGGCGGCCTTCGAGAAGTGGCTTTCCGCGAACTACGCCCGCGAGAACGAGCTGTGGCTCCGGATCTACAAGAAGGACTCGGGCGTGCCCACGGTGAACTACAAACAGGCGCTCGACGTCGCGCTCTGCTGGGGCTGGATCGACGGGTTGAAGAAGTCCTTCGACGAGCGCTCGTTCATCCAACGGTTCACGCCACGCCGGCCGAAGAGCGTGTGGAGCCAGATCAACCGGGACCACATCGCCCGGCTGACAGCGGCCGGCCGTATGACTCCGCACGGGCAGCGCCAGGTGGACGCCGCACGGGCGGACGGACGCTGGGACGCGGCCTACGCCCCGATTCGCACCGTGACCGAAGCCGGCGTCCCCAGGGACCTCCGGGCGGCCATCGGGGCGAGCCCCCGGGCGCGCAAGACGTTTCGGGCCCTCAATCGCCAGAACCTCTTCGCGCTGGCATTTCGGACGAACAACATGAAGACGCCCGACGGGCGAGCGAGGAAGATCGCGGCGCTCGTCGCGATGCTCGAACGCGGCGAGACGATCATTCCGCAGAAAATGCGATGACCTCTCCGCTCCTCCCCCGACGCGCCGATAACGAGTACCGCGGCCAGAAGGTCGCGCTGTGGATCTTCGGGCTCGTCGTCTTCGTGAAGCTCGCGATGGGCGTGAACACCACTTTCAACGGCCGCTCCGTGGCGAGCTCCGCCGACGGGATCCCTCTCGACACCTATACGCCCGCCGCCGCGCAGGCTTTCGTCACGGTGTTCGCGCTACTGGGCGTCGCCCACGTCGTGCTGGGACTCCTCTGCGTCCTGGTTCTCGTGCGATACCGCGCGCTCGTTCCGCTGATGTTTACGCTCCTCCTGCTCGAGCACTTCGGCAAGAGAGGGGTTCATCAGTTGATGCCGATCGAGCGAACCGGAGCGCCGCCCGGCGGCGTAATCAACCTGGTGCTCCTCTCCCTGATGGTCGTCGGTCTGGCACTTTCGCTCTGGAGTCGAGCCGAGAGAGGCTCCAGCCGATGACGTCCCTCAAACGGAACTTCATCCTACGCGGATTGCGCCGCGGCTCGAAAGCGTTGCGTGCCCTCGCCGTCGGGGCACTGTCGGTCGGTGCGGTCGCGATCGGAGCCGTCGCGATCGGCCGCCTGGCGATCGGACGCGCCCGAATCCGGCGGGTGGAAATCGACGAGCTCGTCGTTCGGAGTCTTCGCGTGACGGAGGATCTGCAGATACCGCCGGCGTGTCACTCCGACGTCGACGCCTGAACCCGCCTCTCCCGCCTGCGTATGGAAGGCAGGAGGTCCTCCATGCGGGCGCCAACGGGTGCTGAACCCGGCGCCGCCGGGTGGGCGTAAGAATACGCAGACGTGAACTTCGATCTCGAGCTCTCCTGCCAGGTCCTCGCGAAAACTCCAAGAGCGCTGGACGCTCTCCTGGGCGATCTTCCGGATCCCTGGACCCGGGGAGTGGAAGGGCCCGATACGTTCAGTCCTTTCGACGTCGTCGGTCACCTGATCGACGGCGAGGAGACGGATTGGATTCCGCGGGCTCGCATCATCCTCGCGCGGGGGCCGAACCCCGTCTTCGAGCCTTACGACCGCTTCCGGCATCGCGCCCGAAACGCCGGTCGCACGCTCCCTTCGCTGCTCGAGGAGTTCGCGCGACTCCGCGGAGAGAACCTGGAACTCCTCCGCTCCTGGGACCTCACTCCGGCCGACCTCGACTTGCCGGGGACGCATCCGAGCCTCGGACGCGTGACGCTCCGCCAGCTCCTCGCGTCCTGGGTCGTTCACGATCTCGGGCACCTCGCCCAGGTTGCGCGGGTGATGGCCAAGCAACTCCGGCCGGAGGTGGGTCCCTGGGAGCCTTTTCTCCCGGTGCTCAGCGACCACGAGACGCCGCGCTCCTAGCGGGCCATGCGCATCGCGGTCTTCGGCACGGGCGGCGCGGGCGGATACTTCGGCGCCCAGCTCGCGCGCGCCGGGGAAGACGTCACCTTCATCGCCCGAGGCGAACACCTGCAGGCGATCCGTTCGCACGGTCTCATCGTCGAGACGGCGAAGGGCGAGCTCGTGATTCATCCGGCGCAGGCCACGGACGATCCCTCGCAGGTCGGAGCCGTCGACGTCGTGCTGATCGGCGTGAAGTCCTGGCAGGTCCTCGACGCCGCTCGCGCCGTTCGACCGATGATCGGGCCGGACACTTTCGTCGTCCCGCTCCAGAACGGAGTGGAAGCCGCGTCCCAGCTGGCATCCGTGCTGGGCCCCGATCCCGTGCTCGGTGGCCTCTGCGGAACGCTGAGCTGGGTAGTCGCGCCCGGCCGGATCCGCAGCATCGGGGAGGTCCACTTCGTCAAGTTCGGCGAGCGGGACAACCGCCCGAGCGAACGCGCCGAGCGGCTCCGCGCCGCTTTCGTGAAAACCGGAGTCGATGTGGAGATTCCGGCGGACATGGACCAGGCCCTCTGGTCGAAGTTCCTGTTCGTCGTCTCCCTCGGCGGCGTCGGAGCCGTCGCGCGCGTTCCCGTCGGGGTCATCCGGACGCTGCCCGAGACCCGGCGGATGCTGACCCGCTGCATGCAGGAGATCCTGGCGGTGGCGCGCGCTCGCGGGGTGCCCCTGCCGGACACGGTCGTGCCCAAGACGCTGGCGTTCGTCGACTCCCTCGCCCCCGACGGAACCACCTCGCTCCAGCGCGACATCGTGAACGGGAAGCCCTCGGAGCTGGATGCGTGGAACGGTGCCGTCGTGCGACTGGGCCGGGAAGCGGGAGTGCCAAC
The DNA here is from genome assembly GCA_963832145.1 of uncultured Acidobacteriota bacterium. Taxonomy (GTDB): domain Bacteria; phylum Acidobacteriota; class Thermoanaerobaculia; order UBA5066; family Gp7-AA6; genus Gp7-AA6. The sequence goes on from CAWHTA010000011.1 coordinate 72,052, forward strand.
CCCAGTCCACGAGTTCCTCTACGACAGTCTGTTGCCCCAGGAGCTGCGGGCGCGCGGCGGAGGTCCGATGTGACGGAGAACAAAAAGACGGTGGACCGGTACATGGAGGGTTTTCGAAGGGGCGACCACGAGCAGGTCCTGTCGTGCCTCACGGAGGACGTGGAGTGGGACATCCCGGGTGCTTTCCACGTCCGCGGCAGGGAGGCCTTCGACCGGCACATCGAAGACGAGGGCTTCGTCGGCCGGCCCGCAATCACCGTCACTCGGCTGACGGAAGAAGACGACGTGGTCATCGCGGAAGGTCTTGTCCGCACGCAGCGCGTCGACGGAACGCTAATGCACCTCGCTTTCTGCGACGTGTTCGAGATGGACGGCGGAAGAATTCGGAAACTGATCAGTTACCTGATGGACACGCGGGCGAATCCCCTGGAAGTCTCCGAAGGAGGTTGACGTGTCCCGACTGCGATTTCGGATCTCGATGTCCCTCGACGGCTTCGTGGCCGGTCCCCGCCAGAGCATCCAGGACCCTCTCGGGATCGGAGGGGAGGGACTGCACGAGTGGATCTTTCCGCTCGCGTTCTGGAAAAGGATGCACGGCAAAGACGGAGGAGAACTCGACGAGAGCAACCGCGTCGCCGAAGAGTCATTTGCCAACATCGGGGCGACGGTGATGGGGCGCAACATGTTCGGCGGCCATCCGGGTCCCTGGGATGACGAGAAACCGTGGAAAGGCTGGTGGGGAAACAACCCGCCTTACCACCACCCCGTGTTCGTGCTGACGCACCACGCGCGCAAACCGCTCGAGCTCGAGGGCGGAACGACCTTCACGTTCGTCACCGAAGGGATCGAAGCGGCGCTCGAAAGGGCGCGGCGAGCGGCGGGCGCCAAGGACGTATCGCTCGCGGGCGGCGCGAGTGTGGCCGGGCAGTACCTCGCGGCGGGCCTCGTCGACGAGATGGAGATCCACCTCGTGCCGATTCTCCTCGGGAGCGGTGCACGCCTGTTCGAGGGCGTCGGCGACGACCTTCACGGGCTCGAGCTCGTACGCACCGTCGCCGCGCCGAAGGTGACGCACTTGAAGTTCGCCAAACGAAGCTGAGCGCCGTCCATGGACGTCCTCGACGCCATCGGGAACACCTCTCTCGTTCGCCTTCGCAAGGTCGTGCCGCCCGGTTGCGGGCAGGTCCTTGCGAAGCTCGAGTGGGAGAACCCCACCGGCAGCCTCAAGGACCGGATGGCGCGTGCCGTCATTTCGCGGGCGGAGGAAGACGGGCGCCTGCAGCCCGGAGGCACCGTCGTCGAGTACACGGGCGGAAGCACCGGGACTTCGCTCGCCCTCGTGTGTGCCGCGAAGGGTTACCGCCTCCGGATCGTCACCTCCGATGCGTTCAGCCAGGAGAAACGCGATCACATGGCGGCGCTCGGGGCAGAACTGACCCTCGTTCCGAGCGAGGGAGGCCTCACCACGAAGAAACTCATCCTCGACATGATCGAGGCCGCCCGTCGGTTGAGCGCGGAGCCCCGCACCTACTGGACCGATCAGCTCGAGAACCGCGACAGCATCGCGGGATACGAATCGCTGGGAGAGGAGATCTGGAGCCAGACGAGCGGGAAGATCGACGCCTTCGTCCACTGTGTCGGCACGGCGGCGTCCCTGCGCGGCGTTGCCACCGTCCTGAAGCGATACAAACCGGATGTTCAGATCCTCGCGGTCGAACCGGAAGAGTCCGCCGTCCTTCAGGGAGGCACGGCGGGGCCGCACGGCATCGAAGGAGTCGGGATTGGCTACACTCCCCCACTCTGGGAGCCCGGGCTCGTGGACGAGATCGCGTCGGTCGCGACGAACGACGCGAAGGACATGGCGAAACGCCTGTCCCGGGAGGAAGCGCTCTTCGCGGGGACGTCGTCCGGAGCAAACGTCGTCGTGGCGACTCGCCTGGCCGAGCGGCTGGGCCCGGACGCGACCGTCGTCACGCTGATGGCCGACTCGGGTCTCAAGTACCTGAGCACCGACGTCTACCGGATCGGCCGGGCACGATGAGGACCGACTGACGTGGCCGAGCGCATCGATCTCTTCGACAGCACCTACGGTCACTTCACGGAGTCCGTGCTGGAGGTCGTCCGCATGGAGACCTTCGGCGTCGATATCGGCCAGAACAGCTGGGTCACTGTCGACGAGTACGAACGCTTCATCGACTGGCTCGGCCTCGCATCCGACCACCACGCCATCGAAGTCGCCTGCGGGTCGGGCGGCCCGGCCCTTTTTCTCGCCCGCACCACCGGGTGCCGCGTCACGGGAATCGACGCGAACGAAAGCGGCGTGGCGACGGCGTCGGAAATGGCGGCGCGGTCCGACCATGGTGCGCAGCTCCGGTTCACCGTGGCGGACGCGAATGCGCGGCTGCCGTTCGAAGACGACCACTTCGACGCGCTTCTCTGCATCGATTCGATGAACCACTTTCCGGATCGGCCGGCCGTATTCCGCGAGTGGCATCGCATCCTCCGGCCGGGAGGTCGGGCCGTCTTCACCGATCCCGTCGTGGTGACCGGCCCGGTGACCAACGACGAGCTCGCGCTCCGGAGCTCCATCGGTCTCTTTCTCTTCGTGCCGCCGGGGATCAACGAGGGGTTCATCGAGCAGGCGGGTCTGCGGCTCGTTCGACAGGAGGACGTCACCGCCAACGCGTCCCGGATCGCGGGCCGGTGGCATGCCGCGCGTGAGAAGCACCGGGAGGAGTTGCTGCGCATCGAGGGCGAGTCGCGCTTCGTGGGGCTGCAGCGGTTCTTCGATGCGGTGCATCGACTCACGAGCGAGCGCCGGTTGTCGAGGATCGTCTACCTTGTCGAGAAACCGGTTCCGCCCGAGTGGGACGCGTCACACCGCCCGCATACTCGTTAAACTCCACCGAGGGAGGGCGCCATGGCAAGTGACCCGAAGCGGGCCGCGGAACAGGTGCGAGCCTACTTTGCGGCGTTGCCGCCCGAGGCCCGTAGAAAGCTGAAGAAGCTTCGCGCGGACATTCGTGCCGCCGCCCCGGGCGTCACCGAGAGCTTCAGCTACCAGATTCCCGCTTTCCAGGTCGATGGAAAATCGCTCGTGTGGTACGCCGCCTTCAAGCAGCACACGAGCCTCTACCCGATGAGCGCGGCGATCCGGCGGTCGCTCGCGGCCGACCTGGAGGGATACGAGACCTCCACGGGGACGATCCGATTTCCATTTACACGGCCGCCGACGTCGGCCCTCGTGAAACGACTCGTCAAGGCACGGATCGCCGAGGTCCGAAAGAAGTGAGACGGTGAGTCGCCCTCCCGCGACGCCGGGAGCGTAGCCGCGATTTGACGACGCTCTTTCTCGTGTTTCGCGGCCCCGGACCGGCGTGGGTTGCCGGCACGCCGACCCGCGAGCAGCCGCTCTGGGACAAGCACGCGGCCTTCATGGACCGCCTGTTCGAGGAGGGGCGGGTCGTCCTCGGCGGGCCGTACGCAGACTACAGCCGGAATCTCGTCGTCGTGAAGGGTCGTGACGTGCCGGAAGTCGAGGACCGGTTTCGAAAGGATCCGTGGACCGAGAGCGGAATCCTCGGCCCCGCCGAAGTCATCGAGTGGACCATCTTCCTCGACTCCCGGCCGGCGTCGGAACGGGCGGAGGGACCATGGACGAGGACCTGAACGGCATGTCGCGCGAACAACTCGTCGCCGAAGCCCGGAGGCTGCGCGACGGCATCCGGCGGCATCGGGACAGCACCGGCCAGGAGCTCTGCTGGCACCATCCCGCTCTGTGGGGCCTGCTGCCGGAAAAGACCGATCCGGTTCCGACCGTTCCCGACTGGCCGCAGTTCCTCCAGGGCTGCGTGAAATACCGCCAGTCGCTCGACGAGCAGGCGCCGGACGCTCCGCGGACGGCGGAGCCTCCGCCGCGGTGACGCTCTTTCGACTCACTCCGAAGGCTGATAGAAAAGAGCGATGCCGTTCAAGAGCAAGGCGCAACGCCGGAAATTCGCGGCTCTCCTCGTCGAGGGCAAGATCTCCGACGAGACTTACGAGGAGTGGAATCGCGAGACCGGCAAGGCGGAGCTACCGGAGCGGGTCGGGCCGGCGAGCGGGAAGAAAGCGAAAGCACGTCCCAAGGCGAAACCGAAGGCGAAGCCAAAGGTGAAACGGAAGACTCGCTCGGCGCGAAAACCGAAATGACGAGCGTTCACAGCACGCAGGACGTGCTCCTCATCGGGCATCTTCGAAACCTCCTCGTGAGCGAGGGAATCCGCTGCGACGTGCGCACGCCCTTCCTTTCCGCCGCGAAGGGCGACATCCCGGTGACGGACTGCTGGTCGCAGCTCTGGATCCTGGACGACGAAGACGTCGATCGGGCGCGCGAGGTGATCGACGCGGCACTCGCGCCCTCGACCGAAACGGAGAGTCCGTGGCCCTGTCCGAAATGCGGCGAGTCGATCGACGGCCAGTTCGACGTCTGCTGGCAGTGCGGTTCGCTTTCAACGTCGACCTGATCTAGCCCCACGTCTCCCGATCGGAGCTCGGGAGACGCTCGGGCTCACTTCCTGCAGAGAGGGTGCCCGTGATGACGGGGCCGCGTGCGGCAACTCGAGCACCGACCAGCGATCGGTCGAGGTCGGACCTCGCCCGCCGCTGCCGGCGCAAGTTTCTTCGCTTCTTTCCGGGCGGCTTCCGGGACGAGACCTACATCGACTGGGAACGGGGATACAAGTGGAACGCGCACGAGCAGTGGGAACGGAACCTCGATCGAGCCGCTTTTGGGGCGCTTCTCCGAAAGAAGAGATTCTCCGACGTGGCCGCGATCGCCGTGCGGATCGAGTCGCGCACCAACCTCCTCTTCTCGTTCGAAAAAATGGCTCTGCGCGATGCCGTCAGATCTCCGAAAGGGGCGCGCGCGTTCGCCCAGGGCCTTTACGATTACCTCCACGGCTCCGGGACCGCGGAACGTCGCTTCGAGAGGTGGTGCGACGTCGTCGAGAGCCTGCCGCGGAAACAGACCCGTGTTCGCACATGGCCGGTCGTCACTGTCTTCGGCTTCATCGCCCAACCGAAGGCGCACTTCTTTCTGAAGCCGAACGTCACGAAGCGGGCGGCGCGTGAGTACGGCTACGACTTCGAGTACGAGTCGCGCCCGTCGTGGAGGACCTACGAGAGTCTGCTCGATTTCGCGAACGTGGTACGGCGCGATCTGCGCGACCTGCGGCCCCGGGACATGATCGACATCCAGTCGTTTCTCTGGGTGCAGGGCTCCGACGAGTACGACGAGTAGCCGTTTGGCCGCAGGCTTCGGAACGCGTTGACGGCGGCGGCGAGGTATCCTTTTTCCGGGTGCAAGCACTCAACCACCATCACCTCTACCACTTCTGGATGGTCGTTCGGGAAGGCGGGGTGACCCGTGCGAGCGAGAAGCTGAACGTCTCGCAACCCACGATCAGCGGCCAGCTTCGGGAGCTGGAGGAAGCGCTCGGCGAAAAACTTCTAGCCCGGTCCGGCCGCACGGTGGTGCTCACGGACATCGGCCGGACGGTGTATCGCTACGCGGACGAGATGGTCGGCCTCGACCGGGAGCTGATCCAGGCGGTGAAGGGTCGGCCCACGCGGCCCGGAAAGCTGGCGGTGGGTGTGACCCTCGTCGTGCCCAAGCTGGTCGCGTACCAGATGCTCGAGCCGGCGCTTCGGCTGCCCGAGCCGGTCCAGCTCGCGTGTGTGCACGAGAGACCGGAACGGCTTCTCGCCGAGCTCGCCATTTTCGGACTCGACGTGGTACTGGCGGACGCTCCGGCGCCGCCGGCGGTCAAGGTCCGTGCCTACAACCACCTTCTGGGCGAGTGCGCGGTGTCGGTATTTGCCACCGAAGCGTTGGCCGCGGCCCACCGCCGCGGATTCCCGAAATCGCTCGACGGCGCGCCCTTCCTCCTCCCCAGCGAAGACTCCGCCCTGCGGGTATCCCTCGAGGAGTGGTTCCAGAAAAACAAGGTCCGGCCCCGCATCGTGGGCACGTTTCAGGACAGCGCCCTTCTCGACGCCTTCGGGCAGGCCGGCGCCGGTCTCTTCGCGATGCCCGCAGCGATCGAGGACGAAGTGCGGCGGCAGTATCGGGTCCGGGTGGTGGGGAGACTCGACTCGGTCCGGCAGCGCTTCTACGCGATCACCGTCGAGAGGAAGCTCCGGAACCCCGCCGTGATCGCGATATCCGAAAGGGCCCGGTCGCTTTTCAGCTAGACCCGGGTTCGAGTTTCGACCTCCTCGGCACCGTCATCCATCGGGATCACCCTATGGACCGCGGCGAAAGAACGTATTGGTCCCGAAGCCGCTCAGGGACCAGACTGATTCTTTACACGGTCCCTCGAGGGGGCCGCTTTAGCGGATCCGGATGGGCTTGAGGTTGACCCGGGGCGGAGAGACGTCTGCGGGATCCTTCGGAGCCACCGTGAAGAAATCGAATGTGAACTCGACGATCGCAACCCCGTCCGCGCGGGACAGTCCCGACACCGCGGTCGTGAAGGAAGCGCTGCGGGAGAGCGAAGAGAAGTATCGGATGCTCATCGAGGGCGTTCGGAACTACGCCATCTTCATGATCGACCCCCAGGGTCGGGTCATCAGCTGGAACGCCGGAGCGGAGCGAATCAAGGGTTACCGGGCCGACGAGATCATCGGCTGCCACTTCTCCCGCTTCTTCTCTCCCAAAGACGTCGAGCGAGGGCGGCCCGGCGAGGTTCTCCGGCTGACGGCGGCAAGCGAACGCCACGAGGAACAGGGCATGCGGGTGCGGAAGGACGGCTCGCAATTCCTCGCAAGCGTCACGTTCACCGCTTTGCGCGACACCGCGGGAGAGCTTCTGGGGTTTTCCGAGTTCAGTCACGACTTGACCGAGACCGAGGAGACGGAGGCGAAGTACCGCGGCCTCCTGGAGGCGGCTCCCGATGCCATGGTGGTCGTGAACCCGCTCGGAGAGATCGTTCTCCTCAATCTTCAGGCCGAAAAGCAGTTCGGATACCGCCGCGACGAGCTCGTCGGGCAACAGGTCAAGAACATCATTCCGGAAGGATTCGCCGAGCGCCTCATCGCCGATGGCCTCCGGTCCAAGGAAGACGCGCTCGCGCAGCAGATCGGCATGGGGATCGAGCTCGCGGGGCGGCGCAAGGACGGGACCGAGTTTCCGATCGAGATCATGCTGAGCCCGCTCGAGAGCGCCGAAGGAATCCTGGTGACGGCCGCCATCCGCGATATCACCCGACGTAAGGAGGCCGAGGCGCACCTTCTCCAGAAGGTGGACGAGCTGAATCGCTCGAACGAGGAGTTGGGGCAGTTTGCCAACATCGTCTCGCACGATCTGCAGGAGCCGCTCCGGATGGTCGCGAGTTACACACAGCTTCTCTCCCGCAGATACCGGGGAAAGCTCGACGCCGATGCCGACGACTTCATCGCTTTCGCCGTGGACGGAGTCGATCGGATGCGGCACTTGATCCAGGGCTTGTTGACCTATTCCCGGGTCGGCGCGAAGGGCACGGACCTGCTCGACACGTCCAGTGAAGGGGCTTTGAGCCAGGCGCTCGCGAACCTGGGTAGCGCGATCGATGAAAGCGGCGCCCTGGTGACGCACGATCCCTTGCCGACCGTTTCGGCCGACGAGATCCAACTCGTTCAGCTCTTTCAGAACCTCGTGGGCAATGCAATCAAGTACCAGGGCCCGGGAACTCCCCGGGTTCACATTTCCGCAGCCCGGGACGGTGAAGGCAAGTGGAGCTTCTCCGTGGAAGACAACGGGCTCGGAATCGACTCCGACTACTTCGTGAAGATCTTCGGAATGTTCCAGCGCCTTCACAAGCGAGACGAGTTCGCGGGAACCGGCGTCGGATTGGCGATCTGCAAGAAGATCGCCGAGCAGCACGGCGGCAGCATTTCGGTGGAGTCCCAACTCGGACAGGGCTCCACCTTTCGATTTTCCCTCGCCGAAAGTGAGAGGTCCCTATGACGACAAATGCTGATGGAAGCGGGCAGATCGAAGTTCTCCTGATCGAGGACAGTCCCGGCGATGTCCGTTTGACACAGGAAGCCTTTCAAGACGCCAACAAGTCCGTCCATCTGAACGTCGCCAACGACGGGGTCGAGGCCATGGCGTTCCTGAGGCAGGAGGGCGACCACGCCCAGGCCCCTCGTCCGGATCTCATCCTGCTCGACCTGAACCTTCCCAGGATGGACGGTCGTGAGGTGCTGGCCCGGATCAAGGAGGACCGTGGCCTGAAGACGATCCCGACGGTGATCCTGACCACCTCCGAGGCCGAAACGGACATCGCGAAGAGTTATCAGCTGCAGGCGAACTGTTACTTGAGCAAGCCCGTGCAGCTCGAGGAGTTCGAGAGCCTCGTGAGAAGCATCAACAACTTCTGGCTGACCACGGTCAAGCTGCCCCAACAGGTGCGCGGCAAATGAAGGGCCTGCGGAGCCGCGTCAAGCGGCCAGCGCGCAAAGATGGCGGTTTCCCGGTCGGCCTTCTCACTTTCGCGTTCGTCCTGACGATCGTCGCCTTCTCCTGGTTCGCCTGGGTCACCATCGACTCCGGACGCGCCGAGAGACTTTTCAGCAGCCGTCTCGCGCGGATCGAGCAACTGCACGGCACCATCATTCATCTCGACGAGGTTTTGACGATGTCCGCGCGAATGGCGGCGGCAACGGGAGACAGTCGCTGGGAAGACCGGTATCGTCAGTTCGAGCCCCAGCTCGTTGCGGCCATCAAGGAGACGATGCACCTGGGGGACAGCGCCGCCGGCATCGGATCCGCAAACCGAACCGATAAAGCCAACATGCGGCTGGTGGCAATGGAGAGCCGGGCCTTCGGGTTGATCCGCTCCGGCCGCCGCGGTGAGGCGATAGCGATCCTCGACGACGCGGAGTACGGCGTCCAGAAGGCTCTCTACACCGAGGGCATCGCCTCGTTCGTCAACCAGGCCCGCGGCCAGATCACCGACAGCCTCCGCAGCGCCCAGCGCGTCGATCTGCTCTCGGTGCTCACGGCACTTTTCGTCGGTGGGATCTCCTTTGTGGCCTGGCTCTCGGCGGTGCGTGGCATCCGCCGATGGCGCGCCGTTCTGGAGGATTCCGTCCGCGAAGGACGCCGCGCCGAGCAGGCTTTCTCCCGCGACGTGACGTCCGCTCGCGAGGAGACGGCGGAAATGACCCGTTCGGCCCATCACGATTTCTTGACGGGTCTGCCGAACCGGATGCTCTTGAATGACCGGATCGGCCAGGCGATCGCGCTGGCGCCGCGGCACAAGAAACGACTCGCCGTGCTCTACCTGGACCTCGATGGATTCAAACAGATCAACGACACCCTGGGACATGCGATCGGCGACCAGCTCCTTCAGGCCGTCGCCGCGTGCTTGGTGAAGTGCGTTCGCGGCTCGGACACGGTCAGCCGACTCGGGGGGGACGAGTTCATCGTTCTCCTGTCCGAGGCGGAGCTTCCGCAGGATGCGGCCATCATCGCGAACCGGATTCTGGCTTCGTTGTCGGCTCCCCATTCCATCGGTGCGCAACGACTCAAAGTCACTACCAGCATCGGAGTGAGTCTGTATCCCGAGGACGGCACAGACGCGGAGACGCTCATCGCGAACGCGGATACGGCCATGTACCAGGCGAAAGCGAGCGGGCGTCAGAGCTTTCGCTTCTTCATGCACGGCATGAACCCGTGTGGTCCGAAGGCGCACACCCCGGACGACGGCCTGGGTCGGGCGCTCGATTGGGAGGAGTTCGCACGCACCGTCCCCGGGTTCGGGTTTGGCGCGGGAGCTGCAGTATCCTCGGCCGGAAGAATGAAGATGTCGGAGGAGCCGCTCCTACCGGAGTGAACCGGAGGTCCGGGAGCAGTCCTCCCGCGAGGAGCGCAATGGTTCGATCCGCCTCCAGCCACCGCACGATGGCCCTGTTGAGCGCGACGGCCGGTGTCGCCCTGCTGATCGCGGCGATCCTCGGAAACGGCGGGGGGTGGCGCGGAATCCTGGCGGCCTCGGCAGGCGTCCTCTGGCTGATCGTCGCCGCGCTCCAGTTCGCGAAGGCCCGAAGAGGCAACGGTCCTCGCCCGGACGGAACAGCGGACGAAATGGGCTGAAGCCGAAGTTCTGAGACAGAAACGACCGCGTTGCGTCGTCCGGTCAGAGTCGTCAACCCACAACGTGAGGAGGTTTCGAATGCCCCGGTACGTCGATGGATTTCTGCTGGCTGTGCCGAAGAACAAGATACCCGCCTACCGGCGCATGGCCCAGGCAGCCGGCAGAGTCTGGAAGCAACACGGCGCCCTGGAGTTTCGCGAAACCGTGGGCGACGACCTCAAGGTGAAAAAGGGAATGGGCCAGAGTTTCCCGAGCGCCGCCCGGACGAAGCCGGGTGAGGTTCCGGTTTTCTCCTGGATCGTCTACAAGTCGAAAGCGCATCGCAAAGCCGTGAATGCCAAGGTGATGAAGGACCCGCGCATGGACAAGATGATGAAGGAGCCGATGCCTTTCAACCCCGCGCGGATGTTCTACGGCGGCTTCAAGGTCATCGTCGACATCAAGTAGCGCGCAGATGGCCGGCTGGAAGAGGTGATTCTTCGGCCGCGTGGTCGGGCGGGATTCGTCCTCTCGTCGCTTACTCTCGCGACTGTTCTCGCCTGCCGGGAAGCCCCGCCGGAGACGGCGAAGCCCGGCCCGACGCTGACCGGGCGCCTTCACCGGACTCTCGCGGCTCACACCGCGGCGGCGCGGCAGGTTGCTTTCAGCCCCGATGGTCGGGTGCTCGCGACGAGCGGAGTGGACGGAACGGCGAAGCTCTGGAGCCTGCCCGGAGCAACGCTCGCGCGAACGCTCACGCACCCCGAAGGACTCACGAGCCTCGCGTACAGCCCGGACGGCCGGTGGCTCGTCACGGGGAGCTACGACAGGGGGGTCCGCGTGTGGCGGCTCGCCGACGGCTCGCTCGCGCGGACGTTGACCGGGCACGGCGGAACGGTGTGGTCGGTGGCCGTGAGTCCCGATGGTCGGACCATCGCGAGCAGCGGCGAGGACAAGACCGTCAAGCTGTGGCGTCTCGAAGACGGCGCCCTCCTGAGGACGTTGACCGGTCACGAGCTGAACGTGTGGTCGGTGAACTTCACACGCGACGGACAGCAGGTCGTGAGCGGAAGCTTCGACCGGACGGTAAAGGTGTGGCGCACCCTGACCGGCGCGCTGGAACGCACCCTCGTCGGCCACGGGCAGGCCGTCGTCGGCGTGGACGTCAGCCCTCTCGGGGACCTCATTGCGAGCGGCAGCGACGATTCGTCCGTCCGACTGTGGCGCGCGAGCGACGGCGCGCTCGTGAGGACGCTCACCGGAAGCTCGAACCACGTGTACACCGTCGCGTTCAGCCCCGACGGCGAGTGGCTGGCGAGCGGCGGGCGGGAAAAGGGCGCGATCGGGACACTGTGGAATCAAATCCTCGGCAGGCACCGCGGCGCGCGGACCCCGACCGTTCGCCTCTGGCGGGTCCGGGACGGTGCGTTGCAACAGAGTCTCGCCGGGCACTCGGGGAATGCGTGGTCCGTGGCGTTCAGCCCCGATGGGCAGTGGCTGGCCTCCAGCGGAAGCGACGACACGACAGTCAACCTGTGGCGGCTCGAAAGGAGTGGATCGTGACCAGACGGGCGACCAGGACCTTCGATATCGAGGAAGCATGACTCCGGCCCCGGTGAAACCGACGGTGCCGGTCTCCGCCCTTGAAGCTCTCGACGTCCGGGTGGGGACGATCACGGCGGTCGGGGACGTTGCTGGGTCCGCGAAGCTCGTCCGCCTCGTCGTCGACTTCGGAGATCACCGCCGGACGATCCTCGCGGGGCTCAGGAAGGAGCGAGCCAATCCCCGCGAGCTCGAGAACCGTCAGGCGCTCTTCGTCGTCAATCTCGAACCGCGGCGGATGGCGGGCGAGGAATCCCAGGGAATGCTCCTCGACATCGGCTACGCCGACGGGATCACGCCCGTGCTGGCCGTTCCCGAGGAGAAAGTGCCGGACGGCACGCGGGCAGGGTGAGGGTCAACGCGGAAAAGATGTGCCATGGCCGAAATTCAGGGTCTGACCTGAATTCAGGCCTGACCTGAATTCAGGCCTGACCCCCCCATAGAATCCGGCGCGTGGCGGCTCCGATTCGCGTCCTGTCGCCGGCGACCGGGGAGCTCGCGGCCGAGGTCCCCGACGAGGGCGCGGCAGGAATCGCGGCCGCTGTCGAGGCCGCACGCGCGGCTTTTCCCGAGTGGGCGTCCCGGCCGCTCGCCGGGCGCGTCGAGGCGCTGAAGCGCTGGCGCGACCTCGTTCTCGACGACGCCTGGGCCGTCGCCGGAACGCTCGTCCTCGAGAGCGGGAAGCCGCGGCACGAGGCGGAGGCGTTCGAAGTCCTCTACCTCTGCGAGCTGATCCGGTTCACGGGCCGGGCGGCGCGGCGAGCCCTCGCGGACGAGACCCGCAACCCGTTTCTCTTCGTCACGAAGAAGACCCGCCTGACGCGCAAACCGCTCGGTGTCGTCGGCGTGATCGGTCCCTGGAACTTCCCGATCCTGAACAACGCCGCGGACGCTGTCGGCCCGCTCCTCATGGGCAACACGGTCGTCTTGAAGCCGTCCGAGGTCACCCCGCTCACGTCCCTTCACCTGCGCGACCTCTGGGTGAAGGCCGGAAACCCGCCCGACGTCTTCCGCGTCGTGACCGGTCGCGGCGAAGCGGGCGCGGAGCTCGTCGAGAGCGCGGACGGAATCATGTTCACCGGTTCCGTCTCCACCGGGCGAAAAGTGGCAGCGCGCGCGGGAGAGCGGCTCATCCCGTGCGTCACGGAGCTCGGTGGCAAGTCGCCCCTCGTCGTGCTCGCCGGCGCCGACCTCGACCGCGCGGCCGAGGCTGCCGCCTGGTCGAGCTTCATTCACAGCGGGCAGGTCTGCATCCGCACGGAGCGCATCTACGTCGAAGAGGCGGTCGCCGACCGGTTCGAGGCTCTGCTGGTCGAGCGCGTCCGCGCGCTGAGGCCGATCGCCTCCGGCAGCCCCGCAACGGAATCGTACGACCTCGGCGCCGTCACTTTCGCGCGCCAGCTCGACACGCTCGAGCGACAGATCGCGGACGCGACGAAAAAGGGCGCGCGGGTCGCCGTCGGAGAGACGAGGCGCCAGGGCCGGCCGGGAAACTTCTTTTCGCCGACGGTTCTCCTCGGCGCGACCCACGGCATGGAGGTCATGCGGGAGGAGACGTTCGGCCCACTCGTACCTGTGATGCGTGTCCGGGACGCGGCGGAAGCGCTGCGCCTGTCGAACGACTCGCACCTCGGCCTGAACGCCACGGTATTCGGGCCCCGGAAGCAGGCGGAGGCCTTCGCGCGCGGTCTCGAGTCGGGGCAGGCGTCGGTCAACGACACCCTCGTGAACTACTTCGTGGTGGAGTCGCCGCTCGGCGGCTGGAAGGCGAGCGGCCTCGGCGTCCGGCACGGGGTGGAGAGCCTGCGCCAGTGGACGCGTCCCGCGGGAATCACGGTCCGGCGCCCGATGCTCGCGCCGCTCGAGCGATTCGTCGCGCGGAAGCTCGCCTTTCCGTACGATCCGCGCTTCCTCTCCGTGATCCGTCGGGCTTCGCGCCTTCTCTACCGGCGAGGGCTCGCGGAGAAGCTCCGCGCACCGCGCGACCGTTAAAGCGCGAGCGCAGCCGAGCGGCGAGAGAGACCGAGGGGTTTTAGCGCCTGTAGCGACGGAAGCCGAAACCGCCCAGAAGCAGGATCACGAGGATGATGATGATCAGGGTCGTTGTCGACATTCGCGTCTCCTTGTTTTGCTGATTCTACAGTCGCCGGCGTCCGGGAGAGACAATCGGAAAGCTAACATGTCGCCATGAACGAATCGGGAGCCGCCGTCGCCCCGGACGTCTTCCTCGCGACGCCCCGCCTCGCGCTCCGGAGGTTTCGCGCCAGCGACGCGGATTCTTTCGCGGCATACCGCGCGGACCCGGAGGTCGCGCGGTACCAGGGGTGGGACTCGTGCAGCCGTGGCGAGGCGATCTCCTTCATCGACGCCCAGCTCGCCCGCGCCCCTTTCGAGCCGGGCCGCTGGACGCAGGTCGCGGTCGAGCTCGCGGCCGAAGGCGTGCTGATCGGGGACTGCGCCCTGAGGATGGAGAGCGCCGCCGCGAGACAGGCAGAGCTCGGTTTCACGTTCGCGCGCGGACACCAGGGTCGAGGTCTCGCGACGGAGGCGGTGTCGCATCTCCTCGGCTACGCTTTCGAACGGCTGGGGCTTCACCGAATCTTCGCCGTAGCCGACGTGCGGAACGTCCGCGCGATCGCGCTGGCCGAGCGCGTCGGCATGCGCCGCGAGGGGGAGTTCCGCGACGCGGAGTGGTTCAAGGGCGAGTGGACGACGACGGTGCTGTACGCCCTCCTCGAATCGGAAGTTCCCCGCAGCACACCGCGCGCCTAGGTCGCGGCCGGTCCACCGCGCGCGAGGTCGATCGCCTTCAGGATCCGGAGCGTGCAGCTCTTCACGTGGACCCGAGCGCGACGAGGCCGAGCGCAACGATCGAATAGATCGCGACCGAAGCGATCAGCAGCAGGACGTGGAGGCGGTTCGAGAAGTCGGCGAGGAGCAGGTAGCCGAAGAGAAACGCGGGCATCTTCGATCGGTCCGGCTTCGTACATGGTTTCCCCTTTCTTTCAACGGCTCAGGATGAGCAGGATCACGAGCGGGACGAGAATCGCCCGTCATCCGGGTCAGGTATGCGTAGAGGGGCTTCTCGACACCCCGGAGGAGCCGGTCGAGTGCTTCCCGGCCCCCGCTCTGGGCGAGCAGAACGGCTGCGGCCTCATCGCGCGGCGCATCGGTCATCGACGGTAAGACCCTCTCGAGCATTCTGGTTCGAAGCAGTCACTTTTGCTGTGATCCCGAGCGGAGCGAGGGATCTGTTCCCCTCTCGAAAGAGGATCCAGATTCCTCGTCGCTTCGCTCCTCGGAATGACAACGGGCAGGCGAAGCGCGGCTCGGGTATAGGCTCCTCTTTCGAGGTAAACCATGCGCCTTCTCTCGATTGCGTGCCTGGTCCTGACAGTCGCCCTGCCGCTCTCCGCGCAACCCACGCCTGCCGTGGCTCCCGCCATTCCCTCCGTCACCCTCCCTCCGGAGCTCGACCGGGTGCTGCGGGACTACGAACGCGCGTGGCAGGGGCGCGACGCCGCCGGGCTCGCGGCTCTCTTCACCGAGGACGGGTTCGTGCTGTCGAACGGGAAGCCGCCCGTGCGGGGCCGCGCCGCCATCCGCGAGGCGTACGCGAAGAGCGGAGGCCCCCTCGCGCTGCGCGCGCTCGCATTCACGACCGAGGGGAAGGTCGGGTACATCATCGGCGCGTTCGGCGGAAAGCCGGGCGATCCGGACTGGGGAAAGTTCGTGCTCGCGCTTCGCCGCGGGGACGACGGTCGATGGCAGATCGCGGCCGACATGGACAACGAGAACCGCCGCGCGGGGCCGGGACCCGGGCCGGCGCGGACTCCGACTCCCGTGGCAACGCACCCGCACGCGCACTGACCCTCGACGCGGCGCCATGCTGATGAAGGCGGCCGTGAACGGAAACCGGGCGCCGGGGTCCCACCCGAGGCTCCCGCTCTCGCCCTCCGAGCTCGCGGCCTCGGCAACGGAGTCCGTCGCTGCGGGAGCCGGCGCAATTCACCTCCACGCGCGCGGAGCGTCGGGCGCGGAGACCCTTACCGGAAACGACGTCGGTCGCGCCGTCGCGGCGGTGCGAGCGGCGGTCAAGGCTCCGGTCGGTGTGACGACGGGGGCCTGGATCGTGTCCTCTCCGGGCGAGCGGCACACGCTCGTCGCTGCCTGGGACATCCTTCCCGACTTCGCCTCGGTCAACTTCCAGGAAGAAGGGGCGGCCGAGCTCGCCCGACTCCTTCTCGACCGGGGCGTGGGAGTAGAGGCGGGCTTGTGTCACGCAGCGGCCGCGGCGCAGTGGATCGAGAGCGGTCTCGCCGGAAAGTGTTTCCGCGTGCTGATCGAGCCCCAGGAACCGGAGCTCCCTGCGGCGCTCGAGACGGTCGTGAGAATCGAGGCCGCGCTCGACGCGGCCGGAGTCGCGACGCCGCGGCTCCTCCACGGCACCGGCGCGACGGCCTGGAGCTTGATCGGGGAAGCCGCGCGCCGCGGCTACGACACCCGAATCGGCCTGGAAGATACTTTGGAGCGGACCGACGGCTCCCTCGCGGAGGGCAACGCGGAGCTGGTCGCCGAGGCGATCCGGCGCTACTCGGGAGGACGATGGTGAAGAGGATGACCGCCTCTCTCCTTTTCGCGCTCGCTTCGTCGACCGCGTCGGCCGCGGACTCGCCGCCGCCGATCATCGACATGCACCTGCACGCGAACCGCGCCGACGAGAACGGCCCGCCCCCAACGGCCGTCTGCCCGGGGATCGCCGAATGGGCGGTGCTCGATCCGAAACAAGGCTGGCCGGCGGTCTTCGGGGCGATGCTCAAAAAGCCTCCCTGCTCCAACCCGGTCTGGGGGCCCGCCTCGGACGAAGAGCTGATGCGCGAGACGCTCGCCATCCTCGAGCGTCGGAACATCACGGCGGTCACGAGCGGTTCGGAGCTCGAACGCTGGAAGAAGGCGGGCGGAAAACGGATCATTCCGGCGCTCGAGTTCGAATTTTCGGACAAGCCTCTCCCGACACCCGCCGACGTTCGGAAGTGGTTTACCGAAAAACGCTACGCCGTCTTCGCCGAGGTCGCGATCCAGTACGACGGCGTCTCGCCGAGCGATCCGAAGTTCGAGCCCTACCTCGCGGTCGCGGAGAGTCTCGACGTCCCCCTGGGGATCCACATCGGCACCGGACCGCCGGGCGCTCCGTACCTCGGTTTCTCGGAGTATCGGGCGCGGCTCCACAGCCCGCTCCTGCTCGAGGACGCGCTTGTGCGCCATCCGAAGCTCCGCGTGTACATCATGCACGCCGGCTGGCCGATGCTCGACGACCTGCTCGCCGTTCTGTGGGCCCACCCACAGGTACACCTGGATGTGGGCGCGATCGCGTTCGCGCTCCCGCGCAAGGAGTTTCACCGCTACCTGCAGCGGATCGTCGAGGCGGGTTTCGGCAGCCGCGTCCTGTTCGGGTCGGACCAGATGAACTGGCCCAAGACGATCGACGTGGCGATCGAGGCCATCGAGACGGCGCCCTTTCTCACGAAGAAACAGAAGCGGGCGATTCTCTACGACAACGCGGCGCGCTTCCTGAGACTCCCGGCTTCCGGCGCTCCCGGAACCGCACCGGCCGTGCGGTGAACGATCGCGCGATTTTGTGGAGGCGTCTCGACCGGCCCGGGCACGAGATCG
Source organism: uncultured Acidobacteriota bacterium (assembly GCA_963832145.1). Classification (GTDB taxonomy): domain Bacteria; phylum Acidobacteriota; class Thermoanaerobaculia; order UBA5066; family Gp7-AA6; genus Gp7-AA6. The sequence goes on from CAWHTA010000011.1 coordinate 89,427, forward strand.
CGCGCGTGGCGCCGACGGACAGCGGCTGGATCCTTTCGGGGACCGCGCTGTTCTTCCATGAGGGCGCGGCCTGCCAGCTCGACTACGACATCCGCTGCAACGAGCGGTGGGCGACGATCTCCGGAAGAGTCGTCGGGAACGTCGGCGAGGAAGTGATCTCGATCGACGTCGGTGTGGTCCCCGGCGGGGTCTGGACGTTGAACGGCGTGGAGGTCCCCGCGGTCCGCGACGCTGTCGACCTCGACCTGAACTTCAGCCCGTCGACGAACCTGCTGCCGATCCGGCGTTTGAACCTCGCGGTCGGGCAGGAGGCGGCGGTGCGCGCGGCGTGGCTCCGTTTTCCGAGCTTCGTCTTCGAGCCGCTCGAGCAGACCTATCGGCGCATCGACGCGTCGACCTACCGCTACGCGAGCGCCGGCGGGCGCTTCACGGCGGACCTGACCGTGAACGACGCGGGGCTCGTCACGTTCTATCCGGGCCTGGCGGAGTCCGAGAAGTGAAGTCTCCCGCGATGATCTCCGCCGCGGCGTTTCTCGCCGTCGCCGGGCTGGCGGGCTTCAGCCCCGCACCCGCGCCTCAACGAATCAATCGCGCGGAAATGGCCGAGCGAGTCCGCGCGGAGCTCCTCCACTCCTGGCGGGCGTACGAGCGGTACGCATGGGGACACGACGAGCTCCGCCCCGTGAGCCGGACGGCTCACGACTGGCACGGCCAGTCGCTCCTGATGACGCCGGTCGACACCCTCGACACGCTGATCCTGATGGGGCTCTCGGAGGAGGCGGCAAAGGCGAAGGCCCTGATCGTCGAGCGCCTGTCGTTCGACAAGGACGTCACCGTCAAGAACTTCGAGATCACGATCCGCATCCTGGGCGGGCTCCTCTCCGGCTACGAGATGACGGGCGATGCGAGGCTCCTCCGGCTCGCCGAGGACCTGGGGACGCGGCTCCTGCCCGCCTTCGACTCGCCGACCGGCATGCCGTACATGTACGTCAACCTGAAGACGGGAAAGACGAGCGGTGCCACGTCCAACCCGGCGGAGATCGGGACGCTCGTCCTCGAGTTCGGAACCCTCGCGAAGCACACGGGCAAACCGGTCTACTTCGACAAGGCCCGGAAAGCGCTCGTCGAGCTCCACCGCCGGCGCTCGAAGATCGGACTCCCGGGCGAAGAGATCGACGTCGAGACCGGGCAGTGGAAGAGCCCGGTGAGCCATGTGGGCGGCGGGATCGACTCGTACTACGAATACCTGCTGAAGTGCTCGCGGCTCTTTGGCGACCGGGAGTGCGAAACCATGTGGCGCGAGAGCCTGCGCGCCCTGAATGCGCGCCTCGCCGAGACCGCGCCGAGCGGCCTCTGGTACGGATCCGTTGACATGGTCACGGGGAAGCGCACGGCCTCCGAGTTCGGCGCGCTCCATGCGTTCCTTCCCGCGGTTCTCGCGCTCGGGGGCGACCTTCCCCGGGCGCGGCGCCTCCAGGACTCGTGCTACCGGATGTGGAAGCTCCACGGGATCGAGCCCGAGGTGCTCGACTACCGTGCGATGCGCGTCGTGCACCCCGGTTACCAACTGCGGCCCGAGATCGTCGAGTCGGCGTACTACCTCCACCGCTACACGAAGGATCCGCGGTATCTCGAGATGGGGAAAACCTTCTTCGACGCGCTGGTCGCGCACTGCCGGACCGACGCCGGGTACACGGTCCTGAAGAGCGTCGTGACGAAGGAGAAGGGCGACCTGATGCCGAGCTACTTCCTGGCGGAGACGCTCAAGTACCTCTACCTTCTCTTCGCGCAGGAGAAGGTGCTCGACCTGGACCGCGTCGTTCTCAACACCGAAGCGCATCCGTTCCGACGGGCTCGGTGAGCGGCCCTTTCTGACACGTTTCTTTGTCGGAAAGTGTCAGGTGGAGACCTGACCCTAGGTCTCTTGATCCCTACGTTTCCAGGTTCCTCCGCGCGTTTTTCACGAGAAGGAAGCACAGGATCGCGAACACGATTCCGCAGAGCACGTTCCCGCTGATCGGGCCGTCGCGGAGCGCCGGGAAGAGCTTGCTCCCGATGTCGAGCTTCGCGAGAAGCGTCGGGTCCTCCATGTGGAGGACTCGGTCTCCGAAGAACGCGAGAAACGCGATCAGCACGCCGCCGATCGAGCCGCCCGCGACGAGGCCGGTCGAGTAGAGCATCCCCGAGGAGAGCTCCGACTCCTCGACGGGTGCGCCCTCCTTCTTCTTGCGCCACGAGTCGACGAGCGCCTTCATCATTCCGCCGATCCAGATCGGCGCGGTCGTCGAAACCGGCAGGTACGCGCCGACCGCCCAGGAGAGCGGGTGCGCGCCGGCGAGCTGCGCCATCAGCGCGAGGAATACCCCGACGAGGACGGGCGCCCACGGCAGGTTCTGCGCGAGAAGACCCTTGATCATCGTCGCCATCAGCGTCGCCTGCGGCGCCGGGAGCCTCGGTCCGCCGATTCCGTGAAGCTCACCGGGGTCCTTGTAGGTCTGGTCGAGAACGAACAGCGTGATCGCGATGACGAAAGCGGACGTGACGACGCCGATGATCAGGCCCCACTGCTGCGCCTTCGGCGTCGCGCCGACGAGATATCCCGTCTTCAGGTCCTGCGACGTGGCGCCGCCGTTGGCGGCCGCGATGCACACGATCGCGCCGACGCAGAGCGCGACGGCCTGGTAGATGTCGCCCCTCCAGCCGATCGCGACGAAGATCACGCAGGTTGCCATGAGCGTCGCGATCGTCATGCCCGAGATCGGGTTCGAGGAGCTTCCGATGATGCCGACGATGCGCGACGAAACCGTCACGAAGAAGAAGCCGAAGACGACGATGAGGAGGGACATCATGAGCGATCCGGGGAACGGCCCGTGCGGGAAGCCGGGCAGCACGGCGAGAATCAGGACGAGGGCGAGCGAGCCCGCGATCACGATCCCCATGCCGAGGTCCTGCTCCGTGCGCGCGGCCGAGGAGCCGGCCCGCTTGTCGCCGAAGCTCTTCATCGAACCCTTGAAAGCGCCGACGATCGTGGGGAGCGTCTTGATCAGCGTCACCACGCCGGCGCAGGCGACGGCGCCCGCCCCGATGTAGCGGATGTAGGCCCGGTAGATCCAGTTCGCGTAGTTGTTGTTGGCGCGCCAGGCCTCGCTGAAGCCGAGCGCCTCGAGGTCGGCGACGACGCGTTCCTCCGGCACGAAGATGGCGATCAAGGGGATGAGCGCCATCCACGCGAGGAGACCGCCGGAGAAGAGCTCGCCGGCGATCTTCGGGCCGATGATGTAACCGACGCCGAGGTACTCCGGAGTGACGTCCACGTTCATCGTCGCGCTCGGGTACACGGAGTCCTTCTCCGTCCGGAAGAAGGTTGCCGTCTCGTGCCAGAGGCCGAGCACGCCGTAGAGGGCCTTGTACGCGAGGGCCACCCAGAAGCCCGCGAAGACCATCTTCGCGAGGTTGCCCCCCTTCTCTCCCGCGATGAGGACGTCCGCGCAGGCGGTGCCCTCCGGGTACTTCAGGGTCGCGTGCTCCTTGACGATGAGCGCGCGTCGCAGCGGGACCATGAAGAGGACGCCCAGGATGCCGCCGAAGATCGCGAGGAGCGTGATCTGGAAGTACCGGAAGAAGTTTTCACCCCCTGCGAGGAACAGGAGGGCGGGGACCGTGAAGACGACGCCGGCCGCGACGGACTCGCCCGCGGAGCCGATCGTCTGGACGATGTTGTTCTCGAGGATCGTGGACTTCCCGATCTTCTTGAAGACCGCGATCGCCAGAACGGCGATCGGGATCGACGCGGAGACCGTCAGCCCGGCCCGCAGCGCGAGGTAGACCGTCGCGGCGCCGAAGAGGACCCCGAAGAAGACGCCGAGAAGGATCGCCTTGGGCGTGAATTCCGGGATCGACTGGTTGGCGGGGATGTACGGCCGAAACTCCGCGCCGGGTCTCTCGGGAACGTGGGCCATGGGACCTCCTCGTTAAGAGAGGGCGGTATCTGTATCTGACTTGGCGGGGATTATATGCAGACCTCCGAGGGGACTCGGCGTGTCATTCGAGGAGCCCCCGAGGAGCGAAGCGACGAGCAATCTGGATCCCTGATCCAAAGGGACACAGATCCCTCGCGTCGCTCGGGATGACAGGAAGGGGCGAAGCGCTCGGGATGACAGGAAGGCGCGCAGGGCTCGGGACTACAGGAGCGCTCCGGATGACTGGCTGCAATCGCGCCCAACGGGCGCGTCAGACCCCTCACGTCCCGCCGAATCCGATGGTGACTTTCTCCCCTTCGAGGATGACCGGGACGCGACGCCCGCCGGAGACCTCGATCATCCGCGCGAGCTCTTTCGCGTCGCGCTTGACGTCCACGTATTCGAAGGGGATCTTTTTGCTGGCGTAGTCCTCACGGGCCGCGGTCGTGTACGGTCAGGTGTCCTTTCCGAAGATCACGACGTTCTTAATTTCCCGGGGACTCACGGTTGCAATCTTACGCTTCGTCCCGTGTCTCACCTCTCCCGTCTCACGTTTTCGGGCTATGATCGAAAACACGCATGGCGGCGCGGTTTTTCGTCGTCGGGGCGCTCCTTTTCGCCCTCTTCTTCCCCGGCTTCGAGCCGCCTGCGGCGGGGTCGGCGGGATCGATATCCGGTCGGGTCACCCTCTCGAAGGGCAGCGCCGCCCGGTCGGACGCCTCGAACGCGATCGTCTGGATCGAAGGCCCCCGGCGCTCGGGGGGCGCCGGCCGGCGCCTCGCCATGGTCCAGGAATCGAAGCGGTTCGCGCCCCGCGTCCTGATCGTTCCCCGGGAAGGGACGGTCGAGTTTCCGAACAACGACCCGATCTTCCACAACGTCTTCTCGGTTTCCGGGGGGAACCGGTTCGACCTCGGCCTGTATCGGAGCGGCGCGACGAAAAGTCGCAGCTTCGGCGAGCCCGGTCTCGTGCGGGTCTACTGCAACATCCATCCGCAGATGGTCGGGTTCCTCATGGTCGTGGACTCGGACTTCGCCGCCGTGACCGACCGATCCGGGGCCTTTCGATTCGAGGGAGTTCCCGCCGGCTCGTGGACGCTCAAGGCGTGGCACGAGGAGGGAGCCGAGACGAGCATTCCGCTGATCGTCCCCGCCGCCGGGGGCGCGCCGCTCACCATTTCCATCGACACGTCCGCTTACCGACCCATCCCGCACAAGAACAAGTACGGCAAGGAGTATTCGCCGCAGTCGGGATCGGACGATGAGCGCTACTGAGGGCGCGACCCGGCGACCGACGACGTCTCCACCGGTCGTCACCGGCCTCAAGCTCCCGCCTCCCGAGCCCCCGCGATTCTCCCTCTCCTTCAAGATCTTCTTCGCGGCGGCGCTGCTCATCCTGGTCGCCGTCGGCGGCGCGATTGCCATATCGGCGACGAGGGCCCGGGCGATCGCGGACACAAAGATCGACGAGGACCTGAAGAAGTCGGGCGGGGCGTGGGAGTCGTTCCAGCAGAACCGGTACGGCGATTTGCACCGGGCGCTCGCGGTCGTCGCGAACAACCCCGGGATCATCGCGATGATGACGCAGGGCGACGCCGCGACCGCGTTCGACACGCTGAAGCGGGAACAGGCCTCGAGCGCCCGCGCCGCGTTTCTCATCGCGATCGGGCCGGACGGGGTCGCGTTCGCACGCACCGACCGGCCGCTTCCCTACTCGCGCGACATGCGGCCGGTCCCGACGGTGGCGGCGGCGCTCGAGGGCGAAGCCGCGGAGGGGATCTGGCTGTCCGACGCGAAGCTGTACCACGTCGTCGCCGCTCCCGTGCTCGAAGGAGGTAGCCGGACGGTCGGTGCGATCGCCGCGGGCTTTCCGATCGACGACGAGGTGGCTTCGAGCCTCAAGTCGCTCGTCAACGCGGAGGTCGTCTTCCTGGCCGACGCCGCGCGCAGGGAGGAACCGCCGAAGCCGGCCGTCGCCGCCTCGACCATGCGCGACCGGAGCGCGGCGGTTCTCGCGCGGCATCCTCGAGACGCCGCGCCTCGCGACGGCCGTGCTCCGCGAAGGAAAGACGATCGGACCGCTTCACCTCGACGTCGCCGGCGAGACCTACCTCGGCTACTTCCTGCCCGTGAGGTCCTCGACGGACGATCTCGTCGGCGCCGCGGCGACGCTGCGGAGCCGCGAACGGGAGCTCGCTCCCTTCCGGAAGATCCAGAACAGCCAGGTCCTCGTCGGCCTCGCGGCGCTCGTCTTCGCATTCGTCCTCTCCTTCGTCCTCGCTCGGCGGATCACGGGACCCGTGGATCGCCTCGTGCGGGCGACGGAGGCGGTCCGCGTCGGGAACCTCGACACGGAAGTCCCGGTCGAGTCGAACGACGAGATCGGCATCCTCGCGCGATCCTTCCGCGCGATGCTCGAGGAGCTCAAGGAGAAAGCGGCGCTCGAGAAGTACGTCGCCTCGCTCACGATGTCGCTCGGCGGCGAGGAGACGCTGATCGCGACGCGTATCCAGCCGGGCACCGGGTTGGCGGCGGTCGGCGAACCGCGCATCGGCACCCTCTTCGCGAGCCGTTACGAGATCCAGTCCGTGCTCGGAAAGGGAGGGATGGGGGTCGTCTACAAGGCGCTCGACCGCGAGCTCGACGAGCTCGTCGCGATCAAGACCCTGCGGAGCGAGGCGCTCTCGGCCGATCCCACGCTGATCGACCGGTTCAAGCAGGAGATCCGCCTGGCGCGGAGGATCACGCACCCCAACGTCCTGAGGACGCACGACCTCGGAGAGTCGGGCGGCCTGAAGTACCTGTCGATGGAGTTCGTCAAGGGGCTCACGCTCAAGCACCTCCTCGAGTCCGACCAGATCCTTCCGACCCCGGTCGGGCTCCGGATCGCCAAGCAGATCTGCGCGGGCCTTGCCGCCGCGCACGAGGTCGGCGTGATCCACCGCGACATCAAGCCGCAGAACATCCTGATCGAGCCGACGGGCGGCTTGAAGATCATGGACTTCGGCATCGCCCGGCTGACCGAGGACCGCGGCATGACGGCGACCGGCACCGTCATCGGCACTCCGGACTACATGTCGCCGGAACAGGCACGCGGAATCCCGCTCGACTTCCGCTCCGACATCTACTCGACCGGCGTCGTCCTGTACGAAATCTTCACCGGGTCGCTGCCTTTCGAGGGGGACAGCCCGATCGCCGTCGTGCTCAAGCACGTCAACGATGGGCCTCCGCTCCCGCAGTCGCGCAATCCACGGATCGATCCGAAGATCAGCTCGATCGTGATGCGCTGCATGGAGAAGGAGGCGACCGCGCGGTACCAGAGCGTGAACGAGCTCTACGAGGCGCTGGCGCGCGTCACGGCGGAGCCGGCGCGCCGCGAGTCGGCGGCGTGAGCCTTTGACCATGAACCACTTCTGTCATTCCGAGGAGCGATACGCCCCCCTGTCATTCCGAGGAGCGAAGCGACGAGGAATCTGGATCCCTGATGCAAGAGGGACACAGATCCCTCGCGGAGCCTGTCCTGAGCGGGAGAACGGAGTCGAGAGAGACACAGATCCCTCGCTTCGCTCGGGATGACAGGCAGGGCGAAGGGCTCGGGATGACAAGAGAACGGCTCACGATGACCGGGGTGTTCCTGGCGCTCGTGCTCGCGACCGCACCGCTCCTCGCTCAGGAGCCGCAATACTTCGAGGAGCCGCCGGCGCGGCCTCGGTTCCATCTCCAGTGGGAGGCGATCTTTCGATACGACTACATCTACCAGCTTCGCGCGCGGCCGGACATCGAGCGAGGCCGCTTCGAGGTGCGGCCCGAGCTCTCCTTCACGCCCTCCGATCGCTTCAAGCTCGCGGTCCGGGCGGTTGGAAACCTCGGCACGGACGACAACGCCGAAAACGCGCGTAACTTCGACAACTACCGGTCCGATGGCGTGACCATCGACCGTTGGTACTTCGAGGCGCGGCCGGGCGCCTGGACGATCCTGGCGGGGAGCTTCGGGGTACCGCTCGTATCGAGCGAGATGCTGTGGGACCGCGACGTCCCGACGCCGGGCGCCGCGGTTTCGCACCAGATCACGACGGGAGCGTCGACGCTGACGCTCACTGCCGGGGGTTTTTACGGACCGCAGCGCGAAGGCGACCGCACACGGATCGTGGCGGGCCAGGCGGTCTGGCGCGGCGGGGACGCGAACCGTTTCGCGATCGAGGCCGCGGGCTCCTACTGGGACTTCGACATCGACGAGCTGCGCCCCCACTACGTTCGTCAGAACACCCCGGAAGCCTCCGCCGGCGGGCAGCGGTTCGCGAGCGGTTTCCGGATCGCCGACCTCCTGGTGCGCCTGCGCTTTCCCGCGCTGCGACAGCCCGTAACGGTTTCGTTCGACGGCGTCCACAACTTCGAGGCGACCGACGGGAACCGCAATGCCTTCGAGGGAGCGGTCGCGGTCGGATCGGTCGGCACGCCCGGCAACTGGCGCGCGTTCTACATCTACCAGTACGTCGAGCGCGACGCCGTCGTCGGCGCGTACAACACCGACGACTGGTGGTTCCACTCGCGCTACCGCGGCCACCGGACGGGTGTCGCCGTCACGCTCCTGCCTCAGGTTTTCGTGCAGGGGACCGTGATGTTCCAGCGGCGTCTCGACCTCCAGGCGACGATCAACCGGCTTACCGTCGACCTGGTGAAGATGTTCTAGGCCGCTCGGCTAGCGGATAGAATCCCCCGAAATGACCCGCTCCATCGTCGCGTGCGTGGAGGACCTGTTCTTCCGGTCCAAGATCGAAGCGACGGCGCGTCACCTGAACGTGCCGCTCCGCTTCTGCGATCCGAAAGACCTCGCACAGGCCGTCGCCCCCGCGGACACCGCCGCCGTGCTCGTCGAAATTTCCGACAATGACGCCACGATCGATGCCGTGGCCCGCCTCCGGAAGAACGCGGCGACGAAAGAGCTCCCGGTGATCGGATTCCTGAAGCACACGGACCGCGACCTCGCGCGCCGCGCGAACGAGGCCGGATTCACGAACGTTCTTCCGCGCAGCCAGTTCTCCGAAACGCTGCCGGACCTCCTCATGGATCTGCTCGCGCCGGGAACGAAGCGCGAGATGCAGGAAGAGGTCGAGCTTCCGGACGAGTAGCGGAATGACGAAACGGTCAGGCGGGCCGACCCGCCGGGACCTCATCCGGTCCGCGGCGATCCTCCCACTCGCCGCGCAGGTGCGGACGCCGACGGCGGCGCGGGCGGCGTCTCGACCAGTCGTGATCGCCTCGGCCAACGAGAAGAAGTCGGGCGATTTCGGCGGGCTGTCCGCGGTGCGGAAGGCCTGGGAAGTGCTCGCCGCGGGCGGAGACCCCGTCGAAGCGGTCGTGTCGGGCGTCAACATCGTCGAGAACGACCCGGATGACGTGAGCGTCGGCTACGGGGGGATCCCGAACGAGGAAGGGGTCGTCCAGCTCGATGCCTCGGTCATGGACGGCCGGACGATGAAAGCGGGAGCGGTGGGCGCGCTCGAGCGGATCAAGAACCCGTCCCGCGTCGCTCGACTCGTCATGGAACGCACGAGCCGCGTCTTTCTCGTCGGGGAAGGCGCGCTTCGGTTTGCGCGAGCCCACGGGATTCCCGAGGAGAACCTTCTCACGGAGCGCTCGCGCAAGATCTGGCTGTTCTGGAAAGAGCGCCTTTCGAAGCGGGACGACTGGAGGGACGCCGGCCGGTGAGATCGAGGACCCGGACATCCGGTGGTACATCGAGAAGTACGGCGACGAGGACTTCCGTCAGGGCACGATCAACTGCAACGCCGTTACCGCCGCGGGAGACCTCGCCGGCGTCACGACGACGAGCGGCCTCTTCTTCAAGATCCCGGGGCGGCTCGGCGACTCCCCCGTCATCGGCGCCGGCCTCTACGTGGACGGCGAGGTCGGGGCGTGCGGCTCGACAGGCTGGGGCGAGGGAAACCTGAGGTCCTGCGGTTCACACACCGTCGTCGAGCTCATGCGGCAGGGGAAGTCTCCGGAGCAGGCGGCTCTCGGCACGCTCGAGAGAATCGTCGCGATGGCGCGCGAGAACCGGACGGCCGACGGGCGACCGGACTTCAACATCAACTTCTACGCGGTGAACAAGAAGGGGGAGTTCGCGGGAGCCGCCGTATGGAACGGGCCAAAGAGCGGACGGTGGGGCCCTTCGCGGTTCGCCGTGGCGGACGCCGCCGGGGCGCGGATCCAGGAGTCGGCTTATCTCTACAAGAGAAGCCCGAGGTAACAGGTCCCTAGGGAGTCGGGTTGGCGCCCCTCCCGCCCGAGAGGATTCCGTTGACGGCGTCGACGCGACGCTCGAACACTCGCCGCAGCTTTCCGATCTCGCCGTCCGCCGAGGAGACCCGGACGCTCGCGCCCTGAAACTCGAAGCGGAGGACCGCCTCGCGGTCCTCGCGGGTCATCCCCAGGAATCCCGGCGCGGTAGGCCCGCATCCACTCCGGCGACGGCTCCAGTCGAGGCGCAGCCGATACCACTGCTTGCCGTCGGGAGTGCGGTCCTCGGCGATGGGCGCCTCGTTCGACAGGTAGACGCGGTGCGTGGGCGGCGCCTCTCCCGGGCGGCGGCGGTTCGGTTTGCGGTACTGGGGACTTCTGGGAATGGGAGCCTCCTTCGATCGGGTCCGCGGGGGATTCTATCCGAGGGGGGCGAGGCGCATGGTGGCGCAATCAGCCCCTCACCCCCGGGCCACTTTCCCAGAGGGAGAGGGTGCAACGTTCGGTGATCAAGAGAGGACCCTACTCGAACGAGCCGGCCGAAACGATCGTGAAGGCGTCGGGGTCCACCCGCTTCGCAAACGCCGGCGTCGGCCTGATCCTTCGTCACCCCTTCGACGAGCGACGGGAACTCGTCGAGGTAGGAGATCCGAGCCCGTAGTACACGGCGGCGTCGATCGCGTGCGCGATCCCGCCGTTCGACGCCAGGTCTACCTTGAAGCGTCCGACGTGCGAGGTCCGCTCGTCGGTGAGCTCTTTCGGGGTCATGTCCGTCGAGGCGGAACCGGTGGATCTCCTCGAGCGTGGCGGCCACGGCCGCTTCGCGACTGTCGGGCTTGACCGTGAGGCTGACGGCGAAGGGCCCCGCAGGTGCGTCGCCGAAAAGCCCGAGTGGATTCCGTACGTCAGACCTTCGGTGTCGCGCACGCGCACCCCAGTCGCGACGTGAGCGACGACTGACCGAGCGCGGAGTTCGCGAGGATGCACGGGACGATAGTCCGGGCTTCTCCGGTCGAGGTCGCCCGGGTGCGCGAGGACCACGTCGGCGCTCGCCTTGTCGGGCATCTGCACGGTCTCCGAGCCCGGGGCGGGCGCGACCGGGTCCGGACGCGGAATCTCGGGCGAGGGGCCGCGTCCTCCAGTAGCCGAATCGCCGTTCGAGTCCGTCGAGAATCTCTTCGGAGTCCACGTCGCCCACGACGACGAGGAGCAGCGTCGCCGGCGCCGTACCTCTCCTCGTAGAAGCGGAGCAGCTCCTCCCGCTTGAACGACTCGATCGCCGCGATCCGCTCGTCCGCGGTGCGCCGGTAGAAGGGATGCTCCCGCGGATAGATGCGGCGCGACGCGGTCTCGAACGCGCGCACGGAGGTCTGGTCCTGCTGCTCGCGGACGACGCCCGTCAGGCGCATGCGCTCCTTCTCGAGCTCCTCTTCCGGAAAAACGGGCGAAAGGAGCACTTCCGCGAGCACGTCGAGGAGCACTTCGCGGTCGCGGGAGAGCGAGGCCGCCCCGACGTCCACGCCCACCGGATCGGCGGAGCCCGCGGAAAACGCGAGGCTCGCGCCGCGGCTCTCGAGCTCCTCGGCGATCTCGAGCTTCGTGCGGCGCTCGGTCCCCTTCGCGAGCTCGCCCGCCGTCAGGGCGGCGACGAGTCGGCGGTCCGTCGGCGCAAAGAGCGGCCGGCGTTGAGCGAGCCGGACACGGCGAGGGTCGGGTTGAAGTGATTCTCGAGAACGAAGAAGCGCGCGCCGTTCTCGAGGGTGCGGTGCGCACCGACTCGGCGAAGGGAACTTTTCGGCCGGCGCCACGGTCGCCGTCGTCACGCGGGAGGGGGATCCTTCGCAGGTACCGTCCGACGGTGAGGCCGTCGTCCACGAAAGTACTTCGCCGCGACCCGGCGGACGTCGTCGGGCGTGACGTTGCGTACGAGCTCGGGATAGTCCGCGTACCAGCTCCAGTCCGCGACGGCGATCGCCTCGGAGAGTGACGCCGCGACCTGGTCGGTCGAATCGCGGTCGAAGATCACTTCCGCCTCGATCTGCGTGCGCGCCTTCTCCGTCTCCCCCTCGGTGGCGCCTTCGGCCGCGACGCGAGCGACCTCGGCGCGGATCGTGGCCTCCACCGTCTACCGGATCGACTCCCGGACGAACCGGGGCGAACACCGAAAAGAGCGCGGGATCGTGCAGCTGCCACGGGACGACGGACACCGAGAGCGCGAGGCTCGTTTCGACGAGCGCGAGGTGGAGCCGCGCGGTCAGCCCGCCGCCGAGGACGTTTCCGAGGACGGCGAGAGCGGGCGTGTCGGCATGGCGCGCCTCGATCGTTCGCCAGGAGAGCGCGACCCAGGCGACCTGGCCCGTCCGCCGGATGACGAAGCGCCGTTCCCCTTCCTGCTCTGGCTCGACCGTGTAGACCGGCGGGATCGGCAGGCGCGACGCGGGAATCGAGACCGAAGTGCGGCGACAGTGTCGCGAGCGCCTCGTCCTCTTCGAAGTCGCCGATCAGCATCGCCGTCGCGTTGTTCGGGTGGTAGAAGACGTCGTAGAACTCCTTCAGCCGCTCGGTGGAGACGCCCTCGATGTCCGTCCTCCAGCCGATCGTCGGGTGGTGGTAAGGATGCTCGCGAAAAGCGGTGGCGAACGTCTCCTTGTAGAGGACCTGGAACGGGAGAGTTCTCGCCGCGCTCGTACTCGTTCCGCACGACAGTCATCTCGGGCACGCGGTCGGCGTCGCGCAGGAGCGCGCCGCGCATCCGGGACGCCTCGATCTTCACCGCGACCTCGATCTGCGTCGGACGGTACGGTCTCGTAGTAGTTCGTCCGGTCGAACCACGTCGTGGCGTTGAACCGGGCGCCGATCGCCTCGAGGACCGCCGCGACCGCCGTCCCCTTCTCCCGGTCGTACTCGGCCGTGCCCTTGAACATCAGGTGTTCGAGCAGGTGCGTGGCGCCCGTGTGTCCGACGGCCTCGTTACGGCTGCCGACGTGGTAGACGACAGCGAAGGTCGCCACCGGGGCGACCGTGCTTCGCAGCAGCAGGACCTGGAGCCCATTGGAGGAGAGCCGCCACTCCCGGATGCCCGCCTTCTCGCCGGACGAAGGTCGAAATCCGGGAACCTACGGGAGCCGCGGGTTCGGCGGCGGTCGGTTTCTTTAAAGCGACCTTGGACGACTCCAATTACCGCCCGCCCGCGATGTCTTCGCCGCCATCGACTCCGATGACGTTTCCGCTGATCCACGCGGCGCCCTCGGAGGAAAGCGCGACGAGGGTGCCCGCGACGTCGGCGGGGGTCGTCAAGTCGGCCGGCCGGGTGCATGGCTTGAACCCGCTCGATCATCTTCTCGTTCCCGGGGATCTTCCGCAGAGCGGGAGTGTCCGTCACGCCGGCTCTCAGGGCGTTCACCGAGATGCGGTGCGGTGCGAGCTCGACGGCGAGCTGCCGGACGTGGGACTCGAGGGCCGCTTTCGCGGCGGAGACCGCTCCGTAGGCGGGCCACACGATGTGGTCGCCGGCCGACGTCATCGCGAAGATCCGCGCGCCCGGCGCGAAGAGGCCGCCGACGAAGAGGTCCTGCGTCCAGTAGACGAGCGAGTTGCCCATCACGTCGACCGTCATCTCCAGCTGCGCCTTCGAAATCGACTCCTCCCGCGACGCCGCGAAGAAGGGCTTCAACGTCCCGAACGCAAGGGAGTGGAGGAGAACCGAGACGCGGCTCTCGGCGGGGTCGTTGCCGCACGCGTTGGCAATCGCCGCGACGACCTCGGCGCGCTTCGCGTCGTCGGCGGCGTTGACGTTGAAGAACTCGGCCTTCCGGCCGGTCGACGCGATCTCGGCGACGATCCGGTCCACGTTCGGCTGGGTTCACTTCCGGTCGAGGTGGACCCCGAAAATGTTCCAGCCCGCCCGCGCGAGCGCGATCGAGCAGGCCTCGCCGAAGCCCGAGGAGGCGCCGAGAACGAGGGCCCATCGCGAGCGGTTTTCTGCGGTCAAAACGGCGCGGATGTTAGCACGGCAAAGGGCGCCGCCGGCCGGGCGGCGCGGACGTTGCTTGCACGATAAACTCCCGGCCTGGAGGGTTTTAGGATGACCCGTCGTCCGTTGTTCTTCTCGCTCGCGGCCGCCCTTTGCGGCCGCGTCCTCCTCGCGCAGGAGGCTCCCCGCGCCGTCACCGCGCCGCCCGCCAGGAGCTCGTCGTTACGAACCAGAATCTCGGAGTCGTCGTCGAGAGGCGCACGCGTCACCTTGCCCGCGGGAGCCGCAAGCTGCCCTGGGACGGCGCGCCGGCGTCGGCTCGCACGGAGACGTGGAGCGTCCTGAACGCCCGCGGAAGCGGGAGTCCGATTCCTCGGCCTCGTCTCGCCCTTCCCCGGGCAGGGCGGTGGCGAATCGGAGTGGCTCGCCGGCCTCGTCGGCCGAACGGTCCGGGTCCGCCGGTCGAACGGCGAGACTTCGGAGGCGGAAGTCGTGGCGGTCTACGGGTCGACGCCCGGCCAGGTTCTGTTCCGACAGGGCGCCGAGCTCGTTTACGGCGAGCCGGACGCCCGTATTTCGATCGCCTCGGAGCGCGGCGCGACGGGGCGCGCTACAGGCATTCGCCTCAAGCTCGAGAGCGAGCGAGCGGGAAGCCGGACGCTCACGTCGCGCTATCTCGTCAGCGACATCTCCTGGGAGGCGGCCTACGCCCTCTCGCTCGCGCCGGACGAAAAGAGCGGAAGACTCGAAGGCTGGTTCATCGTGGACAACCGCAGCGGCGCCGAGTTCGTCCCGACCCGGCTTCGCCTGCTCGCGGGAACGATTCGGGCCGCTTCTCCCCCGTCCGCGCCCCGCAACATGGTCGGGCGGATGGAGGCACAGGCGGCTATGGACGCTTCCGCCACATCCGCGGAGCTCTCCGAGTCGAGAATCTACGAGGTCGCGTCTCCGCCCCGGCTCCCCGGCGGGCGCACGACTTTCCCGCTCTCGGCCGGCGCTGACGTCGCTGTCGGTAAGCGCTACGTCGCCCGCACGGACTACTGGATGGGCCAGATGCAGGAGTCGCAGAGGATCCCGGTAGCTGTCCAGTATCGGGTGGGAACGAAGGCGCTCGAGCGCGCGCTACCCGCCGGCGTCGTCCGGGTCTACGCGGAAGGCGGCAACGTCTTCACGGGCGAGGACCGGATCGAGCACACGGCCGAGAAGACGGACATCGAGATCGAGACGTCGGAAACGTTCGACCTCTCGGCGCGCCGCCGCCAGGTTTCGTTTCAGCAGTTGAGCCGCACGGAGTCGGAGGCTTCGTACGAGGTCATCATCACGAGCCGGAAGAAGGAGGCGGTGACGGTCCTCGTGCGGGAGAGCTTCCCCGGCGACTGGACGATCGTCGAGTCCTCCGTGCCGGCGAAGAAGCTCTCCGCGTTCGTCGCGGAGTTCGCGGTGCCGGTGCCGGCGGGGGCCGAGGGGAAGCTGACCTACAAGGTCCGGGTGCGGATCCGGGGCTGAGGACCTCTACGGGATGTAGCCGCGGATCGTCCGGACCGAGACCCCCGGCCTCGCGACAGCCACCGTCACGGCGCGGTACTGACCCGGCGGCTTGTGGGAATCGGTCCGGAACGCGAGCAGGTACTGCGACCGCAGCTCCTCTTCGATCCGCTTCGTGACTTCGCCGATCTTCGCCGCGTTTCCGATCGAGAAGACCTCCCCTCCCGACTCGGTCGCGATCTGGTTGATGGACTTGCGCGACTTGAAGTCGGTGAGCGGAATGTTCACCGCGACGAAGTAGATCGGCGCTCCCGCCGAGCGCGCGTACCGCAGTAGCGTGTCGAAGTCGACGTGGGAGCGGTTGTCGGCTCCGTCCGTGACGACGACGAGCGCCTTGCGCCCCTGGAGCGCCCGGAACTGGTAGAGGCCGAGGATGATCGAGTCGTAGAGCGCGGTCGCGCCTTCCGCGCGAGTCTCGCGCGCCGCCCGCTGGAGCTCCCCCGAATTGCCGGTGATGTCCTGCAGGAACTTCGGCCTTTCGCGGAACTCGATCACGAACCCGCGGTCCTTCTCCCGGATGAGGTTCTTGAAGAGGTCCGCGGACGCGTCGTGCACGAAGGAGAGTCCCTTCTCCATCGAGCCGGAGCCGTCGACGACGAGGCCGACTGTCAACGGGAGGTTATCGGCGACCTCGAACCCCGAGACGGTCTGCGCGCGGCCGTCCTCCTGGATCGAGAACTCTTCCCGCGCGAGACCCTTCACGAACCGGCCGCCCTTGTCGAGCGCCGAAACGTGAAGCTGCACGACGTCCACGCGCACGCTCTCGACGGAAGTCGAGGGCCCCTTGAGCATCTTGATGTCGTTCGCTTCCTTGCCGTCCTCGGTGATCGCGGTCGCGCGCAGGAAGCTGCCGCGGGCGTACGTCTCGTACGGAATCGTCGCGACGTAAGGCTCACGCGTCCAGGACGCGATCTTCTTTTCGTCGAGGAAGAGGTCGACGGACTTCGCGACGCCGCCCGAGATCGACTGCACCGCGACGCGGACGCGGACCTGTCCGGCCTTCGCGTCGGGCTGGGGAAGGACCCGGACGGCGAGGCGCGCGCTCCCCTCGTTGATCGCCCAGGCGTCCTCCTCGATCACGCGGCCGGTCTCGTCGTAGCCGACAGCGCGCACCGTCTGCTTCAGGGGCAGGTTGCCCAGGTCGATTTCGACGGAGTACGGAGGACGCGTGCGCGCGAGCAGGAGCTTGTCCCCGAGATAGAACTCGACTCGCGTGATCGGCGGCTCGACCTGGGCTTCGAGACGCAGCAGGCCCACCGGCGCTTCGCGCGAGGGAGGCAGGATCTTCAGCTTCGATTCGCCGGTCTCCGAGTCGGCGCGCGGCCCGCCCTCGTCGGCGATGACGATGGCCTCCGCCTCGGGCAGCGTGTCGGCCTCGCCCGGCGCGAGCTCGGGACGGAACGCGATGCCGACCTCCGGGACCGACAGGTCGACCGCGCCCTCGCCGACTTCGCGGCCGGAGGGGTCGGTCACGACGAGCTTCAGCCGGTAGCTCCCGGGGGGTACCGGGCGGAGGAAAGAGTACGTGAACGTCTTCCCGTCCATCACGTCGCCGGCGACGGGGTAGCGAAACGCCTGCACCATCTCCTTGCCGCGCGTGAACGAGCCGCGCAGCTCGCCGGCGAAGGACCGAACCCCTCGCGAGGCGGCCGCTTTCGAGAGCTCCGGCGAAGCGAGAGCGGATTCTCACGACCGTGTTCGGTCCCGCCATTCCGAGGTACTCCGCGGTGACCTCGAGCGCGAACTTTCCGACGGGGGTCTTGAGCTCGGTCTGCTTGGACTGGGCCGTCAGGCAGAGGGGAACCAGGGCGAGGGCAACGGCGAGGAGGCGCGATTTTTGGAGCATTTCGGTCGTTGGGAACGGAAACCGCGGGGTCGTCAATTCCCGGAGGCGCTCCTTAGGCCGCTCCGACCGCGGCAAGCGCGGGGGATCCCTCGGCGGTCGCCCTCCACGGGGGACGCCTCGAAGAACTCCTGGACCGCTTCCCGGAACTCTGCCGGCGTCGACAGCCCGCTGATCCGGACCCGCAGGGCGCGACCGTTCATGAGCCCGTGCGTGTACCAGCCGGTCATCGTCCGGAGCTTGTGGAGCGCCTCGCGCGGATCGCGCGCGGTCCGCTCGATCTCGGTGAAGTGCCAGAGCATCAGGTCCCGGCGCTCGTCCGCTGTCGCCTCGCGGGGCGTCTGGCCGGCGAGCAGGTCCGCCGCCTGGCGGAAGATCCACGGGTTCTTCATCGTCGCGCGGCCCACCATGACGCCGTCGCAACCCGTCTCGCTCATCATCTGAAGGACGTCCTCCGCTCTCTCGACGTCGCCGTTTCCGATCACGGGGATCGAAACGTGGCGCTTCAACTGCGCGATCTCGCCGCGGTCGGCACGCCCCGTGTACATCTGGCGCGCCGTGCGCGCGTGCATCGCGACGGCCGCCGCGCCCTCGTCCTCGCACATGCGGCCGAGGTCGAGGAAGTTGCGGCGCGAGTCGTCGAGCCCCAGGCGGAACTTCACCGTCAGGGGGATCGAGAGCCGGCTGCGCACCTCGCGGACGATCCGGCGCGCGAGCGGCAGGTCGCCCATGAGCGCGGCGCCCGCGCAACCCTTGAGGACCTTGTTCGCCGGGCAACCCATGTTGATGTCGCAGACGTCGGGTCGAAGCTCCTCGACGATTTCCGCCGCCGCCGCCATGCGGTCCGGATCGGAGCCGTAGATCTGGATCGAGAGCGGCCGCTCCTCGTCGGAGAAGTACAGCTTCGCGAGCTGGCGCGCGTTTCCGCGAGTGATCGCCTCGGAGGAGATGAACTCCATCGTCACGAGGCCGACTCCGCCGACGCGGCGGAGCATCAGCCGGTAGAGGTGGTCCGTGATCCCCGCCATGGGCGCGAGGACGAGCGGCGGATCGACGGTGAGCGTCCCAAATCGCAGCATGGAACCTTTCATTTTAGTTGGGGTCAGTCCTGATTTGCTGACTTCAAGGGCGGAGGAGTCAGCATTCCAGGACTGACCCCGGCTCGACAGCTTCTCGTAAGTGTCGACCTTTTCGTAGTCCTTCGGCGGCTCGAAGAGCTTCTCGTCGGCGCCCGCCTGGACGTCGAGGAGCTGGGTGTCGGTGAAGGGCTGAAACTCGTCTCCCTGATCCTTCTTCGCGTGCTCGATGCGGACCACCAGACGTTCGAGGTCGCGCGCGACCCAGATCGTGGCGACGTCGTCCGAAGGGAGCGTCAGGCGGTACCGCTCACTGGGGTGGAGGCCATGCGTCGCATCGTCGATTCGTTCGATCTCGCCGCTGAAGCGGTCGGCATACGCCTCGGGGTCGAACCCGGGCGACAGCGGATAGCCGGGAACGGCTTCGTCGGTCGGAGCCCAGGGACTCTCGAAGATCCGGCGCGTCGAAGGTCGGAACTGCCACGTTTTCTTCAGGTCCGGGCGGACGATCTTGACGATCTCGGACCCGTCCACAGTGCCCGTGACGCGAACGTTCTCGCCGCGGACCGCGATCTGGAAACGGTCCTCCGGCGAGTACACGAGCAACGCGCGGTAGCCGTCTTTCGAGATCGTTTTGGGACCCCCGCAAGCGAGGGCGGCGAGCACACCGATGGAGACGAAGACCCCGAGGGGCCGCTGGATTCTCATGCCCGCTATTCTCTCCCGCCCTCATCGGGGCCGTGCCGTGAAACGCTGAGAGAATGCGCGGCATAGTTCTCCATGGATCCTGAGTCCGTGTCGCGAAACCGATATCCGACTAGAAACTGAGAACGCTCGCATGAGCTCGATTCCCGTCGATCGGTACCCCGGCCTTCCGCCGCTTTTCCTCGACTTCGCCCGGGGGGCGAGCCCGCTGTATCCCGACCCGCCGACGATGGACGCCGCCCTTGCTCGCGGTCGCGCCCTTCTCGAAAGCCGCCGCACGACGCCGCTCCCGGCGCGCGCTTTTCGCTTCCGCGGCGCGGCCGGTCGGAAAGCGGCGGAAGACCTCGCGGCGGGGCGCGCGGTCCCGGTGCTCGCCGGACACCAGGTCGGCCTCTTCACCGGACCGCTCTACACGCTCGGGAAAGCGTTCGACGCGATTGCGATCGCGCGGGAGCTCACCCGCCGCGGGGTTCCGGCGGTGCCGGTCTTCTGGGCCCTGACCGACGACCACGACCTGGAAGAGGTTGCGCGCACGGCTCGCCCCGGCCCGGACGGCCCCGAGCGGTTCGTCCTCGAGGGCGCCGACCGATCCAACCGGGCCCCGGTCGGCGAGCGCACGATCCCGGACGGAGTCACCGCTGTCGTGGAGGCGTTCCGCGAGGGCGCGAAGAGCGACGAAGCCCAGGCGATCGTCGACGAGTTCGCGAGCCGGTACGCGCCCGGGCAGACCTACGGCGAGGCGTTCATCGAAACGCTGCTCGACCTGGTCGGCGACGGGGAGCCGATTCTCGTGCTCGACCCTCTCGGCGACGAGGTGACCGAAGTCGCCCGCGGTCTTTTCGAGAGGGGAAGGGAGAGGCGGACCGAGCTGGTCGAGGCCCTGCGGCGCGCGGCGGACGCCGTGTCGAAGACGGGTCGCGAGCCGGTGGTCCCTTTCAAGCCGGACCTCTTTCCCTTCTTCGCGATCGAGGACGGTGCGCGGCGGCGCGTGGAGGTGGGCGACCTCGAACGGATCGCCGAAAAGCTCGGGCGCGGAGAGGCGCGTGTCTCCGCGGACGTCCTGACGCGCCCGGTCCTGAAGTCGCTCGTCCTCCCGGCGGCCGTCAGCGTGCTCGGCCCGAGCGAGATCGCGTATCACGCCCAGTCGCTTCCGCTCTTTCCGCTCTTCGACGCGACGGTCCCGGTGCTCGTGCCGCGCACCTTTCTCCTGCCCCGCGGCCCGGCGGAGCGTCGGACCGCGGCCGCGCTCGGCATCGCGGACGAGGACCTGCTCGATCGGAAGGCCTGGCAGGGAGAGGCCACGCCGGTTCCGCAGGCGGATCGGATCGACGAAGTTGCCCGCGATCTCGAGCTCGAGATGGCGTCGCTCGCCCCTTCGCTCGAGGAGATCGACCCGACTCTCGCGGGCGCGCTCGAAACCGCGCGCCGGAAAGCGACGTACCAGATCGAACAGCTGGCCGAGCGGGTGCGCAAGGCGGCCGGAAGGAAGGACGAGGTGGCGCTCAATCGGCGGCGGCGGCTCGAAGCGACGATCCTCCCCGGCGGAGAGCCGGCGGAGCGCGTCTATCCGCCCCTCGTGTCCCTGCTCGCCTGGGGCCGGGGCTTCCTCGACACCGTCCGCGCGGCCGCGGGCAACGGCGGGAGCGTCGTCGTTGTCGACGTGGACGGTCCGGCGGAAGCCGAGCCGAAGAAGATCCATGCCGGTTGACGTTCTTGCGATCGCCGCGCATCCGGACGACGTCGAGATGACGTGCGCGGGAACGCTGGTCCGATTGAAGGCGGCCGGAAAACGCTTCGGGATCGTGGACCTCACGCGGGGGGAGATGGGTACGCGCGGGACCGACGCGATCCGCCGCCGCGAGGCGGAGCGCGCGGCGGAGATCCTCGGCGCGGACTTCCGCGAGGCGCTCGACTTCGGCGACGGCGGCCTGAGCATTTCGCGCGACCACGAGGTCGCGCTCATGGACGTCATCCGTCGCGAGAAGCCGAGGATCGTCTTCACGTCGTTTCCGGAGGATCGCCACCCGGACCACGCGCGGGCGGGTCGGCTCACGACCGACGCGGCGTTCTACGCGGGCCTGCGCAAGATCGAGACGAACCACCCCGCGCACCGCCCCCAGCAGACGATCTACTTCTCGACCGGATACGTCCACGAGCCCGACTTCGTCGTGGACGTCACGGCCACGATGGAGACCCGCCGCGCCGCCATCCGCGCGTTCACGAGCCAGTTCCACCGCGAGGAATCGCAGGAGCCCCAGACGGTCATCTCCCAGGCGAACTTCCTCGAGATGCTCGAGGGGCGCGCGCGCCACTTCGGGTTCCTGATCGGCGTCGAGTTCGGCGAGGGCTTCCTGACGAGGCGACCCCCCCGGATCGACGACCCGATCGCCGCTTTCGAGGGATTCGAGCCCGGCTTCTGAACCCGTGAAAATCGGAATCACCTGTTATCCCACCTACGGCGGCAGCGGTGTCGTCGCGACGGAGCTCGGGCTCGCGCTGGCGGACCGCGGTGACGAGGTGCACTTCATCTCGTACGACCTTCCGTCGCGCCTCGCGCTCCCGCGCCCGCGCGTGTACTTCCACGAGGTCGTCTCGCCGACCTATCCGCTCTTCGTCTCCCCGCCGTACACCCTGGCGCTCGCGACCAAGATGGCGGAGGTCGGAAGGCGCGCCCGCCTGGACCTCCTTCACGTCCACTACGCGCTTCCGCACGCGATCTCGGCAATCCTCGCGCGCGAGATGAGCGACGGCAACGGGATCCGCCTGAAGGTCGTCACGACGCTCCACGGAACCGACATCACGATCGTCGGTCAGGACCGCTCGTACCTGCCGATCACGCGGTGGGGAATCGAGCAGAGCGACGCCGTCACCGCGGTCTCCCGCTACCTGACGGACGTGACCATTCGCGAGCTCGCGCCCCGCAAGTCGATCGAGACGATCCCGAACTTCATCGACCCGGTTCGATACCGCCCGGACGGCGCCTCGCCCTACGCGCGCACCCTCGTCAAGGAGGGGGAAGCGGCCATACTGCACGTGTCGAACTTCCGGCCGGTGAAGAGGATCCCCGACGTCCTCCAGACCTTCGACCGCATCCGCCGCAAGGCGCCCTCTCGCCTGCTCTTGATCGGCGACGGCCCCGAGCGCTCCTCCGCGGAGCGGCTCGCGCGTCAGCTCGGATTCGAGGATCTCGCGACTTTTCTGGGGAACGTCGCGCCGATCGAAACGGTCCTGCCGATCGGAAAGGTGTTGCTGCTTCCATCCGACTCGGAGTCGTTCGGGCTCGCGGCTCTCGAAGCGATGGCGTGCGGCGTGCCGGTCGTCGGCGCGGCCGCGGGCGGACTACCCGAGGTCGTGGAGGAGGGGGTCACCGGCTTCCTGCTCCCGGTGGGAGACGTCGATGGGATGGCGGAGGCCGCCCTCGAGCTGATCACGGACCAGGAAAAGTGGAAGCGGTTCTCGCAGGAGGCGCGCCGGCGAGCGGTCGAGGAGTTCCCGACCGAAGGGATCGTGTCGAGGTATCGAAAGCTCTACGAGAAAACGCTCGGCTGACCGGGCGCGCGGTGAGGCCGGCGCACGCCGAGATCGGCGAGCGCGCGACGGCGCTCCGATTCGGAACAGAAGGCACCGTGCCACGCATTTTCCGCGAGCACCCGCATCGTCCGCTCGCCGAAACCGAACGTCTCCTCCGCCAGGCGCAGCTCGTCCGCCGTCGTCGAGTTGAAAAAGAGAGGATCATCCGCGCCGATCGCGACGCGCACTCCCGCGTCGAGAAGCCGCGCGAGGGGATGTTCTTCGAGAGAGCCGACCGCCCCGGTCACGACGTTGCTCGTCGGTGAGACCCAGAGAACCGTCGCCTCCTCGGACAACCGCTCGAGAAGGTGCGGGTCTTCGGCGGCGGCGATGCCGTGGTCGATGCGGTCGGGGCGGAGAGCGTCGAGCGATTCGGTGAGCGACTGGACACCTCCCCACTCGCCCGCGTGGACGGAAGTGCGAAGGCCGAGCGCGCGGGCCCGAAGGTAGACCCCGGCGAACGCCGCGGCCGGGATGGAGTTCTCGTCCCCGCCGAGCCCGAAGCCGACGACCGAATCGAGCCGCGTCTTCTCGTGAAGGTCGAGAGCGCGGTCCGCCGATTCCGGACCCCACTGGCGAACGGCGTCGAGAAGGATCCGGCATCGCGTCCCGCCCTCCGCCTCCACTTCGCGGAACGCGCGGTCGATCTCGAGGAGGCACGCCTGCGGATCGAGGCTGAAGCGCGCGACGGTCTCCGGCGAGAAGTAGATTTCCGCGTAGAAGAGTCCCCCGTCGGTGAGCGACCGCGCGATCGCCCGGGCGGCTTCGCCGTAGTCCCCGGGACTGCGGAAGAGGCCGCAGACCTTCGCGTAGAGGCCGAGGAATCCCTTCGCGTCGATGACCCGCGACCGCTCCGCCTCGAAGGCGGCGGGGTCGGCGAAGCGATGCCCGGCGCGGCTCGCGAGAGAGGTGAGCGTCTCCGGCGGGAGCGACCCCTCGAAGTGGAGGTGACAGTCGACGAGGCGGTACGGGGAAAGCATGGTGTGAACCGGGAATCCTACCTAAGTCTTAGACCGGAATCCCTAAGTCCTGTCGGCTGAACGCGGGGCTCTCAGCGGAGAACCTTTTCACCCCCGCTACGTTAATCTAGCCGGAATGCGGAAAACCCTTCTCGGCCTCCTCCTGCTCGCCATCGCGAGCGTCGCCACCGCCGGCGAGGAGGTCTTCGAAAAAGCGTACTCGATGGAGGGCGTTTCGAAGGTCTCGGTCGAGAACGTCAACGGGAAGATCGAAGCCTACGCCTGGGACCGCCCTTACCTGAAGGTCCGCGCCGTTAAAGTCGCCCGCGGCTCCCGATCCGAAGAGACTCTCCGCCTGACGGAGATCCGCGTGCGCAAGGTGGGCGACGAGATCCGGCTCGAGACCGTCAACCCGCGACGCCGGCGTCTCTTCGGCTTCCTCGACCTCGGCTTCCGCAATGCCCACGTCGACTACGTCCTCCACATCCCGACGCTCACCCACGCCCGCCTGGAAACGTGCAACGGCAAGGTCCTCGCGATCGGCCTGGGTAACACCATCGCGTGCGACGCCGTCAACGGATCGATCGAGATCCGCGACGTCTTCGGCCCGGTGCGCGCGTCGACGGTCAACGGCTCCGTGCGGATCGTCTTCCGCGGGGAGCTGAAAGACTCGCGCGTCGAAACGGTGAACGGGAGCGTGGACGTCGCGTTCGCCCGCGCTTCCTCCGTGCGTTACGACCTCGAAACGGTGAACGGAAGCATCCAGGGGGACTTCGCGCTCGCCGTCGAGGGCAAGTACGGTCCGAAAGAGGCCCGAGGCGACTACAACGGCGGCGCCCAGCCGCTGCGTTGCGAGACGGTCAACGGCTCCATCCGCCTGAAAACGAACTAGCTCCCGCTCCTGCTGTTATCGTTCGGGCCGCGCATGGCGAACGAACGTCCGGCTTCTTCCCGGTCCATGCTCGTCCTCTCCTACCTCGCGTTCCTTGGCGTCATTCCTCTCCTCGCGTCGCGCGACCCGGACGTCCGCTGGCACGCGCGCAACGGCCTGCTTCTCTTCGGCGCGGTGGCGCTCATCGCCCTCGTCGCAACGCTCGTGGGAACGCTCCTTCCCGCCCTCGGCTGCCTCTACGCGACGTTCATGTTCTTCGTCGTCGTGCTGTACGCGTTCATCGCGATCCTCGCCGCCGTGAAGGCGCTCGACGGCCAGCGGCTCCTCGTTCCCGGAATCTCGAGGTATGCCGGACGGGCTTGAGCCGGACGGCCGCGCCGCGACGCCGTCTCACCCCGGTCAAAGGGGCTTCGTAGCCGCGGCGGTGTTCTGCGCGCTCGTCGGATTCGCGGCCGGAGACTCGCTCCGCCCCGCCGGCAGCCAGGTGTCGGCGAAGGCGGGAGTCGCCGCGATCGACGCCTACCGAGCAACGGCCGGAGCCGCCCTGGCGCGCGCGGGGATCGTGCGGTGTCGCTTCGAGCCGTCCTGCTCCGCGTACGGTCGCGAAGCGATCGCGCGCTACGGGTCGCCGCGCGGCTACGTCCTGACGGCGCAGCGGCTCCTTCGTTGTCATCCGTTCTCGCGGGGCGGGCCGGACCCGGTGCCCTGAGCCTCCTGGCATCCCGCGGACTGGTCCCCACTGTCCTTCCGAGGAGCGGGGTGACGAGGAATCTGAGGCTCCGTCGAGAGGGACACAGATCCCTCGCGGAGCCTGCCCTGAGCGGAAGTCCGGGCTCAACCGGGACACAGATCCCTCGCTTCGCTCGGGATGACAAGCAGAGCGAGGGGCTCGGGATGACAGAGAAAAAAAACGCTTACGGCAGCGAAACCCTCGGCAGCATCTCTTTCGCCACCACCGTTCCGCTCTGCCGCTGTCCGACGAACGCGTACGCGTCCTGGGTCCGGTTGTCGAGCGTGTACGCCGCCGCGATGACGCCGCCGGACGAAATCGCCGGGGCGGTCTCCTTGACCGCGACGGTGATCCGCAGGCCCGGCACCGGAGGAGCGCCCACTGTCGCCAGGATCGCGCCGAGGCGCAGGAGCGACTTCGCGGCGACGGTGTAGTTCCGCGTACCGCCGTAGATCTCCGACGTCACCGGATCGATCACGCGGACTTCGATCGGCAGCGCGACGTCCGACGTGTTCGTGACGTCGAGGTTCGTGCGGAAGTTCGGATCGGCCGCGTTGAGACCGAACATCTGGAGGACATTCACGGTGTCGCCCGCCGCGCTCTTTCGCGGGAGCGATTCGGTGATCGGGATCGCCGGGACGAAGAATCCGTAGGTTCCCCCCGTGGCCGCCGTGTAGATGCGGCCGGCGGCGAGGATCGGCGCGCTCGACTGCCAGCGGAGCGCGCCGACGGCACCGTCCCCGGCGGGGACCGTTTCGAACGTGACGTCCGGTAAGAACTTCGTCTCCCGCGCCGCGAGCGTGATCGGCGTCGAGCTGATCGGAGTGGCGGCGGGCGCGCCGTCCGCGACGGCGGGATGAAAGGTGAGAGTGAGCGTCACCGCCGCGACGGAGTCGGGGTTGAACAACCAGAGGTCCGTCCGGAAGAGCGCCCCGAACTGGCCCTGCACTCTCCCGGCCGTGATGAACCAGCCGTTCGCGGTCGCCGGGGAGTAGGCGGCCTGCAGGGGTGGCGACGCGAGGAGGAGAAGCACGGCCAGACCGGTGCTCGCGAGAATGCGGCGGCTCATGGGGACCTCCTGTTGAAGGAAGGACGACCGGGGCGAGCGAGAAGTTTACGAGGCGTGAAAGGAAGGTGTGATCGGTTCAGTAGTGGTGCCGTCGGCCGGACTCGAACCGGCATGGGTTACCCCATACGCCCCTCAAACGTACGTGTCTACCAATTCCACCACGACGGCACGTTACGGACTGGAGGGTCCTCCCGGAGGGTTAACGGGCGCCGGCTGAGCGGATGTTCCCGGCTGCGCCGGCGCCGGAGCGGGCACCACGGGGGCCGGCGCCGGAGCCGGGGCGACCGCGCCGGCGGGCTGCGTCGCCGCGGGAACGGGAGCCTTGTCGGTCGCCGCCTTCGCCGGAAGCGTCCGGACGACGGAGGAGCGAGGCCGCGCCTCGATCAGCGTGAGAGCGAGCGCCAGAACGATGAACCCGACGAATGCGCCGGTCGTCAGCTTGTGCAGGAGCGTCGTCGCTCCGCGCGCGCCGAACGCCGTCTGGCTGCCGCCTCCACCGAATGCGCCGGCGATGTCCGCACCCTTCCCCTGCTGGAGGAGGACCACCAGGATCAGGAAGAAGCAGACGAAGATGTAGACGACGACCAGCGCGATGTAAGCGATTTCCACGAGACCTCCGCCCGAAAAAAAGGGCAGGTGAGTCTACAGATGCCCGGGGGGGCGGTCAAGCCGCGCCGGCGCGCGCAATCGCAGCGAAAGCGGCCGGGTCGAGGCTCGCTCCCCCGACGAGAAAACCGTTCACGCTGCCCCGCCGGAGGAGATCCGCAGCGTTGCCCGGCGTCACCGAGCCCCCGTAGAGGATTCGGAGGTTGCCGCGCGAGGGAAGAAGCTCGGCGATCCTCTTCGCGGCGGCCGCCGAGTCCACCGGCGTCGCGGCGAGACCGCTCCCGATGGCCCAGACCGGCTCGTACGCGATGACGAGGGGTTCCATGGCCGGATCGTCGCGAAGCGTCTCGAGCTGCCGGCCGAGCGTTGCGGCGGTCTCGCGGGCCAGCCGCTCGGCGCCGGTCTCTCCGACGCAGTAGATCGGCACCAGGCCGAAGTCCCGGGCCCTTGCGACCTTCCCCGCGAGCCGTGACGCGTCATCTCCGAAGAGCGTGCGCCGCTCCGAGTGGCCGACGATGACGTAGCGGCAACCGGCGTCCGCGAGCATCTCGGCCGAGACCTCTCCGGTGAAGGCGCCCGCGGTGTGCTCGGAGAGGTTCTGCCCGGCGAGCGACCACCGGCCCTCCCGATCGCGCGCGGCTTCGAGGGCGGTGAAGGGAGGCGCGAGCACGAGCTCCGCGCCGGGGATTCCGTCGTCGATCGTCTCGCTCAACTTCTCCGCGTACGCGCGCGCCTGACCGCGCGTCATGTTCATTTTCCAGTTCGCGACGAAGAGGTTCATGACCTTTCTACTCTGTCATTCCGAGGAGCTCTCTTGTCATTCCGAGGCCGAAGGCCGAGGAATCTGGGCCCAGATCCCTCGCTTCGCTCGGGATGACAGGGGAAGGAGGCTCGCGACGGCGCACAGGCACTTCGCTCACGCGAGCGCCTCGATTCCGGGGAGCTTGCCGTTCGCGAGAAACTCGAGCGACGCGCCGCCCCCGGTCGAGACGTGCGTGAAGCGGTCGGCGGTCCCCGACTGTTGGACAGCCGCCACGCTCTCGCCCCCGCCGACGACGGTGACGGCGTCCGACTCCGCCAGGAGAAGCGCGAGCGCGCGCGTGCCCTTGTCGAACGGCGGCTTTTCGAAGACGCCGAGAGGCCCGTTCCAGAAGATCGTCCGCACCGGATCGAGAAGCCTCTCGAACTGCTCGAGCGTCTGGCGTCCGACGTCGAGCGCCATCATGTCGGCGGGGATCTTCGCGATCCCGACGGTCCGGGCGTGCTCGCCGTCGTCCGGAGAGCGCGCGACGACGAAGTCCGTGGGAAGCGCGATCTCCTTCTGGTTGGCGCGACAGAAGTCGAGGATCTCGCGGGCGACCGGGACCTTGTCCTCTTCGAGGAAAGACTTCCCGACCGAGAGGCCGATCGCGCGCACGAAGTGATTCGCCATGCCGCCGCCGAGGAGGAGCGTGTCGGCGCGCCGCGAGAGAACCCGCAGCGTGTCGATCTTGCCGGAGATCTTCGCGCCTCCCAGGATCGCTGCGAACGGGCGCTCCGGCTCGAGGAGACGCGAGAGCTCGCGAACCTCCTTCTCGAGAAGGAACCCGGCGCCCTTCACGGCCACGAGTGCCGGCACGCCCGTCACGGAGGCGTGGGCGCGGTGCGACGAGCCGAACGCGTCATTGACGTAGACGTCCGCGAGGGCGGCCAGCTGCTTCGCGAACGCGGGGTCGTTCGCCTCCTCACCCGCGTGGAAGCGCAGGTTCTCGAGGAGCAGGACTTCGCCCGCCGCGAGCCTTCCCGCGAGGTCCTCGACCCCGGACCCCACGCAGTCTTCCGCGAATCGCACGGGATGCTGGAGGAGTCGGGCGAGCTCGACGGCGACCGGAGCGAGCGAGAGCTCCGCTTTGCGCGCTCCCTTCGGCTTTCCCAGGTGGGAGGCGCAGAGGACGCGCGCTCCGCGGTCGACGGCGTGCCGGATCGTCGTCAGGGTCTCGACGATCCGCGTCGCGTCGGCCACCCGGCCGCCGTCGAGTGGAACGTTGAAGTCGACCCGGAGAAAGACTCGCTTCCCCTCGACCGGCAGGTCCGCGATCGACTTCACGGGCGGAGTCTATTTGTATCGCCGGTAGAATCGCCGGATGCTCCGTCGGGCCGCCTCCGCCTTCCTAATCCTGCTGGTCCTCGTGGGCCCGGCCGCCGGGGCGGCGCCCCAGGTCGCCGTGGGCCGGGGGGGAGCCGTCGCCGCGGCGGAAGAGAACGCGGCGAAGGTGGGGATCGACATTCTGCGCCGCGGCGGAAATGCGGCCGACGCGGCGGTCGCTGTCGCGTTCGCGCTCGCCGTCACCTGGCCGGAAGCCGGCAACATCGGGGGCGGAGGGTTCTGGATCTCGCGCACGGCGAAGGGACGGACGCTCGTCGTCGATTTCCGGGAAACGGCCCCGCGAACCGCGCGTCGCGACCTCTTCGTCAAGCCCGGCCCGGGCGGCGAGCCGCCTTCCTCGACGGACGGTCCCTTCGCTTCCGGAGTTCCGGGTTCGGTGGACGGCCTCTGGCGCGCTCATCGCGCGGCGGGCCGTCTCCCGTGGAAGACCGTGCTCGCCCCGGCCGTCCGCCTCGCCCGGGACGGCTTCGTGATGACCGAAACGGTTTCGGGATCGATCGCGAAGCCCAAGTATCGCGCCAAACTCGCGCGGGATCCCGAGACGGCGGCGATCTTCCTGCCGAACGGCGCGCCGCCGGTGCCGGGGACGATTTTCAAGCAGCCCGCGCTCGCGAAGACGCTCGAGGCGATCCGCGATCGCGGCGCCGACGGGTTCTATCGCGGCCGGGTCGCCCGACTGCTCGAGGAGGGCCAGAAGCGGACGGGAGGGCTGATCACGCGCGGCGACCTCGCCCTGTACTCCGCGAAAATCCGGAAGCCGGTCCGGTTCCGGTTCGCGCAAGCGGAAGTCTTCACGACGCCCGCCCCCTCGTCCGGCCCCGTTCTGGCCGAGATGGCCATCCTTGCCCGCCACGTCGGGCTCGACAAACTGAAGCGCCGCGACACGACGATGGCTCACTACCTCGCCGAAATCGAGAAGCGGGCGTTCCGCGATCGGAACCGTTACCTGGGCGATCCCGCGTTTCCGGGGGTCCGGGAGCGGCTGTTCACCGACCCCGAGCGGCTGAAGCGGATCGCCGCTTCGATCCATCCGATGCGGGCGACGCCGTCGGAGTCGATCCCCACCCTGCCGGGCGAGCGGACCTCGACGACGCACTTCTCCGTCGTGGACGGATCGGGAGGCGCCGTCGCCGTGACGACGACGTTGAACGATTCCTTCGGGAACGCGCGGGTCGCGCCGGGGCTCGGCTTCCTGCTGAACAACGAGATGGATGACTTCGCGACGGCGCCGGGGAAGCCCAACTACTACGGGTTGATCCAGGGCACCGTGAACGCCGTCGCGCCCGGAAAAAGAATGCTGTCGGCCATGTGCCCGTCGATCGCTGTCGTAGGAAACCGAAACGTCCTCGTCTGGGGGACTCCCGGCGGCTCGACGATCCCCACGACCAACCTGCAGGTCATGATCGCGGTCCTCCTGCGCGGCGAGTCGCCCGAGGCAGCGGTGGCCGCGCCCCGGTTTCACCAGCAGGACTTCCCCGACGTGATCCAGATCGAACGGGACCGGTTCGATCCGAACTGGGTCGAGGCCCTTCGCCGGCTCGGACACAAGGTCGAGGAGCGCGAGCCCGACCGGAGCCCGTACGGGAGGGTTCACGCGATTGCCCGGCGCCCGAACGGGACCTGGAACGCGGTCGCCGACCCCCGGGGCGGAGGCGTCGCTCTCGTCGTCAAGGAGTCCCGTTGACCGACGTCCTTCTTCCCGTCTACCGCGACGGGCCGGCGCTCAAAATGCTCGACCAGCGGCTCCTCCCCTCTCAGGAGGTCTGGCTCACGTTCGAAAAGCCTTCCGAAGTCGCGCTGGCGATCCGCGAGATGGCAGTTCGCGGCGCTCCTTCGATCGGCGTCGCCGCGGCGTACGGCGCCGCCTTCTCGATGCGCAGCGGCGCGACCACGACACCGACGGAACGATTCGAAACCGCGCGCAACGTGCTCGCCGCGACCCGGCCGACGGCGGTGAATCTCTTCGCCGCGCTCGCGCAGATGGAGGCGCGATTCCGGGAGTCCGCGCACCTTCCGCCCGACGAGATCGAGGCCGCGCTCCTCGAGGAGGCCGACGCGATCGCGGCCGAGGCGCTCGAGTCCTCGCGGCGGCTCGGCCGGCACGGTGCCGAGCTGCTGACGGGCGGCTCGACCGTGCTCACCCACTGCAACGCCGGGGGTCTCGCGACCGGCGGCTACGGCAGCGCCCTCGGGGTCGTGCGCGCCGCCGTCGAGTCCGGAAAGTTCATCCGGGTGATGGCCCCCGAGACCCGGCCGTTTCTCCAGGGATCGCGGCTCACCGCGTGGGAGCTCGCCCGCGACGGGATCCCGGTCGACGTCATCACGGACGGGATGAGCGGCCACTACCTCTCCCGGGGCGAGGTCGCGGCCGTTGTCGTCGGCGCCGACCGGATCGCGGCGAACGGCGACGCGGCGAACAAGATCGGGACGTACACGCACGCCGTTCTGGCGAAGGAAAACGGCGTCCCGTTCTACGTCGCCGCTCCGACGACGACGATCGACCTCGCGTGCCCCGACGGCTCCGCGATCCCGATCGAAGAGCGATCGCCCGATGAGGTCCTGTCGTTCGCGGGTCACCCGGTCGCCCCGGCCACCGGCGTCGGTGCGAGACACGCCGCCTTCGACGTCACCCCGGCGCGATACATCGCCGCAATCGTCACGGAGGAGGGAATCTGCCGTCCCCCCTACGGGGAGTCCCTCGCCGCGGCGGTTCAACGCGCAACTAAGGCGCGTAACGACCGCGCGACCCGGGCGCTCCGCGAGCGGTCGCTCGCCAAGCCCTGACCATGCTCGTCCTCGGCATCGAGACCTCCTGCGACGAAACGTCCGTCGCCGTCCTCGACGGCGGAGGCCGGGTGCGCTCGAACGTCGTCTCCTCGCAGCTCGCCGCGCACGCGCCGTACGGCGGCGTCGTACCGGAGATCGCGGCGCGCGCGCACCTCGAGAACCTGCCCGTCGCGTTCGAGGAGGCCCTCGCCGAGGCGGGAGCGGAAGTTTCCGACATCGACCTCGTCGCGGCGACGGCCGGCCCCGGCCTGATCGGCGCCCTGCTCGTCGGGCTCTCTGCCGGCAAGGCGCTCGCGTTCGCCCGCGGCGTGCCGCTCGTTGCCGTCAACCATCTCGAAGGGCACCTCTTCTCCGCGTTCCTCCGCGCAAACGCAGAGCCCGCGATCCCGCTCGACTTCCCCTTCCACGGGCTCGTCGTTTCGGGCGGGCACTCCGAGCTCGTCCGCGTCGAGGAGGACCGGATCGTTCCGATCGCCCGCACCCGCGACGACGCGCCGGGCGAAGCGTTCGACAAGGTGGCGCGCCGGGCGGGCCTCGCCTACCCGGGAGGGCCGATCGTCGACCGCATCGCCGCGCGCGGCAACGGAAACCGTTACGCGCTTCCGATCGGCCGGCCGGGGACGGCTCGAACGACTTCTCCTTCTCGGGACTCAAGTCGGCGATGATCCGTGAGCTCGGCAAGCGGGGGGTCACGGGCTCCCCGCTCGACCCGGACTCGCTCGAACCGGACCTCGTGGACCTCCTCGCTTCCTTCCAGAGGTCGATCGTCTCGGCGCTCCTCGAACGGGTCGAGGGCGTCTACCGCAACGACGGAATCCGCGTGCTCGCGCTGTCGGGGGGCGTCGCCGCGAACTCGGAGCTGCGTCGCACGCTGACGGAGTGGGGCGAGGCCCGGCGCGTCCGCGTTCTCCTTCCGGAGCGGGGGTACACGACCGACAACGCCGCGATGATCGCTTGGGCGGGGCTCCTGCGCTTCCGGCGCGAGGGGGCTCCTCCTCAGGACGAGGCGCGCGCGCGCTCCCGCTGGCCGCTGGGATCGAACGGGAGCGCCGCGCCGTGACCGACCAGCGTCTCATCCGGAACTTTTCGATCATCGCGCACATCGACCACGGCAAGACGACGCTGTCCGATCGGATCCTGCAGCGGTGCGGCGCCGTCACCGCGCGCGAGATGCACGAGCAGATGCTCGACGACATGGAGCTCGAGCAGGAGCGCGGCATCACGATCAAGGCGCGGGCGGTCACGCTGCGTTACACCGCGAAGGACGGAATCGAGTACGTCCTGAACCTGATCGACACGCCGGGTCACGTCGACTTCTCCTACGAGGTCTCGCGGTCGCTCGCCGCATGCGAAGGCGCGGTGCTCGTCGTGGACGCGACGCAGGGGGTCGAGGCGCAGACGCTCGCCAACGCGTACCTCGCGATCCACAACAACCTGACGATCGTCCCGGTCATCAACAAGATCGACCTGCCCTCCGCCGAGCCGGAGAAGGCCCGCGAGCAGATCGAGCAGGTCGTCGGAATCCCCGCGGACGACGCGGTCCTGACATCCGCGAAGATGGGGATCGGCATCGACGACCTCCTCGAGCGGATCGTTCGCGACGTGCCACCGCCGAAGGGCGACCCGGCCGCGCCCCTGAAAGCGCTCCTCTTCGACTCCTGGTACGACCCGTACCGCGGCGTCACGTCGCTCGTGCGCATCTTCGAGGGCACGCTGAAGCCCAAGCGGAAGATCCAGGCGATCGGGACGGGGCTCGTGTCGGAGGTCGAGGAGGTCGGGATCTTCACGCCGACGCGGCAGTCGGTGCCGGAGCTCTCGGTCGGCGAGGTCGGCTTCGTGTGGGCGAACATCAAGGACCTCCACACGACTCGCATCGGCGACACGATCACGGAGGTCGCGCGCCCGACGGCGGAGGCGTTTCCCGGGTTCGCGGAGGCGAAGCCGATGGTCTTCGCCGGTCTCTTCCCCACGGACGCGGACGACTACGCGAACCTGCGCGACGCGATGGAGAAGCTCCGCCTGAACGACGCTTCGTTCACGTTCCTGCCCGAGAGCTCGACGGCGCTCGGATTCGGATTCCGGTGCGGGTTCCTCGGTCTGCTGCACATGGAGATCGTCCAGGAGCGCCTCGAACGGGAGTTCGACCTCGACCTGATCACGACGGCGCCCGGGGTCAACTACCGCGTCACGCTCACCGACGGCGAAGTGCTCGACCTCGTGAATCCGAACCACCTGCCCCCGGAGTCGCGGGTCGACCGGATGGAGGAGCCCTACATCGCCGCCACGATCATCACCCGCGACGACTTTCTCGGCGGCCTCCTGAAGCTGTGCGAAGACCGTCGCGGAGTGCAGAAGTCGATGGAGTACCTTTCAGCCAACCGCGTCGTGCTGTCCTACGAGTTCCCGCTGAACGAGGTCGTCCTCGACTTCTACGACAAGCTGAAGAGCGTGTCGAAGGGGTACGCGTCGTTCGACTACGAGTTCGCCGGCTACCGGGAGGGGGACCTCGTCAAGCTCGACATTCTCGTCAACGGCGAGGCGGTGGATGCCCTGTCGATCATCGTTCACCGGGAAGAATCGACAGTCAAAGGAAGGTTGCTGGCGACGAAGATGAAGGAGATCATCCCGCGCCAGATGTTCGAAGTTGCGATCCAGGCGGCAATCGGCGCCAAGATCATCGCGCGCGAGACGGTCCCCGCGATGCGTAAGAACGTCATCGCCAAGTGCTACGGCGGTGACATCACCCGCAAGCGCAAGCTCCTGGAGAAGCAGAAAGAGGGAAAGAAGCGCATGAAGAGGGTCGGGCGCGTCGACATCCCGCAGGATGCGTTTCTCGCCGTGCTGAAGGTCGAATGAGCGGTCGGACGCGCGACGAAGCCAGCGGAAAGGTCGTCCGGCACTCGTCGGCGAGGGAGTGGTACGAGTCCCTCCTCGTCGCCGGGATCTTCGTTCTGTTCGTGCGGACGTTCGTCGTCCAGACGTACCAGGTCCCGACCGGCTCGATGGAGAAAACCATCCTCGTCGGCGACCACCTGCTCGTCAACAAGTTCGCCTATGCGCCGCGCCTCGAAGGCTGGGCGCGGCTGCTCCCCTACCGGGACGTCCATCGCGGCGACATCATCGTGTTCAAGAAGCCGGGGGACGACAGGAACCCCGGAAACGTGCTGGTCAAGCGCGCGGTCGCCGGGCCGGGGGACACGGTCGTCGTCCGCGACAAGGTCCTCTGGGTCAACGGCGAGGCGACGGACGGACCGCACGTTCAGCACAGCGATCCGGAGGTCTACCCGAACGATCCGGCGATCCCGGACATGGCGCGCCGGCGCGACCAGTTCGGCCCGTTCGCCGCGCCGCCGGGCTCCTGGTTCGGCATGGGTGACAACCGCGACAACTCGCTCGACAGCCGGTACTGGGGCTCGATCCCGCGCGAGAACATCTTCGGAAGGCCGACAATCCTCTACTGGTCCTACGAGGCGGAGCCGAACTCTCACGTCTGGCGCGGTCCGGCGGCAAAGCTCCGGCAACTCGCCGACGTGGCGCTGCACTTCTTCTCGCGGACGCGATGGAACCGGATGTTCCGCCTCGTGCGCTGACGACGGAGCCGGCCCCGGCCCGGTTCCCCGACGCGACCGAGGAGGCGCCCGGCTTCCCGACCGGAAGCCCGCCCGCGCGAAGGACCAAGCCCCGCGAGTACCTGCAGGCCATCCTCGTCGCGGTGATCTTCGCCCTGTTCGCCCGGACGTTTCTCTTCCAGGCTTTTCAGGTCCCGACCTCCTCGATGGAGCGAAACATCCTCGTGGGCGATCACCTGATCGTCAACAAGTTCCTCTTCGCGCCGGGTGAAGGCGGGTTTCTTTCGCGGCTGCTGCCTCATCGTCCCGTGCGTCGCGGAGACATCATCGTCTTCAAGTTCCCGGAGGATCCGAGGCGGGACTTCATCAAGAGGGTCATCGCCCTTCCGGGCGAAACGGTCGAGATCCGGGACAAGGCCGTTTACGTCGAGGGAATGCTTCTCCCGGAGCCGCTCGTCACGTTCACCGATGATCGGACCTGGCCGGACGATCCGGAGCTTCCCGAGTCCTACCGCCGGCGGGACCAGTCCCGCCCGTTCACCGTTCCCCCCGGCTCCTACCTCGCGCTCGGAGACAACCGCGACAACTCCTATGACAGCCGGTTCTGGGGGCCGGTGCCGGCAGCCAACCTGAAGGGGCGGGCGATGATCGTGTACTGGTCCTATCCCCTCGAACCGGCCACGCGCCGAACTGCGAAAGAGCTCGCGGCGATCGCCTTGAACTTCTTCCGGAAGACGCGGTGGGAACGGACGCTCAAGCCCGTGAAGTAGGTATCAGGTAAGATTTGCGCAACTTCCGGAGGAACCAGATGACTCGTAACCGCTCGAACCGGGGCGCCGGCAACATCGGATGCATGTTGTGGCTGGTCGTGATCGTCCTCGTCGGGCACGTTCTCTGGAAGGTCGTACCCGTAAAAGTCCGAACCTCGACGTTCTACGACAGCATGCAGGAGCAGGCCTCGTTCGGGTCGGTCAAGAGCGTCGCGGCGATCGAGTGGGAAGTCCTCCGCCGGGCCGAGGAGCTGAAGATCCCCGTGACGAAGGAGAACCTCAAGGTCACGCGGGCGCGGAACGCGGTCACCGTCGAGGCGCATTACACGATCACGATCGACCTGTTCGGCGGCGCCTACAAGTACGTCTGGAAGTTCGACCAGGTGGTCGAGCGGCCCACGTTCGCCGTCTAGACCCGGGAATTTCCCCCCTCCGGGGGAGCGTTCGGCGCCTCCAGGAGGGACTTCCATGCGAGCCTTTCGTGCCACTCTGACTCTGGTCGCCGTTTTCTGCCTCGTCTCCGCCGCCGCCATCGCCGAAGCCCCGGCCATCGGGGCTGCCGCACCGGACTTCCAGCTCACGACCCTCGACGGAAAGCCGTTCTCGCTCGCCTCCGCGGCGAAGGAGAACAAGGCCGTCGTCCTGATGTGGATCTCGACGCAGTGCCCCTACTCGAACGCCTACAACGCCCAGATGAAGGAAATGGCGAACGCATATGCGTCGAAGGGCGTCCTCTTCGTCGGGATCAACAGCAACAAGACGGAGGACGCGGACAAGGCGGTCGCCCACGCGAAGAAGAACGGACACACGTTCCCGATCCTGAAGGATCCCTCGAACAAGATCGCGGACCTCTACGACGCCCAGCGCACTCCCGAGGTCTACGTCATCGACTCGACCGGAAAGCTTCGGTACCACGGCCGGATCACCGAAAACCACGAGGACGCGGCGAGCTCTCCGGACCTGAAGAACGCCCTCGACGCGCTCCTGGCGGGCAAGACGGTCGCCAAGACCGTCACGAAGGCCTTCGGTTGCACGATCAAGCGCGCGTAAACCCGCCGGTGCGAAGCGGCCGCCCGCGCGCCCGCCGGGTCGCCGGGGCGCTTCTCGTGGCGGCGGTTTTCGGGTCGGGGGGAGATCTCTCGGGCGCCCCCCCGTCCCGACTCGCCGGCGAGCTCGACGCCGGCGGTCTCGTCGAGGCCGTCGCGCGGGAGAAGGGTCGGGTCGTCCTCGTCAACTTCTGGGCGACCTGGTGCGTGCCGTGCCGCGAGGAGTTTCCGCTCCTCTCGCGGCTGCAGACGCGCCACCGCCGGTCGGGCCTCTCGGTGCTCGGCGTCTCCACCGACTTCCAGAAGGAAAAAGCGGCCGTCGAGAAGTTCCTCGTGGAGCAGAAGCCGTCCTTCCCGAACTACCGCAAGAAGAGCGGAGGGGACGATCAGAAGTTCATCGAAGCGGTGGACTCGTCCTGGGGCGGCGAGCTCCCGTTTTCGGTGCTCTACGACCGGTCGGGGCGCAAGGTCCGGGTTTTCTCGGGAGAGCTCGAGATCGCAGCCGTCGAAAAGCAGATCGTGAGCCTTCTCGCGGCCCGCGCGCCCGCCCCCCGCTAACCTCTCAATCTGGCCCCACCGGCAATTCCTTCGAGCGTTCCCCTCGGGCGGGACCGGGAATTGCTTGCTCGC
Organism: uncultured Acidobacteriota bacterium; assembly: GCA_963832145.1. Lineage (GTDB taxonomy): Bacteria > Acidobacteriota > Thermoanaerobaculia > UBA5066 > Gp7-AA6 > Gp7-AA6. The sequence continues at coordinate 127,542 of CAWHTA010000011.1, forward strand.
ACCGCGGGGTTTCGGCTCGGGTGCGGGCCATAGTCCCGGAACAAGGAGAATTAGTCTCATGAAAACTCGATTCTCGGGCCCGCATGCGGGCGCTGCAGTCCTCGTCGCCGGGCTCGTGCTGTCGGGCTCCGTTCTCGCCGCCGCCCCGACCCGCGTCGTTCGCCGGGGAGCTCCCGCGCGAGCGGTCGCCCCCTCCGCGGCCGTCGTTTCCTACTCCGTCGAGGTGCCGGTCGTGACGCGAATCGTCGGCACGGCGCTCTTCCGCACCGCTCTCGACATCTCGAACAACACGAGCGCCGGGACGACCGCCGCCCCCGTCGTCGTGAGGTTCCAGTACTCCTACAACCGGGTCGTCGACGGCGTGACGAGCTTCTTCCGTACGCCGATCCAGTCGATCAACCTGCTCGCCTTCGACAACTTCCACACGGACGACTTCGTTCAGTACCTCGGAACGCTGCCCGGCGTCCTGCAGCCGGGAGCGGAGACGTCATCCTTCGGAACCCTTCTCGTCACCTTCGAGAACCTGCCCTCGAGCCAGGGCTGGGAAGGCACGGTGTTCGCCCGCACCTACAGCGCGAACCCGACCGGGGGGGAACTGTCGCGATTGCGTACCCGGCCTCCCTCTTCTTCGAGTCGGCGAACTCGACCCTCGTCGCCACGATCCGCGACACGCAGCTCGCTCCATCGGTGGCCGGAGCGCTGCGCACCAACGTGGGCGTTCGAAACACGGACATCCGAGGGTCCGGACAGAACGTCACGGTTCTCCTCGAGTTCTACGACGTCACCTCCGGCAACGCGACGAACGGCCAGCGGGTCGGCAACATCATCACCGTCGCCGACCTCCAGCCCGGAGAGGTCCGTCAGATCAACAACGTCCGAGCGTTGGCCGCGATCCCGAACAACGTCACCGCGATGCTGGTGTTCGCCGACGTCGCCGGCGCGACCGCCACGACTCCGACGATCGAGGGCTACGTCAACATCCTCGACGGCGGAACGCAGGACGGGGCGTACTTCGAGATGAAGTGCGCGGATGCGGACGGCTGCGGAAATTGACAAGGCGAGCGATGCCGCTCGCCTAGTCATCCTGAGCGCAGCGAAGGATCTGGTCCTCCGTTAACGCCGCCTGCCCCTCAGGACAGGCTCCGCGAGGGATCCCGCGAAACGCACGGAGTTCCTCGTCGCTTCGCTCCTCGGAATGACAGCGGTTTCTTAAACCCGATCCGACTTCAGGCCGCCGGCGCCGATGTCGCGGCGGAAGTGCTTCCCTTCGAACTGGATCTTCTCCGCCGCCTCGTAGGCGCGGGCCGTGGCCTCCGCCATCGTCGGCGCGGTCGCCGTCACGACCATCACCCGACCGCCCGCGGTCACGAGCTGGCTGCCGTCCATCTCCGTGTGGCCGTGGAAAAGCTCCACGCCCGGGACCTGTGCCGCCTCGGTCAGACCCGAGATGGGTTTCCCTCGGACGATCACGCCCGGATAACCCGCCGCGCAGAGGACGATCCCGGCGCAGACCTCCGCTTTGACCTCGAGCGGCGAGTACTTTTCGAGCTCGCCGGTGGTCAGCGCCGCGCGGAGGACCGCCGCCATGTCGGTCACGATGCGCGGCAGGATCACTTCGGTCTCGGGGTCTCCGAACCGGGCGTTGAACTCGAGCACCTTCGGGCCGAGATCCGTGACCATCACTCCCGCGTAGAGCACGCCTCGGAACGGACGTCCCTCCGCCGCGAGCCCGCGAAGGGTCGGCCAGACGATCTCGCGGTAGACGAGCGAGGAGCCCTCCGCGTCGAGGATTCCGGAGGGCGAATGCCCGCCCATTCCCCCCGTGTTCGGACCGCGGTCCCCGTCGTAGACCTTCTTGTAGTCCCGCGCGGTCGGCAGCGGGAGCGCGACCGCCCCGTCGCAGATCGCCAGGAACGAAGCCTCCTGACCGCGCAGGAACTCCTCGACAAGCACCCGGTCGCCCGCGGCGCCGAACACGCGCTCGCCGAAAAAGAGCGCGAGCGCCTTCTCCGCGTCGGCGGGAGTGTCGAGGGTGAGGACTCCCTTGCCGCCCGCGAGACCGTCCGCCTTGAGGACGGCCGGGTAGCCGAACCTCGCGATGGCCGCCCGCGCCTCGTCGATGGTCGAGCACGTTACCGACGCGGCCGTCGGGATTCCGTGACGGGCGAAGAACTCCTTCGCGAAAACTTTCGAAGACTCGATCTGCGCGGCGAGCCGACTGGGGCCGAAGATCGGCAGCCCTCGCTTGGCAAACTCGTCGCCGATTCCGAGCGACAGGGGGACCTCGGGCCCGACGACGGTCAGATCGATGTGGAGTTTCTCGGCGATCTCGGTGAGCTCGACGATTTCGCCCGAGGAGACGGGCAGACAGTCGGCGACCTCCGCGATGCCGGGGTTTCCGGGCGCGCAGTAGATCTCCTCGACTGTCGAACTCTTCGCGAGGGAGGAGCAGAGAGCGTGCTCCCGGCCCCCGCCTCCAACGACGAGGATTCGCATTCGTGCGCATTGTAGTGTCCCGCTAGCCTCGCGGCGGCCGGGCTCTTTTCCGCCGGGTCGTGCCGCCGTTCGCGCCGCGCCCCTCGGAGCGGCCTCCTGCCGGAACCACCTCGAACCGGTCGTACCGACCCTGGAAACCGATGAGCGTTTCGAGCGTTCCGTAGGGCGCGAGCGTCAGGCCAAACCGCCCCCGCTCGGTCGCGACGACGGTGCCGCCCTGAAGAGCGCGCGCTTCGAAGCCGATCGAGCGCCCCGGCCAGGAGCGGCTGCCGTGGTTCACGACCCGCACGCGGCAGAGCGTCGCCTGGTCGCTCGAGGTCGAATGGTCCCGGTCGATCGAGAGGGTGAGCTCGCCCCAGGGCACAGCAACGGGAGGGGAAACGAGAGACAGAAGAAGAACGAAGAGCGTGTTCATTGAGGCTCCTTTCGCGGAGGCCCGACGAACGCCGCTCGACGAGGACGGAGCATTAACTTACCGCGCCGCCGCGCGTCCGGGAAGTGTCGGGGTGTTTGACACCCGATCCGCTCGGAGCTAGTGTTGATGGAGTTCTTTGACCCTGCCGGCTCCCCGCGGCGCACACTCGCCGCGTCGCGAACCGGCCACATCGAGAGTGGGTGAGGGACCGGCCCGATGCCCGGCTTCGCGGCGCGAACAGCGAAGCGGGCGGCAGCCCACGGCAACCGGATCCGCGCGTCGCGGCGCGGCTCGCCAGGTGCCAAATCCGGATTCCCCTCCCGCCCGGCGACGAGCCAGAGCGGCGGAGGATAAAGATGCGAGAGGCGCCGCGACGACGTGAATCGACGACGCCTCTCGAATTTCGGGAGGCGTTTCGCATTCATGAAGAGAGATTTTCGGAGCGCTGTCGCGGAGGAGGTCATGCTCGCGGACGGCGCGATCGGCACCCTCCTCGTTTCCCGCGGGGCCTCTCCCGATCAGGCCAAGTCCCCGCTGAACGTCTCCGACCCGGAGGCGGTCCGGGAGGTCCACGAGGACTACGTGGACGCCGGCGCGCGGATCATCACGACGAACACGTGGGACGCGAACCGGGTGAAACTCACGACCCACGAGTGGGCCGACTCACTCGAGAAGATCAACCGCGAAGGGGTGCGCCTCGCGCGGGAGGCGGCGGCCGGCGACAGCGTTTTCGTTGCCGCGTCGATCGGTCCGCTCGGCGCGCTCGTCAAGCCGTACGGCACGCTCACGATGACGCAGGTCCGCGAGATCTTCCAGGAGCAGGCACGCGTCCTCCTCGAAGCGGAAGCGGATCTGATCCTGCTCGAGACGTTCGGAAGTCTGCTCGAGGCCGCCGAGGCCGTCCGCGCCGTCCGGGACCTCTCGGCGGACGTTCCCATCGTCGCGCAGATGACTTTCCTCGCGGACGGTCGGACCGCCTTCGGCGAGAGCGCGGTGCACGCTTTGACGACCCTCGCGCATGCCGGCGCGGACGCGGTCGGAATGAACTGCACCCTGGGCCCGCAGGAGACTCACGACGTCTTCACGCGACTGCCCGCGTCCATTTCCTCCCCTCTCGCAGTGATGCCGAACGCCGGCTACCCCACCGTCGTGCACGGCCGCAACGTCTACCTTTCGTCGCCCGACTACCTGCGTGAATACGCCGAGGCCTTCGTCGACGCGGGGGCGGCCATCGTCGGCGGATGCTGCGGAACGACGCCGGAGCACGTGCGCGCGATGGCGAAAGCCGTGTCCGGCCGGAAGAGGGAGTCGCCCGTCGGCCGCGCGTCGGTCGTGGTCGAGAGCCCCGCCCCGAAGTCGGACGAGCCGGCGCTCGAGACGTCGCGCTTCAAGCGGCGCCTCGCCGACCCGGCCGCCTTCGTCGCGACCGCCGAGATCGAGCCTCCGCGCGGCGTGGACCTCGCGGCGGCAATCGAAGGCGCGCGGCTCCTGAAGGCGCACGGCATCGACGCCGCCAACGTCACCGACAACCCGATGGCGCGCCTCCGCATGTCTTCCATCGCCGTCGCGGCGCTCATTCAGCGCGAGACGGGCCTCGACGCGGTCGTCCAGATCACGACGCGGGACCGCAACGTCCTCGGGCTCCAGTCGGACCTGCTCGGCGCGGCCGGTCTCGGCCTGAAGGCGATCCTCTGCCTCGGCGGCGACCCACTGAAGATCGGCGACTACCCGCAGGGCAAGCAGGTCTCCGAGGTGGACGTCCTCGGGCTCCTCCGCATGGCGAAGGGCCTGAACGGGGGCGCGGACCTCGCCGGCAACTCGATCGGTTCGATGACACGGTTCGCGATCGGGTGCGCCGCGAACCCGGCGGCGTCGGACCTCGAAGTGGAGCGCTCGAAGATCCGCGCAAAGGTGGAGGCGGGCGCGAGCTTCGCCCAGACGCAGCCGGTCTACGACGTGGGCGCCCTCGAACGGTTTCTCGAGTGCGAGGAGTCGCGCGTCATACCGGTCCTGATCGGGCTCATCCCGCTGCGGTCGCTCAAGCAGACGATGTTCTTCGCGAACGAGGTCCCGGGGATCGTCGTCCCCGAGGCGATCCAGGAGCGCATGCGCCGGGCCGCGGAGAAGGGGGCGGACCATGAAAAGGCGGAAGGCCTGGCGATCGCCCGGGAGCTCGCCATCGCGATCCGGGAGGTCGCCCGCGGGATCCACGTCATGCCCATGGGCAAGTACCGGCTGGCCGCCCAGGTCATGGAAGCCATTCCGGGGGATTCCGGGGTCCGGGCGGAGGCTTCCGGGGCCTGAAATCTATTTCCCTCCCCTCCGGTTCTCTTCAGGGCTCCCGAAGTCCCGCAGAAGGCGGGCGGATTTCATAGAATTCGGGAAGATTCGCGGCGGCGCGGTTTTCGCGTCGCGGGAGGGGAAGAGATGAAAACGAAGATCGGTATTTCCGCCACGCTCGCGGCCTTCGCATTCGCCGCCGTTCTTTCTGCGGGCGCGCAAGCGCGCCTCAAGGGTCGGGTCACGGACTCCGCGGGCAAGGGGATCGAGGGCGTCGCCGTCACGGTGACGACCCCGGCTCTCCGCACTTTCAAGATGTCCCTGAAGTCCGACAAGAAGGGGGACTGGGGAACGATCATCAACGACGCGACGATGCCCTACCACGTGAAGTTCGAGAAGGAGGGCTTCGTACCTTCCGAGGCGGACAAGAAGGTTCCTGTCGGAGACACCGGGATCGTGGACGTCCGTCTGCTGACCACCACCGAAGCGGGCGCTGCGGCCGGCGCCGCCGCCGCGGGCGCCGCGGCTCCCTCGCCGTCGGACCAGGCCGCCGTCGTGTTCAACGAGGGCGTCGACCTCCTCACGGCCGGTAACAAGCCCGCCGCCGAGGCGAAGTTCCTGGAAGCCGTCGCGAAGAACCCGGACCTCCCGCAGGGCTGGAGCGCTCTCGCGTCGCTCGCGCACGAGAAGAAGGACTGGGCGAAGACGCTCGAGTACGGCACGAAGGCCGTCGATCTCGACCCGGCCAACACGAGCCTTTACGGCCTGCTCGCGAACGCGGCGCAGCAGTCCGGGGACAAGAAGGCCGCGGCGGAGTGGACCGCGAAGTTCGCGGAAGCGAATCCCGATACGCCCGAGATTCTCTACAACAAGGGGGTCGAGGCCTACAACAAGAAGCAGATGAAGGAAGCGGAGGCGAACCTCGCGAAGGCTGTCGAAGCGAAGCCCGACTTCGCGCTCGCACACTTCTGGCTGGGGATGGTTTCCTTCAACCAGAACAAGAAGGCGATGGCGAAGGAGCACCTCCAGAAGTATCTCGAGCTCGACCCGAGCGGCTCGGAAGCGGCGACGGCGAAGGAGCTCCTGCCGCTGCTGAAGTAGCTATCAGCTATCAGCTATCAGCCAGGCGACCGCGAAAGCGGTCGCCTTTTTTTAGACCGGGACGCGGTCGCGGGAACGGCGCCGGTCACCCATCCGGGCCCGCGCCGGCGTGAGGTTCGGCGGGTTCAGCAGCCGGTGCGCCCAGCGGAGGATCGCGTCGAAGACGTCTCCGCGACGGGGGTCGTCGGCCCGAAGGCGACGCGGGGTCGTGTCGAGTACGGTTTCCATGCCTTCGGGAAACAGCAACGGGAGCGCCAAAGCGCGGCGGACGGCTAAGACCCGCCATTCGACCGGTTTACGAAGTTCCGCTCCGAGCGCCACTGACCGTCCGTGACGCTCCCTCGCCGGTGACCGCCGACACTTTCTGCCACAATCGCCGCGTGGGCCGCAAAGGCGCCTTTAAAGACCGGCCGCTCTGGCGGCGCCTCCAGACGATCCACCACGAGATCAAGGAGGGGCGCTACCCGAACGCGACGGGGCTCGCGGCGGCGCTCGACGTTTCCACGAAAACGGTTCAGCGCGACCTCGACTACCTGAGGAACGAGCTCGCCGCCCCCATCGAATTCGATCGCGAGAGCAACGGCTACGTCTACTCGCGCGGCGACTACGTCCTCCCTTTCCTCCCTGTCGACGGGCGAGACCTCTTCTCGATCGGCGTGGCGGCGCAGGTGCTCTCCCTCTTCGGCGGAACGCCGCTCGGCCGGGACCTCAAGAGCTGTTACGAGCGGCTCGCCGTGCTCATGCCGCCGGCGGTGCGGCTGCGCCCGGAGGTCGTCATGGAAAAGCTCGCGCTGCGCGCCGCCGCGTTCCGGCCGGTGAAAGAGGAAACCTGGCAGGCGGTCTCGGAGTCGCTCCAGCGCGGAGTGAGCCTGTCGATCCGCTACCACCGCCCGGGCGAGCCGCCCGGAGAAGCGCGAACGATCCGGCCTTACTCGCTCGTCGTCTTCGGGCGAGACTGGATGGTCCTCGCGCAGGACGAGTCGGACGACAAGGTGAAGAACTTCTACCTCGCCCGCATCGACGAGGCCCGCTCGACCGGGCGGCGATACGCCATTCCGCGCGACCACGATCCCGAAGCCATCTTCCGGAACACGTTCGGTATCTTTGTCGGGGGCGGAAAGCCGTTCCGCTTCCGCGTCCGTTTTTCGCCGGAAGTCTCCGAGGAGGTGAGGGAGTTGCAGTTCCACCCGAAACAGAAGATCGAGAAGGGACCGGGCGGCGAGGCGATCCTGGAGCTTCCCGCCGAGTCACTGAAGGAAGCGCGGAAGTTCGTGCTCGCGTACGGCCAGGACGCCGTCGCGATCTCACCCCCGGAGCTCGTGGAGGAGCTCCGCCGGGAATCCGCCGTCATGAACCGCGCTTATTCGAAGAGATCGTCATGAGAACGACCGCTCTCTCCCTGCTTGCCCTGGCCGTCGTGACCGCCGGTTGCGCCTCGACAGCCGGTCTCACCCCGGTGTCCTATCCGGACCCTTCCGTGGCGTGTCCCGCGGGACGGGCCGGTTGGAAGCTCGAGGTGCAGGACCGGCGCGCCGACCGCGAAAGTTCGGAGGGGGTCGTCGGGCTCATCACCGAGTCGATCCGGCGCTCCTTCCCCGGCTGCCGCTGGGACTCGGCCGCGCCGCCCGACTCCGGACGCGTGCTGATCGAGGTCCATCGCTTCTCGACGATGCAGGAAGGGAACTCCTGGGAGGCGGCCGCCGAGTGGACCGTCCTGGCGAGCGACGCCTCGGGACGGTCGCTCACGGAGTTCGAGACCCGGGAGGAGGTTTCCCGTCCGAACTACCGGGGGTCGAACAACGCCAGGGAGTCGCTTCGGCTCGTTTTCGACAGCGCGATCCGGCGCACCCTGACCGGCCTTCGCGTCCTCACGGTTGCGGTCAAAGCGTCTCCCGTCGAGGACACACCGCCGGAAAGTCTGTCACCGGAATCGGCGGCCCCGCCCTCCAACTGACTGATCCGGGGGCGTTTATTCTAGCCGGGCACCGGCGTCCCCCGGGTCCGCCGGTGGAATGCTTCTCGCACTCCACGGGGTTGGAGGCCTTATGAAGAAGACAACTCGATTCGGCATCTTTCTCGCTGCTCTCCTGGCGGCCAGCCTGCCGCTCCGCGCGGACAACAGGCCGTTCGAGCTCTCGCAGATGCTCTCGGGCACCTGGCAGGGCTCGACGCCGGGCAACGACCTGCGGCTCACCATCCGGTCGGCGACAACCGACCCGAGCCACCTCTACGACCTCTACCTCCAGGCTTCCGGCAAGTACCAGGGCACGAACATCCGGCAGCAGGGCCTGATCCGCCTCGAGTCGCAGGGCAAGGGCGTGTACTTCGGTTACATCCCGCACTTCGACCCGGGAACTTCCTCGCTTTCGGTCAACGTGGCGCGTTTCACGGAGGCCGAGGCGAACGCCGCCTGCGGTCTCGTCCTGGACCCGCGCGGCGATGGGTTCGCCGGCGAGACCGTGGGCTCCACGTGCGTGCGTGCCATCCGAGGCGCGATCGGCAAGTGGACGTTCGAGGTCGAGCCCGGCTCGCTCCGGATCCGCAACGTGAAGTCGGGCGAGACGCTGAGGTTCAAGAAGCGGAGAAGTGACGAGGCGCGCGATGTCGCGCGCTCTGTTCATCCCGAGCCTGCGAGGGATCTGGCGCCCTGTTGACCAGGGATCCAGATTCCTCGTCGCTTCGCTCCTCGGAATGACAGCGGAAGAACTTCGCTCCTCGGAATGACAGCGGAAGAACTCCGCTCCTCAGAATGACCGTGACAAGCCTCTAGGGTACGCTCCTCGACGGATCGCGCTCCTCGGCCTCCAGCGGAAACAGGGTCCCGGTGGTCGGTCGCGGCGACTCCGGCATCGGAGGCGGCTTCCCCGGCTCTCTCTCTTCTTTCGGAACGAACTTCGCGACGATTTCCTTCACGAAGCGGGAGAAGTCGCCCTTCAGGATCCACCGCAGAACGCCGGGCTCTTCGCGTGACAGCGCGTTCAACGAGCGCCCCCGGTGGCGACCGAAGTTGATCGTCGGCTCTCCGTTTACGAGCCGGATGCGTCCTTCCGGATCCATGTCCTGATCGATTCCCGCGCAGAACATCTCGTGGAGCTCGCCGACCGACCGCGGCAGGTCCGCGTACCGGTCGAGCTGCCCCGCGATCACGCGGAGGGTCATGAGCGCATCCGCGAGCGCCCCGTGGGCGCCGTCGTGCTCCGACTCGCAGTAGAAGCGCGCCGCGGCGGACAGGTTTCGCGGCTCGCGCGAGAAGAAGATCCGCTGGCCGTCCACGAGCCGACGGTTCGTCACGTCGAAGGGGATGCCGGCGCGGTGGAACTCGTTGCGGAGAACGGGCAGGTCGAAGCCGGTCATGTTGTAGCCGGCGAGGTCGCACCCTTCCAGGAACCGGGCGAGCTCCGCCGCGGCCGCGGGGAACCGGGGCAGTCCCGCGACGTCGCGGTCCGTGATGTGGTGAATCGCGGTCGAGCCCGCCGGGATGCGCATCCCCGGGTCGAACCGTCTCACCCACTCCTCCTGCCGGCCGTCGGGATGCACCTTGATGCACGCGATCTCGATGATCCGGTCGAGGCGCGGGTTGGTTCCGGTCGTCTCGGTGTCGAACACGACGAGCGGGCGATCGAGGGGGAGCCGGTTTTCGAGCATGGGCGATTGCATGTTACGACTTTCGTCCGCGGTGGCCTGTCTCTTGCTCATCAGGACTGCGTGCTGGTATCTCTTTTCCCCCGCGTGACGGGGTTGAAAATCGAAAACGCCTGGGGGAGGGGCTCCCGCGGGATGGTGCGGTGCACCGCCCGGCTCACCCGCCCGCTCCGCGCGCCCGAGGCGGAGCGGATTGCGAGGCTACTCAACACCTCGATCGCCGGAAGCGAGGTCATCCATGAGTGCCTTCCCGAGGCGGTCGAGCAGTGGCACACGCGGCTGGTCGAGTCGCTCTCCGGAGCGTGGGCGCCCGCCGTGGTTCGCCGCCGCCGTCAGTAGTTTTCCGAGAACAACCAGAAGAACGCCTCGCCCACCCGCGCGAGGAGGCCGCGCTTCTTCCACCGCTCCTTCGTGAACTCCTCGCTCTTCGCGAGGTCGGCCTCGATCGTCTTCTCGACGACCTCGGCGAACGCGCGGTCGTAGATCGCGACGTTCGCCTCCGCGTTCTTCTTCATCGACCGGTTCACGAAGTTGATCGACCCGATCGTGGACCAGATCCCGTCGACGACCATCACCTTGTTGTGCATCATCGTGGGCCGGTACTCGTAGATCTTGACCCCCCCGTCGAGAAGCTCGCCGTAGTGGAAGCGGGACGCCATCCTCACGATCGGCACGTCGATGTGCCGTCCGGGCACGAGGACGCGGACGTCGACGCCCCGCGCGACTGCCGCGACGAGGCCCCGCCGGATCTGGCGGTCCGGAACGAAGTAGGCGTTCTCGATCCAGATCGTTCTTCGCGCCGCCTGGATTCCCATGTAGTAAAGCAGCTTCGCCATGGAGCTCGGATCGCTGCGTGAGGCGCGGATCGCCTGCGCGAGAACCTCCCCGGCCGGAGGGAGCTGCGGGAACTGCTTTGCACCGTGAAGGACCTCGCCGGTCGTGTGGACCCAGTCCTCCATGAAGATGGACTGGAGTTGAGCCACGACGGGACCCTCCAACTCGACCATCGTCTCGCGCCACTCGTCCGGGTTCCGCGCGTCCCCCTTCCACCGATCGTCGATTCCGACGCCCCCGGTGAACCCGATCCGGCCGTCCACAGTGAGGATCTTGCGGTGCGTGCGGTTGCCGATCTTGTAGATCGTGTAGATGCGCAGCGGCTTGTACACGCGGATTTTCACGCCCGCCGCCTTCATCGGGCCCTCGAGATCGCCGAGGTCCGAACCGTACCCGTCGATCAGCAGCCGGACCTCGACGCCTTCGCGCGCCTTGTCGGCCAGCGCGCGCGCGAATTGGCCGGCGACCTCGCCGTCGTCGAAGATGAACATCTCCATGTTGACGCTCGCCTGGGCCGAGCGGATGGCATCGAGCATCGCGGGAAAAAACTCGTCGCCGTTCTGAAGGAGGGTCGCTCTGTTGTGAGGGACCATCTCCATGCCCAGGACGTCGAGGGATCGGCGGAACTCGGCACTGTCCACGCCGTAGGCCGGCTTGTAGTCGTAGCTGGTCCGCTTGTCCCCGAACAGGTAGGAGCAACCGGAGAGGGGGACGAGAGCGAGGAGGAGCGCGAAAGCGGCGAGCTTCCTCGGAGCCCGGGAGTCAGACCGTTTCATCCGATGTATCGTTCCTCCGTGCGCCCGTCCGCGGCCCGCGCGCCCCTCACCCGGCGATTTCCGACGGTCCGTCCGTAGGCCGCCGGCTTCCCCAGAGCAATCGTCGAGCCATGCTCCGAAAAAAACCGCGCCGACCCCGCCGGCCGCGAGTCTACAGAATCCCGGTCGAGACCTACCTGATCGCCCTCGGCGTCGCGTTCGCGCTCGCCGTCGCGATTTCGCTCTTCAACCGTCCGACCAAGGTCCGCTACGTCCTGCCGCACTCCTTCGGAGTGAGAGAGCCGACATTCCTTCCATCGCTTCACGCGATCGGGGGACCTCGCATGGTGGAAGGCAACGCCGTCTCGATCCTCGAGAACGGTGTCGAGATCCTTCCCGCGATGCTCGCGTCGATTCGCGCCGCCGAGAAGTCCGTCCACATGGAGGCGTACATCTTCTGGTCCGACTCCGTGGGGAGGCAGTTCCGCGACGCGCTGTCGGAAACTGCGCGGCGCGGAGTGGAAGTTCGGGTGTTGCTCGACGGGGTTGGTTCTCCAAAGCACCTCGAGAACGCCGACGTGCAGGCGATGCGGGCAGCCGGGTGCGAGGTCGAGTTCTTCCGCCCGGTCCGGCCGTGGATGCTCGACGTGATCAATCGCCGGACACATCGTCGGATTCTCGTCGTGGACGGGAAGGTCGGGTTCACCGGCGGAGTCGGCTTCGCGGACATGTGGGCAGGAGACGCGGACTCTCCCGAGCACTGGCGCGACACCCAGGTCCAGGTCGAAGGACCGGTGATCGCGCAGATGCAGTCGGCCTTCCAGGAGAACTGGTCCGAGGTCACGGGCGAGCTGCTCGTCGGGGAGCGCTACTTCCCGGCGCTCGGCACGCGCGGAGGCGTCCGCTCGGCGGTCGTCGCCTCCTCCCCCGGGGTCTCGAGCTCGCCCGTCCAGACGCTTTACTCCGTGGCGATCTCGGCCGGGGAGCGCACAATCTCCATCGCCAACTCGTACTTCGTCCCGAACGACGCCTCGGTCGATCTCCTCGTGGCAGCGGCACGGCGGGGCGTGAACGTCCGGATCCTGGTGCCCGGAGAGATCAACGACCTGCCGGTGACGAAGGCGAGCGGGCGCGCGAAGTTCGGCGACCTGCTGCGCGCGGGAGTCAAGATCTACGAGTACGAGCCGACGATGATGCACGCCAAAACGATGATCGTGGATGGCCTCTTTGCGACGGTCGGCTCGACGAATTTCGACAACCGGTCCTTCCGCTACAACGACGAGCTCGATCTCGCGGTTTACGACGAAGGCATCGCCGGCCGGCTCGAACGATCATTCGACGAAGACCTGCGGCGCTCGCGGCCGTACACCTCCGAGCAGTGGGCCAACCGATCGATCTTCCAGAGGTTGACCGAATGGGCTCTCGTTCCGGTCCGGTCCCAGCTCTGACGATTGGCAGCGGAAGCCGACAAAGTACAAAACCTCGTAACGTTTTCCGTGGGCGGTTGACACTCCTCGTCAGTGCTGAGCGTGCTCTTAAAAGTTAAATCGTTAAAAATAAAAGCCTTCGGTGCCGAGACCCGGCTGGCGAACCGCTTGCTCTCTCTAATCGGCGAGGAAACAAAAACCTCAACCTCCTCCTTTCGCTCCCCGGGCGGCCCCACCCCGTCCCGGGGCCTTTTTTTTGGGGAAAAACCAACCGCTCGAGAAAGTCTTCGAATCCGGGTGCCCACGGACTCCTGCTAACTTCTCGGGATGCTCGTTCTCGCGGGCGACGTCGGCGGAACGAAAACGGCCCTCGCGGTCGCCGAGGTGGGCCCCCGCTCGCTGCACTTCGTCCGCGTCCGGCGGTACCGCAGCCTGGACTGGGCGGGCCTGGAGGCGATGGTCGACCACTTCCTCGAGCCGGGCGGCGTCCGACCCCGCGCGGCGGCCTTCGGGGTGGCCGGTCCGGTCCGCGACGGGCTTGCCCAGGTCACCAAGCTCCCCTGGTCGGTCGAGGCGCGGTCGCTGGCGCACCGCCTCCGTCCCGCGCGGGTCGGGCTGCTGAACGACTTCGTCGCGGCGGCGCACGGACTTCCGCGCCTCTCGCCCCGCGGCGTCGCCCGGATCCTGCCCGGGACGCCAGAGCCGGACGGCCCGATCGGCCTGATCGGCGCGGGCACGGGCCTCGGTCAGGCGGTCGTCGTTCGACGGGATGGGGCGTCCGTCGTTCTCCCGTCGGAAGGGGGCCACGCGGATTTCGGACCCCGCGACGAGAGGGAGGATCGGCTCGTCGCTTTCGTTCGAAGCCGGTTTGGTCGCGTGTCCCGCGACCGGCTCCTCTCGGGAGAGGGAATCGGTCACCTCTACGACTTTCTCGCTCTCGAGCGGGGACGGCCGACTCCAACCGCTCTCGCAAGGGAAATGGCCGCCGGCGACCGGGCCGCGGCGATCACCCGCTTCGGGCTCGCGCGCCGCGATCCGGTTTGCCGGGAAGCCCTCGATCTCTTCGTCTCGATCTACGGGTCGGAAGCGGCCAACGTGGCAATTCAGTACCAGGCAACCGGGGGGGTGTACATCGCCGGAGGGATCGCGCCGAAAATCCTCCCGGCGATGCGACGGAGGGTCTTCCGCGACAGCTTTCGGCGGAAGCCGCCGATGGAAGAGTTCCTGGCGGGGATTCCCGTCGGGGTCGTGCTCGACCCGCGACTCCCTCTGATCGGCGCCGCGGCGGAAGCTTATCGGATCGCGATCGAAACGACCCGGCGACGTTCGAAAACGACGTTCCGGCGGAGGTCGCGGTAGACCCACCGCACCCGGTAGGTCGCTTCGTCGTCCAGCCTTTCCACCTCGTCCGGCTCCCCGAGGAGCTCGCGGACCTGGAGGTCGGTCATCCCTGTGCGAAGCTCTTCGACCTGTTTTTCCGGGTCGAGAGTGACGACCTGACTCGCCTGATGGACGACGCGCTTGTGCTCGGCCTCTTTCGCGGCCGTCCGGGAACCGAGAAGCGGGCGGGTCAGCTCATCCACGAGACCGGGCACTGTCGGCCGGCGGTCATAGATCCACCAACCGATCGCAGCGAGCACAACGAGATAGAGAATCCCCCGGACTCGGCGCCCGTTCATGTGCGGTAATTGTACGCTCTTCGGAGGTTGGAACGCCGGGGACTAGACGGCTGAACTTCCCGCCGAAGCCCGATCGGCATGCGGGCCTCGCTCCAGATCCAGGAGGAGAAGGTGGGCCCGGCGCCGGACCTCTTCGAGCTTGGTCAGGGCGGCGGAGCGCTGGCCGGGCCCGACGGTCCAGACGATCTGCGTGGACGAGAAGACCGCGTCCTCGAGCGAGGGCTCGTCCGGGTCGCGACCGCGGGTCTGCTCCTCCCGGAGGAGGGATCGGCGGGCGTAGCGCAAAGCCTCGAGCGCCTCCTCCCCGTCGACGGAGATGAGGAACTGAAGCCTTTCGGGGGACGCGTCGCCGCGGGAGGGCTCCTCCACCGTCGCCGATGAATGCGACCCTCCCGTGACCTCGACGAGGCCGATTTCAGGCATTGCGGCGTAAACGTGCGAACGATGTGCCGTGGCCGGGGCCGATCTGCAAACTACAGAATGGGTAGGGTCTGAAGAATCTGCGGGCGCTGGGGGCGACCAGGGCCGGGGAGAAAGGTGTTACCGAAGGTAACGGATCGGGGGAGCGAATCAGCCCTTTCCGGGGCTTGGCGGGAGGTCCAGTTCTTCCCGCACGCGGTTTGCTCGCTCGATCAGCTGGGCCATCTTCTCGCGGCACCACGCCGCCTGCGAGGCGAGGGCGGCCCAGGAAACGCTCGATACGCTGAACACGGCGTCCTCGATGGAAGGCTCCTCCCACTCGAGCCCGCGCGTACGCTCTTCCCGGATGAGAATCCGCCGGGCGTAACGGATCGCATCGAGATCCCGCTC
This sequence comes from uncultured Acidobacteriota bacterium, assembly GCA_963832145.1. GTDB lineage: Bacteria > Acidobacteriota > Thermoanaerobaculia > UBA5066 > Gp7-AA6 > Gp7-AA6. The sequence continues at coordinate 142,981 of CAWHTA010000011.1, forward strand.
GTTTTCGAACTCGAGGCGGAACCGCAGAATGATTCTGCGGGTGGGATCGAACCGGAGCGCGAGACGGTCCGACGGATCTCCCAGCGAAGGGAAGAGATCGGTCGTCTCGCGATAGCCGATCGGCGCTTTCATTTGAGGGATCCGTGCGGATTATATCGTCGCGCGAGGGATCTGACCCCTTCGGGATCAGACCCCAACCCGACCGACTCGGGGATAATGCTCGCCCTTCCGGAGGTACAGATGCCCGAGACGAACGCAAAGTCGACGCCGATCACCGTCGCCGCGGGGGACGGCATCGGCCCGGAGATCATGGACGCCACGCTCGCACATCCTCCGGGCGGCCGGCGCGCGGATCGAGATCGAGGAGATCGAGATCGGCGAGAAGGTCTATCGCCGGGGGGCGACGCTCGGGCATCGAGCCGTCCGCCTGGGAATCGCTGCGGCGCACCAAGGTCTTTCTGAAGGCGCCGATCACCACCCCCCAGGGCGGCGGCTTCAAGAGCCTGAACGTCACGACGCGCAAGACGCTCGGCCTGTACGCCAACGTGCGTCCCTGCGTCGCCTACCACCCCTTCGTCCAGACGCAGCATCCCGGGATGGACGTCGTGATCGTCCGCGAGAACGAGGAGGACCTCTACGCGGGCATCGAGCACCGGCAGACCGCCGAAGGTGATGCAGTGCCTGAAGCTGATCAGCCGCCCGGGCTGCGAGAAGATCGTCCGCTACGCCTTCGAGTACGCGCGCCGGAACAACCGGCGCAAGGTCACCTGCTTCACCAAAGACAACATCATGAAGATGACCGACGGCCTGTTCCACAAGGTCTTCGACGAGATCGGCGCCGGAGTATCCGGACATCGAGAAAGAGCACTGGATCGTGGACATCGGCGCGGCCAAGCTCGCCGACACGCCCGGAGCGTTCGACGTCGATCGTGATGCCGAACCTGTACGGCGACATCCTCTCCGACGTGGCGGCGCAGATCGCGGGCTCCGTCGGGCTCGCCGGCTCCGCGAACATCGGCGATCGCTGCGCGATGTTCGAGGCGATCCACGGCTCGGCTCCGCGCCGCGCGGGCCAGAACCTCGCCAACCCGTCGGGCCTGCTGCTCGGCGCCGTCATGATGCTCGTTCACATCGGGCAGCCCGACGTCGCCGAGCGCGTCCACAACGCCTGGCTGAAGACGATCGAGGACGGGATCCACACCTACGACATCTACACGGAAGGCGCGAGCCGGCAGAAGGTCGGCACGAAGGAGTTCGCCGAAGCCGTGACCGAGCGGCTCGGCTCAGCCCCGCGACGCTGAAACCGGCGAAGTACGCGATCGAGGCGGCCCCGCGCCCGCCCCGCCGGCCGCGGCGCGGACCCCCGCCCGGCGCGACCTCGTCGGCATGGATCTCTTCGTGAACTGGACCGGAAGCGCGAACGACCTCGCGGAGAGACTGCGCCCGCTCGCGGAGGGCGGGCTCGAGCTTCAGACGATCAGCAACCGCGGGATCAAGGTCTGGCCGGACGGCTTTCCCGAGACGATGCAGACCGAGCACTGGCTCTGCCGGTTCCTGGCGGCGGGCGGGCCGACGACCCACGGCGCTCTCGCCGCTCTTCTCGGCCGCGCGGCGGCCGCGAACCTCGACTTCATCAAGACGGAGAACCTCTTCACCTTCGACGGAGAACGCGGCTATTCACTGGGTCAGGGCGAGTGAAGACGTAGCTATCAGCTGTCAGCTATAGTGTCAGCTGTCAGCTATCAGCGGAAGATCACCAACCCGTAATCGCCGACGATCCGGAAACCGAGCGCCTCGTACGCGCGGCGCGCGGCGGTGTTCTCCACGCCCGTGAACAGGATTGCCCGAGTCGCTCCCTCGCGCCGCGCCGCGACGAGGGAGCCGGCAACGACAGCGCGGGCGTAGCCGCGTCCGCGAAGCTCCGGCGGAGTCCAGACGCCGCCGATCTGGACCATGTCCGGAAGGCGGGCGTTGAACGCCGAGTACGCCACCGCCTGATCGTCCTCGAGAAGGATCCACTGTGAGCCGAGATCCCGCAGGCGGGCGATGTCGGCGCGCGCCGCGGCGAGCGCCTCTTCTCCCTCGGCTCGTCCGAGCGCTTCGACGGAGAACGCCACGCGCCAGCGCGCCGCTTGTTCCAGCTCCTCTCCCCGGGGCGGTCGGCACTCGACCCGTCCCGACGAGAGCGACTCCGGGACCTGCAGCAGGGCGAGGTCCAGGGAGAAGAGGTCCTCCCGGCTGTCGAGCGACGCCTCGCGTGCCTCGAGACCGAGCGCGCGGCGCGTCGCCTCGACCTGCGCCCACGGGCCGGTCATGCCCTTCAGCTCGCGCCCCGACCGCGCGACGGCGGCGCGCGCAACCGCCTCCCGGGTTTCGGGAGCCGGGGCCTGGAGGATGAGCATCCCGTTCCAGAAGTGAGCGGCCACCGCCGTCACCGCCCCGTTCTCGATCGCCGCGACCCACGTGCCCTCGAACGCCTTCCCCCGATCCACGAGCCCGGCCAGTCTCGCGTTCGAGCGGAGGAACATCGAGTCGGTGGCTCGCGGCTCGAGGAACTCCTCGAGCTTCGCCTCGTCTCCGAGCGAGAGCGTCTTCAGCTCCCATCCCATCTTCAGGGAGCCTTCGAAACGTGAACGGTGGTCGTGCGATCCTTTCGCTCCCATCGCGCCGCGGTGAATCGTGCGCTCACTCCGGCGGCTTCGACGGTGAGCTCGGTTCCCGACTCGCGCACGTCCGGCTCCTTCGGGAGGCCCGTGACCGTCACGCGCCGGATGCCCTCGAAGAGCGGGTGCTTGCCGGCCGACTCGGTCACCGCGCGGGCGTTCAGGACCTCGAGGGTCCCCGTCCGGTTCCCGACCTTCACCCAGCGCGTGTGGAGGACCTCCCCCGGCGCGAGCCGCTCGACGTTCAGCGGATCGAACGCCTGCGGCGAGAGCGGTTCGCTTTCCGCGACGACGACGAGCTTCCAGCCAGCGCGGGTGAAGAAGTCCTCGCGGACCGCCGCCCGGGTGAGCCGCTCGAGCTCGACGGACCGCTTCGCGGCGTCGAGAGCCCGGGCGGTCTCCTGCCCGGTGAAGGCGCACGGGCGCGCCGCCGGCCGTGCGGCGAGCGCTTCGGAGAGAAGCCCGTCGAGCGCCCGCTCCGCGCCGCTCTCGAGCTTCGACTCCCAGCGGGGCGCGAAGCGATCCAGGAGTAGTCCGAATGCGTGACCGACGGCGTAGCTTCGCGAGCGGACGTCTCCCGCGCCGAACTCGTTCGCGGGAAAGACCGGCTCCTTCGAGGACTCGCCCCGCGCCCGGCTTTCGACCAGACGCGCGAGTCCTTCCTTCAGCTCCGTGCCGCGCTCGTAGAGCGCTCCGGACTCTCCGAGCCGGGCGAACCTCCTGCGCCGCAGGTCGAGAGCCGCGTCGGCCCGGCAGGCCGCGTTCTTCTCGCCGGTCGCCGCGAGGGAACGTCGGAGCGCCTCCGCCTCGAGCCGCGAGAGCTGGAGCAGGACCGGGTCGTCCACCGGGTAGGTAAACAGGTCCACTTCGTTGCCGCCCCACTTCGGGTGGCGCTCGGCCTGGAAAACGTGGAAGGCCTCGTGTACTGCCACCGCGGCGGCGTCCCGGACCGGGATCTCGGGAGTCCCGTCCGCCAGGAGCGTCGCCGTCCGCACGTCTCCGAGCGCAATCGACGTGTTGGCGCGGACGAGCGCGTGCTGCCCGGCGACCACCGCGGTCTCCGGCCGATTCGGAACCGGACGAAACTCCGGCGGCGGTTTCGGGTGGCGGAACAGGAACGTGTTCGTGCCGTCGAAGACAGCGAGCGGGACCTTCGCCGGATCGAATTCGGGCCAGAGCGGGCGGGAGGCGAGCTTCCGCACCTCATCCTCGACCCGGAAGGCCCGGGACGCCGGCGGCGGCGCGGGCGACTGGCCGAGCGCGAGCCAGATTATGAGAGGCGTCATGGTGTTCTCCTGCCGGGGAGACGCGCGAACGCGCCTCCGGTCACGCCCCCCCGCGGAAGAGCAGTCCGAGGACCGCCGCGCCGAGGACGACGGCGGCGACGGCGAGCTTCGATCTCCACACGTAGAGAAGCGTCAGCGCTCCGACGAAGATGAGGGTTTGCGGCACGGTGCGAACTCCGGCGCGAAAGAGGTACACCAGGGTCGCCGCGATGATCCCGACGACGCCCGCGGTGATTCCATCGAGAACGTCGTGGAGCGCGCGATTCTCGACGAGCCGCTCCAGCGCGGAGTGCCCGACGAGCGTAATCGCGAAAGCGGGGAGAAAGATGCCGAGCGTCATCGCGAGTGCGCCCGGAAGGCCGCCGGCAACGTAACCGACGAAGGTCCCGAAGATGATGAGGGGAGCGGGGAGGATCCCTCCGAGGGCGAGCCCGTCCAGGAACTGTCCGTCGGTGAGCCAGCCGCCGCGTTCGACGGCGTCACGGCGCACGAAAGGAATCGCCGTATAAGCACCGCCGAACGTGAGGAGCCCGCTCTTCAACCCGGATCCGAGGATCGCGGCGATCGAGGGCCGCGCGTGCTCGGCCGCACCGGGAGCTTCCGGCGTCGGCGCTCTCCGGTCGCGCCCCGCCGCGTAGAAGAGCGCCGCGCCGGCGAGCAAGACGACCGCGACCCCCGCGAGCCACGCCCGGCGCTTACTCAGCGCGTACGCCGCGCCGCAGAGCGAGAGAGAAACCGCGAAGTGAACGCCGGCGAGCTCGAGGACGCCGGCCGTGGCGGCGAGCGCGAGGAGCCATCCGTCGGTGAGAGCCCCGGCGCCGATTCGATGGACGGCGCGGGCTACGACGGCGACGACACCAGCCTGCGCGCCCGCGAAGAGAGCCGCCACTGTCGGGGACGCGAGCCCGATCGAGACGTAGAACCAGGACAGGGCGAGCATCAGGACGAGACCGGGAAGCAGGAAGCCCAGTCCGGCGAGCAGGCCGCCGGTCCGTCCACCGGCGATCATTCCGAAGTAGACGCAGAGCTCGTGCGCTTCCGGCCCCGGCAGGACCTGGTAGACGGCGAGCGTGCGGTTGAAGCGTTCGGGAGGAATCCAGCGCTCCTCTTCGACGAGCTCCCGCCGGATCATCGCGATCTGCGCGACCGGTCCTCCCCAGGCCAGGGCGCCAAACCGGAGGAAGCGCAGGAAGATCCGGCCGGGCGACTCGCGCGGGGGTCCCGGCTCCGCGTTCGTCAGCGGCGCCGCCCTCTCACGCGAGGTCGAAGAGCAGGACCTCGGAATCCTTCCGAGCCGAGATCTCGAGCCCCGGCTCGGCGCTCAAAGCCGCGGCGTCCCCGCTTTCGAGAACGTGTCCGCCGAGATCCACTTCCCCGCGCGCCACGTGAACCCAGGCGTGCCGGTCGGGCCGGAGCGCGTGCGAGACGGACTGCCCGCGGGAGAGGAGCGTCGCAAAGAGGTCCGCGTCCTGCCGCACCGTGACCGAGCCTTCGCGCCCGTCCGGCGAGCCGACGAGACGGAGTTGGCCCCGCCGCTCCGCCTCGGAAAAGGCCTTCTGCTCGTAGCCGGCCTGGAGGCCGCGCGCGACGGGCAGGATCCAGATCTGCAGGAAGTGGAGCGGCTCCGACTTCGAGTGGTTGAACTCGCTGTGCGTGATTCCCGTGCCGGCGGAAAGGCGCTGGGCCTCGCCGGGCCGGATGACCGAACCGTTTCCGAGACTGTCGCTGTGCTCCAGCGCCCCGTCGAGCACCCACGTCACGATCTCCATGTCCCGGTGCGAGTGCGTGGGGAAGCCCTTTCCCGGCTGGACCCGGTCCTCGTTCAGAACGCGCAGGGAGCGAAACGCCATGTGCGCGGAGTCGTGGTAATCACCGAACGAAAACGTATGGCGGGTGTCGAGCCATCCGTGATCGAAGTGACCGCGCTCCGCGGAGCGCCGCAGGCGAATCACGAACGGGAAGCGCGGGGCGGGCTCACGAGGAAGCGGAAGAGCCGTCCGGCTCTCCGCAGTAACGTCCGACGGTCGCGAGAAGCTGGCCGAGCTGGATCGGCTTGCGGATGAAGTCGTGAATGCCGAGCGGGACGACCTGATCCGCCAGGTTCGCTCCCGCGGAAATCACGACGACGGGAATCTCAGCGAGATCCGGATCCTCGCGCTGCTCGGCGCGGAACTGCCAGCCGTTCATGACGGGCATCGTGAGGTCGAGCAGGATGAGGCAGGGTTTGCTGCCGTCGCGGAGGCAGTCGAGCGCCGCCCGGCCGTGCTCCGCGCTCCAGACCCGATACCCCTCGTCCGTCAGGATCTGGCTCAGCGTTTCGCGCAGATCTGAATCGTCCTCGACGATCAGAACTCGGCCGCGTACTTCCAGTTTGGACGTCACGTGTCGGAGCGATCAGTATAGCCGGGGCGCTCCCGATCGGCGGCCGCTTCCGTCTCCGGCGGCGTGCGCGGGAGATCGACGTGGAACTCGGACCCGCGGCCCGGCGCGCTTTCCACGCGCAATTCTCCTCCGTGCGCCGCGACGATCCGGTGGACGATCCAGAGGCCGAGACCGAAGCCTCCGTAGTCGCTCGCGGACACCGCCCTTTCGAAGCGCTGGAAGATCCTCGCCTGCGCGTCCGGCGGGATCCCGATGCCCTCGTCCCGAACCATCAACCTCGCGACTCTTTCGTCGCCGTCGACCCGCACTTCAATCCGGCCGCGCGCGCCGTACTTGATCGCGTTCGAGAGGAGATTCTCGACGACCTGGTCGATCCGCATCGGGTCCCACACGCCCGGGACGGGCGATTCGACAGCGACCGACATGGTGCAGTGAGCGCGGTGCGCGTCCTCTTCGTGACGGGCAACGACGTCGCGGACGATCGACGCGAGATCGGTCGGCTCGCGGTCGAGCTCGAGGCGGCCATCGGTGATCCGCGAGAGGTCGAGGAGGTCGTTGATCAGCTTCGTGAGCCGCAGGACCTGCTTGTCGACCGCCGCGAGCCGCTCCGTCGCGGTGTCCGGCGTGATGGACGAGGGATCGGTGCGGAACCTCCGCAACAGGTTCTGGATGAGGAGCTGGAGCGTCGCGACCGGAGTCTTCAGCTCGTGCGACGCGATCGAGAGGAAGTCGTCGCGCGCGGCCACCGCCGCCTGCGCTTCCTCGTAGAGGCGCGAGTTGTCGATCGCCAGGCTCGCGTGGTGGGCGAGCCGCCGCGCGAACGCCACGTCGTCGGGGCCGTAGCGCATGCCCGACTCCGCGGAAACGAGAGTGAGGACTCCGATCCTCCGGCCCGCCGCCTCGAGGGGCACGGCGAGAAAAGAGCTCAGGCCGAGCCCGCTCAGGATCCGGTAGTGCTCCTCGTCGCGCGCGGAGGCCCGCAGGAGCGAGTCCGGGATTTCCGTCAGGACCTGGGGGTTGCCCGTCCGGAGAACCTCCGCCGCTCCATAGGGCGAGCTCGGATCTTCGGGGTATCGCTCCCGAAGTTCCGACACCCACGCCACCTTCGCCGGATCGGCATGGGCCGCTGCGAGCCGCTGCAGTTTCCCGTCGGCGTCCACGACGTCCACGACGCACCAGTCCGCCATCCCCGGCACGGCGAGGCGGGCGACCGTCGCGAGCGTGGCCTTGTAGTCGAGCGAGGAGGCAAGGACCGAGCTCGCCTCGGCAAGGAACGCGGACCGGCGCTGCGCCGCCTCCGCGACGGCCCGCGCTCTCTGCTCCCGGTCGAGAAGCAACGCCCGTTCGTGTTCCGCTTCCTTGGCGTCGGAAATGTCGCGGATGAAACCGGTGAAGAACGGTGGAGTCGTCGGGATCCGGGTAATCGTGAGCTCGACGAACATCTCGGTTCCATCGGAGCGCACGGCGGGCATCTCGAGGCGGCGCGCGAGGATCCGCGATTCGCCGGTTCGAAGGTGGCGCTCGAAGCCGGCGTGGTGCGCTTCCCGCATGTGGGGCGGGATCAGCAGCTCGGCCATCGGCCGTCCGATCACGTCGGAGCGCGCGTAGCCGAAATCTTTTCCGCGGAGGGGTTGAACTCGACGAGTCGCCCCGCTCGTCGATGGTCACGATCCCTTCGAGCGCCGTCTCGAGGACGGCGCTCTTCCTCGCCTCCGAGTCGCGCAAGGCGCGCTCGGCGCGCTTGCGCGACGTGATGTCGAGATGGAGGACAACTGCCCCGCGCGCGCGGCGCGTTCGGAGGACGCTCGCATTCAGGCGAAACCACTTCTCTTCTCCCCCGGAGTCCGAGCGATATTCGAGGTCGAAGGTCTCGGTCTCTCCGGCGAGCACGCTTCGGATTCCGGCACACGCGGCTGCCGCCGGCTCCCAGCCGGTGCGCGCCGCCCCGTCGCAGACAGCGAGGTAGTCCGTGCCCGGGCCCCAGGCCGGATTCAACATGCCGTTCTCCCCGCCCTGCTGCTTCCACGGCTCGTTGACCGAAACGATGACCCCCGCGGCATCGAGAACGGCAACGGGGCCCGGAAGGGAGTCGAGGGTCACGCGCTGGACTTCGGCGATGCGTCTTTGTTCCGCTTCCGCTTCCTCGGCTCTCTGGCGCTCCCGTTGCTCGGTCTCGTAGAAGCTCGCGAGCCGGCGGCTCACCGGAACGGCGAGCGCGAGAAGGATGAGAAGCGCGCCGACTCCGCTAGCCAGAATGAGGCCGGATGACCACAGGTTCTCGCGCGCCGCGTCTCTCTCCGCCTCCCGCAGGGCCTGTCTCTTGTGCGCCAGGAAGTCTCCGAGCGCGCGTTCGAGCGCGTCGCGCCGCGGGCTCGTGACCTGCTCGATATAACGGCCGAGCTCCTGCGGGCTCGCCCCGCCGCGAAGAAGGGACAGCCCGGCGGCGGCGGCGTCCTCGTACCCGCGATCCGCGCGCTCGATCGCTTCGAGCAGTTGGACGTCTGGACCGGTCACGGTGCGGCGGATCCGCTGGAGATGCCCGACGACCTCGCGGCGGGCCTGAACGAGCTTGTCGAGAAACGCGCTCTCCCCGGTCAGGAGGTAGCCGCGGAAGCTCGCCACCCGACGCTCCAGCGCGGAGCGCAGCAGGCCCACTTCCACGAGCTCCTCCGCTTCGCGGATCGCCTTGCGATCGGTCGCGAGCGCCAACCGGAGCGCGATGGTGGAAGTGCCGGTGAGAAGGACGACGAGAGCCGCCGAAGCGAGGAACCCGCCGACGATCCGGCGCCGGACCGCGAGAGCGCGGACCTGCGGCCGGGGAGATCCCTCTTCGGTCGTCGGACGGGGCATCTAGAGCTGGCCGCGGAGGAGTCCCGCGGTGTGCTCGAGGATCTTCTCGGAGAGCGGACGCGCCTTCCAATCCGCATAAGTGATCCGGCGGGCCTTCTGTCGGTCGGCTTCGAAGTCGCGGGTCTGCTCGCGCGCGAAGTCGGCGTCGTACACGTTCAGGTTCTCTTCGTCGTTCAAGCGAAAGGAACGGTTGTCGAAGTTGGTCGAGCCCACGGACACCCAGAGGTCGTCCACGACCATCACTTTGCAGTGGTACATGGTCGGCTGGTATTCGTAGATCTCGATGCCCGCCTCCAGGAGGGCGCCCCAACGCGAACGCGAGGCCTTGCGCGTGAGCTCCGAGTCGATCTTCGTTCCGGGAACAATGACCTCGACATCGACGCCTCGCTGTTTCGCCCGGACGAGGGTTTCGACGGCGAGGTCGTCCGGAACGAAATACGAGTTTGCGATCAGGACGCGGTGGCGCGCCGACGCGATCGAGAGGAGATACATCAGCCGGACACTCTCGCTGCCTTCCCGGGGCGAGCTCTTGAAAACCTGAGCGAGAGCCTTTCCGACGGGCGACAGTGCCGGGAAGTACTCCTCTCCGTGGAGGACCTCCGACTGTGTCTTCATCCAGTTGTCCATGAAGGCCGCCTGCATCTGGGCGACCGCGGGTCCCTCGAGCCGGAAGTGCGTATCGCGCCAGTGGTCCGGGTCCTGGGCGTTCCCGGTCCACTTATCGGCGATACCGACGCCTCCCGTGAATCCCACCCGCCCGTCGACGACGAGGATCTTCCGGTGGGTGCGGTTGTTGATCCGCGAGAGGTTGTACCAGTGCAGCGGGTGGTACTTCTCGACTTCGACCCCGGCGGACTTCATCTTGTCGATGTACTCGTCTTTCATCTTCCCGCTGCCGACCCAGTCGAGAAGCACGTGGACCTTCACTCCCGCCCGGGCGCGCTCGGAAAGCGCCTCGGAGAACTGCTCGCCGACCTCGCCCGACCAGTAGATGTACGTCTCGAACGTGATGGTCTTCGTGGCGCTCCGGATCGCCTCGAGCATCGCGGGGAAAATCCGGTCGCCGTTCAGCAGCGTGACGACGCGGTTTCCGTCCACGATGGCCGGACCGAGAAGCGACCCCATCGAGCGGAGGAACTGCGGGTCGGAGACCGCGTAGAGCGGCTGGATGTGTTTCTTGATCTTCTTTTCGGAGGGCAAAAGGTTCAGAACGAGGAAAACTACCGCGAGGGTCGCGACGACCGCCCAGATGATGACAGTCAAGGTTTTCTTTCGCTGTCCCTTCATCGAAGGACAGTAACAGAGGGGATCGGGGTGAGGCGCGTTGATACGATCCGACGATGGCGAGTAAGGACCGCGTCGCGCTCGTCACGGGAGGAACCCGCGGAATCGGCTTTGCGATCGCGAGCCGTCTCGCAAAGGACGGATTCGCTGTCGTGATCTCGGGACGCTCCGACGAGAGCGTCACGTCTGCGGTCGGCCGGCTGCAGGGCGCCGTCCAGGGCAGCCGGTTCAGCGGTCGTCCGGCGGACGCCCGGAGCGAGTCGGACCAGCAGGCGCTCGTCGGCTTCGTCGAGCGAACGCACGGTCGCCTCGACGTCCTCGTCAACAACGCGGGGGTCGGCGAGTTCGACTCGGTCGAGAGGCTCGACCCGTCGCGCTTCCGGGAGGTGGTCGAAACGAACCTCTTCGGCCCGTACTACGCGACCCACTTCGCGGTGCCTCTCATGAAGAAGGGGGGCGGCGGCTTCATCGTCAACATCGGTTCCCTCGCGGGCGTCAACGCGTTCGCGAACGGGTCCGCGTACAACGCGTCCAAGTTCGGGCTTCTCGGCTTTTCGGAAGCGTCCATGCTCGACCTCCGGCACCAGGGCATCCGGGTCGCGGCGATCCTCCCCGGTTCCGTCGGCACCGAGTTCGGCCACTCGCACGGCGATCGGGATCAGTCGTGGATGCTGTCTTCCGAAGACGTCGCCGAGGCGGTGGCTGACCTGATCCGGTTCCCCGATCGCGCGATCGCTTCGCGCATCGACCTCCGCCCGTCCCGTCCGCCGAAGCGTTAGACGCCCCCCGCTCACCGCCCCTTCCTCGAAGCAGCCTCGCGCGCGGCTGTCGCCTCGCGCGCGGCGTGGGCAGCCGTCGTTTCCTCGACGGAAACGGCCTCCTGGAGAGTGGGCCGCGTGCTGGGATCTTTGACCTTCTCGACGAGCTTCAGGTACCGCTCGTGAAGCGCGCGAAGCTCCTCTTCCGAGAGCTCCTCGGCGCCGACCAGCCGGTTGCTCGCCCCCGCGTGGGCGGCGACGACCTCGTTCAGTTTCAGCTGCATGGCGCGCGCCTCCTTGTTCTGCGCGCGCTGGATCAGGAACACCATCAGGAAGGTCGCGATGGTCGTCCCGGTGTTGATGATCATCTGCCAGTTCTGCGAGAAACCGAATAACGGTCCGGTCAATGCCCAGACGACGACGAACCCGAGAGCGATCGCGAAGGCGGGCGTGCTTCCCGCCCACTGCGAGACGCGCGTGGAGAATCGCTCGATTGCATTCCCGGCGGGCGGGGCAGACGTCGGCTCCATGCGAAGCCCTAGTGCAAGCGCCCTGCCGCGCCGCAAGTCCTATTGCGCCCGGACGATCCGCCCTTCGATCTTCGAGGTCACCCGCCGCCCGGGAAGAGCGCGGATCGCCGCCTCGGTGGTCGTCCGCCACGGGAGAGGCCCGGAGTCCAGGCGCCGCGGGCTCTCCGCCCCACGCCCCTTCGAGAAGAGCGGGTAGCCGTCGCGGTAGCCGTTCTCCCAGATGTAGTCGAGCGACGCCGCGCTGTACTTCCGGCCGAGCTCGAGCGGCCGGAAGCCGGAGGAGCCGCGGGGCGCGACCTGGACGTCGGCGGCGTCCACGGAGTACACCGGCTCGTCTTCCGTCCCCCCGACCCGATACCGGAACCGGATCCCGGAAACCTGCAGGAAGCGGCCGTGCCCCGCGTGGACCTTGGCGACGGAGATCCGGAGGAGCTCGAGCAGCTCGGCGCCAGTGACCTCAAAGGAAACGATCTTGTTGTCGAAGTAGAAGATCCCCTCGAAGTCGTAGTTGCGGATCGGGCCGGGAGGGATGTCGTCGTTGATCCGGATCGCACCGCCGTTGACGAACGCCAGGTCCGTCTCCATCCTGTCGCGGAGTACGTCGGTCAGAAAGTTGCCGAGCGCCGTCTCGCGCCCACGCACCGCCGGCTCGACCCCCTCGAGCAGGTTCTCGGTCGTACCGATTTCCTCCTGGAGGTCCCGTCCGGTCTGTGCCCGGACCGCAACGGCGAGCTCCGCGAGCGATGCCTGCACCTCTTTCTCCACCGCGGGATCCTTTGCCACGTCGGATCCGAGGGAAACCTTGCGGAACGCGTCTTCGAACCTCCCGTCGGCCGAGATCCGCACGTCGTGCACCACCGCTGTCTTCGCGTCGGCATCCGCCTTCGTGATCCACGTGTTGCCGACTTTCCGGTCGAGGAAGAAGTGCTCGTGTCCGCCGACGACGAGAGCGACCGCCGGGAAATCCCGAGCGAGCCTCTCGTCCTCCTCGAGGTCCTGGTGCGTCAGGGCGACGACGGCTGTCGCTCCGGCCGCGCGCAGCCGGTCGAGCGCGCGCGAGACGGCCGCGTTCCGGGCGGTCGGCTCGTACTCGTACCCGACGTAGTCCCGCGGCTGCGCGTCGGTCGTGAGCCCGAAGATTCCGAGCCGGGCTCCGCCGATCTCTCTCACGAGAACGTCGTGTGCATTCGGAACCCGCGCGGAGAACGGCTCGCCCGACGCCGTTGCGGTGCTCCGGTAGCGCGTGTTCGAAGAGACCCAGGCGAAGTCGGACTGCGCGACGCGGCCGAGGAGAATCCCCGGGTCCTTGTCGTCGAACTCGTGGTTGCCGAAGACGACGACGAGCGACGAATCGAACGCGGCCGCGTCCCCGTCGAGCAGGTTCAGCGCCCGGATCATCGGGTTTCCGCGAAGGTACTTGCTCATGACGGAGGGAAAGAGGAGGTCGCCCCCGTGGAGAACGAGAACGGGACGCCCCTCGGCTTCGAGGCTCTTTCTGAGCGTCCGCACGCGCGCGAGCCCTCCCACTGTCCCGCCCAGGAGCCCTTCGATCTTGTAGACGTCGTTGATCTGAAGGATCGTGAAGCGCACCTCGCGCGGCGCCGCGGCCGGTGGAACGGAAGGTGCGGAAGACCGCGAGCTGCTCCCGGCACACGCCAGACCGATCAGCGCGAGAACGCCGGCGAGGAGGCGGACCGCGCTTCTCATCGCCGCGGCCGGCCATCCGCCCGCGCCGCGCGAACCCAGACGCGCACGTGCTCGAGCCGGGGAGCGGGCACTCCGCGGGACGCCGCGAGCCGACGAAGGAGAAGGGCGAGCGCGGGAGGGTGGGCGGCGCGCAGGTCATCGACGCCGTCGATTCCGGCTTCTTCCAGCAGGCGGGCCGCGCTCGGACCCATGCCCTTGTGGAGGGCGAGCGCCGCGTGCCGGGCCGCGCGCTCGACCGCCGGAAGCGGCACTCCGGATCGGGCCGCGACCGCTGCGGACCCCTCTCTCGCGACGGCGCGGTCGAGGCGCTCGGGCGTCGGAATCCCCGCGCCGCGGAGATTTTCGACGGCGGACGGCTCGAGGCCGGGAAGGTCGGCGAGAACGGGCCGCATCGACTGGACGTTGCGCTCCATGGCCGCGACCGAGGCCCAGGCGCTGAAGACGATCGCGGCGCCCGCCACGACGAGCCGCGATCGGCCGCGAAGGCTCGAGACCCAGGCGAAGAACGCGAATGCCGAAAGCGCGAGCGGCGGGAATCCGCCGAAGCCCGCGAAAGGCATCTCGAAGACCTTCCAGTCCTCGAAACCCGGAACGGTGTAGATCCACTTCGTGCGCGCCCAGTAGTTCAGGAGCTCCCACGCGGCCCCGGCGAGGAGACCGCCGAGCAGAAGTCGGAGGAGCCGCCCCGGCCGGCCCTGTTCGAGGTCGCGCAGCAGCGACGGCGCCCCAGATCGGTAGTTGACGACCTCGAGGATCCCGAGGGGCCCTCCCCAGACCATCCAGAACGCCCACCGCGGCCAGGCGAGCGGAAGGATCGCGCAGGCGGCGCCCGCGAGGAGAACGACGGCGAGGACGGTCCGCGTGACGCGCAGCGGCCGCCATCGCCGATCGCGCGCGAATCCGAACGCGTCGATGAGCTCGGTGTGAAGAAAACAGGCGGGGATCACTGTCGCAAACGCGAGCGTGCTCATGAGCACCGAGCCCCACAGCGTCCTCAGCCCGAAGACGTAGTACCAGTTGTGAAGCCGGAGGTTGTACGCCTCGAACAGCAGCCAGAACGGCAGCGACCAGAGCATCATCGCGACGAGCTCGCGCCTCCGCACCCCCATGAACGATCGTCCGCGGCGCGCGAGGATCGCCGCGTCGAGGATGAGGAGGTAGCCGTACCACGCGGGCAGATACCAGACCGCGTTCCACGCTTCGAGGTCCGCGACGAGGGCCCACAGGCCGAGCCCGAAAATCACGACTCCCGCGGCGGCCTGGAGAAGGGCGCCGGTCTCCGCGCCGGGGGCACGCCCCTGCGCCGGAAAAGTCGTGGCGGAGCTCATCGCATGTTGCTCTTCGGAAAGCCGACGCGCTCGGGCTCTGCGTTCAGGCGCGCGAGCAGCTTCCGGATCAGGTCGGTCTTGGTGCGTCCCGCGATCTTGGGATCGACGAGGTAGCGCACGATCGCCTCGAGCCACGTGTTCTCGCTCACGCGGAAGACGACTACGGGCCGTTCCTGGACCTGCAGCTGGTCGACCGGGGTCTCGGCGAGGAGCTCGCGGTAGACCTTCACTCGCTGCATCATCGTCTCGCCGAGCTCTTGCTCGGCCACCTCGCTCATCGTCTTCGCGACGAACTCGAGATCGCTGTCGTATGCGATCTGGAACTTGATCTCGTTCCAGATGTAGGGAAAGAGCGGCCAGGAGTAGTTGTAGACGGGAGTGGTCAGAACGTTGGAGTTGGGGAACTTGATGATCCGCCCGCTCGGGTGGTCGGTCGAGAGGTACTGCCCGCCGAACTCCCACAGCGTCGTGTCGAGGTAGGAAACGTCGATGACGTCGCCGGCCGCGCCGCCGATCAGGATGCGATCTCCGACCCGGTAGGGCTTTCGGACGAGAATGTAGATCCAGCCGATGAAGCTCGTGATCGGCGTCTGCAGCGCAAAGCCCAGGATGAGCGAGAGGACTCCCAGGGAAACGAGCGCCGTGTACCACCCGACGAAAACGGCCGACACCACGACGACCACGATCGCGAGAAAGATTGCGAGCCGCAGGATGCGCCTCAGGTTGTAGCGCGTGACCGTGTCGAATCGCGGAAGGAAATACATCTGCACGGCCTTGCCGAGCAGCAGGGCGAGAACGATGAAGACGGCGCCGAGGCTCGCCCGCTGGAGGATGTCGAGGGTCTTTTCGGGCAGGCCAAGCGTCGAGCGCATCAGGACGATGCGCGCTCCGAGAAAGAGAGCGATCAGGAGCGCGTAGACGATGAGCCCCGCAAGGAGGCTCTTGCGGGGCTTCTCGTGCGCCTCGGGCGGAGGGGTCGCCTGCTCGAGGGCTTCCTTGACGTCCCCCTGCTTCTTGAGCTGCTCGGCCTGTTTCTTCTCCGGTTCCGTCATGGAGGACTCGGGCCGCGCGCGGGAGGCGGGTTCTCTAAGCTTCCTCTGTCTCGTCCTCGATGAACGAACGGACCTGTGCCATCAGCTCCGGCGTCGCCTCGAGGCCGTGCTCGGTGGCGTGGACCTTCGCGTTGGCCATCACTTCGTATTCGTCGCGGCCGCGGACGACGTGATCGCACTCGCTCGACGGGTTGACCTTGTGGCACTCGATGATCTTGCCCATGATTTCAGTCCTCCTTGGAAGATGTCTTATGGGGCGACGCCGGGCGGCGTCGGGTCCGGGACGCGGTTCTTGATCGGCGGTATCGACTTCAGGTACGCGAAGATCGCCTTCAGCTCTTCGTCGCGCATCTTCCCGTACCAGGGCCACGGCATCGGCGGCAGGACGGTGCGCGACGTGCCCATGTGCTTGCCGGTGCGCATCGAGCGGATGAACATGTCCTCGGTCCAGATCCCGATGCCGGTGTTGTCGTCGGGCGTCAGGTTCATCGAGTAACTGATACCCCACGGACCGGCCCAGGCGGTGAGCGTGTGCGTGCCGGCCATTCCCCACGGCCCTTCCAGCTTCGGCGGCGGCGGCAGCTTCATTCCCTCGGGGTGGCCGGACAGCATCCGGGTCATGTCCGGCTCCGGCCCGGTCTTTCCCATCTTCATCGGCGTGTGGCAGTCGTTGCATCCGATGACGGTGACGAGATAGCGCCCTCCCGCGACGAGATCCGCCGACGCCGCGGCGGGAGCGCCGGAGACCGCGGGCTCGACGGCAGGGGCACCGGCGGGCGCGGCCTCGCCCTGCGCCTCCCCGGGAGCTTCGTCCTTCCGGCACGCGATGGCGAGAACCAGGGTGAGAAGCGCGGCCACGGCCGCAATCCCGGAATTTCGACGCATCGAGCAGTCTCCTTTCCGAATCGAACGAACGCGCCCGGAATCATAAGTGCGATCCAAGCGGCCGGGGACACTAGAATTCGCGCTTCCGGGGAGGGCCATGGCAACGATCCGTCCTTTTCGAGCGCTTCGACCGGTGCCCGAACGGGTGCACGAGGTCGCCGCCGTTCCCTACGACGTCGTGACGACTCCGGAAGCGCGCGAGCTCGCCTCGGGTCATCCCGCGAGCTTTCTGCACGTCTCCCGGCCCGAGATCGATCTTCCGGAAGGGACCGATCCGCACTCGGACTCGGTGTATCGGAAGGGAGCGGAAAACTTCGCGCGCCTCGAGCGCGAGGCGCCGCTCGTCCGCGAGAGCGAGCCGTCGGTCTACCTCTACCGGCTGCGGATGGGAGATCACGAACAGACGGGCCTGGCGGCGGCGTACTCGCTCGACGAATACGACTCCGGCGTCATCCGGCGCCACGAGCGCACGCGCCGGGACAAGGAGGACGATCGCACCCGGCACATGGTCACCCTCGGCGCGCAGACCGGTCCCGTCTTCCTCACCTACCGCAGCCGCGACGCGATCGACACCCTCGTCCGCGCCGCCACCCGCGAGAAGCCCTTATACGAGTTCGAGGCGGAAGACGGCGTCGTTCACACGATGTGGCGGGTCGGGGGCAAGCAGGCGAGCGAGCTCGTCTCGGAGTTCGGGCGGGTGCCCCTCCTGTACATCGCCGACGGGCACCACCGGGCCGCGAGCGCCAGCCGCGCGAGGAGCGAGCTCGCCGGGAAGGGTCGCGGAGATGCCGCCGACTATTTCCTCGCTGTCGCTTTCCCCGACACGCACCTGCGAATCCTTCCCTACAACCGCGTAGTGAAGGACCTGGGCGGCTCGCGCAGCCCGGAGCAGTTCCTCGCCGCGCTCCGCGAAAAACTGCCCGTGTCCGACTCGGCGCCGGCGGCGCCCGCGAGACGGGGCGAGGCGAGCCTCTATCTCGACGGAAAGTGGTACGGGCTCGACCTGGGAGATCCCGCTGAGCTCGACGTCACGCTCCTCCAGGACCGCATCCTCGCTCCCGTCCTCGGAATCCGCGACATCCGGACGGACCCGCGGATCGACTTCGTCGGAGGGGGACGCGGAACCGCGGCGCTCGAGCGGGCGGTGGACGAGGGGCGCGCCGCCGCCGCGTTCTCGCTCTTCCCCGTCTCGATCGAGGACCTCATGCGAATCGCCGACGCCGACGGCATCATGCCGCCCAAATCGACCTGGTTCGAGCCGAAGCTCCGGGACGGGCTGCTGATTCACGAGATTTGAGTTGGGGTCAGGCCTGAATCGTGCATTTGGTTGGGGTCAGCCTGAATCCTGAGTGGGGGTCAGGGCTGCATGCAGGTATGACACCGGACGCAGACTTTCAGGCCTGACCCCATAGAATTCGATCCTCCATGAAGGTGCTCGTCGCCGACAAGTTCGAGGACTCCGGCCTCCGCGGTCTCGCCGACGCGGGCCTCGAGGTGATCTATCAGCCGGACGCAAAGGACGACGCGCTCACCGAAGCCCTGCGGTCGAGCGGCGCCGAAGCGCTCGTCGTCCGGTCGACCAAGGTGACCCGTCCGATGCTCGAAACCGGGCACCTCTCGCTCGTCGTGCGCGCGGGAGCGGGCTACAACACGATCGACGTCGACGCGGCGTCGGAAAAGGGGATCTCGGTCGCGAACTGCCCGGGCAAGAACTCGATCGCCGTGGCGGAGCTCGCGTTCGGCCTCATCCTCGCTCTCGACCGGCGCATCCCCGACAACACGCGCGACCTCGAACGGGGCGTGTGGAACAAGAAGGAGTACGCGCGGGCGAAGGGGCTCTACGGGCGCACGCTCGGGCTCATCGGCGTCGGAGGAATCGGCCGCGAGATGATTCCGCGCGCGCGGGCCCTCGGGATGCCTGTCGTCGCGTGGAGCCGCAGCCTCACTACCGAGCGCGCTCGCGAGCTCGGCATCGAGCGGAAGGATGCGCCCGTCGCCGTCGCGGCGTCCGCGGACGTCGTCAGCGTCCACGTGGCGCTGAAGCCGGACACAACGAAGCTGATCGGCGAGGAGTTCTTCGCCGCGATGCGTCCGGGCGCGTTCTTCGTGAACACCTCCCGCGCGGAGGTCGTGGACCACGCCGCGCTCGAGCGAGCCGTGCGCGAGCGCGGCATCCGCGCCGGGCTGGACGTCTTCGAGGGCGAGCCGACCGGCGGCGCCGGCTCCGTCGAGGCGCCGATCTTCGGAATCCCGGGCGTCGTCGGCACGCACCACATCGGGGCGTCGACCGACCAGGCGCAGGAGGCGATCGCGGCGGAGACCGTGCGGATCGTGCGCGAATACAAGGAGACCGGCCGGGCGCCGAATGTCGTCAACCTCGCGAAGAAGTCGCCGGCGACGCACGTCCTGATCGTGCGCCACTGCGACCGGGTCGGCGTGCTCGCCGCCGTCTTCGACCGGATCAAGCAGGCCGGCATCAACGTGCAGGAGACCGAGAACGTCGTGTTCGACGGCGCGAAGGCGGCGGTCGCGCGAATTCACCTGAACCAGGCGCCGGGGGCGGAAGTGCTGCGCGACATCGAGAACAGCACGTCCGACATCCTCGAAGTGACGTTGCTCCCCATCTGAGGAGGCGGAAAATGGCGACAGTGATCGAAAAAGAGAAATCTTCCGAGCGCATCTTCAACTTCGGGGCGGGTCCGGCGATCCTGCCCGAGCCGGTCCTCGAAGAGGCGCAGCGCGACCTGCTCTCGCTGCCCGGCGTGGGGATGTCGATCCTCGAGATCAGCCACCGCTCGAAGACGTTCGAGGAGATCCTCGAGGGCGCGATCGCGGACATCCGGCGGCTCGCGGCGATCCCGCCGAACTACCGGATCCTCTTTCTCGGCGGGGGCGCGTCGCTGCAGTTCTCGATGGTTCCGATGAACCTCCTCGCGCCGGACCGTTCCGCCGACTACGTCGTGACCGGCTCGTGGTCGAAGAAGGCCGTCAAGGAGGCGAAAAAAGTGGGCGGCGTTTCGATCGCCGCGACGACGGAGGCGGAGGGCTTCGCGCGGATCCCGGACCAGTCCGAGCTCGAGCTCGACCCCCGGGCGGCGTACCTCCACTTCACGACGAACAACACGATCTACGGAACCGAGTGGGCGACCGAGCCGGTTGCGGGGGCGGTGCCGCTCGTCGCGGACGCCTCGTCCGACGTTTTCAGCCGCCCCATCGACGTTGGCAAGTACGCGCTCGTCTACGCGGGCGCGCAGAAGAACCTCGGGCCGTCGGGCGTCACGCTCGTGATCCTCCGCGAGGACCTTCTTTCGAGGAGCCCGAAGACGCTCCCGACGATGCTCGACTACAACACGCACGCCGAGAACAACTCGCTCTACAACACGCCGCCGGTCTTCGCGATCTACGTGGTGCGGCTCATCGTCAAGTGGATGCTCACGGAAGGCGGCCTCGAAGCGATCGGCCGGCGCAACTCGGAGAAGGCGAAGATCCTCTACGACGCGCTCGATTCGTCCGGCGGCTTCTACCGGCCGCACGCGAAGCCGGGCAGCCGGTCGAACATGAACGTGACGTTCCGCCTGCCGTCGGAGGACCTCGAGAAGGAGTTCCTCGCGCAGGCCGGCAAGCAGGGCTTCTCGGGTCTGAAGGGCCACCGGTCGGTCGGCGGCATCCGCGCGTCGATCTACAACGCGTTCCCGAAAAAAGGGGTCGAGGCTCTGGTCGGCTTCCTGAAGGAGTTTGCCGCGAAGAACGGGTAGCTATCAGCTATCAGCTATCAGCTATCAGCTGAGAGCTGACGGCTGAAAGCTGACCGCTCGTCAGACGATCAGGCTCGTCCGCTCCGCCCGCCGCTCCGGCGCGTAGGCCCGCCAGGCGCGTGCAAGGCGCTTCACTCCCTCGGTCATCGTCTCGCTGTCGTGCACGAAAGGTAGCCGCAGCCGATCCGCGCCGCCGCTGTCGGGGGACGCGAGCGGACCGGGAACGACGGCGACGCCGTGTCGCAGTGCCGCCTGCGCGAAGCCGGTCGCGTCGCCGTGCGGGAGGCGAACCCAGAGCGACAGGCCGCCCTCGGGCGGAGTCCACGACCAGGACGGCAGGTACCGTCCGAGGAGCGCCGCGAGGCGGCGATACTTCGTCCGGACTTCCCGACGTCGTTCCTTTCGGATCTCGTCCAGCCGCCCGAGCAGCTCGACCGCTGCGAGCTGCGAGAGGACGGAGCAGCCGAGGTCGGTCAGGATCTTCAGTCGCGTGAGCCGCGCGAGGATCGACCCCGGCGCGCGGATCCAGCCGATCCGCAGGCCTCCCCACAGCACTTTGGAGAGTGAGCCGACGGTGAGCACAGGGCCGCCCCGCGAGAAGGCGGCGATCGGCGGGGGCGGATCCGCTCCGAGCGTCAGGTCGGCGAGCGTGTCGTCTTCAACGATCGGAACTTCGGTCTGGTCGGCGATGCGCGCGATCTCGCGACGGGTCGCCTCGGGCATGAGCGCGCCCGTCGGGTTGTGGAACGTCGGCACGAGATAGACGAGGCGCGGCGACGTACGCGCAACAATCTCGCGCAGCGCCTCCGAACGGAGCCCGCCGTCGCCCACCGGAAGCGGCACGAGGTGAGCTCCGGCGTTCGTGCAGATGTCCATCGCGCCGAGATACGTCGGCGACTCGAGTGCAACCGCGTCGCCGCGCTGGAGGAGGAGCGACGCGACGAGCCCGATCGCCTGCTGCGCGCCGCTCGTGATGAGGACCTCCTCTTCTTTCGTCGGGAGCCCGCGCGCCGCCAGGAGGGCCGCGATCGCGCGTCGAAGCTCCGGCAACCCCGCGGGCAGGTAGCCGTGGTCGCGCGCGAGCCGCGAGAGGCCGGCCGTCAGCGTTTTGAGCGCGCCCGGAATCGCGTCGGTTCCCGGAAGGTGCGCCCCGAGGAACTCGATCGTCGTCCCTCCCGAGCCCTCGATCAGACTTCGGTACACGGGATGCCGGCGGAACGACGGCGGAGTTTCCTCCGGCGCGGGGCCGGGGGCGCGTCGAGGGCCGGATCGCACGCGCGTCCCGCTGCCCTGCCGGCTCTCGAGCCACCCTTCCTGGCGGAGGATTTCGTAGGCGGAGACGACGGTGGTGCGGCTCACCGCGAGAAGGCGCGCGAGGTTGCGTTCCGCCGGCACGCGCGAGCCGGCCGGAAGGTCTCCGCGCAGGATCGCGGAGCGCGCCTCGTTCGCAAGGCGAAGATAGAAGGGACCCGGGCCCTGTGACCAGGCGCCGAGGGCGTGAACGAACTCGAGCTCCGCCGCCTGCCGCGCGTTCAATTCGTCTCCATGGAAAGCCGGAACACTACTCAGTCCACTTTCTTCGAAGTGGCTATTGATGTTAGCAGAGCGGGGGCGGATGCTGAGCGCAATAAGGGAAGGGGAGGTCAAAGTGGACCGCTCGATTGGCATGGAACGATTTCCCAAGTCCGTTGGATACTCGCCGGGTAGCAAGGGAGGGCACATGGCTCTACCGAAGTTCGCGTTCTTCCGGGGACGCCGGGTTCCCTACTCCGAGGCCAAAGTCGGGGTGCTGACCCACGGCCTGAATTACGGCACCGGGGTCTTCAGCGGAATCCGGGGCTACTGGAACGACGCGGAGGGTGAGCTCTTCGTGTTCCGGCCCGAAGACCACTTCCGGCGGTTTATCGAGTCCGGAAAGATGATCGGGATGGAGCTCTCCCTCGGCCCGAAGGAGCTCACGAACGCGCTCCTCGACCTCCTTCGCGCGGAGGACTTCCACGAGGACTGCTACGCCCGGTCCCTTGCGTTCTACGCGGACGAGACTGTCGGCGTCCGGCTGCACGACCTGACGCCGGAGGTGTCGATCGTCGCGCTCCCTTACGGCCGGTACATCGAGAACGAAGAGGGCGCCCACGCGACGGTCTCCTCGTGGCGCCGCGTGGACGACAACGCGATCCCGGCGCGCGGCAAGATCGTCGGCTCATACGTCAACTCGGCGCTCGCCAAGTCCGAAGCGATGCGCGCCGGTTTCGACGAGGCGATCGTGTTGAACGCCGACGGACACATCGCCGAGGGCTCCGCGGCGAACTTCTTTCTCGTGCGCAACGGCGTGGTGATCACGCCTCCGATCACGGACAACATCCTCGAGGGAATCACGCGGCGGACCGTGATCGAGCTCTTCGCGAGGGAGCTCGACATGACCGTCGTCGAGCGCTCCATCGACCGCAGCGAGCTCTACGTCGCCGAAGAGGCGTTCTTCGTCGGTACGGGCGTCCAGATCGCCGCGGTGACGCGCGTGGACCACAGCCCGATCGGCACCGGCCGCATCGGGCCGATCGCGACGTCGATCCGAGAGGTGTATTTCGAGGTCGTTCGCGGACAGCGGCCGAGGTACCGGAGCTGGTGCGCGCCCGTGTACGGCGCCGCGGCCGTCCGCAAGGCTCCCGCCCCGCGGGACAAACGGGGGCGCGTCGCCGCGGCCGGTCGGTGAGGATCGAGACGATCGCGGTGCACGCGGGGGGTGACCGCGATCCCGCCACCCGTTCGGTCGCTCCCCCGATCCACCTCTCCACCAACTACGAGCTCGGGCCGGGCTCGGTGAAGCTCGGCGGCCACATCTACACGCGATACAGCAACCCGACCCAGGACCGGCTCGAGACGGCTCTCGCGGCGCTCGAGGGGGGTGGGGCGGCGCTCGTCTTCTCGTCGGGAGTCGCCGCGGGCGCGGCCGTCCTCCAATCCCTGCCCCCCGGTTCCCACGTCATCTTCCCCGATGACGTCTACTACCAGTTCCACGTGATGGCCGCCGACTACCTGCCGCGCTGGGGGCTCGAGTCGACGATCGTCGACATGTCCGACCTCGGCGCGCTCTCCGGCGCGCTCCGTCCGACGACTCGGCTCGTCTGGGCGGAGACCCCGTCGAATCCGCTTCTCAAGGTCGTGGATCTCGCGGCGGTGGCGAAACTCGCTCGAGAGGCGGGCGCGCGCTCCCTCGTCGACAACACGTTTGCGACGCCGATCGCGCAGCGCCCCCTCGACCTCGGTCTCGACCTCGTTCTTCACTCGACGACGAAGTACATGGGGGGTCACGGCGACGTTCAGGGCGGAGCGGTCGTGTTCCGGCGCGGGGACGATCTTTTCGCCGCCGCGCGGGGAGTCCGCGACATCCAGGGCGCGGTCGCGGCCCCGTTCAGCTCATGGCTCGTCTTGCGGGGGCTCCGGTCGCTCGCGTGCCGTGTCGAGCGCCACGCCGCAAACGCTTCGGCGGTGGCGACCTTCCTCGCCTCGCATCCCGCCGTGGAAGCGGTGCACTACCCGGGGCTGCCGGACCACCCCGGCCACGACATCGCATCCCGCCAGATGAAGGGATTCGGCGGGATGCTCTCCTTCCGGGTCCGCGGCGGCCCCGATCCGGCCGTCGCGGTCACGACGCGCACGAAGCTGTTCGTCAATGCAACGAGCCTCGGCGGTCCGGAAAGCCTGATCGAGCACCGCGCTTCGAGCGAGGGACCGCACTCGACGACTCCCAAAAACCTGTTGAGGTTGTCCGTCGGGCTCGAGAACCCGCAGGATCTCGTCGAAGACCTGGGACAGGCGCTCGGGTAGTCCCGACTACTCGGGTTCGCCGATGCGGACCCGCTCTCCCGCGCGAAGACCCTCGCGAATCTGCGCAAAACGACTCGTCGTCTTCCCGACGGCGATCCGCCGCTCGCGCGGGGCCCCGAAGGTCGACGTCACCCACACGAATGACCCGCGGTCGTCGCTGTGCACCGCTTCGACCGGGATGTAAACGGCGTCGGCGACGGCGGCGCCGCGGATCGAACAGCGCGCGACCATGCCCGGCCGGAAGCGCGGATCGTTCTGGTCGAGCGCGATCGTGACCGGAAAGGAGCGCGACTCGTTCCTCTCCGCGGCGCCGACGCTTCCGATGGAACGAAGGACTCCCGTCAGCTTCCGTTCGGGGAAAGCGTCGAGTTCCACGCTCGCCCGCTCGCCCGGCGCGAGGTGGTGGATCTCCGACTCCGGCACGCGTCCGTGAACCATCATCCTCGTCAGGTCGGGGAGCGTGACGACGGTCGTCCCGCCCCACACGGAGTCGCCGACGCGGAGCTTGCGCCGTTCGCCCGTCCGATCGAAGACGTCGCTGTGAACGGCGAGGCCCGGCGCCCGCGCCGCGACCGTGCACCATCCGATCTTCTTTTCGGCCTCGGCGATCTGCCGGTTCGCTTCCTCGAGGCGGATCGCGGAGAGCCGCACGGCGGCTTCCGCCTGGGCGACGGAGACACGCGTCCGCTCGCGAAGGAGCTCGAGCTGCGCCTTGTCCTTCGCGGTCTCGTCGAGCTTGCGGCGAATCCGGTCGGGGTTGGTCTGCTGGACGAGCGCGGCGTGCCGGGCGCGGGCGAGCTCGAGGTCCGCGGCCGCCTGGTCCCGGCGGGACCGAGCCCCGCGATACTCCTCCTGCGAGATGAACCCCTTCTCGACGAACGGCTCGAGCCCGGCCAGCTTTTCCTGCGCCTCCTGCAGCGTCCGCTGCCTCAGCGCGAGGTCGTGCTCGGACTCCCGCGCGGTGAGGGGCGCTCCCGTGTTGACGAACGCGGTCAGGTCGCGCTCCGCGTTCTCGGTGGACACGCGGGCTTCCTGGACTTCGGCTGTCGACTTCAAACGCAGCGCCGCGAGCGCGAGCCGCGCCTGTTCGGCCTCGGTCTCGAGCTCCCGGGCGCGCGCCCGTGCAACCTCGAGCTCCTTTTGAAAGGGGGCGGGGTCGAGCTGGAGGAGGCGGTCACCCGGTGCGACGAGGCTGCCTTCTTCGACGAGCCACAGGATCTTCAGCTCGACTCCCGGGACGACCGCGCCGTACGAGTCGGAGCGCGCCGGAGCGAGCGTGCCGACGAGGGGAACGGTCGGCTCGAGCGTGCCGCGCCGTACGACGAACTCTCCCGGTTTCTCGGCGCGCGTCCCGAAAAGGGTGAAGAGGAGCAGGACCAGAACTGCGCCCGCGCCGGACACGATGAGCGCGGGGCGCGCCCGGCGCCAGTCCGCAGCCCGGCGGACGGCGTCTTTCAGCGAAGGAAACGCGGCGCTCACGGCAGTTCCAGAAACGGCTTCACGTGGAGCCGGCCCGAAGAATACAGGCAATCGAGCTGCGCGAGCAGGATGCTCACCCGCGAGTCGAGCTCGTAGAGGCGCGCCGCGTTCAGGAGGTTCTCCGCGTCGACCACGTTGAAGTTGTCGGAGAGCCCCTTTTCGAACCGGAGCCGCGCGACCTCCGCCTGGAGAAGGGCGACCTCCTGGTTCGCGACCGCGATCTCGTGGTTTCGCCTCAGCGCTTCCAGCCGCCGATACGCCCGGCGGATCTCCCGGGCGAAATCGTCCCCGAGAAGGAGGAAGTTGCGTTTGCGGAGCCCGAGCTCGATCTCCGCCCGCCGTTTCTGGGCGTGGAGCACCGTGGTGTTCAGGCCGTACTGGGAGGAGAGCCCGAACACGAGAGCCGGGTTTCTAGGATGGAGGGCGTCGCCGGTGCTCCGTCCGGTCCCGGACGCCTCGTATCGGAGGAAGCCGTTCAACGAGGGGAGCTCGAGACTCTTCGCGACCCGAAGCGAGAATTCGGCGTCCGTGACCTGGTCTCTCCCCTCGAGGGCTTCGGGGCGACGGTCCATGCGTTCTTCGATCGCTTCGTCGAGCGCTGCCTCCGAGAGGGGAATCTCGTTCGGCATCTCGATCGAGAACGGCTCGTTCTCGGGCAATCCCGCGGTGCGCCGCAGCGAATCGCGCAGGTCGTCGAGCACGTTCTCCGTGTCGTTCATCGTGACGACGGTGGACGCCTCCTGCTGCTCCGCGCGCAGCACGTCGAGACGCGACACGCTTCCGGCGGAGAAGCGGGCGCGGGAGAACTCCGTGAGCTCTCGCGCGCGCTCCACGCGATCCGCCGCGAGCTTCAACGCCTCCTCCTGCCGCGAGACGCCGAGATAGGTCTGGTAGATCAGGAGGATCGTGCGCCGGCGCGCGACCTCGAGCGTTCGCTCCTGCGAGAGGGTGAAGCGCTTCGCGAGCCGGAGGGGCTCCGCGGACACCGCCGGATCGGCTCCCCGGAGCAACGGCTGTCGGAGCGTGAGTCGATAGTCGGAGAAGTGGCTTTCGCCGCCGGAAGCGAACGGCTGCCGGTTGACGATCGCCTGCCCCTCGATCGCCGTCCCCCAGGGAAACTGCTCCGACACGAAGAGACCGTAGGTGTCGGTGCGCTCCCCCGTCTCGTCGCTCTTCTCGGTCGAGAAGAACGGGGTCAACTGCGGCAGGTACGTCGATCGAACCGCCCGCTCGTTCCACTGCGCGGAGGCGAGGAAGTCCGCGCTGTTCAGCAGGTCCGGATTCCGGGAGAGGGCGCTCCGGAGCGCGACCCCGATCGTCAGGATCGGAGCCGTCGGGGGAGGCGGCGCCGGATTCGGAGAGGGGACCTGCGCATTCGACATCGCCGCCGAAGCCATCAGGAGCAGGGCGACTACACGGGGGTCAGGTCTCCACCTGACACTTTGCGCACAAAGTGTCAGGACCAGTGTGGCCACGGCTCGGGCTGAGCTTTCAGTGGAGACCTGACCCCCTAACCGTCGCGCAACGCCGCGGCCGGATCGACGCGCGCCGCGCGGGCGGAGGGGCGGATTCCCGTGAGGATGCCGACGGCGACACACGACACCGCGAGCGTGGAGAACGAGAGCAGAGAGAGCGTCGAGCCTCCTCCCGACCTGTCCATCGAAAGAAGGCTGATCGCGAGACCGACGAGGAGCCCCGCTCCACCCCCGAGGACGCCGAGAAGGATCCCCTCGAGCTGGAACTGGAGAACGATGTCCCGCGCCCGCGCGCCGACCGCGCGCCGAACCCCGATCTCGCGGGTTCGCGCGATGACGGACGCGGACAGCAGGTTCGAGATGCCGAAGACCGCGGAGGCGCCCGTCAGGAGCGCGACGAGCCAGATCAGCCGGTCGAACGTGCGGCGCGTCTGCTTGTAGTGCCGCAGGGTCTGGAAGGGAGATGTGATCCGGACCGGACCGGAGCGAAAACGCGCGGGGTCGAGGGAGCGGCCCAGGTCCGCGGCGCCGTCGGCGAGCGCGGGGCTCGCATAAGAGAGGACCGCGACATCGATCGGGTAGCGCGCGTCGGACTCCTCGCGCGAGCCCGGCTCCGCGCCCAGGGGCACGACGATCGCGCGGTTCCAGTCGAGCGACGGGATCTC
The DNA here is from genome assembly GCA_963832145.1 of uncultured Acidobacteriota bacterium. Taxonomy (GTDB): domain Bacteria; phylum Acidobacteriota; class Thermoanaerobaculia; order UBA5066; family Gp7-AA6; genus Gp7-AA6. The sequence goes on from CAWHTA010000011.1 coordinate 170,905, forward strand.
ACCCGCCGCGGCGCTCTCCGTCTCGGACTGTGCGAGGTGTCCGACGACTTCGTATCCGCGCCCGCCGATCGTGACGATGCTCCCGACGCCAGCCGCCGGGTTCTGCCGGACCACCTCGACGCCGAGGAGCGCGTGCGGGAGCTTGCGCTCCGAGTCGACAGCGCCCAGGAGCCGGCCGCGCTCCGCCCGCATTCCAAAGAGTCCGGCGAGCGGGCCGGCGACTCCGTAGACCGGCGCGGAAAAAGGCGCGCCCTCGACGGTCACCGCGGCGCGATCCATGCGGATCGAAACGGATGAGCGCGCCTGCGTCAGGCGCCGCAGCCGGTCCGCGTCCCCGGAGGTGAGCCGAGCCGGCGCGACCGCGCCCTTCTCGGAGGAGGCCCGGTTGATCAGGTAGAGGTTGGAGAGGCCCGCTCGTTCGAGGGAGCGGATCGTCGCCGCCCGGCCGCGTTCGACGAGCGTCGTCAGGCAGACGACGATCGCCATCGCGAGCGCCAGCGCGACGACGGCGGCGCGCGTCCGCGTCACGTCCGTCGCCAGCGAGCTGCGCGCCACCTCGAAAGCCCTTCCGAGCTCGGCTGGAGAAAAGAGGAACGACTTCACGCCGCCGCGAGGATGGGCCGCCATCGTCGCAACGTCAGGGAAGAGTGAACTGGCAAGCGGTGACGGTGCCCGGAACCGGCACGCTCACGAACGTGCTCGGGCACCTCTCGCCCGCATCGGTCTGGACCGATGCGATGGCGCTGATCGTCGAAGGCGTGCCGGCGCCGCAGGACCCTCCTGTCAGGACGACGCGGTACGTCCCCGACGGAAGGACGCCCTGCAGGATGACCCGCTCGGTCCGGTTCGCTGTCGATTCGCAGCCGGCCGGGATGGTCTGCCCGACCGCCTGACCACTCGGGTTCAGGATCTGAACGTTGACGTCGCCCGTCCCGCTCCAGCTCGCGTCCGCCTGGACGAAACGCAGCGGCGCAACGGTCGGGGTCGGGGTGGGCGTGGAAGTCGGAGTCGGAGTGCTGGTCGGATCATCGTCGTCGTTCGCGGAAGCGATCGCGATGCCGGCTCCCGCGACCGCCGCGGCGCCCGCGACGATGGCGACGGTGCTCAACCCCCCGGTGGCGCCGGCCGTTCCGGCGCCCGCGCTGGCGCCGCTCGAAGCGCCCCCGGTCTTCAGCGCCTCGGCGATCGTGACGATCGCGCCGGTGACGAGGATGACCTTCGCGATGTCTTTCTTGTTGAAGCCGGGCGGGTGCGGGTTCTGCCCCTCTCTCATGAGCCCGACGGTCACCCCGGCGCCCTGCGGCCCCACGACGACGCCCTTCGCCTTGCACGTCGTTCCGGGAACGACGGGAGGCGTCCAGTCCCCCTTCCGCTTGGACGCCTGGCGCAGGTCGTACGCGCGAAGGAAATAGTCCACGGCCTTCGTTTCCGGAAGGGGACGCGGCAGGACGCCTGCGAGCGTCGTGGGCGGGCCTTCCATCTTCACGTAGTAGTAGTCCTCGGTGCCGGCCGCGCGGAAGTAGACGTAGCCCTTTTCGTAGTCGGCCTCCGGCGTGACGCCGGCGTCCACCTCGGGCGCGAGAACCGGCGTCATGCACGCGAGCGGGTCGTGCGCGATCTCGATCGGGGCCTCCGGCATCTGGGCGGTCTCGAGCTGCGTGCCCGCGCCGAGCGGAGAACACGTCACGACGAGCGCGAGGGCGGTCGAGACCGCGACCGACTGGCGCGCGCGATTCGCTCTAGGGTGTGTCATCGGGTTTGCTCCTCTTGATTCCGACGTCGAGCGGCCGGCGGAGGGTCGCATCGATCCGGCGGGTCGAAACGAGCTCGAGCGTGTAGCGCCCGTCGAGACCGTACGCCGCCACGTCATTGACCGCGACTTCGCCCCCGGCGATCGAGAGCCGGCGCTCGAGGACGAGGCGGCCGTCCGAGTCGAGGAATCTCAGGTAGACGATCGCCTCCGCCTCGGCCTCCACGTGGAGCCAGACCGGACCGGCCGCCGAGACGGAAACGTCCGCGAGCCTCCACCGCTCTCCGTCCGACGTTTCGAACGCGCGCGCCGCGCTCGTCCCCGCTCCGCCGCCCGCTGTCGCCGCGGACACCGGCACGTCCTTGATCACCTGGCTCGTGCCCGACCCGTTCGTCGCGATGAGAGCGACCCGGTGCGTGCCGGCCGTCGCGAAGATCTTCGTGGGCGACTGCAGGGTCGAGGTGGTCCCGTCGTCGAAGATCCAGAGCCAGCTCGTCGCCTGGGGCGAGCTCGTGTCCGTGAAGCTGATGGGACTCCCCGCGTGGGCCGCCGAGAAGGTGAAGTTGGCGACGGGCGGCGCGAGCGAGTACGTCACGCTCGAGACCTCGGGGCCGGTGACGGATTCGTTGCAGCGCGCCCGGACGTGGAGTGTGATCGGGTCGTTGTTCCCGCGCGGCTCGACGACCGCGCTCGTTGTCGTGACGGCCGTGTAGCTGCCTCCATTGATCCGGAACTCGTAGGACGTCGGCGGCGGCCCGCTCGCGGGCGCCCCCCAGCTCACGACGAGGAAGTCCGTCGCCGTCAGCGGTCCCGTGGGGTTCCCGAGGGGCCGGATCGTCGGGTTGACCGGCGCGCCCGGCGCGGTACAGAACGTCAGGCTCGCGGGATTCGACGTCGCGCCGGTCGGGCCGGGGTTCGCCACCGTGACCGTGATCGACCCGTTCTCCGGAATCGCGGACGGCGGCAGCGCGACCGTCACCAGGGTGGGCGAAACAAACGTCGCCGGAAACGGCACTCCGTTGACCAAGATCGTGGAGCCCGGAGCGAACCCGGTTCCGCTGACCGAAAGGTTGAATCCGTCCCCCGCCCCCGGAGAGAGGCGGAGACTCGTGATCGTCGGGGCCGCCTCCGTCACCACGAGCGAGTAATTGGCCCGGCCGATGCAGCCGTTGGAGTCCGTCGCCGCGACGGAGAAGGTGAAGGTCCCGCTCAGCGTGGGCGTGCCCGAGAGCGCGCCGCCCGGCGAAAGGGTGAGACCCGGCGGGAGCGTGCTCGACGAGAAAACGTAGGGCGCCGTCCCGCCCGTCGCCGTGAGCGCCTGGCTGTAGGGCGTCCCCACCGCGCCGCCGGTGAGCGTCGCGGGAGTGATCGTCACGACCGGACACACCGTGACCGCATAGGTCGCGACTCCCGTGCAGCCACCCGCATCGGTCGCCGTCACCGTGAACGAGTAGGACCCGGCCGCCGACGGGTTACCCGCGAGAAGTCCGGTGCTCGAAAGCGTGAGGCCGGGCGGCAGCGCGCCGGCCGTTACAGCGAAGGCGTACGGCGCGGTTCCCCCGCTCCCGCCGAGTGCCTGGGTGTACGGCGCGCCCACGGTCCCCGACGGGAGAGCCGCGGGAAGGACGGTCAACGCCGTGCACACGCTCAAGGCGTAGGCCTGAGTCGTCGCGCAGCCGTTGGCGTTGGTCACCGTGACCGTGAAGGCGAAGTTGCCGCTCTGCGTCGGAACGCCGGACAGCGTCCCGGTCTGGGAGAGGGTGAGCCCGCCCGGCAACCCCGGCGTCGCCGAGAAAGTGAACGGTCCCGGGCCTCCGCCGAGAACCGTGATCGCCTGGTCGTAGGCGACCCCGAGGAAGGCGCCGGGAAGGACGGCGGGCGAGAGCGCCACGGGCGGGCAGCTGATCGTCACCACGTAGTTCCGGTGCGCAACGCAGTCGCCGGCGTCCCGCACCGTGAGCCGGAACGAGTAGGTGCCCGCTGTCGTGGGGGTCCCCGAGAGGGACCCGCCGGAGAGCGTCAGACCGGGCGGAAGGGATCCCGCCGTCACGGAGACGCTGTAGGGCGGCGTGCCCCCGCTCCCGCTGACCGTGCGTCGATACGGCACGCCGATGAAGCCTTCGAACAGCACCGAAGGGGAAACCGAGAGCGTGCTGCAGCCGCCCCCGGCGATCGAGATCGTGTAGCTGCGCGAACCCGTGCACTCGTTCGTGTCGAAGGCGCGCACGACGAAGAAGAAGCTCCCGCTGGCGGTCGGCGTGCCGGACAGGGTGCCTCCGGAGGACAGCGAGAGACCGGGTGGCGGGGCTCCGCCCGTGATCGTGAAGGCGTACGGCCCGCTGCCGCCGGAAGCGCTGATCGTCTGGTCGTAGAACGCGCCCGTCGAGCCGCCCGGGAGCGACGCCGGTGACAGGTTGATCACCGGGCAACCGGCGATCACGTTCGTCGTGACCGGGGCGCCGGCGGTCGGAGTGATGCCCGTCGCCTCGATCGTGTAGTTGCTGTTCGTGACGCTCTCGGAGGTCGCGTTCACCTGCACCGTGAACGAGACGGTCTGGCCGGTCACGCCGGAGTTGACGGTGCCGATATTCCACGTCACGACTCCGCCCTCGGAGACCACGCCGCCGTTCGTCGCGGAGACGAAGGTCGTTCCGGCCGGAACGGGGTCCCTGATGACGACGTTCGAGGCGTTCTCGCTCCCGGTGTTTCCGTAGGTGATCGTGTAGGTGAGGTTCGAGCCGGCGGCCACGGAAGCGGGCGCGGACTTGGACACGGTCAGCGTCGGCTGTCCGACGAAGCTTCCCGCCTGGAGGAAGACGGCCGAATCGAGAACGCAGTCGAAGGCGTCGGCGATGACGAGCTTGATGTGGTGAGTGACGTTGGGAGTCAGCGTTCTCGTCGCGGTCAACACGGTCGTGAAGCCATCGAACTGCGTTGCAAACGGCGTCGGTGTACCGAGATCGGACGGGTCGTTGTTCCGGTAGAAGCTCGAGTTCACCTGCAGGTTCACGGTGTCGATGGAGACCGGCGTCGTGGTGTTCGGAATGAGGGCGACGTTCTGCCCGTCGATGAAGAAGGCGAAGATGTCGTTGATGCTGTTGACGAACTCGTTGTACTCCTCGGAGGCGAACACGTACCGGAAGCTGACGGTGCTCGTCGCGGGCACGAAGTCGAACTCGAGGACGGTGGCGTCCTCGCTCGATCCGGGCTTGCCGAGGATCACGTCGAGATCCGGGTCACCGGGACGTTCGTTACAGGTTCCGGCGCCGTCCTGGTCATTCGGCCCGATGCCGTTGGAGATGTCGCCCGAGCTCAGCATGACGCCGCTGTCGATGCCGAGCCCGTCCGCGAGACCTCCGGAAAAGGTTCCCGCGGCGACGTTCGCTCCCGTGAAGGTCACGTTGCTGACCGTGACTCCGGGACCGGCGAGCTGCTGCGCGAGCTGCAGCGGGGTCGTCGACGAGAGGTTCGTCACGGTGATCGCGAGAGCGGATCGGGCCGCGAGGACGAAGGAAAGAGCGAACGCGAGAGCGGCGACTTTTCGCAGCATTAAGGACCTCACGACAGTGGACTTTCCGATCGAACCTGTTGGCGGATTCTCTACCAGCTGCCGGATCGCCCGTGCATCTTTTTTGAGCGACTCGTGAGCCCGCCCGAGGACCGGCGATCGGGATATATTTTCGACGCCTTGCCCAACCAATGAGTACTTCCCCCGGCTCCCTCGAGGGCAAATACGAGGTCCTCGCGAAAATTCGCGAGGGGGGAATGGGGGCGATCTACAAGGTCCGCCACCGCCTCCTGAACGAGCTGCGCGTGATCAAGGTCATGCGCCCCGACGTCGCGCAGAGCTCCGAGCAACGGAAGCGCTTTCTCCGCGAGGCTCAGACCGCCACCCGGCTTCGGCACACCAACATCGTGGCTTTCCACGACTTCTTCATCGACGACGAAGACACCGCGTACATGGTCATGGAGTACATCGAGGGCATCAATCTCCGCGACATGGTCCGGGAGTTCGGGCCTTTCCCGATTTCGCTCGCCCTCGACGTTTCCCGGCAGTGCCTCTCCGCCTTCGACTACCTGCACCGAAAGGGCGTCGTCCATCGCGACGTCTCCCCCGACAACATCATGATGACGCGCGAGGAAGACGTCGTCCGCGCGAAGCTGATCGACCTGGGAATCGCGAAGATCGCGCAGGCAAAGGAGGAGCTGACCGGCGCGGACGAGTTCATCGGAAAGCTCCGCTACTCGTCGCCGGAACAGCTGACGTCTTCCGCGCAGATCGACTCCCGCAGCGACCTCTTCTCTTTCGGGATCGTTCTCTACGAGATCCTGACCGGCACCCGGCCCTACGGCGGCGAGACGATTCACGAGATCGTCGCGAACCGGCTCAACCAGCCGCCTCTCCCGTTCGAGGAGACCGATCCGCAGGGCCGGTTGTCTCCCTCGCTGCGGGAAGCCGTGCTGAAAGCTCTGAAGAGCAAGCCGGAGGAGCGGTACCAGACCGCCGCCGAGTTCTCGAAGAGGCTCGAGACGATCGGCGACGCGGACTCCGAGCCCGAAGGCGCCGCCGTCGTCGCGGGGTACACGGACAAGGCCATGGCGCTCGCGCTCAAGGTGGCCGACGACGCGGAAGGGGCCGGCAGCGGCCTGAACGCGCCGGTGAAGGAGCTGTTCCGGACCGGAGGAGCGAGGCCGTCGGCGAGCGACGTGAAGTTCCGGACCTCGATCGCGAAGTGGGCCGAGGCGACGCCGAATACACCCGATCCGCAGGGCAAGACCCTGAAACTCGCGAGCCCCGACGATCCCACCGTCATGCCGGCGTTGCCGCACGACTGGAGCACCGCGCGAACCCGGCCGGTCACCGGCCCGACGGAACCTCAGAACTTCGGATCGACCGGCCGGAGGTCGCACCTCCCCGGATACGCCGGCGCCGCCGTGCTCGCGGCCCTGCTCGTCGGTTTCGGAATCTGGATCGCGGGCCGCGACAAGCCGGAGCGGGCCGCGGCGCTCGACGTGCCCGCGGGCGGGACCGTCTCGACGAATCAGCCGAACGCGCCGGCCGTGCCCACGGCTCCCGCCGGCGAGCCCGCCCGCGCCGCCGCCGATCCGAAGGCCGAGAGCGAGGTCGTCAAGCCGATCCCTCCGCCCGCGGAGAACCCGCCGGCGTCCGACCTCGTTGCCGAAAAGGTTCCGACGCCAAAAACCGCCGCGCGACCCCGACCGACCCCGGCTCCCCGCGTTGCGCTCGTTCGTCCCACGCCAGCCGCCTCGTCGGATGCGGAAACCGAGAGACCGGGCGCCGCCCTGCCCGCCGTCCGGACCGGGCCGAAGATGAGCTACTGCCCGCAGGTGGACGACACGGTCTTCAAGCAGGGAGTCGTCCGCGACGTTCCCACGGGCTTCGGCGACATCGCCACCAAGGCGCCCCGGCCCGACTCCGGGTTGATGCGGATGAAGATTGCGCTCACCGCGGAGCGCCCGGTGGACGACCAGTCCTTCGACGTGATCGTCCGATTCGAGAACGGGGGCGACTCGCGGGTAGACGTGCAGCGTCTGGAGGAGTCGGCGAGCCGGGGCGGGCTGCGGGCGGTCTCCGGCGCCGCCGTCCCCGCGTCGGTCAGCCCCGGCGGGGTGAAAGAGCTCCACCGCTACCCGTTGACGCTCTCGGGCGGCGACGCTTATTACAAGCAGTTCGTCGTGGTCGACTCCAAGGGCGACTCGTGGAAGGCGGGCCTCCGCATCGTCCCCTGCGGGGACTGACTCGCCTTACTCCTCTACCCTACGGAGATAGGGTCGGGGGCGATCCCTCCCTCTCCCCTCCGGGGAGAGAGCCGGGGGGGTTCTAGACACCGAAATCTTCCCCTTGCGCGAAACTCTACGATTGTCGTAACGTATCTACGTTTGTAGAGGAGGTGCATTGGTCGATAAAAAGCTGGTCCCCGAGCTCGGTCCCCTCGAGTTCGCGCTTCTCCGGATCCTCTGGAGGAAGTCGCCCGCGACGTCCGGCGACGTGCTCGAGGAGTACAACCGCCGGAGCTCCCGCAAGCCCCTCGCCTACACCACCGTGATGACGCTGCTGACCCGTCTCGTGGAGAAGGGCGTCGTCGCTGTCGACCGGGACCGGCAGCCGTTCCGCTTCTCCCCGCGCGTCGGACGGGAAGCGCTCCTCAAGCAGCGTGTCCGCGAGTTCGTGGACGTCTTCTTCGACGGCCGGGCCGCCGACCTCGCGGTTCGCCTCGTCGAGGAAGGGCCGCTTCCCGACGACGCGATCGAGCGCCTCGACGAGATCCTCCGGGAGCAGAAGCCCCGGAGAAAGAGGGAGCGGTCGTGAACGCCGGCGCCTTCGCGGGACCGCTCGTCTCCGTCGTCGCGACGCTGCTCGTGCACGGAACCGCGCTCGCCCTTATCGCGTGGGCGCTCGATTCGACGCTGCTTCGGCATGTCCGACCCGCTTTCCGCGCCGCCCTGTGGACGGTCGTCCTGCTCAAGTTCTTCCTCCCGCCGGTCCTCCCGGTTCCCGCCGCGCTCTCCGGCTGGCTTCCCGGGAAGGTCGCGGCCGTGCCCGCGACTCCTCCGCCCGCGGAGTCGGCGCTCGAGCGACTCCTCGCCGCGCGCGCCCCCCTGGAGGAAGCGTTTCCGACGGCGCCGCAAACGGAGCGGACTTCCTCTTCGGAGAGTCCGATTCCGGTCGCTCTCGTCGTTCTTTACGTCATCGCGTTTCTCGTCGTCGTCCCGCGGTCGCTGTCGAGCTCTTACCGGACGTGGCGCCGCGTCCGGAATCTGCCCCCAGCCTCGCCCGACGTCGTCGAGGAAGTGGGATCTCTCGCGCGGCGGATCGGCCTGCGCCGCGCGCCGGAGGTTCTCACGTCGCCCGAGGGAACGAGTCCTTTCGTCGTCGGAATCGGGAGACCGGTCCTGGTCCTCCCCGCGTTCCTTCTCGAGAGGTCCGACCCCCGTACGCGCGAGCCGCTCGTCCTCCACGAGCTCGCCCACCTCCGCCGGGGCGACCTCGTCGTGCGGCTCCTCCAGAACGCGGCGCGGCTCGTCTTTTTCTTCTGGCCGCCCGTGTGGTGGGTGTGCCGGTCGATCGAGCGCGCTTCGGAGATGGCGTGCGACGAGTGGGCGCTTTCCGCCTCGTCGGTACCGCCGCGCGCGTATGCCGCGACGTTGCTCGACGTCGTGCGCCGCCGCGATGAGTCGATCATGGGAGCCCAGGCCCTGGCCCTCGCCCGCAACGGGCGATTCCTTCAAGAGAGGTTCGAAATGATTTTGAAGCATCCCGCGAATCGTTCTCCCCGTCTCACCCGACTCGCGATCGGCGCTCTCCTCACGTGGGCCGCGTTCTCGCTCGGCGGCGGCGCCGTCGCCGAGCAGAAGCCGGCGAAGGAGGAGAAGGACGTCGTCATTATTCGCCGCGCACACCACGACCTCGCCGGGCAACCGGCCGCCCGCTGGACGAGCCTCCTTCTACTCCAGCCGGCGGCGGACCTCGACGACGACGGCAAGCTGACCGACGACGAGGCCATGGCGTTCGCCGAGTCGCGGAGCGCCGCCGAAAAGGCGCGGCTCCTCCGCATCGCTCCCGAGGCCGACGCGAATGCCGACGGACGTCTCGAAGGGCGTGAAGTCTTCGCACTCCTCGACATACGGCTCAACCACGGGCGCGTGTTCGGGCGCCGGCCGCGGATCGTGAACCCGTCGGAGGCGGACCTGAACCGCGACGGCAAGATCACCGAGGAGGAAGCAAAGGAGTACCTCGACAAGCATCATCCCGAAGAGCCGGTCCTCTTCGAGTGGTTTAACGAGGAAAACGAGGGAGGAAACCAGAACGTCGAGAAGAAAGTCATCCGGTACGACCCGGAGAAGAAGAACTAGAACCGAACCGACGAACGCGACACCGCGTCGGCGGATGGGGCGGCCGTTCGGCCGCCCCGACTTTTATCGGGGACAGATTTATTTTCTCGGTCCTCTCATCCCTCGTATCGGAAAATAAATCTGTCCCCTTTTTCAGTACGGTCCCGAGCGATACGCCGGCAGCGAGCGCAGGGACCTTCCGAACTCGGCAGCGATCGCCGCGTCGCGGCCGAGCCCGGGCACGAGGAACCCGAAGGGCGGCGTCGAGAGGCGTCCCGCGGAGAACGACTCGCCGCGCAGGAACTTCGCCGAAAGCTTGCGGCCCTTCGGGAGACTGAAGCCGAGCAGGCCGTGCGCCCCGTCCTGCACGAGGAGGTGGCGTCCGTTGGGAAACCCGGCGAGAACTTCCTTTGCGTTCGCGGCCGGCGTGTGCGCATCGAGAGTGCCGCTCACGAGGAGCACGGGCACCTTTGAAACGACGGGTGCCCGGTAGTCCGGACCGAGGTCAGGCACGCCCCATGCGTCGCAGACGTCCGGAATCGGAAAGTCCGCCATGCCGCCGAGAAGTGCGCTCCTCGACTGGACGTCGACCTTCTCCCGCCTCGCCGCCGACGCCCCGGACGCGCAGCGCATCGTGAAGTCCACAGCGGGAGGCGCGGCGCCGCGGCGGCTCGTCAGCGAGGTGCTCGCGATCTCCCGGAAGTCGCCGCGGACCATTGCGAGGTAGATCCCGGGAAGACGCGCGATGTCCTCCCGGGAGGCGAGCATGTTGCGGGTGAAACACTGAAGGTCGAACCTCCCGATCGTGACCGTGCGCTGCTCTCCCGTCGTCCGATCGACTCCTTCCACGCGCTCCGGGGTTCGCTCGAGCTTTTCCATGACGGTTCGCACGGTGCCGAGAAAGCTCGGCATGGCCATCGCGAGAATCGGCGTCCGCTTGACCATGCGGTCGATCTGCTCGAGCACTTCCTGGTAGTCGCCGGGGAGCCGCTCCATGTGGTCCGGTCCGGATACGCCGAAGAGGACCGCGCGCTCGATCGACGCTTCGAACAGTCGAATCGTCGCGAAGGCGAGGTGCGTTCCGTAACTCCCGGCGAGGAGACTGACCTTCGGCGCGCCGAGCGCCCGCCGCAGGTCGTCGATATCCCGCGCGCTCTCGACCGTGTTGTACGACGCGAGGTCCACTCCGCGCGCGCTCCAGTGGGCGCGGCACTCGGACGCACTCCGGCGAAACTCGGCGAGGACGAGACCCCGCTCCATCGGGCGGTCGAGCGGCAGGTCGAGGCGGCCCGGGCACTCGAGCCGCGGGCGCGTGAGACCCATGCCCCGCTGATCGAGCGCGATCACGTCCGAGAACTCGGCCACTTCGAGCAGGAGCGGGAGGAGTGGCCCCTGGCTGTCCTCCGTGCCGGATCCGCCCGGCCCACCCGCGAGCCAGACGACCGGCGGGCCGGGACGGGTCGCCGCCGTCTTCAGGCGCACGAACGCGAGTTCGATCGTGGCGCCGTCCGGCCGCGCGCGGTTCTCGAGCACCGTCAACCGACCGAACTCCGCGGCGACCGCCCGCGAGCCGTCGGTCGGAGTCAGGGTGATCGGCCGGAAGTGAAGGGTGCCGGGAGCGGAGCGGGCCGCGGGGAGGGGATCCTGCGCGAGACTTCGAGCGGCAGCGGCGAGGAACGCGAGAAAGAACAGTCGGCGCATCCGGCACCTCTCGTTGGAGGAGACGGTGCGAGTCGCGCGAAGTTTTTGCTTTTGGGACGAGTGATGATCGCGCGAGGACGGCGGACTCTCAGGCGAGGACTGTGGTTATCGAGCGGCCCTCGCGTGGTGCGGAGACTCCTCGTAGTGACGGCGCAGGAGGTCGAGGGCGGCGCCGCCCTCGAGGTCGATCCATACCGAGTGGACGTGGTTGGCGTCGTTCTGGGTGTTGTCGTACTCGATGACGAACGTTGGCCCGTGGATCCGGTAATAGTGGCCGTTTCCAGGCGCGGCGCTCCCGGCCCAGGCGAAGCGGATCCGGCCGGCGCCGGCGGCCTCGATCCGTTTCCACCGCGCCACCGCGATCTCGAGAGGCGCGTTGTCGACGTAGGCGGCAAGGAGCGACCGCAGGACGTCCCGCGCCGCGGCGCTCATCTCCGAGGACGGAAGGCCCTCCGGCTCCGGCGGCAGGCGCCGCCCCGGTCTCATGAGGATGTCCCCTGGAGCACCGGTGGAGATGACCGCGCGCCGGCGCGCCGCCGGGTCGAGCATCGCGAGGAGGCGGCGCGCGAGGTCTTCCTCGGCGGCCAGCACCCGCCAGCCCGCCCGCGGCCCGGCCGGGACGCGCGCCGGATTCGCGCCGAAGAACGCGGGAGTGGACGCGAAGGTGTCGCCGCTCATCGCCGAGAAGTTGAGAGACAGGTGGTGTCCCTCGAACCGCCACCCCCAAAGCCCGTCCTTGCCCGGCGAGCCGAACACCGTCACCCAGTAGAGCTCCGGGTCCCGAAACCAGCCGAAGGTTTCGATCTCACGCAGAATCCCCTCGAGCTCGATGACCCCGACCGCCTTCTCGTAGCCGCGGGCGCTCGAAGAGGCACGAAGGAGGGCGAGCGCGGCCGAGCGCTCCGCCGCGTTCAGGTCCTTCAACCGGACGCCCCGACGCCGACCCGGCACGTAGCTCCAGCTCTTCCGGTCGGGGTCGGCCGCTGGCAGCAGCGCCTGTTCGCGCAACTTCGGCGAGAGTGTCGCGAGGAATGTCTGTGCCGCCGTAGACATGCCGGCCGCTGCCGGGTCCGGGGCGGGCGAAGCGGCCGACGCGAAAAGGAGGAGGAGCGAAAGGGCGAGACGTGCGGCGCGCCGCGGGTCCATGCGAGCAGCCTAAACCCGCGTCGAATCGCTCCGTACAGTCACGAATCGGGCCGCGCGACGGTGCGAAATCCTCGCGTCCGCGCCGGCTTCTCTGGAGGACACATGAGACGCTTTGTCCAATCGGCAATTCGACCTTTCTTCTTCGCCTTCGCTTTTCTGGCGGCCTCGGCGGCGCTCGCCCAGCTGCCCCCGCTGACGCTCCCCCAGTCGAGCCCGAAGGCCTCCATCTCTCAGACCGTTGGTCTGACCGAGATCGCGCTGACCTACCACCGACCCGCGGTGAACAAGCGGACGGTGTGGGGCGACCTCGTCCCCTACGACCAGGTCTGGCGGGCCGGCGCCAACGAGAACACGACGATCTCGTTCTCGACGCCGGTGACCGTGAACGGCAAGCCGCTTCCCGCCGGCACCTACGGCCTTCACATGATCCCGACGAAGGGCGACTGGACGATCGCGTTCTCCAAGACGAACGCCGCCTGGGGCAGCTTCTCCTACGACGAGAAAGAGGATGCGCTTCGCGTCTCCGCGAAGCCGCAGCCGGCCGAATTCGAGGAGCGGATGTCGTACCGGTTCGACGACCCGACGGACAAGTCCGTGACGGTCGCGATGCACTGGGAGAAGCTCGAGGTGCCGTTCACTGTCGAGGTCGATACGCCATCCGTCGTCCTCGCGAGCCTCCGCAACGAGCTCCGCGGGCTCCCGCGCTTCGGTTGGCAGGCATGGAACGGAGCCGCCGCCTACGCGATGCGCACCAAGGTCAACCTGGACGAGGCGCTCGCGTGGGCCGACCGGTCGATCTCCATGAACGAGAACTTCACCAACCTCCGGACGAAGGCGGGGATCCTGGAGTTGAAGGGCGACGCGAAGACGGCGGCGGACCTCCGCACCAAGTCGCTGACGATCGCGACGGAAGCCGACATCAACGCGCACGGCTACCAGCTCCTCGGGGCGGATAAGACCGACGAGGCCATCGAGTTCTTCCGCAAGAACGTGAAGGACCATCCGAACAGCTGGAACACGTACGACAGCCTCGCGGAGGCGTACGACAAGAAGGGCGACAAGAAGCTCGCGGCCGAGAACTACCGCAAGGCGCAGAGCATGACGAAGGACCCGGATCAGAAGAAGAGGATCGCCGGGATCCTCGCAAGGATCGGGGCGTAGCTCCGGCTGTCATTCTGCAACCCTTCTGTCATTCCGAGGAGCGCAGCGACGAGGAATCTGTGGCTCCGTCGAGAGGGCCACAGATCCCTCGCGGAGCCTGCCCTGAGCGGAGGACCGCAGTCGAGAGAAACACACAGATCCCTCGCTTCGCTCGGGATGACAGGGAGGGCGAAGGGCTCGGGATGACAGTCAGGGGCGAAGGACTCGGAGACAGAGAGGGAGACGGGCTCGGGATGACAGGGAGAGCCTCTACGGCGGCTCCGCCTGCCGGGGCGGATCGATCCCGAGCGCCTGCGCGACGCGGGCCGCGATCTGCCAGGAGCCGATCGTGTCGACGCGGCCGCGCGCGATGCCCGGCCCGGCGGCGAAGAACGTCGCGTCGATCTGCGGATAGACGTTGCGGTAACCGTGGCCGCCGTAGCTGCGCGGCTCGGCGGCGGGCGACGCACCGGCGCGCACGCGTGACGAGAGCGCCACTCCCGGCTTCGCGAGCACGATCACGTCGCCGGACTCCGGCGCCCCGAGGCCGAGCGCAGCCGCGCTCTCCCGCCGAACGATTCGATCGAAGGGCGCCTCCCCCCGGAAACGGTAGTCCCGGATCGCGCGCTCGGCGCCGTCGAGAGTCCCGGCGGCCGCGGCCGGGTTCAAGTGGACGTGCGCGATCCCGCTCGACGTTACGGCGATCGTCGGAGAGCTGGAAGAGATGCGCCCCTCCTCGTCGAGGCGCACGAACCCTGCGTCGTGGAGGATCTGGTTCACGGAGAGCTCGAGCACGAGCGGTGTCATGCCGTGGTCGGACGTCACGAAGATCGAGTCGTTCGGCCGGAGCGCCTTCTCGATCCGGTCGAGTGAGAGGTCGACGAGCGCGTAACTCCTCTCGACGAATCCGAGGAACCGCGCCGAGCGCTCGGGCGTGAAGCGGGGCTGCGCCGCGTCGACGAGCAGGTACTCGTGCGAGACCTCATCCACCTCCGGCCGGTAGATGAGAAGGAGGTCCCAGTCCGGCCTCGCGATCGCGAGAAGGTCCGCCTGGAGGAGGAAATCCGCGAGGCGCTCGGTCTGCTCGAGGAAGAGCTCCGGGCGGCCGCTGTCGGCGCCGAACGCGTCCGAGTCGGGCGTGCCCGGCCAGAAGCCGAGCTTCTCGTCCAGGGTCCGGACCCACTCACGCGGGGCGCCCGTCGTTCGCGAGAGCGCCCCGACGTAGACCTCCGCCTTCGTAAGGTCCGGCGCGATCGCCAGAACACGGCACCACGCCCCCGTTCTCCCTTCCGCGCTCGGCACCTCGACCGGAAACCACTCGCCCGCGCGCACCTCGCGGCGATCGCCCCCGTCCGGCTGAACGAGAAGGCGGTCGTACGCCACGCGGCCGTCCTTCGTCGCGTCGAAGGCGACGAGGACGAGCGAGTGCGGCGTCTTTTCAAAAGCGAGCACGGTCCGGCGCGGCGGCGCGTCGCTTTCCGGCAACGCGGCTGAGCCCGTGGGAATCCAGGCCGCCGGCGCGACGACATGGAGCCGACCCGGAGCGACCGGATCGGTCGGCCACGTCATCATCCAGTCCGCCGAGCGCTCGGGTCCGTTCCCGTCGGCACCCGGGTAGAGGATTACCCCGACGCGCTTCCCCTGGCGGCGGGCCGCCTGCCAGAGGGTCTCGGCGCGGATCGGCGCGAAGAAGCCGGAGATCGTCGCGGGGAAGGGCTTCGAGAAGTCGCGCAGGACGTTCGACACGATCCCGGTCTTTTCGGGAAGGGCGCCGGTGACGTGCGTTACGTGCGAGACCGCGGTCAGGGACGGAGTCGGCGGAAGAGAGCGCACCGCATGAAAGCCGCGCTCCGCGAGCCGTCGAAATCCTCCGGCGGGAAGCTTCGCGGGATCGTCCAGGAGGGCGTCGAGGCGCTCGCCCGAAACGCCATCGAAGGAGATGAGCACGGCCCGTCCGCCGGCCGGTGCGGGCGGCGGCGGGGGAACGGCGCCCCGCGGCCCGGAAGCCGGCGCGCATCGGAGCAGGAAGAGGAAGGTCGCTGCGAGAGCGAGGGCGCGAGCGGTCCGGCGATGGCGACCCCCCTCTTTCGTCACGCGCTCGAAGCGTAGCACCCGGCCGAAAACCGGCATACGGATTGCGGAGGCCACGCGCGATGAAAGTCGACTGGAGGGACTGGCGACGGGTCTTTGCCGAGGCATTCAAGCGCTGGTTCACGCACGACTCGATGGCGCAGAGCGCCGCGCTCTCGTACTACACGGCCTTCTCCCTCGCTCCCGTTCTGCTCGTTGTCGTCACGATCGCCGGGCTCGTCTTCGGAAAGGACGCGGTGCGCGGCACGCTCGTGCGGCAGTTCGACGGTCTCATGGGCCGCGATCAGGCGGAGCTCGTCCAGACCGTTCTGAAGAGCGCGGAGCGCGACAACAGCGGCACGTTCGCCGCGATCGTGGGCGTGGTCATGCTGATCGTCGCCGCGACGGCCGTCTTCGCGCAGCTCCAGAGCGCTCTGAACCGGATCTGGGAGGTGACCCCGAAGAAAGGCAGCTTCGTCGCCGACTTCCTTCGCAAGCGGATGCTGTCCTTCGCGCTTGTCGTCGGGATCGGGTTTCTCCTCCTCGTTTCGCTCGTTCTCTCCGCGGGTCTCTCCGCGCTCCAGGCTCACTTCGAGGGGCGCTTCGGATCCGAGGCGGCGTGGCTCGGCTGGATCAGCAACGTGGTCACGTTTCTTCTCTTCACGCTCCTCTTCGCGATGGTTTTCCGGATCCTCCCGGACGCGAAGATTCCGTGGCGCGACGTCTGGGTTGGAGCGCTCGGCACCGCGCTTCTCTTCGTCGTCGGAAAGTGGGCGATCGGGCTCTACCTGGGCCGCTCCGCCGTCGGTTCGGCGTACGGCGCCGCGGGATCGGTGCTCGTCATCCTCCTCTGGGTCTACTACGTGTCGATGATCCTGCTCTTCGGGGCGGAGTTCACGAGGGCCTTCTCCCGCCGATTCGAGAAGCACGCCGTGCCCCCCGAAAAGGGCGCGAAGAAGCAGCCGAAGGGCGCGGACGTACCGACGTAGAGGGCTTTCCCTCGGGCACATTAAGAGAACCTTCGGCTCGCCGCTGCGTTACCACAGGCAGGCGGCGGACTTCCCGCCGCGGATGGAGGCTTCCATGACGACCCGCGCGGCCCGCCGGCTTCCCCTCGCACTCGCCCTCGCCGTCCTCCTGGCCCCGGCCCTCGTCCTCCGGGCCGACGACCGGATGGAAAAAACGTTAAAGCTCGCTCCGGGAGGCCGTTTCGCCCTCGATACGGAACTCGGCAGCGTGACCGTGACGGGCACGGAGTCACCGGATGCGCGGCTCGTCATCACGTCCAAGCGCCGCGACTTAGACGAGCTCCTCCGCTTCACCTTCCAGGAAGGTTCGGGCTCCGCGAGCGTCACGGCGCGACGGAAGGGGGGAAGCATCTTTCCGTGGCTCGGCCACCACGGGTCCGTCCACTACGAGATCAAAGTCCCGGCGCGAACGCTGCTCGACATCGACACCTCCGGCGGCGCGATCCAGATCTTCGCGATCCGGTCGGAAGCGCGGCTCCAGACATCGGGCGGCCGCATCGTCGTCCGCGACCTGGTCGGTGACCTGGACGGGCGCACGTCCGGCGGCGGCATCGACCTCGAGAAGATCCGCGGCCGCGTCGACGTCGAGACGTCCGGCGGCGGAATCGAGGCGACCGAGATCGACGGGCCGATCGAGGCCGACACGAGCGGCGGCGGTGTCCGGCTCGACCGGGTGAGCGGTGACATCCGCGCCCACAGCTCCGGCGGCGGCATCCGTATCTTCGAGGCGGGAGGCCGCGTTGTCGCGGACACTTCCGGCGGTGGAATCCAGGCTTCCTTCGCTCGCGGCAACGACCGGGGCGGCAGCCTCGAGACGTCCGGCGGCGGCATCCAGGTCGAGCTCGACCCTTCGGTCGGCCTTCAGATCGACGCGTCGGGCACCTCCGTGCGCGCGGACCTGCCGCTGACGGTCAAAGGAACGAACTCGCGCCGGCGGCTCCAGGGCACCCTCGGCAGGGGCGGCGAGCTCTTGAAGATGCACACGAGCGGCGGAGGCGTCCGGATCAACGCCCTGTAGCGGCCCGGAAAATGGGGACAGATTTATTTTCCCCGCAGCAGAATCTCCTTTGTTTACCGCGTCGTTAAATAAATCTGTCCCGTTTATCTAGAATCGGTTCATGGAACCCGTCGCGATCGTCGGCGCCGGTCCGACGGGAATCGCCTGCGCGATCGAGCTCCAGAACCGCGGTATCGCCGCGATCTGTTACGACCGCGGACACATCCTCCAGTCGATCTACGACTTCCCCGAAGAGATGCGCTGGTACTCGACCCGCGACCTCTTGGACATCGCCGGCGTTCCGTTCACGGTCCCGGACGCGCACCCGACGCGGCTGGAAACTCTCGCTTACTACCGCGGCGTGGCGGAGCGATTCCGCGTGCGCGTCGTTGCCGACACGGAGGTCGTCTCGATGGCGCCGATCCCCGCGGGCGGCCTCGAAGTCGCGCTCAAGAATCGGGAAGGCGACCGCCGGATCTCCGCGCCGGCCGCGGTTCTCGCCACCGGTTTCTTCGGCACCCCGAAGAAGCTCGGCGTGCCGGGCGAGGAGCTTCCCCACGTCCACCGGCGCTTCGTCTCCGGCTACCCGTTTCACGACCGTGACGTCGTGGTCATCGGGGGAAAGAACTCCGCTTCCGAAGCGGCGCTGGATCTCTACCGGCACGGCGCGCGGGTGACGCTCCTCGTCCGCGCCACGGCGATCTCGGAGCGGGTGAAGTACTGGATTAAGCCGGACCTCGAGAACCGCATCGCCTCCGGCGCAATCCGCGCGATCTTTCAGGCGCGGATCCTCCAGATCACGCCCTCCTTCGTTCGCGTCGAGTCCCCGGCCGGCTCCGAGGCGGTCCGCGCGGAGGCGGTCTTCCCCCTGATCGGCTACGAGCCCGACTTCGCGCTCCTCGAGCGCTGCGGGGTCCGCTTCGAGGGCCCCCAGCGGATCCCCGCGCACGACCCGGAGACGCTGGAGTCGAACGTGCCCAACCTTTACCTGGCCGGCGCCATGCTCGGCGGGGTCGAGATCGGCCGCATTTTCATCGAGAACAGCCGACACCACGCATCCGGGATCGCCGGCGCGATCGAGCGGCGGCTCCGGTTCGTCCCCGCCCTGGAGTGACTGCAACCATCCCGGTCCTGCCCGTGTTCTACCGGATGAGAGGACACGATGAGCACGACCTGCGTAACCGAAGGGTTTGCCACCCGACCTGACCGATCCCCGGGGCTGCGGCTGGTGTCCCTGCCGGCCGCGCCGGGCGAAGGAGCCGCAGGCATGCCGCCGCCGGACGCCCTGACGAAGGACCTCGCTCTCGACCTCGACGCAACGTTCGAGCGGATGGTCCGCACCTTTCAGGACCGGATCTTCTCGTTCGCGCACCGCCTCTCCGGAAACCGCGAGGACGCCGAGGAGATCGCGCAGGACGCTTTCGTCCGCGCGTACCGGGCGCTCCGCACTTACCCGGCGGACCGGATCCGCGCACTCTCCCTCCAGGCGTGGCTCTACCGCATCGCGCTGAACGTCGCGCGCAACCGCTTTCGCGGAAAGCGCGCGCGCGTCGTCTCTCTCGACGCCCGCGGCGACAACGGCGACGAGGCGAGCCGGGCGAGGGAAGCGCCGGACGATCCGCGCGAACGCCCCGACTCACGACTGGAAGAGAAAGAGAGCCGCGCCGGCATCGCGGCCCTCGTCGCCGGCCTGCCGGAGAGATACCGGGCGCCGCTGGTGCTCCGCTACGTCGAAGGGCTGAAGCTCGAGGAGGTCGCCGCGATCCTCGAACAACCGATTGGAACCGCCAAGTCGAACGTCCATCGCGCGGTCAACCTGCTGCGCGGAGCGATCTCCGACTCCCGCCGGACGAAGAGGAACAAGTAATGACAAAGAAGAAGGACTCCCCCCTGCCGGTGAACGGAACCCTGGAGGTCGGCCGCGCGCTCCGAGCCCTCGGGCGCGAACGCGCGCCGCGGACGCTCCTGCCCGCGGTGCTCGAGCGGGTGGGTCTCGCGGACCGCTACTGGGAGATCGACTCGCCGGTCGGGCGGATCTTCGTCGCGTACAGCAAGGCCGGGATCTCGCTCGTTTCCCGCGCCCGGTCCGCGGCGGACTTCGAGAAGGCGTTCCGCGCCCGTTACGGCCGTGCGATCGGACCGGCCACGGATGCCCCGCCCGCCAACGTCCGAGCGCTCGTCGCCGGAAGGATCCGCGGCGGCGACTCGAACGTGCGCTTCGACCTGCGCGGAGTGTCGGAGTTCGAGCGCGCGGTCCTTCTCAAGGCGCTCGAGATCCCGCCGGGCGAGGTGCGCCCGTACAGCTGGATCGCCCGCGAGATCGGCCACCCCGACGCGGTGCGGGCGGCAGGATCCGCGCTCGCGAAGAACCCTGTTCCGCTCCTGATCCCCTGCCACCGCGTCGTCCGGAGCGACGGCCACATCGGCAACTACTCCCTCGGCGGCCCGCGGAACAAGCGAACGCTGCTCGCGGCGGAAGGCGCCGATCCGCGGACCCTCGAGAAGCTCGCGGCGGCCGGCGTGCGGTATCTCGGCAACACGAAGGGCCGCTATTACTGCTTCCCGACGTGCGGCGGCCTGAAGTCGCTCATCCGGAACAACCCGGTGCGCTTCGGGTCCTGTCGAGACGCGGAAGCCGCGGGCTACCGGCCCTGCGGCGACTGCCGGCCGGCGGCGGTGGCGTAGAGCGGCGTTCGCGCTTCCGGCGGTGCGCCGTTCGATAATGCGGCCTCGTGAGCCGCTACTCGATCGAGGAATACGTCCGCTGGGAAGACATCGACGCCGCGGGGATCATCAACTACCAGGCGTACCTGCGGTTCTTCGCGCTCGCGGAAGCGGAGCTGCTCCGGTCGGCAGGTCTCAACTACCGCTTCCTGTTCGAGTCGCTCGGGATCTGGCTGCCGCGGGTGCGGGTCGAGTGCAACTTCTTCCAGCCGGTGAAGCTCGACGAGCTCCTCGTCGTCGAGGCCTACTTCAGCCGCATCGGGCGCACGTCGATCCACCTCGACTTCGAGGTTCGCCGGCGCGAAAGCCCGTCGCCCCGTCCGCGGCTCGCCGCCGCGAAGCCGGTCGCGAGCGGCCGTTACGTTCTCGTCTGCGTCCGTCAGAAGGATTTCGGGCCGGTCCCCGTGCCGCCGGAGATCCGCGAGCGGCTCGGGCCCTTCCTGGAAGAACCGCCGCCGTCGCCCTGACGCCCCCGCCTCGAACCTCCGCCGTGGCGCACGTCTTGCTCCTCCGCGCCGTGCAGCGAAAGGAGGCTCCATGGCGTCCCGCAAGATCCGCGAGCTCTATGACCTCGTCGAGGGAATCGAGACCGCGATGTTCACCACGCGCCGGCGCGACGGCCACCTGATCTCCCGCCCGATGGCGACCCAGAAGCGCTCTCCCGGCGCGGATTTCTGGTTCGTGACGTACAAGGGCGCCGAGAAGCTCGACGAGATCGCG
This sequence comes from uncultured Acidobacteriota bacterium, assembly GCA_963832145.1. GTDB lineage: Bacteria > Acidobacteriota > Thermoanaerobaculia > UBA5066 > Gp7-AA6 > Gp7-AA6. The sequence continues at coordinate 192,035 of CAWHTA010000011.1, forward strand.
CACGATCCGCACGTCAACCTCTCCTACTACAAGGACCGCACCCGCGAGTGGATCTCGGTTTCCGGAATCGCCGAGACCTCCACGAATCGCCGCAAGATCCGCGAGCTGTACGCGCCCGACTGGAAAGCGTGGTTCGGAGACGAGGGCGGGAGCAAGGACGGCGGCCCCGACGATCCCCGCATGGTGCTCGTCAAGGTGAAGGCGCGCGAGGCGACCTTCCTGGACATCAAGAAACCGCAGCCGGTCGTCCTCTTCGAGGTCCTCAAGGGAATAGTTACCGGCAAGAAGCCGAACCTCGGCCGGACGCGCCACGCGAAGGCGTCGGACTTCCCCGCCGCGGGCCGCCGGGCCAGGGCGAAGGGATCGAAGAAACCGCGAGGAACGCGACGCGCTCGACGTTCCTGACGTTTCCCGCCCCTCACCCCGACCCTCTCCCCGCGCGCGGGGAGAGGGAGTAGCGCTCGCGGAATTCGGGGGCACCGGACCCCGTTTTGATCGATCGGATCTTTACGCCTCCCGCGCGCGGCCACGCACCAGGAACCACTCCGGGCATCCGCGTCGTATTTCGGGTGAGTCGTAACTCCCAGGGAAAGGGTGGAAATGAAGGAATCTCTCAATTTGCCGGTCGTCCCGATGCGCAACTCGGTCCTCTTCCCGGGCGTCGGGCTTCCGATCAACGCCGGACGTCCCGGCACGCTGAAAGCGATCGACGCCGCGGTGAACGGCGCGGATAAAAGAGTCTTTGCCGTCTCCCAGCGGCAGGACGGCGACGAAGTCGCCCCGGAGAAGCTCTACACGATCGGCACGATCGCGACGATCGGGTCGGTTCAGCGCGGCCTCGGTGGGATTCGTCTGCTCCTGCAGGGCGAGTCACGCGGCATCGCGCTTCGCTACGTCGCGCGGAACGGGTACCTCGAAGCGACTGTCCAGGAAGCGCAGGAGATGACGCCCCTCGACTCCCGCGATGCGGCGTTCCTCGCCCTTCACCGCGAAGCCCGCGAGCGGGCCGCGGAGCTCGGCAAGAAGATGGGTCTCCCCGAGGAGGCCGTCAACCAGATCCTCGCGGAGGTCGACGAGCCCGGGAGGCTCGCGGACCTCGTCGCCGGTTACATCGACATCCCGCCCGCGGAGCGCCAGGCGCTCCTCGAAACGCTGTCCGTGGAGGACCGGCTCCGCCGCACCCTGGTGCACGTGCAGCGGCAGATCGACGTCCTCTCCGCGCAGGAGGACATCCAGGAGAAGGTGAAGGAAGAGCTCGGAGGCCGACAGCGCGAGATGTACCTGCGCGAGCAGATGAAGGCGATCCAGAGGGAGCTCGGCGAGGGAGAGGGCTCGGACGACGAGTCGCTGAAGGAGCTTCGCGCGAAGCTCGACGCACTCGAGCTTTCGGAGGAGGCGCGCAAGGAGGTCGACCGCGAGTGGGCGCGGCTGACCCGGATCGGCCGCGAGTCCATGGAGTCGCAGGTCATCCGCACCTATCTCGAAACGATCGCGGAGCTCCCGTGGAACGCGCGGAGCGAAGAGCACCTCGACGTGCAGGAGGCCGCGCGGATCCTCGACGAGGACCACTACGGGCTGAAGGACGTGAAGGACCGGATCCTCGAGTTCCTCGCGGTCCGCCAGCTCGCGCAGGCGACGGAGAAGGCGACGGAGACCGAGGCCGCCGCGGAGGCGGAACCGACGCCCGAGCCGGGCGCGCCGAAAGACGCGCTGCGCAAGTCCGCGCGGGCGCGCGGGCGGATCCTCCTCTTCGCCGGACCTCCCGGAGTCGGAAAGACCTCGATCGCGAAGTCGATCGCGCGCGCGATGGGACGCAAGTACGTCCGCATCTCGCTCGGCGGCGCGCGGGACGAGGCGGACATCCGCGGCCACCGCCGGACCTACATCGGCGCGATGCCGGGCCGGATCATCCAGGGCATGAAGCAGGCGGGCACGAAGAACCCGGTATTCCTCCTGGACGAGGTGGACAAGCTCGGCGTCTCCTACCAGGGAGACCCGGCGTCCGCGCTTCTCGAGGTGCTCGACCCGGCGCAGAACGACAGCTTCACGGACCACTACACCGCGGTTCCGTTCGACCTCTCGGAGGTCCTCTTCATCGCGACGGCCAACTTCATCCAGAACATCCCGGGTCCGCTCCTCGACCGGATGGAGACGGTCACGTTCGCCGGATACACGGAGGAGGAGAAGCTCCGGATCGCGAAGAGCTATCTCGTCCGGCGCCAGCTCGAGGAGAACGGTCTCGGCGCGGAGCAGCTCACGTTCGAGGACGGGGCGATTCTCGAAGTCATCGCCAGCTACACGCGGGAGTCGGGCGTGCGGCAGCTCGAGCGCGAGCTCGGGAAGCTCGCCCGCAAGGTCGCGCGCCGCGTCGCCGCCCGCGAGGTCGAAACCGAGACGGTCCGCGCCGAAGACGTTCGGGGGCTGCTCGGCCGCCCGCGCGTCCACCCCGAGAAGATGGCGCGCGAGGACCAGGTCGGGATCGCGACCGGGATGTACTACACGCCGGCCGGCGGCGACATCATGTTCGTCGAGGCGTCGCTCATGCGCGGCAAGGGGGAGCTGATCCTCACCGGGCAGCTCGGCGACGTCATGAAGGAGTCGGCGCGCGCCGCGTGGACTTTCGCGCGCTCCCACGCCGCGTGGCTCGGAATCTCCGAAACGGACTTCGAGCGGGACGTCCACGTCCACGTGCCGGCGGGCGCCATTCCGAAGGACGGTCCGTCGGCCGGAATCGCGATGGCGTCCTCTCTCGTGTCGGCTTTTTCGAAGCGACCGGTACGCAACGACGTGGCGATGACCGGCGAGATCACGATCTCGGGACGCGTCCTGCCGATCGGCGGACTGAAGGAGAAGATCCTCGGAGCCGTGCGGGCGGGCATCACGACAATCGTGATCCCGAAGGAGAACGAAGCCGACCTCGAAGACCTGACCGAGGAAGTACGCTCGAAGCTCGAGGTGCACCCGGTCGAGTCGCTCGGCGAGGCGCTCGCCGTCACGCTGCGCGACACGGCCTTCGAGGAGGGGCGACTCCTGTTCGGGACGACCGGCGACGCCGCGGCGGGAGACCAGATCCCGCACTGACGACGACGGCGCGATTCCCGACTAGAATCGCGCCAGCCTCATGTCCCTAACACCCGGCACGCGGTTGGGCCCCTACGAGATCGTCTCGCCTCTGGGCGCGGGCGGGATGGGAGAGGTCTACCGCGCACGCGATAGCCGTCTCGGGCGCGAGGTCGCGGTCAAGGTGCTGCTGCCCGAAGTTTCGGGCGACGACTCGCGGCGGCGTCGGTTCGAGCAGGAAGCGCGCAGTGCCTCGGCGCTCAACCACCCGAACATCGTCACCGTTTACGACGTCGGATCCGTCGACTCGACGATCTACCTCGCGATGGAGCTCGTCGAGGGCCGGACCGTTCGGGAGCTGCTCGCCGACGGCGCGCTCCCTTTGCGCAAGCTCCTCGACGTCGCCGTCCAGGTCGCCGAAGGCCTCGCGAAGGCGCACGACGCCGGGCTCGTTCACCGGGACCTCAAGCCGGAAAACCTGATCGTCTCGAAGGACGGCTTCGTCAAGATCCTCGACTTCGGGCTCGCGAAGCTGACCGAGATGACGTCGTCAGACGGCAGCTCGACTTTGCAGACGATGGCCGGTGCGCCGGGGACCGTTCCGGGAACCGTCATGGGGACTGTCGGCTACATGTCGCCGGAGCAGGCGAGCGGCCGCGACGTCGACTACCGCTCCGACCAGTTCTCCCTCGGTTCGATCCTCTACGAGCTCGCGACCGGCCAGCGCGCATTCCAGCGGAACACCGGGGCCGAGACGCTGACCGCGATCATCCGGGAGGAGCCGGTGCCGGTCGGACAGGCGAACCCGCGCGTGCCGGCGCCCGTGCGCTGGATCGTCGAGCGTTGCCTCGCGAAGGAGCCGGACGAGCGGTTCGCCTCCACGAAGGACCTCGCACGTGACCTGCGAAGCCTGCGCGACCACCTCTCGGAGACGTCGGTCTCGGTTTCCGAGTCGGTGGCGCCCGGACCCGCGCGCCGGACGGTTCCCTCCTGGCTCGTGCCGGTGATCGCACTGCTCGTGGGTGCGGCCCTCGCCGCCGCCGGACTGAAACTGTTCTCCGGCACCCGGACGTCCGCGAGTCCCGCGCCGCAACGGCTGACCTTCCGACACGGCTCGATCGTGGCCGCGAGGTTCGCGCCGGACGGCCGCTCGGTCGTCTACTCGGCCGCGTGGGACGGGAAGCCGGTCGCGCTTTTCACCACCCGCGCCGAGAGCCCGGAATCCCGCACGCTCGACCTGCCTTCGGCATCGCTCCTCTCCGTCTCCTCCACGGGCGACCTAGCCGTGTCTCTCGGCTGGCAACCCGTCCTCGGCTGGGAGGCCCTGGGAACCCTCGCGCGGGTGTCGCTCGAGGGCGGAGCCCCGCGCGAAATTCTCGAGGACGTCATGGGGGCCGACTGGTCAGCCGACGGAAAGGAGCTCGCGGTCATTCGCGAGACTGGGGCGACGCGCCGGCTCGAGTTCCCGATCGGAAAGCGGTTGCACGACTCGGTCGGGTGGTTGAGCCACCCGCGCGTGTCTCCGGATGGAAAGTCGATCGCCGTGATCGACCACCCCCAGCGCGGCGACAACCTCGGACAGATCGTCGTTTTCCACGGCGATGGGAAGAAGACCCTGGACGGCCCCCCCGCGGTCACCGGGCTCTCCTGGTCCCCCGACGGTAAGGAAGTCTGGTACACCGGAGCAAACCTTTCGGCCGTCACGCTCTCCGGAAAAGTTCGCGAGGTCGCCAACTTCATGGGCTTCGCGACCATTTACGACATCTCCCGTGACGGTCGAGCGCTGCTGTCCCGTAATACGTGGAGGCGGGAGATCGTCGCCCTGGCACCCGGCGAGACGGCGGAGCGCAACCTGACGTGGCTCGATTGGTCGTTTCCGACGGCGCTTTCAGACGACGGCAAGACGGTCCTCTTCGACGAACAGAACCTGCCTCAGTACCTCGCCTACCTCCGCAAGACCGACGGCTCTCCGGCGGTCCTGCTCGGGCAGTACCACTCGCTCGATCTCTCGCCCGACGGGAAGTGGGCGCTGATGGCAGCACAGGACGGCAAGGAAATGGTCCTCCTGCCAACGGGAGCCGGTCAACCGCAAAAACTTCCGGCGGGCGGCCTGACCAACCAGGGCGGCGGGTTCTTTCCCGACGGCCGTCGCTTGTTCTCGATTGCCAGCGAGCCCGGGCGCGGAACGCGCATCTGGGTTCAGGACGTCGCGGGAGCGAAACCGAAGCCGATCACCCCGGAGGGAGTCACGCTCACGGTGACGAAGCCCATCTCTCCCGACGGCAACACGATCGTGGCGCAGGGGCCGGATCGCCGCTTCATGCTCTATCCAACCGAGCCCGGCGAGCCGCGTCCCGTGCCGGGAATCCAGAGCGGAGAGTCCCTCATCCGCTGGACCCGCGACGGCCGCGGAATCTGGGTCTACCGGACGAACGAGGTCCCCGCGAAGGTCTATCGACTGGACGTGACGACCGGCGAGCGGACTCTCTGGAAGGAGCTCACGCCGCCAGATCCCGCGGGAGTGCTCGTGATCGGCCCGATCCTCATGACTCCGGACGGCAATTCGTACGTCTACTCGTACCGCCGGACGCTGGACGAGCTGTTTCTGGTGCAGGGGCTGAAGTAGAAGGTCGTCCGGCGGCGGCGTAACATCCCCGCCCATGCGGGACGTCGTCATCCAGCCGACGCTCGAAAGCTGGCGGGCAGCGGCGAGAACCCTTCTCGTCGAAGGTGTCGTTCCCGAAGACGTCGTGTGGCGCGAGGCGGCGACGCAGGGCGGACTCTTCGAACCGGGAGTCATCCGCGAGTCGCCGGGGGACGCACCGTTTCGCGTGCCGCGGGCATTCGTCGACCTCGCGGCAACGGCCGCGCGCCACTCCGACCCGGAGCGATGGCGCCTGCTCTACTCCATCCTCTGGCGGATCGTCCGCGGCGGCCCCGAGCTCCTCGGCTCGGAGACCGATCCCGAGCTCATCCGTTTGAAGAAGCTCGCCCGGCACATCGCCGACGCGGACCTCGCGGCGCGGACGCCCGGCGCCTCCGAGTTCGTACCGAAGACGAACGACCTCGAGGAGCTCCGGCGCGCTTCGCTCACTTGCCGCGGCTGCGACCTCTACCGCGACGCGACCCAGACCGTCTTCGGCAAGGGGCCGCCGAGCGCCCGCGCCGTTCTCGTCGGCGAGGCGCCGGGTGACCAGGAAGATCTCCAGGGCGCGCCCTTCGTGGGGCCGGCTGGAGAGGTGCTCGACCGCGCGCTCGTCGCCGCCGGTCTGCCGCGCGGGGACGTCTACGTCACGAACGCGGTAAAGCATTTCAAGTTCCTGCGGACACCGAAGCGGCGCATCCACCAGACCCCGGGAACCGTCGAGATCGGCGCCTGTCGACCGTGGCTCGAGGCGGAGCTCGCGGTCATTCGCCCCGACATGGTCGTGTGCCTCGGTGGAACGGCGGCGAAGGCGCTTCTCGGTGCGGACTTCCGGATCATGAAACAGCGCGGACAGATCTTCGAGAACACCGGGTGGGCGCCGAAGACGATGGCGACGCTCCACCCTTCCGCGGTCCTCCGCGCGGAGGACGCGGCCGGGCAGGAGCGTCTCTACGGAATGCTCGTCGCCGACCTCTCGCTCGTCGCGCGCACGGTCCGGGCGGAGCCGGCGCGGGTCGGAATGTGACGGCGACCGCGGAGCGGCCGCCCGGCCCGAAGGGGTCGCTCCTCTTCGGGAACCTTCCCGATTTCGCGCGCGACATCCTCGGTTACCTGACGTTCTGCGCGCGCGAGTACGGAGACGTCGTCTACCTGCGGCTCGCCGGCTGGGACGCTTACCTCCTCAACCATCCGGACCTTGTCGACGTCGTCCTGCGCGAGAACCGCGACAACTTCATCAAGCATCGTTTCTTCTGGCGACACGTGAAGGCGATCTTCGGAAACGGCCTGTTGACGAGCGAGGGGGACTTCTGGCTCCGCCAGCGCCGCCTCGCCGCTCCCGCGTTCCATCCCGACCGGATCGCCTCGTACGGCGACGTCATGGTTCGGTACGCGGATCGGCTCGCCGACGGCTGGCAGGACGGCGAAGTCCGCGACATCCACCGCGACATGATGAAGCTGACGATGGAGATCGTGTCGAAGACGCTCTTCGACGCGGAGGTCGAGCGCGACGTGGACGAGGTTGGCCGCGCTTTCGACGCGGTGCTGAAGGAGATCTGGGTCCGGATCCGCCGCCCGCTCCGCATACCCGACGCGGTCCCGACGCCCGGCAACCTGCGTTACCGGCGCGGCGTCGCGGTCCTGAACGGGGTCATCAACCGGATCGTCGCGGAGCGTCGCGCGTCCCCGACCGACCGCGGCGACCTCCTTTCGATGCTCATGAGCGCGCGCGACGACGACGGCGCCGCGATGTCGGACGAGCAGCTCCGCGACGAGCTCGTCACGCTCTTCCTCGCAGGGCACGAGACGACGGCGATCGTCCTCTCGTGGACGTGGCACCTCCTCGCGCAGCACCCGCTCGTGCGGGATGCCCTCGTCGCGGAGCTCTTCGGCGAGCTCGAGCGCCGACCGGCGACTGTCGCGGACCTCCCGAGACTTCCGTACGCCGACGCCGTACTCAAGGAGGCGATCCGACTCTACCCGCCGGCATACCTCCTTGGGCGCGAGTCGGTCGCGGAGTGCGAGATCGGGGGTTACAAAATCCCGGCGGGCGCGACGATCTACATGAGCCCCTGGGTCCTGCACCGGGATCCCCGCTGGTTTGCGGGCCCGGAGAAGTTCCTTCCGGAGCGGTGGCTCGACGGTCTCGCCGCCCGGCTCCCTCGCTTCGTGTACTTCCCGTTCGGCGGCGGGCCGCGCGTCTGCATTGGCGACCGCTTCGCGACGATGGAAGCCGCCCTGATTCTCGCGACGCTCGCGCGCCGTTTTCGATTCGAGCGGACTTCCGAAGAGGAGATCGTTCCCTTCCCCTCGATCACGCTTCGGCCCGGAGGCGGAGTGCCGCTGAAGCTCGTCCGTCGGCACCCGCAGGAGCCGCCGCCCCCTCAGGATCCCCTCAGCGATACGCGCGAGACTCCGGGCACGGGCGAGACTCCGGCCGCGGGCGAGATTCCGGCCGCGGGCTAGGGCCCGTTCGGGCGGAGCCATTCCGCGAGCCCGGCGAGGTCGCGGACCTCGGCCTCCGGCCGTGCGTCCTCGGGGCGCGCCTCCCCTTTCCGGTTGACCCACGCGACCGGGATCCCGAGCGCGCTCGCGGGAACCACGTCGTGGAACCAGCTCTGGGCGGCGTGGAGCCAGCGGGCGGCGCCGATGCACCGGCGCGCTTCGAGGAAATGTCCATGCGCGGGCTTGTAGGACCGGACCTGCTCCGCCGTCACGACGAATTCAAAAGGAACCGACAGGTGACGCCGGGTCCTGTCGAGAAGTCCGTCGTCCACGTTGGAGAGGATTCCGAGTCGGTGGCCGGAGTCGGCGAGCTCGCGGAGCGCGGCGTTGGTGTCGGAGAACGGACGCCATTCGGGCAGCGAGGCGGCGAGAAACCCGGCTCGTTCGTCGGAAAGAGGCCATCCGAGCCGGCGCGCCACGAGCTTCGCCGTCTCCGTGAGGACGTCGCGATAGGGCCGGTACGCGGACGCCTCCACGTTCGGCTCGACGTCGTGGTACGCCTCCACGACTTCGAAGCGGTCGAGCGGGAAACGATCTGCCTTCGCTTCGCGCGTGAAAGCCTCGGCAATCCCACCCTCCCAGTCGACGAGCGTGCCGTAACAGTCGAACGTGATGACGTCGAACCGGCGGCTCATGGTCGCCAGCCCGCAAGAAACAGTCCGGCCCACACCTTCGGGTCGACGAGGACACCCGCGCCTTCCTTGTCGCGCAGCCACTCGACGAGCTCCGCGAGGGGAACGACGTGCACGCGGATTTCCTCGCGCTCCCGCTCCCCCTGCTCGCCCGTCTTTTCGACTCCGCGCGCCGAATAGAAACCGACGATCTCCGACGACATGCCGGCCGAGCCCGGACCGCGCCCGACGAGCTCGAGCGTCCCGGCCTCCCACCCGGTCTCCTCGAAGAGCTCGCGGCGCGCCGCGGCCGCGCTGTCTTCCGGACCCTCGTCGGCAACGAGACCCGCGGGAAGACAGATCACCGACGCTTCGACGGCCGGGCGGAACTCTTCGACGAGGACGATCCGGTCGTCGGAGGTCCGCGCCACGACCATCACCGACTCCTTGGCGACCCGGTGCTCCGCGTACTCCCATCCCCGCCGCCGCCGGAGCTCCAGGTGCTCGCCCTCGTACAGGATTTCGCTCTTCATGGACAACAGGTTAAGCCCGCATCCGTTCGACTGGCATGTGGCTTGCCCCTCCGCCGGATGGAGGACCCATGGCATCGCCTTCCCCCGGACGCCGCGAGACGCCGGCCGAAAACGGGCCGAAGGGCGCCCCGCGCAAGCGCCGTCCGATCGCCGCGCTCAAGCGCTACGGCGGCCGCGCGTCGCGGGGGGCGCTCAAGGTCCTCATCGTCATCGTCGGACTGATCCTTCTCGTCATCATCGCGTCCTTCTTCGTGGACGAGCCGATGCGCCGCCAGATGGAAAAGCGGATGAACGACAGCCTGCAGGGGTACACGGCGCGGATCCGGGACCTCGACTTCAACCTGTTCGGGTTCTCGGTCACCCTCCAGGACGTCTCGATCGTGCAGGACGCGCACCCCAACCCGCCCGTCGCTCTCATCCCGCGGTTGCGCGCGAGCGTGCAGTGGACGGAGCTCTTGACGTTTCACCTGGTTGCGGACTTTCAGATCGACCAGCCCCAGATCTACGTGAACCGCACTCAGCTGCAGAAGGAAGACACCGATCCGGTCCCGGTGCAGAAGAAGGGATGGCAGGAGGCGGTCGAAGCGATCTACCCGCTCAAGATCAACCTGCTGCAGGTCAACGATGCCTCGTTCACCTTTATCGACAACGATCCGAAGCGTCCCCTGAAAATCACGCACGCCTTCCTCAAGGCGAACAACATCCGGAACATCCGCTCGGCGGAGCGGGTCTACCCCTCGCCGATTCACGCCGAGGCGATCGTTTTCGAGACCGGCCGCGCGGAGATCGACGGGCACGCGAACTTCCTCGCCGAGCCGCACCCCGGGGTCAATTCTCTCTTCACCCTGGAAGAGGTACCGCTCGACTACTTCCGGCCCCTGCTCTCGCGCACGAACCTTTCGATCCGCGACGGTTTCCTGACCTCGCACGGAAGAGTCGAGTACTCCCCGACGTTCAAGGTCGCGCACGTCGAGGACCTCACGATCGACCGCGTGCGTCTCGACTACATCCACACGGCTCGGACCGCGGTCGCGGAGGAGAGGCGGGCGGAAAAGGTGCAGAAGGCCGTCCGGGAATCGAGCGACGAGCCGGGCCTCGTGATGAAACTCGACAAGTTTCACCTCAAGAACAGCAACGTCGGGTTCATCAACCGGGTGAAAGATCCGGACTACCGGCTCTTCCTCTCCGGAACGAACCTTCACGTCACGAACCTGTCGAACCAGTCCCGACAGGGGCGCGCAAAGGCGACGCTCACGGGGCGGTTCATGGGTAGCGGCCGCACGAGCGCCACGGCGTCCTTCCTCACGCAGAAGAGCGGCGCCGACTTCGACCTCGATGGGAGGATCGAGGGGACCCAGGCCGCGACGATGAACGACCTCTGGCGCGCTTACGGGAAGTTCGACGTGACGGGCGGAACTTTCTCCTTCTATACGCAGCTCCGCGTGAAGGACGGTCGGATCAACGGATACGTCAAACCGCTGTTCGCGAACCTGAACGTCTACGACCCGAAGCAGGACGCCAAGAAGGGCATCTTCAAGAAGCTCTACGAAAAGGTCGTCGAAGAGGTCGGTGACCTGCTCGAGAACGAGAAGCGCGACGAGATGGTCACGGTCGCGCGGATATCCGGCTCGACCAGCGATCCAAACTCGAACACGTGGCAGATCATCGGGAAGCTCCTCGAGAACGCGTTCATCGAGGCGATCTTCCCCGGGTTCGAGGGGGCCACCCGCGTCGGCAAGGACGGGAAGAAGGGTTAATCCCGGCTACGGCGTCGTGACCGGCGGAAGCGTCGGGACCTCCGCCGCTTGCGGAGGCGGAACCTCCACCACCGAGACCTGAAGGTTGTTCGTGACGCTCGTGACGCCCTCGACGCCCGAGGCCGCCGCTCCGATCCGTTGCTTCTCGTCCTCGGAGGCAACCGGTCCCGCGAGCGTCACGACGCCATTGGTCACGTTGACCTCGACAGCGGTGAGCGTCGCGGCGCCGACGTCCGTCGCGAGCTTCGCCTTGATCTTCGTCTTGATCGCGGCGTCGTCGGTCTGACGGCCGACGGTCTGGCTGGGACGGCAGGCCGCGAAGACGAAGACGGCGAGAAGAAGCGGGGTGGAAAGCCGTTGGAGTTTTCTCATGGCGACTCCCTTCGACGGAGTAGGCGAGCAAGCGGTGTGCCGCCATAGAATCCGACGATGCCCGATACGGTGCGCGTCCTCGGGGTGGCCGGGAGCCTCCGGGCCGGCTCCTTCAACCGGAGTCTCCTGACGGCCGCGGCGGAACTCGTCCCGGCGGACATGGAGATCTCGACCTTCGAGGGCCTGCGCGAGATCCCGCCCTACGACGCGGACGTGGAAAATCGGGGAATTCCCCCGCCGGTCGCGGCGTGGAAGGGCGCGATCTCGGATGCGGACGCCGTTCTCTTCGTGACGCCCGAGTACAACTACGGCGTTCCGGGGGTTCTCAAGAACGCTTTCGACTGGGCCTCGCGCCCGGCCGGCAAGTCGCCGCTGAACAAAAAGCCCGCCGGGATCATGGGCGTGAGCGGAGGCAACAGCGGAACCGCGCGCGCCCAGCTCGCGCTCCGGCAGTCCTGCGTGTTCACGGAGACCTACGCGATGCTTCGCCCGGAAGTCCTGGTTCCTCGCGGCGCCGAGAAGTTCGACGCCGAGGGCCGCCTCACGGACGAGCGAACGCGCGAGGCCGTTCGTAAGTTCCTGGTGGCGTTCGCCTTGTGGATCGAGAGGTTTCGAGGGAACCCGTCGCCCTGAGCCGGCCGAGGGTTAAGTTCCCTGAGCCCGTATTTCCGCCGATAACCTTTCCCGGCCCCCCTCGTATCCCTTGACGGCTGACCGCTAATTTTCTAGCATGTGCTGGTTTTTTAGCAGCAAGGGCGAAAGACGGAGGTTCCCACTCTTGAAACCAAAGACTCTCATTCATCTTTCGCGGCGGGAGCGGCAGATCATGGACACGGTCTACCAGCTCGGGCGGGCCACGGCCACCGACGTCCTCCAGGGACTGCCCGACCCGCCAAGCTACTCCGCTGTCCGCGCCATGCTTCGCGTGCTGGAGAACAAGGGCCACGTGCGCCACGTTCTCGAGGGAAAGAGCTACGTGTACATGCCGACGCTCCCCCGCACGCGCGCGAGCCGCTCCGCGCTTCAGAACATGGTGAGCACCTTTTTCGACGGGTCGGCGGAGAAGGCGGTTGCCGCTCTGCTCGACATCTCGGGATCCGAGCTCACGGACGATCAGCTTTCGCATCTCTCCCGTTTGATCGAACAGGCCAGGGAGGAGGGCCGCTAAATGGAAGACGTCGTCGTTACCGCCGTCCGCTTCGCTCTCGATATCGCCTTCAAGGCAACGGTTCTTCTCGCCCTCACGGCCCTGACCGTTTCGGCGCTGTCGCGCCGCTCCGCGGCGGTTCGGCAGCTCGTCGCGACGCTCGGGCTCGCCGGCGCGATGCTGCTGCCGGTCGCGTCGCTCGTCGCGCCGCAGTGGGAGATTCCGCTCGTGCCGAGCCCCGTGCCGGCCGCGGCGGAACTTTCCGTAGCCGCGGCTCCGATGGAAACCTCCCCCGTTCGCTGGGAAGAGGAGGAAGTCCTCTCGCGCGCGACCGCCGAGGTGCCAAACGCCCGCAGTGAGCGGTCCCGTTCGTCGGACGAGTCGGGCGCAGCAGAACCGGCGCCGGCCGCGGCCGCTCCCGTCGTCCCGGAGACCGCGGTCCCGGCCTCCAACACTTCTCTCACCCCGTTTGCGTGGATGAGCGGCATTCTTCTCCTCTGGTCGGTCGGGACGGTCTTCGCCTTCGCGCGCCTCGTGGTCGGTATGGCGCGGGTCGCGGGGATTCGCCGCCGCGCCTCGAGCGAGGTGGACGGCTCGTGGACGATCCTTCTCTCCTCACTCTCGGAGAAGCTCGGTCTCGAGCGTCCCGTCCGGCTCTTTTTCAGCGACGAGATCGCGGTGCCCGTGACCGCCGGCCTCGTGAAGCCCGTCGTTCTCCTGCCCGATACCGCGCGCCGCTGGAACGACGAGCGCCGTCGCGTGGTCCTTCTCCACGAGCTCGCCCACATCGGACGCGCGGACTGGATCTCTCTCCTCGTGGGTCAGGCGGCCGCGGCCTTCTACTGGTTCCACCCGCTCGCGTGGTCGACCCGGTCACAGATGCGGAAGGACTGCGAGCGCGCGTGCGACGACCTCGTCCTCGCCGCCGGCACGCGGCCGTCCGTCTACGCCGCGCACCTGCTCTCGATCGTCCGGTCCCTGCGGCTTTCCGGGCAGCGGACACTGCCCGCGGTCGCCATGGCGCACCGCTCTTACTGGGACGGAAGGATGCGCGCCATCCTGGACCCCCGGATCGAAAGACGAGTGGTGTCCGGAGGCCAGGCGCGGGTCGCGATCCTCGCCGTCGTCGGTCTCGTCGCAGTGCTCGCGACTGTCGCGCCGTGGACCCCCCGCACGGCGGAAGCGATGGCCATCGCGGAAGAGTCCGACTTCCTGGGCGAGCCCTCCGGAAAGTCCGAGCATGCCGACGCGGAACAGAAAGACTCCTCGGAGTGCGAGTCGAAGAAGTCCGGCGCCCGGAAGGCCGTCATCGAGGAACAGAAGGCGGAAGATCCGGCGCACGTGATCGAGCCCACCGTGGTCGAGGAAGCGGAGCCGGCCGAAGAAGTCGGATTCGTCCAGGCGGGCCGCAAGGACAAGAAGCACGGCGGGTCCGCGTACGGGCGCGGCATGGATTTCCACAACGACGGCCAGTACGACGAGGCGATCGCGGCGTTCCAGGAGTCGATCGCGGACGGCGACAAGGTCGAGGCCTCCACCTACAACATCGCGTGCGGCTACGCCCTCAAGGGAGACAAGGACCGCGCATTCGAGTGGCTCGAGAAGGCGATGGACGCCGGATTCGAGCTCGAGCAGTACATCGGTCACGACGACGACCTGGATGACCTTCGCTCCGATCCGCGGTACGCGGCGCTCGCCAAGGCGGCCCGCGCGAAGAAGGTGGACGAGAGCCGTCACGAAGCGGCGCGATATGCCGATCGCTACGAGCGGCTGAAGGCCTCCAACCCGAAGAAGGGCTCCGGTTTCTACAACGTCGGAATGGAGCTCCACGAGGTCGGCCGTTACGACCTCGCCGCGCAGGCGTGGGAGGCTTCGGCGGCGCGCGGCCACAAGCCCGCGACCTCCCTTTACAACGTTGCCTGCGCTCTCTCGATGAAGGGCGACCGCGCACGCGCTCTCGAGTCCCTGCACCGCTCACTCCTGGAGGGCTTCGACGATCCCGGACAGATCCGCAAGGACAGCGACCTCGACAACGTTCGCGGAGAGCCGCGCTACCGGGAGCTCCTCCAGATGGCGGAGGACCTCGAGCTCCACCGCTTCGACGACAACGGCGGCTTCGCGAAGAAGTGGCTGCGCTCGTCCCGGCACCACGCGTGGGGCGAAGCGGAGAAGCACTTCGAGGAGTACACGCGCCGCCACCCCGAGATCGGGCGGGCCTGGTTCAACCTGGGCTACGCGCGCATCGAGGCGGACCAGGCGACCGAAGCCGCGACGGCGTTCCGCCGCGCGCTCGACCTCGGCTATCGCAAGCCGACGACGCTATACAACCTGGCGTGCGCCTACTCGCTCATGGACCGGAAGGACGAGGCGTTCACGTACCTCTTCCAGGCATTCGAGGCCGGCTTCGACGGCGGCCACCTGCGCAGCGACGACGACCTCGACAACCTCCGCGGAGACCCGCGCTTCCGCCAGGCCCTAGCGCGGTTCAAGAGCAACGACAACGCCGACTACGAGAACTGGAGCGATTGACCACGCTGACTGAACGGCAAGGCCTCTAGCTCTCCTGGGTCCCGCCGGCCGGAACTTCGACCGCGGAGCGTTGGTCCTGGCGCTGGACCGCGATAGGGTCTTGCCCCCGTGGTCACCATCGAACCCGCCCGTCTGAAGCCGGGGGTCACATTCGGCGACGTTCCCGGCCCGCGACCGTCCGACGCCGCCGGCGACGGCGCCCGTCGCGTTCTTCGTGGCAAGGCCCTCGTCTTCTGGGACCCCAAGGTGCCCGGCAAGAAGCGCGATGCGATCGACACCGACCAGATCACGCCCGCGGCCGACTGCGTCTCCGAGAGCCTCGAAACACTCGACGAGCGGTGGAAAGCGGGCTCGTTCCGGCACCTCATGCCCGACTTTCGCGCACGGGTTCACAGCGGTCAGACCTTCCTGGTCGCGGGAGATCGATTCGCGATCGGGTCGTCGCGAGAAATGAGCCCGGCCGGCCTTAAGGGCGTCGCGGAAGAGGCGGGGCTCGAGCTCGTCGTCGTCGCCGGCGCGAACATGGGCGACATCTTCCGCCGCAACGCGTTCAACCTCGGCCTTCACGTCGTGCAGAGCCCGGAGGCGGTCGCCGACGCCGAGGACGGCGATGCGATGTCCTTCGACACGGCGACCCGGCGCCTCGCGAACGAAACGAAGGGGAAGACGTACGACCCGGTTCCGCTCACCCCGAAGGAGGAGGAGATCCGCCGGAGCGGGGGCATCTTCGCTGTGGGACGGCGGGAGCTCGCCCGCTCGGTCGCGACGCCGCCGTCCATCGTCTGGCCGGACCCGGACACCGCGCGGCGACTGACGACGACCCAGCAGATCGTGTGGGCGCACCGCGTCGACAAGGACGCGAAGGTCGAGCCGGGCGCGACGCTCCGGGTCTACGCGGACCTGCTCCCCGCCTCCGACGGCACGGCGCCTTTCGCCATCCACACTTTCAATCAGATCACCGGCGGCAACACGATCTTTCCGCGCCAGGCGGCGATTGCCAACGACCACTTCGTCTTCACCGGAAAGGAGGCGGACGAGCGCCAAACGGCGATCGGACGCGAGTTCGCGCGTCTCCACGGGATCGAGAAGCCGTACTACGCGACGCCGGGCGACGGGATCTTCCACTTCTACTTCCCGGAGCAGGGGCTCGTGCTCCCGGGCCAGTTCATCCCGGGGGCGGACTCCCACAGCCGCGCGTACGGCGCCTACGGGGCGGTCGGCTTCGGAGTCGGCTCGACGACCCTGGGGTTCGGCTGGTCGACCGGGTACATCTACTTCACGCTCGCGCGCGAGCGGCGTGTGGTGTTTCGCGGAAAGCTCCGGCCCTGGGTCAGCGGGAAAGACATCGTGCTCGAGCTCCTGCGGAGGTGGGGCGCGAAACAGTCGGGCGGAATGACTGTCGAGTTCGTGGACGCCGACCGGCAGCTGCCGATCGCCTACCGCAACACGATCGCCAACATGATGGCGGAAGGGGAAGCGCTGAACGGGATTTTCGCGCGCGACGACGCCACCGACGCCTGGTACCGCGCGAAGGGGATTCCGCCGGAGTCACTCCCCTATCCGCGCGCCGCGGCGGGCGCCGACGCCGTCTACGAGCTCGACGAGACGCTCGAGCTCGACCGCGTGGAGCCGATGATCGCCAAGCCCTTCTCTCCGGGCAACGCGTACCCCGCGGAAGAGGTTTCGCGCGAGCGGCTCACCTTCGACAAGGCGATGATCGGCTCCTGCACGAACGGCGGCTATGCCGACCTGCTCTCGGCCGCGCTCGTACTCCGCGCGGCGCGCGAGCACGGCTTCCGCGCGGTGACGAAGACCCTCACCGTGTTCCCCGGCTCGGGCGGAGTCGGCAAGGAGATCGAGCGGCCCGACCCGCGTCTCGAGGGCGAGTCCATCGCGGAGGTGTTCCGGTCGGTCGGCGGCGCGATCCGGCAGTCGTGGTGCGGCCCGTGCTTCGGCCAGGGTCCCGACGCGCTCGTCGCGGGGGAGCGCGCGATCACGTCGTTCAACCGGAACTGGCAGAACCGGATGGGCGTCGGTGGAGAGGGCTACCTCGCCAGCCCCGCTGTCGTCGCGTCGTCCGCCCTTCTCGGGTACATGGCCCCCCCGGGAGAGCTCGGCCTCGAGTGGAACCCGGAGCGCTTCGGGGTCTGATCCTCAACTCCGGCGAATCCGCCGGATGCCTTCGTAGATCGCACGGCGGTGGCCGATCGCCAGCACGAGGACGACGAGCGAACCGTGTCGGATCTTGTAGACGACCCGGTAGTCTCCGACGCGGTAGCTCCAGAGACCTCTCAAGGGTCCCTTGAGAGGCTTACCGAGCTGCGGGTTTCGTGCGAGCGCCTCGAGCCCGCTTCGAGCCCGGGCGGCCACCGCGACGGGGAGCACGGCGAGATCGGACGCCGCGCCCGGAAGGTAGAGGAGTTGGTAGGCCAACTGTCTTCCACACCTCCTCGTGACTCAGGAACCGTCCGACTTTTTGCTCGCGGCGTGCCCGGTCGATCTTCTTCATCATGTCGGGATCAGAAAGGATCTCGATCGTCTCCAGCAGGCTCTCCCACTCCTCGGCCGACACGACGACCGCGCAGGGGCGGCCGTTTCGGGTGACGAGGACCTCTTCCCCCCGCTCTTCGGCGTCTCGCAGGATCTCGAGGAACGAGTTCTTAGCGCTCGTAGCCGTCACCGCCTTCATGTGGCCATTATAGTGGCCATCCCCTCGATCGGGGCGGCCCCGGGCTCAATCCAGTATTGTCACGACCAGAGAAAGCCGCGGCCTTTCTCACCGGGCGCCACCTCCCCAGAAGAAGCGAGTAACCCGGGAGGCCGCGCTCCGGTTGTTCGCGATCACGCGGTAGAAAAGTTCCATCACCGGACGCGCGCCCGGCACCCGCCGGTAGACCCACGACCACAGACCCCGTCCCGGCACCTCGGCGCGTGCGGCAACGACCGCCGCGGCCCCGAACAGGACCTGCCCCGAAGGGCGGACGAGCCCGACCGCCCGCCGGAACTCCTCCACCGGGATCTCCGGAAAGCGCGTTGCGGCGACCTGGTAGGGCGCGTAGTCGAGCCGGTCGCCCGAAGTGCGCTTCCACCGATCGACCCAGAAGCAGCAGAACGAGCAGTCGCCGTCGAAGACGACGAGGGGACGGGCTGGCGCCGCCGCGACGAGGTACTCACCCGGGACGGTCATCACCCACAGTCTAGCCGAGCAGCTGTTTGGACGCTGGTCGAGCTCGGGCGTAAGCCACTGCCCCTGCTTGACTTAACCTGGCACTCATAGTTGACAATTGTGTATAGATTCAATAAGCTCCGGGTCGGAAATGGAGAACTCCCGATGAGCACCGACCCCCGAACTCTCCTCGGCCCGACCGGCGGCCAGTACAAGGCCGGCTTCGTCACCGAGATCGAATCCGATTCCGTCCCACCCGGCCTTTCCGAGGACGTCGTCCGCCTGATCTCCAGGATGAAGGGCGAGCCGGAATTCATGCTCGACTGGCGGCTGAAGGCGTTCCGCCACTGGCTGAAGATGACGGAACCGAACTGGCAGAACGTTCACTATCCCCCGATCGACTACCAGTCGATCGTCTACTACTCGGCCCCCAAGTCGCAGAAGGACGGTCCGCAGAGCCTCGCGGACGTCGACCCCAAGCTCCTGGAGACGTACGAGAAGCTCGGCATTCCTCTGCGCGAGCGCGGGAAGCTCGCCGGCGTCGCCGTGGACGCGGTGTTCGACAGCGTCTCCGTCGCGACGACCTTCCGCGAGCAGCTCGCCAAGGTCGGCGTGATCTTCTGCTCGTTCTCCGAGGCGGTTCAGAACCACCCGGACCTCGTGAAGAAGTACCTCGGGTCGGTCGTGCCGTACAGCGACAACTACTTCGCGACGTTGAACTCCGCCGTCTTCTCCGACGGGTCGTTCGTTTACGTGCCGAAGGGCGTCCGCTGCCCGATGGAGCTCTCGACCTACTTCCGGATCAACGCGGCGAAGACCGGCCAGTTCGAGCGCACGCTCATCATCGCGGACGAGGGCGCGTACGTCAGCTACCTCGAGGGATGCACGGCCCCGATGCGCGACGAGAATCAGCTTCACGCCGCGGTCGTCGAGCTCGTCGCGCACGACGATGCGGAAATCAAGTACTCGACGGTCCAGAACTGGTACCCGGGCGACGAGAACGGCAAGGGCGGGATCTTCAACTTCGTCACCAAGCGCGGGAAGTGCCAGGGCCGCAACTCGAAGATCTCCTGGACGCAGGTCGAGACCGGCTCCGCGATCACGTGGAAATACCCGAGCTGCATTCTTCAGGGAGACAACTCGGTCGGCGAGTTCTACTCGGTCGCGGTGACGAACAACTACCAGCAGGCCGACACCGGCACCAAGATGATCCACATCGGAAAGAACACGAAGTCCACGATCGTCTCGAAGGGAATCTCCGCAGGCCACGGGCAGAACACCTACCGCGGCCTCGTCAAGATCCTCGGCAAGGCGGACAACGCGAGGAACTACTCGCAGTGCGACTCCCTTTTGATCGGCGACAAGTGCGGCGCCCACACGTTCCCGGTCATCGAGGTTCTGAACTCGACGGCCCAGATGGAGCACGAGGCGTCCACGTCGAAGATCGGCGAGGACCAGATCTTCTACTTCCAACAGCGGGGGATTTCGCCGGAAGAGGCGGTCAACATGATCGTCAGCGGTTTCTGCAAGGTGGTCTTCAAGGAGCTTCCGATGGAGTTCGCCGTCGAAGCCCAGAAGCTGCTCGGAGTGAGCCTGGAAGGAAGCGTGGGATGACGATTCCGTTTGTCATTCCGAGGAGCGAAGCGACGAGGAATACTGACCAGATCCCTCGCTTCGCTCGGGATGACAGGGAGAAAGATGCCTCTACTCGAGATCAGAAACCTGCACGCGAGCGTCGCGGGCAACGAGATCCTCCGCGGCGTGGACCTGACGATCCACGCCGGCGAGGTTCACGCCATCATGGGCCCCAACGGGTCGGGCAAGAGCACGCTCGCCCACGTCCTCGCGGGCCGGCCGGGCTACGAGGTGACGGAGGGGAAGGTGCTCTTCAAGGGACAGGACCTCCTCGCGATGGCGCCGGAGATGCGCGCCCGCGAGGGCGTCTTCCTCGCCTTCCAGTACCCCGTCGAAATCCCGGGCGTCTCCAACGTCTACTTCCTGAAGAACGCGCTGAACGCGGTTCGCAAGCACCGCGGGCTGTCGGAGCTCGACGCGTTCGACTTCCTCGCGCTCGTGAAGGATAAGGCGAAGCTCGTCGACATCGACGAGGAGCTCGTGAAGCGCCCCGTCAACGAGGGTTTCTCGGGCGGCGAGAAGAAGCGCAACGAGATCTTCCAGATGGCGGTTCTGGACCCGACGCTCGCGATCCTGGACGAGACCGATTCGGGCCTCGACATCGACGCGCTTCGCATCGTCGCTTCCGGCGTGAACTCTCTTCGCAGTCCCGAGCGCGCGATGATCGTCGTGACCCACTACCAGCGGCTGTTGAACTACATCGTGCCCGATTTCCTCCACGTGCTCGTGGAAGGACGCATCGTTCGCGAGGGCGGCAAGGAGCTCGCTCTCGAGCTCGAGGAGAAGGGCTATTCCTGGCTCGAGAAGGAGCCGCCGCCCTCGACCGGCCAACCGGTCCCGGTCGCCTGATGGAAGCCATCGCGCAGGACGCCCGCACGGCTCTCGAACGCTCGGTGCTCGACGCGTTCCAGGAAAAGCGCTCACCGCGCGAGCCGGCCTGGCTCTCGGAGGTCCGGCGGGCGGCGTTCGACCGGTTCCGGGACGTCGGTTTCCCGGCGGCCCGCGACGAGTGGAAGTACACGAACGTCGCGCCGATCCTGAAGGTGCCTTTCGCTCCGGCCGCGGAGTCGGGGCCGCGGCGAATCGAGAACTTCGACGCCGGCGAAATGGCGGGGCGATCGGGCGCTCAGCTCGTCTTCGTCAACGGACGTTACGCCGCGGAGCTCTCTTCGGTCCCGCCATTGGGCGAAGGCGTCGAGATCGCGAGCCTTCGCGAGACCCTTGCGAGCCGCCCGGACCAGGTCGAGCCTCACCTCGCGCGCATCGCTCGAGAAGGCAACGCGTTCGCGGACGTGAACTCCGCTCTTCTGGAGGACGGGGCGTTCGTCCGAATCCCCGCCGGCCTCGTCCTTTCGGAGCCGATCCACCTTCTGTTTCTCTCGGAGCCCGACTTCGGGCCAACGGTGTCTCATCCCCGGAACCTCGTGATCGCCGAGGCCGGCAGCCAGGCGGTCATCGTCGAGAGCTGGATCGGAACCGCCGAGTCGCTCTACTTCACCAACGCCGTGACCGAGGTCGTTCTCGGCGAGGGCTCGGTGCTCGACTTCTACAAGCTCGAGCGGGAGAGCACCGGGGCGTTCCACGTCGCGACGATGGAGGTCCTCCAGAAGCGCGACAGCACGTTCAACTCCCACTCGATCACGCTCGGCGGCGCGCTCGTCCGCAACGACCTGAACGTGCGGCTCGACGCCCCCGGCGCGAGTTGCACTCTTAATGGCCTCTTCCTCGGGTCCGGGACGCAGCACCTCGACAACCACACGAAGATCGACCACGCACAGCCGCACGGGACGAGCCGTGAGCTCTACAAGGGAATTATGAGCGGACGGTCCCGCGGCGTCTTCAACGGGAAGATCATCGTGCGTCCCGACGCGCAGAAGACCGACGCGATGCAGACGAACAAGAACCTCCTCCTGTCGAAGGAGGCGCTCGTCAACTCCGAGCCGGCTCTCGAGATTTTCGCCGACGACGTGAAGTGCCGGCACGGCTCGACGATCGGGCAGCTCGACGAAACCGCGATGTTCTACCTCCGCTCGCGCGGGATCGGCGAAGAAGAGGCGCGGGCCCTTCTCGTCTACGCCTTCGCGAGCGACGTCGCGTCGAGAATCCGGATCGCGCCTCTCCGCGCGTTGGTCGAGGCTCAACTCGGCCTGCGGCTCTCCGGGGGCGACGGCGTCGACGTCTCGGGGAGCCGGGCATGAGCTCGACGGTTCCCGTTCGCGAGCCGGGTCGCGCCGCAGCGCCGCGCCTCGACGTCGAGGCCCTCCGGCGCGACTTTCCGATCCTCGCCCGCCAGGTGCACGGCCGGCCCCTCGTCTATCTCGACAACGCCGCGACGACGCAGAAGCCGACGCCGGTCATCGAGGCGGCCGCGGACCTGTACGGCCGCTACTACGGCAACATCCACCGGGGGGTCCACGAGCTGTCGGTCCAGGCCACGGACGCCTACGAGCGCGCCCGGGAGAAGGTCCGCGCGTTCGTGAACGCCGCCGACACGCGCGAGATCGTGTTCGTCCGCGGGA
This sequence comes from uncultured Acidobacteriota bacterium, assembly GCA_963832145.1. GTDB lineage: Bacteria > Acidobacteriota > Thermoanaerobaculia > UBA5066 > Gp7-AA6 > Gp7-AA6. Next base: position 214,513 of record CAWHTA010000011.1, read on the forward strand.
CGACGGAGGGAGTCAACCTCGTTGCCCAGACGCTCGGACGGCAGCGGGTGGGCGAAGGGGATGAAGTCGTGATCACGGCGCTCGAGCACCACTCGAACATCGTGCCGTGGCAGCTCCTCTGCGACGAGAAGAAGGCGCATCTCCGCGTCCTCCCGATCGACCGCACGGGTGAGGTGCAGGTCGGGGAGCTCGAGCGGCTTCTCACGCCGCGCACGAAGATCGTGTCGGTCGCGCACGTCTCCAACGCGCTCGGCACCCTTCTCCCGATCCGGAAAATCGTCGAGATCGCGCACGCGCGCGGCGTCCCTGTCCTCGTGGACGGGGCGCAGGCGGTCCCGCGGCTCGCCGTGGACGTCCGCGAGCTCGGCGTCGACTTCTACGCCTTCTCGGCGCACAAGATGTACGGCCCGACCGGAATCGGCGTCCTCTACGGTCGCGCGGAGCTCCTCGAGGAGATGCCCCCCTACCAGGGCGGCGGCGACATGATCAGCTCCGTCTCGTTCGAGAAGACGACATGGAACGTCCTCCCCTACAAGTTCGAGGCGGGGACGCCGGACATCGCGGGCGCGATCGGCCTCGGAGCGGCGGTCGACTACCTCTCCCGGGTCGGGATCGGGAGCGTGACCGCGCACGAGGAAGATCTGCTCGACTACGCGACCCGCTCCCTTTCGGCTATGCCCGGACTGAACGTCATCGGCACCGCGCGGGAGAAGATCGGCGTTCTCTCCTTCACGCTCGACGGGATTCACCCGCACGACGTGGGAACGGTGCTCGACCAGGAGGGGATTGCGATCCGCACCGGACACCACTGCGCGCAGCCCGTCATGGAGTTCTTCGGAATCCCCGCGACGGCGCGGGCGTCCCTCGCCCTCTACAACACGCGCGCCGAGATCGACGCGCTCGCCGAAGGGATCCGGAAAGTCCAGAGGATGTTCCACTGATGGGCGAGCTGCGCGAGCTCTACCAGGAAGTGATCCTGGACCACAGCAAGCGGCCGAAGAACTTCGGCGAGCTCGCCGGGGCGAACCGCCAGGCGGAGGGATACAACCCGCTGTGCGGCGACCGCGAGATCGTGTACGTCCGGCTGGAGGACGACGTCTTGAAAGAGGTCGGGTTCCGTGGCTCCGGTTGCGCGATCTCGACCGCTTCCGCCTCGATGATGACCGAATCGCTGAAGGGCCGCACGCGCGCGGAGGCCGAGGCGCTGTTCGAACGATTCCACGACCTGATCACCGGAAAGAACGGCGACGCGAAGCCCGGAGCGCCCGACCTCGGCAAGCTGGCAGTGTTCTCCGGGGTGCGCGAGTTCCCGGTGCGCATCAAGTGCGCGACCCTCCCGTGGCACACGCTGAAGGCCGCGCTCGCGGGCGAGGACCGGACCGTCTCGACGGAGCTGACCGAGGGACCGAAGGCGGAGAGCGGAGGAGCCTGACATGTGGGCACAGAAACAGACGACAACGACGCGCGAGGTCGTGGCGAGCGAGATCCCCGCGGGAACGCGGTTCACGATCCCGGAGGGCACCCCCCTCCAGATCACGCAGTCGCTCGGCGGGACCTACACCGTGATGATGCCGATGGGTTATCTCGCGCGCATCGACGCGAAGGACGCCGACGCGATCGGCGAAGCCGTCGAGGCGAAAGCGCCGGACGCCGCGAGCGCGAACAAGACGGTCGAGGAGCTTTGCTGGGACGAGCTGCGCACCTGCTACGACCCCGAGATCCCGGTGAACATCGTCGACCTCGGCCTCGTCTACAGCTGTCAGCTCACGCCGCACCCCGAAGGCGGCGAACAGGTCGACGTCCGCTTCACCCTGACGGCGCCTGGATGCGGAATGGGAGACGTCCTGCGGGACGACATCCGGCAGAAGCTGCTGAAGGTGCCGGGGATCAAGGACGCGGACGTGCAGGTCCTCTTCGATCCGCCGTGGAGCATGAGCATGATGTCGGACGCCGCCAAGCTTCAGCTCGGGATGATGTGAAGGAGACGCCATGAAGCTCTCGTCGCAGGAAGAGTACGGGCTGCGGTGCCTCCTTCGCGTGGGACGCGAGGGGACGGCGGGGAGCGTCACGATTCCGGAGCTTTCCCGCTCCGAGGGAATCTCCGAGCCGAACGTCGCGAAGATGATGCGCGTCCTCCGCGAGGGCGGCTTCGTCAACTCGACCCGGGGGCAGGCGGGCGGCTACGCGCTTTCGCGGCCCGCGGAAGAGATCAACGTCGGCCACGTCCTCGCGGCGCTGGGCGGCCGTCTGTACGAGGCGTCGTTCTGCGACACGCACTCCGGGATCGGGAGACTCTGCACGCACCTGACGGACTGCTCCATCCGTTCCGTCTGGCGCATGCTCCAGACGGCGGTGGACGACGTCCTCGGGAGGATCACGCTGAAAGATCTCCTCGGAACCGAGCGGGAAATGAACGCGTTCCCGTCGGCAACCGGCGCCACCCTGCCCGCGCATTCGCCGCACGCTTGAAATCGGAGGACGCCCATGGCACGCCTGATCCTTCTCCTCCTCGTCGTCGGCGTCGGGCTCTGGCTCTACAAGAACTCCGCGGGCGGGCTTCTCGGGTCGCGGGAACCGGACTCTCCTTCGGCGGCCCCGATGGACCGCGCGCGGGAGGCGGCCCGCAAGGCCGACGCCCGCCACGCCGAGTCGGACCGGCTCGGGGCCGAAGACGCACCGCGCGAAGCGGGGCGCGTCCAGGAGAACATGACTCCCGCCGAGGTGCGCGCGCTCATGGGCTCCCCGGACGAGATCACGACGGACACCAACGACGCGGGAGCGCCGCGTGAGACGTGGCTCTATCGCAGCGTGGGGAAGAAGGTCGTCTTCGAGAACGGGGTCGCCGTCTCGGTCGAGTGACCGGCGGTTACTGGCTGCTCAGGATCGAGAACCGCCCCGACTTCGAGTACGGCACGCGGACGTCACCGAGCGACGTCCCGACGATGACCTCGCCCGACACGCCGTAGTTCACCGATCCGGTCTGGAGAGCCTGGCGCCCGACGTCTCCCAGGCGCGACCACGACACTTCGAGCGGCAGCCGGATCGTCGCGCTGTTCCGCGCTTCGACCGCCATCGGCGAGTCGGTCGACCCGAGGCCCCAGTTCACGTTCTCGATCGCGAGGTCATAGCTGAACCGCTGGAGCGCGAGCCGGTAGGAGTTCGGGTTGTAGACGTCGACGAGGATGTCGAGCGACGCGCCGTCGTACCCGATCGAGTTCACGCGGACCCCGCGGAACTGAAGCTCCGGCTTCTGGAAAATGGCGCCGAGGTTCGAGCACCGCGCGCCGGCGAGAGCGACCGAAAGGAGAGCGATGGCGAGCCGGGCGGAGCCCTTTCTGGTCATCCCCGTCCAGGTCTGCAAGGCGCGGACCCGCCAGGGGCGGCGAGGCGGTGTCGCTTTATTGGAATAGTCGCCGCTCGAGAAAAAATTGAAACGACCGGAGGGCCTGACCCCATGACACCCCTCACCCGCAGTGCCTCCCTTCTCGGCTTCGTCACCCTTCTCGCCTGCTCGACGGCTCTGGGTCAAACGACTGAAGACGGGGGGAATCCGCGTCCGCCGTCATCCAATCCGTCAGAGGACCTGACGTTCCAGCAGAACCACGAAGGCATGGCGCGACACACGCGTCTCGTCGCCGCGCTCTCCCTCCTCTCCGGACGGTTCGAAGGGACCGGCGCGGGGAACGACCTCGCACTCGAGCTCCAGAGGCTCCGAGACCCGCGGCTGTCGTCGGTCACCCTCCTCGTCACCGTCTCCGGTGCGTACAAAGGCGTCCCCTTCGGGCGCTCCGACCTGCTTCGGGTGCGTTCGGACGGGACCAGCCCCGAGGCGAGCTACCTTCCCGACGTCGATCCGAACGCCGCGCGCCTCGCGAAGGCCGGGAGGCGGTTCGGAGATCGACAGGCTTGCTCCGTTCCTTTCAAGCCCAAAGGCCGGGGTTTCATCGCGGAAGCTCCCTGCGGCGACCTTTTCCCCGGCGGCAAAGGGAAATGGACGATGGAGCTCCAGCGCGGAACGATCCGGCTCCGGAGCCTGGAGTCGAACGAGACCCTTGAGTTCGTGAGAACTGGAAGCTAGGAGTTACCGGCTCGCGGAGACTGACTCCCGCGCCTTCTCCGTCTCGATGAACCAGTCGATGTGCCGCTCGAGCACCGCGAGCGGCATCGGACCGGACCCGAGCACGGCGTCATGGAACCGCCGCACGTCGAATGCGGCGCCCAACTCCTGCTCCGCCCGCGCCCGGAGCTCGCGGATCCGCGCGGCACCCATCTTGTAGGCGAGCGCCTGCCCGGGGATGTCGCACGAGTACCGCAGGGTCTCCGTCTCGATCTGGGTGTCGGACTCGAGCGTGTTCGACTTCATGTACTCGACCGCGCGAGCGCGGCTCCAACCCAGGGTGTTCATGCCGGTGTCGACGACGAGGCGCGACGACAGGAAGACGTCCATCATCAGCCGTCCGGCGCGGTCGTACGGATCCTCGTACATCCCCATCTCGCCGGCGAGAGACGACGCGTACTCGCCCCACCCTTCGGTGTACGCCGTCCATCCCGCCTCGCGCCGGAAGCTCGGGAGGTCCGCGTTCTCGTGCTGGAGCGCGCGCTGGAAGTGATGCCCCGGAACGAGCTCGTGGTAGATGAGAGCGGCGGCATTCAGGAGCGACCGGTCCGCGAGACTCGAACCGTTGTAGTAGTAGTAACCGCGCCGGTCCGTCGCCGTCGGTGACTGGTAGTAGCCGTACGTCATCGAGCCCTCGAGCGTCGGTGCGAGGCGGCGGATACCCGCGGGCGCGCGAGGCGTCTCTCCGAAGTAGAGCGGGATCTTCGGCTCGATCCGCTTCTGCGCGGCAAGCAGCCGATCGCCGATCTCCTCCGGAGTCGAGGGAATGAACCGCGGATCGGCGCGCAGATGGCGCCGGAAGTCGGCGAGGCTTCCCGCGAATCCGACAGCGACGCGGATCTCTTCGAGCTCGCGGTTCAGCCGTTCCACTTCCGCCAGTCCGAGGCGGTGAACTTCCTCGGGAGTCACGTCGAGCGTCGTATGGCGGCGGACGAGCCGCCGGTAGTACGCCTTGCCGCCGCGGTACTGCGCGAGGCCGACCGCGGAAGGCGCTTTCGCCGCGTACTCCCCCGTCACGTAGGAGGCGAGGCTCTCGAGCGCCGGGTTGATCCTCGACGCGATCAGGCTCTCGACCCGGCGCGCGAAGGGAGCGCGGAGCGTCTCCGGCGCCGTCTCCAGCCGTTCGGGCGCGACGAAGAAGAGGCTCGCCGGCGGCTCGGCGATCACCGCGCGATACGTCAGGGCGACGAGCTCGATCTCCCCCTTCGGAAGGCGGATCCCGCGCTTCGACTGTTCGCGGAGCTTGTCCTCCATCTGGCGAATGAACGCCGCATAGCGGGTGAGGAGCGCGGCGTAGCGATCGAGGTCATCGGGAGAACGAAACTTCCAGCCGGTGAATGCCTGATGCACAACCCGCAGCGGAGACGCATAGGGAGTGACCGGGAAAGTCAACCACCAGTCACGCGCCGACCCGGCGAGCTCCTCCGCTTCCAGGCGGAGCATCGCGAGCGAAAGCGACTCCTGGTGCGAAAGCTCGTGCGGCCGCAGCCCGCGAAGCCTCTCGAGAAGTGCGACGCCGAACTGGGCGTCTGCGCGCGATCGGGCTTCCGACAGGTCGGGCAGCTCTTCGACCGCGAGCCCCATCCGAAGCCGCAGACCGAGGTTTCGTTTCTGGAGGAACGTCCAGTACTCCTCCGAAGCCTTCGCGAGGAGACCCGAGCTCCGCGTGTTCGCCATCGCGATGGCGGTCGAGCGCGCGCGGCTCTCCCTCGGCGGCAGGCCGACGCCGAGACCGATGACGAACACGGCGAGCGCGACGACGGCCTTCCCCGGCTTCACGGGTCGGTCTCCGGAGCCGAGCCCGCGCGGGCGGACGACTTCGCCAGCCGCGCGAGGCCGAAGAAGGGGTCGACCTTCGCGCGACCGAGGACGAGGTCGGCGACGCGCTCACCGACAGCGGGACCCATCTTGAATCCGTGGCCGGAGCCGCCGCCCGCGATCCACGCGTTACCCGCGTGGGGGTGGCGGTCGAGCAGGAAGTGGTGATCGGCCGTGTTCTCGTACTGACAGACGCGCGACTCCGTCAGCGGCGCGCCTTTCATCCCCGGAAACCGGCGCTCGAGGAACTGTCGCGCGGACCGCAACCCCTCGACGGACGCGATGCGGTCCCCGGCCGTCGGGTCGAACGGCTCTCCGCGGCTGTCGTCCGCGACCTTGAAGCCGCGCCCCTCGTTGCCGGGGATTCCGTAAAAAAGGCGCGGTCCGAAGTCGACCCAGACAGGCATCGTCCCTTCTGAAAACCGCCCGTCGCCGGAAGGCGTTCCAAAAAAGAACACTTCCTGCCGCGTCGGCTGAATCGCCCCCTTCAGGAGGTCGGGAAACACCTTCGGCAGCCACGGCCCGCACGCGAAAACGTAGGCGTCGGCGGTGACCGTGGAGCCGTCGGCCAGCCGGAGGCCCGTGAGCGCGCCATCTCGGATCGGGCCGGGCTCCACCGCCGTCTCGCGGTACTCGCCCCCCTCGCTCCGGAACCCCTCGACAGCGGCCGCGCAGGACTGCCGGGCGAGGAGGTATCCCGCCCGCTCCTCCCGGAAGACCCAGCGGACCCCTTCGAAGTCGATCTGGGGCCAGCGGCGGCGGGCGTCCGCCGTCGTCAGCTCTTCGTAGGGAAATCCGCGTTCGCGGAGGAGCGGCATCGCCGCGCGGATGAAGTCGTCCGGACCGGTGACGAGCCAGATCGCGCCGGTCGGGTGGTAGAGCTTGCGCTTCCACCGGCGCTCGTTTTCCCGCCAGAGATCGAAAGCGCGCGCCACCATCTCGACGTAGATCCGGTCCGGTCCGTAAACGCCGCGGATGACGCGGGTCTCGCCGCCCGAGCTCGCGCGCGAGTTGCCGGGCCCCCAGGCGTCGAGAAGCGTGACCCGCGCGCCGGCCCGCCGGAGCGAGAGCGCTGAGAACGCCCCGAAGACTCCCGCTCCGACGACGGCGACCCGCGGGCCGGGCCGGGACTGGGAAAGGATGCGGGCGGCGGCGCGGCCCGGAGCGGCGGCCACGAGGAGAGAAGCCGCCGAAAGCCCGCGGAGAAGGTCGCGGCGCGACACCCGGGCGGAGACACGACGGGCATTGACCAAACGACCCGATCGGCGCTGTACCATGACGGAACTGTCCAAATTGTAACGCGGGGAGTGTAGAAGGCAGCGCGTTTTGGGAGCGGGAGGATAATCCCCGCCCGTTGAAAGTCCTCTTTCTCGCGGCGGAAGCCGCCCCCTTCATCAAGGTCGGCGGCCTCGGCGACGTGGCGGGGTCGCTCCCGGCGGCGGTCGCTGCGCTCGGGCACGACGTGCGGCTCGCGATCCCCGGCTACGGCGGGATCGACTGGCCGCGGTTCCGCCCGCAACCCTCCGGTGCCTTCGAGGTCCCGCACGCGGGAGGGGTCGAGCCGGGCCGGATCTGGAAGACCGAGTCGGACGTGCCGGTCTGGCTACTCACGGGTCCGTCGATCCCCACGGACGGGAGGATCTACTCCGCGTCGATCGCGGAGGACGCGCGCAAGTTCCTGTTCTTTTCTCTCGGAGCGCTCGCGGCCTGCCGCGCGCTCGACTTTCGACCGGACGTGATCCACGCGAACGACTGGCACACCGGCCCGGCCATCTATCGGCTGGCGACGGCCGCACGCGGGGACCCGTTCTTCGCCGAGACGGCTTCCGTTTACACGATTCACAACCTGCCTTACACCGGTCGGGGCGCGGGCCCCTATCTCGCGCAGTACGGGCTCTCGGCGAGCCCCGTGCTCGCGCTCCTGCCCGACTGGGCTCGCGACTCGATGCTCGGGATCGGTCTCGTCGCCGCCGACGTGCTCACGACTGTCAGCCCGACCTACGCGCGCGAGATCCAGACTCCGGAAGGGGGACATGGCCTCGATGCGACGCTGCGCGCCCGGGCCGACCGTCTGCATGGCGTTCTGAACGGGATCGACGTCCGCTCGTGGAATCCCGCCACCGACACGGCTCTCGCGGCGTGTTTCGATTCGACGACGCTCGAACGGCGCGCCGCGAACCGCGCGGCGCTGCTCGAAGAGGCGGGCCTCGATTCGGATCCGAAAGCTTTCCTGCTCGCGATGGTGTCGCGCCTCGACTCCCAGAAGGGATTCGACATCGCGCTGCCCGTTCTGTCGAAGTGGGTCGAGTCGGGCGGGCAGCTCGTCGTCCTCGGCAGCGGAGATCCCGCGATCGAGACGGGGCTCGCTTCGCTGGAGCTCCGATTTCCCGGGAGGGCGAGCGTCCGACTCCGGTTCGATCCCCCCTACTCGCGCCGGATCTACGGCGGCGCCGACGGGATACTGATCCCTTCGCGCTACGAGCCGTGTGGCCTCACGCAGATGCTGGCGATGCGATACGGCGCCGTGCCGATCGCCCGGAGGACGGGCGGGCTCGCCGACACGATCGTGGACGTCGGAGATCCGGACGGGACGGGCATTCTCTTCGACGGGTACGACGTCCCCTCGCTCGCCCAGGCCCTCGATCGTGCGGTCCGGGTGTACGCTCACCCCGAATCATGGACCGAGCTCCAGCGGCGCGGAATGGAGAAGGACTTCTCGTGGGACCGCTCCGCGGCGGAGTACGAAGCCCTCTACCTCGAGGCGCGGCGGTACCGCGGCGCCACCCGCCCCGCCTGAAGACGCGAAAGCGGTGAGAACCCGGGCGGTCATCCTCGCGGGTGGTGAAGGTCAGCGGCTCGGCGTGCTGACCGACCGTCGCGCCAAGCCGGCCGTTCCGTTCGCGGGCAAGTACCGCATCATCGACTTCACGCTCTCCAACTGCGTCAACTCCGGGATCTTCGACCTGATGATCCTCACGCAATACCGTCCCCACTCGCTCATCGAGCACATCGGCGCGGGCCGGCCGTGGGACCTCGACCGCGGATTCACGGGCGGCGTCCACATCTACCAGCCGTACCGCGGACGCCTGGATACCGACTGGTACCGAGGTACCGCGGACGCGATCTACCAGAACCTCTCGTTCGTCGAGCGGGGGTCGCCGGACATCGTCCTCGTGCTCTCCGGCGACCACATCTACAAGATGAACTACGGCGCACTGATCGCGTTCCACGTCGAGCGAAACGCGGACGTCACGATCGGCACGCTTCACGTGTCCCGCGAGGAGGCGACCCGGATGGGGATCCTCGCGACCGACGCCGACTCGAGGGTCACGCAGTTCGTCGAAAAGCCGGCGGATCCACCCGGGACTCTCGCGTCGATGGGGATCTACGTATTCAGTCGCACGACCCTCGCGCAGATGCTGACCGAGGACGCGAAGAAGCGGGACTCCTCGCGCGACTTCGGGAAGGACGTCATCCCGAGAATGGTCACGAGCGGGATGCGGGTGTTTGCTTATCCGTTCGGCGACTACTGGGTCGACGTCGGGAACGGTCGAGGCGTACTGGCAGACCCACATGGACCTTCTCAAGCACCCGCCGCCGCTCGACCTGAACGACCGGACCTGGGTCGTCCACACGCAGTCCGAGGAACGCCCGCCGGTGACGATCCAGGAAGGCGCCCTCGTCAAGGACAGCATGATCACCGACGGCTGTGTGCTTTCGCCGGGCGCGCGGGTGGAGAGGAGCGTTCTCTCGCCGGGCGTGTGGATCGGACCCAACGCGTCCGTGCGCGACTCCGTCATCCTGACCGATTCGGTCGTCGAAGAAGGCGCCCGGGTCGACCGCGCGATCCTCGACAAGCTGGTGCGGATCGGGAAGAGGGTCCGGGTGGGTCAGCGGCCGAAGGCGGGAGAAGGGCTCGGGATCACGACAGTGGGAAAGAACGCGCAGATCCCGGACCGGATCACCGTGAAACGCGGGATGGTCATCGACGCCGACGCGAGCCCCGAGTACTTCTCGGCGAGCGCGCTGCGTCAGCGATCAAGAGCGAAAAAGCTGAGGATGAACGCGACGGTAACGGGGAGTTCGCCGCTGCGTTCTTAGCGGCGGCTCGATGCCGCCGAAGGCTCTTAGCCCCCGATCATCACCATCGGGTCGGTCGGTCGATTGTTTTCGTCGTCGTCCAGGTCGTCTTCGAGGGCGAGTGTCCGCCGGCGCTCGAGTCTCATCTGGACGACGGGGTCCCTGTCGGCGAGCAGGGCCAGGAAGGAAAGGCGCATCGGCTGCGTCTCTTCGGTGACGTCGTTCTGCTGCGCGTTCGCTGCGTTGTAATCGATGTGCTCAAGGCTCTCCGCCGGGACGAGGAGGCGCTGTGAGGTTCGTCGGTCTGCCATTTGGAGTCTCCTGGGTTTCGCTCGGATGAAGTGCAAAACGTGTTCCCCGGGCCACCAGCTTTGATGTCTCTGGAAATGAAGGAGATGGGGCTTTTCAGCCTTTCCCGCGACCACGATTTCTGACGGATTAGGGTAGGCGGACCGCAAAAAAGTGGCGGCCCGGGTTCCAGAAACTAGGCGACGCCGATGTCCTCGTTCCACGTCTCCGGGTTCTGCGCGATCCACCGCGCGAGCATCCCCGCGCACTCCTCGGACGCGAGGTCGACGACCTCGACGCCGTTTTCCCGGAGCCAGTCGATGCCGCCGCGGAAGTTCACGGACTCGCCGACGACGACCCGGCCGATCCCGAACTGCCGAACGAGCCCGCTGCAATACCAGCAGGGTGCGAGCGTGGTGACCATGGTCTTGTCGCGGTAGTCGCGCTGGCGTCCGGCGTTGCGGAACGCGTCGGTCTCGCCGTGGGCGGACGGGTCGCCCGCCTGGACGCGGCGGTTGTGCCCGCGCCCGAGGAGCTTTCCGGTGCGGTCGAAGAGCGCCGCTCCGATCGGGATCCCGCCTTCACCGAGACCGAGCCGGGCCTCGGCGACCGCGACTTCGAGGAGTGCCCGGTCGTTCAAGTCAGCTATCAGCTATCAGCTATCAGCTATCAGCTGGAGCCCGGGACGCGCTGCGAAGCTACGCCTGTTCGGGAACTCTCGAAAGGGTCCGAACCGCTTCGCGCCACTCGTTGCGCGCGCGGAGAAGACACGCCCGCTGGACGCGGAGGCTTCTCTTCGCGCTCGTAAGAAGTGACGAAGACCTCTCCCGGCCGCGCTCCTGCCAGGCTCTCTTCTTTTCCTGCGCTCGCGTCCAGTGCGCCGAGGCGCGCTCGAGAAGCCCGGATGCCAGCGCGAGACGGGCGCGCACGGCCTCGCCGATGTCCGCCGGCACGTGTGGCAACCGCGACTGAACCTGGAGAGTCGCCATGCGGAGGCGCGCTTTCTCGATGATCGGACGAGGCGTGTAGCGAAGCTGCTTCGCGAGCCCGAGACCGTGAAGAGTCCGGATGAGCCACTTCGTCGGATCCCAGTCGAACCAGCGGATCCCGTTGCGGTAATCCGAAGGGAACTTGTGGTGGAAGTTGTGGAACCCCTCGCCGTTCGTGACGAACGCGAGCATCCAGTTGTCGCGCGCGGAGTTCTCGTCGGAGTAGGGGCGCGATCCCCACATGTGCGCGATCGAGTTGACGAAGAAGGTCGTGTGGTGGATGACGACGATCCGCAGGAAGCCGCCCCACAGCAGGCCGCCCAGCGGGCGCCCGAAAGCGGCTCCGATCAGCGTCGGAATGCCGAGACCGAAGAGGATTCCGATCCAGGCGGCGTAGCGGTACTGCAGCATCACGAGCCGGTTGCTCTGCAGATCCGGCGCGTTCTCGAACGTGCGACCCGGCACGTCCTTGTAGAAGAGCCAGAAGATGTGCGCCGACAGTCCGCCCCGCTTGATCGAATACGGATCCCAGTCCTTGTCGACGTACTTGTGATGGATCCGGTGGTCGGAGGCCCACTTGAGCACGGAGTTCTGCAGCGCCATCGCGCCGAAGAAGAGGAAGAAGGCGTGGACGAGCGGGTGCGCCTCGTACCCCTTGTGCGCGTAGAGGCGGTGATATCCGGCTGTGACCGACAGGCCGACGACGAGGTAGGAGACGAGGAACAGGACCGGCTCCCACCAGGTGACGCCGAACTTCAGGGCGTACGCGAGAGTTCCGAAGACCCCGATGAGAGGAGTCAGGGACAGGAAGAGGATGTTCGTCCAGTCCTTCGGACGATCCGCCGCGACAGTGCTCACAGCTTCACTCACAGAATTTCAGACCTTTCGTTCCGAAGATTGTTCAGGGCTTCGTCTTCGATGTCGACGCGGATCTCGGCGCTCGGACCGCCGTCGAGCTCGTCGAGCAGACTGCCAATGCGCGGTGCGGACGCGCCCAGGTCCTCCAGGAACACAGCGAGGTCTCCCTGGCCGTAGAGGTACCGCGGGTCGGGGACCCGCCGGTCCGTGGCGCGGCTCTCCGCTTCCGGCGAGAAGGTCGCCTTGTACCCGAAAGTCCGCTCATCGGATGTCTGGATCCGCACCATGCAGGTCAACATTCGAACTCCGTTTCGTGGTGAGGGAGGGCCGGGAAGGCCCCGCCCCCGACTGATCTAGTACCGCCCGCCCCCGCCGCCGCCCCGTCCGCCGCCGCCGCCCCCGCGATTACCGCTCGGCTCGCTCCGGGGACGGGCCTCGGAGACCGTCAGAGCGCGTCCGTCGATCTCGCGGCCGTTCAGCGCGGACATGGCCGCCTTCGCCTCTTCATCGTTGGAGAACTCGACAAACCCGAAGCCCTTGGAGCGACCGGTTGCGCGGTCGGAGATGACCGCGACGGAATCGGGAGCGCCGTAGCCCCCGAAGAGCTGACGAAGGTCGTCTTCGGTCGTCGAATAGGAAAGGTTGCCGACGTACAGTTTCATGTCGAATTCCTCCTGCCGGAACGGGCCAGCAGCTGCCGGCGTTGCCTGAACGCGAGCGCCGCCGCGCGCGCCCACGCCTTCCCGTTTGCCTGTCGTTCGGAATTCGTCAGAACTGGTCTGGCAAAAGCGAGCGGAACGAGAACTGATAGAGCGTAACACAGCGCCCGCCCGTTTTCTGCCCGGCTCGCGGCGGCGCGACATCGCTCGCGCGCCGGAAGGCGCCCGTTTTGAACGCCTTGCGGCGGTCCGGAGCGGGGACTACTATCGCGCTTTCTCGAGGGAGGTCCTCATGACCGATTCCGCGGTTGTGGCCGACAGGGACGCGGCCGGAGCGGGCAGCTCCGGACAGCGCCCGGAGACCCTGCGCAACTTCGTCGGCGGGAAATGGGTCGAGTCGGCGACGCGCGAGTTCCTCGACGTTTACAACCCGGCGCGTGGAGAGGTGATCGCGCGGACGCCGCTTTCGACCGCGGGCGATCTCGATGCCGCTGTCGTCGCCGCGAAGAAGGCCTTCCCCGAGTGGCGCGACACCCCGGCCGTCAAGCGAGCGCAGTCTCTCTTCCGCTTCAAGCAGCTCCTCGAGGAGAACTTCGAAGAGATCGCCCGAACGGTCACGACCGAGCACGGCAAGACGATCGACGAGTCACGGGGCAGCGTCCGTCGCGGCATCGAGTGCGTCGAGGTCGCGTGCGGGAGCCCTTCCCTGATGATGGGCTACGGCCTGGAGAACATCGCCTCGGGAATCGACTGCCAGGTCATCCGGCAGCCGGTCGGCGTCTGCGCCGCGATCGCGCCCTTCAACTTTCCGGCGATGGTTCCGCTGTGGTTCCTTCCGTTCGCGGTCGGGACCGGCAACACGATCATCGTCAAGCCTTCGGAGCAGGTCCCGCTCTCGCAACGCCTGATGTTCCGCCTCCTCGAGAGGTGCGACATTCCTCCGGGCGTCGTCAACCTGGTCAACGGCGGGCGCGAGGTGGTGGAAGCGATCTGCGATCACCCCGAGATCCGCGCGGTGTCGTTCGTCGGATCGACCCCGGTGGCCCGGGCGGTGTACCAGCGCGGAACCCACGCCGGGAAACGGGTCCAGGCCCTCGGCGGCGCGAAGAACTTCATCGTCGTCATGCCGGACGCCGACTGGGACCGCTCGATCGACGTGATCACCGAGTCGTTCTACGGCTGCGCCGGAGAGCGTTGCCTCGCGGGCAGCGTGCTGGTGCCGGTCGGAGAGGCGCACAAGGAAGCGCGGGACCGGATGGTTGCGTCCGCGCGGGCGCTCAAGGTCGGGGACGGAAGCGAGAAGGGCGTCGAGATGGGACCCGTCATCAGCGCCCGCCACCGCGAGCGCGTCGTCGAGTACATCGAGAAGGGCGTGGCGGAGGGCGCGAAGCTCCTCCTCGACGGTCGCAAGGTGAAGGTCGAGGGGCGAGACAAGGGCTTCTTCCTCGGGCCGACTCTTTTCGACGAAGTTCGCCCCTCGATGACGATCGGGCACGAAGAGATCTTCGGACCGGTCGCGACGATCAGCCCGGTCAAGAACCTGAACGAGGCGATCGACGTGATGCACGCGCATCCGAACGCGAACGCGACGTCGATCTTCACGACGAGCGGCAAGGCCGCCCGCGAGTACGCGCGGCTCTCCTCCGCATCGATGGTCGGCGTGAACATCGGCGTCGCGGCGCCGATGGCCTACTTCCCGTTCGGCGGATCGAAGGACAGCTTCTTCGGCGACCTGAAGGTGCACGGCCGCGACGCGTACGAGTTCTACACGGACAAGAAGGTCGTGATCTCGAGGTGGTTTTGATGCTCCCTGTCATTCCGACGACCAAGGCCCCAACCGCTGTCATTCCGAGGAGCGAAGCGACGAGGAATCTGGTGCGCTTTTCCGACGGGACGCACAGATCCCTCGCTTCGCTCGGGATGACAGTAAGAGACAGAGGTAGGAACAAATGCCCCGAAAAGTTCTCGGCGGTCTCATTCAGTGCGCGACGCCGCTCTCCGATCCCTCGGTGCCGATCGACCAGGTCCGCGAGGACGCGATCGCCCGTCACATCCCGTTGATCGAGGAGGCCGGCAGGAGGGGCGTCCAGATCCTCGGGCTCCAGGAGATCTTCAACGGGCCGTACTTCTGCCCGTCGCAGGATCCCCACTGGTACGACATGGCGGAGCCCGTGCCCGGCCCGACGACCGAGCGGATGGCGGGCATCGCGAAGAAGTACCAGATGGCGATCGTCGTCCCCGTCTACGAGCGCGAGTCGGCCGGCGTCTACTACAACACCGCCGCCGTCTACGACGCCGACGGCAGCTACCTCGGCAAGTACCGGAAGAACCACATCCCGCACACGTCCGGCTTCTGGGAGAAGTACTTCTTCAAGCCGGGCAACCTCGGCTACCCCGTCTTCCAGACGCGCTACGCGAAGGTCGGCGTTTACATCTGTTACGACCGCCACTTCCCGGAAGGCGCGCGGCTCCTCGGTCTGAACGGCGCGGAGATCGTCTTCAACCCTTCGGCGACCGTCGCGGGGCTGTCCCAGTACCTGTGGAAGCTCGAGCAGCCGGCTCACGCCGTCGCCAACGGCTACTTCATGGCGTGCAGCAACCGGGTCGGCACGGAAGAGCCCTGGAAGCTCGGGCGCTTCTACGGCTCCTCCTACTTCGTCGACCCGCGCGGAAACTTTCTCGCCGTCGGCTCGGAGGACAAGGACGAGCTCGTCACCGCCGAGATGGACCTCGACATGATCGAAGAGGTTCGGCGCGTGTGGCAGTTCTTCCGCGACCGCCGCCCCGAGACCTACCTACCGATGGCGGAGATCGCCACTTGAAGACCCTCATCCGCGGCGGAACGGTCGTCACGGCGACGGACCTCTACCGCGGTGACGTCCTGATCGAGGACGACAAGATCGTGGCGGTTATCGCACCGGGGAGGGATCTGACCCCCTTCGGGGATCAGACCCCGGACCGTGTCATCGAAGCTGAGGGCAAGTACGTCCTCCCCGGCGGGATCGACGTCCACACCCACCTCGACATGCCGTTCGGGGGCACGACGTCCGCCGACGACTTCGAGTCGGGCACGATCGCCGCGGCGCACGGCGGCACGACCTCCGTCGTCGACTTCGCGATCCAGTACCGCGGGCAGACGCTCCGTCACGCGCTCGACGCGTGGCGGGCGAAGGCGGACGGCAAGGCGGCGATCGACTACGGCTTCCACATGATCGTCACCGACCTGAACGACGCCGTCGAGCGGGAGATGGACGCGCTCGTCGCGGAGGGCGTGACCTCCTTCAAGCTCTTCATGGCCTACCCCGGCGTCTTCATGCTCGACGACGCGTCGATCTTCCGCGCTCTCCTCCGCACGCGGGAGAACGGCGGCACGATCTGCATGCACGCCGAGAACGGCGGGGTCATCGACGTTCTCGTGCAGAGGGCGCTCGCGGAGGGAAAGACCGAGCCGAAGTACCACGCGCTGACGCGTCCCGCGCGCGCGGAAGCGGAGGCCACCCACCGCGCGATCGCGCTCGCCGAGATCGCCGGGCGTGCCGATCTACATCGTGCACCTCTCCGCGCCGGAGGCCCTCGAGATGGTGACCGCCGCGCGCGACCGCGGCCTTCCCGCGTACGCGGAGACGTGCCCGCAGTACCTCTTCCTCTCGTACGACAACTACGAGGAGCCCGACTTCGCGGGAGCCAAGTACGTCATGAGCCCGCCGCTGCGGCCGAAAGAGGGGCAGGATCGCCTCTGGCGGGGGCTCGCGGGAAACGACCTGCAGGCGATCTCGACCGACCACTGCCCCTTCTGCATGAAGGAGCAGAAAGAGCTCGGCCGCGCCGACTTCTCGAAGATCCCCAACGGCGCGCCGGGCATCGAGACGCGGATGAGCCTCGTCTTCGACGGCGGCGTTCGGACCGGGAAGATCTCGCTCAACCGGTTCGTCGAGCTGACGTCGACGTCCCCCGCGCGGATCTTCGGCCTCTTTCCGCGCAAGGGCACCGTCGCTCCCGGCTCGGACGCCGACCTCGTCGTCTTCGATCCGAACCGGAAGCAGACTTTGTCGGCGAAGACGCTTCACATGAAAGTCGACTACAACCCGTACGAAGGAAGAGAAGTCACCGGCGCCGCCGACACGGTGCTTTCGCGCGGGAAAGTCGTCGTCGAGAACGGCAAGTTCGACGGGTCGAGCCGGCGCCGGCTCGTTCCTGAAACGGAGTCCGCGGTGACCACGCCGAAAAGGGGACAGATTTATTTTTCGAATGAGGCTGCGCGGTTCGGCGGGATAAATAAATCCGTCCCCTTATTCGAATGGGAGAGAAGCGCATGAGCTCCACCACCCGCGAAGTCCGACCCGCTTCCGAACTCTCCAGGACCGTCCGCGAGAAGCACAAGCAGTACCTCTTCCCCGCAACGATCCAGTACTACAAGGAGCCGATCGTCCTGACGGAAGGGAAGGGGCTGCGCCTCAAGGACGCGGACGGCAACGAGTACCTCGACTTCTTCGGCGGCATCCTGACCGTATCGGTCGGGCACGCGAACGACAAGGTCAACGCCGCCGTGAAGGCGCAGGTCGAGCGGCTCTCCCACGTCTCCACCCTCTACCCGACGCTCCCCGCCGTCGAGCTCGCGGAGAGGCTCGTCCGGCTGGCGCCCGGGAACCTTTCGCAGGTCTGCTTCACCGCGTCGGGCACCGAAGCCGACGAGACCGCGGTGATGATGGCGGAGCTCTTCACCGGTCGCTCGGAGTTCATCGCGCTCCGACACGGGTACTCCGGGCGCTCGACGCTCGCGCAGTCGCTGACCGCCCAGTCCACGTGGCGGCCCCTCCCGACGAAGATCGCGGGGATCAAGCACGCCCCGACGCCGTACTGCTACCGCTGCCCGATGCACCTGACATACCCGTCGTGCGGGCTCGCGTGCGCGAACGACATCGAGGACATCATCCGGACGACGACGACCGGCCGGATCGCCGGGTTCCTCGCGGAGCCGATCCAGGGAGTCGGCGGCTTCATCACGCCGCCGCCGGAGTACTTCGAGGCGGCGGTCAAGATCATCCGGAAGTACGGCGGAGTCTTCATCTGCGACGAAGTGCAGACCGGTTTCGGCCGCACCGGTACGACGATGTGGGGAATCGAGCACTGGGGGGTCGAGCCCGAGATCATGACGATGGCGAAGGGCGTCGCGAACGGTCTCCCGCTCGGAGTCACGATGGCGACCCCGGAAATCGCGGCGTCGCTGAAGTCGCTCACGATCTCCACCTTCGGCGGCAATCCCGTGTCGTGCGCCGCCGCGAACGCGACTGTCGAGATCATCGAGCAGGACCGCCTTCCCGAGAACGCCGAGGCGATGGGGAGGCTCCTGCGCGCGGGACTCGAGGAGCTGCAGCGCCGTTTCCCGAAGAACATCGGGGACGTGCGCGGGCTCGGGCTCATGCAGGCCGTCGAGCTCGTCGTCGACGAGACGGCGAAAGACCGCACGCCCGAGAAGGACCTGACCAACCGGGTCTTCGAAGAGTCGAAGAAGCGCGGTCTTTTGATCGGCAAGGGCGGGATGGAAGGGAACTCGTTCCGCATCGCGCCGGCGCTGAACGTCGGCGCCGCGGAGATCGAAGAAGCGCTCGGCATTCTGCGCGAATCGTTCGAAGCAGCCGGGGCGAACTGACCGCTGACAGCTGATGGCTGCTAGCTCTGGAGGTTCCATGACCGCCGACCTTTCCGTCGTCTTCACGGGGATCCGGTTCGAGAACCCGTTCCTCCTCTCTTCCGCGCCCCCGACCGAGTCGGAAGCGAACATCCTCCGCGCGTTCGACGCGGGATGGGGCGGGGTCGTCACCAAGACCATCGGGGTGCACCCGGTCGTCAACGTGAAGGGCCCGAAGACGAACTTCATGAGGACCGACCCGGCGACGGGCCACATCTCGATGAAGAAGAACCCGGGCGCGGCGCTCCACTCCTCGTGGAACTGGGAGCTCATCTCCGACAAGCCGCTCGACTGGTGGGTCGGGCGCCTGGGGCGGATCAAGAAGGCGCACCCGACGAAGATCCTCGTCGCTTCGATCATGGCCGGCTCCGGTTCCGACGAAGAGCTTCGCCACTGGCAGACGCTCGCAAAGGCGTGCCAGGACGACGGCGCGGACGCGCTCGAGCTCAACCTTTCGTGTCCTCACATGGACCGGCCGGACATGGGCTCGAACATCGGAAAGGACGACGAGCTCATTTCCGTCGTCACGCAGGCGGTCAAGGAGGTCGCGAAGGTTCCGGTGTGGGCGAAGCTGACGCCGTCGACAACGGACATCGTCGTGGAGGCCCGGGGAGCTTTCCTCGGTGGCGCGGACGCGGTCGTGTCGTCCAACACGTTCACGTCGCTGCCGGTGATCGACTCCGAGACGCTCGAGTTCGAGATGAACGTCGAAGGCCTCGTGTCGACCGGCGGACTCGGAGGTCCCGCGATCCTCCCGCTCTCGCTGGCGAAGATGGCGCAGATGACCGGCGCGCTGACGGACCGGGAGTTCTCGGGAATCGGCGGCATCGCGGAGTTCCCGCACGCGCTCAACTACTTTCTCCTGGGGTGCGGCACCGTCCAGGTCTGCACGGCTGCGATGCTCGACCACGCCGTCGGTCCCACCGTGATCAAGAACCTCATCCGCGGGATGGAGGAGTTCCTCGAGAAGAACGCCCACCGCGGCTGGAAGAACCTCGAGGACTTCCGGGGGATCCGCCGCGACCGCATCGTGTCGCACTCGAAGATCAAGCGCCCCGACGAGGCGCACTACCACGGCGGCTACGAAACGGACGAGCCGGCTTCGCCGTCCGCGAAGGCGGCGAAGTGACGAACCGCTGACCTCCCGCGGACGACGCGTCTTCGTTGTCGCCGCTGCGGCGGCCGTCGTCGTTTTCGCCTCCGTTTTTTTCTCTTCCCGGCAGTCCGCCGAGGGCCCGCCGGCCTCGGCGGTGCGCGACTGGTCCCGGATCGCGTCGGGACGCCTCCACCTCGACATGCGCTCGAAGATCCCGGCGGCGGTCTCCGGCTTCTTCCTCGAGCGCGCGCTCCCCTTTCGCGTCGAGCCCGGGACGCTCGCGCTTCCCGGCTGCCAGCTGGTGGGCGCCCGCGTGCACTCGATCGGCGGACGGAAGAGCGCCCTCGCGGTCCATCGGGACGCCCGGAATAAGATCCTCGTGTGCCAGAGGTTCGAAGGGCGAGTCGAGGAGCTTCCCCGGCCCGACCGGATCTTCGTGCGAGGCGCCGGAAGGGTTCAGCTCTATCGCTCCCGTCGCGGTAGCGCGGTGTTCTGGCAGGAGGGTGGCGTGATCCGTTCGCTCGCCTCCGACCTGCCCGAGAAGGAGCTCGTGCGCCTTGCGTTTTCGGAGAAGCCTGCGGCCTGACACCGGCGGAAGCCAGGGAGGGGCAGGAAAGTGATCGGAACCGCGAAGTCCAGCGACGAGTCCGGGGGATAACCCGACGCGGCGGGTCATGCCGGACTGATGTGAACGCATCAAGCGGCACGGGGATCCGGTGTTTAGGCTCTCCTCGATGTCTCGTCCCTGGCTCGCGGCGATACTGGCGTTGCTCCTCGGCTGGATGCCTGCCGACGGTGCAGGCTGTGGCGGCGCGTCCTGCTGCCCTACGGTGGATAGCGAAGCGCTTCTGACGATCCGGAGCTGTTGCGGCGAAATCTGCGGCCCATCGACGGTCGGCGCGATCGCACGGACTCTTCCCTCGCAATCGCGGTCCGAGATCACCCTCTCGGCGTTCTCGCGAGTTGCGATTCCGTCGGGCGCGGAAGTTTTCGAACCCGTCTGTCGCGCGCTTCCGCCTCACGCTTCGCTTTCCCTCGCTCCTCCCTCTGCCCCGCTCCGTCTCTGAGACTCTTTCCGCGGGAAAAGTTCCCGTCGAAAGTTCGAGACGTGTTGATACGGATGCAGCAAAGGAGTCGAAATGGTCAAGCGAGTTGGAATCGTTTTTGCGGCCGCAATCATCGCGGCGGCCACTTTCGTTTTCGCCCACGGATCCGGGAAGAAGTCCGACGAAGCGCACGGCTGCATGGCGGCCTGTGCCGAGCATCACTCGGCAGCAATGAAGGCAGGCGACGAGCTCGGCAGGCACCTCGCCGAAGCGAAGGGCAGCGCCACGCTGGCAGAAATGCGAACCCACGTGGAGATGGCCGAAGTCTCGATGAACGAGATGAAGAAACACATGTCGACGTGCATGGAGGCCTGCAGCATGCACTCCGACAAGAAGGCACTCGGGAAAGTCGTTGACCCGGTGTGCGGTATGGAGATCGACACGGCCGCCGCGGTGACAGCGACCCACCAGGGCAAGACCTATTACTTCTGCACCGAGGACAACAAGGCGAAGTTCCTCAAGGATCCCGACCGGTACACGGCCAAGCGCTCGTAGAAGGATCGGCAGGCGCTCGCTCCCCGCGGATCGCAGACGATCCGAAAAGGCGGTGGGCGAGCGCCTCCCTCAACGCCGGTTCGCGGCCGAACCCCTGTTAGCATGCCCGCCCAACCGTGGGCGTGACCTCGAAACCCCGAGCCGTCGGACGGAACGTCCTCCGCAAGGAGGGGCGCGAAAAGGTCACCGGTGCCGCGAAGTACGTCGACGACCTCGAGTTCCGCGGAATGCTCCACGGGCGCACGGTGCGTTCCACGATCGCGCGCGGCGAGATCGCGCGGGTTCGTCTCGGCTTCAACCGCGACGGCTTCACCATCGCGGACTGGCGCGACGTGCCGGGTCGGAACGCGATCGCCCTGATCGAGCTCGACCAGCCCTGCCTGGCGGAACGGGAGGTGCGCCACTTCGCCGAGCCGATCGTTCTCCTCGCGCACGCGGACCGTGACCGGCTTCTCGAGGCCGAGGTGTCGATCGACTACCGCGCGGCGGAGCCGGTTTTCGACGCGGAGCGTTCCCCCCACTGTTTCAAGGAAATCGTCATCGCGAAGGGAGACGTGCCGCGCGGGCTCGGGGACGCCGACGTCGTCGTGGAGGGCGAGTATCGCGTCGGTCACCAGGAGCAGCTGTACATCGAGACCAACGGAGTCATCGCCGTCCCCGAGAACGGCGGCGTCACCGTTTACGGCTCGCTCCAGTGCCCCTACTACGTGCATCGCGCGCTCACGGTGCTGCTCGGGCTCCCCCCGGAGAAGGTGCGCGTCGTCCAGGCGGAGACGGGCGGCGGATTCGGCGGGAAGGAGGAGTACCCCTCGATGATCGCGGGGCACGCGTGCCTCCTCGCCCTGAAGTCGGGCCGGCCCGTCAAGATCGTTTACGACCGCGTCGAAGACATGATCGCGACGACGAAGAGGCACCCGGGGGTGATCCGCCACCGCACCGGAGTCCGGCGCGACGGCCGCCTGACGGCGATGGAGATCGACGTCCTCATGGACGGCGGCGCGTACATGACGCTTTCTCCAGTCGTGCTCTCGCGCGGGGTGATCCACTCGACCGGACCCTACCGCTGCGATCACGTGCGCATCCGCGGGCGGGTCGTCATGACGAACACGCCGCCGAACGGCGCCTTCCGCGGGTTCGGCGCGCCGCAGACCCAGTTCGCCGCGGAAGTCCACATGGAGCGGATCGCCGAGGCGCTCGGGATGGATCCCGTGAAGCTTCGCGAGAAGAACGCGTTCCGCCCGGGGGACACGACGGCGACCGGCCAGAAGCTCGGCCGCGACACGAGCGCGCTCCCGGTCCTCGCGGAGGCGGTCCGGCGCAGCGGCTTCCACGCGAAGCGGCGCGCGTGGCGGGGGACGGACCGCGGCATCGGGCTCGCGCTGTTCTTCCACGGCTCCGGATTCACGGGCGGCGGCGAGGTGAAGCTCGCCTCGAAGGCGGCGCTCGAGCTGACCGAGACGGGAGCCCGCATCCTCGTCGCGTCGACCGAGATCGGCCAGGGGACGCGCACCATGCACGCGCAGATCGTCGCGGACGCCCTCGGAATCCCGTACGAGCGCGTCGAAGTCGAGGCCGCGGACACGGGGCGCGTGCCCGACAGCGGTCCCACTGTCGCGTCTCGCACGTGCATGGTCGTGGGCAAGATCCTGGAGCGGTGCGCTCTCGAGATCCGCGCGAAGCTCGGAAAGATGTCGCCAAAGGAGTACCTCGCCGCCCACGGCCAGCTCGTCGTAACGAAGGAGTACACGGGTCCCGACGGCCTTTACTGGGACGACGACACCTACCAGGGAGACGCGTACGGCGCCTACGGGTGGGGTTGCGACGTCGTCGAAGTCGAGCGCGACCCGGTCACGTGCGAAGTTCGCCCCACCCGGGTGACCGCGGTGCAGGAGATCGGAAAGGCGATTCACCCCGTGCTCGCCGCCGGACAGATCGAGGGCGGCACCGCGCAGGGCATCGGCTACGCGCTGCTCGAAGAGGTCTCGATGCGGGACGGGCGGATGGCGAACGCCCAGCTCACCAACTACCTCGTACCGACGACGCTCGACACTCCCGAGATGGACGTCGCCATCCTCGAGAACCCGTATGAGCACGGCCCTTCCGGGGCCAAGGGCGTCGGCGAGATGCCCATCGACGGCCCGGCGCCCGCGATCGTCAACGCGATCCGGAGCCTCGGGATCGACGTCCGCTCGATTCCCGCGACGCCGGAGAGGATCTTCGAAGCGCCCCGCCTGTCATCCCGAGCCCCTCGCATCCGCTCGGGACAGGCTTCACGAGGGGCCGCGCGGGTTTCGAAATCGTGAAGTTCACGCTCAACGGGAAGTCGCGCAACGTCGAGGCGCCGCCGCTCAAGCGGCTCTTAGACGTGCTCCGACAGGAGTGCGGCCTGACGGGAACGAAGGAGGGTTGCGGCGAGGGAGAGTGCGGCGCGTGCACGGTCCTCGTCGACGGAGAGCCCGTGAACTCCTGCCTCGTTCCCTTCGCGCACGTCCAGGGTGCGGACGTCACGACGATCGAAGGGCTCGGCGGCAGCCACCCGCTGCAGGACGCCTTCGTCGTCGAAGGGGGCGCGCAGTGCGGCATCTGCACTCCCGGGATGATCCTTGCCGCCGCGGCGCTCCCGCGAGGCGCTTCGATCCCGGAGATTCAGGTCGGCCTCGCCGGGAACATCTGCCGCTGCACCGGCTACACGGCGATCTATCGGGCGGTGCGGAAGGCGCAACGCTCGCGGCCGCGGCGCCGGAGGTCCTGAAGTGCTCGCGCTGCGCGCGCTGTTCTTCGCCATTCTCCTTCCCGGCACGACGCTCGTCCTGATTCCGACCCTCCTCCTGCGCCGGGAAGCCGCCGCCGGCGACTTCGCGTTCCGCCCGCTGCGGCTCCAGGGTCTGATCCTCCTCGTTGTCGGCGGCGCCGCGCTCTTCTGGTGCATCCGCGACTTCGCCGTATCGGGCCGAGGCACCCTCGCGCCGATCGACCCGCCGCGCAAGCTCGTGCGGGCCGGGCTCTACCGCTACGTGCGCAACCCGATGTACGTCGCGGTGCTCACCACGCTCTTCGGGGAAGCCCTCTACTTCGGCTCGCGTTCGCTCGCGATCTACGCCGCCGGACTGTGGCTGGCGTTTCACGCTTTCGTCCTCCTCTACGAGGAGCCGAAGCTGCGCGAGCTCTTCGGGACCGACTACGAGGCTTATCGCGCGGCCGTGCCGCGGTGGATCCCCCGCCCGAGCGCCCGGGGCGGTGCCGCGTGAGGACGGCCGTGTCGTCGCTCTCCCTGCTGCGCCCGCGATCCCTTCGCGACGCCCTCCGACTGCTCCGCGACGAGGGTCCCCTGACGCCGCTCGCCGGCTGCACGGACGTCTACGTCAACCTGAATTTCGGGACGCTCGCGACGAAGCGGTTCATCGACCTGTGGCCGCTCGACGACCTGCGACGCATCCGGGTCGAGAACGGCGCGCTGTCGATCGGCGCGCTCGCGACCTACACGGAGCTCATCCGCTCGCCGCTCGTCCGCCGCCGCCTGCCCATCCTCGCCGCCGCGGCGCGCGAGATCGGAGGGGTCCAGATCCAGAACCGCGGCACGCTCGGCGGCAACGTCGTGAACGCCTCGCCGGCGGGCGACACGCTTCCCGTCCTCGCGGTCGCGGAGGCGACGCTCGTTCTCTCGAGCGCCGCCGGAGAGCGGCGCGTGCCGTTCGCCTCCTTCTACACCGGCTACCGCAAGAGCGTCCTGCGCCCCGACGAGATCCTCGTCGCCGTCGAGATCCCGCGCATCGAGGGACGGCAGTGGTTCCGGAAGGTCGGAACCCGCGCCGCCCAGGCGATCTCGAAAGTCGTGATGGCGGCCGTCCGATCCGACAGCCCGCGCGTCGCGCTCGGAAGCGTCGCGCCAACTGTCGTCCGGCTGCCGCAGACGGAAGCCGCGCTCGCCTCCGGCGCTCCGATCGCCGAGGCTCGCCGTGCCCTCGCCGCGGAAATCCACCCGATCGACGACCTCCGATCGACGGCGGCTTACCGTCTCGAGGTCTCCGGAAGGATGCTCGAGCAGTTCTGGAGCGCGACCGAGTCGTGAAGCCGACGCTGACGCCCGAGGACGTCCAGATGCTCGTCGCGGAAATCGAGGAGGCGAACGCCCGGTTCGCGCGCAGCTACCCGGGAGACTCCTCGCGCCGCCAGCCGGTCCACACGGTGTACGGCGGCGCCCAGGTCTTCACGTCGGACACGGCGCCGAAGCTCGCCGCGATCGCCCGGAAGGCGCTCGACGAGTACGCACCGACGGCGGCGGACTTCGCGCGCGTGCTCGGACTTCGCGACGACCTGGCGACCACGATTCGCGCGCGGGTGATGGAGAAGCTCGAGCGCGAAGGGGTCGAGGACTTCCGCATCGACTTCGAGGACGGTTATGGAAACCGCCCCGACGCGGAGGAGGACGGGCACGCGGAGTCCGCCGCGGGCGAGCTGGCGAAAGGGCTCGCGGCGGGAACCCTGCCCCCCTACGTTGGGATCCGGATCAAGCCTTTCACCGAGGAGCTGAAACGCCGGGCCTTCCGGACGCTCGACCTGTTCCTGACGGCGCTCGTGAGGGAGTCGCGCGGGAAACTGCCGGAGAACTTCGTCGTCACGCTTCCGAAAGTGACGGTCCCCGAGCAGGCGGCGGCGCTCGCGACTCTTCTCGAGATGCTCGAGCGGCACCTCGGACTTCCCGAGCGATCCGTCCCTTTCGAGATCATGGTGGAAACGCCGCAGGCCGTCATCGACCGCGCCGGTACGGCGGCGCTCCCCGCGCTCGTCGCGGCCGGTCGCGGGCGCTGCGTCGCCGCGCACTTCGGCACGTACGACTACACCGCGTCCCTGAACATCACCGCCGCGTACCAGCAGATGACGCATCCCGTCTGCGACTTCGCGAAGGGCGTCATGCAGGTCGCCCTCGCGGGTACCGGGGTCTGGATCTCCGACGGCTCGACGAACGTGCTCCCCGTCCCACCGCACCGCGCGCAGGGAGCGCCGCTCACGGGCGCCCAGGTCGAGGAGAACCGGACGGCGATCCACGCGGCGTGGAAGCTCCACTACGACCACGTTCGCCACTCGCTCGCTCACGGCTTCTACCAGGGGTGGGACCTCCATCCCGCCCAGCTCCCCACCCGCTACGCCGCGCTCTACGCCTTTTTCCTCGAAGGCCTCGACGCGGCGTCCGCGCGACTCAAGAACTTCGTCGAGAAGGCCGGTCAGGCGACGCTCGTCGGCGAGGTGTTCGACGACGCCGCCACGGGGCAGGGGCTCCTGAACCACTTCCTGCGCGCCTGGAGCTCCGGCGCGCTGACCGAAGCGGAGGCCGTCGAAAAGAGCGGCCTCACCCTGGACGAGCTTCGCGGCCGCTCGTTCGTGAAGATCTTGAGGAGTCGAACGGGCGGGCGCTAGAAGTCACACCGGTAGAAACTAGAGGTTGAGGATCGCCGACTTCGAGACCCTGTCGATCACGATCCAGTGGGCGGTGGCGCGCGCCCCCTTGACGTTGCTTCCGGACGGCGGCTGAGTATGGAGCATGTACGCGGCCGGGATCGGATCGATGTGCATGCCTGGGGTCAGCGTCATCGCGCCGACCAGATTCCCCGAATTGTCGAGCTCCTCGAACACGACACGCTCGAGGTAGACCGGCTCGGTGCCGCTCACGTATTTGCCGGTCACCACGATCTCGCCCTGACTGCTCTTGCTGCAGGAAACCTCGAACTTCGTCATTGTGGCTACCTCCCCGTTTTCTGCTCAGGCGGATCCGGCTTCGGTCCGTGAGAGCTGTTTCTGGTCACCGTCGCTTCGATCAGCCCGTATGGCGCCTCGGTCGCGACGAACACGTCGTTCTCGTTCGCGAGCCCGAACGGCGAGAGGTCGACCGGCAGGTGGTGCTTGTTCGGCATGGTCATCCGGATCTCTTCCACCTCCGCGCACTGCGCGAGAACCGCCTCGCCCATCGCATAGAGCGTGTGCTGGACCGAGCGGCTGTCGTGAGCGGCAAACGAATCGAGGAGGGCCTGGCGCACCTCGCCCCAGAGCCGTGTGAAGTTTCCGCCGCTCTCGCGGTAGAGCCAGCTCGCCGTAAGCGCGGTGGCGAGAATCCGGTCCTCCGTATCGAGGAGGGTCGTGTAACGGTCGCGGAGGAACCCGGAGAACGCGGACTGCGCGCTCTTGAGAAGCAGGAGGTCGTCCAGGCCGGACCGCATCGAGACGCGCTCGCGCGAATAGTCGACCGACGCCGTGCGCGCCTCCGCCCGCGAGCCGATGAAGGCGCTCGGCGCGGGATTCTTTCCGGTCTCGACTCGCTCCCACATCCGCTCCCGCACGTCGACGACCACCCGGGAGACCTGCGGGTTCGTTTCGAGGAAGTGGCCGCCGAGCGCGAGTCCGAACGCCTCGATGTGCTCGAGGCTGTGCTGCTTCGCGAGCGCGTACACGGTGTTCTTCATCGTGTCGGTGGGGAGCACCGCCGAGTTGTCCCCCGCCGTGTGGCAAACCTCGAACCCCCCCTCGAAAGCGATCGAGACAGTCAGGTCTTTCAGGTCGTGCCGATCCGGATGCCGCACGAGCTTCACGACACGGATCCCGGACTTCCCGTAGCGGTTCGCGCCGAGCATCAGGAGGCTGTCCGAGAAACGCCCGTCGCGAGCGCGGCGAGGCCGACGCGAGAGCGGGAGCGCAGGAAAACTGCGCGGAGGCGTAGCAGAGCTACGTCGCACAAGCGGTTTTCCGAGCATTCCGCTCGTAGCGAGAGAATCGCCGGCGCGCAGCAGGGCGTTACGAGGACAGGCTCCATTCAGGATCCGCGGTACGTCGAGTAGCCGAAGGGCGAGAGGAGGAGCGGGACGTGGTAGTGCTGGGAGGGGTCGCGGACCTCGAACACGACCTCGACAACGGGATAGAAACCCTCGACGCCGCAGGCCGAGAAGTAGGTCGCGGCTCCGAACGTGAGCCGATACGTGCCGGCGGGAGGATCGGCGGCGAAGAGGTCGCGGGCCCGGCCGTCGCGGTCGGTGAGCGTGCTGCCGAGAGACCGCCATCCGTCGTCCACCCGTACGTCGAGCCGGACCGGGACGCCTTCGGCGGGGCGGCCGCGGGCCGTGTCCAGGACGTGGGTCGTAATGCCGCTCATTTATTCTCCCGCCGCGAGGAGCTTCGCCAGACGGATTCGCGTGATCTTACGCTGCTCCTCCGCGGCGACGGCAAGCTCGGTCTCCGGGTCGTTCGCGAGCCGCTGGCGGGCGAGCGAGAGCATCTCGTCCGCGGACCGGCCGGACGCGCAGACGATGAAGATGTGGCCGAAGCGTTTCTCGTAGTCGCGGTTCGCGGCCGCGAGGGCCGCGAGCGTCTCGGAAGGGGCCCCTTCCGCTCCCCGCTGCTCCTCCCGGGACCAGTCGCGGGCCGGCCCGGACCCGGCGGGGGCGGACGAGCCGATCTTCGGGTGCGCGGAAAAGGCCTCGAGCCAGTCGGCCTTCGACAGGTGGCGCCAGATCCGGTCCGACGTTTCCGCGAGCTCCTCCTCGCTGCCGAACGGCCGGGCCGCGGCCACGCGCCGCGCCCACTCCGACGAGCCGCAGCAGGAGAGGAGTGCGGTCTCCGCCTCCCGCGGCGGAAGGGCGTTGAGCCGCGCGAGCGCGCTCGTCACCCGGCGACCGGACCGACGAGCCGAAGCCGCGCGACGCCGCCATCCGGAAAGATGTTCAAACGCGCGTGCGTCGCCGGTCCTCCGTCGACTGCGCGCGCATCGAACCCGTGCACCTCGTTCGGGCGGAGCGGCGTCTGCGGCAGGATCTCGCGCCACCGCGCCTCGGGAGCCGACGGGTCGCCGTCCGTCACCTCCACGGAGCAGCTCCCCGGCGCGTTTCCCTTGAAGTAGGTCGTGTCGACCTCGATCCTCCGGATCGTCCCGCGCGCGCCCAGGCGCACGACGGCCCAGTCGTGGCCGGGTCCGCGCCGGCGACGCGTCTCCCAGCCGTCGTGCATCCCGAGCGGCGGCCCCGGCAGGATCAGGTTGTGGCGCGCGCCGAAGAACATGTCGCTTGCCGCGACGACGAGAGCGCCGTTTTCGAGCGCGGCCAGATCGACCTCGGCGCCGGGCGAAAGGCGGGAGCGATCGGGTGCGACGAGGCCGTAGACGCGGAGCCTCGCGACGCCGCCGTCCGGGTAGATGTGGAGCTTCACGTGCGTGAAGCTGCGTTCGGTCCGGATCGGGAAGGGGTTCTCCGCATCGCCGCGGAGGGCAGACTTCGCGAGGATCTCGGTCCAGGGCCCCTCCGGACCCTCCGCGGCCTCGAGCGAGCAGGATTCGGGGAAGTTCCCCTTGAAGTACGCCGTGTCGACAACAACGCCGCGGATCAGTCCCGGAAGGCCGAGGCGCACGACGCACCAGTCATGCCCCGGCTCGCGGCGGCGGCGCGTCTCCCACCCGTCCATCCACTTCCCGCGGTCGGTGTACTCGTGCTCGAGCCAGACGGGCTTCGACGCCTTGACGAGGTTCTCCTTCTCCGCGAAGAACTCGTCGTTCGCCGCGACCGCGGCGCCCCCGATGCGCTCGGAGGCGAGATCGACGAGCTCGGCGAAATCGTTCAACGGCTGGCCTCCGACTCGAGCAGGATCCTTCCCCGCGCCGGTCCGACGACCCGGCCGCGCTCGAAGATCTTCTCACCCGCGAGGTACGTGGCTTCGACCACGCCGTCGAGGGTTCGTCCCGCGTAAGGCGTCAGCTTGTGAAGGTGCTGGAGGTCCTCCGGGCGCACTTCGAAAGAATTCTCGGGGCTCCAGACGACGAAGTCGGCATCGTTTCCGGGGGCGATCGCGCCCTTCCGCGCGAGCCCCGCGAGGCGCGCCGGCGCGGCCGTGAGCCACTCGACCAGGTCGCCGGGAGAGTGCCCGCGCGCGCGGGCGACCGTCCACACAGCCGGAAGACGGAGCTGCAGCGAGGAGATGCCGCCCCACGCGGCGAGGAAATCGCCCGTGTCGCGCCGCTTCAACTCCGGAGGCGCCGGCGAGTGGTCGGAGACGATCATCGCGATCGTTCCCTTCTCGACTCCGCGCCAGAGCCGGTCGCGGTTGGCCGCGTCGCGGATCGGCGGCGCGCACTTCCACTCGGTTGCGCCGTCGGGCGCCTCTTCCGCCGTGAAATAGAGGTAGTGGGGGCACGTCTCCGCCGTCAGCGGAAGGCCCTCCGACTGCGCCCGCGCGATCGTCTCGAGCGCGCCCGCGGAAGAGAGGTGGACGACGTGGATCCGCGCGCGGATCTCGCGGCACAGGCGCGCGAGCCGCGCCACCGCCTCGTCCTCGGCGCGCGACGGGCGCGTCGCGAGGTAGGTGCCGTAGAACCGCGCGCCGCCCGGCGCGGCATCGCCGATCCAGGCAGGGTCCTCGGCATGAACCAGAAGGACCGAGCCCAGGCGCGCGATCTCGGGAAGCACTGCGCGCAGGTCGGCTTCGCTCACGTGTCCGAACTCCGGGACGCCGGACGGCACGAGAAAGCACTTGAAGCCCGGCACGCCCCGGGCCGCGAGCGCGGCGAGCTCGTCGCGGTTCTCCGGAACGACGCCGCCCCAGAACCCGACGTCGACGAACGAGCGGGCGCGCGCCGAGTCCGCCTTCTCGCGAAGCGCCGCCGCAGTCGTCGTCGGCGGGATGGAGTTCAGAGGCATGTCGAAGATCGTCGTCACGCCTCCGGCCGCGGCCGCCCGGGTGGCCGTCTCGAACCCCTCCCACTCCGTCCGGCCCGGCTCGTTGACGTGGACGTGCGTGTCCACGAGACCGGGCATCACGACCGCATCGCCGTAGTCGATCGCGGAGCTCGCGGACGACGCGCCCGGCTCGACGGCGACGATCACGCCGCGGCGGACGACGACAGTTGCCGGCCCGACGCCGGACGGTGTCGCAACGCGCGAGCTCCGGAGGACGAGATCCGCGCCGTTCAATTTCGGTGATTCAATGGCGCGCGGATTTTCCCATGACCGAAGACCGCTCGCTCGAGCTCTCCGCGGACGAGACGCGCGCCCTCGTCGACGCGGCGGTCCGCCGGGTCGTCGAGTACGTCGAGTCGCTTCCCGGGCAGCCATCGGCGGACACGGTCGGCGGCGCCGCCCTGGCGCGGTCGCTCGTCGAGCCCCTGCCCGAGCGGGGACGCCCTTACGAAGAGCTGCTCGACCTCGTTTTCGATCGGGTGATCCGGAAGGGCTTCGGCACCGCCGGGCCCGGATACCTCGCATACATCCCGGGCGGCGGCATCCTCCACTCCGCCGTGGCGGACTTCGTCGCCGACGCGGTCAACCGTTACGTCGGAGTCTTCGAGGCGGCTCCCGGACTCGCGCAGATCGAAGCGAACGTCGTTCGATGGTTCTGCGACATCGTCGGATATCCGGCGGAGGCGCGCGGGTTCCTGACGACGGGAGGCTCGCTCGCGACCTTCTCGGCGCTCCACACAGCGCGGCGCGAACGCCTGCCGGAGGACTTCCTGTCCGGGGTGCTGTACGCGTCGGACCAGGTGCACCACTCCGTCACGAAGGCGGCGATGCTCGCCGGGTTCCCGGAGGGAAGCGTCCGCCTCGTTCCTTCCGACGAGACGTACCGGATCCGGCTCGACGCGCTCGAGGAATCCGTCGCGGCGGATCGCGCCGCCGGACGCCGTCCCTTCCTCGTCGTCGGCAGCGCCGGCACGACGAACACCGGCGCGGTGGACGATCTGCAGGGGCTCGCCGCCTTCTGCGAGCGCGAGCGTCTCTGGCTCCACGTGGACGCGGCCTACGGCGGCTTTTTCCTGCTCACGTCAGAGGGGCGCCGCCGGCTCGCGGGCATCGAGCGCGCCGACTCGGTCGTCCTCGACCCGCACAAGGGACTTTTCCTGCCGTACGGGAACGGCTCGGTGCTCGTCCGGGACGGCGACGCACTGCGGCGCGCGCACGCGCTCTCGGCCGACTACATGCCGCCGATGCAAAGCGATCCGGACCTCGTCGACTTCAACCTCCTGTCCCCGGAGCTCTCGCGCGACTGGAGGGGACTGCGCGTCTGGCTGCCGATCGCGATGCACGGGATCGGTCCCTTCCGCGGAAACCTCGAGGAGAAGCTCGAGCTGACCCGCTGGGCGACCGAGGAGCTGCGCAAGACTCCGGGCATCGAGATCGTTGCCGAGCCGCAGCTCTCGATCGTAGCCTTCCGGCTCGCGCCGCGCGGTTCGGACGCGGCCGGCGAGAATGAGCGGAACCGCGCCTTCCTCGCCGCGATCAACGCGCGCAAGCGCGTGTACCTGACGGGCACGATGCTCGGCGACCGGTTTGCGCTCCGCATCTGCGTCCTCTCGTTCCGCACGCACCTCGATCGCATGCGGGAGTGCCTGGAAGACGTCCGCGCCGCAGCGGAAGAGCTCGCCGCCGAACAGCGCAGGCCGACGAGATAATCCCGCGCCCGCGAGCCCTCTCTGGCCCGTCGCTTGCTCTGGAATCGTGGTCCATGCCTTAACCATCGACATCCTTCCAAGGAGCTCTTCCCATGAGAAAACCCGCTTCCCTCCTGAGCCTCGCTCTCTTTCTGCTTCTCGCCTTGACCGCCAGCGCGGCGGCGCAGACGACTTTCACGACAACTCTTCGCGGCGCCGAGGAAGTGCCTCCGCCGGGCGACCCCGATGCGAGCGGTTTCGCGACGGTCACCATCCAGGGCACGACGATCACCTACTCGATTCTCGTCAACGGCGTTACGACACCGACGGTCGCCCACATTCACCGGGGCGCCTTCGGGGTTCCCGGACCTGTCGTCATCGACCTCAACCCGACGTTCGGCGCGGGTTGCACGAGCGGAACGGTCACGAACGTGAGCCAGACCCTCATCAACGAGATCCTCGCGAACCCCTCCGCTTTCTACGTGAACGTGCACTCGACGGAGTTCCCGAACGGCGCGGTGCGCGGCCAGCTCGGGAACGCGTCGCCGCTCGTGGGCGCGCGGTCGTTCTTCATCCCCGTCGTCGGGAAACTGACCGGCGCGCGCAACGAGGAGTTCATAACCGACGTCCGCATCATCAACCGCTCGACGGTGCCGGCAACCGTCACGATCGACTTCTTCGCATCGTCGGCGACCGCGCTCTCCGGCCCCACCGCGACCCGGACGATCGTCGTCGGCCCGATGTCGCAGCACGTTCTGGATGACGTCCTGGGAGACCTGTTTTCCACGACTGGCAGCGGCGCGCTGCGGATCACGTCCGACCAGGACATCCAGGTCGTTTCCCGTATCCTGAACGACAAACGCCAGGGCAACGGCGGGACGACCGGCCTCTACGTCCCCGCTTCGACGCTCGACGAGACCTGCTCGCGCGGGCTTCTGCCCTTCCTCTCGAGCGCTTCTCCCTCCGACACGGCGAACGGCGCCGGCTTCCGGACGAACATCGGGTGGTTCAACCCGAACGCGTTCCCGGTGACCGTCACTTTCACCGCGCGGCGCAACAACGGGACGATCCTCGGGACCGAGACCGTGAGCATCCCGGCCTACAGCCGGCTACAGCTCGGCGTGTGGGAGCTGTTCAACGACGTTCCGGAGAACGAGCGCCGACTCGACGACTATTACGTCACCTACCAGGCGACCGGCGGCACGGCCGTCATCTATGGCGCGGTCGTCGACAACAAGACCGGCGACGGCTACTACACGACCGGTTTCTGCACGACCTTCTAGTCGGGGCAATTCTGTGGATTCGGGGCCCGGCGGCGGTTGCCGCCGGGCATTTTTTTTGACCGCCGGTCGAGAAGTCCGGGGTGACCCTTGAAACCCACCAAAAACCTTCCCCCGCAGCCTCCGTATGCATAAAGTCCGATTTCCGTAGGAGGAGCGCGCATGAAATCTCTTCGTTTCACGGCGATTTTGACGAGTCTCGTCGCCCTCTCGTGCGCGACGACCCCGACCGCCCCTCCGCCGGCGCCGGTGACAACGCCGAGCAGCGTTGCGGCCACCCCGCCGCCCGCCCCGGCCGCCCGCGCCGTGTCCGGGCTGACGGTCCCGGTGGACTATTACAAGCTCCCGAACGGCCTGAAAGTGGTCCTGTCCCCCGATACGACCGCTCCGACCGCTGTCGTCGCCGTCTACTACAACATCGGCTTCCGCATCGAGCCCCGCGACCGCACCGGGTTCGCGCACCTCTTCGAGCACATGATGTTCCAGGGCTCCGGGAACCTCGGGAAGATGGAGTTCATCAAGCTCGTGCAGGCCAACGGCGGCGTCTTGAATGGCTCGACCCGCTTCGATCACACGAACTACTTCCAGATCGTGCCGTCGCACACCCTCGAAACGATCCTCTGGGCGGAGGCGGACCGCATGCGCGGTCTTGCGATCACGCAGGACAACCTCACGAACCAGCAGGGAGTGGTGAAGAACGAGGTCAAGGTCAACGTCCTGAACCAGCCTTACGGCGGGTTCCCGTGGCTCGACCTGCCGCAGTACGCGAACACGAACTGGTACAACGCCCACAACTTCTACGGAGACCTGAAGGACCTCGACGCCGCGACTCTCGACGACGTGAAGAAGTTCTTCACGACGTACTACTCCCCCAACAACGCCGCGCTCGTGGTCGTCGGCGACTTCGATCCGGCGCAGACGAAGGGGTGGATCGAGAAGTACTTCGCGAACCTGCCCTCCACTCCGCGCCCCGCCGCGCTCGACATCGCCGAGCCGCGCCAGGAGAAGGAGAAGAGAGCGAACAAGCCGGACGCGCTCGCGACGCGGCCCGCGCTCGCGCTCGGATACCACACGCCGGCGCAGAACACTCCCGAGTACTACGCGATGGGACTCTTGAGCCAGGTGCTCGTCCAGGGCAAGGACAGCCGCCTGTACCAGGCGCTCGTGCAGCGCAACGGACTGACCGGCGAAGTGTCCGGCGGCATCAACGAAGACCTCGGCAACATGTTCAACATCAACGGCCCGACGCTGTTCACCCTCGCGCTGTTCCACGACCAGGACAAGTCCACGGACGCGATCCTGAAGGTGATCGACGAGGAGATCGAGCGCGTTCGCCGCGAGCCGGTGGACGCCGCGACCCTCGACCTCGCGCGGGTCAAGATGCGCTCCTACCTGTACGACCAGATCGAAGGCTTCTTCGGCTTCGGGCGCGCGGACCTGCTCGCGAGCTTCGCCCTCTTCCAGGACGACCCCTCTCTCATCAACCGACTCGAGCAGCAGTTCGCGGCCGTGACGCCCGAGCTCGTCCTGAAGACCGCGCAGGAGTACCTGCGTCCCACGAACCGGACGATTCTGACGATCGAGCCGAAGGCCGAAGCGAAGCCGACCACCGGATCCGCGAGCGGGTCCTGAGGAGATGAAACAGATGAATCGCCGAATCCTCACCGTTTCTCTCGCCGCCGCGCTTTGCGCTGCGGCTGCCGTCGCGCAGAAGCAGACGCCGCCCGCGCCCGGTGCGCCGAAGGACTTTCGCGTACCCACCCCGAAGGAGTTCAAGCTCGACAACGGTCTCGAGGTCACGCTCGTCGACTACGGGACGGTCCCGAAGGTTACCGTCGAGCTTTCGGTCCTGACGGGGAACGCGAGCGAAGCCGCCAACCAGGTGTGGCTCGCGGACCTGACGAGCGACCTGATGGCCGAGGGCACCACGACGAAGAGCGCGATCGACGTCTCCACCGCGGCCGCCCGCATGGGGGGCTCGCTCGACATCAACGTCGGCCCGGACCGCACCGAGATCGCCGGCGACGTCCTGTCGGAATTCGCGCCGGAGATGGCGCGCCTGATCGCCGACGTCGTCCGGAACCCGAAGTTTCCGGAGGCAGAAGTGCCTCGGCTGAAGTCGGACATGCTCCGCAACCTTTCGATCGCGAAGAGCCAGCCGCAGCAGCTGGCCCTCGAGAAGTTCCGGGGGCTCATGTATCCCCAGCACGCCTACGGGCGGGTCTTCCCGAGCCCCGAGATGGTCCAGGCGTACACGGCCGCCGACGTCCGGTCGTTCTACGACGCGAACTTCGGCGCGGCGCGGTCGCACCTCTACGTGGCCGGCAAGTTCGACACGGCCGCCGTCGAGGCGGCGATCCGGCAGGCGTTCGGGGACTGGAAAGCCGGACCGGCGGCGACGTCGACGAAACCGTCGCCAAAATCCGCGCGCGCTATCCACCTCGTCGACCGGCCGGGCGCCGTGCAGTCGACGATCCTCCTCGGAGTCCCGGTAGTCGACCCTTCCAACCCCGACTTCGTGGCGCTCGGCGTGACGAACACGCTCCTCGGCGGTTACTTCTCGTCGCGGATCACGAGCAACATCCGCGAGGCGAAGGGCTACACGTACTCCCCGTCGAGCCAGGTCTCGACGCGCTTCCGCGACGCCTATTGGGCCCAGGCCGCCGACGTCACGACGAACGTGACCGGCCCGTCGCTCAAGGAAATCTTCTACGAGATCGACAGGCTCCAGAAGGAACCGCCGTCGGCGGACGAGCTCAAAGCGGTCCAGAACTACCTGGCGGGAGTGTTCGTTCTTCAGAACTCGTCGCGGCCCGGCATCATCAACCAGCTCGAGTACGTCGATCTCCACGGGCTTCCGGCGGACTACCTGAACACGTACGTCCAGAAGGTCTACGCCGTCACGCCGCAGGTCATCCAGAGCATGGCGGCGAAGTACATCCAGGATGACCGCGCGACGATCGTCGTCGTGGGCGACCGCAAGGTCATCGAGGCCCAGATCAAGCCGTACGGCACGATCGCGAAGTAGATTCTCCCCCTTCATCCTGAGCCCTTCGCTTCGCTCAGGACAGGCTCCGCGA
Source organism: uncultured Acidobacteriota bacterium (assembly GCA_963832145.1). Classification (GTDB taxonomy): domain Bacteria; phylum Acidobacteriota; class Thermoanaerobaculia; order UBA5066; family Gp7-AA6; genus Gp7-AA6. The sequence continues at coordinate 251,463 of CAWHTA010000011.1, forward strand.
AGGACCCCTGCGTTTCGGGGGGTCCTTCGTCGCTTTCGCTCCTCAGGATGACAAAGACCGCCCCACCTTCTAGAATCCCCTTCCAATGACCGCTAGAAGAATCGCCGTTCTCGGCGCCGGGAACATGGGGAGCGCCCTCCTCCGCGGGATCCTCGCGTCCGAGTGGGGCGACCGGAAGAGAGTCGTCGCCTCGCACCCCAACAGGAAGAAGGCCGCCGCGCTCGCCCGGGAGCTCGGCATTCGCGTGCTCACGAGCAACCGCGACGCGGCCCGCGCGGCGGACGTCATCATCCTCGGCGTCAAGCCGCAGATCTTCGAGTCCGTTCTCGCGGAGATTCGAGACGCGGACCTCGAGTCCCGGCTCCTCGTCTCGATTGCCGCCGGGTTTCCGACTCAGCGGATCGAAGCGGCCCTCGGCGGTGACTTTCCCGTGATCCGGGTGATGCCGAACGTCGCCGCCGTCGTGCGGCTGAGCGCGACCGTCCTCTGCGCGGGCCGCTACGTGAAGCCGGCGCACGTGTCGGAGGCGCGAAAGATCTTCGAGTCGATCGGGATCGTCATCGAGCTACCCGAGTATCAGCTCGACGCCGTCACCGGTCTCTCCGGAAGCGGCCCCATGTACATCTTCCAGATCATCGAGGGCCTGAGCGACGCGGGGGTGCGCGTGGGGCTCTCCCGCGACGTCAGCTCGGCGCTGACGATCCAGACGGTGCTCGGCGCTGCGCGGATGGCGGAGCAATCGAAAACGCATCCCGCCGTTCTGAAGGACCTCGTCACGTCGCCCGGTGGGACCGCGATTGCCGCGCTGCACAGCCTGGAGCGCAACCGCCTCCGCGCGATCCTCATGGACGCCGTCGAAGTCGCGACCGCCCGATCGCGAGAGCTCGGACAGCTCGGCCCGAAATAGGGTCAGACCTCCGCGTCTCTTACAATCCCCTCACAATCACGCGGAGGGGCGCATGACGACGGCGGGCTCCAACGAGATCCACCACCCCGACGGCCGGGTCGAGCTCGCCGATACGGCGCGGATCGACGCGAGCCCGCTCTCCAACCCGGACCTCGCCCCCGTCCCGATCCGCGAGCGCAACTGGACAACCTACAACTACGCCGCGCTCTGGATCAGCATGGCTCACTGCATCCCGACCTACATGCTCGCGTCGGGTCTCATGGCCGCGGGGATGAGCTGGATGCAGGCGCTCATCACGATCCTGCTCGGCAACACGATCGTCTTGATCCCCATCCTCCTGAACTCGCACCCCGGCACGAAGTACGGAATCCCGTTCCCGGTCTTCGCGCGCGCGGCGTACGGCACCGTCGGGTCGAACCTCCCCGCGCTCATGCGCGCGCTCGTCGCCTGCGGCTGGTTCGGGATTCAGGCCTGGATCGGGGGCGAAGCGCTCCACACGTTCTTCTCGGCGATCGTGCCGCGCTGGAACGACCTCCTCGGGCCCGGCTTTGGAGGCCACACGACGACGCAGTGGCTGTCGTTTCTCCTCTTCTGGGGAATCAACGTCTTCATCATCTATCGCGGGATGGACCTTCTCCGGAAGGTTGAGAACTGGGCCGCGCCGTTCGTGCTCGTGATGACGGCGGTGCTGCTCTACTGGGCGGTCTCGAAGGCGAACGGGCTCGGACCCCTCCTCGCGCAGCCCGGCAAGTTCCCGACGTTTCGCGAGTTCTTCCCGGTGTTCATCCCGTCGCTCACCGCAATGATCGGCTACTGGGCGACCCTCTCCCTCAACATGCCGGACTTCACTCGGTTCGGCCGCAGTCAGCGCGAGCAGATCGTCGGCCAGGTCGTCGCGCTGCCGACGACCATGTCGGTCTTCGCCGCCATGGGAGTGCTCATCACGAGCGCGACAGTCATCATCTACGGCCGCGCGATCTGGGACCCGGTGCAGCTCGTCGCCCAGTTCAGGGCGCCCGTCGTCGTCGCCATCTCGATGTTCACGGCCGTCGTCGCCACGCTCGCCGTCAACATCGCCGCGAACGTCGTCTCTCCGGCCAACGACTTCGCCAACGCGTTCCCGCGCGCGATCCGGTTCCGGACCGGAGGGTTGATCACCGGGATCATCGGCATCCTCATGCAGCCCTGGAAGCTGCTCGCGGACCCGTCCGGCTACATCTTCACGTGGCTGCTCGGCTACTCCGGCGGGCTCGGCTCGATCGCCGGAGTGCTCATCGCGGACTACTGGCTCGTCCGCCGGACCAACCTCTCGCTCGAGGACCTCTACCTGCCGGACGGCGCCTACCGGTACAACTCCGGCTGGAACTGGAAGGCCGTCGTCGCGACGCTCGTCGGGTGCGCGCTCGCGTGGGGCGGCCTCGTGTTCCCGCCCCTGAAGCCCCTCTACGACTACGCGTGGTTCGTCGGCTTCTTCGCGGCCGGGCTCCTCTACTGGGCGCTGTCCGCCGGCACGCGGCCGGTCGTTCTCTCGGAAGCCGCGGCGGACTAGGCCACTGGGGTCAGGTCTCCACCTGACACTTTGCGCGCAAAGTGTCAGGAACACTGTTGCCACATCGTCTCCCGGTTGGTTAGTGAAGACCTGACCCCATCTCGTAAGCTTCGGCGCGGTGAAACACCTCCGGCAGCGCCTCGCCTACTACGCGGGCTTCGTCGCCGGCGGTCTGTGGTTCCTCTTCTGCTCCGCCCTCGGGGTCGTCTGGCTGCTCGTCGTGCCGCGCAACCGGCAGACGCTCTACATGTTCGGCCAGGTCTTCTGCCGCGGCCTCGCGCGTTTCATGGGTTGGCGCATGGAAGTCGCAAACCGCGAGCGGCTCGACTCGGCCCGGCCCTGCGTCTTCATCGCGAACCACCAGAGCTTTCTCGACGTCGTGACGTTCGGGTCGATCTTCCCGCAGCGCACGGTCTCCGCGGGAAAGCGCGAGATCGGCCGGATCCCGGTATTCGGCTGGTTCTACCGCCTGTCCGGCAACCTCATCCTCGACCGCGCCAATCCGCGCGACGCGCGCGACTCGATCGAAGCGGCCGCCCGGACGATCCGCGGGGAGAACGTCTCCGTGTGGTTCATGCCCGAAGGACACCGGAACCTGGGCCCCGACCTTTTGCCGTTCAAGAGCGGGGCTTTCCGCCTCGCCCTCGCGGCGAAAGTCCCGATCGTGCCGGTCGTGGCGGAGCCGCTCGGCGCCATCGCGGACACGACCCGGCAACGGGCGCGGCGCGGGTCCCTCCGGATCACGGTGCTGGACCCGATTTCGACCGATCCGCCTCCCGCCGGCACGCTGGCCGAGCTCGTCGCGGCGACCCGGGCCCGCATGCAGGAGGAGCTCGACCGGCTGCGTCAGGAACGCTAGGCCTCGGACGCTCGCTGGCAGCCCTTTTGCTGCTCGACTCCCCGCATGATGGTTCTGTTCCTTCTGGCAGCGGTGAGCGCACTCGCTTTCGGCGCCTGGCGGCTCTCGCGGAACCGGCGGAATCCCGGCTTCTGGGAAGGAAGCCTCCTCTGGGTGATGTCCTTCCTCGTGGTCGTGGTGCTTCTCGCGCGGACCTGACCCGGCGCCTTTATCGCGCAGCGCGGGCGGCGGATCCTTCCCCGCCGCCCGCTTCCCACGGCAACCCGGTCCCAGATTTCTCCCTCTCCCCTCTGGGGAGAGGGCCAGGGTGAGGGGATGAGTTAGTCTTATCCTGGAACAAAACCGTGAAACTCGACGCGGGTCCTGTCCTCGATCGTCTGATCGAGCTGCGGGTTTTCGGGAGAAAACCGGTCGCCGATGTTCCGCCTTACTCGACGACGGACCCGGCGGCGGACGTCGTCGTGCGCACGCTCGCGGGCCCACCCCGCCGCTGGATGTGCGTCCAGACCGGTAAGGACTGGACGTTTCACTGGCGGAGGCCGCTGACGGAAACGGACCTGGACACCACGGCGACCCGCTACGTGAACCTGATCACCGTCACGGCGCCCACGCGTCCGCTCGCGATCTGCCTGGCCGCGCTGAAGCTCGTCGGTCCGATCGGCGGGGAGCGCGGCGCCTCCCGCGATCACTCCGGACCCGACGGGCGCCCGCCTTCGTCCCCCGAAAACGCCGGCTGACCGTCCCCGCGTGACGAGCCCGGCGCTGGAGACGCTCCTCCTCTCCCGCCGCGACGTCGCGGAGCTTCTTTCGCTCGAGGAGTGCGTGGCCGCGGTCGAAGACGCGTTCCGCATGCACGCGCGCGGAGAAACGCTCCGGCCGGCGATCCTCGGAGTCGCCGCGCCGAACGGAGGCTTTCACGTCAAGGCGGCCGGCCTGCGACTTCGCGGGCGCGGGTATTTCGCCGCCAAGACGAACGCCAACTTCCCGGGCAACCCCGCGCGGACCGGGCGGCCGACGATCCAGGGCATCGTGCTCCTCTTCGACGCCGACGACGGCGCCCCTCTCGCCGCCCTCGACTCGATCGAGATCACGCTCCTCCGCACCGCCGCGGCGACAGCGGCCGCCGCGAAGCGCCTGGCTCGCCCCGACTCGCGCGTCGCCACCGTCTGCGGTTGCGGCGAGCAGGGCCGCGTGCAGCTCGAAGCGATCGCGCTCGCCGTCCCTCTCGAGCGCGTCCACGTCTTCGACGCGGACGCCGCGCGCGCCCGCTCCTTCGCGGCTGAGAACGCGCGGCGCTACTCGTTTGCCGTCGAGGCCGCGGACGACCTCCCGGCCGCGGTGCGCGCGAGCGACGTCGTCGTGACGTGCACTCCCGCGCGCGGCGCACTGTTCCCGGCCGACGACGTGCGGCCCGGGACGTTCCTCGCGGCTGTCGGTGCCGACAGCCACGGCAAGCAGGAGCTCGACCCGCGAATCCTCACTCGAGCGAAGGTGGTCGTCGACTCGCTCGATCAGTGCCTCGAGATCGGTGAGCTCCAGCATGCAATCGCGGCCGGGCTCGTTTCGCGCGATGACGTTTACGCGGAGCTCGCCGACGTCCTGGACGACCGGAAGCCCGGCCGGACCTCCGCCGACGAGATCACCTTGTTCGACAGCACGGGGACCGCGCTCGAAGACGTCGCCGCCGCGGCCGCCGTGTACGAGAGAGCCGTGGCGGCGGGGCGAGGGAGCCGATTCGAGTTCGCGGCGCTTCCCTAATGCGCGGGAAGCGCTTCATATCCTCTGCGATTCTTCGTCTTTCGACTTCGCTCCGCGCGAGCCCGCTGCAGGATTTCCCGGACCTCGTCGTCGGTCGTCTGGGAAAAGTCTTCGTACCACTGTCCCACTGACTGGAAGGGAGCGGGCGTTTCGGCGCAGACGACTTCGTCGACGACTTCACCGAACTCACTGCAGGAGTCCGCCGCGGCCACCGGCACCGCGACGACGATACGCGCCGGATCCTTCCGGCGTAGCGCCGCGGCCGCGGCCCGCATCGTCGAACCCGTCGCGAGACCGTCGTCGACGAGGATCACGGTCCGGCCGCGAACGGGCGGCGGAGCCGTCGTGCCTCGATACGCAGTCTCGCGTCGCTCGAGCTCCTGGAGCTCTCGCGCGGCAATCGCTTCGACCGTCGCGTCCTGCACGTGAAAGCGCCGGAGCAGATTCGTACTCAGGACCCGAACGCCGCCGCTCGCGATCGCGCCGAACGCGAATTCTTCCTGCCCGGGATACCCGAGCTTTCGAACGAGGAAAACATCCAGCGGCGCGCCGAGCGCGTGCGCGACTTCGTACCCGACCGGAACGCCGCCTCGCGGAAGCGCGAGCACGATCACGTCCGGACGGTTCGCGAATCCGTGGAGTCTTTGAGCCAGGCGTCGGCCGGCGTCGGCGCGGTCTCTAAAGAGCATGCGCTGGCGCTCCTTTCCGAGCGGGAATCGCCCGGCGCTTCGACACTGTATGAGGAACGACTCCCGTCAGGCGGAAAAGGTGCAAATCCCGGGCCGGGATTCGTCCGGAAACGGCGTTTCTACCGACCCAGCGTGCGACCCAGGATCCCGATCACGTCGTCGACCATCGAGCCGTCGCGGTTCTGGTCGAGCACGCCGCCGAGGAGTCCCATGAGGCCGCCGCCCGCCCCTGCGGAGGCCGGCACCTCCTGCTGAGACGTCTTGCGCGCGAGGGTCCCCATCACGAGAGTTGCCACCATCGGCAGCATGCGTTTCAGGAGATCCGCACCGAGGCCGCTCTGCGCGGCCGCGCGGCTCGCGACCTGGCGGCTGACGTCCTTGCTTCCGAAGACGTGCGAGAGGATTCCATTGCCGTCCTCGATGGTCTCGGGAAGCTCGAGCGTCGTCGGGTCTTCGACGTACTGCTCGTGACCCCCGCTCGAAAGAGCGGCCAACAGGTCCTGGAGACCGCCGGCGCTCTGCGCGTTTTTCTGTAGCCCGACCGCGAGCGCCGGAACGAGGGCCGCGATCGCGGCCCGGCTCTGCCCGGGTTCCAGCCCGAACTGGTTTTCGATCTGCCGCACCGCAGCGCCGTTCTGTTGATTGAGGATGGTTTCGACGAGGTTCATGGCGGGTCCCCTTTCGTTCGAGTCGATCCTACATTCGCGTGGAGTGCTCGTTAACGCCCCCTGTCAGTACTCCAGCTGCGTGATAGAGTTTTCTTCTCGCGTTCGCTCGGCTTCCTGCCAGACCCCATCGCGACAGAGCTTTCCGAACAAACGAGAAGGCACAACAAGTCGGGCGGCAGCCCGTTGTGTTGCGACTGATCTGCCGTCTCGGTGCCGCTAGGCATCAAAGGTGGGCGAATGCATCTTTCCTTCAAGGCTTCTCCCAAGGGTTCGAGCGACTGGATCTTCCTCGAGCTACTGCGCGACCCTTCAAAGAAGTGGCGCGTCGACATGTACGGTCAGGCCATGGGCGGAGAGGAGTGGCTCCCGCTTTTCTCCAAAGTCGTCGGGGTGTTGGACGAGCGCTCCGACCAGGCTTCCGATGTAGTCATCACTGGGGCGTCGGTTCCCCTCGGAGAAGCCTCGGATATGACGGACGAGGAGCGGATTCCGGAGACGGTCGGGGAGGATGGCTCCTCAGGTAGGATTTGAACCTACAACCCTCCGGTTAACAGCCGGATGCTCTGCCATTGAGCTACTGAGGAAAAGAGCGGCTCGGTAACGAGCGGCCGATGACGATAGCGGACCCCGCCGGAGGTGTCAAACGGCCCCTCCGGCGGGCCTTTTTGTAGCGAAACCAGTCTTTGCGTCCGCCCATAGTTCGGTCGGAGGAGCTCATGAGAATCGGAGTGCTCGGCGCGGGAACCGTCGGCTCGACGCTCGCCGCAAGCTCGCGTCGCTCGGGCACGAACGTCATCCTGAGCGTAGCGAAGGACCCCTCGCTTTTCAGAGGTGGGGTTCCTCGTCGCTTCGCTCCTCGGAATGACAGGGGCGGTCAACTCGCCGGCTCCCACGACGCCCACGTCACGACCCAGCGGCCGCCTTCGGCGGGCACGAGGCGAAGGTCGAAGCGATAAGCGGAGGTGCGGGGAAGAAGTCCCTCGAGCCCGCCGATTTTTCGCGGTGAGCCGGACAGGTCGGCGCGGAACCGCGCGCGGGCGGCGCCCGCGGCCCTCTCGATCGTGAGCTCCGAGATCCGGACGCCGAGCGACTCGTAGGCCGCGAGGTAGCGGCGCAGGTTGGCTTCGGCGTCGGGGCGCCCGCTGCCGTCGGCGGCCTGGAAGTCGGGAGAGAGGCGCTCGACGATCGCGGCGGCCTGCCGATCCTCGGCCCCTTCGACGATGCCGTCGAGCGTCTGCTGGACCGGATCGGTTTTGGGGCCGCAGGCCGCGACAAACGCGAGGGCGAGGCCCGCGACCGAACCGAGGCTCTTTCTCCCGTTCGCCGGCAAGGCCTTATTCTCACGCATTCGATGAAACGCCGCGCGCTTCTCCTCGTACTGGCGCTCTGGCTCGGCGCCGCGGCGTCCCTTCGCGGGGCCGAGAAGCCCGCGCTCGTCGTCGTGATCGCGGTCGACCAGATGCGGCCCGAATACCTCGACCGCTTCCGCCCGTGGTTCGGCCGCGACGGTTTTCGCCGCTTCCTCGACCGCGGGGCGCGATACCCCGAGGCGCGTCACCGCCATGCCGCAACGTTCACCTGCCCGGGGCATGCGTCGATCGGCAGCGGGCTCGACCCGCGAGAGACCGGAGTCATCGGCAACTACTGGTACGACGCCGCGAAGGATCTGCGCGAGTACTGCGTCGAGGATCGCGCGGCGCAGTGGGTGGGCATCCCGCCGGACGCGCCGAAGATCACGGTCCTTCCGGCCTCGCCGGTGCTCCTCTCGGGACACTTCCTCGGAGACCACCTGAAAGAGAAGTTCCCCGGCGCGCGCGTCGTGTCGCTCGCGCTGAAGGACCGATCCGCGGTGCCGATGGGCGGACGCAAGGCGGACGCGGCCGTCTGGTTCGAGCGGCGATACGAGCGGTTCCTCACGTCGTCCTATTACCCCCCACGCCCGTCGCTCCTGGCGTTCAACGAGAAGCTGCCCGCTTTCTTCGCCGCGCACGGAAAGTGGGACCTCTCGGGCCGCATTCCGGAGAAGGACCTCGCCCGCGTCACGTTCGATCCGCCGGCGCTCGCGCGCTTCAAAGGATCGCTGGAGGGGACCGGCGACTCCTTTCCGCGCGCGCTCTCCAACGTGCGGAGCATCGTCGAGTCGCCCTTCGGCGACGAGCTCGTCCTCGCGCTCGCCCGGCATGCCGTCGCCGACTTCCGGCTCGGCCGCAACGCGGCGAAGGCGCCCGACCTCCTGTTCCTGGGGCTCTCCTCTCTCGACTACTACGGCCACCGGAACGGCGCGGACTCGCGCGAGGTTGCCGACGGCATCGTGCGGCTCGACGCCGAGCTCGGGGCGTTCTTCCTCTGGCTCGACAAGGAGGTCGGCACGGGACGGACGCTCATCTTCCTGACCGGGGACCACGGCGCGACGACGATCCCCGAGGTCGCGCGGGAAAAGGCGCGCCTTCGCACCGGACGGGACGATCCGGGAATCGCGGGCCGCGTCGACTTCGGGAACGGAAGCGGCGCCGCTCCCACTGTCGCCGACGGCGCTCCCGACCGCCTCGCGCTCGAGAAGCACCTCGCGGCGACGTTCGGGTATTCACTCGACCCGTCCCTTCCGAACGCGCTCGAAGGAGCGGTTCGACGCTTCGAAGACCCGATCGGGTTCTACCTGAACCGGCCGGTGCTCGCGCGGCGGCGCCTCGCGCCGGAAAGGGTGAAGGAGGCGGTTCGCGACTGGCTGCGCACCCGGCCGGGCGTGCGCGCGTCCTACACGAATACCGACGTCGGGAACGGGCTCCCGGCCGCCGAGTCGCTCGGGCTCGCGATCGAACGATCGTTTCGCGCGGACCGGTCACCGGACGTCGGCGTCTACCTGAAGCCCGGTTGGATCTTCCGCAAGGAAGGGGGATCGACGCACGGCCAGCCGACCGACGAGGACTCGCGGGTTCCGGTTCTCGCGTTCGGTCCGGGCGTTCTCGCCGGATCGTTCGGCGTGCGCGTCTCTCCCCTCTCGATCGCGAAGACAGTCGGCGCCCTCTACGGATTCGAGGCCGGCGCGCGCGACGCGGAGGTTCTCGAAGCAGTCCTCGGCCGCGCGGAAGGGTCGCGCAAGGCCGCTTCACCGTGACCACCGGAGGGAATGCGCCGCTCGAAGCGCTACTGGGATCCGAACACCGGCGGCTCGACGACCTGTTCGGGCGGTTCCTTTCCTCCGCGACCCCCGAGGATGCCCGCGACGCGATCAACGCGTTCGACGACGCGCTCCGCCGCCACACGGCTCTCGAGGACGAACACCTCTACTCCGCGCGTCGGGGCGGCAAATTGGCCGCGGCGGAGGGCGAGACCGATCGGGAGCGGCTCTTTCGCGAGCTCGCGCTCGAGCACGTTCAGATCCGCGAGGTGAGCGGAATGATGAAACGGCTCCTCGGAGAGAGAGGAGATCTCGCGGGCGCGCGCGCTCTCGCCGGGAATCTCGCGAGGCGCTGGGACGCCCACACAGCAAGGGAAGAGCGGGACGCTTACCCTCTCGTCGCGGAAGGACCGTCCGAAGCCGCGCTCCGCGAAGCGCTGGAGCCACGCTCGGACTGAGAGCTCCCGAGGCGGCCCGCGACGGCGGAGCCGAGACCGCACAGCCCGAGAAGGAAGAGCGCTTACGAAGAGGGCGCGAATCGACGGGGAGTCGGTCGCCGCCACCCGACGGAGGCTATCTCGCGGCTACTTCGATGCGAAGGGGGGCGCACTCCAGGTTCCTGCGCCGGTGCTCGCCTCGCGGACGCGGGAACCGGTCGCCGGACGGCACGACGTCCGCGAGCCCGCGCGTGAAGGCGACCTCGTAGGTCCCGGCCTGCCGGAGGTCGTACGGGCCCGCGAGGTCCACCACCTTGTTCACCGACTTTCCGGGCGCGATCTCGACGTAGTCCTCGGCGCCCGGGTCGCCGCGCTTCATCATCGGCCCCTCGTACGCGAGCTTCCGGCCTCCGTACGAAACGTCGAGGACGTCGGACCAGAACCCCTCGAGGGGCGTGAGCCAGCGAAGCACCCGCACGGCGCGCGGGCCGCGATTGGTGAGGGTGAACCGAACTTTCACCGGCCCGCCCGTGACGGCGCCCGGTTCCGCTTCGAGCCGGCACGCAAGGTCCGGGGGGCGGGAGGCGGACGCTTCCAGGTTCGGCACGGCGAGAAGCGCGGCGAGGAGCGTCGCGAAGACGATCGGGCGCGCCAGCCGGCTTCACCCGATCTAAGGAGTGCCCGCCTCGGCGAAGTACTCGTGGCTGTCGGCGTTGCGGATCGAGTTCTCCGGCTGAAGCTGCGCGAGCTGCCGGCAGGCAACCTGACCGTACACGACGTCGTCGGTGCCCGCGACCACGTCGAAGTGGCTCATCTCGTGGATCAGGGTTCCGCCCTTCGAGTCCCGGCCGGTCATCGTCGCGGTCCAGAACGCCTTGCAGAGGTGGATGTCGTAAGGCTTCGTCGGGTAGACGAAGGCGAAGGACGAGCTCTCGCAGTCGCAGTGAAACGTGACCGTGCGAGAGGTGAAGGCGCTCGCGATCGCGACGAAATTCGTCGCGACGGTGGAGTAGTTCGGGGCACTGTACGCACCGAACCACTCGCCGTAGCGGGCGTCGGAAGGCCGAGCGTTGTCTGGAAGACTCTGGAGATAACCGCGCGACTCCGTCGCCATGTGTGCGGCTGTCGACAGCGCCTCGAGGAGGGTCGCCTGTCGCTCGTTCGTGCAGGCGACGAAAAGAGGTTGCTGGGTCTGCGGGTCGCCGCCCTTCGCCCTCTTCGTGACGAGATTCAATCGGAGCACGAGGTCCGACGCGACCACGTCGACGCTTTCCGGCAGAAGGACCGGAGCGTCCTTCACGGACGGCGGTGCGTGGTGGCCGTGGAGCGCTTCGAGCTCGAGGAGCTCGCTGCGATACACGATCGTGTACTGGCCCGGCTGCGACATGTCGTAGACCGCGGACGGGTCGAAGGTCGCCGACACGGAGCCACCGGACTCGATCTCGACGTAGTCCTCGGCGGTGGGCGCGCCCCACTTCTCGAGCTTGCCCGTGTAGGGGACGGGCTCGCCGTCCCGCTCGACGTAGAAGAGGTCGTTCGAGAACCCGGCGAGCGGCGTGTGCCACACGAGCACCCGGCGGGTCTCGAGAGTGTCGTTGTGGAGAGTCCAGCGGGCCACGATCGCCTCGGAGCCGTCGTAGACCGCCTGCGTGTTGGCGGACGCCAATTCGGTCATCGCGACGAGCTTCCCCTCGGACGCCGCCGACGCCGCGGAAACGGCCGTCAACCCCAGGAGCAGGGCGACAGAAACTCGGGCGGCGATGGTCGTTTTCTGAAACATCTCAGATCTCCTCGGGATGAAGTCGGGAACCGTCCAACGATACGGCAAATTCCGAGTAACCCTCTATGGCGCTACCGCCATGGGCCGTTGCGTAACCGCCTTTTGCCCTCTACCGGCCCCCGTCGAGGGGGCCGCTACAGGGGCCAGAACACCGGAATGAGCAGCATCGAGAAGACGAACACGATGGCGGTCAGCGGAAGCCCGACGCGGGCGAAGTCGAAGAACTTGTAGCGGCCGGGACCATACACGAGGACGCACGAGGGCTCGAGCGGGGTCAGGAAGGAGCAGGAAGCCGCGAAAGTGACCGCCATGACGAGGGCGCGGGGGTTCAGGTCGAGCGTGCGGGCGACCGCGATCGCCACGGGCAGGAGGACGAGCGCCGCGGCCTGGTTCGACATCGGCTGCGTGAGGACGACAGTGAAAAGGAAGAACGCCGCGAGGAGGGCGGTACCGCCGAGCGGGCTCACGTGCTGGACGATCAGCTCCGACAAGAAGGCCGCCGTCCCGCTCTTCTCCATCGCGACGCCGAACGCGATCATGCAGCCGATCATCACCATCAGCCGCCAGTCCACGGACTCGTAGGCTTCTTCGGACGTCAAACAGCGCGTCAGGACGAGGACGACGCTCCCCAACACAAAGGCGATCACGAGCGGCAGAATCCCGCTGACGCCGAGGAGTATCGAGCCGACAAAGATCGCGGCCGCCCAGCCCGCCTTGCGCCGCCTCGGATGGTGGGCCGAGACGTCTTCCAGAAGGAAGAGGTCGTTGCCTCCCCGGACCCGGTTTAGAGCGTCCTGGCTGCCCTGTACGAGCAGCACGTCGCTCGGCTTCAATTGCGTCATCGAGAGTTTCTCGATCCGGTCCGGGCCGCCCGCCGAGTGAACAGCGAGGACCGCCAGACCGGTCTGCTCGCGGAAGCGGGCTTCCTTCAGCGTGCGGTACGCGAACTGCGAACGGGGAAGCACCATCGCCTCCATCATCCGGACCTGCTCGGACTGCAGGTCCCTGTCGGACAAGGCCGGCTTTACGTCGGCTCGAATCTCGATTCCGGCGGCGTCCTTGACCGAGAGGATGTCTTCCGCCTTGCCTTCGATGATGAGGATGTCGTTCTCCCTCAGGGTGGCCTGGGGGCCGGGCGCGAGCTTCCTTCCCTTGTCGCGAACGATCCCGACGATGTTCAGGTTCATCGCCGACCCGAGCTGGCTCTCGCCCAAGGTCTTCCCCGCGAGCTTGGAGCCGGGCTGAATGAGGGCCTCGGAGAGGTAGCGACGAAGGTCGTACTTGTCCGTCATTTCGCGCTGTCCGCGGTCGGGAACGAGCTTCGGGGCGACGAAGAAGAGGTAGAGAAGTCCGACTACCGTCATGCCCAGACCGACGGGCGTGAGCTCGAAGAACCCGATCGGCGCGAGTCCGTAGCGCGGAAGCTGGCTCGACACGACGAGGTTGGTGGACGTCCCGATCAGAGTGACGCTTCCAGCGAGGATCGAGGCGAAGGCGAGGGGCATCAGGACGCGGGAGAGAGCCGTCGCCGTCCGCCGCGCGACGCCGATCATGATGGGCAGGAAGACCGCCGTCGTCACCGTGTTCGAGAGGAAGGAGCTGACCGCCGCGGTGGCAACCAGGATCACGCGCGGAAGTGTCGCGGGATTCTTTCCGCTCTTTCCCGCGATCCAGAGACCAGCCCGCTCGACGACGCCCGTCCGAACGAGGCCGCCGGTCAAAACGAAAAGCGAGATCAGGAGGAGGATCGTGTCGTCGCCGAACCCGGCGAGAGCTTCCTTCGGCGTGAGCACGCGGGGAAGCGCGAGCGCCAGAAGGATGATCAGCCCGACGATGTCGACCGAAAGCTTGTCCCACGCGAACAGAACGAGCGCGACCACGAGAAGCGAAAGGACGTAGCCGATCTCGAGGGTCACGACTCAGCCTCAGGCGCCGGCGAGGACCCGCACCTGGACGGTGCGCTCGCGGGGGCCGTCGAGCTCGATCAGGACGATCCCCTGCCATTGCCCGAGCACGGGCTTCCCCTCGTCGAGTGGAACGAGGCAGGAGACTCCGATCGCCTCGGAGAGAAAGTGCGCCGGCGAGTTCCCCTCGCCGTGGTCGAACCGGACGTCCGGCACCCACTCGGCGAGCGCGCGCTCGACGTCCGTGGTGACGTCGGCGTCCCACGTCTCGCCGATCGTCACGGCCGCGGTTGTGTGCGGCACTGACACGAGGAGCGCGCCCGACGTGGCGCCGAGCTCCTGCGCGGCGCGCTCGACCTCCTTCGTGATTTCGACGCGCGCGATCTTCTTCTTCGTTCGAACGCGAAACTCCGCCGCGGAGGACATCGCCCGAAGTCTATGCGGAGGCGCCGGACTTCCCTCTCGGGTATGGTTCGCGGAGAGAAGTCGGACTGATGGCGAACCGCAGCCGTACGAGGGCCCTCGTTCCTCTCGCTCTCGCCCTGGGCCTCTTCGGCTGGGCGGCGTGGCCGTGGCTTCCTTTTTCGCGGGGGGCAGCGCCACCGCGCACGATCGTCTTCTACGGCTTCAGCATCCTGGCCGAGGTCTTCAACGACGCGATCTTTCCGGCCTTCGAAGCCCGATGGCGGGAGGAGCACGGCGAGGAGATCGAGGTGCTCGGCTCGTTTGCGGGCTCCGGCACGATCACCAATCAGGTCGTCCTCGGCGTGCCTGCGGACCTCGTGCTCCTTTCGCTCGAGCTCGACGCGCTTCGACTGGCGGAGGCCGGCGTCATCGCCGCGAAAAGTTGGCGAGCTCTTCCTCATCGGGGCGTCGTGAACCGGACTCCTTTCGTCATCCTCGTGCGCCCCGGTAACCCGAAGCGGATCGCCGGATTCCAGGATCTCGCGCGGCCCGGGGTCGGGGTCGTGCACCCGGACCCGCTCACGTCGGGCGGAGCGAACTGGGCGATCGTCGCGGAGTACGGCGCCGGGCTGAGGGAGCACCCGGACCAGCCCGACGCCGGATTCCAGCTCCTTCGCGGCGTCTGGAAGAACGTCATCGCCCAGGCGGCGTCGGCGCGCGCGGCACGCACTCAGTTCGAAAATGGATTCGGTGACGCGCTCGTCACGTACGAGCAGGAAGCGCTCTGGGATCGGGCGCGCGGAAAGCTCGAGGCCGATGTCGTCTATCCGCGCCGCACGGTGTTGTCGGAGCACACGCTCGTCGTCGTGGACCGGAACGTGGATCCCGCTGAGAAGCCGATCGTCGACGCTTTCGCCCGTTTCCTCTGGAGCGATGAGGCTCAGCGCCTTTTCGTGCGCTACGGCTTCCGCAGCGTCGTCGGGGAGCGCAATAGAGACAATCCCGCGTTCGGCCACGTCGAAGACCCCTTCACCATCGAAGCTGTCGGCGGATGGGAGCGAGCCAAGCGCGAGATCGTGGACGGAGTCTGGAAGGCCCGCGTCCTTCGGGAGCTGAAGTGAACGACTCCCGCTCCCGGCGCGAGGCGCTCGTCCCCGTCGGATTCCTTCTGCTCGTTCTCTTTCCGCTCATCCTGATGCCCCTCGCCGCTGTCTTCGTTTTCGCTTTCCGCGGAGGCGCGGGCGAGTTCCTGCAGGCGCTCAAGGCACGCGAAGCGCTCTTCGCGATGCGCTTTTCCCTCCTCATCGCTTTCGCCACCGCCGCCGTCAACGCCGTACTCGGTACCTACGCGGCCTACGTTCTGTCGAAGTACCGTTTCACGGGCGAGAGGGCGCTCGGTATCGTCGTGAACCTTCCTGTGGCGATCCCGACTGTCGTCGTCGGTACGTCTCTCCTTCTCCTCTGGGGACCGATCGGGCTACTCGGCAAGGCTCTCGAGCCCCTCGGCTTCCGGCCGATGTTCACGCCTCTGGGCGTTCTCCTCGCCCACCTCTTTGTGACCTTTCCCTACATGCTCGGTGCAGTCAAACCCGTACTGGACGAGCTCGAAACGACTTACGAAGAGGCCGCCTATACGATCGGCGCGAGCCGGTGGCAGACGTTTCGCCACGTCCTGCTCCCGGCGCTCAAGGGCGGGATCTTCTCCGGTGCGCTCCTCACTTTCGCTCACTCGCTCGGCGAGTTCGGAGCCACGGTCATGGTCTCGGGGAACCTGAGGCTTCGGACGCAGACAGCGCCTCTCTACATCTTTGCGCAGTTCGAGGCGGGCAACATCGCCCAGGCCAACGCCGTTGCGGCGGTGCTCGCGACCCTGTCGTTCGCGATCTTCTTCGTGCTCCTCCGCTACTCAGCGCGGCGCGAGAGGGGGAGATAGAAGCCGATGTCGATCGTCCTCACCGACCTGACGAAGCTGTACCACGGCTCACGGGTCGTGGATCGAGTCAGCCTCGAAGTGGGCAACGGCGAGCTCTTCGTGCTCCTCGGCGCGAGCGGTAGCGGGAAGAGCACGATCCTGAGACTGATCGCAGGCCTCTCCCGGGCGGACAGTGGGACGATCCAGCTCCACGGGCGCGACGTCACGTCGGAACGGCCGCAGACGAGAGGCGTCGGGCTCGTCTTCCAGAACTACTCGATCTTCCGGCACATGAGCGTCGCGGAGAACGTCGAATTCGGACTGAAGATCCGCGGGACGCCGACGGCTGAGCGCGTGCGCCGGCGCGAGGAGCTCCTCGACCTGATCGGTCTCGGCGGTCTCGGCAACCGCTACGCCGACCAGCTCTCGGGCGGACAGCAGCAACGCGTCGCCCTGGCCCGCGCGCTCGCCTACGAGCCGAGCATCCTTCTGCTCGACGAACCCTTCGGGGCTCTCGACGTGAAGATCCGCGCGCAACTCCGCCAGAGCCTGAAGGAGGTACAGCAGAAGCTCGGAGTTACCACGATTCTCGTGACTCACGACCAGGAGGAAGGGTTCGAGCTTGGCAACCGGATCGGGGTCATCGAGCGGGGACGGCTTCTCGAAGTGGGAGAACCCGAGGACCTTTACTTCCGGCCACGCACGTCGGCCGTCGCCACGTTTCTCGGATCGGGAACCCTCCTCGTCGGCCGCTGCAAGGCGGGAGAGGCACACTTCGGACCCCTCGTTCTTCCGATACCGCCGGAGGTGCCACACGAGGACGGCGCGCGGGTCCGGGTCCTCTTCCGCCCGGAGCAGGTCGAGCTCCGCGACGAAGAGCCGGGTGGGAAGCTCGTGCTCGGCCGCGGCGAAGTCGTGCAGGGCACGTTCACCGGACCGTTAAGGCGACTTCGGGTGCGGCTCGAGCCACTCTCCGCCACGCGACAGATCGCGCCGGCGCCACCCTACGGCGAGACGGGACTTCTCGTGGACGCCGCAGTCCCCTCGGAACACGAGGTCACCGCGGCGAGGCCATGGGTCGCAGTCCGCGAGTGGCACATCCTGCGCCGGCCGGCGCCGAGGGTACTCGTCGTCGAGCCCGCGACCGGGACGAGCGAAGCGCTCACCATGGGCGGAGTCCTCGAGCGCGCGCTCGACGGAACGCTCACGGTTCTCGGAGTCGCTCCCGACCGGGAGAGGGAAGAACCGCTGCGCGCGAGGCTGTCCGAACGCCTGAAGGACTCCGGCTTCCCGCCGTCTTCCGTCCGCGTTCGTCACGGCGACCGGGCGGACGCGATCCTGCAGGAGCAGGAGGAGAACGTCTATGACTTCGTCCTGCTCGGTGCGGAGGAGTCCCCCGGCGAACCACTCGACCCGGTGATCGAGACGTTGCTCGATCGGATCGTGACCCCACTGCTCTTCGTGAAGAGCGAGGCGGCGCGGCCGGAACGGATTCTCGTCTGCACGGCTGTCGGCGAGCCGGGCAAGGCCGACATCCGCGTCGGCGGGTGGATCGCGCGCCAGCTCGGCGCCCGCGTGACGCTGTTGCACGTAGCCCACTCCGGCGGCGAGCCGCCGAGCTGGGTTCTCAGTCACCTCGAGCGCGGTGTCGCGACCCTTCAGTCCCTCAACGTCGAAAGCGAGTTCCGCATCCGGACGGCACCCTCGCCCCTAGAGGGAATCCGGGAGGAAGAAAGCGCGACAGCGCCGGGCCTCGTCGTCATCGGCGGCCACGGACCGGCGGCGCGAACGCGGTCCAGCGCCGATGACATCACCCGCCAGGTGCTCCGATTCGCGAGGTCTCCCGTGCTCGTCGTACCGGAGAACGCCTAAGCGAAGCTACCTCGTCGGGTAGAGCGCCCTGTAGGTCTCCGCGTAGAGAGTCACCCGCCGCACGTAGTCGCGCGTTTCGTGGAACGGGTGCGACTCGAGGATCTCGTCCTCCGGACGGCCGGCGTTCTCGCGGAGCACGCGCGCCATGCGGGTCGGCCCGCCGTTGTACGCCGCCAGGGCGTAGTGAACGTTGCCGCCGAAGCGGTCGAGCAGCTGGCGGAAGTAGGCGGCGCCGAGCCGCGCGTTGACGCCGGGGTCGTACAGGAACGCGCGGCGATACCTGACCCGCAGAACGGAACGCGCGAGCGGCTCGGCGGTGCCCGGGAGGAGCTGCGTGAGCCCGATCGCTCCGGCCCTCGACTTCGCGTCGGAGTCGAAGACGCTTTCCTGGCGCACGAGGCCGCGGAGGACCGCCGGGTCGAGCCGGAACTCGCGGGCGCTCTTCGGGAGGAGCTCGTTCTCCTCGACCGGGTAGTGCAGGCGCCGCCAGCCGTCGGGGACGCGGCTCTCCTCCGCCGTGCCGATCTCGGGAAACGCACGCTTGACCGCCGCGGCCGCGGAGAGAAAGCGCCCGAGCGCGAAATCCGCTTCCGCGACACGCAGGTCGCGGCCGCGCGAAGGCGGATGAACACGCACTTCCGCCGCGGCCTCCTCGAACATGCGCAGCCGCAGGAGCTCGTCCACGCGCCGGAACTCGGCGGACTCGCGGATCGGCTCGGGAAGCGCCGGTTTCGCGACCGCGGCGGGACCCTTGTAGCGCCGCCGCGCGAACCGCGTGTACACGTCGGCCGGGTTGCCCGCCGCGAGCGACGCGTAGAGCGACTGCGCCTCCGCGCGGCGGCGGAGCCTCTCGAGGGCTCGCGCGCGCCAGTAAGTGAGGCGACGGTCGCGCCAGACGTCTTCGTACGAGTCCGCGAGCGCCTCGAACCGCGAGAGCGCGCCGGCGAAGTCTCCGGCGCGCCAGCGCGACCACGCGAGCTCCCACACCGGCTCGAAGCCGCGAACGGTTCCCCGCGTTTCCCGCGTGAGCTGTCGCGCGCGGGCGAGAGCGCCGTCGAAGTCGCCGGCCTCGCGGTCGAGCGCAATCAGACGCTCGAGCGCGGTCACGCGGACCGCCGCCGGCGCAGATCCGACGGCGACGCCATCGTAGAGCACGCGAACGGGACGGACCGCGGGAGTCTTCGCGACGGGACGGTCTCCCGCTTTCTCCCGGATCCGCGCGAGGATCAGGTCCGCGCGGAGAAGGTCCGCGTGGAACCGCTCCGGCGTAGCCGCGTGGAACGCGCTCCGCCGCCGCCTGCGCGGCTCCCGCTTTTCCCGTGGCCCTCAGCGCGCGGGCGAGAGCGAGCTGGTTCGCCGGGCGGTCTTCGAGCGGCCAGGCGGCGGGCCGCTCCGAGAGGAGCCTCAATCCGCGCTTCGAGTCTCCGGCCGCGACGAGCGCGCGACCGCGCCGGGCGCGGTCGGCCGCGGAAAGCCGGCGCTCCTCGGCACGGAGGACGGCGCGCGCGGCCGCGGGCGTCGCCTTCGCCGCGTCGGTCGTCGGCGCGCGAAGTAGGAGCGTTCGCGCGGCGGACGAAACCGACCGCGCATTCTTCAGCCGGGAGCCGAGCCGGATCCGATCGAGCTCGATCGCGACGAGCTCGCTCCCCTGACCGGCCGTCGCCGCCCGGTCGAGAGCGTCGAGGGCTTCGCGCGGGCGACCCGTTTTCTCGAGCGCGCGGGCCAGCTCGCGCCCGACCCGTGTCTTGCGCGCGAAAGGCTCCGCCCGACTCGAAGGCGAGCCTCCACTCCGTCGCCGCATCCGCGAGCCGCCCCGCCTTTTCGAGCACGCGCCCGAGCCGGTCCCGCCGGTACGGCTCGAGACCGATCGCCTCCGCCTCCGCGGCGCGCAGCCGCCGCTCCGCCGACGCGAAGTCCTTCCGGCGCTCGTCGTCGCTCGCGAGAAGGAGCGCGACGCGCGCGTCCCAGGCGCGCTGGTTCGCGCGGCGCCGGATCTCGAGCAGGACCGACTCCCCCTCCGCGCGGTCCCCCTTCTCGAGCAGGTCCGCCGCGCGGGCGAACTCCGCGTCGAAGTCGGACGTGACCGGCCGGATGGCGATGTCGGCGCGTAGCGCGGCCGGGGCGAGAAACTCCACCGTGAGAAGCGCGACCGCCAGAAATCGGCGAACCATCGTGAGGAAAACGATCCGGGGGTCGAAGGAATTCGGCCGGCGTCAGGACGGAATCAGCCTGCGATCCCCTCCCGCCAGGACTTCGACGAGCTCCTCGTAGTAGTAGTCGGCGCCGGAGCGCGCTTCCCGCGGCACCCTCTCCTCGTAGAGCGCGCGGCCGCGCTCGATGTCGCCGGACAGAAGCGCGTAGAGGTTGCCGTGCCTGCGTCCGAGCGCGACCGCGTGCTCGTTGTAGAGCTTGATCTCCGAGGCGAGGAGGTGCGCGAATCGCCGCGCTTCGTCACGGCTCCCCTCGTTCTCCGGGGAAGCGAGAGGGCCCGCGGGCGATGAGTATTCCTCCGACTCCGGGATCTCCCACGGCGCGAGGGGCGGCGCGGGAACGAGCTTCCTCTTCGCGAGGCGATCGACGACGAGGCCGGCCAGGTAGGTGAGAACCGCGACGGCTTCGGGTTCGAGCGCGCCGCGCGCTCCGTCCGCGTACACGGCCCCGGAAACCTTCTCGCGCACGACGAACGGGACGAGAACCGCCGCGGCGGCGTCGTCGGCGCCGAGGGCGCGCGACACGTCGTTGCCGGCCTTGAGCTGCTGGGGAACGCCGGCGATCGCGCGGTCGATCGATTCCGAGGGCTCGAGCGTCCGTCGATCCACGCCCGCGCCCGAAAAACCGGCGGATTTCCAGACCTCGACCCGGCCGGCGCGCAGCACCAGAAGTGCGACCCGCGACGCGTGGCGCCGGCACTCCTCGAGGAAGCGGGAGAGCGCCTCGACCTGGCCCGACGCCCCGTCCAGGCGCCGCACCGACTCCGGATGGACGCCCCCATGGCCGTTCGACGCCGGCGGGAAACCCCCTTCACGATATCGATTATCCGGGCCCGTTCCGACAAGAGCAACCGCGCTAAACCGCTGCGAGACAGAAATTTGGGAAAGTCAGGAAGGAGTCGCGGGCCGCAGGCGTTAAGGGTCGCGGAACGTCCCGGGATCCCCGCTCTGGTAACGCCTGTTTTGCCCTAAGTCTCTGCTAATAAAGCATTTCCTTGACGCTCGGAATCTGCCAGAGTAAGATCGTGGATCGTCCCAAGTCCGTCGAGAAGGGGGTGAATGTCAGTGCCTCTCGTCCACGTCAAAGAAGACGAGTCCTTCGAGAACGCGATGAGGCGCTTCAAGCGCAAGTGCGAGAAGTCCGGGATCCTCTCGGAGCTGAAGAAACGCCAGCACTACGAGAAACCGAGCGCGAAGAGAAAGCGCAAGGCGATCCAGGCCCGCAAGAAGATGCTCCGCAAGATTTCGGAGGAGCGTCGAGCCACCCCGTAGAAGACTTTTCGGAGGAGGACGGCGTCGATCTCCGCGCCCTCGAATTCGACGTCGTCCTCCGCCTCGTTTCCGCCCTCGCCCGCACCTCTCCCGGCCAGGCGGCCGCTCTCCGGATCACCCCCGAGAGCGATCCCGCGCTCGCGCGCCGCCGGCTCGAAGAGCTCTCCGAGCTCCAGGAGTTCCACGCGCGCGAAGGGCGTCTGCCCGTCGCCGGTCTCCAGGATCTGTCCGCGCCTCTCTTCGCGCTCGAGGAGACGGGCGGCTCCGCGTCGTTCGCCGACTTCCGCGCGATCTTCTCCTCGGCGCGCGCGGCGCAGGCCGTGGGGCGCGCGCTCGCTCGCGCGAAGACGCCGCTCCTCGCGGAGCGCGCGGCTCGCCTCCCCGACCTCCAGCCGCTCATCGACCTCTTCGCGCGCATCCTCGGCCCGGACGGGGCGGTCAAGGACGACGCTTCGCCCGAGCTCGCAGCGATCCGCCGCCGGCTGCGGCGCCGCCGCACCGAGGTCTCGCGGATGCTCGAGAAAATGCTCGAGACGCGCCGGGACGCGCTCGCGGACAGCGTCGTCGTACTGCGCAACGACCGCTACTGCCTGCCGGTGACGGCGTCCGCGCGATCCCGCGTCGCGGGGATCGTCCACGACCGCTCCGGCTCGGGCCAGACCGTATTCGTCGAGCCGCTCGAGGTCGTCGAGGCGAACAACGAGCTCGCGATGGCCGCGGCCGAAGAGCGCCGCGAGATCGAGCGGCTCCTCGCGGAGCTCGGGCGCGAGGTCCTGGGCCGCGCGGACGAGCTTTCCGACGCGACGGAAGAGGTCGCCTCTCTCGACGCGCTCGAAGCCGCCGCCGAGTTCGGCGTGCTCGCCCACGCACGCGTGCCGGAGATCTCCGACGACGGGTCCTGGACCCTCATCGCCGCGCGGCATCCGCTTCTCGACGCCCGCCTGTCGGGTCTCCGCCGCCGCGCGCTCGGCGAGTCCCGCGACGCGAAGGACGTCGTCCCCCTCGACTTCGAGCTCGCGCCGGACAAGCGGCTCCTCGTCGTGTCCGGACCGAATGCGGGCGGAAAGACCGTCGTGCTGAAAACCGCGGGCCTCTTCGCCCTCATGGCGCAGGCGGGGCTGCCGCTCCCCGCCGACCGCGGGACGCGGGTCCCGTTCTTCACCGACGTGCGCACCGAGATCGGCGACGCGCAGGCGATCCTCACGGACCGGTCCACCTTCTCCTCCTCGATGGAGACGCTCGCGGACATCCTCGAGACGGCGGGGCCGGGCCAGCTCGCGCTCATCGACGAGATCGGCAGCGCGACGGACCCGGAGGAAGGGAGCGCTCTCTCGATCGCCTTCCTCGAGGAGTACCTCGCCCGAGGCGGGCGCGCGATCGTGACGACGCACCTGACGGCCGTGAAGAGCTTCGCGGCCGAGCGGCCCGAGGCTGTCGGCGCGGCGATGGAGTTCGACGAGGCGACGGGCCGTCCGAATTACCGCCTCCATCCGGGCCTGGCCGGCCGGAGCCGGGCGCTTTCGGTCGCGGCCCAGGAGGGTCTGCCGCCGCGCGTCCTCGAGCGGGCGCGCGAGATCCTCGGTCCGTCGTGGGAGCGGCGGGAGCGGACCGAGGCGGACGCCGAGGCCGCGCTCGAGAGGCTGCGGCGGGGCGAGGAAGAGCTCGCGCGGGAACGGGACGCGGCGCGGCGGGAGGCCGAGAGACTCGCGGCCGAGCGCGCGAAGGCCGCGCGCGAGCGCGAGGAGATGCTCGAAACGGGGCTCGCCGGGTTCGAGCGGGCGAAGAGGGACCTCGCGAAGAAAGTGGAGGAGGAGCTCGACGCGATCCGCGAGGACGCGGCGCGGGGAGCGAGCCTCTCGGCCGCGCAGCTCGTCACGCGCGCGGAAGACGCGACGGACGGGACTCCGGTCGAGGAGGCGAGGGAGCACCTCCTGGAGCGCTCCCGCGAGATTTCCGCGGGCGACCGGGCGCGGTTCAAGGGATCGAAATTCGACGGCGTGGTGGCGTCGGTCGAAGGGGACGTCGCGTGGCTCGAGGTCGCCGGCAAGCGGATGCGGGTGCCGCGCACGGAACTGGAGAGGCTGGGCGGCCCCTCACCCCGACCCTCTCCCCGCGATGCGGGGAGAGGGAGTGAAGCGGTGTCGACCCCCGACCTCGGCGGATCGACGCCCGAAGTCAACGTGATCGGACGGCGGCTCGAGGAGGCGATCGAGGACGTCGAGAAGGCGCTCGACGGCGCGCTCCTGGCCGGCGCCGTGCGCTTCCGGGTCGTCCACGGGCACGGCACCGGACGCCTGCGGGACGGACTGCGCGACCATCTGCGCAAGCACCGGTCCGTGTCGCGGCTGCGCGCGGCCGACCCGCGGGAAGGCGGCAACGGCGCGACGATCGTGGAATTGGCGTGAGGAGCGCCCACGTGAGAAAAGGGGACAGATTTATTTTGCCGAGGCGGAGCAACGATCCAAGGCGGAAAATAAATCTGTCCCCATTTTCAATGCTCTTGTCATTCCGAGGCCGGAGGCCGAGGAATCTGGGCCCAGGTGACAGAGTGAAAGCTTGAGCGACCTCGACATCAACGACAACGTCCTCGCCGAGCTGCGCGCCGCGGCCGACATCGTGGAGGTCATCAGCGAGCACACACGCCTGAAGAAGGGGGGCCGCTCCTGGAAGGGGCTCTGTCCGTTCCACAACGAGCGGACCCCGTCCTTCACGGTGGACCGGGACAAGGGGCTGTACCACTGCTTCGGGTGCGGCGCGGGAGGAGACGTCATCCACTTCGTCCGTCAGATCGACCGGCTCGACTTCCCCGAGGCGATCGAGGCGCTCGCCGGCCGGTTCGGCGTCACGATCCCGAAACGCGTCTCGCGCGGCCCGAGGGACGAGCAGCGCGAAAAGCTTCTCGCGGCGGTCGCCGCGGCGCAGCGGTTCTACGCCGCGGAGCTCGCGAAGCCCGGAAACCGCGCCGCCGAGTACCTCGAGGAACGCGGCGTTCCGGAGCCCGTCGCAAAGGCCCTCGGACTCGGTTACGCCCCGCCCGGCTGGGAGACGCTCGCGAAGGGCCTCGGCGGGGTCTGGCCCGAGGAGGTGCTCGTCGAGGCGGGCCTGCTGCAGTCGCGCACCGAGGGGCGCGGATCCTACGACCGCTTCCGGAACCGGCTTCTCTTCACGATCCGCGACGAGCGCGGTCGTCCGGTCGGTTTCAGCGGGCGCGCCCTCTCGCCCGAGGACGAGCCGAAGTACCTGAACTCCCCGGAGTCGCCGGTCTTCCTCAAGAAGCGGCTGCTCTACGCGTTCACCGACGCGCGCGACGCGATCCGCCGGGGCGAAAGGGCCGTTCTCGCCGAAGGGTGCTTCGATCACCTCGCGCTCTTCCTCGCGGGAGTCGAGGAGACGGTCGCGTCGATGGGGACCGCG
This sequence comes from uncultured Acidobacteriota bacterium, assembly GCA_963832145.1. Classification (GTDB taxonomy): domain Bacteria; phylum Acidobacteriota; class Thermoanaerobaculia; order UBA5066; family Gp7-AA6; genus Gp7-AA6. Next base: position 276,217 of record CAWHTA010000011.1, read on the forward strand.
CTGACGCCGGAGCAGTCGGCGAAGTTGAAGCGCCTCGCGCCGAAGGTCGTGCTCTGCTACGACGGGGACGCGGCGGGCCGATCGGCGGCACGCGGCGCGATCGGGCTCCTGCTCGCCCAGGGGCTCCAGGTCGCTGTCGCGAAGCTGCCGGACGGCGAAGATCCGGACGATGTCCGCCGCGGAGAAGGCCCCGAGGCGCTCGCGGCCCGAATCGATCAGGCACCGGACTACCTCTCGTGGTTGATCGATGCGCTCGAGCCGGCGGCGGCCGGGCTCTCGCCGGAAGAGAAAAAGGATAGGATCCGCGCGATCCTGGAAATCCTTTCCGCAATCCCCGACCGAATCCTCCGGTACGAGGAGTATCGCCGTCTCTCGGTCGCCGTCGGCGTCCCCGTGGAGGTTCTGTGGGCGGGGCAGGCGCAGACCGGGGCGACGGCGGGATCGCGACCGGCGGTCGGCCCCCGGACCGGCCCGGGGGGGCCCGGTGAACCCCCGGCCGGGCGGGCCGAGGCCTCGGGGACCCCGGGAACGGAGGGAAATGGATCGGTGTTATTGGATGGGGAGATTCCCAACGCCGAACGGAGGCTCCTCCAGTGGATGATCCGGGGCGGCGAACATATCTCTCTGATACGGAGTAACTTACGGTCGGAACATCTCACTCATCCCGGAGTCCGCGGGCTCCTGGAGACGTTCGGCAGGGCAGAGGAAACCTCGGGAACTGTTGATTTTCACAGGCATCTGGCTCACCTTAGGCAACCGAGCGACGTCAACCTGGTCTCCCGCCTCGCTCTCGAGGAGAGCCCCGACCCGACGGAAGAGGAAGTCCTGAGGCTGCTGAAGCAGTTGGAGAAGAAGTATCTGAAGAGGGAGCAGGGCGTACTCGTGGATGCGATCCGGAGGGCCGAACAGGCCGCAAAGCCGGAGGAGGTTTCCCGGCTCATGGAACGCGCAAAACAGATCGGAAAACGAATCGTGGAGCTGGGCCGATGAAAGGTCCCGGGCGAAAGGAACGCGACTTGGTGATTGAGGAAAAGTACCCGGAGTGCCAGCTGCTCTTCCGGGCGGGTAAAGAGAAGGGCTATCTGCTCTACGAGGAGATCCAGACGATCGCCTCGGACGAGCTCGTCGGAAGCCCGCGCGATTTCGAGCAGGTGTACGAGCGCCTCTTCGAGATGTCGATCGAGATCGTCACGGACCCCGACCGCGCCGCGAGGAAACGCGCCGCGCTCGACGCCGAGACGGCGGAAGAGGCTCGCGAGGCCGTCGAGAAGACGAACGACCCGGTGCGCATGTACCTGCGCGAAATGGGTACGGTCAAGCTCCTCGACCGCGAGGGCGAAGTCCGGATCGCGAAGCGGATCGAGCAGGGCGAAGCGAAGATCTACCAGGCGCTCGCGAACAACCCGATCGTGCTCGAGGAGATCCTGAAGCTCCTCGAAAACGCGGGTCGCGACTCGCGCATGGTCAACGAGCTCGTCAACCTGTCGGAGGACGCCGACGACCTCGACGACCGCGCCGCCCAGAGGGTCGAGCTCGTGCTCGGCTCGTTCAAGAAGATCGCCGCGCTCGACAAAGACATCAAGCGGATGAAGTTCAAGTCGCGCACGATCAAGAAGGGCACCAAGTCACTCGCCCGGATCGAAGCGTCGATCGACAAGAAGATCGCCGACATGGCGAAGCTGATCCGCGCGGCGGACTTCACGCCGGCGGTCCTGAACCGCGCCATCGGGATTCTGAAGGACATCGACCGGCAGATGCTCGTGCCCGAGTCGACGATCCGGCAGGACACGACGACGCTCAAGAAAGAGAAGAACGCGACGCGGCTCGACTTCTACAAGCGCCGCATCGCGAAGTACCGCAAGACGCTCCGCGAGCTCGAGCAGAAGTTCGGCGTTTCGCACGAAGACGTCAAGAAGACGCTTCGGATGGTTCGTGAGGGCGAGGACGAGGCCGACCAGGCCAAGCACGAGCTCATCGTCGCGAACCTTCGGCTCGTCGTCTCGATCGCGAAGAAGTACACGAACCGCGGGCTGCAGTTCCTCGACTTGATCCAGGAGGGGAACATCGGTCTCATGAAGGCCGTCGAAAAGTTCGAGCACCGGCGCGGATACAAGTTCTCGACTTACGCGACGTGGTGGATCCGTCAGGCGATCACGCGCGCGATCGCGGACCAGGCGCGGACGATCCGCATCCCGGTCCACATGATCGAGACGATCAACAAGCTGACGCGGACGTCGCGCTCGCTCGTCCAGGAGCTCGGCCGCGAGCCCAACGCGGAAGAGATCGCGAAGCGGATGGACATGCCGGTCTCCAAGGTGCGCAAGATCATGAAGATCGCGCAGGAGCCGATCTCGCTCGAGACCCCCATCGGCGAGGAAGAGGATTCGCATCTGGGCGACTTCATCGAGGACCGCCAGGTCCTCTCGCCGATCGACGCGGTCCTGGTGTCGAACCTCCAGGACCAGACCCGGCGGGTCCTGAAGACGCTCACCCCGCGCGAGGAGCAGGTCCTGAAGATGCGGTTCGGCGTCGGCGACGGCTCGGAGCACACCCTCGAAGAGGTCGGCCGGTCGTTCAACGTCACGCGGGAGCGCATCCGCCAGATCGAATCGAAGGCGCTGAGGAAGCTGCGGCACCCTTCTCGCGCGAAGAAGCTGAAGCCCTTTCTCGAGACCATCCGCTAAATGGCTATCAGCCGTCAGCTATCAGCTATCAGCCACGCAGGGCGTCATCACAAGCTGAAAGCTGACAGCTGATAGCTGATAGCTATATATTCGCCCGGCGATCGGGCGCCGGGGTCCATAGCTCAGCGGTCCAGAGCCACCGGCTCATAACCGGTCAGACCTCGGTTCGAATCCGAGTGGACCCACCAGTCGGGTCAGGGAGAGGGTAGAGGGGCTTGAGACGACGGAGTCGAGATCGACACGAAGCGAAAAGGCCGTTTGTGAAAGGGTGTTCCCCGACCGGGACACCCTTTTTGATCTCTAGCCACGGGGAGGCGAGGTGAACGCCTCCCTCGACCAGCTCTACCGCCTCCAGGACCGCATCCGTTTCGTCCTCGCCCGCAAGAAAGAGCGAGACACCATCCCGGCCGAGCTCACCGAAGTCGATCGGGAGTACCGCGAGAAGGTCGACACCGTCACGGGGCTGAAGCGACGGGCCGCCGAGGCGGACGTCGAGCGCCGGCGGGCGAACGCCGAGCTCTCGGAGCACCGGGACAAGCTGCGCAAGTACCAGGCGCAGCTGCGCGGAGTCCAGAACCAACGCGAGTACGGCGCGGTCTTGAACGAGATCGACGCCGTCGAGAAGCTCGTCCGCTCCGCGGAGAACCGCATCCTCGAGCTCGAGGAGGAAATCCAGACCGTTTCGAAGGACCTCGCGGGACGCGAGGAGCTCCTGCCGCTCGAGACCGAGCAGCACGAGGAGCGGCTCAAGGACTGGCGGGTCGCGCAGCGGGCGATCAACGAGGAAATCGCCGAGGCGGAAGAGGAGATCAAGAAGCTCGAAGCGTCGATGCACCCGCGCGACCGCGCCGAGTTCCAGCGACTGCTCGACAAGAAGGGCGGTCTCGCGATCGTTCTCGTCGCCGGAAACTCCTGCTCCGCCTGCCACGTCAAGATCCGGCCCGCGGCACTCCAGTCGCTGAAGGTGGGCCGCGAGATCATCTACTGCGACAGCTGCAAGCGGATCCTTTACTACGACATGCAGAAGTCGTGAGGAGCTGTCAGCTATCAGCCATCAGCTATCAGCCGGACGGAAATCCGGCTCGGGAGCTGAGAGCTGACAGCTGAGCACTGACAGCTCATGCGATTCCGCGCCTCCATCGACGGCGCCGCGCGCGGAAACCCGGGTCCGGCGGGGGCGGGTGTGTACGTCGAGGCCGAGCGCGATCGGCCCGTCCTCGAGTTCTACGAGCCGCTCGGGCGCACGACGAACAACGTCGCCGAGTATCGCGCCCTGCTGCTCGCCCTCGAGCGGGCGGAGGAGGCCGGCGCGGACGAGGTCGAGATCCGTTCCGACAGCAACCTTCTCGTCGAGCAGATGCGCGGCAATTTCAAGATCCGCGCGGAGCACCTGAAGCCCCTGCTCTCGGAGGCCGTGCTGCGCGCCAAGCGGTTCCGTACTTTCACGATCACGCACATCCCCCGGGACCACAACACGCGCGCGGACCGGCTCGCCAACCTGGGCGCGGACGCGAGCGAGAGGTCCACCCGCTTTTGAGCCTTCTGCCGGCCGCCGACGAGCTCGGACGGCGGCGCGAGGAAGTCCTCTCCCGGATCTCCGCGGCCGCCGGGCGGGCGGGGCGGGATGCGGCGGACGTCGCCCTCCTCGCCGTCACGAAGGGTCACCCCGAGGAGCTCGTTCGCAGCGCCGCGCGGGTTGGCTTCCAGCTCTTCGGCGAGAACCGCGTCGCGGAAGGGGTCCGAAAGATCGAGGCGGTGCGGGCGGAGTTTCCGGACCTCGTCTGGAGGCTCATCGGGCCGCTTCAGACCAACAAGGCGAAGGCGGCGCTACAATGGTTCTCAGCGATCGAAACCGTGGACCGGGAACGACTTGCCGCGCGGATCGAGGGGATCCTCGCCGCGGAGGGACGAAGAATGCCGGTGCTCCTCGAAGTGAACGTGGGCCTCGAGGCGACGAAGTCCGGCGCCCCGCCCGAGGGCCTGCCGGACCTCGCCCGGGCGGCCCTCGCGTGCCCCCACCTCGAGGTGCGCGGTCTCATGGCGGTCCCCCCCTTCGACGCCGATCCGGAGCGGTCGCGTCCCTTCTTCCGGCAGCTGCGCGAGACGCGCGACCGGCTCCAGGACGACCTCGGGATCGCCCTTCCGGAGCTCTCGATGGGGATGAGCCACGACTTCGAGGTCGCCGTCGAGGAAGGCTCGACGGAGGTACGAATCGGGACGGCCCTCTTCGGGGACCGGGCCGCCGGATGAACGTCGGCGGCGCATTCGGGTCCGCGGTCCTCACCGTCATCTTCGCCATCCTCTCGGTGATCAAGTGGCTCGTCATCATCGCCGCGGTGATCTCCTGGGTGAGCCCCGACCCGCGCAACCCGATCGTCCAGTTCCTGTATCGCACGACGGAGCCGATCCTGCGGCCGTTCCGGCGGCTGCTGCCGCCATCCCGCACGGGCGGGATCGACCTGTCCCCGATCCTCGTGATCCTCGTCATCCTCTTCATCGAAGTGTTCCTGAGAAGGCTGTTCCTGACGTCCGCCATCGCGTTCTAACCGGTCCAGGGAGGTCCAGACCATGACATCGCGCCTGACCCCGCTCGAGATTCAGAAGCACCGTTTCGGCCGGAAGTGGAAGGGGCTCGACCCCTCGGAAGTGGGGTCGTTCCTCCAGATGGCCGCGGAAGAGATGGAGGCGCTCGCCCGCGAGAACGCGGGACTGGCCGGGCGCATCCGCGTCCTCGAGGAGGAGAACGCGGACCACCGCGAACGCGAGCGGATCCTGAAGGAGACGCTCGTGTCGGCGCAGCGCGCTTCCGAGGACATCCGCGGGGCGGCGCGGTCGCAGGCGGAGCTCACCGTGCGGGAGGCCGAAGACTCTGCGGAGCGCCTCACACACAACGCGATGCAGCGCGCGGCGGAGATCGAGAAGGCGATTCACGAGCTCAAGCTGCAGCGGGCCGGCTTTCGCCTCGAGATCCAGAAGATGCTCGAGCTCTTCAATCACGCCGTCGAGATGGACCGTCAGCAGGACGAGCAGGATCGGCCGCTGTCGTACCTCAGGCGAAATCCGGGATAGTTCGGACCGAGCTGTCAGCCATCAGCGATCAGCCATCAGCCAGGCAAGGAGCGGTCTCCAAGCTGACCGCTGAAAGCTGAGAGCTGAAAGCTTGTCTTCCCTCGAGATTCGCGGCGCGGCGAGCCTGGCGACGCCGATCGGAAACACGGCGCGGCGCGGGCGCGAGCAGGGGGAGATCCGGAGAATCCGTGAGCCCGCGGTGCGCGCGGAAGGCGGCGTTCTCACTTTCGTCGGGACGGAGGCGGACTACCGGCGGGAGTTCGGAGGCCGCCCGGCGGACGTTACCGTCGACGCCGCCGGCGGAACCCTCCTTCCCGGCCTCGTCGACGCGCACACGCACCCGGTCTGGACCGGGGACCGCGGCGAGGAGATCGGGCGACGCCTCGCTGGCGAGAGCTACTCGGCGATCGCCGCGGACGGCGGGGGCATCCTCGCCACGGTCCGCGCGACGCGGGCCGCGACGGACGAGCAGCTCGCGTCGACTGTCGCTTCGCGCCTCGCCGTCATGCTCCGGCACGGAACGACGACGGTGGAGGCGAAGTCGGGATACGGCCTCACCGTCGACGACGAGATCCGTGCGCTGCGGCTTCTGCGGAAGCTGGGAGAGGATCCCGACCTTCCCGCGATCGTCCCGACGCTCCTCGCCGCCCACGAGGTTCCGCCCGAATTCCGCGACCGGAGGGAGGAGTGGGTCCGCCTGATCGCGGAGGAGATCGTGCCGCGCGCCGCCCGCGAGGGCCTCGCGCGCTTCTGCGACGTCTTCTGCGAGGAGGGCGTGTTCACCGTCGAGGAGTCCCGCAGGATTCTCGAGGCCGGCCGCCGCGCAGGGCTCGGCCTGCGCGTGCACGCGGACGAGCTCGCGCGCTCGGGGGGCACGCTCCTCGCGGCGGAGCTCGGCGCGACGTCCGCGGATCATCTGCTCTTCGCCGGCGAGGCGGAGGTCGCGGCACTCGCGCGTTCCGGGACTGTCGCCGTGATCCTCCCCGGCACGGCCTGGTGGATGCGCTCCCGCCGCGCACCCGCGCGCGCGATGATCGAGGCGGGGGTACCGGTCGCGGTCGCCTCCGACGCGAATCCCGGCACCTGCTACACGGAGTCCCTCGCCTCGGTCGCCGCGCACGCGTGCCTCGACTCGGGACTCACTGTGGAGGAGACATTGACCGGCTGCACGTTGAACGCCGCGGCGTCCCTCGGCCTCGCCGACCGCATCGGCTCACTCGAGCCGGGCAAGGGGGCGGACGTGATCGTTCTCGCGGCGCCCGACGACAGGCACCTCGTCTACCATTGGGGCGTGAACCTGATTTCGATGGTGGTGCGACAGGGACGCGTTGTCGCCACCTCAAGCCAAAATGGGGGACAGACTTAAGTCGAAATGGGGGACAGACTTCAGTCTGTCCCGAGTTATACGCAGATGCAGTTCGAAAAGCTCTCTTTCGCAGACCTCGCCGCCGCCCTCGCCTCCGACGCCCCGACTCCGGGCGGCGGCACCGCGGCCGCGCTCGCGGGGGCCATGGGCGCCGCGCTGGCGGAGATGGTCGCGGGCCTGACCCTCTCGAAAGAGAAGTACGCCGAAGCGCACGACGTCGTCCGGCCGATCGCCGGGGCGGCCCGGCGGACGCGAGCCGAGCTCCTCCGGCTGGCCGACAAGGACTCCGAGTCCTACGATCGCGTCCTGGCCGCGCGGCGGCTGCCCAAGGGGACCGACGAAGAGCGCGAAGAGCGCTCGAGGCGCATTTCCGACGCGACCCGGCACGCCGCGGAGGTTCCGATGCAGACCGCCCGGGAAGCGGCCCGGCTGCTGGACGAGATCCCGACGCTGGCCGTGAAAGGGAACCCCAACGCGGCTTCGGACGCCGGGGCGGCGGCCCTTCTCCTCGCCGCGGCCGTGGAAGGGGCGCTCCTGAACGTCGCCATCAACCTCGACGGGGCGGGCGATCCCGCCTTCGCGGAGGAGATGCGGTCGGAAGCCTCACGGCTCAGCAAGGAGGCCGCGGCGACCCGCGACGACGTTCTCTCGCTCGTTCGCGCGCGGTTCTGATCGTTTCGCGTCTCTCCATCCCTCTCAATCCGTGAGGGTTGCGCGCTCGGCGCGCGAATGGCGTTTTCTCTTGACACCCCCGTGCGTTTTTGTTACTCTTCTTCCATTGAATCGCGCGGCACCCAAAAGGTCCGCGCGGTTTTTTTTTGCGTCTCGCCCCTCCTGCTTCCAACCAATTCCAGCCGCTCCGTTTACTCCCTTGCCGCGCGGAGAAAACGCCGCTCTCGTTTGCCGCCCGAGTGACGGAAGGCGCGATTCCATTGGGGTTTTTTGCTGAATGGAGGGCTCTCAGCCTCCGTTCGGAGTCAGCGGGGAGGGATCTGACCCCCTCGCGCTCTCGTCCTTTCCGCCACTCGGCTCGTGGGGGTCAGACCCCATACGCCTCCCCTAGAATCCGAGGCCTCATGCCTGAGGCGCCGAAGCTCTACCTGGTGGACGCGATGTCCAACATCCACCGGGCGTACCACGCGATCCAGCGGCTCTCGACGTCGGCCGGCCGCCCGACGAACGCCATCTACGGCTTCGTGAACATGCTCCGCAAGATGCTCCGGGAGCACACGCCGGACTACCTCGCTGTCGCGTGGGACGGGCCGGAGCGGACCGTGCGCCACGAGGCGTACGCCGAGTACAAGGCGAACCGCCAGCCGATGGCGGACGACCTCCGGGTCCAGCTCCCCGCGATCCGCCAGATCCTCGACGCGTATGGGATCCCCGTCCTCGAGCTCGCCGGCTACGAGGCCGACGACGTGATCGGCACCCTCTCGAAGAAGGCCTCCACGATGGGGTTCGACGTCGTCATCGTCACGGCCGACAAGGACATGCTCCAGCTCGTCGGGCCGCGCGTCCGCGTCTTTCACACGGGCCGCGAGAAGTTCCTCGACGAGGCGGGCGTGCGCGAGTTCTTCGGGGTCGCGCCCGATCGCGTCGCGGACGTCCTCGCCCTCATGGGAGACAGCGTCGACAACATCCCGGGCGTTCCGCGGGTCGGCGAGGTCACGGCCAAGAAGTGGATCGCCGAGTTCGGGGACCTGACGACGCTCCTCGAGCGCGCCGGGGAGGTGAAAGGAAAAGTGGGCGAGAGCCTCCGCGAGCACAAGGAGGACGCGCTCATCTCCCGCAGGCTCGTCGAGATCCCGACGGATCTCGACATCCCGTTCGCGCCGGACGCGTTGAAGTGCACGACAGCCGACTCGGCGCGGTTGAAGGAGCTCTTCGTCGAGCTCGAGTTCCACTCGCTCGCGGCGGAGATCCACGACCAGTCGGCGGTGCGCGCCGAGGTCACCTCGACGCGCCGCCGTCCCGGCGAGGCGTTCGGCGTCGATCCGTCGGGGCCGCTCGGCGTCGCGGTCCTCCGCGCGAAGGACCAGGTACTGCTGGCCGTGTCGGATGGCGAGAACGTCGAGATCGCCGAGGAGCCGGCGGCCGCGGTCGCCGCGCGGTGGCGCGAGCTCGACCGGCCCGGCCGGCCGGTCACTGTCGCCGACGCGAAGCCGCTCGACGCGCTGCTCGCGCGGGAGGGCGGCGCCGTCGCCGCCGACGTTTTCGACGTCTGTCTCGCCCAGTACGTCCTCTCGCCCGGGATGGGCAGCTCCGACTTCGAGGTGATGGCCTTCCAGCGGATGGGGCTTCGAGTGACGCCCGACAAGGAGGCCGGCATCGTTTCCTGCGGGCTGCCGGAGGGGTACGCGGTCGAGACGGCGGACCGCTGGCTCGGAGAGCGCGCGTCCGGCACCCTGCAGCTCGCGAACCGGCTGCGCGCGGAAATGGAGACGCGCCCGGAGCTCGAGAAGATCTACCGCGAGATCGAGCGGCCGCTGACGCCCGTGCTCGCGCGGATGGAGATCGCCGGCATCGCCGTCGACATCCCGTACCTCAAGGAAATCTCCGTGCGGATGGACCGCGACCTGCGCGCCCTGGAGGAAAAGATCTGGGCCGAGTCGGGCGAGCAGTTCAACGTCAACTCGCCCGTCAAGCTCGGGCAGGTCCTGTTCGAGAAGATGAAACTCCCCGTCGGCCGGAAGACCGCGAAGACGCGGGTCTCGTCCACCGGCATCGAGGTGTTGAACGACCTCGCCGAAGCCGGGTTCCCGATCGCGAAGCTCGTGATCGAGTACCGCGAGATCTCCAAGCTCAAGGGGACGTACGTCGACGCGCTCCCGCAGCTCGCCGACGAGCAGTCGCGCGTGCACTCCTCGTTCCACCAGACCGTCGCGGCGACCGGGCGGCTTTCCTCCTCCGACCCGAACCTGCAGAACATCCCGATCCGCACGGCCGCCGGACGCGAGATCCGCCGGGCTTTCGTGGCGCCGCCCGGGCACAAGCTCGTCATCGCGGACTACTCGCAGATCGAGCTGCGCATCCTCGCGCACCTTTCCGGCGACCAGGCGCTCATCGCCGGCTTCGAGCGCGGAGACGACATCCACCGAGCGACCGCCGCGAAGATCTTCGGCGTCTCCCCCGACCTCGTCAGCCAGGAGATGCGTTTCGCGGCGAAGCGGATCAACTTCGCGCTCCTCTACGGCATGGCGGCGTTCACCCTCGGCAAGGACCTCGGAGTCTCGACGGCGGAGGCGAAGACGTACATCGAGTCTTACTTCAACCAGTTCCCGCGCGTGCGCGGTTACCTGGACGGGATCCTGGAAGAGGCGCGCCGCACGAAGGAGGTCCGCACGATCTTCGGACGCGTGAGACCGATTCCGGACATCCAGGCTTCCAACGGCATGGTCCGCGGCAACGCCGAGCGGATGGCGCTGAACGCGCCGTTCCAGGGTTCCGCGGCGGACATCATCAAGATCGCGATGGTCCGGCTCGATCGCGCGCTCGCGGATTCGGGATCGCGGGCGCGCCTTCTTCTCCAGGTGCACGACGAGCTCGTCCTGGAAGCGCCCGAGGAAGAGGTCGCCGAGCTTTCGGCCCTCGTCCGGCGGGTGATGGAGGGGGCGGCGGACCTCGCCGTGCGCCTCGCGGTGGACGTCGGGTCGGGGCAGGACTGGCTGAACGCGAAGCATTGACGCAATGCCGGCCGAGTCGTTTTCACCCGGAATGTGACGCACGTCACTTTCGCTATACTTCGCGCGCAATTCGATGAAACGCTTTCGACCTCTCGTCCCGGCGCTCGCCGTCGCGCTCGCGCTCACCGCCGGCTCGGCCGTGGGCCAGGAGCCCGAGCCGACACCGACGCCCGCGCCGACCCCCTCGTCGGACGCGCGTCCGGTGACTTCCGAGCCGCTCTCACCCGCCCCGACGCCGGGCGGACCGGGTGCCCCCGCGATCGCGCCGACGGCCATCGTCCTCGTCGCGGCGCCGACTCCGACGCCCGCGCCCCCCGTCCGCGTGACCGATCCGGCGGTCGTCGCGATTCTCCAGGCGCCGGGTGAGAACCCGTTCGGCCTCGTCGCCCAGGTCCCGGCGGCGGTTCCCCCGAAGCTGACGTTCGTCGACGGGATCGTCAACGCGACCCGGTTCGTTTCGGTCCGGGTGGACCGGACGGGCCGGCCGATGGGATCGCGCCCCGAACGCGACCCGATCCCGTCGCTCGCCGATGAAGCGCAGAGGTCGTTCGCCAAGTGGACGTTCGATCCGGGCCGGAAGGGCTCGGAGCCCGTCGAGACGTGGGCTTCGCTCCGGCTCGATCTCACAGTCGAGATCGACACGCCGCGATCGGTTCAGGGCGTGCTCACTCCCGTCACTCCGGCAACTCCCGTTCCCCGGCCGCTCCTGTGGCCGGCGGACGAAGTCTGGCTCGAGGGCCGCAAAGCGACTCCGAGCGACGGAACGATCCCGCTCGAGACGCTCGACTCCCCGCCGATGCCGAAGAAGACGCCGTGGGACGCGGACTCCTACAGGGGTCCGTTCTCGGCGAAATTCTGGGTCAAGGTGACGTCCAACGGCATCGTCGAAAAGGCCGTGCCTCTCGAAGCGAGCGACCCGGTGCTCATCGCCTACCTGCGCCGCGCGATGGGCTCGTGGGCTTTCCGTCCCGCCCAGGCGAACGGCGCGCCCGTGGACTCCTGGAACGAGCTCGTCCTCTCCGGCCAGATCGGCTACGACATCGAGCTGAAGCAGATCGCGTCTCTGCGAAGGACGCTCTTCGGCTCGTAGGCCTTGACCGGCCACGGTCTCCCCTCGGCCCTCGCCGGGCAACTCCGCCCGGAGTTCCCCTCCGAAGTCGATCGCACCCGCCTCCATCGAGGCCGGCTCGCGAGCCTGCTGACGTTTGTCGCGGGCGCGAACGCGATCGCCTTCGGGCGGCGCGTCTTCCTCTCGCGGTCGGCCTCCGCGTGCCTCGAGGGTGAAGCCGGGGACGCGTTCCGCCTTCTCGCTCACGAGCTCTCGCACGTCGCGCAGTACCGCCGGCACGGAGCCGCGATTTTTCTCGGACGCTACGTCGGCGAGTACCTGCGCGGCCGCTTCGACGGCCTCGACCATCGAAAGGCCTACCTCGCGATCTCGTTCGAGCGCGAAGCGGAGGGTCGGGCGCAGGCCTGCGTGGCGCGGCGCACCCGCCGGGTCCGGAGGCGAAGCGCAGGTCTAGGCGGCGTGGCCCGCTCCGCGAAGCAACTCGCGGAACCGCGGGTCGTCGCGGATCTTGTCGAAGAACGGGTAAACCTTCATCGGAACGAGGAAGCTCGCGCGATACGCGAACGCTTTGTCGAGCCACTCGAAGGTGCCGTCGATGTCGTGGAGCGCGAGGTGGAGCTGCACCATCGCGACCATCGGCACGTAACCCGTCTTCGCGCGCTCCTTCATATCCGCGAGGATTCGCTCGGCGGCGGTCGTGTCGCCGGCCTGCAGCGCGCGCCAGAGCGAGACCGGCAAGCATCGTCGGGCTTCCGTTCGTGAGCTCGTGCTCCCTCGGCGAACGCCTCCGCGGACTCCGTCAGCCGCCCGGCGCCATGGTAGGCGAGCCCGAGCCACAGGTAGGTCTGCGGGAAGGCGGCGTCCATCTCGATCGTGCGGCGAAGCTGATCGATCGCCTCGTCGTAGCGGCGCGCGACGTAGAACGCCCAGCCGTAGTCGCTGTTGATGATGAGAGACAGCGGATCGAGCGCGAGCGCGCGCTCGTATTCGGCGATCGACTCCTCGAACCGTCCGAGCGAGCCGAGCAGGAATCCGTAGAAGCGGTGAGCGAGCGCGTACTCCGGATCGAGCTTGATCGCCCGCCGGAATTCGCTCTCCGCCTTCGACCACTCCCAGTCGAGCACCTCCGCATAGGCGAGGGACGCGTGGGCTTCCGCGAGGCGATCGTCGATCTCGAGCGCTTTCCGCGCCGCGTCTTTTGCCTTCGGGCAGCCCTTCCCGCGGAGGGACCGCGGCGAAGCGATCCATCGCGAGAGCCGCCCAACAGTCGGAGAGACCGGCCCACGCGAGCGCGTAGGCGGGGTCCTTCTCGATGGCCTGCTCGAAGTACTCGATCGCCTTCCGGATACTCGGCACCGTGCTCTTGTTCCAGTGAAATCGCCCCTTGAGATAGAGCGGGTATGCGTCCCGGTCCGCCGTATACCTCTTCGCGAGGCGTTTCTTGTGCTCCGGCTCGAGGGTCACCTTCAGGTTCGACGAGATCTCGCGCGCGATCTCCTCCTGCACCGCGAGGAGGTCGGCGATCGGCCGGTCGTAGCGCGCCCCCCAGAGCCGGAAACCGTTCGAAGCGTCCACTAGCTCAACGCTGATGGCGAGCGATGAGCCGCGCGGCGTGACGCGTCCCGAGAGAACGGTCCCGACCCCGAGCTGGCGGCCGACGTCCTGGGGATCAGCGTCCCCCCGGAACCGGAACATCGTGCTCGTCGCCATGACCCGGAGACGGCGCAGCTGCGCGAGGTCGTTGATGAGGCTCTCGGTGATCCCCTCGGCCAGGTACTCCATCTCGGAGTCGCCGCCGGGATTCAGGAACGGGAGAACGGCGAGCGACTTCGAACGGGACGGCCGCTTCGCCGCCACGCGGAGCGGCGCTCCGGCCACGACCGTCGGCTCCGACGCTCCCGCGGACGCGAGGTCTCGGAGGAGGGGAACGAGCTCCGCCGCGGAGGCCGGTCGCTTCGCGGCGGCCTTCTCGAGGCACCGGGCGAGAAGGCGGTCGAGGTCCGGCGGAATGTCGGGGCTCACGAGCGAGGGCCGGGGCGGTTCGTCGCGAAGGATCGCGGCCATCCTTTCGAAAGCGCTCGATCCGGTGAAGGCGGGCCGCCCGGCGAGCATCTCGTGGAGCACGCAGCCGAACGCGAAGATGTCGCTGCGGGCGTCGGCGGGCTCGCCGCGCACCTGCTCCGGCGCCATGTAGCCGACGGTCCCGAGCACCGTCCCCGGCCGGGTCGGGTCGGGCGTCGTCGGCACCGACGTCCCCTCGCCGCGCGACTCTTCTTCGACCCATCTCGCCAGCCCGAAGTCGAGGATCTTGATGCGCCCTTCGGTGGTGACGAAGACGTTGTCCGGCTTCAGGTCCCGGTGCACGATCCCGCGCGAGTGCGCGGCGGCGAGACCCTCGGCGAGGTTCGCGCCGATCTCGGCGGCGCGCCTCCAGGGGAGCGGGCCCGGCGCAAGCGCGCCGCGAAGGGTTTCGCCGTGGAGCAGCTCGGTCACCGCGAACGAGACTCCGCCGTCGGCGCCGAAGTCGTAGATCGCGAGAAGGTTCGGGTGAGAGAGCGCCGCGATCGCCCGGGCTTCGCGCTCGAACCTCGCGAGCGACGAGGGATCGTCCGCGAGGTGCTCCGGGAGAACCTTGATCGCCACCTCGCGGCCGAGCCGGAGGTCGCGCGCGCGATAGACCTCGCCCATTCCGCCGGCTCCGAGCGGCGCGAGGACCTCGTAGCGTTCGAGGAGGGTTCGCGAGCCGAGCGGCACGGCGGGGAATGTTATGCGTTCAGGATCTGGCGGCGGTCGCCGATCCTTCTGGTGACCTTTTCGCCGTCCAGGTGCTCGAGGAGCGGGATCGCGAGCTTGCGGGAGAGGCCGAACATCTCCTTGAACTCGGCGATCTCGATGCCGTCCTTCCCCGACGCCCGGAGGCGCGACACGACGCCGTCCACGGCGTCGCGGGCGATGATCCAGCCCCCGGGCAGGCGCACGAGCGCTCCCTTCTTCACGAGGTAGCCGATCAGTCCCTCCACGACCTTCTGGCGGTGCCGGACGACCTCCGCGACCTCCGCCGGAGACGGCGGGAAGAGTCCGCGCTGCCGGAAGACGTCCGCGATCCGCTCGGAGAGCTCGCGCTCGCGCCCCGGCAGGTCGTCCCGGCCGGGAACCCTCGCTTCCTCGCCCGCCGCGACGAAGGCGCCCCGCTCGAGAAGAGCCGACTCGACCGCTTCGATCCACGGCGTTTCCGCGCCCGGCAGGAGCCGCGACATCAGCGTGCTCCGCGGCATTCCGACGGCGCCGCTTCCCGCGTCGGCGTACGCGGTGATCTCCGATCGCGCCCTCCCGACGAGCGCCGCGAGCACGGGCTCGGCGACATATCGGTCGGGCGACCGGCGAAGAGCGCGCACGCGCCCTTCCGCGACCCCGGCGGCCAGGGACTCGCGCACCTCCGCCGCGGGGACTCCCGCCCGCACCGCGAGATCCCCTTCGGACGCCCCGCTCTCCCGCTTCTCGGCGATCCAGAGTTCGAGCCTCTCCGGGAGCGTGCCGTGCTCGAGGCGGTCGAGAAACGCGCTCACCTCGGCGACCGGCCGGCGCCCGAGAGGCGGCGCGAGCGCGTCGAGGACGACGCCGCCGCCGATCGTCGATACGGGCGACACGCGGCGGAGAACGAACCGGTCGCCCGGCGCGAACGCGAGCGGCGCGGTGAGTCGAAACTGCGCCCGCGCCGAGCCGCCCGGTTCGATCCGCCGGCCGCCGAGGACCCGGAGGGACGCCCGCGCTTCCGACGAAAAGTGGTGGAACGACACCCGGTGTCCGCTCTCGAGATGCGGCGAGGTCGGAAGGAGGTCGATCCGCACGGTCACGAGCGCGCTCGTCGCGAAAGCGCCGGGTGAAGCGAGCACGCGTCCCCGGCCGAGGTCCTCGAGCTCGACCCCGGCGAGGTTCACGCTCACGCGCTCCCCCGCGCGGGCCTCGGCCGTCTCGCGGCCGTGGACCTCGATCCGTCGCACCCGCACGATGCGCCGGTCCGGCAGGAGCTCGAGCTTCTGCTCGCGCGAGATCGTTCCCGACACGAGACTGCCCGTGACCACCGGCCCGAACCCGGCGATCGTGAACGCGCGGTCGATCGGGAGACGCACCCCGCGCGACGCGCGCTCCTCTTCCGCCTCGGGGAGGGCGAGCCCCACGAGGGCGCGCTTCAGCTCCTCGAGGCCCGCGCCCGTTCGCGCGGATACGGCGACGACGGGCGCGCCGGCGAGCGCCGAGCCGCGGACCAGGTCGGCGACGTCCGACGCCGTCACTCCGACGAGCTCCGGCGCGACCCGGTCGGTCTTCGTCACCGCGACGACTCCCCGCCGGATTCCCAGCATGCGCACGATCTCGAAGTGCTCGCGCGTCTGCGGCATGACCGATTCGTCCGCCGCCACGACGAGGAGGACCGCGTCGATCCCTCCCGCGCCCGCGAGCATGTTCCGGACGAAGCGCTCGTGGCCGGGCACGTCGACGAAGGAGATCTGAACCCCCTCCCACTCCGCGTGCGCGAACCCGAGGTCGATCGTGATGCCGCGCCGCTTTTCTTCGGGCAGCCGGTCCGTGTCGATGCCGGTCAGCGCGCGGATGAGGGCCGTCTTGCCGTGGTCGATGTGCCCGGCGGTACCGACGAGGAAGCGGTTCACCCGGACAGGCTATAGCGAGGCCGCAAGTCCCGGGTCCCTGCAGCGGGTGGTAGCCTCCCCGAATGCGCGGCCCGATCGAGAGCGATCTCAAACAGGCGCTCAAGGCCGGCGAAAAGCGCCGGGTTTCCACCCTGCGGCTCCTCCTCTCCGCTTTCCAGAACGACCGGATCGAGAAAGGCCGCGAGCTGACGGACGAAGAGAGCGAGGCTCTCATCCGGCGGGCGGTCAAGCAGCGGCGCGAGTCGATCGAGCAGTACCGCAAAGGCGGGCGGGAAGACCTCGCCGCAACCGAGGCGGAAGAGCTCGAGATCCTGGAGGCCTACCTGCCGAAGGGCCTGTCGGACGCCGAGCTCGAAGCCGCGATCGTGGAGATCATCCGGGAGAAGGGCTTCCAGACGGCGCGCGACGCCGGTCTCGTGATGAAAGAGCTCATGACTCTCCACCGCGGCCGCGTGGACGGGAAGCGGGCCCAGGAGATCGCGCGACGGCTCCTTTCGTGAGCGCGCCGACCGAGGACCCTGCGGCGCGGCGAGCGGATCGGATCCGGGGAAGCGAGGTCGAGGTCAAGCTTCCCGCCCCTGATCTCGATGCCATCCGCGGACGCCTCCGGGAGGGCGCTGCGACGATCGCCGCACCCCGCCACCTCGAGAGAAACTGCCTCTACGACGACTCGGACGGCTCGATCGGGAAACGGGGCTGCGTGCTCCGGCTCCGGCGCAAGCCGGCCGCCGCGATCCTGACTTTCAAGGGCCGGGCGCAGTTCGCGGGCGGCGTGAAAACGCGCGAGGAGCGCGAGACCCGGGTCGAGGACCCGGACGAGCTCGACCGGATCCTCCGCGGCCTCGGATACGAGCCGTGCTTCCGCTACGAGAAGCATCGTGAGGAGTGGTCGTTCGAGCGGTGCGTCGTCGCGCTCGACGAGACCCCGATCGGAAAGTTCGTCGAAGTCGAAGGCGAGCCCCCGGCGATCCGCGGAGTTCTCACGAGGCTCGGGCTCGACCCGGCAGAAGCGCTTCCCTACTCCTACCCCGACCTCTACGCGCGCCGTTGCCGCGAGGACCCCTCCCTTCCGGCGGACATGCTCCTCGAGAAGGCATGAAGGCGTTTCTGCTCGCCGCCGGCCTCGGCACGAGGTTCCGGCCGGTCACCGAAGAGATCCCGAAGTCCCTGTTTCCCTTCCTGAACGTTCCGCTCGCGCTCGGCCACCTCTCCCGCCTGGCGGGGGCGGGCGTGACGGAAGTCGGGATCAACCTTCACCACCTCGGTGCGACGATCGAAGAGAAACTCGCCAGGCTCCCGCCGGGGCTTCCCCGGGTGCGGTTCTTCCGCGAGCCGGAGATCCTCGGGACGGCCGGGGCGCTCCGCAACGCTTCGGAGTGGCTCGCGGGCGACGACTTCGTCGTGGTCAACGCGGACTCCGCGATCAACGCGGACTTCGGCGCCCTCCTTTCCCGCCACCGGGAAACGGGCCGAGCGGTGACCCTGCTCGTCACCGAGAACGAAGCTCCCACCCGCTTCACCCCGCTCGCGTCCCAGGGAGACCGCATCGTCTCCTTCGGAACGAAGTCCTCCTGGCCCCTCGCCTACACCGGGGTCGCCGCTTTCTCGCCGCGAGTGCTCGCGCGCATTCCGGAGGGGGAACGCTCTCTCGTTGCCGACCTCTGGAAACCGCTCCTCGATTCCGGCGAGGAGATCGGCTGGCTGCTGCACGATCAGCCGTTCTGGGACCTCGGCACCCCGCGCGACTTTCTCCGGGCCACCCGGCAGGTCCTCACTCGCGCCGAGTCGTTCCCTTCGGAGAGGGGAAAGTTCGATCCGACCGCGCGCATCCTTTCCCTTACGCCCACGAAGAACTTCGACGGCGTGTCGAGCGTCGTCGGCCGGGCGACGATCGGTCGCGGCGCACACCTGATCGAAAGCGTCGTCTGGGACGGCGTCGAAGTCGGCGCGGGCGCGGAGCTCAAGGGATGCATCGCTGCCCGCGGCAAGATCCTTCCCGGCGCCGTGCACCGCGACTCCGTCCTCTGGGGCGATGCGGACTCCCCGGCGACGGCCTACCCGATCGACTGACCTTTCGTCACCTCACTTCCTCCAGCTCTTCTCCCCGCGATGGTGGAAGAGCGTGCGCACCTTCGCGGACCGCCCGAAGACGCGCACGACCGCCATCCGATCGCGCCCGTCCCATAAGTAGACCGAGCCCGGCGTGCTCTCTCCGAGCGGGGAGAAAGAGCAGAGGTCCGAGCTGTTGAAGCGGATCGGGTCGTCCAGGCGATCGAGCGTCGAGCCGGGGCTGCCCGGATCCGGCACCGGCGTGCCTTTGAGGATCCCGGGAATCACGTCGGCTCTCGGCCAGATGATCGCAAGACCGAGCGAGCGGTCCACTCCGGACGCGATCTCCGCGTTGAGAACGCCGTTTCCGTTTCCATCGCGAAAGAGCGCCCACTCCCAGCGGCCGCCGTCCTTTCGGAACTTGAGGGCGACCGAGATGCCTTTCGTGAGCGCGTAGGCGCGAGCGCGAAGAAATCCCGCCGAGAGCTCCGCCGCTGCAGACCGCACCGCGAGCGCCGACTGGAGCTGAAACGCGCCGGTCGCCGTGGCCGCGAGAAGCGCGCCCGCAACGGCGAGCCCGACGACGAGCTCGATCGAGGTCAGGCCGCACGAAAGGGAAAGCCCGGGACCGCGGGCGCGGCCCCGGGCGGGCACGAGCTTCACCGTCCCTTGCCCGCGGGGACGGAGGCCGGAGCGGGTTTGGGCGCGGGCTTGTTGGCGGGAACGGAATCTCCCCGCTTTCGGGGAGATCCCGAGCGAACCTTGGCGGCGAGTGTGGTGGGACCGCTCACGGCGAGGTAGGGCTTCAAGGTCAGGAAGAGCTTTTCGCCGATGCCCTTGACCTCCATGAGGTCCTCGGTGCGGGCAAACGGCCCATGGCTCTTTCGATACTCGAGAACGCGGACGGCGACTTTCTCGCCGATGCGCGGCAGAAAAGCGATCTGCGCCGCGGAAGCCTGGTTGATGTTCACCTTCCCGGAGGGCGCCGCCTCGGGGGCGGTGTCCGCGCGAGCTCCGGCGGCGCCGGCGAAGAGAAAGGCCGCGGCGAGCAGGGCGGCCGGGGCTTTTCGAATCGTGGTCATGGATGCTCCTTTTTTCGACTGCGCGAGGGGATTTCGATACGGGTCGGACTCGGGATGATCGAAACGGTTCCGTCCTCATCGAGTTTTGCGATCAGGCGTTCTCCATCGGCACCTCCTGTCTTGATCCGGGCAGAGGGCGAGAAGCGTGCCCCGTGCGCTCCTTCACCGAACTTCTGTCGCGGAAGGCGTTGCGCGTTTCGGAGCGCCTCACGCGGCGATGCACGGTGCAAGAAAAGCTGCCGGGTGGAGGAGGTCGGAACGGGCCGAAAGCTCTGAACCGGCAGGGCTCCCGCGCGAACGGAAAGCGCGCCGGCACCCGACGGGAGTTTTTACGGGGCTACCGGACGCCCGATAGACTCTGCCGTCGTGCCGGGCCGGGAGTTCGTCGTCGGAGTCTCGGGCGCGTCCGGCGCGTCGCTGCCGCGGCGGTTCGTGGAGCTGGTCAGCCGCGCGCCGGGGGTGTCGCGCCTTCACCTCGTCTTCTCCTCGTCGAGCCTGAAGGTCGCGCGGACCGAAATCGACCCCGCGATCGCCACCGGGAGGGATTGGGTGTCGCGCCTCGATCTCCCCCGCGACGCCGCGCGGCGCCTGGAGCTCCACTCGAACGACGACGTCGGGGCGACGATCGCGTCGGGCTCCTATCCGGTCGCCGGCATGGCTGTCGTCCCCTGTAGCGCCGGGACCCTGGGAGCGATCGCGAACGGAATCTCCCGCGACCTCCTCCAGCGCGCCGCCGACGTCTGTCTGAAGGAACGGCGGCCGCTCGTTCTCGCGTTCCGGGAGTCCCCCTACTCGCTCATCCACGTCGAGAACATGCGGCGGGTGACTCTCGCCGGTGCGGTCGTCGCGCCCCCCTCCCCGGCGTTCTACATCCGGGAGCCCTCGATGGACCGCTTCCTCGACGCGTGGTGCGCTCGCGCGGCACGGCTCATCGGGATCGACCTCCCGGACGAGGCGTTTCGGTGGACCGGGACCGGGAAGGAGCGCGCGCGGAAACCCCGGCGGTCGTGACGGGCGCATCCCCTCGCGTCGCGCGGCCCCTTCGCACGACGCTCGAGATGATCAAGTTCTCGCACACGATCTTCGCCCTGCCGTTCGCCCTGCTGGCCGCGGTGCTCGCGGCGGACGGCTGGCCCGATCCGGCCACGCTCGTGAAGATCCTTCTCGCGATGATCGGCGCGCGAAGCGCCGCCATGGCTCACAACCGTCTCGCCGACCGCGAGCTCGACGCCGCGAACCCGCGGACCGCGTCGCGGGCCCTTCCTTCCGGCGCCCTCTCGGTGACCTACGTCCGCGTGTTCCTGGCGGCCTCGGTCGTCCTCTTCGTCGCGGCCGCGGCGAGCCTGAACCGCCTGACTCTCCTTCTCTCGCCGGTCGCGCTCGCCCTCCTCTTTCTCTATGCGTACGCGAAGCGCCACACCTCGCTTTCGCACGTCCTTCTGGGCGTCTGCCTCGCGATGGCGCCCATGGGCGCCTGGATCGCCGTGCGCGGAGAACTGGGAACGGTGCCGGTGCTGCTCGGCCTCGCCGTGCTGTGCTGGACCGCGGGCTTCGACGTGATCTACGCGCTGCAGGACGAGGAGCACGACCGCCGGACGGGCCTCTACTCGATCCCGGCCCGGCTCGGCGCGGGTCCCGCCCTGGCGATTTCCGCGCTCTTCCACGCCGGTATGCTCGCGCTGCTCCTCCTCGTCTGGCGCATGCAGGGAGGCGGGACGCTCTTCGGGATCGGCATCGGGGCCACCGCCGCCGCGCTCCTCTACCAGCACTCGGTGGTGCGGCCTCGCGACCTTTCCCGCGTGAACGCCGCGTTCTTCACGGCGAACGGGTTCGTGTCGGTGGCGCTCGCGGCGTTCGGGATCGCGGACGTGATGGTGAGGTAGTCCCTTCGTCTAGAATCCGTCGCCGATGGCCATCCCGTCCGAGGGCGACCTCACCCTTCGACACATCGCGCTCGACGGACCGATCGGCGTCGGGAAAACGTCTCTCTGCGAGATGCTCGCGCGCCGGTTCCACGGCACGAAGATCCTCGAGGACGTCGACAACCCGTTTCTGCCCGAGTTCTACAAGAAGAAGAAGGGCTCCGCCTTCCAGACCCAGCTCTTCTTCCTGCTCTCGCGCTATCAGCAGCAGCGCGAGATCGCGCAGATCGACCTCTTCACCACTCTCGTCGTCGCGGACTACCACTTCCCGAAGGACAAGATCTTCGCGTACCTGAACCTCGACGACTCCGAGCTCCTCATTTACGACCGCCTCTACGGACTGCTCTCCGAGTCGGTGGCGAAGCCGGATCTCGTCATCTACCTGCAGGGATCGCTCGAGACCTGTATGAAGCGGGTGAAGAAGGCGTCGCGGGCGTTCGAGAAGGGGATGACGCCGGAGTACCTCGCCCAGCTGATCGAGGCCTACAACTACTACTTCTACCACTACGAAGAGACGCCGCTCTTGGTCGTGGACACCAACGAGATCGACTTCGTCAACCAGCCCGCGGACTTCGACGACCTGGTCGCGCAGATCCGCCGCGCCCGCAAGGGGATGCAGTACTACGTCCCCGCGGCGCATTCAGAGTCTTAGCGGGGTCAGGTCTTCACTGATCGCACGGCCGCCCGTTTAGCCGAGCTGGTCCTGACATCTTTGCGCAGCAAAGTGTCAGGTGGAGACCTGACCCCAGGTGCACCGATGACCCCATCCCCGAACCTCGGCCGCCCTTTTGCCTATAATTAGTGGCTGACGCCCTTGTCGGCGGCGATCCCGGTCTTCGGGACGTCGACCGAAAGGAAAGGAGCGCGACATGCCGAGCCTCTCGGAGACCTCTCCTCTCACCATCCCCGCACTCGTCGCCGCCAAGGGGGGCGAAAAGATCGCGATGCTGACCGCGTACGACGCGCCGTCGGCCACGCTTCTCGACGAGGCCGGGGTGGACGTGCTCCTCGTCGGAGACTCCGTCGAGATGGCTGTCTACGGCGAGACGAACACCCTCTCCGCGACGATGGACTCGATGATCCGGCACTCGCGGGCAGTCTCGCGCGCCGTGAAGCGCGCCGTCGTCGTCGGAGACATGCCGTTTCTCTCCTACCAGACCGACCCGCACCGCGCCGTCGAGAACGCCGGGCGTTTCCTCGCCGAGGGCGGCTGCGCCGCCGTCAAGGTGGAGGGAGGCGCGCGTGTTCTGCCCGCGGTGGACGCGATCCTCTCTGCCGACATCCCGGTGATGGGACACGTCGGCCTGACCCCCCAGTCGTTCCGGAAGTTCGGCGGGTTCAAGGTGCAGGGGCGCGAAACCGAAAGCGCGCGTGCGATCCGCGAGGACGCGAAGGCGCTCGCCGACGCGGGATGCTTCGCGATCGTTCTGGAGTGCGTCCCGGCGGCGCTGGCGGCGGAGATCACGCGGGAGATCGGGGTCCCGACGATCGGCATCGGTGCGGGCCCCTCCTGCGACGGCCAGGTCCTCGTGTTCCACGACGTGATGGGGCTGACGCGCGACATCCATCCGAAGTTCGTCCGCCGCTACGCGGACCTCTCGTCGGTGATCGGCGACGCGGCGAAGGCATTCACCCGGGACGTGAAGGACGGCAGCTTTCCCACGGAACAGGAGTCCTTCTCGGGGGGCAAGCCCGCGCTGCGGCGGGTGTACTGAGGAAGCTGTCAGCGATCAGCTCTCAGCTATCAGCGAAAGCCCGGGTCCCCTCTGGCTGACCGCTGACAGCTGATAGCTCGTCCATGAAAGCCGTCCGGGAAGTCTCCGCCCTGCGGAGTCTCATCCGCGAGGCACGAGTCTCGGGCAGTCGATCTCCTTCGTCCCGACGATGGGTGCGCTGCACGAGGGGCATCTCTCGCTCGTGCGCCTGGCGCGGCGGGAGGGCCCGTTCGTCGTCGTGTCGATCTTCGTCAACCCGCTCCAGTTCGCGCCGGGCGAGGACCTCGCGCGCTATCCGCGCCGGGAGGCGGCCGATCTCGCCGCTCTCGAGCGCGAAGGCGTGGACGTCGTCTACCTGCCGCGGGCCGAAGATCTCTATCCGACGGACTTCTCCACCGCGGTGGAAGTGCGTGGCGTCTCGGAGGGCGGCGAGGGCGGGGCGCGGCCCGGACACTTCCGTGGGGTCGCGACAGTCGTGGCCAAGCTCTTCCTCCAGGTTGCCCCCGACGTCGCGGTGTTCGGACAGAAAGATCTCCAGCAGGTCGCTGTCATCCGCCGGATGGTCCGCGACCTCGACTTCCCTCTCCGCCTCGTCGTCGGCGAGACCGTCCGCGAGCCGGACGGGCTCGCGATGTCGTCGCGCAACGCCTATCTCTCGCCGGAGGAGCGCGAGCGCGCCGCCGCGTTTCCCCGAGCGCTCCTCGAAGCGCGCCGCGACGTCGAAGGCGGTGAGCGGGACGCTGCGACCATCGCGGCCGCGGTCCGCCGCAAGCTCACCGCGGCGGGGCTCGGCGTGGACTACGTCGACGTCCTCGACCCGGACACGATGAGTCCCGTCCGGGAAGCAAGGAGCGGGAGCGCCCTCGCGGCGGCGGTCCGGGTCGGCAGGACGCGCCTCATCGACAACGTCCGGCTTCCTTGACCGGGCGCGCCCGACGCGACAGGATCGGGGCGTGGCGACGGAGAGTTCGGTGGATACAGCCCCTCACCCCGACCCTCTCCCCAAGGGGGAGAGGGAGCGGACGGCCCCTCACCCCGACCCTCTCCCCGGCGGGGAGAGGGAGCAAGACCCCTTCGTCTTCGGGGGCCGGACGTTCCGATCGCGCCTGATCGTCGGGACCGGAAAGTACTCGTCGTTCGAGGTGATGAAGGAGGCGCACCGCGAGTCGGGCGCCGAGATCGTCACTGTCGCCGTGCGGAGAATCAATCTCGATCGGCACGCGCGAGTCGCTCCTCGACTTCCTCCCGCCGGAGATGGTCCTTCTTCCGAACACCGCCGGCTGCTACTCCGCGGACGACGCGGTCCGAACGGCGCGGCTCGGACGCGAGGTGGGGCTGTCCAACTGGGTCAAGCTCGAGGTCCTGGGCGACGAGCGCACCCTGTGGCCGGACAACGCCGCGCTCCTCGAAGCGACGCGCATCCTGGTCAAGGAAGGGTTCGTGGTGTTCCCCTACACCTCCGACGACCCCGTCGTCTGCCGGCGTCTGGAGGAAGAAGGGGCCGCGGCGGTGATGCCGCTCGGAGCTCCGATCGGATCCGGCCTCGGAATTCAGAACCCGAACAACATCTCGATCATCATCGAGCACGCGAAGGTCCCGGTGATCGTGGACGCGGGCGTCGGAACCGCTTCCGACGCGTGCGTCGCGATGGAGCTCGGCGCGGCGGGCGTCCTGATGAACACGGGCATCGCGGGCGCGAAGGATCCGGTCTTGATGGCTCGGGCGATGAGGCGCGCGGTCGAATCGGGGCGCGATGCCTATCGGGCGGGACGCATCCCCCGGAAGCGTTACGCGACTGCCTCTTCGCCGGAATGGGGTCTGACCCCGGGGGCCTAACCCTTCAAATCCCCTGTAAAAGCACGGTGTTTGCCCGCCTTCTTCGACTTAGGTCGTAGTCTCCCACCGTCCAAGAAACCGCTTGCGCTGCCGTTTCGGCGCGTGCTACGTTGCGTCAACTTTTACGAAAACCCCGCATACCCGGCACATCACTATGTTTGTCCTTCCCCCATCCGTACGCCTACGCGGGGCGGCGTTCGCGCATTTGAAAGGGGGTCGGTCCTAGAGCACAAGTCTCTCCCGGCGCGTGCCGGGAGGTTTCGAATCGAAGTTTCGGTTTTTATTTGATTGGAGCGACAACGCTCCACGAAGAGGGTAATACCCAGGAGATCGGCAAGGTCAATGATGCAGCAATACACCGACAAGAATCTCACCTGCGTTGATTGTGGAAACACGTTCCTGTTCTCGGCAGACGACCAGGAGTTCTACGCGCGCAAGGGCTTCACGAACGAGCCCAAGCGCTGCAAAGTGTGCCGCGACAAGCGCAAGGCAGCCTCCGGCGAAGGCCGGGAGCGCACGCTCTATGACGTCACCTGCGACGGTTGCGGAAAGCAGACGCAGGTTCCTTTCAACCCGACAAACGGCAAGCCCGTCTACTGCCGCGAGTGCTACTCCTCGCGCCGGACGCAGCAGGCCTACTGAGTCGAACCACCACACTGGTGTTCCGAGCCCCGGCACCCGCCGGGGCTTTTTTTTGGAGAAATTGTTATCGTCCGCAGCGTTTTGAATCCCGTTCCCGTCCGCTCCGGCCCCGGACTCCTCGAAGCGATCGGGTCCACCCCCCACGCGGAGCTCTCCCGGTTCTCGCGAGGCGCCGCGCGCATCTTCGCGAAGCTCGAGTTCCTGAACCCGGGCGGCAGCGTCAAGGACCGGATCGCGCGGGCGATGGTCGAAGACGCCGAAGCGCGCGGTCTGCTGCACGAGGGAGGCACGATCGTCGAGCCGACGTCGGGTAACACCGGGGTCGCGCTCGCGATGATCGCGGCCGCGAAGGGTTACCGCTGCGTAGTGGTCATGCCGAAGGGATACGGCGAGGTGAAGGCGAAGCTCATGGAGGCGCTCGGCGCCGAAGTGGTGCGGACGCCCGCGGAGGACCTCATGTCCGGCGCGATCCGGCGCGCCGAAGAGATCGCGCGCGAGACGGGCGCCTACCTTCCGAACCAGTTCGCGAACCCGGTCAACCCGCGGACGCACTACGAGACGACCGGGCCGGAGATCTGGGCGGAGCTCGGCGACTCGATCGACGCGCTCGTCGTCGGCGCCGGTACGACGGGGACGCTCAGCGGCGTGGGCCGCTTTCTGAAGGAGCGGATTCCGCGCCTTCTGCGGGTGGCCGCGGAGCCGCAGGGCTCGATCCTCGGCGGCGGAAAGCACGGGCCGCACGCGGTGGAGGGAATCGGGCTGTCCTTCTATCCGCCGATCTTCGACCGCACGGCCTTCGACGAAGTCATCGCGATCGACGACGACGAGGCGTTCGAGACGTGCCGGACGCTCGCGCGCGAGGAGGGGCTCCTCGTGGGAGGGTCCTCCGGGGTCGCCGCGGCCGCGGCGCTCCAGGTCGCGCGGCGGCTCGGGCCCGAAAAGACCGTCGTGACCCTGTTTCCCGACGGGGCGGAGCGGTACCCCGGACAGGGAATCTTCCAGGCGCCGCGCTGACTACTTAAGAATCGAAGAGGGAAAAACGATGGGATTCTCGACCGACGCGATCCACGCCGGCAACGCTCCCGACCCGACGACGGGGGCGGTCGCCGTTCCGATCTACCAGACCTCCACGTACGTGCAGGAGGCGCTCGGGAAGCACAAGGGGTACGAGTACGCGCGGACGCAGAATCCCACCCGCGCCGCGCTCGAGGAGAACCTCGCCGTGCTCGAGAACGGAGCCGGCGCGCGGGCGTTCGCGTCGGGAATGGCCGCGATCACCGCCGTCTCGACGTTCGTGAAGACCGGCGAGCACGTCGTGTGCTCCGACCTGACGTACGGCGGCACCTACCGCTACTACACGAAGATCCTGGGGCTGTACGGCGTCGAGTTCACGTTCGTCGACACGGCGGACGCGGAGGCGGTCCGCGCCGCGATGCGGCCGAACACGAAGCTCCTGCACCTCGAGACGCCGACGAACCCGATGATGACTCTCTGCGACATCCCTCTGCTGTCGAAGATTGCCCACGAGCGCGGCGCGCTCGTCGTCGTGGACAACACTTTCGCGTCCCCCTACCTTCAGAGGCCGCTCGACCTCGGCGCGGACTTCTCGGTCCACTCGACGACGAAGTTCCTGAACGGTCACTCCGACTCCGTCGGCGGCGTCGCCGTCGCGAAAGATCCGGCGCACGTCGAGTGGCTCTCCTTCGTGCAGAACGGCTCGGGAGCAATCCTCGGTCCCTTCGACTCGTGGCTCGTGCTGCGGGGAATCAAGACGCTCGCGGTCCGGATGGAGCGTCACGAGGCGAACGCACGGGAGATCGCGCAGTACCTTGCGGGCCACGCAAAGGTGAAGAAGACGTACTACCCGGGCCTGCCCGATCACCCGCAGCGCGAGCTCGCGATGCGTCAGATGAAGGGGTTCGGCGCGATGATCTCCTTCGACGTCGGATCGTTCGCGAACGCGCAGGCGATGCTCGACAAAGTGAAGATCTGCTCGCTCGGAGAGAGCCTCGGCGGGGTCGAGACCCTCATCGGACATCCGGCGACCATGACGCACGGCTCGATCCCGGAGAAGGATCGCGAGCGGCTGGGAATCACGATGGGTCTCATCCGCATCTCCGTCGGGATCGAGGACGTCGAGGACCTGATCGCGGACCTCGAGACGGCGTTGAAGGCAATTTGACTCTCGCCTGTCGTTCCGAGGCCGAAGGCCGAGGAATCTGGGCCCGCGCGAGTAAGGACTCGATCGAGAGGGACACAGATCCCTCGCTTCGCTCGGGATGACAGGGGGCGGATAGCGCCCCCATGAGGGCCGTCCTCCTCTCCCTCCTGCTCGTTGCGGGCGCCGCGCCGCCCGACGACTTCGCCGCGGTTCGGGACGAGTTCCTCTCGGGCATCAACGCCGAGCGGGCGCGCAAGGGAGCGCCCCCGGTCGCGCTCTCAACGCCTCTGACCCGCGTCGCGCAGGATCTCGCCGATGCGGCCGCGCGGCGCGGCGACCCCGACCTCCAGCCGCCGCCGGAAAAGGAGCTCGTCGGCCGCGTCGAGCGGGCAGGTTACTCCGTCAAGGCGCTTGCGGAAGTTTTCACGCGAGCGGACGGCAGCGTCCCGGAAGTGATCGCCTTCTGGAAGTCGCGGGGCGGCACGACGTGGGCCCACCTCCTCCGCGCGGACTTCCGCGACCTCGGAGTGGGCGTGGCGATGCTCGACGACGTCCCGCTCTACGTCTTCCTCCTCGGGGTCACGTGGGACGAGTACGCCGCGGGACGCGCTCGCGAGTACGACGACCCGGCCGACATGCGCCGCCGGATGCTCGACCGGGTGAACTCGGAACGGCGCCGCCAGCGGCTGCCGGCGCTCTCCCCGAGCGTCGCGCTCGACCGCGTCGCGCAGGCGCACGCGGAGGACATGCTCGAGCGCTCCTACTACGGGCACAAGAGCCCCGACGGCCTGACCGTGCGGGAGCGCGCGCTCCGCGGCGGCTACCGCCTGCGCTTCGTCGGCGAGAACATCGCGAGCGGGCAGTCCACCGTGGACGAGGTCATGGACGGCTGGATGGCGAGCGACGAGCACCGCCCGAACATCCTGTCGAAGGTCTACACGGAGGCGGGGTTCGGCCTCGCGATCGGTAAGAACAAGGGGGGCGTCCAGATCATCTGGGTCCAGGTGTTCGGCCGGCCGCGGCTCAAGTTCGGATAGGAGAAGCGGCGCTCAGCGAAGCAGCTCCACCCCTCTCGCCTGTTCCGTCAGCTCGATCTTCTGCGGCAGGTGCTTTCCCTCGAACCACACGACGCGCTGCGAGCGGACGTCCGCCTGGAGAGCGAGGAACGCCTTCCTCAACCGATCGACCGAAGAGACGTCCACGACCGCACCCCAGCGCGCGAACTCGGGCCGAGTCGCCGGATCGATGAGCGACCACACGTGGAGCGGCACTCCCAGGGTCGCAAGGTAGTGGCGCACGGATTCCGGGGAATAGCCGCTCGCGTCGGTGGGGGTCCCGAGCACGAGCACGACGGCGCGGCGCGCGCTGCTTCCGAAGGCGACGAGGCCCCCGACCGCCGTGGCGTCGGCGAACCGCTGCCGGGGAACGGTGCCGAGGGAGTGATACACGCGAGTCAGGATCCAGTGGAGGCTCTGCGAGAAGTCGGGTGAGCTCTCGAAGAGATCCGAAGCGATCCGCGGGTCGTCGTAGTGCTTCGCGACCGGCCATAGCATGCGGGTCCGGATCCCGTCGCGGAGCCTCATCTCGAAGCGCGACGCGCGCATCTCGTGCGGCATCACGTATCGGTATCCCTCGAGGGCGTTCGATGCCTCGCGGTTCCCGCTGTCGCGCACGATGACGACACTTCCCCCCTCTTCCTCGACCGCGACGACGCGAAGCGGCCGCCCGCCGGCAGCGAACCAACCCTGGAGACGTTCGGCCGGCGGGAGGTCCCGCCCTTTCCCGAGCCGGACGGCGATCGCGGTGAGCTCGGTCTTCGCCTCCTCCGCGGAGCCGCCGCCGAGCACGACGTCCGCGCGCGAGCGCAGGCCTTCCGGGAACTCGAGCCGGGCCGAGAGGACGTGCGTCGTCTCGGGATCGTGCGCCGGGAGCGCGATGCGCCCGGAGTCGTCCACGGCGACCGGTTTTCCGTCGAACGTCGCCGAGACGGCCGCGAGGCCTTGAGCCGAGGATGCTCTGCCACGAGAGGCGCGCGCCCACGGGTCGGCCTTTCGAGTTCCTCTCCAGCACGATCTCCGTCTCGGCGTCTTCCCGCGGGAGGTTCAGCCACTGGCGGGTGCTCGCGACCTCGCGACCCTCGCGGTCGAGCGCGCGGGCGACGAGCTCGTGCGGCGAGAGGTCACCGCCGAGGTCGACGCGCAGCTCCCAGGGCGAGCGGTCGACCCGTCCGAGCGGCTTTCCGTCGAGCCGGTACTCGACGGCCGCCGCGGGTCCGCCGACGAGGACGCCGGCCGTCTGGTCGCCGGCGACAAGGCCGAGGAAGAGCGTCGTGAAGACGATCGAGGTCATCGGACGATCTCGATGCCCCGCGCCTCCGCCGACAACGCGATCTCCTGAGGCAGGTGCCGCCCCTCGAGCCACACAAGCTGCTGGCCGTCGAGCCTCCCCCGCAGCCGTTCGAACGCCGCTTTCAGCTTCGGGTACGACGAGACATCCTCGGCCTCACCCCAACGTTCCGCGACGCGCGCCGCGGTTCGCGGGTCGAGCGACCACACGACGAGGGGCACGTGGATCTTCTGCAGGTACGCGCGGACGAGGGCCGGCGGGAACCGGCTCGTGTCATCGACGTGACTCCCGAGCGCGAGCACGACCGCGCGCCGCGTGTACCCCGCGTACGCCTGGATCCCGCCGACGGCGACCGCGTCGGCGAAGCGGAGGTCGCCGCCCTTCGGGATCGGGTGCGAGATCCGCGTCAGCAGCCAGTGGAGTCCGGCGAAGTCGCCGGTGAAGTCGCGCGACGCGTCGAAGAGGTCGGTCGGCACCTCGGCTCCCGGGGCGCGCTTCGCGCGCGGCCAGATGAACCGCACGCGATCCTCGTCCGCGAGGCGGGTCTCGAAGCGCGCGTAGTCCGGGTCGTACTGCGGAAGCGAGCCGCGCATGCCGCGCGACGTGAACGACGTCCTTCCGCCCGACCCGAAGCGAGCGAGCGACTCGGCGTGGTCCGGGTCGCGCACGATGAGGAGGAGCGCCGGCCCCTTCTCCACCGCGACGACGTTCATCGGCTCGCTCCCCTTCCGGAACCAGCCCTGAAGCGCGGCGGGCGTCGGGAGGGCCGCTCCGACGGTCCCGCGAACGGGAATCCCCGTCAGCTCGCTCGTCGCCTCGCTGCGGGAACGGCCGCCGAGGACGACGCCCGCGCGGGAGACGACGGCGGGCGAGAACTCGACCTCCGCGGAAACGAGGTGCGTGGAGTCGTCGGTGTACTCGGGCAGGGGGATGCGCGACGGGTTCGCCGCGTCGAGCGGCTTTCCGTCGAACGTCACGGTCACGCGGCGGGGCGGCGTCCCGAGGAGGCTCTGCCAGGTGAGCCGTGCCGCGACGGCGCGACCCGTCGGATCCCGGTCGATCAGGAGCGACGTCTCCGCGGGAGGGCGCGGCACGTTCAGCCACTGCCGCGCGCGCGCGACTTCGCGCCCGGAAGGATCGAGGGCGCGGGCGACGAGCTCGTGAGGCACGATCTCGGCCCCGAGGTTCACCTGGAGCGACCACGGCTCGCGGAGCGCGCGCCCGATCGGCTTCCCGTCGAGCTCGAACGCGACGGACGCCGCCGGGCCCTGGACCGCGACGCCGACGGGATGCGACCCGAGCACGAGTCCGAGGAACAGGGACGTGAAGACAATCGAGGTCACGGGACGTCGCTCTCCGTTCTCAGCTGTCCGTTCTCAGCTGAGCCCGAAAAGCCTACTCCTCGAGAACCTAACCGGGTGCGGGCGTCGCGACCGCGGTGGCGCGGCGGGGCTTGGACCGGGGGGCGGCGATGCGCTTTTTGGGCCGCTCCGTCATGCGCGTGATCCAGTCACCGAAGGGGTCGCTCGCGTGATCGACGCGGTAGGCGAGCACTTCCGGCAGCTCGTACGTGTTCACCTTCTGGATCGTCTCGCGCACTCCCTCGAACTCGCCCGCCACAGTCTTGATCAGGAGGAGCATTTCGCCGTCGGAGCAGACGCGCCCCTTCCAGCGGTAGATCGAGTGGACGTTCGGGATGATGTTCACGCAGGCGGCCTGGCGGTTGCGGATCAGGGCGTGCGCGACGTCGAGCGCCTGGTCCTCCGTCCCGACGGAGGTGACGACGACGATCAGGTCCTTCGGGCGCATCGAGGGGGCGATTTGATTCCTCGGCTCGGGAGATGTCAAGGAGCGTCCCTCCCTCCCCGGAATTCTGCGCGCCGGAGACTGTTAACATCCTCCCGGATCTTTGAACGAATCGAGCGAATCGAGCGAAGGATCTTCGTGGGGGCGAAACGGCTTCGACGGGGACGATTGCGCGAGAGGTTGCATGCCGAGGTTCACTCGCCTCGTAAAAAAGGGTGAAAAACAGTAGCTGCGAACAACAGCAACTTCGCTCTGGCTGCTTAATTAAGTAGCCTCGTTAGCATGGTGAGCGTACCCGCCGCGCTCCGCGCTGACGTCGCGAAATGCGGGTGTAGCCGCTCCGGATCCCCGGACGGAGTGGCGAAACACATTCGGGGTTGCTCTTCCGCCGTTTTGCCTCTTCTCGAGGCGGTGGAGCGAGAAACAAGAAGAGGCTGAGCATGGAGTGGCCTCTCCCGTAGCGCTTCCGGACGCGGGTTCAACTCCCGCCGCCTCCACCATTTCAAAAGAACCGACCCGGGCTCCGGGTCATCTTCCATTCACTGCAGAGCCAGTCGAACTCCCCCGCGGATCGTCCGAGGCCATCCCACGGTTCGGATCGGCGTCTTCCCGACGTCGTAGTCGACGTCGAAGAGGTTCTCGACGGCGACGAATGCGGTGAGCCCGTGGCTCAAGTCCTGGCTCATCGAAGCATCCAGGACGCCGAAGGACCCGAGCTCGAGCTCGTTCAAGTCATCATCGAACTGCGCCCCGACGACTCGCAGCTGCGCGGCTCCGGTGAACCCCCGATCCCCCGAATACGTCAGCCCCGCGCCGAGCTGATATGGCGGCACCTGCGGGACACGGTTTCCTTCCAGCACCGGTTGCGCCGGTGTCTCGTGGAAGCGTGACTCGGTCCACACCGCCACGACGTTCATCGCCCACGCCGCGCTCGGTCTGAAATTCGCCTCGACCTCGATCCCCGCCGACCGGACCGTGTCCGTGTTCTGCCGCTCGCGCGTGATGAGCGATGGCGTGGCGTCGAGCGTCACGTTCGCGATGGCGTCGTCGAGCTGGTTCCAGAAACCTGTTGCAACTGCGGAGAAACGCGGCCGGACCAGCCGCACGCCCGCCTCGATTCCCGTGAGGCGCTCGGGGTCGAGGGTGGGATTCGGGTTGGTCACGACGTTCCCGACCCGGAAGCCCCGGTACAGCTCGTTCAACGTCGGGGTGCGGAACGCGCGGTAGATGGCCGCGTGCAGTGCGAGCTCGTGGGTGAGGTTGTAGGCCGCTGCCGCGCGGGGGCTGAAAAACGACACGGAGTGAGTCGAGAGAGTCTCCTCGCGCGGCTCCGACCTCCAGAAGTCTCCGCGCGCGCCCACGACCACGGTCAGGCGCGGCGACGCGGCCACGCTGACGCGCGCGAACGCGGATCCGTTCGCTTCCGTGCCTCCCCCGAGAGAACGGCCCGCTCGGCACGCCGGCGAACGAGTACCGCGTCTCTTCGACCGTTGATTTCGTGCGCTTCCACTCGCCACCGAGCAGGACCGTCCAGGAGCCCCACAGGCGCGACCACTGCCCGGCGGCGGTTCCGAAGGTGCTCGGGATCCGCTGCGCGGTGGTCAGCCGTTCGCTCCGGCGATCGGGGGCGATCGCGCTGAACGTCTGCTCGTAGGTCTGCGTTCCTCCGGCGGCCCGGACGAGCCAGGTGCCGCCGGCCAGCGATCCGTCCGCTTCGCCGGAGATCTGGCGCCAGCGGGTGTCGTTCACCTGGGCCGGCGTGCCGTTGCCGCGCTCCTCTTCGTAGAGGTGCGCACGCAGGAGGCCCTGGACCGGCCCGCCGTCGAATCTCACGACCCCGAACCCGGTTGCGTAGTCGCTGTCGGCGGGAACGTCGATTTCGCCGCGCGATTCCGGGGCGACCGTGACGACGCCATCGCTTTCCACCCATTCACCGGAGAGCGTGGCGCTCCACTCCCCGTACTGACCTCCGGCGAAGGCGGAGAGGCGGCTCGTATCGTGCGACCCGAAGTCCGCGCTCGCGCGGAACGTCGTCCGCTCCGGCGAGAACGTCAACACCTGGATGACGCCGCCGAGCGCGTCGGCGCCGTACAGATCGCCGCTCGCCCCGCGGACGACCTCCACCCGCTCGATGGCAGCCTGCGGCACCTTGTTCCAGTAAACCCAGCTGCCGAAGGCGTCGTTCAACGGGAGGCCGTCGGCGAGCACCAGCGTGCGACTGGCGCCGGAGCCCGAGAGGCCGCGCAGGGTGACGCCCTGGGTCGTCGGATTCGAAACGCGGGAAGACGACCGTCGGAAGAGGCTGAACCCGGGCGTGCCCCTCAAGGCATCGTCCACCGTGCCGGCGCCGGACGCGAGCAGCTCGGCGGAGGTAATCACCGAGATGCCGGCCGGCGTGGAGAGTCGGTCCGCGCCGCGCGACGCCGTGACCGTCACGGTCTCGACGAGCGCCGGATGCAGGGTGACCCGAACGAAGGTCCGCTCCTCGCCCGCAAGAATCGAAGCCGTGGCGCTTGCGAAGCCCG
Organism: uncultured Acidobacteriota bacterium; assembly: GCA_963832145.1. Lineage (GTDB taxonomy): Bacteria > Acidobacteriota > Thermoanaerobaculia > UBA5066 > Gp7-AA6 > Gp7-AA6. Next base: position 310,839 of record CAWHTA010000011.1, read on the forward strand.
GCAGGGATACGCGCAGAAACGCTTGTCCCGGAGGAACGCCGGTGGCTTCGAACCGCCCGTCCCGGCCGGTTTCGAGCCGGCGCGGAGCACCGGGCGGTTTCCGGAGCTCGACAGTTGCTCCCGGCAGGGGCGCTCCCGCGGCGTCGGAAACGATGCCTTCCACTCTCGCCCCGCCCGGGGCGATCGCGCTCAGCCGCTGCGCGCCAGACAGTGCGAGAAAGGGGAGATACACCGCTACGGCGAATCGAAACGGGAGACGTCGAGCCATCGCCTTTCGGTTGCCCTCAGCCCTCGAGCTTCGCGTCCACGGTGATCTTCGCGTTCAGCAGGCGCGAGATCGGGCAACCTTTCGACGCACCTTCGGCGGCCGCGCGGAACGCCTCGGCGGACGCGCCCGGGACCTTCCCGGCGACTTCGAGGTGCGACCCCGTCACGGTCCAGCCGGTCCCCTCGACTTTCTCCATCGTCACCGTCGCGGTCGTCCGCAGGCTCTCGGCGACGAGGCTCGCCTTGCCGAGCTCGCCGGAGAGCGCCATCGTGAAGCAACCCGCGTGGGCCGCCGCGATCAGCTCCTCGGGGTTCGTTCCTTTTTCCCCTTCGAAACGGGTCGTGAACGAGTAGCGCGCGGACTGGAGCACGCCGCTCTCGGTCGAAACGAGGCCTTTTCCGGTCTTCAAATCCCCCTGCCACTCCGCGGACGCTTTGCGTTTCATCTCGGTTCCTCCTCCTGGCGATCTCGATCTTTTCGCGAGCCGGTCGGCTAAACTAGTCCCGTTATAAGCAATTCCTTGTCCACTCCGCCCTACCGCCCGGTCGTGCCTTGTCTCGCGGGGCTCCTCGTGCTCGCCCTCTCGATGCACGGCTCCGCCTCGGGCCAGCAGACCGCGAACCTCGTTTTCCGCGGCGTGTCCCGGCCGGTCGCGATGTCGGGAAAAGACCTTTTCAGCGTCACGGACGCGGCGCTCGCGCTCGGGTTCCAGGTCTCGCGCGACACGACGACGGGCGTCCTCACGCTCTCGGGGCATGGCCACACGGTGCTCGCCGGCCCGGGCACGACCCAGGTCCCTGTCGACTCACGGATCGTCGAGATCTCCCGCCCCGCGCGGGCGGTCGGCGGGGTGCTCTACGCGCCGGGCGAGTTCCTCGAAAAGGTGCTCTTCCCGCTCGCCGGCGCGACCGGAACGTGGGAGCCGGGCAACCGCGTCTGGTCGCTCATTCCCGCGGCCGGTGCCGCAGCGCCCGTCGACCCCGGCGCACCGCTCTCGATCGACGTTGCCGTCGTCCACGTCGATCCGACGACGCAGGTCGTCTTCCGCGAGTCCGGCCCGGCGGAGATCATGCCGCAGCTCGTCTCATCGGGCCTGCAGGTGCGCTGGACCAATCGGAAGGTGGTGGCTCCGTTCGCGGAGCGCCGCTTCAACGACCCGCTTGTCGCGGCGGTGCGTTTCGAAGGCGACACCGCGACAGTCGTCTTCCGCGATCCGAACTCGAGCGCGCACGCGTACCCGCTGACCGATCCCGACCGGATCGTCGTCGAGGTCGGCCGGATCGTGGACGCGCCGGAAATCGAGCCGTCCGCGCCGGCCCCGGCGCCCTCCCCCGCGATCACGATCGTCGTCGACCCGGGTCACGGCGGGGGCGAGACCGGGGCGATCGGGCCGGGAGGCCTGCAGGAGAAGGACGTCACGCTCCAGATCGCGCGACGGCTCGCCGCGGCGATCCCGCGGCTCCTGTCGAGCCGCGTCGTCCTCACCCGCGACTCCGACAGCGCGATCTCTCTCGACGACCGGACGTCGCTCGCCAACCACGAGAAGGCCAACCTCTTTCTCTCCCTCCACGCGAACTCGTCGAAGGCGGCGGGCGCGCACGGTTCGGAGACGTACTACCTCTCCCTCGAATCGTCGGACCGCCTCTCGCAGGAGGTCGCTCGCCGCGAGAATCAGCCGCTGCTCGGAACGGGCGCGCCCGCAGCGGAAGCCCCGAACCCGGACCTCGACTTCATCCTGTGGGACCTCGCGCAGAGCGCCCACCTGAACGAGTCGAGCCGGCTCGCCGAAGCGATCCAGACGCACTTGAACGTCGTGTCGAAGACGGACAACCGCGGCATCAAGCAGGCGCCGTTCCGCGTCCTCTCGGGCGCGACGATGCCGGCCGTCCTCGTCGAGGTCGGCTTCATCTCGCACGCCGAAGAGGAGAAGCAGCTCAAGTCCGCGCCTTTTCAGCAGAGCGTCGCGGACGCGATCGCCCGGGCAGTCGCCGAGTTCTTCGGGAAGAGGCCGCCGGCCGCTCCGGGGACGGGGCCGACTCCGGCGACGACCCCCGCGCCCGCGCGATGAGCCGCCGCGCCGCGGCGATCCTCCTGCTCGTGATGGGCGCCGCCGTAGCCGGCCTTCTCTACCTCACTCGATCGCCGTCGTCGACCACCCGCTCCCGGCGCTCCCTTCCGTTCCTCCGGGTCACGCCCGCGGCTGGAGTTGCGCCGGCGCCCTCGGGAACCGTCGTTCCGGTCGAGACGGTGCGGGTGACGCTCTTCTTTGCAGACGCCCGGCTGGGGAAGCTCCATCCGGAAGAGCGAGACGTCCCGAAGCCCTCCGGACCGGGCGCCTACCTGCGCACGCTCTTCGACGAGCTCGCTCGCGGGCCGTCGCGGCCCGGGTTCGTGCGGGTAATCCCCCCGCGTCTGCAGCTTCGAAACGGATTTCTTCTCGCCAACGGGGAAGTGGTTCTCGACCTCGCTGTCGACGCGAGCCTCTCGTTCGGGTCCGCGGAGGAGCTCTCGATCGTCGCGACGCTCGTCGACACGGTCCTGCAGAACGTGGCGAACACGAGAAGGGTGCGAATCCTCGTCAACGGCGAGCCGGTGGAGTCGCTCGGCGGCCACGTGGACCTGACGCGTCCGCTCTCGTTCGTTCGAAGCGAGCTCGCTTCGTGACGCGGACCGTGCCGCGCCCCGACGGGCGCAAGGCCTCCGAGATGCGCCCGGTGACGATCACGACCGGGACGATCCCGCACGCGGAGGGCTCGGCCCTGATCGAGCTCGGCGGCACGCGCGTCCTCTGCGTGGCTTCGGTGGAGGATCGGGTCCCGCAGTTCCTGAAAGGGAGCGGGAGCGGCTGGGTGACGGCCGAGTACGGAATGCTCCCTCGGGCGACGCACACCCGGTCGCCGAGAGAGGCCGCCGTCGGGCGGCAGGGCGGACGGACGCAGGAGATCCAACGCCTGATCGGGCGGTCGCTCCGGAGCGTGACGGAGCTCCGCGGCCTCGGCGAGCGGACGATCACCCTCGACTGCGACGTCCTCCAGGCCGACGGCGGCACGCGCTGCGCCGCGATCACCGGCGCGTGCGTCGCGCTTTCGATGGCGCTCGCGAAGCTTTTGCGCGACCGCGCGATTCCTCGGTGGCCGCTCCGCGAAACTGTCGCCGCGATCTCGGTCGGCGTCTGCGCGGGACAGGGGGTCCTCGACCTCGCCTACGCGGAGGACTCCGAGGCGGACGTGGACTTCAACATCGTGGCAACGGAGTCGGGAGCGTTCGTCGAGATCCAGGGAACCGCCGAGCGCCGGCCGTTTTCCGAGGAGAGGTTGACCGAGCTCCTCGCCCTCGCGCGCAGGGGGTTGAAGAAGCTCGCCGCCGTCCAGGCCGATGCGCTCGAGCCCCACCTGCGAGGCCTTTCGACCGGAACCTGAGCGGTAGAATCCCCGCAGAAAAAGGGGGTTCCGCATGAAAAAGAGACACCTTCCGATCAGCCTGCTCGTTGTCGCGATCGGTGCGGCCGGATTCCTCTCCGCGGACGAGGCGAAGACCACCGAAGCGAAAAAGAAGGCCGCGCACGTCATGTTCACGCCCGGCGACATCCAGTGGGTGGATGCACCTCCCACAATTCCTCCGGGCGCGAAGATGGCGCTGCTCGAAGGGGACCCGTCCAAGGCCGGTTACTTTGCGATGCGCCTGAAATTTCCGAGCGGCTACAAACTCATGCCGCACTGGCACCCGAACGTGGAGCGGGTCACGGTCATCTCCGGCACGCTCCACATGGGGATCGGCGACACGTTCTCGGAAACCGGCGCTCACGCCATGACCGCCGGGACGTACGGGTCGATGCCGCCGAAGGTGAACCACTACGCCTGGGCCGAGGGCGAGACGGAGGTCCAGATCACGACGCTCGGGCCGTGGAAGCTCGTGTACGTCAACCCGGCGGACGATCCGAGCAAGAAATAGCGGCGTCAGGCAGGCATTTTGGCGTTATTCAGCCGACACCAATAACGCCAAACTACGCGCCTGAACCCACGACTTTCTTCCCCGGCTTGACGCGCGCGGCGGGAGTTCCTTTCACGAGCGACGCCGGCACGTAGAACGGGATCGAGTAGTGGCCGCGGCACGGGACCGCGACGCGGAACCGCTGCGGCTTCGCCCAGACGTAGCTCCACCCGTCGCCGTCCTTCACGCAGTCGTCCAGGCGCGCCAGTCCCAGGAGCTTTCCGCGCTCCGGCTCCGGCGCCCCTTTGGGGAGATCGCTCCGGCGGAGCGTCTGCGAGGCGTGAATGAGGATCCAGCCCCGGAACCGCGACGGGCGCGAGCGGACGTCGCGCCGTTTCGTGCCGCGGACGATCTGGTCGGCGGCGGGCTGCCGGACGGAAATCGCGGGGAACCGGTCGGCGTCGGGGATTCGTGAACGAGCCATGTGTCGATTCAGTGTTGTCGCGACGGGTGGCGGCCAAGGTCGCGGCCTGACATAATCGCCGGTTTCCGCGGCCCGGGCCGCCACACTCACACGGAAGAAGGGCTTTCGAATGAAAAGAATCGGCATTCTCTTCGGTCAGGAACGGACGTTCCCGCAGGCGCTCGTCGAGCGCATCAACCGCGAGGGCGGCGACGTCGTCGCGGAGCCCGCGCTCGTTGGCGGGATCCGGCTCGACACGCCGAAGAAGTACGACCTCATCCTCGACCGGATCAGCCAGGACATCCCGTTCTACCGGGCGGCGCTCAAGAAGCTCGCCTTCGACGGGACGATCGTCGTCAACGACCCGTTCTGGTGGTCGGCGGACGACAAGTTCTTCAACAACGTCGTCGCGGAGAGCGTCGGGGTCGCGGTCCCGAAAACCGTGCTCCTCCCCTCCCACGAGCACCCGCCGGAGACGACCTCGGCCTCGATGAGCAACCTCGTCTTCCCGCTCGAGTGGGACGAGATCTTTTCCTACGTCGGCTTTCCCGCTTACTTCAAGCCCTACTCCGGCGGCGGGTGGAAGAACGTCTACCGGGTGTCGAACCCCGACGAGTTCTTCGCGGCGTATCGCGCCTCCGGCCAGCACGTCATGACCCTCCAGGAGGAGATCGTCTTCGAGGACTACTACCGCTGCTACGTGCTCGGCGCGAAGGAAGTCCTCCTGATGCCGTACGACCCGCGCCAGCCGCACGCGAACCGTTACGTGCGCGAGCCGAAGGCCATCGACCCGGCGCTCGAGGAAAGGCTGCGGGGCGACTGCCGCAAGCTGACCGGGGCGCTCGGCTATGACTTCGACACCGTCGAGCTCGCCGTGAGGGACGGCATCCCCTACGCGATCGACTTCCTCAACCCGGCCCCGGATGCGGACGTCGCGTCGATCGGCCCCGACAATTTCGCGTGGGTCGTCGAGCATTCCGCGAAGTGGCTCATCGAACGGGTCCAGGAAGGTCCCCGCCCGTCGCGGGCGTGGGAGTGGCAGAAGGTTCGCGACACCGTCCCGGCGGTGACCGCCCGGGCGGAGCCGAAAAAGGCCCGGCCCCGCCCCTCCCCGAAGCGTCCCCGGACGACGACGCCGGCCGGCGAGGTCTAATGACGGTCCAACGCCCCGCCTTCACGCTCGGCGTCGAGGAGGAGTTCCAGATCATCGATCCGGAGACGCGCGAGCTCAAGTCGCACATCCAGGAGATGCTCGACGAGGGGAAGCGGGTCCTGAAGGAACGCGTGAAGCCGGAGATGCACCAGTCGGTCATGGAGATCGGCACCGGCATCTGCAACAACATCCAGGAGGTCCGGCGCGACGTCGCGGAGCTGCGGAGCGAGATCATCCGAATGGCCGCGAAGACGGGGATGCGCGTCGCCGCGGCGGGGACGCACCCTTTCTCGAACTGGGCGGACCAGCTGATCTACCCGGACGAGCGGTACGCCGCGATCGTCCAGGAGATGCAGCTCGTCGCGCGGGCCAACCTGATCTTCGGCCTCCACGTGCACGTCGGCATCTCGGATCGCGCCCTCGCCCTCCAGATCATGAATGAGGCGCGCTACTTCCTGCCGCACCTGCTCGCGCTCTCGACGAGCTCTCCGTTCTGGCTCGGCCGCAACACGGGGTTGAAGAGCTATCGCACGAAGGTGTTCGAGAGGTTCCCGCGCACCAACATCCCCGAGGTCTTCGAGACGCCCGCGGAGTTCGACGACTACGTCCGCGTCCTCGTCAAGACCAACTGCATCGACAACGGCCGGAAGATCTGGTGGGACGTGCGGCCGCACCCGTTCTTCGACACGATCGAGTTCCGCGTCTTCGACGTGCCGATGCGGCTCGACGAGACTGTCGCGCTCGCCGCGCTGACGCAGGCGATCTGCGTGAAGCTCTTCCAGCTCCGCGAGAAGAACCTGGGCTGGAGAACGTATCGCCGGGCGTTGCTGCTCGAGAACAAGTGGCGCGCGAGCCGCTACGGAATTGAAGGAAAGATGATCGATTTCGGAAGAGAGATCGAGGTTCCCTTCCGCGACCTCGCGGAGGAAATGCTCCTTTTCGTGGACGACGTCGTCGACGAGCTCGGGAGCCGGAAAGAGGTCGAGTCGATTCGCTGGATCCTCGACAACGGGAGCGGCGCCGACCGCCAGCTTGCTGTTTACCGCGAGAGCGGCGAAGATCTGAAGCGCGTGGTGGACTTCATCTGCGACGAGAGCGCCCACGGGATCGACTCCGCCACGGCCAGCGCGGCGGCATCCGGTTGAGCGGCCCCCTTCGAGCCGATCTCGCGGAGGCCGTCTCCGCGAACGGATACGACCTCGCCCCGGGGGCGCGCAACGCGATCCGGACGTGCCTGCGGGTCACGCCCGATGAGCACGTCGCGATCATCACCGATCGTGAGACCGAGCGCGTGGCCGAGAGCCTCGCCGCGGAAATCCGCGAGGTGGGCGCGCCGTACGAGCTCCACGTGCTCGAGGACTACGGCGATCGGCCCATGCTCGATCTCCCCCAGCCCGTTCGGGACGCGCTCGAGCGCTCCGATGTCTCGATCTACGCCGGTCAGCCGCGCGAGGGCGAGCTCGCCTCCCGCCGCGAGATGACCGCCATCGTCAATCGGCGCGAGATGCGCCACGCCCACATGGTCTCCATCACCCCGCGGATCATGGCCGAGGGGATGCGGGCGGACTTCGACGCCGTGGACGCGATCTCGACGCGGGTCCGGGACCGCGCCGCGAAAGCGCAGCGCATCCGTGCGCGCTCCCGCGCCGGCAGTGACCTCGAGGCAACCTTCGACCCCTCCGTCCTCTGGCTGAAGACGAGCGGCCTCATCACCGCGGCGAAGTGGGCCAACCTTCCGGGCGGCGAGGTCCTGACCGCGCCGGCGCGCGTGGACGGTGTATACGTGGTGGACGGAGTCCTCGGTGACTATCTCTGCGCTCGCTACGGCGATCTCGAGGAAACCCCGCTCACCGTCTGGATCGAGAACAGCCGCGTCGCCGACGCGAAGTGCGCGCGGACCGACGTCCGGGACGACTTCCTCGCCTACACGCGCACGGAGGAGAACTCGGACCGCGTCGGCGAGTTCGCGATGGGAACGAACATCGCCGTCCACTCCATCATCGGAAACATCCTCCAGGACGAGAAGCTCCCCGGACTCCACCTCGCTTTCGGACACACCTACGCCGAGCACACCGGCGCGTCCTGGAGCTGCCGCACCCACCTCGACATCGTGGGCCGACACTTCGACGTCTGGTTCGACGACGAGCAGGTGATGGCCGACGGAAAGTTTTTGATTTAAGGATCCCACCCTCTCCCCCATGGGGAGAGGGCAGGGTGAGGGGCTCGAACGCCACCGAATCAATGATCCCCGACCTCCGCCGCGCCTACAACGACAGCTTCACCGAAGAGAAGTACGCCGGGTACAAGCGGAGCCTCGAGGAAGAGGCCGGCTCCCGGATCGAGTTCCACCTCTGCGAGACGCCGGTCTTCCTCCCCCCGGACCTCCGCGACAAGATGGTGCGCGCCGCGACGGAGATCTGGTCGGAGCTTTCCAGACCAGAGATCCTTCGGGCGTCGCAGGACGCCGTGCCGCCCGCGCTCGACGTCCCCGGCTCGGGCGACCAACCCACGTTCGCGCAGGCGGACTTCGCCGTCACCCGGGATTCGAACGGCCTTCTCACGCCGAAGCTGATCGAGCTGCAGGCGTTCGCGTCGCTCTACGCATTCCAGCTCTTTCAGAGCCGGGGGCTCAAGCGAATCACCCCGGGCGGCGACGAACTCGACTTCTACCTGTCGGGCCTCGACGACGACAGCTATGTCCGCACGGTCGGTGAGGCGATCCTCGGCGGGTTCCCCGCCGAAAACGTCGTCCTGATGGACATCGATCCACCCACCCAGAAAACCTACGTGGACTTCGCGTGCACCGAGAAGCTCTGGGGAGTCCGGCCGGTGTCGGCGACCGACATCGAGAAACGCGGCCGGGAGCTCTGGTATCGCCGGGACGGAAAGCCGACCCGGATCCTGCGGATCTACAACCGCCTGATCTTCGACGAGCTGTCCGCGAAGGGGATCACGCTGCCCATCGACTTCACGCAGCCGCTCGACGTGTCATGGGCCGGGCACCCGAACTGGTACTTCCGCTGGAGCAAGCATTCGCTGCCTTCCCTCTCCCACCCCGCGGCGCCCGAGGCGCGGCTCCTCTCGGACTTCGACGGTCCGCCATCGGACCTCGACAACTGGGTCCTGAAGCCGCTCTTCTCCTTCGCGGGCTCGGGAGTGAAGGTCGACGTCACGAGGAAAGACTTCGAGGCCGTCCCCGAGGCGGACCGCGCCCACACCGTCCTGATGCGGAAGGTCCAGTACGCGCCCGTCGTCGAGACCGTGGACGGAAACCGGTCGAAGGTCGAAGTGCGGATCATGTTCGTGTGGCGGGACGGGAAGCCGTTCCCGGTGACGACGCTCGCGCGCCTCTCTCAGGGAAAGATGATGGGCGTCGCCTTCAACAAGGACAAGACGTGGGTGGGCTCGAGCGGTTGTCTCTGGCCTGGGGTCTGACCCCCCCAGCCGCGAAGCTGGGCAAGATCGACCGCGAGGGGGTCAGATCCCTCCCCGCATGAGCTGTCGTGGATGTCTTCGGCGGACTCGAAAATCACCGGCTGGGGGGGTCAGACCCCAGCCGCAGCGAGCCACCCCATGAGCTGGTCGTCGATGTCTTCCGCGGACTCGACGACCACGGAGTGGCCGAACCGCTCCGGACCGAGCCGCTCGAAGTGGACGATGCGCGGGTCGACGATGCGTTTGGCGCCGTAGAAGCCGACGCGGAGATACGTCCCGCGGACCGTGACCGCGCCGAGATGCCGGCCGGAGGTCAGGTTGATCGAGGTCTTCACCGGGTCCACCTTCACCGGACCGATCTTCCGCAGCTTCGAGACGAGCGCGTCGAACACTTCGCGCAGCTGCGGGTCGCGCCCCTTGAAGTGCTCGTCGAGCCCCCGTGTCGCGCACGAATGCCACTGGTTCGGCTTGACGAACTCGCGGCGGCAGGCGGGGCACCGCCAGAGCTGGCCGCGGCGCGCGGGTTTGCGGGCGGTCTCGCGGGAGGTCACGGCACGTAGCTCCGGATCTGGATCCTCCACCAGGGCCAGTCGTGCCCGTACGGGTCGTCCCACACGTGGCCGCGGTGCGGAATCCCCTTGTCCCGCAGGATGCGGATCATGTCTTCCGTCCCCTTCAGGATGTTGTCCTGCGCGCCCGTCACGATCGCGATGTCCATCTTCGACAGCCGCTCGACCCAGCCGGCGTCCATGTTCGGGACGTACGCCGTCGGACAGTGAAAGTAGGCCCGTTCGTCCCAGTAGCCGTCGAGGAACGAGTGGATGTCGTACTTCCCGGAGAACCCGACGACCTTGTCCACCACGTCGGGATGGCGGAAGCCGAAGTTGACGGCGTGGTACGCCCCGAAGGACGCGCCGAGCGTGGCGATCTTCGCCGACGCCTTCGCCTTCGCGCGCATCCACGGGACGACCTCGCGGTAGAGGTACGTGTCGTACTGGTCGTGCCGCACGAGCCGGTCCGCCGGATGGCGCGATCTGCGCGTAGAGGCTCTCCCCGTCGATCCCGTCCACGCACGCGACCTGGATGTCGCCCGCCTCGATGCGGTCCCGGACGGCGCCGATCAAGCCGAAATCCTCGTTCTCGAAGAAGTGTCCGAAGGAAGTCGGGAACCAGATCATCGGCTTGCCCGCGCCGCCGAACCAGAGCAGGTCCATGCGGCGCCCGAGGGAGGGCGAGTACCAGGTGACGAATTCGCGGTTCATGCGTGTTGTCCACCGCATCGGCGCGAATGTCGCTGCCGACAGCGTGGGATAATTCCTCCTCTTCCGGGGCGTAGCGCAGCGGTAGCGTATCTGCTTTGGGAGCAGATGGTCGCCGGTTCGATCCCGGCCGCCCCGACCACCGCTAAGCGGGCCTACCCTCCTCCAACTCTTTTCGAGTCGGGTCCGACGACTTGATTCCGGCCGCGGTGCTTGGCCTCGTAGAGCGCGGCGTCGGCGGCTTCCAGCCAGCTCGACAGGTCGGGCTCTTCGCCGCTCATGGCGACCCCCGCCGAGAAGGTGACTCGAAAGCTCGCGGCGTCCAACCCCCGATGCTCGATCGCCGTGAAATCCGCGAGCAGCCTTTCCACGAGACTCACGGCGCCTTCGGCCGTCAGATCCTCCAGAAGGATTCCGAACTCTTCACCACCCAGTCGCCCGATCGAATCCGTCTGACGCAGCCGGGATCGCAGAAGTCCCGCAAGCGCGGTCAGCACCCGGTCTCCAACCGGATGCCCCCAGGTGTCGTTGACCTTCTTGAAGTGATCGAGGTCGAGAACGACGAGGGCCGCCGGGAGCCTGTCGGGCCGCCTCAGCTGCCGGAGGTGCACCGCCCGGACGCGCTCGAGGAACGGCGTGTGCGCCAGCAGACGTGTCAGGCCGTCGCGCTCCACCAGATCCTTCAGGAAGCGCGCGCGTTCGATTCGGGCGGCCACCGTCGACAGCAGGAGGCCGGGTGAAATCGGCTTCGCGAGATGGTCGTCACCGCCCGCCCGAACGGCTTCGATGCGAGACTGGAGTTGCTGCTCGGTGGTCAGGAAGAGAACCGGGAGGGTCGCGTGGCGCTCGTCCTGCCGGAGGATTCGGGCAAGGTCGTAGCCCGAGACGCCTCCCGGCAGGAGAACGTCCATCAGCACGAGGTCGGGGTGGAACGCAGCCAACGCCTCCTCGAAGTCGCGAGCACCGGCAGCGGTATGCACCTCGTAACCCGCCGATTCGAGGACGGCTCGCACGAGACCTGCCTGATCGGGATCATCCTCGACCGAAAGAACCCGTGGGGCCGCGGCGACGGCGCGCTCCAGAAGCTGCTGGAGCCGGCGTCCCAGGACCTCCGGGTTCACCGTTTTTTCGAATAGCCCGTCCGCTCCGCAGTGAATGGCCTCGACCCGGTCGAGCACGTCGGCCGAGCCTGCGACGAGAAGCACGGCGATCGAGCTTGCCCCCGGCGTCGCCCGCATTCGCTCGACGAGCGCGAAGCCCGTTCCGTCCGGAAGATCCGCGTCAACGATCGCGACGGAAGGCAACCGCGCCTCGACCGCAGCCAGCGCCTCGGCGCCAGACGCCACGGCGCGCACCGACAGACCGGCGCGCTCGACAACGCCGGCCAGAATCGCAGAGAGCGTCGGATCCGCCTCGACGACGAGTCCCTCGCCGCGCGGCGGTGAGGTCGAAAGCGACTCGGGGGCCCGCGTCACCCGCCGCGCGCCGAGCTGCGATCGGAGCCCGTTGAGCAGGTCGCGCCAGACCGCCAGGTCCGACTCCCCCGGCTCCCTCCCGTCGGCGGCGACAGCGTCGCAATGCCGTTCCCCATCCTGTCCGAGCATCGTGACCTTCGGAAAGCCGTACGAGCCGCCGAGACCGGAAAAGCCATGGAACGCGAGGCGCAGGTCGGTCAGCGCTTCCGAGTCGCCGGGGACCCTGCTCAGTCGTTGGAGATCGGCTTCGATACGATCGAGCCGCGCCGCCGATCCGCTCAAAAACTGCTCGCGCAGAGCCTCGAGGGTTTTCTCCCAGTCCGCCATGAGTCCTCGTCAGCTCGTCCGCTCGTAGATCGCCCGCACCATCGCGGCGAGCGTCATCGCGTCGAATGGCTTCGGGATCGCTTCGACCACTCCGAGATCCCGGTAATGCTCCAATTCATTCGCCTGTACCTTCGCCGTCATGAAGACGACGGGAGTCGAGCGCGTGGCTTCGAGCCCGCGCAGGCCCTGGAGCGTGGCGGGACCGTCCATGCCGGGCATCATCACGTCGAGCAGGATGAGCTGCGGCCGAAAATTCGCGGCCGCTTCGACCGCTTCCGCCCCCGAGGCACAACTGCGGACCGTGAGGCCGCCGACCCCCTCCAGCGCGAAAGTCCCGATCGCTCGGATGTCGGGATCATCCTCGACGTAAAGAACCCGATCGAGCACGTCGCTCATCCGACCTGCGGCGTTCCGGCAAGGACGGACTTCACCGCCTCCACGAGCCCGGAGACCGTGGAGCGCGATTTGACGAGGACCGCCTGCGCGCCGCCGGCGGCCCCATGGGGAATCTCGTGCGCGGAAAAGAAGACGAACGGGATGGGTCCGGCGGCCGCGCGTGCCAGCAGCGGCTCGAGCTCGAGGCCGGAACCGTCGGGCAACCCGACGTCGAGAACGACGACGTCGTAAGAGGCACCAGCCAGCCGCTCCCGGGCTTCGCGAAGCCCGCGAGCGACGTCCACGTCGGCAAATTCGGAGAGAGCGGCTCGCACGATCCTCGTCAGATCCGGGTCGTCCTCGACGTGGAGGATGCGGGCGCGCGACCCGTTGCCGGATTCCACGTGGACAATGCCGGGGCGCGGAGAGTCGGCGAGGACGGGAAGGTCGACCCGGAACGTCGTGCCTCGTCCGACCTCGGTCTCGAAGTCGACAGTGCCGCCGAGCTGCTCGACGATCAGCCGGGTGATCGCCAAACCCAGCCCGGTGCCCCCCTTCTGGCGAGTGTCCGAGGAATCGGCCTGCTGGAAACGGCCGAAGATCCGCGAGCGAAACTCCTCCGGAATCCCGGGCCCGCGATCATGGACTTCGAGCCGAACGATGCTCCCTCGCCGGCCCGCGACGAGGCGGACCGTTCCCCCCTTCGGGGAGTACTTGACGGCATTCGACAGAAGGTTCGTCAGAACCTGAGTCATGCGATCCGCATCCGCCAGAATCCGAACGCCGGGCGCGTGGTTCTCGACCGTCAGTCCGACGCCAAACTGCTCGGCGTAGGCGCGATTGCCTTCGACAGAGGCCTCGAGGAGTGGCTCGAGCACCAATTCCTCCATTTGGAACTCGAGCCGACCCGCTTCGATTTTCTCCATGTCGAGGATGTCGTTGACCAGCCGCGCGAGGCGCTCGCAGTTCTTGAGGGCGATGTCGAGGAGGCCCTTCGCTTGCGCCGGGAGAATCCCCGCCGCGCCGCCGGTCACCAGCCCGAGCGCACCGCGTATGGACGTCAGCGGCGTGCGCAACTCGTGGCTGACCGTCGAGACGAACTCCCGCTTCAGCCGGTCGATCTCCTGGCGCTCGGAGAGGTCTCGGATCGCCCCGCCGAAGTGCCGACCGTCGGAAGTCCAGAACTCGAAGAGAGCCAGTTCGAAAGGAAAGATCGCCCCGTCCTTCCGGCGCCCCAGCGATTTGGTGGTGCCTCCCGTCAGACGATCCAGGCACATCTGGACATACGCCTCGGGAGAGACGCCTCCGGTCCCGGGCACGATGCGGGAGAGCGGTTGCCCGATCAGCTCGTCCCGACCGTATCCGAACAGTTTCTCGGCTGCCGGGTTGATGGATCGAATGTGCCCCGCGGCGTCGGTCGTCACGAGCGCGTCGAGCATTCCTTCGATGATCGACCGAGTCAGCGTTTCACTCGTCCGAAGCGAATCCGCGGCCCGCGCTCGATCGATGGCGAGCGCGATCGAGTCCGCAACCGTCGAGATCGCGTGGAGCTCGTACCCGGTGATCGGCTCTCTCGAAAACATCGCCACCACCCCGAGAGAGCGGCCGGCAACCATGAGCGGATGGCCGGCGAACGACACCATCCCCTGCTGCCGCGCCCAACCTTTGTCGCCCGGCTCGGGGACGAATTGAGTCAGGTCGATGATCCGAGGCACGCCTTCCTCTGCGATCCGTCCGATGCGAAACTCCCCCACCGCAATCCGATCGTGCGGGTCGGGAAGATTGACGCCGACGCCGGCCGTCGCGCGGCGCTCGAGCACGGGATCCTTGGGATGCTGGACCCAGATCGTCGCAGTTGCCGCTCCGAGGTGCTTCACCATTGCCGCCGCCGATGCCTCGAGAGCCTGCGGAAGGCTTTCGCTTCGCGTCAGCGCGGTCCCGACGTCCGCCGTGAATGTGGCGAGGCGGGCCTGCTCGGACAACGCGGCGGTCGACCGGCGGCGCTCGACGATGTCCCGGCCGACGAGGTAGTAAACAGCAAACAGAAAACCGAACTGGATCAGGACGCCGGCACCGAGAGCGACGAGCTCGATGATGGCCCAGCGGTTCCCGGCGTCGGTCTGGGCGGCCAGCTTCCGACCCTCTTCGGCGCGCATCCCGTTCAGGATCCGGTTGATCCGGGTCTTGAGCCTTTCGCCGTGCATCGTCGCCATCAGGGCGGCGGCGTCGTCTATACCTCGATCCCGCCGACGCTGCGCGACCTGCTCGACGAAGCCGATCTTCTGATCGAGAAGCGCCTCGAGGATCGGAATGGCCGCGAGGTGCCGTGGATTCCCGGCGGTGGTCTGTCGGAGCTCATGAAGGTGCGGTCGGAGCTTCGCGGCGGCCGCCTGGTACGCCGAAAAAAGGTTCGCGTTGCCGGTCACGACGTAACCCCGTTGCGCCGCATCGAGCTCGGCGAGCAGCGCGGAAGTCTCGTCGATGATGCGGAGCACGTTGCGCGACTGACCGCGCCGGGCGGCACTCAGGCGAGATTGCTGGTCCGCCCAGTAGCTCCAGACGGCGAGACCGGCGACGAGGAGGAATGAAATTGCGAGTCCGAGTACGAGTCGCCTTTTCAGCCACCCGCCATCGCCCGACGCCTTCCCGGGCTCGCGCGTCACGCTCTCAGCCCAGATGCTTTCGGAGCAACTGCTCCAGTGATGGGAAATCCAGCGGCTTCGCCAGGTAATCGTCCGCAAGGAATTCCTTGTAGGCCTCCGCCTTGTACCGCGAGGCCGTATAGACCGAAGTCATGAGCACAACCTTCGTCGCCGAAGTTTGCGGGTCCGTCTTGATCCGGCGGCACATTTCGCGCCCGTCGAGCCCGGGCATGAAGACGTCCGCGAGGACGAGCTCCGGCTTGTACGCGACCGTCAGCGTCCATCCCTCCTCACCGTTGCTTGCGACGATTGCGTGGTAGCCAAGGCGCGTGATCCCGGCGATTGCAATTCTCACAATCTCTTTATCGTCGTCGACCACGAGAACGAGCGGACGCTGAACGGAATCCACTTCGGCGTTCGCGGGAAGCTCCTCCGCGTGCCGGTGCTCGGCCGCGGCTCGGTCCCAGAGGTCTTGCGGCGCTCCCTCCCAGAGTTTCTGCTTGAAGGACTGAGGCGCTCTGCAGAAGCAGATTCCGCAATGCGGGCAGACGAGAGATCTCCGGCTGGTCAGGCAGGCGCACCACGCCGCCGGAAGCGCATCGAACGGTTGGCGGCAGCCGAAGCAGGCGACGATGTACGTCGCGGACGGCCCGCCCGGCAAGGATTGCATCGGGTGTGCTCATCCTACGCCTTCGAGACCGACGTTCACACCGCGTCGCGGATGGATGGCTCACTTTTCCCTGTAAGTCGCACTGCATCAAGAGGCAGCGGCGTCAGCGGCTCGCGCACGTTCGCACTTCACCGTTTCGCAATGAGCGAAACGAATGGCGCTGCGCTCGCCGCTTAGAATCCGGCTTCCGCCGCGGCGCTCGGGCTGTCGGCGCAACGACGCAACGGAGGCCACGTGACCAATCGAGAGTTGTTCCTGAAGTTCTGGGAACGGGAGCAGGGGAAGTTCCAGCGGATGCTCGACGCCGTTCCGGCCGAACGCGGCGACTACCGGCCGCATCCAAGGTCGCGTACGGGCGCCGAGATGGTCACGCTCCTCGCGCGGGAGCAGGAGATCCTCTGCGGAATGTTCGACAGTGGCGAAATCGACCTCCGGGATTTCGGCGCCGATCCGATCGACGACATGCGCGCACTCTGGAAGAAGAGCACGAACGATTTGAGGGAGCGTCTCGGGAAACTCGATGACAACGGCTGGAAGAGGCCGGTCAGGTTTCTGCTGGGCGGCAAGGTCGCCAACGAGCAGCCCGCGAGCGAGTGGCTCTGGGCATTCCTCCACGACATGATTCACCACCGCGGCCAGCTCTCGACGTACATCCGCCCGATGGGTGGCAAAGTCCCGTCGGTTTACGGACCGTCCGCGGACGCGGCGCCCGAATAAAAAGGGGAGAGCGTCGGGCGCCTCACGGCGCCCAACGCGGGATTCCTGTTGACGCCTCTACTGGACGGCCCGGAAGGGAAGGTTCAACCGGAACGAATCGATGCCGACAGTCGCCGCGGTCCCGTAGACGCCGCGCACCTCGGGCATCGTGTTACAGGCACCCTCCTGCCCGTCGCCGTAAGCGACCCGCAGCGAAAGAGGCGACAGAACTTCCTGGCCGACGGGGTAGTACAGCAGGTTGCCGACGCGCGTGCCTTCCGCGAACATCGAATAGTGCGGGAAGGTAGCGAGGCCCGCTGCAGTTCGTCGTCAAGTAGTAAACGTAGATCGCTTCGGAGTCGAAGATTCCGAGACCCGTGTGGACGTAGAAGCTCACCCACTGATTGTTGATCTCACGCGCGACCAGGTTCTCGGTCACCGTATAGCCAACGAGCGAGCCGTGCCGGTCGATCACGCGGAAGGGGCGATTGCCGGCCGGCGGCACGGCGTAGGCCAACGAGGAAGTCAGAAGCAACCCGACGATGAAAGCCACCGCGGCGCGCCGGCGATTCTTTCGGCCGCAGTTTCGCAAACCAATGAGAACCCTTGCAGACATTCCCAACCTCCCCTTATTTTTTGCGGATGCGCTGAACGCTCTTTGATCAAGACTTGCACCTTTCAAGCCAGTCGCAGCGAAAACACGATTTCTTCGTTGGGAAGGCTCGCATTGCTTTTCGAATGAGATGGAAGCGCTCGATTACTCGTCACGGAACCGCAAGCCCGACCAGTTCGACTAAAGTCTAGGAAGGGAGGGTAATATTTAATCCGCTCAGGATTTATTCACCTGGACGACGGTAGGGAGCGATCGGCGGCAGGTCCGCGGCACGATGCTGCGAGAATCGAGTTGCGGGGAGATCCTCGATCCTTTTTGTCGGCTCCCTACCGCTTTCCGCCGCCGGCTCCCTGCCGACACGAACTCTCTGCGCCGGCGGCTTTATTGAACGGCCCGGAAGGGAAGGACCAGGCCAAGCGGCTCGAGGTTCATCGTCGCGGTGGCTCCATAGACTTCCGCGATACCGACCGAGGCATAGCAGGGTCCTTCCTCTCCGCTTCCGTAGACCACCCGGTGCGATTGAGGAGTCAGAACCTGCTGGTCCGCGGGGTAATACAACCGGGAACCGACCCGCGTGCCTTCCGCGAACATCGAAGAGTGGGGGAGGTAGCTACCGCCGCTGCAATCCGTGGTCGTGTAGTGCAGGTAGATCGCGTCCGAATCATAGATCCCGAAGGCTGCGTGAACGAAGAAGCTCACCCAAGTGCCATTGATCTCTCGCGCAACCAGGTTTTCGGTCACTGCGTGGCCCACCAGCGTCCCGTTCCTGTCAATCACTCGGAACGGACGACTGGTGGAGGGCGGCGCGGCGTGCGCCAGTGACGACGTAAGGACCAGGATCACAAGAGACGCCGAGGCTGCGAGACGATTCGTCTTACAGAAGTCCTGCGAAGCCATCTCACCCCGTGCACGCATTTCGCGACCTCCAGTTTTCGGTGATGGATCACACATCCGCGAACGCCCAAATGCACCTTTCAGGCCAGACCGCTCACATGCTTTTTCGGAACGGCGGGATTGCCTTTCTAATCAGGAGGTAACGATCGGATAGACAGGGCACGACCGCGTGGTTCGAGAACGGTCTGGATTCACCGGAAGCGACGATTCCGAATCGAATAGCTGAGCTCGGCCCAGTGTCCGTGCGATCCCACTAGAATGCACCGAGACAGAGAGGTAACCCCATGACACACGTTTCTCGACCGCGGCTGATCTGCGCTCTCGCACTCTTCGTCGCGACTCGACTGCTCACCGCAGAGGACACTTCCAGCCGGCCGCGCGTGGCGGTACTCGAGTTCAAAAACAAAGTTCAGGGCTACGGATGGTCCGGATACAAGGCCGGCCAGGCCGCGCAGGACATGCTCGTCACGGAGCTCGTGAGGAAAGGAACCTACCGGGTCATCGAGCGTGAGCAGTTGGAAGAGATTCTGCGGGAGAAGAATCTCACGCTCGCCGGTGACATCGACCCGAAGACCGCGGTGAAGGTCGGGAAGATGCTCGGGGTCGAATACCTGATCACGGGTGCGGTGACCGAAATGGGAGTCGCCAACCGCGGCGCGAACGTGCCGGGACTGTTCGGGCGCCTCCCGTCCGTGAATGTGCGGAGCCAGAAGCTCGACGCCGCTCTCGATGCACGGGCCTTCTCCACCTCCACCGGCGAGATCGTATGGGCCGACACCGCGGCGGAATCGACGTCCGACTCCAGCGTGTACGTGCACGGCGCCGGCGGCGGCGTCGAGGACCGCGGCAAGCTCGACCGGATCCTGCGGCCCGTCGTCGTCAAGCTCGCCGACTCCCTCGGCCGGAAGAAGCTCGCGACGAGTGGACTCGGCGGCACAGCGGATGCGTCCGGCATCGTCGGCAAGATCGCGAAAGCCGGCGGCGGTGCGATTTACGTCAATGTCGGCTCTGAGGCCGGAATCAAGGATGGGGACGAGTTCGACGTCTTCCGCATCGCCGACGAGATCAAGGATCCGGACACCGGCGAGGTCCTCGGAGCGAACGAGGTGAAGGTCGGTCGAATCAAGATCCTTGCCGTGCGGGGCGCGCGCCTTTCCTCCGCAGTGGTCGTTTCCGGCAGCGGCTTCAAACCCGGCGACGTCCTCAAGAACTAGCGCCCCGTTCTTCTCCCTCTCCCCTCCGGGGAGAGGGTCGGGGTGAGGGGCGTTCGCGCCGAAGCGTTCCTTCTTCGGTTTGTTCGATAATCGACCCGCTGCCCGTAGCTCAGCCCGGACAGAGCAACGGCCTTCTAAGCCGTGGGTCGCAGGTTCGAATCCTGCCGGGCAGACCAGCTCCCTATCGCACGCCCGAGACCGTCTTCCCTCCCAGGTACGCCCGCGCTTCGGTGAGCTCGGCACGCGCGCCATCGGCCCTCGCGAGAAGCGCGACGAGCTTCTCGTAGAACCCGCGCGCCGCGGGGCCGTCGCCAGAAAGACGCGCGGCGCGCGCCGCTCCGTAGAGGCCGTTCAAGCGGTTTGGCGACGCCGCCAGTTCGGCCCGGTACTCGACAAGCGCCTCGGCGGGCCTTCCGAGCTCGAGGAGCAGATCCCCCAACTGTTCGCGCGCCGGAAGGATCGGGCCCGGCGTTACCGGGTGCTTGTCCGTCGACTGCTCGAGCGCCGCGGCGGATCGCATGAGGCCGACCGCTTCCGCATCCCTCTTCTCCGACCGCGCCAGCCAGGCGGCCGACTCGAGTCGAGTGATCTCGACGGTGTCTGCCCAGAATGCGTTTCCGGCGTTCTTCAGGGAGTCACGAAGCTTTTCGAGGCGTTCCACCTCCGTGCGCGCCGCAGCAGCGTTTCCGCTGCGCGCGAACCCGGTCGCCCGCGCGAAGACCACCGTTGCCTCGGTGTAGGGGAACTTGCCCCACGGAAAGGTCGCGGGCCGAAGCGCGATCGAAGTTGCCGCGCCCCAATCTCGCCGCTCGAGCGCGAGGCGGGCCGGAATGGCGCTCAGGGCATACGCGGCAGCGAAGTTCTCCTTGTCGAACGTCTCCGCGCGGGCCGCGTCCTCGAGCACCTTCCTCGCCTCCCCGTCCCGGCCGGCCTGCAGGTATGCGTACGCGAGGTAGTCCATCGCGTGCAGCTCGTCGAAGGACCGCGCTCCGGGCATCGAACGCTCGACGTCCTTCCGTGCGGCGGTGGCCGAGTCGATGTTCGACCGGATGGAGTCCTCCCACAGTCCGAGCCGCGTGAAGATGTGCGACGGCATGTGGAGCGCGTGGGGCGAGTCCTGCGCGATCTTCGAGTAACGCCGCGCGGCGTCGAGGCCCCGATCCGCGAGAGTCGGGAAGTCGTAGCTGTGAATGATGTAGTGCGCGACTCCCGGGTGCTGTGGCATCTCGCGAAAGATCGGCCCGAGAATCTCGCCCGCCTTCTTCGGGCGCTGATACGTCTTGTCCGGAGGCAGCGCGAGAGCGACACCGTTCAAGGTCAGTGCGTACGAGATCCTCGCCTCGCGATCATCGGGATACTTCGCGGCGAGATCGGCGATCGCCTTCTCGTAGGCAAGAAAGCGAGTGACGTGATCGACGGTCTCGGAGTCCCGGAAATAGACCGCGAGCGCCTCGATCCAGTCGCTCTCCCGCTTCGTCTTCCGGGACGCCGCGCGAGCCGCCTCGATCGCCGCCGCGCCCGCCTTTCGGTCGTCCGGTGGAGGCGCGTACCAGATCTGGTGGAAGTGGCTCATCGCGACGCCCCAGTGCGCCATCGCACAGCCGGGGTCGGAGGCGGCGATCGCGGCGAAGGCCTTCTCCGACTTCGCATACCAGAACGAGTGGAGCATCGCGAGGGCCGAGTCGAATTTCTTCTGCGCCGCAGGGCCGCAGGAAATCGGGAAATGGACCTTCCCGAGCTTGGTCGGGTCCCCTTCCTTGTGGTCGTGCCCGGTATCGGCCGTTGCCGGGCGGGCGCCGGAAATCAGAAGCGCAAGGAGTGGAATCGCAAGGGTTCTTGTTCGGTACATGGGACCTCCGGGAAGGACTGCAGATTCTAAAGGAACTCGCTGGCGCGGTATCATCGCCCCCTTTTTTGTGAAGATGCGGAGGACGAAATGACACACGTGATCGCGCTCGCCGTCGGCATTTCCGCGCTCCTCGGCGCGGCGCCGCCGGCTTCGATCGAGCAACCGAAGGCGCCCGTGGCGCGGCGAGACACTAAGGTGGACGCGCTGCACGGGGCCAAGCGCGCGGACGACTACTTCTGGCTCCGCAGGAAGGAGGACCCGCTCGTCCGGGCGCACCTCGACGCGGAGAACGCGTACACGGACGCGGTCATGAAGGCGACGGAGCCCCTCCAGGCGTCGCTCTATTCGGAGATGCTCGGGCGCATCAAGGAGACCGACCTCTCGGTCCCGTACCGCAAGGGGAACGACTTCTGGTACTCGCGCACGGAGAAGGGCAAGCAGTACTCGATCCTCTGCCGCCGCCGCGGAAGCCTCGAAGCCGCCGAGGAGATCGTGCTCGACCAGAACGTGCTCGCGAAGGGAGAGAAGTTCTTCGCGCTCGGCGACGTCGAGGTGAGCGACGACGGGAACCTGCTCGCCTACACGACCGACGTGACCGGCTTCCGCGAGTACACGCTCTTCGTCAAAGACCTCCGCACCGGAAAGCTCGGCAAGGAGCGGGTCCCGAAAGTCAGCTCGGTCGCCTGGGCGGCGAACAACCAGACGCTCTTCTACGTCACCGACGACTCCGCCAAGCGCCCCTACCGCCTGTACCGCCACCAGCTGGGCGCCGAAAACAGCGCCGACGCGATGGTCTATGAGGAGGCCGACGAGAAGTTCGCGCTGGACGTGTCGCGGTCGCGCAGTAAGGCCTACGTCTTCGTCGAATCGAGCAGCCATACGGCGACCGAGATCCGCTTCGTTGCCGCCGACGAGCCGTCGAGCGACCTGCGCGTGATCGCTCCGCGCGAAAAGGACCGTGAGTACGAGGTGGAGCACCGCCTTGGAGCGTTCTTCATCCGAATCAACGACACGGGCCGCAACTTCCGGGTCGTGATGGCGGCGGCGGGAGATCCGAGGCGCGAGAACTGGAAGGAGATCATCGCGCACCGCGAAGACGTCATGCTCGAAGCGCTCGACGTTTTCGCCGGGCACCTCGTCCTGTACGAGCGCCAGGATGGCCTGCGGCAGTTCCGCGTGCTCTCCTTCACGACGGGCGCCACGCATCGCATCGAGTTCCCCGAACCGGTGTATGCCGCGTTCTCCGCCGAGAACCGGGAGTTCGACACGAGCGTCTTCCGCTTCCGATACCAGTCGCTCACGACCCCCGAGTCGGTCTTCGACTACGACCTGGAGAAGCGCGAGCGCAAGCTGTTGAAGCAGACGGAAGTGCTCGGCGGCTACGACCCGTCGCGCTACGCTTCGGAGCGCCTCCACGCGAAAGCCGCCGACGGCACGCTGATTCCGATCTCGATCGTGTATCGAAAGGGAACGTCGCGCGACGGACGGAATCCCCTCCTTCTCACGGGGTACGGCTCCTACGGCTCTTCGAGCAACCCGACCTTCTCCTCGAACCGCGTCAGCCTCCTCGACCGCGGCGTGGTGTATGCGATCGCCCACGTGCGCGGCGGCGGCGAGATGGGAAAGAAGTGGCACGACGACGGGCGGATGCTCGCGAAGAAGAACACGTTCACGGATTTCGTTTCCGTCGCGGAGCACCTCGTCAAGGAGAAGTGGACGTCGAACGACCGTCTCGCCATCGAAGGCGGAAGCGCGGGAGGACTGCTCGTCGGCGCCGTCGTCAACATGCGGCCCGACCTCTTCCGGGTCGCGATCTCGCGGGTCCCCTTCGTGGACGTCATCAACACGATGCTCGACACGACGCTCCCCTTGACCGTCGGTGAGTTCGAGGAGTGGGGAGACCCGAGGGTCAAGGAACAGTACGACTACATCCTGAGCTACAGCCCGTACGACAACATCGCGGCGAAGGCGTACCCGGCGATGCTCGTCAAGACGTCGTTCAACGACAGTCAGGTCATGTACTGGGAGCCGGCCAAGTACGTCGCCCGGCTGCGCGCGACGAAGACCGACTCGAACCCGCTCGTCTTCAAGGTCAACATGGCGGGCGGACACGGCGGCTCGTCGGGGCGTTACGACAAGCTCAAGGAAGCCGCTTTCGATTACGCCTTCCTGCTGACCCAGCTCGGGCTCGTCGGTCCGAAGTCCGAAGTTTCCGCCAAGTAAGAGAGGGGTCTGGTCGCCCCTCACCCCGACCCTCTCCCCAGAGGGGAGAGGGAGCGGGAGCCGGTGTTACCATCCCTCGCGAACGACCACAGTTTGACGATGTTTGGACGAAGCATCGAGCTTTCCGGGCGGAGCGTTCGCCGCGCGCTGGCGTTCGCCGTCGTCCTGTGCGGCCTCGGAAGCGGACCGGGCATCCGCCCACGGCGACCTTCACGAACAGATCGCGGAAGTCACGCGACAGATCGCGCGGCGACCGGACGACGCGCGGCTCTACGTGAAACGCGGCGAGCTCCACCGCTTCCACGGTGAGAGGGACGCCGCACTCGCCGACTACGACCGCGCCGCCCGCATCGACCCGACGATGGCCGAGGTCGACCTGGGCCGCGGAAAGACGCTCCTCGAAGCCGGGCGGCCCGCGCCGGCTCGCGCGGCCCTCGAACGCTTCCTCGAGCGGCGGCCGGACCACGCGGAAGGCCGCTTGTCGCTCGCGCGCGCTCTCGTGCGCCTGCGCCGGCCTCTCGAAGCGGATGCGGAGTACGCGCAGGCGATCCGACTGGCGGGCCAACTGAAGCCAGACCTCTACTTCGAGAGAGCGACGGCGCTCGCTTCGTCCGGGCGCGTCGACGCCGCGATCCGCGTTCTCGACGAGGGGATCGAACGCCTCGGCTCTCTCGCCGCGCTCGAAGACCTCGCGGTCTCGCTCGAGCGACGCCGGGGAACGTGGGACGGAGCGCTCGCGCGGCTCGACCGGATCAGCACCGGCAAGACGCGCCGGGAGTCGTACCTCGCCCGACGGGGCGAGATCCTCGCGGAAGCGGGAAGGCCGGAGGAAGCGCGGGCGTCGCTCGTCGCGGCAAGGGAATCGATCGAAAGTCTGCCCGCTCGTCTTCGTCGGACGAGAGCGATCGTAAGGCTGGAGCGCGAAGTGAAGGGCTCCCTCGATCGCCTCGAGGCGAAGAACCGGAAGGAGAAGTCCGATGCGAAAGGCTGAGAGACTGCTGGTGAGCGCCGCCATCCTGCTCGCGGCCCTCATCGTTCCCGCGTCCCGACACGCCTCGGCAGCGGTCACGATCCTCGTCCCGACCGGTTCGGTCTGGAAGTACCTCGACAACGGCTCGAACCAGGGGACCGCGTGGCGGGCCGCCGGGTTCGCCGACGGCGCGTGGGCGTCCGGCGCCGCGCAACTCGGCTACGGGGACGGCGATGAGGCGACGGTCGTCTCGTTCGGGCCGAATGCGAGCGCGAAGTTCATCACGACCTACTTCCGCCGCGCCTTCACGGTCGCCGACCCCTCGGCGTTCGCGGGCTTCACCGTCCGGCTGCTCCGCGACGACGGGGCGGCTGTCTACCTGAACGGCGCCGAAGTGTTCCGCAGCAACATGCCCGGAGGGACGATCACCTCGACGACGCTCGCCTCGGCGGCCCTCGGCGGCGCGGATGAGACGACCTTCGTGACGGCGAGCGTGCCCGCTTCCTCTCTGGTGGCCGGAACGAACGTCCTCGCTGTCGAGGTCCATCAGGCCAACGGGACGAGCTCCGACGTGACCTTCGACCTCGAGCTTTCCGGCTCGACGGGGGCGACCGTCACGCGGGGGCCGTACCTCCAGACGGGAACCCCGACGAGCGCGATCGTGCGCTGGCGCACGGACGTTGGGACGGACAGCCGGGTCCGGTACGGGACGGCGCCGGAGAGCCTGACTGGCAGCGCCGACGGCGCGGCCGGTGTCACAGAGCACACGGTCACTGTGACGGGTCTTTCTCCGAACACCCTCTACTACTACTCCGTCGGCACTGCGACCGAGGCGCTCGCCGGCGGCGACGCGACTCACTTCTTCCGGACGCACCCGATCGCGGGCACATCCGTCCCGACCCGCGTCTGGGTGCTCGGAGACTCCGGCACGGCGAACGCCAGCGCGGCGGCCGTGCGCAACGCGTATGCGACGTTCACGGGAACCCGCGCGACCGACGTCTGGCTCATGCTCGGCGACAACGCCTACGAAACCGGAACGGACGCCGAATACGAGGCCGCGGTCTTCGACATGTATCCCGGGTTCCTGAGGCAGGCGTTCCTCTGGCCGACGCTCGGAAACCACGACACCGCCGGGTCGTCGAGTCCGCCTGCGAGCCTCCCCTACTACCAGATCTTCAATCTCCCGGTGAACGGCGCGGCGGGCGGGATCGCCTCCGGCACCGAGGACTACTACTCGTTCGACTACGGCAGCATCCACTTCGTCTGCCTCGACTCGATGACCTCCGACCGGTCGCCCACCGGACCGATGGCGACGTGGCTCACGAACGACCTCGCCGCGACGACCCAGGAGTGGCTCATCGCGTACTGGCACCACCCGCCGTACAGCAAGGGATCGCACAACTCCGACACCGAAACCCAGCTCGTGGAGATGCGGCAGAACATGCTGCCAATTCTCGAGGACTACGGCGTCGACCTCGTTCTCACGGGACACAGCCACTCCTACGAGCGCTCGTTCCTCATCGACGGCCACTACGGCACCTCCGGCACGCTGCAGCCGTCCATGATCAAGAACGGAGGGAGCGGGCGACCCGCCGGCACCGGCGCGTACTCGAAGCCGACCGGGGGTCTCGCCGGGCACGAGGGGGCGGTGTACGCCGTGGCCGGCAGCTCCGGCCAGGCGAGCGGCGGCACGCTCAATCACCCCGCGATGTTCATCTCGCTGAACAACCTCGGGTCGATGGTGCTCGACGTCGACGGGGACCGGCTCGACGCAAAGTTCCTGAGGGAGACGGGCGCGATCGCCGACAGCTTCACGATCGTCAAGGGAAGCGCGCCAACGCCCACCCCGACCCCGGTCGGACCGACGGCGACCCCGACGCGCACCCCGACTCCCGCGCCGCCGACGGCGACCCCGACATTCGCCCCGCCGACGGCGACACCGACCCGGACTTCGACGCCGGTTCCGCCGACGGCGACCCCCACGCGGACGCCGACGCCCATTCCTCCGGCGCTTCCGCCGGCGCCGTCGCTCCTGACCGCGACCGCGGTCTCGCGGAGCCGGATCGATCTCGCGTGGCAGGACAACTCGGCCAACGAAACGGGATTCCAGATCGAGCGCTCCCGCTCGGGCGGCGCCTTCTCGCTCATCGCGACCGCCGCGGCCGGCGCGACCAGCTACTCGGACACGAGCGGCCTCACGCCGAACAAGACCTACTCGTACCGCGTCCGCGCGATCAACGCGGCGGGAGCGTCGGGTTACTCGAACACCGCGAGCGCCACGACCCCGAAGAAGTAGGGCGGCCGTCCGCCGGTAGAATCCGGCGGAAAGCATGGCCTTACAGCCGGGTTCGCGCCTCGGCCCTTACGAGATCCTCGCGCCGATCGGCGCGGGTGGGATGGGAGAGGTCTACCGTGCGAGGGACCCGCGCCTCGGCCGCGAGGTCGCCATCAAGGTCCTCCCGGCCTCCTTCTCCAACGACGCCGATCGCCTCCGCCGCTTCGAGCAGGAGGCCCGTGCAGCAGGGGTCCTGAACCACCCCAACATCACCGCCGTCCACGACATCGGTACCGTCGACGGCGCCCCGTACATCGTTACGGAGCTGCTCGATGGAGAGACCCTGCGGAGCCGGATGGCGGGCGGGGCTCTCGCGCCGCGCCGCGCGATCGATTACGCGATCCAGATCGCGCACGGGCTCGCTGCGGCACACGGGAAGGGAATCGTGCACCGGGACCTGAAGCCCGAGAACCTCTTCGTGACGAAAGACGGCCGCGTCAAGATCCTCGACTTCGGGCTCGCCAAGCTCACGCAGCACGACAACTTCCGGTCGCAGACCGACCTCCCGACGGCGGCCGTGAGCACCGAGCCGGGCATCGTGATGGGGACTCTCGGCTACATGTCTCCCGAGCAGGTCCGCGGTCGGGCGTCCGACGCGCGCTCGGACATCTTCTCGTTTGGTGCCGTTCTGTACGAGATGCTCGCGGGGCGCAAGGCGTTCCACGGCGACTCGGCGGCCGACACGATGTCGGCCATCCTGCGGGAGGACCCTCCGGAGCTTTCCTCGACGAACCGCCTGATCGCACCGGCGCTCGACCGCATCGTGCGCCACTGTCTCGAAAAAGACCCGGAGGCCCGCTTCCACTCCGCGCACGATCTCGCTTTCGACCTCGGCGCTCTTTCCGGGAACCAGTCGGTCGACACTCAAGTCTCGCGCGCGGTGAGCAGCCGGTTGCGGCCCACGACGGTCGCTCTCGTCGCGCTGTCGGCGATCTCCCTCGCTCTGGCGGCCGCTCTTTTTCTCCTTCCGAAGCGTCGCGCCGCGCCGGAAACAGCGGAGCCTGTCGGTCGGTTCACCCTGCCCGTTCCTTCCGGCACCACGTACGCCCCCAACGAGGTCTCGCCGGGACTGGCTCTCTCGCCCGACGGCACGCGAATCGTGGTGGAGTCGCTCGAAGGGGGTCGCTCGCGTCTCTTTCTCCGCGACCTGGCGTCCGAGAAGTCGATACCGCTCGAAGGGACCTGGGGCGCGAATACTCCGTTCTGGTCGCCGGACAGTCGTTTCATAGCGTTCTTCGCCGACCAGAAGTTGAAGAAGATCCCGGCGGCCGGCGGCCCCGCGGAGGAGCTCTGCGACGTTCGCTTCGGCTGGATGGGAACATGGAGCTCGCAGGGAACGATTCTGTTCAGCGAGCTTCCGCCAGGCGAACCCGGGATTCATCGGGTGTCGGACAAGGGTGGTGAAAAGACCCGGGTCGCAACATCCAATTCGACTCTGGGCATGTGGCCCCAGTTCCTTCCGGACGGACGGCGGTTCCTGTATCTCGGGATTCGCCTCCAGAACGGAAACCTCGTCGGGCGCGACCTCCGGGTGGGTTCTCTCGACTCCCGAGATGAATTCCTCGTGGGGCCCTTCGATTCGCGTTTCGAGTACGCGCGCTCCGGTCACCTCGTTTACGTCCGGGGAGGAAACCTGTTCGGGCAGCCCTTCGACGAAAAGGCGGCGGCGTTCTCGGGTGAGCCCGTGCTCCTCGCCGAGAACGTTCATTACTTCATCGGGCCGGCGAACGCGTCCTTCTCCGTGTCTCAGGCGGGGGTCGTGGCCTATCGGGCCGCTCCACTCCCGCTGCGTGTCGTCTGGCTCGACCGGAAGGGCGCAACTGTCGGAGCGCTCGGCCAGCCCGCCGTCGTGGAGGGCCTTCGGATCTCCCCGGACGGGAAGAGGGTCGCTGTCGATATCACCGATCTCCGGATCGGGACGTCCGACCTCTGGGTTTCCGAGCTGTCGGGCGGAGTGTCGACGAGGCTCAACAGCTCCGAGCTCGACGAGGTTTATCCGGTGTGGTCGGCGGACGGCACGAAGCTCCTGTTTCGCTCGGACGAGAAGGGTCCGCCGGACGTGCACGAGATCACGGTCGGCCAGCCCGATAGCGAACGGGCGGTCCTCGAGAACCCGGGCGTCCAGCAGGCCGAGGACGTCTCGCTCGACGGCCGGTTACTGGTGTTCTTGAACGACATGTCCCCGCGCGCCGACATCTGGCTGCTGCCGCTGATCGGGGAAAGCAAGCCCGTTCCGTGGATTCGTTCGGCGTTCTTCGAGGCGAATCCACGCTTCTCGCCGGATGGACGGTGGATCGCCTACGACTCGGACGAGTCGGGAGACACCGAGATCTACGTGGCCCGGACCGAAGGCGGCGGAGAAAAGAAGCGCCTTTCGCCGTCCGGTGGACGAAAACCGCGCTGGCGCCGGGACGGGAGAGAGCTCTACTACATTGCGTCGGACGGCGCGGTCATGGCCGTTCCGATCGCGCTCGGACCGACCCTCGAGAGCGGCGCTCCCGAGCCCCTCTTCCGAGTCGAGACGGGCGTCGAAAACTACGACGTGCTTCCCGACGGCTCCCGCTTTCTCGTGAGCACGCGTCTCGAGCAGGTGCCGGAGTCGCCGCTTCGGGTCCTCATGAACTGGGACGCCGTGTTGAAGAAAGCTCAATGACGATCGCCGCCGGATCGAAGCTCGGCCCGTATGAGATTCTCGCGCCGATCGGCGCGGGGGGCATGGGTGAGGTCTACCGGGCGAAAGACACCCGGCTCGAGCGGACTGTCGCGATCAAGGTTCTCCCCGACCACCTGTCCTCTCCCGAGGCGCGCCAGCGTTTCGAGCGCGAAGCAAAGATGATCTCGCAGCTCTCGCACCCTCACATCTGTGCGCTCTACGACGTCGGACACCAGGAGGGCGTCGAGTACCTCGTCATGGAGTTCCTCGAAGGCGAGACGCTCGCGGATCGAGTCGGCCGCGGCTCTCTGCCCATCGAGCAAGCGGTCAAGTACGGGATCCAGATCGCCGAGGCACTCGACCGCGCGCATCGCGCCGGCGTCGTCCACCGCGACCTCAAACCGGCCAACGTGATGTTGACGAGGGGGGGAGTGAAGCTCCTCGACTTCGGGCTCGCGAAGCTATCGGAACCGCCGGCGGGCGTCGTTTCCGGGCTCTCGATGCTCCCGACGACTCCGCGCGGCTCCAACCTCACCGTCGCCGGAACGATCCTCGGAACGTTCCAGTACATGGCGCCCGAACAGCTCGAAGGAAAAGAAGCCGACGCGCGCACCGACATTTTCGCGTTCGGGTCGGTCCTCTACGAGATGGTCACGGGACGAAAGGCCTTCGCCGGGACGAGCCAGGCGTCCCTGATTGCGTCCATCCTCGAGAAACAGCCGGAGGCGATCAACTCGATTCAGCCGCTCGCGCCGGCTGCGCTCGACCACGTGGTCCGCAAATGCCTGGCGAAGGAACCGGACGAGCGATGGCAGTCCGCTGCCGACGTCGCGAGCGAGCTGCGCTGGGCCTCGGAGACGAGCGCCGCGGCGATTCCGCAGACGCGACCCGTCGCAAAATCCCCCCGGGCGTCGACGCTGCGCCGTCTCCTTGCCGGCTCCGCGCTCTTGATTCTGGGGCTCGCCGCGGGACTCACGCTATCGAAGGTGCGCCGACTCCCGCCGGCCCAGCGCTCCGTCTTCACGATCCTGCCGCCCGAAAAGGCGGAGCTCGGGAACTGGACGGCGATATCGCCGGACGGGAGATCGGTTGCATTCCCGGCCTCGATCAACGGCACGACCACGATCTGGGTCCGCTCGCTCGACTCATCGTCGGCCCGCTCCGTGGCGGGTACCGAGGGTGCCGTTTTTCCGTTCTGGTCTCCGGACGGGCGCACGCTCGGCTTCTTCGCGGGCGACAAGTTGAAACGGATCGACATCGCAGGCGGGCCCGCAACGGTCCTGTGTGACGCGCCGGCGGCCCGCGGAGGCTCGTGGAGCCGGGAGGGGACGATCATCTTTTCCGGTCAGTCGTCCGCCGGGATATCTCAGATCTCGACGTCCGGCGGCTCGCCGAAACCGGCCACGACAGTCGACAAGTCCCTGGACGAGGTCACCCACCGCTGGCCAGAATTCCTGCCCGACGGCCGGCGCTTCGTTTACTACGCGTACGCCTCGACGCGCGGCCAGATCGGTATCTATCTCGGAGAGCTGGGCTCGACTCGGAAGGATCGGATTCTCGCGGGCGGGCGCCGCGCCACCGCGGCACCCGGACGTCTTTTCTTCGCTCGAGAGGGCACTCTGTTCGCCCAGAAGTTCGACGACGAGGAACTCCAGACGACAGGGGATCCGGTCCCGATCGCGGAGCGCGTCTGGTTCAGCAACGAGTATTTCGGCCACTCTTCGATTTCGGCGTCGCGGAACGGGACCGTCGCGTTTCGCGAAGGGAACCCGGAAAAGCAGCTCACCTGGTTCGACCGGTCCGGACGACCTCTCGGCACCGTCGGGCCAGCCCGCCTCTGGGACGAGCCGGCGCTCTCCCCTGACGAGACGCGCGTCTCCGTAGACGGAACGAGTCCCGAGACGAACCACGGCACGCTCTGGGCGATCGACCTCGCGCGCGGGACGATCTCCCCGCTCACCTCCGAAGAGACGGATGCGAACGACTCGGCCTGGTCCCCGGACGGGAAGAGCTTCGCGTACCGGGCGAACCGGGGCGGAGAAGGCGAAGTGCGAGTCCGGGACCTCGTGAGCGGTCGCGAAGTCGTGGTCATGCGCTCGAACGGTCTGCCCGGCCCCGTGGGCTGGTCCCCGGACGGAAAGTTCCTGATCTGCGCGCAACAAGGAGCGCCGGGGGTGCGCCTCTGGATCGTGCCGGTCGGAGGCGAAGGGAAACCGCGCCTGCTTCTCGACGAGTCAGTTATGCGCCAGATCCGGTTTTCTCCGGATGGCCGCTACTTCGCGTACGTCTCCGCTGAGTCCGGCCAGAACGAGGTCTACCTCCGCCGCTTTCCGCCCACCGCCGAGCGGTGGCAGATTTCCCATGGCGGAGGTGTCGAGCCGTACTGGCAACCCGATGGGAATGAGTTCTTCTACATCACCCCCGACCGGAAAGTAACATCGGTGTCGATCCGTACCAGCCCCACGATCGAGGTCGGCAAGGCGCAACCGCTCTTTGCCGCGCCGACGACCTACGGGAGGTTCACGAGATCGAGTTACGTGGTGACGCGCGACGGCGAGCGCTTTCTGTTTTCCGTCCCGGTCGACTCGGGACGGGCCACGATCACGATGATCCAGAACGTGGAGCTCCGGGACTGAACCCATGATCGGCCAGACCGTCTCCCACTACCGGATCCTCGAGAAGCTCGGCGGCGGCGGCATGGGCGTCGTCTACAAGGCGGAGGACGTCAAGCTCGGGCGCCGCGTCGCGCTGAAATTCCTGCCCGACGACGTCGGGGACGACGCGCAGGCGCTGGAACGGCTCCGGCGCGAAGCGCGCGCCGCCTCCGCGCTCGAGCACCCCAACATCTGCACGATCCACGACATCGACGAGGACGCCGGTCGCCACTTCATCGTGATGGAGCTCGTCGAGGGCGAGACCCTGGGCGACCGGCTGGTGACGAAGCCGCTCTCCCTGGATCAGGTGCTCGACCTCGGAATCCACATCGCCGATGCGCTCGACGCGGCGCACGGGCACGGCATCATCCACCGCGACATCAAGCCGGGGAACATCCTGATCACGAAGCGCGGCCAGGCGAAGCTGATGGACTTCGGTCTCGCCAAGCAGGCGGGACCCCCGGAGGCGGGCGGATCCACGATGGCGACGGCGATCGGGGAACAGCCGCTGACGAGCCCTGGGTCTGCGCTCGGCACCGTAGCCTACATGTCGCCGGAGCAGGCGCGGGGCGAAGAGCTGGACGCACGAACGGACCTCTTTTCGTTCGGGGCGGTGCTCTACGAGATGGCGACGGGGAAAAAGCCTTTCTCGGGCACGACGACCGCGGTGATCTTCGACGGGATCCTCAATCGCGCTCCCGTGTCCCCGGTACGGATCAACCCGGACCTGCCCGCGGAGCTCGAGCGGATCGTGAACACGGCGCTCGAGAAGGACCGCGAGCTGCGCTACCAGACGGCGGCGGAGCTGAGAGCGGATCTGAAGCGCCTCAAGCGCGACTCCGAGTCGGGGCGCGTCGCCGCGGCAACAGCGACCGTAGCCGGGCCGCCCGCGAGATCGCGGATTCCGCTCTGGATTGGTGGCGCGATTGCGCTTCTCGCCATTGCCGGCGTCGCCTGGGTCCTGTCGACTCGCGGCAAGGCGACTTCCGCGGGCGGCAGGGCGGTTTCCCAGATGTCGATCGCGGTCCTTCCGTTTCAGAACCTCGGCGCCGACAACAGCACGGATTTCCTGAAGCTCGCCCTCCCCGACGAGATCATCACGGCGCTCTCGTACATGCCGGCGCTGGCGATCCGGCCCTTTGCCGCGACGCGGAAGTACGACAGGTCCGACGTGGATCCGCAGACGGCCGGAAAGGAGCTCCGGGTCGACCGGGTCCTGACGGGTCACTACCGCAGCGATCACAGTCGCCTCCAGGTGACTCTCGAAGTGGTGGACACCGACGCAAACCAGGTCGTCTGGCGCGACACCCTTTCCGGTTCCGCCACCGACCTCATCGGCCTGCAGCAGCAGATCACCGCCCGCCTGAACCAGGGGCTGCTTCCGCTTCTCGGCGCGACGTCCGCGGTCGAAGGTTCGACGCGACCGCGAAGTCCGGAAGCGTACGACCTGTATCTGCGGAGCGCGGCCCTCTCCCAGGACGTGAAACCGAACGCGGACGCCCTCGCCATGCTCGAGCGTGCCGTCGGCCTCGACCCCACTTACGCACCCGCCTGGAACGCGCTCGCCGACCGTTACTACTACGACGCCCAGTACGGAGGCGGCGGAGTTCGGGGATTCGAGCGTGCGCAGAAGGCGTTGGAGCGCGCGCTCTCGCTCGATCCGAATCTGACACTCGCGGTTGCCCGCCTGATTCTCCTGCGAGTCGAAGGAGGCGACCTGAACGGCGCCTGGGACGAAGCGAGCCGAATGGTGGGTCGGAGGCCGGGCGATGCCGACGCCCACTTCACTCTGGGTTACATCCTGCGCTACGGGGGGCTCCTGGAAGAATCCGCGCGGGAGTGCGAAACAGCGCTCTCGCTGGACCCGAAGAATCCGCGCTGGCGCTCCTGCGGCGTCACTTACGCATTGCTCGGAAACTACGCTCGGGCAAGAACCTTCCTGAACCTGGACGCTGGCTCCGAGTTCAGCGGTCGCCAGCTGACCTGGATACTGGTTCGGGAGGGAGAACTCGAAGGCGCGGCTCGAATCCGAGCAACCGAGCTCGGGCGCTCCGATACCTACGACAGGTGGTTGAGAGCCTGCCTCGATCGCCGGCCTCCATCGGCCGATGGTCCGCTCCCTGTCGATGCCCGGGAAGAGTTCGCAACTGGCCGGGACTCGGAGCCCCGATTCAATGTGGCGTCGAGGGTCGCGTTTTGCGGCGATCGTGAGTCGGCTCTGCATCTGCTCCGAAAGGCTGTCGAAGGGAACTACTGCAGCTATCCCGCGATGGACCGCGATCCCCTGTTCGATTCCATTCGGAAGACACCGGAGTTCGCCGAGATTCGCCGCGCCGCGATGGCCTGCCATCAACGGTTTCTCGCGCACCGCGCGTCGATGGGTGGTGCGCCCCCACCGGAGCCGAAGAAGTGATCGGCTCGACGGTCTCGCACTACCGGATCCTGGAGAAGCTGGGCGGCGGAGGCATGGGCGTCGTCTACAAGGCGGAGGACGTCAAGCTCGGGCGCCGCGTCGCGCTGAAGTTCCTGCCCGATGAGGTCGGCGACGACCCGCAGGCACTTGAAAGGCTTCGCCGGGAGGCGCGCGCGGCCTCCGCCCTCGAGCACCCCAACATCTGCACGATCCACGACATCGACGAGGATGCCGGCAAACACTTCATCGTGATGGAGCTCGTCGAAGGCGAAACGCTCGGCGACCGGCTGGTGACGAAGCCGCTCTCGCTCGATCAGGTTCTCGACCTCGGAATCCAGATCGCCGACGCGCTCGACGCCGCCCACGGTCACGGCATCATCCACCGCGACATCAAGCCGGGGAACGTTCTCATCACCAAGCGCGGCCAGGCCAAGCTCATGGACTTCGGCCTCGCCAAGCAGGCGGGGCCGCCGGAAGCGGGCGGATCCACGATGGCGACGGCGATCGGGGAGCAGCCGCTGACGAGCCCCGGCTCGGCGATCGGAACCGTCGCATACATGTCGCCCGAGCAGGCCAAGGGCGAGGAGCTCGACTCGCGGACGGATCTCTTCTCGTTCGGCGCCGTGCTCTACGAGATGGCGACGGGGAAAAAGCCCTTCTCGGGCACCACGACCGCGGTGATCTTCGACGGGATCCTCAACCGCGCTCCCGTGTCCCCGGTACGGATCAACCCGGACCTGCCCGCGGAGCTCGAGCGGATCGTCAACACGGCGCTCGAGAAGGACCGCGAGCTGCGCTATCAGACGGCGGCCGAGCTCCGCGCGGACCTCAAGCGCCTCAAGCGCGACACCGAGTCCGGACGCGTCGCCGCGGCGACGGCGCCCGCCGCCCCGGTGCCGGTCGCGCGGAGCCGCCGTGCACTGTGGGTGGTTCTCGCCGCGGTCGCGCTGGCGGCGGCCGGCGCCGCCTGGTTCGCCGCCCGCCGGACGGGAGTCCCGGGCTCGGGAACGCCCGCGGCGATGAGCTCCATTGCGATCCTGCCCTTTCAGAGCCTCGGGGGGGATCGGAGCTCGGACTTTCTGAAGCTCGCTCTCCCCGACGAGATCGTCACGACGCTCTCCCGCGTGACGGTTCTGGCGGTCCGGCCGTTCGCTGGAACGCGCAAGTACGACAAACCCGACACAGATCCCCAAGCGGCGGGAAAGGAGCTCGGCGTGGACCGCGTCCTGACCGGGCATTACGTCCGCGAAGGGGACCGCCTCCAGGTCACGCTCGAGGTGATGGAGACGGCAGCGAACCGCGTCGTGTGGCGGGACACGTTCAACGGTTCCGCCGGCGACTTGATCCCCCTGCAGGAGCAGATCAAAGCGCGCTTGAACGAAGGCTTGCTGCCTCTCGTCGGCGCGGGCGGCTCCAGCACGACCGGCGCCACCCAGCCGAAGAACCCGGAAGCCTACGACCTGTACCTGAGGAGCGTCGCGTTGTCCCAGGATCCCGGCCCGACCAAGGAAGCGATCCCGATGCTCGAGCGCTCGGTCGCGCTCGATCCGAGCTACGCGCCCGCGTGGGTCGCGCTCTCCTTGCGTTACTACAACGACAGCAGCTACTCGGACGGCGGTCAACGCGCCATCGACCGGTCCCAGACCGCCGCCGAGCGTGCCTTCGCTCTCGACCCGCAGCTCCCGGAGGTGCACCGGAGGCTCATCATCCTTCGCGTCGAGGGGGGGAATTGAACGCGGCCTTCGACCAGGCGCTGGAGCTTCTCCGGCGCCGGCCGGACAGCGCAGACGCCCACTTCTCGATGGCCTACGTGCTCCGCTATGCGGGCCTTCTGGACGAATCCGTACTCGAGTGCGGGACGGCCCGGCGTATCGATCCGAAGAACAGCCGATTGTGGCGATCCTGCGCGATCAACTTCATGCAGCTCGCCCGCTACGAGCGGGCCTGGGATTACATCAACGCCGACCCGGGTAGCGTCTGGAACCGAAACACCAGCATGACTCTCCTCCTGCGCCAGGGACGGACCGCCGAGGCGCGGGAGCTCGCGCGAGCAGCGGGAACGGAGTTCTTTTCACCGTCGGTTCGCGCGAATCTCGAAAACCGTCCGAAAGCCGAGGTTACGGTGCTCGTCAACGCCGAGGTCCCGGGATTGATGTCGATCCGGGACTCGGAGCCGAAGTACTTCGCCGCATCGGAGTTCGCTCACTTCGGTTTCCCCGAGGTATCCCTCCGGATCCTGAAGCGAGCGGTCGAGCAGAACTACTGCGCCTATCCCACGATGGACCGGGACCCTCTTTTCGCAACGGTTCGCGGGACTGCCGAGTTCGCGGAGATCCGGAAGATCGGCGAGGACTGCCAGAAGCGGTTCCTCGCTCATCGCGCGGCGAAGGGCAACTCCCTGAAGGGGATCCCGCACTCACTTCATTGAGCGAGCTCACCGGCCGGACCGTCGTCGTGACCGGAGCGTCGTCCGGGATCGGGCGCGCTCTCTGCCTCGAGCTCGCGCGCGAGCATGCGAAGCTCGTGCTCGCCGCGAGAGATGCGGCGCGGCTCGAAGAGGTCGCGGCCGAGTGTCGCGCGAAGGGCGCCGAGGCGCTCGTCGTCTCGACCGACGTGGAATCGGAGGACGCCTGCCGCAATTTGATCGACCGGACGCTCGAGCGGTTCGGGGGGGTCGACGTGCTCGTCGCGAATGCGGGAAGGACGATGTGGGCGCGGCTGGACGAGATGAAGGACCTCTCGCTCTTCGAAGAGCTCATGAGGACGAACTACTTCGGGGCGATCTATCCAACTTTTCACGCCCTGCCCCACTTGAAGAAGAGCCGTGGCCGGATCGTCGTCGTCTCGAGCGTCGCGGGACTGACGGGCGTTCCCGAGAGGACGGGTTACTCCGCGACCAAGCACGCGCTCTTCGGCTTCTTCGAGTCCCTGAGGATCGAGCTCCAGGACACGGGCGTGACGGTCACGATGGTCGCGCCGGACTTCGTTCTCTCCGAGATCCACAGGCGCGCCATCGGCGCGGACGGAAAGCCTCTCGGAGCGAGCCCGCTCTCGGAGAAAAAGATCCTGACCGCGGAGGAGTGCGCCCGCCGGATCGTTCGCGCGATGGAGAAACGCCAACGCCTGCTGATCACGTCGACGCGGGGGCGGCTGGGACGCTGGGTGCGACTCGTCGCTCCGCGGGTGATCGACTCCGTCGCGCGGCGGGCGATTCGAAGGGGGATCTGACCCGACGTCGGCGCGTAGAATCGAGCCTCGATGTCACCGGAGCTTCTCGCCCAGATCGGCCTCGCAGCCGGCGCTTCCGTCGCCTCGGGGATCCGCCTCTACGCGACCGTCGCGGCGCTCGGTCTGCTGCACCGCCTCGACGTCCTGCGGCTGCCCGCGGGCCTCGAGGTCCTCTCGCATCTTCCGATCATCATCCTGGCGTCCGCCCTCTACCTGATCGAGTTCGTCGCCGACAAGGTTCCCGCTGTCGACTCGGTGTGGGACGCGATCCATACGTTCATTCGCGCTCCCGCGGCCGCCGTTCTCGGATTCGCCGCGTTCGGAAACGTTGCGGAGCCCTGGCGGATCGGCGCCGCTCTCCTTTGCGGGACGCTCGCCCTCTCATCGCACGGGATCAAGGCGAGCTCGAGGCTCGCCATCAACACGAGCCCGGAGCCGGTGTCCAACTGGGCCGCCTCGTTCGCCGAGGAGATCTTCGTCGGCGTCCTGCTCTGGTTGACGGTCACTCACCCGGTGGTCGCGCTCGCCGTGGCCGCCGTGGTGATCGTCACCGCCGCGCTCCTCGCCACCTGGATCTACCGGACGCTGAAGCGGCTCCTGACGGGGCGCCGCGGGTCCGGGGTCACGGAGGGTCAGGCCTGAATTCCTGAGTCGCGCAGGACTGGCACCCCGCGCAGGGATTCAGGCCTGACCCCTACGGACTGCTCATCTCACCCGGTGACAGCCTTCCCGTGACCGGAACCACCAGCCTGGGGACCTGAGGGTCGTTGGTGTCGATGAAGATGTTTCCCTTGATCTCCCCGGGGGTGGCTTTTTCCGGATCGATCCAGACCGAGTTCTCCCACTGGTCGCCCTTGGGACCCAGCGCGGATTCGAACCGCAGGAAGGGCACGTCGGAGGAGAGCTTGATCTTGAGTCCGGGGATTCCCTTGCGGTAGACCATGAGCGTCTGCGCGAATCCCCGGGCCGCTTTGGGATCCCCCTTGATCTGGCCCATCTCGTACCGGCCCAGGAACACCGACAGCGGGAACGTGAAGACCCTTTCCCGCACCCGCGTGTTGACCGGGATACGCAGCACGGAATCCTTCTCGCGGTTGGTCTTCAGTTCCAGGATGTCGACCTGATCTCCGGCCGGCCCTTCGCCCTTGACGGTGACGATGAGACGGTAGCGGCGACCGGGCTCGAGCGTCTCCATCCGGGCGGTGAATCGCTTGCTCGGGTTCTCGATCCCCTTGATCTTCAGCGGCTCCGGATTCCGGTTGACGATGACGAGCGAGGCTTCCTTCACGGTCCCGCGCGGAGCGATCGCGTAGATCGCCGGCAGGGGCTCGAAGTCGATTCCCTCGGCGGCTGCGCCGGGGATGACTACGGGCACCGGGTTCGGCTGTGCCAGCAGGGACGGCGGCGCCGAGAAAGCCAGGGAGAGCAGACAAGGAATCAGGTAAAGCAGGTCTGCGAATTTCATATGGGGTAAGGCTCTCAAGAAAAGCGGGGGTCTTGCGACCCCCGCTCTCGAACGGCGGAAAAATCCTCTACGGCACCACTTCCAGGCTGCCGCACTCGTCGCTCTCGCAGAACCGGACCTGCGAGACGCGCAAGCCCTGGTTGTCGTACGCCCAGTAGTACTCCTCGAGCGCGTCGAGGTTGAAGATCCAGACGTTGTTGAAGGTCACGTCGCCCGTGTCACAGACGAGGTTGTCATTGACGTCGAAGCAGCCAGACGCCCGCATGAAATTGGTGATCTCCTGCGTAACCGGCTTCCCGTGGCCGCGGGTCAGGGAGAAGTCGATGTTGCCCGTCGCGCAGGTCCCTTCGTCGATGTCCGTATCGATGACAGTGTCATCGAAGGTGCAGACGACATCCACGTCGGCATTTCCACCGGGAGTTCCGAGCGCCGTGGCGAAGACATCGAAGCAGACGCCCGGATCGGTGCTCCCTTCGTTCACGTTCTCGCACGGAACGACCAGCTCGGCGCCGTCGCTATCGGTTCCGTTCGCATCCGCGACGTAGAAGCTGCTCCCGCACTGCAAACCGCTCGTCTCGGAATCGGTGTCTCCGGTCATGTAGATGTTCGACCTGCCGCTCAGCGGGACGAAGATCCGGTGGCCGGAGTTGCCCGTCATGTCGGGTTTCTTACCCTTTGGAACGCCGATGATGTTGACCTGATACGCCTTTTCACCCGGACAGGGGTTGGCGTTCTGCGCGAGAGCCGTTCCGGCGACGAGCGCGAATGCGACGAGGGTGAGGGTAAATCGCTTCATTCAAACCTCCATGACTCGTTGATGTTTCGATCCTTCACACTTTCTCCGTGACAGCTCCTCTCGAACCTCCCTTCCGAAAAATCTGGCAACCGATGCGACTCGCGAAGACAACACTCCGTCCATTACCCCGGGGACTCCTCTTTCTTCCGCTCCCGGGCGCTTGCCGCCCGACCGTTTTCGATCGCGATGTTGTGAGAGCCGGATACTACTTAAGTCGTATACGACTCGCAACCCTTTTGTCTTGCCGCATCAGGGTTTACGCCCGGAAAACTCTCGCTCGCGTGCTACCATCGCCAAATCCACCGATGAAATTCACCGATGTAATTCCCGAGGGCTTTTCCACCGCTCAGGTCGCTCGACTTTCCGGGCTCACTCCCCGCCAGATCGACCACTGGGACCGCCAGGGTTTCCTCAAACCGTCCATCCGGAGCGCCAGCGGTTACGGATCGGCGCGGCGTTACTCGTTTGCGGACGTCGTCCGCCTGCGCGTGGCGGCGCGACTCCGAGCGGCCGGAGTGGGGCTCTCGCGGATCCGGCGGTGCGCCGAAGCTCTCGAACGCCTCGCCGGGGAAGAGGGCGACCTCGGCGGCGTCCGCCTTCTCGTCGCCGGCTCCCGGGTGCTCTGGGCGCGGTCGGACGAGGAGGTCGTCGACCTTCTCCGGGAGGGACAGCTCGTACTCGTCTTTTCGGTGGGAGATGCCGTCGCG
Organism: uncultured Acidobacteriota bacterium; assembly: GCA_963832145.1. Lineage (GTDB taxonomy): Bacteria > Acidobacteriota > Thermoanaerobaculia > UBA5066 > Gp7-AA6 > Gp7-AA6. The sequence goes on from CAWHTA010000011.1 coordinate 351,546, forward strand.
GAGACCGCCGGCGCCGTCGCGCGGCTGGGACGCGAACAGGCGGCATCCGAGGAAGGCACGCGCCCCGAGAAGCGGGGAAAGCGGGTTTTCTGAGGGAGTCGGCTCTCGCGGGCCGCGCGAGGGGGTGGGTTTGAACCGGGAACGGGTGGCGCACTCGATCACTCGGCTCGCTCGGCTCGGACGACAGCGTGACTTTTCTCCGGCGCGGTTTGCCCGCGAGCTCAAGACTCTCCAGCCGGAAGAAAAAGAGGAGGTTCTCGCCCGCCTCCTGACGGAGTGGACGGGCCTCCCGCTCGCGACGCGCAAGTTCGAGGGGTGGTGGGAGGAAGTCGAGGCTCTCGCGGCGAAGCTGCGGCAGACCCTCGGGGCTCCCGTCAGTCTCCAGACCGCGATCCTCCACTACTTTCACAGCGTCGCGGGCCTGCTCCAGGAGCCGCGGATCGTCGCGGAAAAGGACCTGTCGGTGCTCCGGGTCAACGCGATCACCGACCCGCTCACCGGCCTCTACAACCGCCGCTTTCTCATCGATCATCTGAATCGCGAGATCGCGCGGGCGGAACGTAACGACGGAATCGTGTCGGTCGTTCTCCTCGACCTGAAGGGCTTCAAAGCCATCAACGACCACTTCGGGCACCCCATGGGCGACACAGTTCTCGTCAAGACCGCGCGGATCATCCGCGAGCTCCTCCGGGCGGTGGACGCCGGATGCCGCTGGGGCGGGGACGAGTTCGTGCTCGTGCTGCCCTCGACCGACCTCTTCGCGGCGCTCACTGTCGCCGAGCGCATCCGCGCGAAGATCGCGGAGACTGCACTACCCGCCGGCTCGGGCGTTCACGTCGGGCTCCACTACGGCGTGGCGTCCTTCCCGGCGGACGGCAAGACGGTCGACTTCCTTCTCAAGGTGGCGGACCTGCGGCTCTACCAGTGTCGCGAGCAGGCGAGCTTTGCGGGCGATGAAAAGAGGCACCACCCGCGCTTCGATTTGAACGACACGAGCCTTCGCATCGGACCGCACGGGCAGTCCCGGCCGTGGACCGCGTCTCTCGTGAACGTCTCGTACGGCGGCTTCGCCTTCCGGGCGCGCCGAGCCGACAAGTGGCCTCCCCGCGGGAAGGGCGAGATCTTCCGGCTGCCGCTCGAGCGGCGCTCGGTCAAGATCCGAACGCTCCACGCGATCCCGATTCCGGGCGGCGGGATGCGCGTCGGCTGCACTTATGTCTGAGACGATGAGCCGCTCCGGCTATCCGGCACACCGGATTGCCTCGTCCGGGCTCTTCTCGCTCTTTTCGCTCCTCGCGCTCGCCCTCGGGATAGGAGAAGCGCGAGCTCTCGCGCTCGCGACCGGAGGGTCGCTCTTCGCGCTCTTCGTGTTCACGCGCGCCGGTTTCCGCGCGGCGCTCGGACCCTTCGCGTCCTCCCTCGCGACTCTGGCCGACCTCTCTCTCCTCTTCTGCGCGCTCTCGCTGACCGGCGGGTTTCAGAGCCCGTACGGGCTGCTCCTTCCCGCCGGCGTCGCCCTCGCGTGGCACCTCGAGGGAAAGAGCGCGGCGCGTTTCTACGCGGCGGTCGCGGTTCTCGGCGTCGCCGCGCTCGTGACGCTCGGAGGCGGCCGCCTGCCGGCGTCGGCCGAGCTCTTCCCGCTGCTCGCCATCGGGCTCGCGGCCCCCGCGCTCCTCGCCGCGCTCGAGTCGCTCGGCGGAGACCGCGCCGGGAAGGAATCGGCCGGCGCGACGGAGCCCGGTTACGCGACTGCCGGAGGTTCGAGCACGGACGCGGCTCGCGACCGGAACGAAGAGGTCCTCCACGATCTCAAGTCGCCGCTCTCGGTCATGCGCGTTTACACGGACCTGATCTCGGAGGGGGCGCGCCGCGGGGAACTGCCGAACCCCGAGCACCTCGCGAACCTCTCGAGGGAAATCGATCTCGCGGAGCGCCTGGCGGGCGGAACGACGTCTCCGGCGCCGCGCCCGGCGGCCCTGCCCGGAGAAATGCGCTTCGACCTTTCGTCTGCGGTCGCTCCCGTCGCAGCCCCGACGGCTCCCGCCGCGCCCGCGAGCGCCGATCTCGTCGAGATCCTGGGCTCCCTCGCGACGGCCTACCGCCTCTCGTCGGGCGGCCGCCTGAGGATCGAGTTCATCGCCGAGCGCCCGGAACTCCCGGTGACCGCGGACCCCGTCGCGCTTCAGCGCGCGTTCCGGAACGTCCTCGAGAACGCCGTGAAGTACACACCGCAGGGGGGCGAGATCCGCATCCGCGCCGGAGCCGCGGGCCCTCACGCCTTCGTGGTCGTGAAAGACACCGGCATGGGAATGAGCGACGACGAGCGCGCGCGTGCGTTCGACTTCGCGTTCCGCGGGGCGGGCGCGGTCGCCGCCGGAACGCGCGGAAAAGGGCTCGGCCTCGCGCTCACGAAGGAAATCCTGGAGGCGAACGGCGGAAAGATCAGCCTCTCGAGCGAGGCGGGGTACGGCTCGGAGGTGACGATCCTCCTGCCGTTTTACAAGCGATGAAGCGCGTGATGGTCGTGGACGACGAGCCCATGGTCGGCGAAGCCGTCCGGGATCTTCTCTCGGACGAGGGCTACGAAGTCGAGACTCCCGGAGATGCCCAGAGCGCGCTTCCCGAGATTCTTCGCGCGGTCCCGGACCTCGTGATCCTCGACGTGAACATGCCGGGGATGAGCGGCTGGGAGTTCTGCTCGCTCCTGCGCCGGCAGTCCACCACCCGCTCGGTGCCGGTGCTCTTCCTGACGGGACGCCAGGACGTGCGCGACCGCATCACCGCGATGCAGGTCGGCGGCTCGGACTACCTCGCGAAGCCTTTCGGCGCCGAGGACCTGCGCCAGAAAGTGCGCTCGCTCATCAAGAAACGCTCCCGGACGGAGGGACGATGAAACCAAAACGACCGGCGGCGCCGATCCGCCTGATGCGATCCGCGGCTCCCCCCGAGCTCGACCCGACGGCGGACGAGATCCTGCGGCTGCGCCGCGACCGCGTCATCTATGACGGGGTTACGGGACTGCCGATCCATCCCTTCGACGACCCGCAGCGCGCCCACGAGCGGATCGAGCACATGGGGGTGATCTACCTCCAGATCGGAAAGTTCTTCGGTTTCGAAGAGCTCTACGGGTGGGAGCTGTACGACCGCGTTCTCGTCGTCGTCGCGAACGGGATCAAGGAGGACGTCGCCGCTTCCCGCCTGGCGCCGCAGGTCTTCTCGATCCGGTACTCCGGCGCGGACGGCTTCTACGTCCTGTATTCGCTCGCGCCACCGGGCCGCGGGCGGCCGGGACCCGTCCTCGAAAACGAGGCCGGTCGGCTGCAGACGAACGCCGAAAAGAGACTGCGGACGGCCTTCGCCGGCACCGCGGTGGACCTGATGACGGTATACGCGTCGAGCGTCATCAGCTCCGACAACCCGCGCGTGCGTTCCACCCGGCACCTGGTGCGCCAGATCGCGGAGGCGGTAAAGATCGCGAGCCAGCGCCAGACGCGGGAAAAGCTCGACCTCTGCGCCACGTTGAAGCGCGTCCTCGAGCAGAAGCAGCTGCGCGCGGCTTTTCAGCCGTTGCGTCACCTCTCCGACGGCGTCGTCATCGGCTGGGAAGCCCTCATCCGGGGGCCGCAGGGGACGCCATTCGAGGCCCCGAACGTCCTCTTCGCGGTCGCGAAGGAGAACGGCATGGACGTCGAGCTCGAAACGCTGTGCCTCGAGACGATCTTCGGATCTCTGCCGCGGGCAGTGGCGTCGAAGCGCCTCTTCGTCAACGCCTCGTCGAGCCTGCTTTGCCATCCGGTCTTCCTCGACGAACGCAACCTCGCCGGCATCAACCGCAGCCACTCCGACGTGGTCATCGAGATCTCGGAGAAGGAGATGGTGGACTACTCGTCCTTCGGAGGGATCCTGTCGACGGTCCGCGGCGCGGGGCTCAAGATCGCTATCGACGACGCCGGGTCGGGTTACTCGGGGCTCGAGGCGATCCTGCAGTTGAAGCCGGACTACATCAAGGTCGCCGACTCGCTCGTGCGACGCCTCGAGGACGATCCCATCAAACGCGAGATCATCACGAGCCTCGCCTCGATCGGGCGGCGCATCGAAGCGACCGTCGTCGCCGAGGGGATCGAACGGACCGAGGAGAAGGACGCTCTCCTCTCGCTCGGAATCGAGTACGGCCAGGGATTCCTCCTCGGGAGGCCGTCCTTCCAGGTGTCGAGCCGGGCGTGACCGCGACCGATCTTCCCTGAACGACGAGCCGGCGGTCGTGTTCGACCACGTCACGGCCGGCGACCGGACGATCCCGCCCTGCATCGACGTCTCGTTCGCGGTCGCTCGAGGTTCGGCGTACGCGCTCGTGGGCCGCGAGGGCTCGGGGAAGAGGGCCGTCGTCCGTTGCCTGCTCGGCCGCGTGCGGCCGCAGCTGGGAAGCGTCCGGGTTCTCGGGGTCGACCCGCGGCGCAATCGGTGGGCGCTCCGGAAGCGGGTGCGCTACGTGCCTCCGGAAGAGATGTACGAAGCGCCGCGGGGTGCCGCGCCCGAGCTCGTCGTCCGCGAGGGCGACGATGCGGGCGAAATTGTTCCCGGGGTGACGGCCATCCTCGTCACGTCGCAAGCGCCGCTCATGTCCGCTGCCGATCGCGTCGGGTTTATAAAAGAGGGGCGGCTCCTGCGGGAAGAGGACGTCGCGTCGCTCGCCGCCCGGTTCCGCCGCATCCGATACGTCAACGAGATGACCGAGGCGCGCGCCGACTACGGCAACGAGCTCGACGCCTTCGAGGCCGTGCGCGTGAAGGTCCGCGGGTGGGGGGTGGACGCGGTCGTGTCGAACTTCGACGACGCCGCATTCGAGACTTTCCGCGCGATGGAGGGCGTGAACGACGCGGTCGCCCTCCCGATGACGCTCGAGGAGATCTTCGAGGCGGTGGTCGGCTAGGCGCCTGTATCCTTCCGCTCGCATGACCGGGTTTTTCCGCCAGGGAGGCGAGCTCACGTGCGACGGGGTCGCGCTCTCCGCGATCGCGCGCGCCGTCGGGACGCCCGTCTACGTCTACAGCTCCGGGCTCATCGAGGAGAGCTTCCGTCGCTTCGACGCCGCCCTTGCGCCAGTCTCGCACCTCGTCTGCTACGCGGCCAAGGCGAATTCGAGCTCGGCGGTGCTCTCGCGGCTGGCGGCGCTCGGGGCGGGTGCGGACGTCGTCTCGGGCGGGGAGCTGCGCGCCGTGCTCGAGTGCGGCTTCCCGGCGGATCGCGTCGTCTTCTCGGGTGTCGGCAAGACCATGGCGGAGATCGGCGCGGGCATCGACGCCGGCGTACTCGCTTTCAACGCGGAGTCGGAGCGCGAGATCGAGAAGATCGACGCGGAGGCGGCGCGGCGCGGCAAGAAGGTCCGGGTGGCTCTTCGCGTCAACCCGGACATCGACGCGGGCTCTCACCCCTACATCTCGACCGGGCGCAAGCACAACAAGTTCGGGATCGACATCGGGAAGGCCCGGGACATCTTCCGGCGCGGGGAGCGGTTCCCGAACACGACCTTCGTCGGCGTCCAGGCCCACATCGGCAGCCAGATCCTGGATCCCGAGCCCCTCGCCCAGTCGGCGCGGGAGCTCGCCGCCCTCGCCACGTCACTCGCGGAGGACGGCCATCCGATCGAGACGGTCGACATCGGAGGGGGGATGGGCATCGGCGGCGGCGCGACGCTGACGCCGGAGCGATACGCGGCGGCGGTCCTTCCGCACCTGACCGGACTCCCGTTCAAAATCCTGATCGAGCCGGGGCGCGCGATCGTGGGACCCGCCGGAGTCCTCCTGACGGAGGTGCTCTACCTCAAGGAGAACGCCGGCAAGCTCTTCGTCGTCACGGATGCCGGAATGAACGATTTGTTAAGGCCGGCCCTTTACGGGGCAATCCATTCGATTGAACCGGTTTCGGACTTACGAATCGGCACCGCACCCGTTACCGCGGACGTCGTCGGGCCGATCTGCGAGTCGAGCGACTTCTTCCTTCGAGACGCTCCGCTGCCGCGTCCGGAGGAAGGCGACCTCCTCGCGATCCGCGACGTCGGGGCCTACGGGTTCGCGATGGCGTCGAACTACAACTTCCGCGGGCGTCCGCCGGAGGTGTGGGTGGAAAGCGGGGAGTTCCGGGTCGCCCGGCGGCGCGAGACTTTCGAGGACCTCGTGCGCGGCGAGCGGGGGTAGAATCCCACCTCAGATTCGATGCTCCAAAAACATCGTTCGATCTTCGAACGCGAAGTCCCCCTTCGCGCGGGTCCGCGCATCCTTTAAGGAGGAAAGCCTCATGCGTTTCCGGCGACTACTCGTCACCCTCGGGATCGTCTGTCTCGGGACGTCACTTGCCTTGGCCCAGACCCACGGGTCGGTCAGCGGAGTCGTCGTCGACTCCGACGGGAACGGCCTGCCCGGCGTCACGGTCACGATCTCCGGTGCGCCGCTACCGCTCGGGAAGACGATGACGTCGTTCTCCGACGGGAGCTTCCAGTTCACCGGACTGATACCCGGCGAGTACCGGCTCCGCGCCGAGCTCACCGGCCTCGGCGCCTACGAGACCGGCGTCATCGTGGCACTGCAGAAAGACACCCAGGTGCGCGCGACGCTACGGGCTACGGCGACCGAAGCTGTCGAAGTGAGCGCCGCGGCCCCCATCGTGGATACGAGGTCGTCCGACATTTCGGAAGTCACCACGAAAGAAACGATCGAGAAGCTGCCGCTCGCGCGCACGTTTACCGGCACGTTCCAGCTCGCGCCGGGCGTCGCCGAGACCGGGATCGTGATCGGTCCCACGAACTCGGGCGTCAACGCCGGCGGCGGACGGCAGGACAACACGTTCCTCTACGACGGCGTGAACGTCACCAACCCGTTCTTCGGCGACGCGTACCAGGACTTTGCCGAGCTCGACATCCAGGAGGTCAACATCACCCGCGGCGGGATCTCGGCGGAGTTCGGGCGCACGGGCGGTTTCCTCGTGAACGGAATCACGCGGTCCGGCACGAACGACTTCCACGGGGAGGCGCGGATCGAGTGGCAACCCACGAGTCTCTCCGCCGAAAGCAAGGACGAGACGCTCAACCGCCACGTCGAGAGGATCCGACCGGGAGTGGCCCTGGGCGGTCGGATCATCCCGGACCACATGTTCTTCTACGCCTCCGCGAACTTCCTCCGTCAGACGGACGAGGACCGCGTCACCAACGCCGGACCGGTTCCCGACTCGGACTTCGACCAGGACGAGTTCTTCGGAAAGCTGACGATCAACCCGCTTTCCTCCCTTCTGTTCGAGGGCTCCTACCGCTGGCGCGACGGGACCGTAACCAACGACGGCATCACCGCGCGCGAGGCGGGGACCGTCGCGTCGAACAACGAAATCCGGGACCGGGTCCTGGTCGCGTCGGCGTTCTTCACGCCGACCTCCCAGCTCACGTTCGAAGCGAAGGTCAACCTGAACGAGAACCGCAACTCCGGAGTACCGGTCATCGAGCTCGGTTATCTGCCGCCGTTCAACGCCGCCAATCCGGCCGCGTCGGGACGTTTTGACAACGGGACACTCGTGACGGGCACCGACGAGTTCCTCCAGACGCAGGACTACTATCGCGACGAGTATCGCTTCTCCGTGGGCTACCTCGCGAATATCTTCGGCGGTACGCACGACCTCCGTGCGGGCGTCGGCTATAGCGAGAACCAGGAGGACCTGGACCGCATCGCGAACGGATGGGGCGGGATCATCCTCACGACTTCGGCGAGCTGCGGCCCGGCCGACCAGCGTCCCTGTTACCGGGCACGCTACTGGAGCGACCAGCCGGCACAGATCTCCGAGGCCAAAACGTGGGGCGTCTTCTTCCAGGACCGCATCACGTGGGATCGGCTCACTCTGAACATCGGAGTGCTCGCCAACCAGGACGAGTTCATTCCGAATGGCGGAGATGTCGGGTTCGACATCCTCCGCGGGGACTTCACGATCCCCAACGCCAACATTCCGACCTGCGCCTCCGCGCCGGACGCGGAAACCTGTACCTACCAGGACAACGTCACGTTCGACTTCGAGGACCAGATCCAGCCGCGAATCGGTTTCGCTTTCGTCTTCGACAAGACGGTCGGCGACAAGATCTACGGCAACTTCGGCCGCTACTCGAACATGGACAACCAGTCGTTCGCCCGCTCGGCGGCCCCGCTTCGTCCCTTCCGCGTGGACGCGTTCATCAACCGGACGACCGGTGAGGTCGTCACGTCCGTCGTGAGAAACAACCAGACCGGAAAGCGCGTCCTCGAGAACATCGACCCCACCAAGACCGACGAGATCATCGGCGGCTACGCCCGCCCGTTCGGCAACGGCTGGTCCGCCGAGCTCTGGGGCATGTACCGCAAGACCGACGACATCATCGAGGACTTCCCCGGGGTGAACCGCCAGACGGGTTCGGGCTTCCGTTACGGCAACATCCCCGGCTACCGGAAGTACCGCGCCGCGAACATCGAAGTGAGAAAGCAGCTACGCGACAACTGGTCGATGGATGTCTCCTACACGCTCTCGCGCCTCGAAGGAAACTGGGACCTCGACTACGCGACTCAGCTCTTCTACACCTCCTCGTACATCGAGGACGGGCCCGGCCTCTACGTGACCGATTCGGAGCGGGACGGCATCCTGACGGGCGACCGGACGCACGTGGCGAAGCTGTTCGCGACGTACGTTCTTCCGACGAACACGAACGTCGGCGCATACGTTCGCTACCAGAGCGGGCGGCCGTACGAGGCTCGTGGTTTCGACATCCTCTACGGGACCGACTACCTGTACCTCGAAGAGGCGGGTTCGCGGCGGACGGAATCCTGGACGAACGTCGACATCTCCCTCGGACAGTCCTTCCCCATCGGCCCGGGTGAGTTGAACGTCGGAGTCAGCCTCTTCAACGTGTTCAACAGTCAGCCCGAGCTCTCGGTTCAGCACGACGTCTGTCTCGTGGGCCCCTGTACGGCAATCCCCGCTGTCGGGGATCCCAACCGCAACCCCAACTTCGAGCGCCCGACGCTCTACGCGGCTCCCCGGCGAGCCTCGGTCAGCCTGACCTACTCGTTCTAGACCCGTACCGTTCGAATCGAGGCCGGAGGCATTCGCCTCCGGCCTTTCTTATGGGGTCAGTCCTGATTCTCTGATTCCGGGGCCAGTCCTGATTTCCGACTCAGCGGCCCTCGGCCGCCGCGAGTGACCGGACGACGTCGGGCTGATTCGGGTTGAGCACGAGCGAGCGGTCGAGGAGCCGCACGACTTCGGCGCGGTTTCCAAGGCACGCGTGGAGGAGCGCTAGAACGTTCAGCGTGCTCGGATTCGTCGTCGCCGCCTCGAAGCGGGTCAGGGCGTCGATCCCTGACTGACAGTCCTTCCCCCGGTACCGCGCGAGCGCTGTCGCGCGCGCGATCTCCTCGTTGGCGGGATACGAGTGGAGCGCCTCCTCGAGGAGCGCCCGCGAGCCGCTCGAATCTCCGTCCTTCTCGAAATCACGGGCCCATCCGAGAACCGCCGGAGCGGGGTCGCCGCCGGTCGCGGCGACCGAACGGAAGAACCAGGAGATCGCGGACTTCGTGTCACCGCGCCCGCGTTCCAGGACGGCCATGTTGAAGAGGGCCGAGTAGTAGTCGGGCGCGAGAGCGAGAGACTTCTCGAAAGCGGACCGCGCGGCGCGGACGTCGCGGCGCGTGTCGCGAAGGTAGACCCCGAGGTTGTTCCATGCCCCCTCCGTCATCCCGGGACGGTCGCCGCCGGACGGCGCGAGGGCGCGGGTGTCCGACGGGGAGAGGTAGCCGAGCGCGATCAGCTTGCTCACGTACTCGTCCGCCTTCTCGGCCGTTACGGGCTCCGAGGCGACGCGCCGGACCGTAGCCGGCGGGAGCGTTCCGGAGGGGGACTGTCGGTCTCCCAGTGCCGGAGCAATCGGGCGACCGGGCATCTTCGGGTCCCGCGGAAGCCCGAGGAGGGCGAGCACGGTCGGGGCGACGTCGAGAAGTCCGGCGCGGCCACGGGCAGGGATCTGACCCCCTCCGGGGATCAGACCCCATATCGCGATGACGCCCTCAGGCCGGTGCCAGAAAGCCGCCGTCGCCCAGCTCGCGGAGGCGAAGCCGCAGGGGCGGTCCGCGCCCCACTTGAATCCGTGGTCGGCGTGGACGAGGAGCGTGGCGTCGTCTTCGGCGGCCCGGCGCATCCACTGGCCGAGGATCCCGTCGACTGCGGCGTAATAGGTGTCGACGACGCGGTTGTATCGCTGGAAGTCCGCGTCGGTGACGGCGGCGCACTCGAGCTTCGGCGGCGTGTGGGCCGCGAAAAGGTGACCGACCTCGTCCGTCCCCTCGAGGTAGAGGGCGAGGAGCTCGGGCCGCTCCCGGTCGTAGAGGTCGCGCGCCGTCCGGTGAGACACGCGGGTCGCGGCGATCACGCGGGCGAGTGCGGCGACCGGGTCCCGGCTGCGGCCGGCTCCAGCCGGGCGCTCCGCCTCCTGAAGCGACTTCGTGATCTCCGCCCGCGGGACGTCGAGATAGGGAAGGAGATCCTCCTCGACGACACGGCCGTCCCGCTCGATCACCTGCGCGACTCCCGCCTCGAGCGCCGTCGGAAAGGCGACGCCGGCGAGCGGAAGCTTTTCGTAGAGGAGGGGGCTCGCGCGGTCGGAAACGAAGAATCCGTTGACCTCTTCCGCCGGGTGCGTCGCCCACCAGCCGACGACGCCGACCTTCCGGCCCGCCGCCGACGCGAGGTTCCACACGGCCGGCACCGCGCGCGAGGCGCCCGAGATCGGGACCTTTCGGCCCGTCGCGGGGTCCGCCTCCTGGAAGTCGAGCACGCGGTGGACGTCCGGCGGTACACCGGTCGCGGCGCTCGTCCAGAGGATCGGCGAGAGGAGCGGGGAGAAGGCTTCGAGCCGGCCGCTCCACCCCTCCGACGTGAGCCGCTTCCAGTTCGGCATCTTTCCCTCGGCCGCGAGCCGGTCGAGGAGCTCCCAGTCCAGGCCGTCGAGGCCGAGCCAGATGACTGCCGGCCCCTCGGCCTTCCGCGGCGAGCGCGACGCGACGTCGGAGACCTCGACCGGGGCCGGGCGCGCGGCGGCCGGGGCCGCGCCGGTCTCTTTTTCGCGGCTGCGGCAGTGAGTCGTAACGAGTACCGCAGCGACGAGAAACGCGGTTGCGAGGAGCGGTCGCGCTTGCTTCATGCCGGCCGGAACCGTAGCATCTTCGAAGTGAAGATCCGACTCGCGGGCGCGGCCATTTCCCTGTTCTCCGCCGCCCTGGCGTTCGCCGCCGGTCCGCCTCCCGTACTTCATGTCCCCGGCTTGGCCGGCCGCCCGATCACCGCCGCCTCGATCCTCGGACCCGGGCGCATGGACGTCGTGATCGACCTCGCAGACGCCGATGCGGTCGTGTACCACGGGATGCCGCTCCTCGAGGTGATCGAGAAAGGCGGCGTCGAGACGAAATCCATGGCCGGCCAGCGCAAAGCCGCGTCCGCGATCGTCGTCGTAACCGCCCGCGACGGCTACACCGCCGTGTTCTCGATGGGCGAGCTCATCGCGAACCGATCCGACCCGCGTGCGTTCCTGGTCGCCGAGACCGCCGCCGGCCCGCTGCCCGACAACGAGGGGCCCGTGCGCCTGATCGTCCGTGGCGACCGGGTTCGCTCGTCCTATGCGTTGAAGTCGATCGACGTCCGCCATGTCGCGCAGAACCCCGGCGCAGAGCCCGCGAAGCCGAAGAAGTGACCGCCTTCTCCCTCTCCCCCTTGGGGAGAGGGTCGGGGTGAGGAGCAAATCGACAGACCGAGCCCGGAATGACAGCCAGGCCCCGTTTGCTTTAGACTCCCCGATCCCGCGGTGGGTGTAGCTCAGCTGGTTAGAGCGCCAGACTGTGGATCTGGATGTCGAGGGTTCAAATCCCTCCACTCACCCCAATCGTTCTTTCTCGCGCCCGTAGCTCAGTCCGGATAGAGCGTTAGCCTCCGGAGCTAAAGGTCCCGCGTTCGAATCGCGGCGGGCGCACCATTTCCAACGGTCCGCGGCGCCCGCCGCGAGTTTCTCAGCCCTTCTCGGCCGCCGCCTTCGCCTTCGTTCGGACGAACGCGTAGTTCAGCTGCGGGAGCGAATTGAACTCGGCCGCCTGCCTGCAGAAGCTCTTCGCGTTCGCCGCGTCGCCTTTGGCCGTGTACGCCTCGCACAGGCGAAAGAGGTTCTGCGGGTTCTGCGGGTTGCCCTTCACGAACTCCGTGACGGCCTTCTCGTAGTCCTTCTCGGCGAGCGCGATCATGCCGTCGAGCTCGTGGGCGAGGCGGACCTGCGCCGGGTTCTTCGACGCCTCGGCTCCCTTCCGGAACTCCTCCGCCTCGGTCTTCGCACCCGCGACGTCCTTCTTGGCCAGCGCGACTCGCGCGCGGTTGAAGTGGCTCACCCGCCGGTTGTTGTTTTTGATCTCCTCCGAAAGGCCCGAGCCTTCGATCATCTTCAGGGAGCTGTCGAAGGCCGCTCGAGCGTCGTCCGCCTTCCCCATCTCGAGCAGGATGTTCCCCTTCAGGTTCAGGTCGCCGGCCATGGCCGCGGCGTCTCCGTTCTTTTTCGCCACCGAGTACTGCTTGTCCACCTCCGCGAGGCCCTTCGACATCTGGCCGCGGTCGACGTGCACGATCGTCTGCGCGAACAGCGCGGTCCGGCGCTCGCCGTCGTTCCTCGCCTTCTTCGTCATTTGCGCGATCTCCGCCGCCGCTTCGTCGGGTTTCCCCAGGTACATGAGATCCGCGGCGATTCCGAAGTGCGACGCGAGGAAGTTCGGCTCGATCGCCAGCGCCTTACGGTACTGAGCGATCGACTCCTCGAATCTCCCCATCTTGAGAAGGAGCTCGGCGTACGAGTCGTACGGGTTGGGATCGCCGGGGATGAGCTCGATGTACTTCTGGAACGCCTTCTCGGCGCTCTCGAAGTCGCCGTTCTGCCGATAGGCGTAGCCGAGGATGTTGAAGGCCGTCGAGTAATCGGGCGCCAGCTCGGTCGCCTTCTTGTAGTGCTCGATCGCCTGCGGGAACTCCTGCTGGCCAAAGTAGTACCCGCCCATGTTGAAGTGCGCGCGCTCGTCGTTCGGATGCGCGGTGAGTAGCTGATCGAGATACTCCTTCTGCTTCACCGGGTTGTTGTTCGCGCCCGCCTCCGCGGCGAGGATCTGGAGCCTTTCTCCCTCCGAGGCCTTGTCCGCCAGGCTTACAGCCTTGCCGAGGTGCTCGAAGAACCCCTTGGCGGAAGGAGACGATTGGGCCAGGTTGAGCTCGGCCAGCGCAAAGTTCGGGTCGAGCGAAACGGCCTTCTCGTAGTGAGCGATGGAATCCGTGATCCGAAGTTTTTCCGAGAGGTCCCTGCCCTTCAGGAATTCGGTTCGGGCCTCGGCGGACGCCGTCGTGACGGGGATCTTTCCCGCATCCGGGCGCGTTGCCTGGGACTCCGCGGCGGGGGCAGGAGCCTCCTTCCTGGCGCAGGCGCTTGTCGCCACGCCGGCGGCGACGAGCGTACAGAGAAGAGCGAGTGTTCGATGTCGAAGCATGGTCCCTCCTTGGGGTGTCCATACGACGAATCGAACGGAGAGTTGGGGGCTCCCGCTCGTCCCTCGATTTCCGGTTTTCGTCCCTGCCGGGACGGGCTACGAGCTCCCGGCTACTTCGCCGCCGCCTTCTTCTCCTCGACCAGCTTGAGATCGAATTTCTTGCTGCTCTCGATGAAGAAGACGCACTCCGACGCGGCGTCGCACGCCGTCGAGTGCCGCTGGTTCGCGGGCTGGAACAGGTACGAGCCGGGTCCGAGCCTCACGTCGGGCTTTCCGGGCTCTCCGTGAATCCACGTTCCCGAGACGACGACGACCTTGTGATCGCTCGAATGGGTGTGGAGCGGCGCGGAGAAACCGGCCGGGAACTTCTCCATGGCGCCGTAGGCGCCCTTGGTCGGGTCGCCCCAGAGCCTGGAGATCATCGGGCCGGGAGGGCCGCCGGGTAGAGCTTCCCACTTGAGATCCGCCGCGGGCCACGCGACGAATGCTTTCGCGCCTTTCTGGGCCTCGGCTGCCGCGGCAAAAACAAGTGAGGCGAGGAAAAGAACCGGGAAGGCCAGGGTCTGCCTCGATCTCTTCAACATGACCAGACTCCTTTCAGAAGCTTCACTCACTCTATCTTGCGAGCGCCACTTCGCATGGGGTTGCCGGCGATATAGTCGATTCAAACCAGTCGACGCTCGAAGGCGAAATACAAGAGAGGAGACTCGCGATGGCCTACAACGGCAAGACTCAGCTTACGTTCGTGATCATTGCCCCACCGGATCAGGTGATGGAAGGAGACCGTCTCTTTGCGAGCCACGCCCCCTGGATGAAGGCGACGCACCACCGCGACGGGGACAAGGCGCTCCTCACTTACAACGTTTCCAAGGCACCGGAACTCTCGAACCCGTTCGACATGAACTCGGCACCCACCGGAAACACCGTCTTCATCCTGAGTGAGATCTATCAGACGGACGCCGGTTCGGTCGATCACTTCGAGCAAGCCGCGTCCTGGCCGGACTTCCCGGGCCTCGTCAAGTGGCTGGAGAAGTGCAAGGTCACGGGAGTGCCGGCCGCCAGGATCTTCAACTCGCTCTGGTGAGCTGAGCCCTCAACGCACGCCGGGATCCCGGATCTGCCCGGTCGGCCCGACTGCCGTCAGGGCGAAGACTCGCGCGTGCGGGTCCTCGTAGACCTTCCGAAACCAACGCGTGGACAGCGGACCGTCGAGCGCGAGCGGCGGAGGACGCCCCTTGACCACCAGCAGGTGATCGACCCCGAGAGCGGAAAGTCGCGAATGGACGGCCCCGAGCTGGACCCCGGTGTCGAGAACGCGCTTGAAGCTCGCGGGGCCGAACCAGTCCCCGAGGAATCGGCCGTCCGCGAAGTACACCATGTTTTCCGCATGGAAAGCGTAGAGCGTGTAATCGCTCCCGCGAGTGCGGTTCAGGTAACGGATCGCCGGATACGCGGGAAGACGTCTCTCCAGGAACTCGTTTTTCTGCTCCGCGGTCACGGGGAGGGAACCCAGACGCCGAATCTGCCAGGCGACGTAGAGCCAGCCGGGAAGTAAGAGAAGGAGAACGGCGGCGGTGAGCAGGCGTCGGGTTATCGGCAGAAGTGCGAGGCCCGCCGCCACGGTCACGCTCACGAGCGGCAGGATCGGCAGAAGGTAGCGAGGATCGGACGAGATCGCGCGCACGAGGAAGGAGTAGGCGCCGGCGACCAGGAGGAGACGCCGGACACGGGCGTCGCGGAAGGCGGCGATGAGAACCAACGGCAGCGCGATGAGATAGACGGGCGAAAGCGGCGGGTGCCAATCGAGGATTTCCCGCCGGAACACGAGATCCCAGGGAAGAGTGAGAACGGAGAACGGCGACTCTTCCTTCGCCGGATTTGGCGGGTGTTCCCAGGGGTTCGACCCGAAAAGCGAGTGAAAGTACGGGAAGAACGGACTTCCGGTGTGCAGGAAGATCCGTCCGTACCAGGGAACCAGGATTGCCGCGCCGGCGGCCGTGTATTGCAGCGCATCTCGCCAACGGGCTCGCGGCCCGTGCGCCAGGACCACGATCAAGCCGATCGCCGCGACGATCAAGAGGCCGAGGTACTTCGTGGCCGCCGCGGAAGAGGCGAACACTGCGGCGAGGATCAGCCAGGCGCTCTCCCGGGATTGCCGCCAGCGCCAGATCGCAAAGAGAGCCGCGGTCGAGAAAAGGGCGAGACCGGGCTCCACGAACGCGGTCCCGGCGAGGTACCCCACCATGGGATTACCGAGGTAGGCCGCCGCCCCGATCCAGGCCGCCGTGCGCCCGAACGCCTCCCTGCCCCAGACGAAAACAAGGCCGGCGGTCAACAACGTCACGAGAAGCTGGAGCAGCTGAGCTCCGATGTCGTCCCCAAGGAGCAGCACGCCCGCGAACAGGACCTCCATCAATTGCGGAAACACCGGATACCGGAGCGCCTCGAGAAACGGCAACCCGCCGGTCGCCGCGAATGCTTTGGCGTAGGGAAGGTGGTACATCGTGGAGTCGAACGAGACGGGGGGATAGAGCGGGAACAGGAAAAGAGGGAGGAGAAGCACCGCCGCCAGGAGTGCGACGACAGCGGCGCGCGGCCCCGAAAGCGCGCTCCCGACTCGCCGTACCTCCTGCCACCCTTCCCGCCAGGCCGATCGACCGAACAGATGCACACAAGCGAGAAGAACGGCGAGGGGCAACGGCTCGAGTAGTCCGGCGAGGCCCATCACGAAGAGCGCATGGCCGAGCGCCGCGACCCCGATCGCGATCGAGATCAGCCAGCTCTCGCCCACCGAATCGAAAGCGATCCGTCGTACCAGCCGGCGGCCGCCGACGAATGCGGTCGTCGTGAAAACGACCAGCACGAGAAAGTGTCGGAGAACGAAGAGCGCGGCTTCGAGCAGGTAACGGGGTTCGATCAGTTCGAACCTTCGAGGCGGCGCGCGGCCCGGCCGCCGCTCAGTCCGAGTCGGTCGACGTCTCGCCCACCTCGTTACCCACCTTGCGGGCGAGCGCATCGACAGCGCTGTCTTCGAGACCTTTCGGGCCGAAGCCGTGCCTCGCGAAATCGACCCAGTCGCCCTCGGCGTCGATCTGGATCGTCAGGAGCCGCGCCTTGTCGTTCCAGCACACGCGCACCTTCATGTCGGGCGAGGTGAAAACGGTGCGCCGGTCTTCGGGAGCGTCGGGTGCCTTGTCGTCCTTCCCGAGGGTGAATCCCTTGTCTTGAAGAGCCGAGCCGATGCGGTCGAAGGCGCCGTCCACTGTCAACATAGCCGACCTCGCTCCTGGTTTTCCGCCATTCTATTAGCCCCGGGCGTGGGAGTCCGAGGCGAGGCTCAGGACGTGATCCCGCTCGACCCGCTGGGCCCGGACCGCCTCGAACGCCGCCGGGCCGCGGTCCCGCCACCAGGCGCGCGCATCCTCGGTCTTCCAGGGCGGTGATACGGCGCATGTCTCGAGCATCGCGTCGAGCGCCTCTGCCGAGGCCGGCCGGTCGTCGCGGCGAAACGCGAGGCAGCGATTGATGACCTCTTCGAGCGGTGCGGGCACGGGATGCAGCGAGGCCTTCGAGAGAGGAGGAGGCGGGCCCTGCCGCTCCATGCGGAAAACCTCGATCGCCGTGCGCCCCGGGAAGGGGGACTTCCCGGTCAGCAGGAAGTATCCGACGGCTCCGAGGGCGAAGATGTCCGCACGCGCGTCGATCTGCAACGGATCGCTCATTCCTTCGGGTGCCATGTAGAGCGGCGTGCCGAGAAGCGAACCGTCCTGCGAGAGCGCGGCGTCGCCCTCCTCTCCCCCGACTTCTCCTTCCGGCAGGCGTTCCACGGCGCCGACGTCCTTGACGAGCCCGAAGTCGAGAACCTTCACGAAGTCGGGGATTCCGCCGTAGACGCAGAGCATCAGGTTCGCCGGTTTGATGTCGCGGTGAATGAGCCCGGCGGAGTGGGCCTCCGTGAGCGCGCCGCACGCCTGCCGCAGGAGGTGCACGACGCGCGCGGGACGCAGCGGTCCGTCCAGCTCCACGAGCTGCAGCAGGTTGATCCCGCGCAGGAGCTCCATCGCGTAGTAGAAGACGCCCTCGGTGGTGCGTCCGTAGTCGTAGATGGCGATCGTGCTCGGATGCGTCAGGCCGGCCGTCAACTGGACTTCCCGCTCGAAGCGCGCGAGCGAGCGCTCCCCCTCGGTGCCCGGCGCGAGGAGCTTGACGGCGGTCGGGCGCCGAAGGAGCGCGTGGCGCGCCTCCCAGACGACGCCCATCGCGCCGCCGCCGAGTCGGGCGACGAGGCGGTACGGCCCGACTTTCTCCACCTGGCGGCGCAGCCTCGAGATCGTCCGGAGCGAGGTCACCGACGCGAGGCCGAGCAGGGCGGCGAGCACACCGGTCGAGGCGATCGCGATCGGCCCGCGCTTCGGGTGAATGAAGGCGCCGGGAAGCGCGAAGACCGAGAGCGTCCAGCGGCGGTCTGCGAACTGGACCGGGAACTCGAGGCGAAAGCGACTTCGTTGCGGCAGCTCGCTCGCGTCACTCGGTCGCTGCGCGAGAAGAAGCGCCTTCGGCGCCTCGGGGTCCCGCAGGACGAGGCCCAGGCCGGACGTGTCGACGGCCATGGCGGCGTTGTCGACAACGGGCGCGACGCGCACGATCGCCATCGTGAATCCCGTGAGCGCCCTGCGGCGCGCCGCGAGCGAAGCGGGATCGCCTTCCCGGTACACCGGCGAGTAGATCCCGACGACAGGCAGGGCGTCCGGCCTTCCCGCGTCCTCGATCAATCCGAAGGGTTGGGAAGCGGCGATCCTTCCGGAGTCGCGCGCATTCTCGGCCGTGCTCCAGCGGAGCCGATCGGCAGCCAGGTCGAACCCGAGGGCCAACGCGCTCGGCGGCTCCATGTAGTGGATCGGGACGTAGAGTTCCCGACGGCCGGCCTCTCTCGGTTTCCCGTCGGCGATCTCCCAGAAGCGGTAGTCCGTCAGGCCCGCGCCGCGCGCCTCGGCCTCGTAGGCGGCGCGCTCGGATTCGCGGACGACGGGAAGCCACTCGAACGCGTAGACCTGCCGCTGGCGCTTCAGCATCGGCTCCGCCAGCAGGCGGAACTGCCGGCGGGTGATCTCGCCCGCGGCCTCGAGAAACCCCGTGAGAGTGGTCAGGTTCTCCTGGGGCAGAAAAAGCCGCTCCGCCAGCGCCGCCTGCAGGCGCTGCGCACGCTCCGTGAAGGCGAGGTGCGTGGCCGCCTGGGACCGCGCGAGCAGGTACGCGCCAAGGCCGAGCGAAAGAGCGGCGAACACGCTGGCGACGAGGATGTCGCTGCCGCGGATCGAGGCGCGCCAGGAGGCGAAGGCGGACCGCAGCCGCCGTCCGGTGATTCGGCCCGCCGGCGAACCGGTCCGGTGCCCGCTGCCCGACCCCATGGTCACGGGCGGGATTATCTTGCGAATACCGTTACTCTTCCCGGGTGCCGCGCCCGCCCAGGGTCCTGATGATCGGCGTCGACGCCGCCGACATCGAGTTCGTCGAGGCCGCGGCGGACGCGCTGCCCAACCTTCGCCGCGTTCTCGGGGCGGGCACGCGATTCGACCTCGACTCGACGGCGGACGTCCTCACGGGCTCGGTCTGGCCGACGTTCTACACCGGCACGATGCCCGGAGATCACGGCGTCTATCACCCGATCCAGTGGGATCCGGCGGCGATGCGCACCCGCCGGGTCGCCGAGGACTGGCTCTACTGCGAGCCGTTCTGGTGCGAGCTCGAGCGTCAGGGCGAGACCATTGTCGCGTTCGACGTGCCGTTCACCTTCCCGAGCCGCCTTCGGCGCGGGATCGAAGTCGTGAGCTGGGGCACGCACGAGCACCTCGGTCCCTTTTCCAGCAACCGGCCGGAGCTCGGCCGGGAGCTCCGCCGGCGCTTCGGCAAGCATCCGATGGGTCACGACACGCCCGTTCCCCGTTCGAGACGGCACACGGAGACCATTCCGGGTCGCCTCGCGCGGGGCGCCCGCTCGAAGGGACGGATCGCCCGGTGGCTCATGGAACAGATCGACTGGAGCCTCTTCCTCGTGGTGTTCGGCGAAACCCACCGGGGCGGGCATCAGTTGTTTCCGGCGCCGGGCTACGAAGCGTTCGCGGGACCGAGCGGCGGCCTGCTCGAGGTGTACCGCGCTGTGGATGCCGAAGTCGGTCACGTCCTCGACGGCGTCGACGAGGCGGCCACCACTGTCATCGTGTTCTCTCTCCACGGGATGGAACGCAACCGTTCGCAGGGGCACTTCGTTCGGCCCGTGATGGATCGCGTCAACGCGGCCTTCGAGAGCGGCGGCGGGGCCGACCAGGTCGGCGGCGGCGGACGGGGTGGTCTCATTCCCCTGCTTCGCGCGGCCGTGCCCGGTCCGCTGCAGCATGCGATCGGACGGGCCGCGCCGATCCGGCTGCTGG
The DNA here is from genome assembly GCA_963832145.1 of uncultured Acidobacteriota bacterium. GTDB lineage: Bacteria > Acidobacteriota > Thermoanaerobaculia > UBA5066 > Gp7-AA6 > Gp7-AA6. The sequence goes on from CAWHTA010000011.1 coordinate 371,539, forward strand.
ACTGGGTATCGAATCGCGACGTCACAAGCGGCATGGACTGGAAAAAGGCGCCGGGCTACGCGCTCCGTCCGGACCTCCACGGCTACCTCCGGTTCAACCTCGCCGGCCGGGAGGCGGCGGGAACGCTCGAGCCGGGAAGCGACCGGCAACGAAACTATCTCGACGCCGTCCAGCGGGCCTTCCTGTCCCTGAGGACGGAAGGATCGGGACAGTCGATCGTCCGCGACGTCCTTTCGATCGGCGACGTCTTTCCGGGCGCCCGCTCGCACCTGCTACCCGACCTCGTGGTCCGATGGCAGGACCTTCCCCAGGCCACGCAGGTTCGCTCCGGCACCCTCGGCGCCTTTTCGGGCCGCCCCGACAACGGACGCTGCGGCGAGCATCGCTCCCGCGGATGGGCGACGCTGCTCGGGCCCCAACGCGGCGCGGAGCTGCCGCCGCTCGCTCACTCCCGCGATTTTCCGGGATTTGTCCGCGCGCTTCTCGGTCGCGACTCCGCGGGGCACCCCTCCGACTAGTTCAGCAGGTGCTCCTGCATGAACTTCACTGTCGCGTAGAACTGGTAGTCCTGGTTCTTCCTCTTCGCGAAGCCGTGGCCCTCGTCCTTCGCCATCAGGTACCAGACGGGCGATCCGTTCTTGCGGACTGTCGCGACCATCTGCTCCGACTCGTTCAATGGGACGCGGGGATCATTCTTGCCCTGGACGACGAAGAGCGGCTTGCTGATCTTGTGCGCGTTGTTCACGGGCGCGATCTTCAGCAGGAACTCCCGCATCTTCGGATCGCGCTCGTCGCCGTACTCCACGCGGCGCAGGTCGCGCCGGTAGGCTTCGGTCTTCTCGAGGAACGTGACGAAGTTCGAGACGCCGACCACGTCGAGCGACGCACGGATCCGGTCGTTGTAGTGGGTCGCGACGGCGAGAGTCATGTAGCCGCCGTAGCTGCCGCCCGTCACCATCACCCGGTCCGCGTCGAGCTCCGGTCGTGTCTTGATCCAGTCGAGGAGCGCTCCGATGTCCTTGACCGAGTCTTCGCGCTTCATGCCGTTGTCGAGAGTCAGGAACGTTTTCCCGAATCCGGATGAGCCGCGCACGTTCGGGTAGATGAACGCGATGCCGAGCTCGTTCAGGTAGTAGTTGCTCCGCCCGAGGAAGCCGGGCTGGAATTGCCCCTCCGGTCCGCCGTGGATGTTGATGACGACGGGACGCTTGCCGGTGAAGCGCTCCGGCGGCTCGTAGAGGAACCCGGAGATCATCTTTCCGTCGAAGCTCTTCCACCGGATCAGCTCGGGCTCCGAGAACACCGCGGCGTTCAGGCCCCCCGTCTCGCTTTCCGTCCACCGCTCGACTTTTCCCGACGCGGGGTCCAGGGTGTAGACGTCAGACGGCGAGCGCGCGGATTCGTAGGTGAACGCGAGGATGTCGCTCTTCTCGTGCCATTGCAGCCCGCCGAGCTTTCCGAGGCCAAGCCCGAGCCGGGGCGCCGGTCTCTCCTTTCCGGTCGCGGTGTCGAGAAGGCGCAGGACGCCCGCGCCGTCCTCGTTCGTTACGAAGGCGATCGTTCGCCCGTCGGGCGAGACGTCGAAGTCGGCGACGTCCCAGTTGATGTGCCCCGAGAGGACCTTGTGCTCGCCGCTGGCGAGGTCGAGCCGGACGAGCCGCTGGAACTCGGAACCGCGGTCGGTCGTGACGTAGATCGCCTTGCCGTCCTTCGCGAACTCGGCGCCGCCGTACGAGACCTTGTCGCCACCCTTGGGCGTCAGGAGTTTCCGCTCGCCGGTCGCCGCGTCGAGGAGCCAGAGGTAGCTCTCGTTCACCGAGATCCCCTCGCCGACGAGGATCGTGCGGTCGTCGGGCGACCAGTCGATCGCACCCCACCCGCCTCCTTCGACCTGCGCGAGCATTCGGTCGGACTTGGGATCCCGCGGGTCCATTACGTAGAGGTCGCGGTCCTTGCCGTTGCGGCGGGTCGAGCCGTAGGCGATCCGTTCTCCGGACGTCGACCACGCACCGCCCCCGTTCTGGGAGCGGCCGCCGTCGGTCAGGAGCGTGATCGCTCCAGTCGCGACGTCATACCGGTAGAGCTGTCGGAACTCGTCGCCCCCCTTGTCCTTGGAGAAGACGAAGAAATCGGAGTTCTTCGGGCCGTAGGCGGCGCCCGCCACCCGGTCCGGAAAGAACGTGAGCTGCGTCCGGTCCCCCCCGGGCGACTTCACGCGGTGCACCTGGGCCGTGTCGGCAAAGCGGGTGGAGATGAGCATCTCCCGATTCACGGGATGCCAGCTCGTGAACGAGGCGGAGCGAAACTCGGTGTAGGGACCGACCGTCTCCGCGATCGTGACGGGGAGGCTCGGGATGCCCTCGGCGACGAGGTTCTCGTTCGGGCGGATCTCGTCTTCAGCAAAGGCGACGCCTAGGCAACCGGGAAGCAGGAGAAGGGCTGCCAGAACGCGGCAATGGCGCATAGAGCACTTCCTTTCGAGCGAGAGTCGAAGTCTATGACGCCCCGAATTGGCCGCCGCGTTTCGGAAATAAAAAGACCGCCCCTCGCGGGGCGGCCTGGAGCCTTTCGGGACTGGGCTTCGCGCCGTTACCAACTTCCGCGGCGGCTCTGCCGGCGAGAGCGGTCCCTGTCGTACCGGCGGTCGCCACGGCGATCGTCCCGCCGGCTGTACCGGCGGTCGTCGCGTCGGTCGTAGCGGTCGTACCGGTCACGCGAGTACCGATCCCGCGAGTAATGGCGATCGTTCCGGTAATACCGATTGGTCCGATATTCGCGGTGCACGTACACGACGGGCGACGCGATGATCACCCACCGGCTCCCGCGCCGCTCGCAGGGAAACCACTGGTCCTCGTACGCGAAGCCGTAGCCGCCGTAATACGGATCCTCGTACACGTCGTAGCCGTACGGGGCGTATCCCCCGACGGGGAACCCGTGGCCGACGTCCACGGAGATTCTTCCGTGTGGCAGCGGAAAGATCTCCCCGAATCCGAACCTGGGCGTTGGCGGTCGAAGCACCCGCGACGGCGAGACCCGCCACCAGAATTCCCGACCCGATCGCGATGCGAAATACTTTCGACATTTCTATACCTCCCCGCCGTTTTTCGGTCGGCGGACGATATCCAGACATCGCAACGCCAGTGCCACGGGGCGCATGCGGAAAACAAAGGCCTTTTGCGGGATGCCGCGCGCGCGGGTGTCCCCTTTCCGAGTCGTCTTTGCCCGGGAGAGAACAATCCGGGTGGAGGGCGCGGCGGTATATCGTCCTCTCCACCTTTTGGAGGAACAGTGATGAAACTCCTGCTCGCGACGCTCGTCGGCGCGTTCGTGATCGCCGATCCGTCGTTCGCCCAGACGACCGCCCGTCCGAAGTATCCGGCGCTGCCGAGCGAAACTCCGGCGGACTTCAAACCGGTTACCGAGAGCTTCGACCACGTTCGCCGTGAGGTCATGATCCCGATGCGCGACGGCGTGAAGCTCCACACCGTCATCCTCGTGCCGAGGGGCGCGAAGGGCGCGCCGATCCTCTTCACCCGGACGCCGTACGACGCCACGGCCCTCACCAGCCACACCCACAGCGCGCACCTCGGCGCGAGCCTCCACGGCTACGACAACGCGACCGACGTCGTCGTCGAAGGCGGATACATCCGCGTCGTCCAGGACGTGCGCGGCAAGTACGGGTCCGAGGGGGACTACGTGATGAACCGGCCGCTCTCCGGCCCCCAGAACCCCACACCCGTGGATCACTCGACCGACACGTACGACACGATCGACTGGCTCGTGAAGAACGTCAAGGAGAGCAACGGCAGGATCGGCATCCTCGGCATCTCCTACAACGGGTTCCTCCCGCTGATGGCGCTCGTCAACCCGCACCCCGCCCTCAAGGTCTCGGTGCCCATGAACCCGATGGTGGACGGCTGGATCGGCGACGACTGGTTCCACCACGGCGCGTTCCGGCAGCAGATGATGGCGTTCGTCTATAACCAGCAGGGGACGCGCAAGAACGAGAAGCTCTGGTGGAACAGCCACTTCGACGAGTACGACATGTTCCTCCAGGCTGGGTCGGCCGGGGAGCTCGGCCGTCGGCGCGGGATGGAGCAGCTCGGCTTCTGGCGGCAGCTCCTCGCTCATCCGTCCTACGACGCCTACTGGCGCGATCAGGCCGTCGACAAGATCCTCGCGGCCCAGCCGCTGAAAGTTCCGGTGATGCTCGTCCACAGCCTGTGGGACCAGGAAGACAGCTACGGCGCGCCCGCCGTTTACAAGGCGATCGAGCCGAAGGACACCGGCAACGACAAGGTGTTCCTCGTCATCGGCCCGTGGAACCACGGACAGGCAATCTGGGACGGCAGCTCGCTCGGGAAGATTCGCTTCGACTCGGACACCGCGCTGACATTTCGGCGGGAGGTCCTCCGCCCGTTTCTCGACCAGCACCTGAAGGACGGCGCGCCGAAAGCCGACGTCGCTCCCGTCGTCGCCTTCGAGACGGGGACGAACACCTGGCGGCGCCTGAACGCGTGGCCCCCCGGTAAACCGACGCCGCTCTATCTCGCGGCGGGCGGCAAGGTCGGTTTTGCAGCGCCCGCGGCAGGCGGTGCACCGTTCCAGGAGTACGTCTCCGATCCGGCGAAGCCCGTCCCGTACATTTCCCGGCCCGCGTTCCCCTCGGGCTACGACAGCGGCAAGACATGGCAGCAGTGGCTCGTGTCGGACCAGCGCGAAGCGTCCGGCCGTCCCGACGTGGCGGTCTTCGTATCGGATGTCTTGACGTCGCCCGTCAAGATCAGCGGCGAGCCGATCGCGAACCTCGTCGCGTCGACGAGCGGAACGGACTCGGACTGGGTCGTCAAGTTGATCGACGTCTACCCGGACGAGGTGGCGGGCCAGCGGGAAATGGGCGGGTATCAGCTCATGGTGTCCGGCGAGATCTTCCGCGGGCGTTATCGCGAGAGCCGCGAGACGCCGAAGGCCCTCGCGTCCGATCAGCCGCTGTCGTATCGCTTCGGTCTACCGACGGCGAACCACGTATTCCTGCCGGGGCACCGCATCATGGTGCAGGTCCAATCGAGCTGGTTCCCGCTCTACGACCGGAACCCGCAGAAGTTCGTGCCGAACATCTTCTGGGCGAAGCCGGAGGACTACGTCAAGGCCGTGCAGCGCGTATACCACGCGCCCGGACAGGCGAGCTTCATCGAGCTGCCGTTGGTGACGGCGCCCTAGAAGCCCGTCGCCCGCCTCTCACGGGCGGTCGCCCTTACCGCGGCTGCGGAATGATCCGGATGTACGGCTTCGGCGACTTCCAGCCGGTCGGGTACTTCTCCTTCGCCTCGGCGTCCGAGACGGCCGGCACGATGATGACGTCGTCGCCCTGCTTCCAGTTCGCCGGCGTCGCGACCTTGTGCTTCGCCGTGAGCTGGCAGGAGTCGAGCAGCCGCAGCACCTCGTCGAAGTTGCGCCCCGTCGACATCGGATAGGTGAGCATCGCCTTCACCTTCTTGTCCGGTCCGATGACGAAGACCGAGCGCACGGTGGCGTTGTCCATCGCCGTCCGTCCCTGCGACGTCGTCCCGGCTTCCTCCGGAAGCATGTCGAACGCCTTCGCGATCTTGAGCTCGGGGTCGCCGATCAGCGGGTAGTTGACGGCGTGTCCCTGCGTCTCCTCGATGTCCTTCGACCACTTCTCGTGGTCGGCGACCTGGTCCACGGAGAGGCCGATGACTTTGGTGTTTCTCTTCTCGAACTCCGGCGCGAGTCCGGCCATGTAGCCGAGCTCGGTCGTGCAGACCGGCGTGAAGTTCTTCGGATGAGAGAACAGGATCGCCCACCCGTTGCCGATCCACTCGTGGAAGTCGACCTTCCCCTGCGTCGTGTCGGCCGTGAAGTTCGGAACCTCGCTGTTGATTCGCAGTGCCATGAATAAGACCTCCGTCCTTTTGGACGGAGGTTAACGAGATGGCGACGCGAGGGCAAGGGCGGGTAGAGCAAGGGGTCAGGTCTCCACCTGACACTTTCCGGAAACTTTTTCTACAGTTGGACAGATAAATAGATCTGTCCCCTTTTTTTCGGCCGGCCTACCCGCGATCAGTGCTGGATTTCGCCCGTGTAGACGGCCTCGAACGCGCTTCCCGGGATTCGCTTCAGGTCGCCCAGGCGGGAGTCGTTCCAGCGGGGATCGTGGGCCCCGCTCACGAACCAGGCCGAGCCGTTGTCCGCCAGGAACATGCCGTACTTCTTCAGTGCCGCGCAGATGACCTGCACCTCCGAGGTGTAGGCCGCGCAGCTGTAAGACGCCTTCATCCGCATCCGGAGGCCCATCGGGGGACGGGCCGGGTCGGTGCTCGAAGAAGCAAAGTGCGTCGCCGGGTGGATGTAACCGCGCTGCGTCGCGGGAACCGTGAAGCGGAGAGCATGGTTGATGACGCCCTGCTCGACGACCTCGTCGTAGCGCACGAGGCCGGGGAAGATCGGAAGCCCCGCCGCGTCGGCCGACGTCCAGCCGTCCGGACGGAGGGCGTTGCTGCGCAGGTCGAAGTACGCGCCCGAGCCCGCGTACCACCGGTCGGTGTACGGGTTCTCGCTCGAGCCGGGAGGCCAAGCGTAGAAGAGCTCGTGGAGCTCACAGCGCTCGAGCCCGAGCATGAGGATGTGCCGGTCGCCGGTCGCATCCGGACCGCCCTCGATCGGCGGGTTGTCGGGGATGGGATACGGACCCGGGTCGCTCTCGTCGTCGTAGAGGAACGCGACGGTCTTCCGCGGCTGATTCGCGGGAACGACGACGTACGGGATTCCGATCGGGCCGCCGTCCCAGAAAGTGCCGAAGTCCGGATGGAGGAATCGCGTCGCGCCGATGAAGTTCACGTACGTCGAGGAATTCGGGTGCACGGGATAGGCGGAGATGTCCGTGTTCCACGGGTTGTCGGGAGGGAAGATCGTGCATGTCGCGGTCCCCGGTGTCGGAGTCGCTGTCGGCGCGATCGTGGGGGTGCGGGTCGGGGTGCGCGTCGCTGTCGCTGTCGGCACAGCGGGGGTGGGGGTCCGCGTCGGCGTCGCGGTCGCGGGTACGGCGGCGGTCGGCGTCGCGGTTGCGGGCACCGAGGCGGTCGGCGTGCGAGTGGGAGTCGCGGTGCGAGTCGGAGTTCGGGTTTTCGTCGGCTTGCGCGCGGCCATCGCCTCCGAAGGGAACCCGGCGTACAACAGCTGAGCGAATGCGAACACACCGATGGCGAATACCCGCGATTTCGTTTTCATGAGGGACACTCCAGCAAGTTCGATACCGACAGGAACACCCTGCGCCGAACTTCATGACTGTACACCGATGCTGGAAATGGACGCCGTCGACGTCAGACCCTGACGAACTGTGTCACTCGCTCGATCGCTGCACCGGCGAGGCTGGAGTTCCGCGATTACGACTCGACCGAGCTCGTAATGTCCCTCGACTTCATCGCTCCCGGTTGCGGTATCCCGGCCCCTTCAGCGCGCGGCCCGGACGCGCCGACGTGATTCGTCCGCCGTCGACGACGAGCTCGCCGTTGACCATCACGAACGGAATTCCCGCGCTGTAGTGCAGCGGGTCGGCGTACGTCGACCGATCGCGCGACCGTCGCGGGATCGAAAAGGACGACGTCCGCGGCCATGCCGGGGCGGAGGACCCCGCGGTCCGCGAGCCCCATCCGCGAAGCCGGCAGCGACGTCATCTTCCGCACCGCTTCCTCGAGGGTGAGGAGCTTCTCGTCGCGCACGTACCGGCCGAGGATTCGCGGCGCCGATCCCCACGCGCGCGGGTGGGACTTCTCCTCCGAGTAGATGCCGTCCTCCGCCTTCGCGCCCGAGTCGGTGCACATCGAGACGAGAGGGTGGGCGACAGCGGTGCGTACGTCGTCCTCGCTCATCGAGAAAGTGACGCGCCCCGTGTTGGCGCGGTCCGCGATCACGAGGTCGATGAGACTGTCGAGCGGGTCCTTCCTCTCCGCGCGGGCGATCTCGGCGATCGTCTTGCCTTCGTACTTCTTGAAGGCGGGATTGAGCACGCGGGTGATCAGGATGCGGGACCCCGGCTCGTCGTTCCAGTCCGGGTTCTCCTTGGGGAAGTCCGCGCGCGCCCGGGCGCGGGTCGCCGGATCCTGCAGCCGCGCGACGAGCTTTTCTCTCCCGCCCTCGCGGACCCAGAGCGGCAGCGCCGCGTCGAGCGCGTTCGAGCTGGCCGCCCACGGGTACGCGTTCGCGGAGACGTCGAGCCCCTCGGCGCGGGCCGCCTCGATCCGCCGCAGGACCGCCGCCATCCTCCCCCAGTTGCGCTTGCCCGCGGTCTTCAGGTGATGGATCTGCGTCGGAACGTTCGCCTCCCGCGCGATCCGGAACACTTCGTCCAGGCTTCCATCGATCCCGTTGCCCTCCTCGCGCTGGTGCGTGATGTAGCTCCCGCCGTAGCGGGCCGCGACCTTCGCGAGCGCGATGATCTCCTCCGTTGACGCGAACCGGTCGGGGACGTACACGAGCGACGTGGAGAGCCCGAAGGCGCCCTCCTCCATCGCCTCCGCGACAGCCGCCTCCATCGCCGCGAGCTCCGCGGGAGTCGCCGGGCGGTCGTCCTTCCCGATGACGAGGTCCCGCACGCCTCCGGCGCCGACGAAGGTTCCGAGGTTGATCGTCGGTTTCGCGCGCTCGAACGCCTTCCAGTAGCCGGCGAGCGTCGTCCAGTCGGGCGTCACGCCGTAGCGCGCCCAGGTGTCCTTCCCGTCGGCGATCATCCGGGCGTTCGTCGGCGCGATCGCGCGGCCCTCTCCGGTCAGCTCCGTCGTGATCCCCTGCGTGATCTTGCTCGCCGCGCGGTTGTCGACGAGCACGGAGTATTCGGACTGGCCGAGCATGTCGATGAAGCCGGGCGCGACCACGAGCCCGGTAGCGTCGATGCGCCGCTTTGCAGTGGCGCCCGAAAGATCTCCGATCGCGACGATCCGATCCCCGCGGATTCCGACGTCCGCGCGGAACCAGGGCGCGCCGGTCCCGTCGACGACGCGCCCGCCCGCAAAGATCAGCTCAAAGGGGTTAGGAGCGGCCGCGCTCCCGGCGGAGACCAGGAGCGCGACCGCGAGGATCCCGGAGATCAAAGCAGTGCGGTGGAGCAGACCTTTAGTCGATGATCGCTCTTCTCGGCCGCGGGCGGGTTGGCGTGACGACCGGACGCGCAGCCGGACGTACAGCCGGTGGCTGCCCCAGCTTCGGCTTGATCGTCTGGAACTTCTGATACGCCGCGGATACCCGATCGAGGTCCGCCTTTGCCGCGGTCTGGCGGATTCGGAGCGGGTTCAGTGCGGCCTGAAGTGCCGGCTTCTGTGCTGCCGGTACGGCGTTGTACGCCGCTTCCAACTGATTGATCTGGGCGGTCAGGCCGTTGTACTCCGCACTTGCCTGACTTCTCTGCCGCGTGAGCGGCATTTCGATCGACTGCGGAGCCTGAGCCAGCTGGTAGAGCGCGCCGCTCGGCTCCTTCTTCGGAGGATTGTTTGCCGCGATGTCCTTGCAGATCGGCTTCGTGTAGGCAGCCACAACGCCCGAAAAGCCCGTCGGATCGAGCCAGCTCACCGCGTTCAACGCCATCTGAGCGATCGCGTGATCCTTCTCGACCTTCGTCATGTTGGATTCCTCGAGCTCCCCGATCTCCCAGAGGTAATCGACAGCGCTGCTGGCGCTGTCCATCGCGATATCGGCGGCTCCGGTGGCGACGTTCGAAAGGACAGCCTCCTTCAACGCGTCTTTCACCGCTTTTTTTCCGATCTTCTTCACGCCCTGCCAGGCGGCCTTGCTCCAGACCGACGTCCCCGCCTTCGTGGCCGCCGACGCACCCGCGGAGCCGATGAGGACCGCTGTCGTGAGCGTGGCATCGACGACCGTGAGCACCTGGTCGGTGATGTTCCGATCGCACGCCGCCTTGTCCTTCGCATAGCCCATCCCGCACTGAACCCAGCCGGGAGGCCCGCCCGCCCAGCACACCGGCCCGACGCCATCCGTCGCGCCCGCGCCGCCCGACCCTTTGCCGCAGTAGTCGTAGCAGAGGCCGGCGTCCAATTCCTTATCCCCGCAGCCGGGCGAAGCGGGCGCCCGACCGTACGTCTTCTTTGCGCAGCTGTTCGCGATCCGATTGCCGGCCAGCCCGAGCTGGCCGCAGTCGAGGCTCGCGACTTCGCAGAATCCGATGACGTGCTTGTAACCCGGCTTGCAGCTTTCCACCCAGAGCAGGCCGCTGCGCCAGCAGCTGCCGTGCTTACTCTCGCACTTCGCCTTGTCCCAATCCGGGTACTCGGCCGCCTTGTAGGAGGCCCAGCCGCAGAAGAGTCCGTCGTCGCTCGAACCCTGCGGACAATTCTGGATGCATCCGGCCACCCGGTTCGACGTATAGCCGTCCTGGCACTTCGGATAGCAGAGCAAGCCGTTCAGCTCCTGGTCCGAGCTGCAGGAGAGCGGAATGGTCCCGAGGCCCCGGCCCCACGTCTCGCTCCAGCAGAACTCGGTGGGCGATTCGGCGGGCGGCTTCGTCGGCTCGGGAGCGGCGGGCGTCTGCGCAATCGCGTTCGCGCTCCAGGCGACCGCCGACAGCAACAGGACCGCGGTGATTGCGGCACGTCGAAAGGGAGATCTCATACGGTAAACCTCCTGTAGGGCCTGGCCTGTTTCGGATAGGTCGGAGTGAGGCGGTCGAGTGGAGACTCGAAAGCCGCGGGTCGGCGGGGACCGACCCGGAGACGCAGTAGTTTTTCCAGCGGCGGTTTCAGTGCGCGGCACTCTATCCCGGTCGGGAGCCGCTACCCAAAGCTGATATCTTCTGCGGCCTGCAAAACGAGACCCGATCCGGAGCTGTTCATGAAAAGTACGGGTTGAGCCGGGACGGCCGAGCGCTTTGGGCGCGATGATCAACACGAAACTGGCAGACCGCTACGAGGTCGTGGCGGAAATCGGCCGCGGCGGGATGGGTGTCGTCTACCGGGCGCGCGACCCGCGCCTGAACCGCGACGTCGCGGTGAAGCTCGTCGCTTCCAGCGAGCTCTCGGCGGACACCGAGGAGCGGTTCCAGCGCGAGGCGCAGATCGTCGCGCAGATGGATCACCCCGGCATCGTTCCGATCCACGACGTCGGTCGCCACGAAGGGTCCTACTTCTTCGTGATGCCGCTCGTCGTGGGCACGAGTCTTCGACACATGCTCTGGGACGGCTCGCTGCGCCTGGGAGAAGTGCTCGACATCGCGATCCAGACCGCCGAGGCGCTCGAGTACAGCCACTCCCGCGGCGTCGTTCACCGCGACATCAAGCCCGAGAACATCATGGTCACCCGTGAGGAGGGCGGAAACGTCCGGGTCCGGGTGATGGACTTCGGGCTCGCCCACGCGTCCTCCGACAACCGGTTGACGAAGACGGGGACCCTCGTCGGCACGGTCACCTACCTGTCACCGGAGCAGGTCACGGCCCACGCGTTCGACGGACGGTCCGACATCTATTCGCTCGGGACGGTTCTCTACGAATGCCTGGCGGGCGAGCCGCCGTTCTCGGGCGAGTCTCAGGCCGTTCTCTACCGGATCGTGCACGAGATCCCGCAGCCGCCCCGCGCCCTCGGCGCAGACATTCGCGAGGGGCTGCAGGCGATCGTCATGCAGTGCCTCGAGAAGGATCCGAACCGGCGGCCGCAACGCGCCGTCGAGCTCGTCGAGGCGCTCCGCCGGAGCCGGGCGGGTCTCGCGAGCGACGAGTATTCGATGTCGCTGGTCAACACGACGAGCCGCGTGCTCGCGCGGCCCGCACCGTCGGCGTTCATCGGGCGGGAGAAGGAGTTTGCCGAGCTGCAGCACCGCCTGAACGCCGCGATCTCCGGCGACTGCCAGTTCGTCGCCGTGGCGGGCGAGCCCGGGATCGGAAAGACGCGTCTTCTCGAGGAGCTGAAGAAGCTCGCGACGATGCGCAAGATCCGCGCGCTCTACGGGCGGTTCGTCGAGCTCGACCGCTCTTTCTCCTACCAGGGCTTCTGCGAGCTCGTGCAGGACTACTTCCGCAACAAGGAAACGGGTAGCTCGGCGGCCGAGCGTCCCGACTTCTCCGACCTCGCCCCCGACCTTCTTTCGCTCTTTCCCCAGCTGACCGAGATCTCCGAGCTGCGCTCGGCCGTCAGCGCCGATTCGCGCATCGTGCCGACGGGCGCCGAGAAGAAGGCCGAGGACCGGATCCAGGTCTACGAGCTCATCGCGCGGACGCTCGTCCGTCTCGCCGGCGGGAAGCCGCTCGTGCTCATCCTCGAAAACCTTCACGGAGCGGAGGTCTCGCTCGAGGCGCTGCAGTACATCGTGCGGCGCCTCGGACCGACTCCGACCTTGATCGTCGGAAGCTACCGGCACACGGAGACCGACAAGCGGCACCCGCTCACGCGGATGCTCGAGAGCTTCGCCGACGACCCGCGCTTCGCCTCGATCACGCTCGGTCCGTTCTCTCCGTCCGAGCACCGCGCGCTCGTCGAGTCGGTCGTGGGCGCCTCCAGTCTCGCGGATGGCCTCGCGGAACGCGTCCGGGACGCGACGGAGGGCAACCCTTTCTTCACGAAGGAGCTGCTCCGGTCGCTCCTCGACTCGGGCGGGATCGCGAAGGATCCCTCCGGCGCGTGGACCTTCTCCAAGGCGGCCGGCATCTCCACCGATGCGCTGCCCGCCACGATCCAGCAGGCCGTGGAGAAACGCGTCGAGCACCTGCCCGAGGAGCTGCGCGAGCTCCTCTCGGTCGCGTCGGTTCTCGGCAGGAGCTTCGAGTTCCGCGACCTCGAGACGCTCGCGGAAGGCGCGCGCAACGTGGACGAGTCCGCGGAGCGACTCATCCGCGAGGGAATCCTCGAGGAGGAGCGCGAGTCGCGCGGCGATCGGCTCGCCTTCTCGAGCGGGATCGTGCGGGACGTGCTCTACAGCGCCCTCTCGAGGCGTCGGCGGCGCTCGCTCCACCGGCGATACGCGGACCTGATCGAGGCGCGATTCGCGGGCCGGCTCGACCGCATCTATCCGGACCTCGTACATCACTTCTCGCAGGCTGACGTCCCCGAGAAGACGGTCGAGTACGGCTTGAAGCTCGCGCAGAAGTCCCTCGAGGCGTTCAGCCCCGATGACGCCGTCCGGTCCGCGAAGACCGCCCTCGAATATCTCCAGGACGGCGAGTGGTCCGGCGACCGTGCTCTCGAAGGGGAAGCCCGGATGGTCCTCGCGCACGCTCACCGGATGTCCGGCGCTGTCGACACGGCTTTGCGGGAGGTCGAAGGCGCGGTCCGGACCTTCGAGCGAGGGGGACGGCCGGACAGCGTCGTCGCCGCCATCCTCTTCGCGGGCGAGACCGCGTGGCAGTCGCGCATGATGGACGAGGCCTCCCGCTGGGTCGAGCGCGGTCTCGAACCGGCCCGCTCCCTCGACAAGACGGAGCCGTTGACGAAGCTGCTTTCGATCGCGGCCACGGTCGCGAACCTGCGCGGCGAGTACCCCAAGGCCGCCGGTTATCTCGCGGAGATCGAGCGCATCGCGTCGACCGAGAAGGCGCCGGAGGAGGAGGCCGTTCCGCGGGGCGGGACGCTCGTTGTCGCGATGGCCAACCCCATCGCCGACCTGGAGCCGAGCACCTACCAGACGACGGAAGAGAGCGAGGTCGTCGCGAACGTCGTCGAGACGCTCGTGACGACCGACCCGCAGGGAAACCTCGTGCCGGCGCTCGCCGAGCGCTGGGCGCTCGAGGACCACGGGAAGACCGTTCGGCTGCGCCTCCGGCGCGGCATCGAGTTTTCAAACGGATCACCGCTGACCGCTTCGGCCGCGAAGTCTTCGCTCGAGCGCTCGATCCGGCTGTCCCGCAACCTCATGCCGCCCGCGTTCGCGGCGATCTCGGGGGTGCCGGAGTATCTCGACGGCGGCGCGCCGGAAGTCGCGGGCATCTCGGCAGAGGGCGACGAGATCGTGATCCGACTCGTCGAGCCTCTGCCGTTCTACCCGGCGCTCCTGACGGACGGGAGGACGTCCATCACCCTGCCCGCCACCGCCGAGGACGGAAGCGCCGGAGCCGTGCTCGGAACCGGGCCCTTCCGTCTGACGCTCCACCAGGCGGACCGGGTCGTTCTCGAACGCAACGAGCGGTATCGCAAGGATGCTCCGAATCTCGATCGGATCGAGTTCCGGCCCTCGCTCTCCGCCTCGACGATCGCGGCCGAGCTCCGCTCCGGAGGAGTCGACCTCGCGCGCGATCTGCTGCCGCAGGATCGCGAGGCGCTTCTCCGCGAGCCGCGGTTCCGGACGGGTCTTGTCGAGCACCCGAAGAAGAACACGTACTTCGTTCTCTTCAACTCTTCGAGTCCCTCGGGATCGAACGCGACGCTGCGGGAGGCGCTCGCCAAGGCCGTTCGCGTCCGGGACTTCGTGTGGGGCTCCCTCGGCCGCTTCGCGCTGCCCGCGACGGGGATGCTGCCGCCCGGAGTCCTCGGGCACGATCCCGGGCGCCGGCAACCGCACATCTCGCACGAGAAGGCCTCGGAGATGATCCGGTCCTCCGGACTCGACCTTCCGGTCCGCCTCCAGGCGGCCGTCCATCCGATCCTGCGGGAACAGTACGGCGCTCTCACCGCGGAGCTCTTCGGCAGCTGGGCCGAGCTCGGAGTGGAGGTGTCCCCCGGCAAGCGGACGATGCCGGAGTATCTCGACGCATGGAACGAGACCGCCGACGTCGACCTGATCGTCGGGCGGTGGATCGCCGACTACGACGACCCCGACAACTTTTCGTTCAGCCTCTTTCACTCGGAGAAGGGACTGCTGCGCCGGTACTTCTCCTCCCCCGACACCGATCGAATCCTCGAAGAGGCGCGGCGGGAGAGCCGCCCGGAAGCGCGCGCGGAGCTCTATCGCCGCTTCGAGCATCAGCTGCTCGACTCCGGCTTCCTGATCCCGCTGTTCCACGACGTGGACTATCGGATCGCGGCGCCGACCCTCCGCGGCCTGCAACTGCGGAGCACCGCGCCGTTCGTCAACTACACCGAGGTTGGCAAGGCGCAGGCGGAGGCGGCGCCCGCGACCGGCCGGCACGCCGGCGGAGGAATGCTGCACATTCCGGTCCCCGGCGTCGTCTCGACCCTCGATCCCGCGCCCGCTTGGACCGTCGAGCAGGGAGAGGTCCTCCCCGCCATCTTCGAGAGCCTGACGAAGGAAATCGAGGGGGCGCGCGTCGTTCCGTGGCTCGCCTCGGAGGTGGTCGCCGAGAACAACGGCATGCGTTTCCGCTTCCGGCTGCGCCCCGGAGTCCGCTTCCACGACGGCCGCCGGCTGACCTCGCGCGACGTCCGGTATTCGTTCGAAAGGCTCCTGCAGAGCACCGAGAGCGAGAGCCGATGGGTGCTGACGCCGGTACGCGGCGCGAAGCGACTCGTGGAAGGGAGCGCGACCGAGCTCGAGGGATTCCACATCGTGTCGCCGAGCGAGTTCTTCATCGACCTCGAGAAGCCGGTCTCGTTCTTCCCCGCGCTTCTCTCGTATCAGTCGGCATCGATCGTCCCCGAAGGCACGCGACAGATCGAAGGAAGCTGGCGAGACGGTTGCGTCGGGACGGGGCCCTTCCGGGTCCTATCCTTCGAGCCCGGAAAGCGGCTCGAGCTCGACCGCAATCCGCTCTACTGGCGCGACGGCTACCCGCGAAGCGAGGGCCTCGTCTTTCGCTTCGGCATCCCGCCGGCCGAGATCCTGAGCGAGTTCCTCGCCGGACGGTTCTCGATCGCCTCGAGCCTGCTGCCTCCGGACGCCGAAAGGCTCCGGCACGACCCGGTCTACGCGTCGGGGTACCGCGAGGCGCCGCGCCTTTCCACCTACTGGCTCGCCTTCAACCGGCACCGCGGCGTGTTCCAGGACGCGGCTCTTCGGGCGAGCGTCGCGAACGCTCTCGACGTTCCGGCCACCGTGAAGCGCACGATGGGACGCCTGGCCATTCCGGCGAGCGGCCTCATTCCTCCGGGCCTGCTCGGATACTCCGCCGACAGCCCGAAGCGCGAGAAGCCGAGCTCCGCCGTGCAGGCGCCGCTCCACTCGGAGGAGCACACGATCTCCCGCGAGTCCACCGAGCTCACGACGATCGTGCACCCGGTCTACCTCGCTGAGTGCGCGCCGCTCCTCGCGGACATCGCGCAGCAGCTGCGCGAGCAGGGGTTCACGCTGAAGGTCGTGAACGAAACGATGGTGGAGTTCCAGGAGCACCGCATCGCCGGAGTGGCGGACCTCGTCATCGCGCGGTGGGCTTCCGACTATCCCGACGCGGACACGTTCGTCCACGGACTCCTGCACTCACGCGAGGGAAACGTCGGCAACTTCGTGGGAACCCCGGAAATGGACGTTCTGATCGAGAAGGGCCGCACGGAGATCGAGCCCCGGGCCCGGCACGCCCTCTACCGGCAGATCGAGGACAGGGTCACCCGCGAAGCGGTCCTCGTCCCCCTCTTCCACGAACAGTCCTACTGCTTCGCCCGTCCGGGGGTGGAAGGTCTGTCGCTCGGCTTCTCGTCTCCGATCGTCGCCTACGAAAAGCTCTCGATCCGGCGCTAGCCGCCGGGGCGCCAGGCGAGGACTTCGAGACAGACCGACCTTTCGTTTCCTCCCGCGGCGGGAGGGATCGGCGCGAACCGGATCTCGCAAACGGGATCCGCCGCGGAAGGCACGATCGGAATCCGCGACCACTGCACCTCCGGTCCGTTGATCTCCTGTCGCTCGGCTCCGCACGTCGCGGTCACGCCGACCGCGCCGCCCCACTCGCCGGAAGCGAGCTTCGGAACGCTCGAGCCGATCAGCAGGATCCCGGGAGCGGCAACGCCGCGAACGGCGATCGACGCCTCGCCGGCGGCGCACCGCCGCGTGATCACCTGCTTCGAGCCGCCGGCCTCGGGGGGAAGCCAGCCGCCCGCGAAGTCGTACGCCGGCGTCCCGGTCTTCTCGGCGGGGACGACGAGGGTCGCGACGCGGTACTCGCGCTTGCCGACCTCGTCTCCGGCCGTTTCGAGCGCCCACCGCTCTCCCGAGGCGTCGTCGTAAAGGCCCGCGGTGACCTCGTACGCGCCCGCCGGAAGCGGTTCCGCGATCGCCGACTGATAGAGGTCGATCTCGTAGCTCTGCCCCTTCAACGGCGTCCACTCTTCCGCGGGCGGGTGATCGAACGTGCGAAGCAGGTTGCGGCCCGAGAGCACGTGGACGAAAACGCGGGGCTTCCCCTGCACGTTGGCGAGCGGCGTCTTCGGGTTCCACGCGAGCTTCCATCCCGCGGCCTGCCCGGCGGGGAGCTGGACGTCCTTGGGCTCGACCGAGAGCGACGCGACCGGCTCCGCCTTCCCGCGGCAACCGGCGGCGAAGGCCAGCGCGGCCGCGAGAAGGGCGACCGCCGCGGGACGCCGGGAGGGCTTTCGGTGACGCATGCGCTCTTTGACAGAATCCTAGCGTGAACCCCGGAGCCGTCCTGTGGAAGCCGCCGCCGGACGTCCGGGAGCGGACGCGCATCGGCGAGTACCTGCGAGTGGCTGAAGGAGACCCGCTCCCTCGACTTCGCCGACTACGACGCGCTCTGGAGCTGGTCGGTGACCGAGCTCGAGGCCTTCTGGCAGTCGGTGTGGGACTACTTCGGCGTCCAGTCACCCACCCGGCCGACGGCCGTCCTCGCGGAGCGCCGGATGCCGGGCGCCCGGTGGTTTCCGGGTGCAACCGTGAACTACGCCGGACACGCCCTTCGGGACGGCGGCGAGAGCCTGGCGGTCATCGCGCGATCGCAGACGCGCACCGGCGACGTCCGCCTGACCCGGGCCGATCTCGCCGACCAGGTCGCGCGCGCGGCGGCGGGTTTGAAGCGCCTCGGCGTCCGGCGCGGCGACCGCGTCGTCGCGTACCTGCCGAACGTCCCCGAGGCGCTCGTCCTCCTGCTCGCGACGGCGGCGATCGGCGCGGTCTTCTCCTCCTGCGCGCCCGAGTTCGGCGTCCGCGCGGTGACGGACCGCGTCCGGCAGATCGAGCCGAAGCTGCTCGTCGTCGCCGACGGGTACCGCTACGGGAAGAAGGAGATCGACCGCGCCGCCGACGTCGCCGAGATCCGCGCCGCGCTTCCGACCCTCGAGGCCACGGTCGTACTGCCCTATCTCTCCGAGGCGTTCGACCCCGTGCGTTTTCCCGGCGCGATTTCCTGGTCGGACTTCCTCTCGTCGTTCGAGCCGCTCTTCTTCGAGCCGCTTCCGTTCGACCACCCGCTCTACATCCTCTACTCCTCCGGCACGACCGGCCTTCCCAAGCCGATCGTTCACGGTCACGGCGGCATCCTGCTCGAGCACGCGAAGATGCTCGCGCTGCACCACGACCTCGGTCCCGCCGACCGTTTCTTCTGGTTCTCGACGACCGGCTGGATGATGTGGAACTACCTCGTGTCGGGCCTCCTCGTCGGATCGCCCGTCGTGCTCTTCGACGGCGATCCGGGTTATCCGGACCTGACGTGCCTGTGGCGCCTGGCCGAAGAGCTCGGGGTCACCTACTTCGGAGCGAGCGCGCCGTTTCTCCACGCGTGCATGCGGGCGGGACTCGAGCCCGCGCGCGACTTCGACCTCTCGCAGCTCCGCGGGGTCGGTTCGACCGGGGCGCCGCTCCTGCCCGAAGCGTTCGGGTGGGTGTACGAGCACGTCGGGCGCGACGTCCTCCTCGGCTCCGTTTCCGGCGGCACCGACCTCTGCACCGCATTCGTCGGATCGTGCCCGCTCGTGCCGGTTTACGCGGGCGAGATCTCGTGCCGCTGCCTCGGGGCGAAAGTCGAGAGCTTCGACTCCGAAGGGCGATCGGTGATCGGGCAGCTCGGCGAGCTCGTCCTGACCGAGCCCATGCCGTCGATGCCCGTCGGCTTCTGGAACGACCCGGAGGGCGAGCGATACCGGGCGAGCTACTTCGAAAAGTACCCCGGAGTCTGGCGGCACGGCGACTGGATCGAGATCACCCCGCGAGGTACGTGCATCATCACCGGCCGCTCCGACGCGACGTTGAAGCGCGGCGGCGTCCGGATCGGCACCAGCGAGTTCTACGGAGTCGTCGAGGCGATCGACGGCGTCGCGGAGAGCCTCGTCGTGCACCTCGCGGACGACGCCGGCGGACCGGGAGAGCTGCTCCTCTTCGTCGCGCTCGACGAGGGGGTTGCGCTCGACGACTCGCTGCGAAGCCGGATCGCGACCGCTTTGCGAAAAGGGCTCTCGCCGCGCCACGTGCCGGACGAGATCCACGCGGTCCCGTCGATTCCGCGGACGTTGAACGGCAAGAAGCTCGAGGTGCCGGTGCAGCGGATCCTGTCGGGAGAGCCGCTCGACAAGGTCGCGAACCCCGGCGCGATGGCGAACCCGAAGAGCCTGCAGTTTTTCGTCGAGCTCGCTCGAAAGCGACGCCCCTCACCCTGACCCTCTCCTCGCTTGCGGGGAGAGGGAACTTACTTGTAGCTGATCCGGTAGATCGCGCCGGCTTCGTCGTCGGAGACGAGCAGCGCGCCGTCGGGCGCGACGAGCACGTCCACGGGACGGCCCCACTCGTTCTCGCCCTGGAGCCACCCTTCCGCGAAGACTTCGTAGCCCGTCGCCCGTCCGTTCTCGAGCGGGACGAACATCACGCGGTAGCCGAGCTTCCGGCTTCGGTTCCAGGAGCCGTGCTCGGCGATGAAGATTCCCTTGCGATACTTCTCGGGAAACATCCGTCCCGTGTAGAAGCGCATCCCGAGCGCCGCGACGTGCGGACCGAGATCCCGCGCGGCGGGCACCGATGCGGAGCAGGGACGCCGGCGGCCGAACTCGGGGTCCGAGACGTTCCGCCCGTGGCAGTTCGGGTAGCCGAAGTCGAGGCCCTTCCGGGGCGCGTGGTTCAGCTCGTCCGGCGGAACGTCGTCGCCCATCATGTCGCGGCCGTTGTCCGTGAACCAGAGCTCGCGCGTCGCGGGATGCCAGTCGAAGCCGACGGTGTTGCGGATTCCGCGGGCGAAGGTCTCGAACGCCGAACCGTCCGGCCGCATCCGGTGGATCGCGGCGTACATGGGCTCGGGCTGGCAGATGTTGCACGGCGCGCCCACCGGGACGTAGAGCAGACCGTCCGGTCCGAAGGCGATGAACTTCCAGCCGTGGTGGCGGTCCTTCGGGAACTCGCGGACGACGACGGGCTGGGGCGGATTCGTGAGGCGCGACTCGATCCCGTCGTAACGGAGCACGCGGTGCACCTCCGCCACGTAAAGCGCGCCGTCGCGGAAGGCGACGCCGTTCGGCATGTTCAGGCCGCGCGCGATGCGCACGACCTCGCCCGCACCGCCCGACGCATCGCGTACGGCGAAGACAGCGCCCCCCTGACGGTTGCCGACGAAGAGCGTCCCGGCCGGGCTCATCGTCATCGACCGCGCGTTCGGGACGCGGGCGTGGAGGCGGATCTCGAAACCGGGCGGGAGCTTGATCCTGTCGAGCGGCAGCGGCCCGTCCGCTCCCGACGCGAACGAACAGGCGGCGGACGCCGCAACAAAAGCGAGGGCGGCGAAGGACCGCCGCCCCCGAACGAAAAGTTTCGGCTTCTTCATCGCCCCAGCCTACCGGGCCAGGAGACTTCCGACAATTCCTCTCATCGGGTCAGGTCGAGCAGCCTCTGGACTCCGCGCATGACCTCCGCCCAGTCGGCGTTCGTGCGTGAGAACGCGCTCGAGGCCCGCATCGCCGAGTCGAGCCGGCGCGCGTCGTCGGAGAGCCGCTCGACGAGCGGACGGACGTCGCGGCGGTCGACAGTCGTTGCGAGCGCGCGGTTGTCGAGGTCGCGCGCCTGCGAGAGGAAGTAGGACAGGTCGGACAGAACGCGGCGGTCGCTGTCGTTGTAGACGGTCCCCGAGCGTTCCGCGGTGTCGCGCGCGAGCGTGCCGCGAACGACGACCTCGTGGGCGGAGCGGCGGAAGTCCTCGAGCGTCGTGCCGGTCAGGATGGACCCGTAGGTCCCGCCCGTCGACGGATAGGGCGGATTCGTGGGATAGGACGAACCCGACGGGCCGGTGGCCGGCGGGATGTCCACGTCCTGGCCCGCGAGGAGCCGCTGCATGCGGTCGATGACGTCGAGCGCGCCGCGCCAGTCTTCGTAGGCGCGCGTCGACACCTGCACGTTGCGGGTCCGGGCTTCAATGTCCCGCGCGATGCGGTCGAGCTCGTTGACGTCGTCGCGGACGTAGCGGGGCGGAGCGCTGTAGTTCTCCATCGAGTCCCGGAAGCGCCGGGCTTTGTCGAGCAGGTCGGAGAGCGCCGACATTTCCGACGCCGCCTCTCGCGAAATGCGAAGCTCGTCGCGCGTGCCCTGGAGCCGATCGACGAGTCGCCCGGCGAGCACGCGCATCGTCTCGTAGCGCGAGCCCTCGAGGTCACCGGGGTTGCTCGCCGGCGGCGGGGAAGAGTAGGTCGTTCCGCAGGCCGTTGCGAGGAGCGGCACGAGAATCATCAGTCCCATGAGGCAGTTAGACAGTTTTCGTCTCATCTTTTCACTCCCGGCGGGCAGATAGAGCAAGAACCCTTCCAGCCCGACGCGCGATCGGGCTCAGCGAAAAGCGTGTGTGCGCGGGCGGTGCTCGACAGCCGGAGTCCATGGCGCGGGGGCGAGGCCCTCGTTCAGCATCGGTCGAGCCCAGAACATCTCCTGCGGCTCGCCGCCGACCATGTCGGCGATGAACTGGACCCGGAGAACTCCGTTCTCCGGGATCGGCCGGGAGGCGAGAGCGAAACAGAGAGCGAAGCGCTGATACTCGCCGGTGATCGCCGAGAAAGGGAACGTGATCCGGTGAACCTCGACTCTCGAGAACGCCTCTGTCGCCGTAATCGTGAGGTTCTGACGGGCCGTCAGCGGATTCCGCACCCGCGCCTCGACGGAAAGGCAGAGCCGCTCTCCCGGCTCGAAGAGCGAGCCGTCGATCTCCTGCGAGAGAAAACCGTTGCCGGGAGGGAGCGGCACGAACGTCGAGACCTCGCCCGTCGGCCGTGCGCCGTCGGATCGAAAGAACTCCGTCGCTTCGATCGACGCCGGCACCGAGAACCACGGGGTCCACGGGAGCTCGTCGAGAGCGTTCCCCGCGCCGGAAGGCGCCGGCTGGCCGCGCGCGGGAAAGACCGAGCCGCCGCCGGTGTAAGGAGCGGTTCCCTCGGAGTCTTCGAGGAAGAACGTCGACGGGCCGGTCACGACGATCCGCCACCACCCGTTCGCGCCGTCGTTGCCTTCGACCCCTTTGACCGCGACTTCTTCGCCCGAGGCGAGCCCGTGGGGAATGGAGGTCGTGACGAGGACCGGGGTGGTGAAGGCGGCCTCCCGAACCGAGAGCCATTGCGGGACGGGAAGGTTTCCCGTCGTCGCGACGCTCGTGAACGTCGAGTTCGCGAGCTTGTTGAGCGGGATCCGCTGGACCGCGAGTCCCCTGTCGTCGCGCACTCGCTCCGCGGTTCCAGAGGCCTCGGCTCTTACGGCACCGGCGAACGCGAGCATCGCGAAAGCTGCGCCGGCGAGGGCCCGAAGAGCCCTTCGCCCGGAAAAGTGGACACTCGACATGCTCCCCACGAAGGGGGGTGGTGCCAATCAGGTGCCACTTTGACGTAGGTTGCTCATCTCGAAAGGGGGATCTCATGATCGAGCGCCCGACTCGATTTCGCGCGATCGTTCTCGCCGTACTGATCGTTGCGCTTCTTCTTCCCGCGACCGGCCGCGCCGGAAGGCCCGGGTCCGGTTCCTCGACCGGAAGAGGACGCGTTTTCTTTCCGAACCCGGTCGCGTCCCTCGGAGACCAGACTCTGACGGACCAGAAGGACGTCGACTACGCCGCGCTCGCGCCGGCCTACCGGATCGTGACCCTCACGAACCTGGACGGCAGCGGTTTCCTCGTCGGCGACTGGGCGAACGTGACGAGCGAGACGGGAAACCCGGCCTTCTCGGAAAACAACGAGTTTCTCTATGGCCGCAGCGACGATCGCTTCGAGCAGGTCATGGCGTACTTCTGGGCGACCGAGGCGCAGAAGTACATCCAGGAGCTCGGCTTCGGCGGCGCGCGCCGCGCCATCAACAAGGAATCGCAGGACCTGCGCATCAACCAGTGGGGCGTGGACAACTCGTTCTCCTGGGACAAGAAGGACCTGCTCCGGTTCGGCAAGGGCGGAGTGGACGACGCGGAAGACGCGGAGGTCATCCTCCACGAGTACGGCCACGCGATCCACGACTCGCAGGTCGCGGGTTTCGGCGTCGGATCGGAAGCGGGCGCGATCGGGGAAGGGTTCGGCGACTACTGGGCCGTCACCGTCGCGGACGTCGTCGCGCCCACGGCGGACCCGGCGTGCGTCGCCGACTGGGACGCGGTTTCCTACACGTCCACCGTGCCGCACTGTCTCCGGCGCGTCGACACGGACCTGCACTACCCGGAGGACCTCAACGGCGGCGTTCACCACGACGGTCAGATCTGGTCGCGCGCGCTGTGGGACATCCGCCAGAGCGTCGGGAACGTGCGGGCCGACACGGTCATCCTCGAGGCGCAGTTCGACTTCGCCCCGGACACGACGATGCCGGCGGCCGCGAACGCCACCGTCGCCGCGGCGAGCCGGCTGTACGGGAATTCCGTTGCGAACCGGGTGCGAGCGGCATTCGAGGCGCGGGGGATTCTCTGAAGCTCACCGCCTCGCTCGTCGGAGCGATCCTCTTGCTGACGATGACGCCGGTCGCGTTCGGTCAGGGCTCGCCGCCCGTGAAGGGCGCGTACCACTTCTCGTCGGATTCCGCCTTCACTCCGGCCGATGCGGTCGCCTTCCGGCGCGAAGACGGCGAGGGCAAGCAGGTCGTCGTTCTCCTTCTCGAATCCAAGACGAATCTCCCGCCCCTCTCCGGGGTGCTCGACGTGGAGGCCGCCGCCGAAGCCCGCAAGAAGGCGTCCGGGTCGTGGATGGAGCTCATCTACCGCGACAACGGGGACTGGGTGAAGACCCGGTACACGTTCAATCGGGGACCGGCGTCGGGCGCCGGCTCTTCGTACAGCGCCGAGCAGGCTCCGATGATGAAGGTCGCAATCCGGTCCGGCCGAGTGACCGGCCGCCTCCTCGTCACCTCCCGGGCCGGCCAGAGGCTCGACTTCACGCTCGACGTTCCGATCGAGGACTCGGCCGCCGGCAAGCCGCTTCCCCCCGACGGCGGCGAGCCCGCGAAAGCGCTGCGCGCCTGCCACGCTGCCTACGCGGCGAAGAAGGAGGCCGACCTCGCGAGCGCGTGCTCCCGCCGCCTGAACGACGTCGTCACGTCCGCCCTTCGGATGAAGGCGCAGGGCGTGGAGGTCTCCGACCCCTGGGCACCCGACGGCGTCGACACGTGCAGCGCCGAAGCGATCACCGGGCTCGAGATCCTCGGCGGCGTCACCGCCGGCGACGAAGCGCGCCTCGCCGCTCGGGGAAAGATCCTCCGGGAGGGGCAGGAGCAGATCTGCCGCGGCCACGTGTTCCTCCGCCGCGAGGACGGAGCCTGGCGGGTTTCCGCGAGCCGGATGGATTACTTCCCCGAGTAAATCCGCCGGACTTCTTACGAGGCGTGCTCCTCGCGGACCGTCAGCGTGAACACGACGGTCCCTATGAGGCCGACCGCCGCGGCGGCGTAGAAGGGCACGGACGGCTCGACCTTCCAGAGGAGCGCGCCGACGAACGCGGCCGGCGCGATCGCGACGCTGCGGATGAGGTAGTAAAGACCGATCGATCGCGCGCGCAGGTCCGGGCGCGCGAGGTCCACGATCATCGCCTTCCGCGCGGGCTCGCCCACCTCGCGCAGCCCGCCCACGACGAAAGCGAACGAAAGCGCGAGGAGGCTCCTCGAGAGGATGACCGCGACCGGGAACGCCGCGAAGCAGAGGAACGTCGCGATGACGAAAGGCTTTCGTCCCGCGCGGTCCGCGATCTTCGAAGCCGGGACGTAAACGAGAATCGCCGTCGCCGACTGGATCGCGATGAGCGTCCCGAACTGTGGCGCGGTCAGGTTGAGCTCGTTGATGGCGTAGATCACGAGGAAGACGTCGACGAGGCCCTCGCACGTCCGGATGAAAACGTCGGAGAAGAGGAGCCACTTGAGCGGCGAAGGGAGCGACCGCCACACTCCTCCGATTCGCGTCGGGGTCTCCTCCCGGACGATCGGGATGCGCACCCGCGCGACGACGGCGAGCGTGACGAGAGCGAGAACGAGCGTGACGAGGAGGCCGAGCCGGACGCCGTTCTCCACGCCGCCCGCGGCGATCGCGAGCCCGCCGAGCGTCGGCGCGACGACGATCGGCAGCCGCTTGAGGATGGACTGCACCGTGAAGCCGATCGCGCGCCTCCCGCGCGGGAGCGCATCGCCGACGACGGCGAAGAGCGTCGGGCTCGCCATGCCCGCCCACGCCATGGAGAAGACGAGCCCGACGAGGACCCACGGCCAGGAGGGAGCGAGGAGGTACACGAGGTAGCCGACCGACGCGAGCCCGACGAACAGGAGGAGCGCCCGCCTCCGGCCATAGCGGTCGGCGATCCAGCCTCCCGGGTACTGGTAGGCGCCGTCCAGGAAATCGCGCAGGGTCCCGTAGAGGCCGATCGCGAGCACCGGGGCGCCGAGCCTCTCGAGGTATTTCGGGAGGAAACCCTTCCAGAGGTTCTCCCCGAGGCCGAGGAGGAACATCGCCCCGGCGACGGCGACGACATTTCGCTCGAGGCCGAAGTAGTCGGTGAGGCGCTCACGCCGGGTCGGGGGACGGACCACGGTTTCTTTTCTACCCGAGGCGTCGGCTGTTCCGGCGGGAAACCGTGGTCTCTCCCACCTCGACCACGGCTCGATTGCGCTCGATCAGGGCAGCCGCAGCCGCGCTTCGCGCTCGAAACGCGCGAGCGCGTCGGCGTCGCGAGAAGGGCGCTCGGGAAGGACCTTCACCGCCACGTCCCCCTTGGGCTTCGTTCCCGCCGCGAGCGTCATTCGGTCGTCACGCCGCGCTCTCGGCGGATCCGCTCGCCGACGCGCGGGCGTCCGCGTAGAGGCGCCGATACCCGTCGCATTCCTCGCGGAGGTTCACTATGAGGCTGCGAAACGACTCCTCTCCCCGAATCGATGCGAGCAGGGGATCTATCTCGAAGAAGCCATGGCATGGAAACCCATTGCGCGCGGCAGCGGAGAGCCACTGTAAAGCCCGCTCGCCATCTCCCAGGAGCGCGTAGATGCACGCGATGTCGTACTCGGCGTGGTGGTAGTGAATGAACGACTTGCTGTTTCGAATCGTGGTCTCGATCTGCTGCCGGGCATGAGCCGCGTCTGCCCCAAAGGCCGCGACGATTCCGCGGACCGGATGGAACAGGACGTCGTTCGGAAACTGGCGCGCGGTCCGCTCCACCAGCGCCTGCGCTTCGACCGAACGCCCGAGTCGCAGCAGGCAGTGCGCAATCTGGTGGTAGATCCAGGCCGAGGGGGTGTGGCGCGACGCCTCCTCGGACATGTCGAGCGCTTTTTCGTACTGCCCCAGGTGGTAGCTCGTCAGGCCGCGGTGCATCAGAGCGAGGCCGTCCCGAGGATTCATGCTCAGGGCGACTTCCGACGCGGCCAGCGACTCTTCGAACATCGAGACGTGATCGAGCACGACCGCCAGGCGGATGTGCGCTTCGGAAAGGCCGGGCCTGCCGGCGATCGCCGCGGCGAACTCGCGCATCGCGCCGGCGTGATCGAATCCGTTCCGCGGCGTCCAGAGGAGAGCGCCCCGGAGATAACGCCCCTCCGGCAGTCGCGGATCGATCGAAAGTGCGCGTTCGCACATCCGCTCTGCACGTTCCTGCCAATCGCCTTCCGGCTCGTAGTTCAACCCCATCTGGAGGTAAGCCGCCGCGAGCCCGGCCCAGGCCAGAGCGAAGCCGGGGTCCGCGGCGCGCGCCTGCTCGAACGCCTCGATCGCGCCGTTCACGTCGAGAAGCGTGCCGCGGAACAGGAGTGCCCGGCCCTTGAGGTAATGCTCATACGCCTCTCCGACCGGAGGGGCCATTCGCGCGAGACGCCGCTCCTCGGAAGGGGTCAGCTCGACCTCGAGCGCCTCGGCGATCTTTCTCGAGACCTCGTCCTGCATCGCGAAGACGTCATCCAGCGTCGTGTCGATCTTCGAGCCCCACAGCGATCGGCCGTCGGACGTTCGGACGAGCTGCACGGTCACGCGAAGGCGCGAGCCGGAGCGCTGGAAACTCCCGTCCGCAACGGCTTCGACCCCGAGCTCGCTGCCCGCCTGCCGCGGATCCACACGATTGTCTGCGTACCGGAGGATGGCGGACGTCGGCCTCACGAGGAGAGATCCGACGGTCGCGAGCTCGGTGATCGTGGCGTCGGCGAGGCCGAGTCCGAGGTGCGCGTTCTGCGGATCGCGGGCGAGGTCCCGGAACGGCAGAACCGCCACGGACCGCCTCGTCTCCCTCTCTCCGGCGGCGGGCTGCAGCGCGGCCGCGCTCACGCCCGAAACCGCTTCGAGCGCATACCCGAGGTCGGCGGCGCTCTGAAACCGCCGCGACCGGTCCTTCTCGAGGCAACGTCGGACGATCCGCTCGAGCCCAGCCGGCACGCTCCCCCCCGGCTCCGAGAAGTCCGGCTCCTCGGTGAGGATGGCGTTCATGGTCTCGACGGCGGACCCGGCCCGGAACGCGCGGCGCCCGACGAGCATCTCGAAGAAGACGACTCCGAAGGAAAAGATGTCGGACCGATGGTCGAGCGCCTGCGCGCGAACCTGCTCGGGCGACATGTACGAAACCGTTCCGAGGATCGTCCCCGGCTCGGATACTCCCGGGACGGTCGGCGCCTCGGTGCGTCCCGGCTCGGCCTCGCGCTCGAAGACCCTCGCGAGCCCGAAGTCGAGGATCTTCACGTGATCCCGGGGCGTCACGAACAGGTTCTCGGGCTTGAGATCCCGATGAACGATCCCCTTCTCGTGCGCCGCCGCGAGGCCTTGTGCGATCTGGAGCGCGTACTCGACCGCCTTTCGCGGGCCGATCGTCCCTCGGGCGAGGTGCTCCCGCAGCGTCGCCCCCTCGAGGAGCTCCATGACGGCGTACGAGGTCGCCCCCTCCCGCCCGACGTCGTGAATCGCGACGATGTTGGGGTGCGACAGCGCCGCGACGGCCTTCGCCTCCCGCTCGAAGCGCGCGAGGGCAGCCGGGTCGGCGGCGACGATCTCGGGAAGCACCTTCACCGCTACGTCGCGGTCGAGCCGCGCGTCGCGGGCGCGGTAGACCTCACCCATCCCGCCCGCCCCGATCGACGCGAGGATTTCGTAGGGTCCGAGACGGGTACCGACCGAGAGAGTCATGTGGGACTGGCGGGCGGCTCCTACAGCCGCACCAGGCACCACTCCTCGGACCACGGGAGACGCGACATCTGGAGCGACGGCTTTCCGCCCGACTGCACGACGAAGCCGTCGCTGAAGTTCACGCCGAAGCCGCGGTCCGGATCGTAGAGTCCCGGCTCCACGGAAAAGATCATCCCGGGCTCGAGCATCGTGTAGTCGCCGAGCGCGAGGTATGGCGCCTGGTGGCCCTCCATCCCCATCCCGTGCGCGGGGCGGTGATAGACGTACTTCTGCATCCCCTCCTTCACCTGGTGCTTGTGGATCTCGTACGCGACCGTTGAGCAGGCGATCCCCTCGCGCGAGAGGTCCTTCTGCATGAGGCAGGAGTCCCGCGCGACGGTCCAGACCTTCTTCTGGTGGTCGGTCCACGGCTCGATCAGGAACGCGCGATAGAGCTCGCCGCCGCAGCCTCCGATCCGGACGCCGCCCGCGATCTGGAGCGCCTGGCCCTTCTGAATCCTGTTGTGGTGAAACTGGTTCGGGTGCGGATAGCCCGTGCCCTTTCCGACCCGGACTCCGACGCCGAGAGAAATTCCGACCGCTGTGTGCGGTGCGCCATCACGCTTGATCCCCTGGAGGATGCGGTTCGTCCCGAACTCCTCCGCGGCGTGACCGAGCTCCCAGTCCGTCAGGTCGGTCCCTTTCGCGAGGAGCAGGTCTCGCGCGAACGCGTGCGTCTCGTCGAAGACGCGGTAGGCGCGCCGCCAGAGCGCGAGCTCCTCGGGAGTCTTGATCGCGCGCATCTGCTCGCACTCGTCGGCGATCGATTCGAACTCCGTCGTCTTGACGAAGACCTTTGCGACGGAGTCGCGCTGCCGCCGCGAGAGGTCCCGATCCGTCGCGAGCCTCTTGCCCTCGTAGCCGCGCTTCTTCAACCCCTTGAGCACCCACTCGAAGAGGTTCGCCTTCTCGCCCTGTTGCACTTTGCCGAGGTTGGGGAAGGCACCCTCGGCGTGGTGGAAGTCGAAGTAGGACTCGGAGTCGGTCGACCACCAGCTCTTGACGAGGTCGCGGTCCAGGCTCGGGTGGAACCAGATCGCCGCGAGCTTGTCGGCCGGGAGGAACACCATGAACGGCCGCTCCGTGGTCGAGTGGAAGAGCCCCGTGAAGTAGATGAGGTTCCAGCGGTCCGAGAGGAGCGCGCCGGCGTAGCCCTGCTCCTGGAGGCGCGCCTGGAGCGCCTTGACCCGACCCTGGTGCCACTCGAGAGGCAGCCGGTCGAATTTCGCCGGGGCGAGGCCGTCGTCTTCCGTGAGAAACAGCGTCGCGGACTTCGAGCCGTCGATGCCGGCCTGGTGCGCGCGTGCCGCGGAAGGGGCGACGAGGGCTCCCGCGGCGGCGGCGCCGGTCGCCGCGATCAGCGAACGCCGATCGATGGTCATTTGTCCCTCCGTGATTCTGGTCGGATCCTATCGAATCGGTCCTTCGCGCTCACGCGCTCGGGATGACCGCGAGTGAGAGCTCGCGGTCACTCGAGGCCCTCGACGACGTAGAGCTGCGAGTGGATCCGGCGCGTGGAGTAGGCGTAGGACCGTCCGTCCGCCGAGATCAGGATCGTTTCGACGGTCGAGCCGGGGTCCGCGAGAGGGATCTTCTTCCACAAGGTCCGGCGTCCGGAATCCGGATCCACCAGATGGACGAGTGCGGCATCGAGGACGTCCCGCCCGACGAAGAGGAGACCGTCTGCGTTCCAGCCGATCGGCGACTCGCCCTTCTCGATCCCGTTTACGCGCCGAGGCTCTCCTTCCTGAAGGGGGTAGCGGGTGAGCGTTCCGGGACCGCTGCCCCCGAGAATCCACCTTCCGTCTGGGGAAACGGGGCGCTTGACGGCCGGGGGGATGGTCACTCCTTCCGGAGCGATTCTTCGCGCCGATCCCCCGCTGATCGGGAGGGAGTAAAGGCCCCACCGACGGCCCCGTTCGCGACCGGCGAAGATCACGCGATTGCCGTCCGGATGGAACGTGCCGCCGCGGATGGCCTCGAACCCCGAAACGGACAGCGACTTCGTTTCGCCGACTCCGGCCGGGAGGAGCGTCATTCGTTGCGGTTCGTTCGCGTGACTGACGAGCACCCACGAACCGTCAGGAGAAAGAGCGATCCCCTCCCCGTCGCCGAGACGGACCGCCGGCGAGCCGTCCATCTTGCGTAGGTAGACGGTGGAGGTTTTCCCGCCGGCCTCGCCGGTCTCGCTGAAGAGGACCGTCTTCCCATCCGCCGAGAGCGCCGCCGGGCTCGAATGATCCAGCCACGTCAGGTCGCGCTCGGCGGTCTCGCCGGGCGCGAGGCCCCACATTCTGTAGATGATCGTGTGGTGGGCGAAAAGCGCGCGGCCGTCCCGGGAAATGTCGTCGAGCTCCAGAAACCCGGGCACCTGTGCGACGAGCCGCACCTTTCCGTCGAGGTCGACCGCGCGAAGGGCCTCGGGCACCCCCGGCTCGGGCGTGGCCGTGAACCAGATTTCTTTTCCGTCCGGCGTCCAGCACGGCGCGCCGCCTCCGAAAGGGAGCCATCCCGTCGTGAGCGTTCGAACCGCGCCACCTGTGCTCGCAATGACCTTGATCGCGCCCGGATCGTCCTGAAAGGCGATGAGGTCTCCGCGGGGGGAAAATCTCGCGCCGCCAATAAACGCTCCCTCGTGGAGAACCTTCCCGATGGGGAACTCCAGGCGGAAGCGACCTCCCACGCGCCGGATGATCGCGAGATCCTTGCCGTCGGGAGACCAGTCCGCCCCGGCGTACACCACGTTGTCGACCACGGGCCGGGGAACTCCTCCCGCGAAAGGCATCCGGGCGAGGGTCCCGGCGAACCCCGTATTGCCGAGGAGGACCGCCATCTCGCCCACCGGAGAAATCGCGAGGATGTCGGCCGACACATCGAAGGCCCGCGATTCCGGGCTCTCCGGTCGCACCGCGTAAAGCGCCTGTTGCTCTCCCGCCCAGCTCGCTCCGTAGACCACCGTCTGGCCGTCAGGCGTGAACCGGGCGTTGTTGAGAAGGCCGGTCCGGAAAGTGAGTCGCCGGAAGGTCGCGGCGGTCGTCTTTCCGGACTGCGTCCTCGTCGCGAGCCAGGTCCCCGCGGCCGCGAGCAGCGCGATCGCTGCCGCGGCGGCGATCGTCGGGACCCTAGTTTTCCGTCGGGCGGCGGACCGCGAGGCCGGCTCGGCCCCGCTCGTGATCTCCGAGACGTGGTCCCGCACCCCGGCCAGGTCCCGGGCGAGGTCGCGCGTCGAGGCGTAGCGTTCTTCGGGATCCTTCGCAAGGCAGCGCTCGACGATCCACCGCAACGGCGGAGGCGCGTCGGGGCGCAGCGTAGCGAGCGGCTTCGGGTCCTCGCGGATGATCGCCGACATCGTCTCGGCCGCTGTCTTCCGCGAGAACGGTTTCTCGCCGCCGAGCGCTTCGTACAGGATCGAGCCGAACGAGAACTGGTCCGACCGGAAGTCGACTGGTTCGCCGCTCGCCTGCTCCGGCGACATGTAGGCCACCGTCCCCATCACGACGCCGGGGTGGGTCTGCGCCCTTGCGACCGTCGGCATCGCGGAGAGCTCGCCCCCCGACTCGGGCTCGACCAACTTCGCGAGCCCGAAGTCGAGGATCTTGACGAAGCCGTCCTTCGACACCATGACGTTCTCGGGCTTGAGGTCCCGGTGGACGATACCCGCGGTGTGCGCCTTCGCGAGACCCTCGGCTACCTGCGCCGCGATTCCGAGAAGCTTCCGGATCGGCGTCGGTCCGGACGCCATGAGCTCGCGCAGCGTCTTCCCGTCGACGAGCTCCATCGAGATGTAGGAGGCGTCGCCATGCCGGCCGATCTCGTGGATGGTGACGATGTTGGGGTGGTTCAAGGCGGATGCGGACCGCGCTTCCTGCTCGAAGCGGGCGATTCGATCGACGTCGGCGGAAAGGTCCGCCGGGAGCACCTTGAGCGCCACCTCGCGCCCGAGGCGCCTGTCGCGAGCCCGGTACACCTCTCCCATCCCCCCCGCCCCGATGGGTGCGAGGATCTCGTAAGGGCCGAAGCCTCCGGTCGGAAGGGGCACGCGGGTGGCGCAATCCTACTCGCCCGGGCCGGCGGTATCCTCGCGGCGCCCGATGCCGACCGACACCGGCCCGCTTCTTCTCCTGGGCGCTCTCGTCTTTCTGTCGGCGGTCCTCTACTCCTCCGTCGGCCACGGCGGGGCGTCGGCGTACCTCGCCGTCATGGCGCTGTTCGGGGTTCCGCCAGTGGTCATGAAGCCGGCCGCGCTCGTCATGAACCTCGGCGTCGCCGGCGCGGGCACGCTCCGGTTTGCGAACGCGTCGCTCGTCCCGTGGCGGTTGCTCCTGCCACTCTGCGCCGGATCCGTGCCCGCCGCCTACATCGGCGGCCTGATCGAGCTCCCGACCCGCGCCCACCGGCTTCTCCTCGGCGCGGTCCTCCTCGTCGCCGCGGCCCGGCTCGCGATGCGGTTTCGATCGAGCGAGCTGCGCCCCCGTCCCTCAACGATTGCGCTCGTCGCCATCGGCATCGTCTTCGGGCTCGTCGCCGGCCTGACCGGAGTCGGCGGCGGCATCTTCCTGTCGCCGCTCCTGATCCTCGCGCGCTGGGAGGAGACGCGGAAGACGGCGGGAGCTTCCGCCTTTTTCATTCTCGTCAACTCCGCGGCCGGGCTCGCCGGGCACCTTTCGGGGGGCGGGACGATTCCGCTCGCGGCGGCGCCTCTCACGGCTGTCGCTCTCGCGGGGGGACTTCTGGGCTCGTGGCTCGGCGCGAAACGGCTCGTTCCGGTTACGCTCCGCCGGATCCTCGCCGCCGTGCTCGTCGTCGCCGGGGCGAAGCTGCTCCTCTCCGGTTAGGTGATCCCGTCGATCGTGATGCTCGACAGCGTCGGGTTCTTGCCCGGGTCGTTCACCGCGTCGAGAGCCGCGAACACGATGCCGTCATGGAAGAACGAGCGATCCGACGCGCGGACGTCGAGAGAGAGGAGCCCGACGTCGAAAACCGCGAACTCGCCGGGCAGCTCGTTCTCCGTGAGCAGCCGGCGACAGATGCTCGCGATCCGCTGCAGAAACTCCTTCGGCGCGGGCTCGCCGTCCTGCTCGATGACGAAGAGGCGCTTCCCGGGGGACACTTCACGCATCCCCTTGACCTTCAACACGCCGGGAAGTTTATAGCGGCGGGCTGTCGCTCGGCTCGAACGCCGCCGCTTCGCGCTCCCGGTCCGACCCGGCGAGGGAGTTCAGCATCCGCGCGCACCGGTTCCACCGGAGGATCGCCTCGTCGTTGCCGGCGGGACGGATCTTCTCCGCCCGGTCGAACCAGGAGATCGCGTCCTCGAAGAGCACGATGAGGGTGTGCGGCGGACGGCCCGCGGCGAGCTGAGCCTTTGCGAAGCGCTCGCGCGCGATGCCCGTGTAGTACGCCTGCTCGTACGGTTCCTGGAGCCGCTGGAACGCCGCCTCCGCCTCCGAGCGTCGGTCCGAGGGCCCGCCGCGGAACTGGTCGGTGATCGCCAGTCCCAGGAGACGAAGGGCCGTCTGATCCGCCGGATCGACAGCGAGGATGTCGCGACAGATCGACTCCGCCTCGCCGGGCTCGTTCAGGAGTCGGTACCAGTCCGCTTTGGCGGTCGCCTCGGGAATCGCGTCCTTCGAGATCGTCTTCAGCTGGTAGGTCATGGCGCGTGCCTCCGGGAGAGCCTTCAGCTATCAGCCATCAGCTCTCAGCTTCCAAATACCTTCCGAAAAAGTTTCGCGACGGGATCGTAGAAGTCGTCCACGACGCGTTCCTTCAGGGGAATGATGGCGTTGTCGGTGATGTGGATGTCTTCCGGGCAGACCTCGGTGCAGCACTTCGTGATGTTGCAGAGGCCGAGCCCGAGCTCCTCTTTGAGGAGCTTCGTGCGCGAGAGTCCGTCGAGGGGGTGCATCTCCAAGCCCGCGACCCGGACGAAGAAACGCGGGCCGCCGAACTTCTCCTTCTTGTCGTGGTCGCGCAGGACGTGGCAAACGTTCTGGCAGAGGAAGCACTCGATGCACTTCCGGAACTCCTGGACGCGATCGACGTCGGCCTGGGAGATTTTCCAGTCGGTGCCGGCGCGCGGGGAGAACGGCGGGATGCGGCGGTTCACCTCGTAGTTCCAGGAGACATCGGTGACGAGGTCCCGGAGAACGGGGAACGCCTTCATCGGCGTGACGGTCACGGGCTCCCCCAGCGGCAGTGCGTCCATCCGCGTCTTGCACGTGAGCCGGGGACGTCCGTTCACTTCGGCGGAGCAGGATCCGCACTTGCCCGCCTTGCAGTTCCATCGAACCGCGAGATCGGGGGCGAGATGTCCCTGGATGTAGTGCAGCGCGTCGAGCACGACCATTCCCGGGGCGACCGGGACGCGGTAGTCGACGAGCTCGCCCCCGGCGGACGTTCCGCGAAACACCCTCAGGACGGCGTCGGTCACGTCGCCGCCTCCAGGAGCGCGCCGAGGTCCGCGGGCAGCGGCGACACGGGCCGTTCGTCGATCTCCATCGCGCTTCCCCGCTTCGCGACGACGAGGTTGCGCTTCCCCCACTCCGGGTCGGTCTTCGGGTAGTCGAGACGGCTGTGCGCGCCGCGGCTCTCTTTCCTCGCGAGCGCGCTGCGGGCCACGGCTTCGCACACCGTCAGCATGGATCGGAGATCGCGCGCGAGGTGCCAGCCCGGGTTGAAAAGGCGCGAGCCCTCGACGCGGACACGCGTCGGCGCGATCCTGGAGCTCGCGGATTTTCACGAGCCCACGCTCGAGGTCCTCTTCTTCGCGGAAGATGCCGACGAGCTTCTGCATCGTCGCCATGAGGTCGCGGTGGACCTCGTAGGGGCTTTCGCCGTCCGGCCGCTCGAAGTGGCGCGAGCATTTCGCGCGCGGCGTCCTCGACCTGTCCGGCGTCGATGCCGCGGAGCCGGCGCGCGTTTCGCGTGCTCGGCCGCCGCGAGACCCGCTCGCCGGCCGAACACGAGAAGGTCGGAAAGGGAGTTGCCGCCGAGCCGGTTGGCGCCGTGAAGCCCCGCGGCGGCCTCGCCGGCGGCGAAGAGTCCGGGAACGGACGAGCTCGCCGTCTCCGCATCCACGCGGATGCCGCCCATCATGTAGTGGCAGGTCGGGCCGACCTCCATCGGCCCCTTCGTGATGTCCACGTCGGCCAGCTCCAGGAACTGGTGGTACATGCTCGGCAGCTTCCGCTTCACGTACTCCGCGGGCTTGTGCGAGATGTCGAGATACGCGCCGCCATGCTCCGTGCCGCGCCCCTCCTTGACCTCCGTGTAGATCGCGCGCGCCACGACGTCGCGGGTCGAGAGCTCCATCTTCTCGGGGTCGTAGCGCTGTCATGAAGCGCTCGCCGAGGCTGTTCGTCAGGACGCCGCCCTCTCCGCGCACCGCCTCGGTGACGAGGATCCCCTGCACTCCCGGGGGCCAGACCATGCCCGTCGGGTGGAACTGCACGAACTCCATGTCGATGAGCTCCGCGCCGGCGTCGTAGGCGAGCGCCATCCCGTCGCCCGTGTACTCCCAGGAGTTCGACGTGATCTGCCAGGCCTTTCCGATGCCGCCCGTCGCGATCACGACCGACTTCGCCTTGAAGACGACGAAGCGGCCCTGCTCGCGCCAGTAGCCGAACGCGCCCGCACACGCGGTCTCCGTCCTTGAGCAGCCGCGTGACGGCGCACTCCATGTAGACGTCGATACCCCAGCTGCACGCCGCGGTCCTGGAGCGTGCGGATCATCTCGAGCCCCGTGCGGTCGCCGACGTGGCAGAGGCGCTTGAACGTGTGCCCGCCGAAGGCGCGCTGCAGGATCTCGCCGTCCGCCGTGCGGTCGAAGAGCGCGCCCCACTGCTCGAGCTCTCGCACTCGCTCGGGCGACTCCTGCGCGTGGAGCTGCGGCCATGCGCCAGTTGTTCAGGAACTTGCCGCCGCTCATCGTGTCGCGGAAGTGCGTGCGCCAGTCGTCGCCGCGGTCGACGTTAGCCATCGCCGCGGCGATGCCGCCCTCGGCCATGACCGTGTGCGCCTTGCCGAGGAGCGACTTGCAGACGACGCCGACGGTCGCGCCCTGTCCGAGCGCCTCGATGGCCGCGCGCAGGCCGGCGCCTCCCGCGCCGATCACGAGGACGTCGTGCTCGTGCGTCTCGATACTTCTCGGTCACAGGATCGCGGAGGTCGGCGGATGACGCCCGCAGGCCACCGCCCGGACGTAGAGATCGGCCAGCCCGACCGAGAAGAGGGCTCATCCAGGCGAAGAGGCTGTGCCGCTCGTTCAGCGCGGTCACCCACTTCCATGCGCGTGCCGCGCGCCGCCCGAAGGCGGAGCAGGAGAAGCAGTCGAGCTTTCCCGCCGACGAGGTGCCGCAGCGAGTGGCAGGAGAAGGTGTAGAGCGAGAGAAGGACGACGTTCGCCGTCAAGCACGAGCGAGCCCACGCCGACCCCGAAGCGGCCGTCGAACCGAGAAGGCGACGGACCGCGTCGTACCAGAGGAAGGCGAGGAAAAGGAG
Source organism: uncultured Acidobacteriota bacterium (assembly GCA_963832145.1). GTDB lineage: Bacteria > Acidobacteriota > Thermoanaerobaculia > UBA5066 > Gp7-AA6 > Gp7-AA6. The sequence goes on from CAWHTA010000011.1 coordinate 408,429, forward strand.
CGCGAGATACAGGAAGTAGCGGTGGAGGTTCTGGAGGATGAAGGGGAACGTCGTCTCGCCGCGGTAGCTGCCGGCGCGGCTTCGCCGACGGCGCAGGCCGGCGGATCGAGGAAGAAGGCGCGGTAGTAAGCCTTCCGGTAGTAGTAGCAGGTGAGCCCGGAAGCCGAGCGGCCCCCCGAGGATCAGGAGCGCCGGGGAGAACGGCCACCAGCGATGCTCCGGGTCGATGAGCGGCGAGTAGAAAGGTGAGAGGTAGGGCCCCCACTCGTAGTAGCGCCCTTCGAAAGCGCGCGCAGCGTGGCGTAGATCGCCGAAGAGACCAAGCACGAGGACGACCGGCAGGAGCTCCAGCCACCACGCGTCGCGCCGCAGCGTCGCGCCGAAACGGCTCCGAGCCGGAACGCTCTCCGCTTCCGCCATCGCCCACCTTTCGAGGCAAAAAGGCGGGCGAATTCTATCCGAGCCGAGCGGGCTGCGCGTTTTCCTTCCCGACCTCTTCCTTCGGCGAGACGCGGCCCCAGCCCTCGTCCGTGCGTCGAAAGATTTCGACAGCGGCCGCGGTGAAGACCCGCTCCGCCGGTTTCCACAAGTAGCGCTCGATCGCGATCTGCTCCCCCTCGATCGTGAGGGCGTTGAACGAGTTCGGTTCTCCGCGCTCGCGCGTCGAGGTCGCGGTGCCCGCCTGAACGAGGAGCGCCGACCGGCCCGGGATCTTGTAGCGGATCGCGGTGTGCGTCGTGTGCGAGACGTGAAGGTGCCCCGAGATGATCAGGTCCGCGCCGCACGCGACGAACGCCTCCATCGCCATGCGCGCGCGCCCGACGAGGTCGGACGATGCCCTCCCTTCCGGCAGATCGAATGGGTGGTGGGTCACGATGATCCCGGTCACTGTCGGCGGGATCTCGCACAGGCGCTCGCGGACGCGGGCGACCTGCTCCTCGTTGATGCGTCCCCCCTTGAACGTCAGCGAACGCGCCGTGTTGATTCCCACGACCGCAATTTCGTCGTCCCGGTACCAGGGCTCGAGATCGTCCGTGATGTATCGGCGGTAGTTCGAAAGGGGCCGGAGAAACCGCGAAAGGACGTCGTACAGCGGCACGTCGTGGTTGCCGGGAACGACGAGCTGCGGTTTCGGAAGCGTCGCGAGGTAGTCGCGGGCCTGGCGGAACTGCCACGCCCGCGCGCGCTGCGTGAGGTCGCCCGAAACGACGACGAGGTCCGGCTTCAGCTGCTCCGCTGTCTTACGGAGCGGATCCAGCGTCGCCGGGTCGATCCGGCCGAAGTGGAGGTCGGAGACGTGGAGGATCTTTCTCACGAGGCCGCCGCCTCCTCCGGGAGCGGGCGGACGACGCGGAGCGACCGCGGCCTCACCTTGTAGTGGAGCGGGGTCGCCAGCATTGACACCTCGCCGTCGGTGGCGACGCGGATCTCGCGCGCTCGCGTCTCGATCGTGATCTCCGTCGTGCGGAGGGACTCGAACCCGGGAGCGCCCTTCAGCCGCCCGAAGAGCGCGCGGAAGGCGAGCACGAGGAGGTCGAAGGGGCCCGCGTAGCGCGAGAAATAGACCGACAGTTCTCCGCCGTCGAGCCTCGCGCGGGTTCCGATGTCGAACCCCTCCATGTCGTAGACATTGTTGCCGACGAAGACGAACGCCGCGTTGCGGCGGATCTCCTTGCCGTCCACCGACAGGATCACTCCGAGCGGGCGATGCCGGTGGAGCGCGTGGATCGTCGCCCAGACGAGCGCCGGCCACTTGCCCCAGCCGAGGCGCTCCTGCTGATCCTCGCGGTGTTTCACGATGCGGGGATAGAGGCCGATGCTCGAGTTGTTGAGAAAGACGCGGCCGTTCACCTCGCCCACGTCGACGAGCGTCGACTCCCCCTCGACGACGGCGCGAGCGGCGAGGGCCAGATCCTGGGGGATTCCGAGGTCCTTCGCGAAGTGGTTTAGCGTGCCGAGCGGCAGCACTCCGAATTCCCGGTCACTTCCGACGACCGCGGCGGCGACCGAGCTCACCGTGCCGTCGCCGCCTCCCGCCACGACCACGCCGCTGCCGTCGGCTGCGGCCTGCGTTGCGAGCCGGTCGATCTCTTCGCCGCTCTCCGCCGCGTGGACGCGCGCCTCGGCGCCGGCGCTCCGGAAAGCCTCCCGCACCCGGTCGGCCGTGCCGTTCCCCTCCGCGCTTCCCGACGAAGCGTTCACGATGACCGTCACTTCGCGGCGCATTCGCCCACGGTCGGTGCAAGAGTCCGGCCCGGGTAAAGGGGACAGATTTATTTAGCGGACCCGAAGACTTCCTCGACCGAGAGCGTTTTCACAGGGCCGAGGTTCAGGGCCTTCACCTCGGCCTCGACCTTCTTCCGGTCTCCCACGACGACGACGGCGACCTTTCCCGGCTCGATGTACTGGGACGCGACGCGGCGCACGTCAGCGAGCGTCACGGCCTGGAGCCGCGCGACAACCTGGTCGAGCCAGCCGTCCGCGAGGCCGTACACGAACTGCTCCTGCAGCTTGGCGGCGAGGTCCCCCGTGCTCTCGACTTCCGACGGAAACGACAGCGCGACGTAGTTCCTGGCCTTCGTCACTTCCGCTTCGGTCACCGTCTTGCCGATGGCGTCGAGCTCCTTGAAGAACTCCGTCAGCGACGGACCGGTCTTGTCGGTCTGCACCGCCGCCGAGGCGACGAACGGTCCCGTCGAGAGGCGGTAGTCGAACGACGACCGCGCACCGTACGCGTAGCCGTGCTCCTCGCGGAGGTTCTGCATCAGCCGGGAAGTGAACGAGCCGCCGAGGATCGTGTTCGTGACGAGCAGGGGGTAGTAGTCGGCGGTGGAGCGCGGCGGCCCGATTCGGCCGATCCGGATCTCGGACTGTGCGGAGTCGGGTCGGTCGACGATCAGGATCTCGCGGCCCGTCACTTGGGGGGCCGCCGGGACCGTGGACGAGAATGCGCCCTCGGCTTTCCAGCCGCCGAACGCTTTCTCCAGGAGCGGCTGGACCGTCGCGGCGGTGACATCGCCCACGACGACGACAGCGGCATTGTTCGGCCGGAAAGCGCGGCCGTGGAACTGCACGAGGTCTTCGCGCGAGAAACCGCGGACCGACGCCTCGGTGCCCATCGTGATCGTTCCGTAGCGGTGGTCCTTCCCGTAGAGGGCGCGAGCGAGCGCGACGGAAGCGATCGCTGTCGGCTCGTCGCGGGCCTGGAGGAGATCCGTCAGTCGCTCCTTTCGCAGCCGCTCGAGCTCCGGTGCGGGGAACGTCGGACGCTGCACGACGTCCGCGAGGATCGCGAGCGCGCGGTCGAGCCGTTTGACCGGCACGTGGATGCCGACCGACGTCGCGTCCCAGCCGACGGCCGCCGAGAGCTCCGCGCCGAGGAAGTCCACCTCGTCGGAGATCTGGAGCGCGCTCGCGGAACCGGCGCCTTCGTCGAGCATGTCCGCCGCGAGGCTCGCGAGACCCGGCTTGCCCTGCGGGTCGGCGCCCGCGCCCGCGCGGATGACGACGTTCACCTGGACGACCGGCACCTCGCGCGACTCGACGAGAAGGACGGGCAGGCCGTTGGAGAGCTGCAGCTTCTGCACGGGCGGGAGCTTCAGCGCCCGGACCGGACCGAGGGCGGGAGGCTTCGCGCGGTCCGGCTTCCCGACGGCGGCGGTCTGAGCCGGCGCGACCGCGGGAGATGCGAGAACGACCGCGAGGAAAAGGGCGGAGAGGCGAGCGGCGCGGTTCATGGCTTCTTCTCCGCGGCGAGAGTTTTCTTTCCCTTCGGGACGACCGAGAGCAGGATGCGCGCATCGTCGCGGAGATACCGGGTCGCCGCGGCCTGGAGGTCCTTCGGGTCGAGCGACGTATACCGCGCGAGGTCCTCGGCGAAGTAGTCCGGCCTCCCTGCGTAGAACTCGTAGGCGTTCAGCCGGTCGGCTTTCCCGCCGAAGCCGCCGACGCGCTCCATCGCGCCGTAGAAGGCGGACTCGATCTGGTTGACCGCCCGCTCGAGCTCGCGCGGGGCCGGCGGGTCGTTCTTCACTTTCGCCAGCTCCTCGCCGATGACCTTCTCGAGCTCCGAAAGGCTGTGGCCTTCGCGCGCTGTCACGATGAGAAAGAAGGCCGAGCCGAGCGGGCCGGAGTTCTGGAACGCCGACACGTCCTGCGCGATCTGGAGGTCGTAGACGAGGCGCTTGAAGAGCCGCGAGTTCTTGCCCGACGCGAGCACGCGCGATAGCACGTCGAGCGCCTCGTCGCCGGGGGCGTGCAGCCGCGGGGAGAGCCACGCGAGGTAGAGGCGCGGCAACTGCACGTTGTCCTCGAGTGTCAGCCGCTTCTCCGCCGTGAGGACGGCGGTCGGGGCGGAAAGCGGCGGCACGGGAGGCGTCCGCTTGACGTCGGAGAACCACTTCTCGACGAGGCGCCGCGTCTCGACCGGGTCGATGTCCCCCGCGACGACGAGGCTCGTGTTGTTCGGTCCGTAATAGGTCTTGAAGAACTGGACGACGTCCTCGTAGCTCGCGGCGGAGAGGTCCTCCATCGAGCCGATGACGGGCCAGTGATACGGGTGGTCCGGCGGGAAGAGCTCCTCGGTCAGCTTCAGGAACGCCATTCCGTAAGGCTGGTTCTCGTACGACTGGCGCCGCTCGTTCTTCACGATGTCCCGCTGGCCGTCCACCTTCTGCGGGCTCATTGCGTCGAGGAGGTACCCCATGCGGTCGGACTCGAGGAAGAGCGCGAGCTCGAGCGCGTTCGAGGGGACGGTCTCCCAGTAGTTCGTGCGGTCGTTGTCGGTGGAGCCGTTGTTGTCGCCGCCGGCCGCCTCGAGCCAGTTGTCGAAGTCGCCCTCCGGCACGTGGCCGGAACCCTCGAACATGATGTGCTCGAAGAGGTGCGCGAACCCGGTGCGGCCCGGCTTCTCCCGCGCGGAGCCGACCTGGTACCACGCGTTCACGGCGACGAGCGGCACGCTGTGGTCCTCGTGCAGGATCACGACGAGCCCGTTCGGCAATGTGAAGCGCGTGTAGGGCACGGAGATTTTCGCCGGTGCCGCCGTCTGGGCGACGGCCGGAGTGGAGGAAATGGAGACCAGAGCCGCGAAAAGAAGGACGGGGCCGAAACGCACCATCATCGTGAGCTCCCTTCGAGCCGTTCTCGAAAAACTACGGCCGGGAGGCGGGAAAGTTATCCGCCCGTGCCGGGCGCGGGCGTCAGGTCCTCCGCCGGGACGATTCGCGTAAACGGGATCTTCGCCGTCTCGTTCAGCTCCCGGACGTTCTCGGCGCTCGGTGCCTCGAACAGGCACATGCAGCGGGACTCCTCCGGTACGAACGTGCTGCGGATGTAGCGAACGGGTTTGCCGTCCCGGGTCATCCGGAGGCCGGTTTCGATCGCCGCTTTCTGCGCGCCGGCGAGCTGCTCCATCGTGATCCCGGGAAGGTGGCGGTCGGCCATGTAGACGGGCATGAGAATCTCCTTGCTCGCACTGGTGTTCGCAGTGCGCGGCTCGAAATCCTACAACCGGGCCGGCGGCTAGCGGGCTCTTCCGGTCGGGCGCGGCGCGAGGCACGTTTCACCCTGCGCCAGCAGCTCGCGAACGAGGCCCGCATACACCCCGACAGCCGCGGCGACGTCGGCGAGATCCACCTTCTCCTCGGCGCCGTGCGCGTCGCGGATCGAGCCGGGACCGAAGAGGATCGGCTCGCCCCACGCCGGCAGGAGCGGCAGGTCGCAGGCGAACGAGACGATCTCGCCTTCCTCGCCCTTCGGGCACCGGAAGGTGACGGGGTCCGATCGGTATCCCACCGAGAGGGAGACGCGCCCCTCGGCCATCGGACGCAGGTGCGCGAGAAGCGTCTCGATCGGCTCGCCCGTGCGGAAGATCACCTCCGCTCGGGCGCTCTCGGCGATGACGTTCGGCGCGGTGCCCGCCTGGATCACCCCGATGTTCAGCGAGGTCCCGCCGAAGGTCGGGTGCTCCGGGAGACGAAGCGCGCGGAGGTCGTTCAGGAAGTCGAGGAGCGGGTCGACAGCAGAACGCCCGCTGTCCGGGATCGACGAGTGGCCGGCCACTCCGCGCGCCTCGACCTCGATGCGCAGGCACCCCTTCGAGCCGGCGACGAAACGGCTGCCGGTCGGCTCGCCGCCGATGAGGTAACGCGCGAGATGGGGCCGCCGGTTCGCCGCGAGCGCGCCGTCGGACCCGCGTTCCTCGCCGACGAGAACGAGCAGGCCGACTTCGTTGGTCCCATCCCGCGCGAGCTCCTCGAGGGCGATCGCCTGCGCCGCGAGGCTCGCCTTCGCGTCGCATGCGCCGCGCCCGGTGAGCACGTCGCCGTCGCGCCGCGGCGGAAGGAAGGGCGGGACCGTGTCGGCGTGCGTCGTGAGGACCACGCTCGGGTGCCCCCGATGGACGAAGAGGTTGCGCCGGTCGGCGGACACCTCCATGGACTCGACAGTCCAGCCCGACCCGGCGTAGCGGCGCTCGAGGTACTCGAGCAGCGGCTCCTCCTTCCCCGTGATCGACGGAATCGCGACGAGGTCGCAGAGAAGGTCGACGGCGCGCGCACCCGCCTCGGGACGGGTCATCGGAGGGAGCCTTCGCCACGCACGCGGCGGATCATAGACTCCACGTCATGAAGAAGCTTCTTCCGCTCTCGCTCGCCGCCGCGGCCGTTCTCCTCTCGCTCGCCGCCCTGTCGCCTTCGCCGGCCGCCACCCCCATGGACGACCTCGTTTTCGAGGGCGCCCGCGTCGTCGACGGCACCGGCGCGCCCTGGTTCGTCGGGGACGTCGCGGTGCGCAACGGCAAGATCGCCGCCGTCGGAAAGCTCGACAAGCGCCGTGCGAAGCGGCGAATCGACGCCCGCGGCCTCGTCGTCGCGCCCGGCTTCATCGACCTGCTCGGGCAGTCCGAATACAACGTCCTCGTGGACCGCCGCGCGGCGTCCAAGGTCACGCAGGGCATCACGACCGAGGTGACGGGCGAGGGCGTGTCGATCGCGCCGCTCAACCAGGCGCTGATCGACGGGGACCGCGACACCTACAAGAAGTACGGCGTGTGGCCGGACTGGCGGACGCTCGACGGGTACTTCCGCGCCCTCGAGAAGCGCGGCACGGCCATCAACGTGGCGACGTTCATCGGGTCGGGGGGACTGCGCAGCTACGTGGTCGGGAACGAGAACCGCCCCGCGACGGCGCAGGAGATCAACGCGATGAAGGCGCTCCTCGAGCAGGGAATGCGCGAGGGTGCACTCGGGATGTCTTCGTCGCTCCAGTACATCCCGAACATCTATTCCTCGACCGAGGAACTGATCGCGCTCGCGAAGGTCGCCGCGCGTTACGGCGGCGCGTACTTCACGCACCAGCGCTCCGAGTCCGGCCGGATCGACACGTCCCTCGACGAGGCGTTCCGCATCGCGCGCGAAGCAAACATCCGGACGCAGGTCTGGCATCTGAAGACGGCGTACCGGCCCAACTGGGGGAGGATGCCCGCCGTGCTCGCGAAGTTCGAGGCCGCGCGCGCGCAGGGGCTCGACGTGAGCGCGAACCAGTACCCCTACAACCGCGCGTCGAACGGGCTCGACGCGTGCCTGCCGCCCTGGGTTCGGGAGGGAGGCAAGGAGGCGCTGCTGAAGCGGCTCGCCGATCCCGCGGCGCGCGATCGCGTCAAGTCGGACATGGGCCGCGAGACGACGGACTGGGAGAACCAGTACCTCGGATCCGGAGGCGCGGAAGGGATCATGGTGTCGTCGGTCCTCTCGGACGCCCTGAAGAAGTACGAGGGCCGCACCATCGCGCGCATCGCGCAGGACGAAGGGAAGGACCCGCGCGACGCGCTCCTCGACCTCGTGATCGCGGACCGCGCGAACGCCTCCTGCATCATCTCAATCATGGACGAGAAGGACGTGCGCACGGCGCTCGCGCACCCGCTCGTCGCGTTTTGCACGGACTCCCCCGCGAAGGCGACGGACGGCCCGCTCTCGCGCGAGTACTCCCACCCGCGCGGGTGGGGCTCGGCCGCCCGGATCCTCGGGCACTACGTGCGCGACGAGAAAGTGCTGTCGCTCGAGGAAGCGATCCGGAAGATGACGTCATTCCCGGCCGCGAGCGCGGGCCTGGAAGACCGCGGGATCCTGCGTCCCGGGTTCGCCGCGGATCTCGCAGTGTTCGACCCGAAGACCGTGCGCGACGTCGCGACGTTCGAGGACCCGAACCGCTACAGCGAGGGGTTCCAGTACGTCGCCGTCAACGGCGTGCTCGTCGTGGACGGCGGCAAGCTGACCGGCAAAACACCCGGGCGCGCGCTGCGCGGTCCCGGCGCGCCGCGGCCGGCCGGCGACGCGCCGCGGTACGTGCCCGCGAAGTGACGAGCGCATGGCTTTGGGTTCATTCCTGATTCGCTGACTTAGGAACCGTGGTCTGTCCACGATTTCCCATCGCCAGGCCTGCCGCCAGGATCACGGCGGAAAGAGCCGGCTGCGAGATGCGCGGAAGCGTCCAACCGATTCGAATCGCCGGGTCGGTTGGATCCTGCAGGTAGTCGAAGAAGAAGAACAGGAGAAGCCCCGTCGCGAGTGACACGGCCGGCACCAGATTGGCCCGGATCCGGCGAGCCGACGCGACGAGGAGCACCACGGGGATCAGCCAGGAGAGCCCTGCCGTCCCGGCGGCGAGATGCCGGCCGAACGCCGTGAGCGCCGACTGGACGTAGCGGAAGTGGACGTCGGAGAGGCCTCCGTGCGTCCGGTAGCCGACCAGGAGTCCGTGCGTCGCCTGGAACGCGAACCAGACCGCCGTGCAGGCGAGCGGAGCCGCAGCGAGCGGAAGGAGCCGGCGAACCGCCCGAGGCCGCCGCTCGAGAAGGTCGCGCAACGCGACGCCTGCGACGATGAGGAGAACGGCGACGCAGCCCTCGACCTTGGTCAGCGCCGCACCGGAGAGCGCCAGCGCCGGAAAGAACCTCGAACGGCCGGTCTCGTCGCGTCTTTCGGCGAGCAGCGCGGCGAGGGCGACCGTCTCGAAGAAGAGCAGGGGCGCTTCGGCGTTGCCTCCAGAGAACGACCGGGCCGCCGAGATCGCGAGCGCGACGGTCCAGAACGCCGTGAGAGCGACCGCCGTGTCGGGCGGGAAGGGTCCGGCTCAGGAAAAAGAGGAGGAGCGGCGTCGCGGCGAGAATCCAGAGCGCGGACAGGACCGGAGCGAACTGCCACGGCAGCTCTCCCGCGACGAGCGTCCCCCAGGAATTGAGGATCGGAACGAGCGGCGGGTAGTCCGGGACCATGTGGTGGGAGAAGAAGTCGCCGAGCAGCTCCCGATCGATCCCCCGCGCCGCCGCGAACCGGGCTCCTTTGACCCCCCAGAAGAAGAGGAAATCGGCGGACGTCGCCCGCGCCGTGGCAAGCGAGAGCACCAGGTGAAGGAGCGCGAGCCCTCCGATCACGGCTGCCGCGAGGCCGAGGGCACCGGATGCCAAGGGACGCCCGTCGGGCGGGAACGGTCGCCGTGACCACCGGATCGTGAGCGCGAGGGAGATCCCGAGGAGCGGAAGCGAGAGCGAGGCGACGCTCCAGGGAACGCGGAAGATCGAGAGGAGGGTCGCCTCGAGAGTCAGCGCCACCGCTCCCGCGGCGAACGCCGCCGCCGCCCGTGCTGCGTGTGGAGCTCCCCGGAGCGAGGGATGAAACGCGGCCGGAAGCCCGAAGAGCGCGAGGGCAAAGTGAGCCGCGGTGAACGCGATCGCGCTCATTTGGGCGTCTCCGGACGTTCGTAGACGTTCCCCTCCGGGAAGACCGCCAGGAGGCGGGCTTCTTCGGCCAGCGGCGGGTTGTCGTACGCGAGGACGTACCGCGCCCGCGAGCCGTGTTCCGTCGTCGAAACCCCGTGATACGACGTGGGGAGAGCCCGCGCGCTCGGCAGCAGCCCCAGCGACATCATGTAGACGTTCATCTCGACGGCCCGAGTCGGAGCGATCACCGTATACGTCGCTCCCGCGGGCACCACCGCTCGGGCGCGCCGGAGGAAAGTCCACTGGCGCGCCGCGTCGAGGATCGATTCCGTCGAGCGGTGTGACCGGCCGGACGAAGACGGAGTCGGGAGCGGCGCGGATCCAATACCGGACGGGGAAGGCGAGCAGGAGCATCGCGCCCCAGAGCCAGAGGAGGTGTCTCCGATCCCTCATTGCCGAACCGACAGGGCCGCGATCACCGAGCTGCGACCCTGCCATCGCAGGTTATACGGATCGCGTCAGGAAACGCAGTGGGTCCGACCCCCGGTTTTTAGCGCCCCCGTTTCGCGACCGCGATACGCGCTTCCGCGAGCTCGAGCTTGGAGCGGACCTCGTCCAGCGTCTCGCGGCCGACCGACTTCAGCTCCTCCTCGGCGGCGGCGCGCTCGCGCTCCGCGGCCGAGACGTCGACCTCGGACGGCTCCTCCGCGCGGTCGGCGAGCACGGTGACGTTGTCGTTGGCGATCTCCGCGAACCCGGCGGAAATCGCGAGCGCGCGCTCGACGCCGCCGTTGCGGTACGCGAGCACTCCGGTCTTCAGAACCGTGATGAGCGGCGTGTGTCCGGGAAGGATCCCGAGATAGCCCATCTCGCCCGGGAGCTCGACTTCATCGGCGTCGGAATCGACGACGGTCTTGATCGGCGTGACGACCCGCAGTTTCAGTTTCATCGTGTGTCTACTCTCTCCTAGAAGGTGCTCTGGATGACGCCGCCGTCCACCTGGATCGTCGCCCCGGTGATGTAGCTCGCCCGCTCGCTCGCGAGGAACGCGACGACGTCGCCGATCTCCTCGGGCCGGCCGTGCCGCTGGATCGGGATCGTCGCGGCGACCCGCGCGGCGTACGCGTCGATCGAGATCCCCTCTTCCTTCGAGCGGATCTCGTTCAGGTGTTTCTGCCGGTCGGTCAGGATGTGCCCCGGCAACACCGCGTTGACGAGGACGCCGTCCCCCGAGAACTCGTTGGACATCGTCTTCGTGAGCGCCGAAAGGCCGGCCCGCAGCGTGCTCGACACCGTCAGGAGCGGGATCGGCTGTTTCGCGACGAGCGACGTCAAGTGGATGATCCTCCCCCAGCGGCGCTCGCGCATGGCCGGCAGAACGAGCCGCGACAGCCGGACGACGTTGAAGAGAACGGTCTCGATCCCCTCGCGCCACTGCGCTTCGGTGAGGTCGAGGAAGCGCGCGGCCGGCGGCCCTCCGCTGTTCGTCACGAGGATGTCCACCGGGCCGAAGTGCTCGACGGTCGAGGCGTGCCAGGCGGCGAGGTCTTCCTCCTTCGAAACGTCGCAGCGGGCGCCGAGGACCTGCGTGATCGGCGCCGCGGCCGCCATCTCCTCGCGGGCGGCCTCGATCTCGTCCGCGGTGCGCGCGCAGATCGACACGCGGCATCCCTCGGCGAGGAGCGACGTGGCCACTGCGCGGCCGATGCCCTTGCTGGAGGCCGCGACCATCGCGACGCGGCCGGCGATTCCGAAGTCCATGGCGCGCGGATTATGCCGTTTTTTCGGCCCCGGCCACGCCTACTTCCCGGGAACGCGACGCTGCGCGAAGATCCACGGGAGGAGCTCGGGCTCCTTCACGACGAGCCAGGCGAGACCGTGGCCTTCCCCGGGGTATTCGGTATACCGGACCGTCCCGCGCGCCCGCTTCACCGCGCCGGCCAGCCGGCGGACGCCTTCGACAGGGACTCCCTCGTCGTGCTCGCCGTGGAAGAACCACACCGGAACGCCCGCCAGGTTCTTCGCCGAGCTCGTCTCTCCGTTCGCTGCGATCACGACGGCCGCGGCGAAGAGTTGCGGTCTCGCGTCGATGAGGTCGATGAGCCCGTAGCCGCCGAGCGACTGGCCGATGACGTAGATGCGGGTCGGGTCGACGCGGTAGCGGGCGCGCACGTCGTCGAGTACCGGCAGCGTCGTCTCCACTCCATGCCGGGAGGCCGTCTGGGGCGCGAGCACGAAAGCCGGGAACTGCTTTTCGGCTGCGGCGAACATCTCGACGAGCATCCCGTTGCCGACGAGAAGGTGACGCTCGTTGTCGTGCCCGCGCCCGGCGGCGCCGTGAAGGAAGAGGACGAGCGGGAGCGCGCTCTTGCCGTCGTACGCGGTGGGCACGAAAAGGCGATAGGAGCCGCCTTTCCCGGTGAGGCGGAGGAACCTCTCCTTCGAAGGCTCGGGGGCGGTCAGCGTCGTCGCGATCAGGCCGACGGCGAAGAAAGCCGATCGCCGCATGGGCACGGGCTACTCCTCGACGTCGGCGAGCCCGCCGTTGGCCGGGCCGTTGATGACGTGGCCGTCGCGGTGGTACCGCGAGCCGTGGCAGGGGCAGTCCCAGGTCTTTTCGCCCGGGTTCCAGTCGACGACACAGCCGAGGTGGGGACAGATCGCGGAGCGCTCGTGGAGCACGCCTTCGTCGTCCCGGTAGACGGCGACCTTCGTCAAGCCCCGCCGCAGGATCGCGCCGGTCCCGCGCTTGATGTTCCCCGTCGACTCGACCTCGCCGCCCGTGACGAGATCGGCGTACTGGGCGGCGACGTTCAGGTTCTCCTTGGCGAATTCTTTCGCGGCGCCGACAGTCACTCGCGAAGGGTCGTACGTCTTCGCCCACGCGTTCTCGCGTCCCTGGATGAGGTCCGTGAGAAGCATTCCGGAGATCGTCCCGTAGGTCATGCCCGTCCCGCTGAATCCGGTTGCGATGAACACGCTCGCCTTGTCGAGCGGATTCGGGCCGATGTACGCGAGCCCGTCCACCGGCTCCAGCACCTGCCCGGACCACTCGTACTCGACTTTGCCCGCGGCCGGGAAGCTCTCGCGCATCCACTTCTCGAGACGGCGGTAACGATTCCCCATGTCGGTGGCCTGTCCCGTCTTGTGGTCTTCCCCGCCGACGATCAGAAGGTCGTGCGTATCGTCGATCCGCTGCAGCCGCACGTAGTGGTACGGGTCGGCGGTGTCCCACAGGAGGAGGCGCGGGACCTCGCCGCGCCGGACGCGCGCCCCGATGACGTACGTGCGGTACGGAGCCTGCTTCGTGTGCATGACGACGCGGTCGTTGACGGGAGAGTTCGTCGCGACGACGACGGCCCGCGCGCGGACGGTCGCGCCGCCGGTCGTCTTAACGAAGGCGCTCGTGTCCGACTCGCCCTCGATTTCGGCGGCGTGCGTGTCCCGATGGATGCGGCCGCCGTTCGCCTCGATCGCACGGGCGAGCCCCTTGACGTACTCGAGGACGTGGAACTGGCCCTGGCGGCCGAAGCGCAGCGCCGCCCCCGTCTCGAGTGAGTCGATCGGCACTTTCGCGACAAGCTCGACGTCCCTGAGCCCCGCCTCTCGCGCGGCCCCGAGCTCCTTCTCGAGCGTCTCCGTCGAGTCTCCGGGCGCCGTGAAGAGGTAGCCGTCCAGGCGCTCGAAGCCGCAGGAGATCCCCTCGCGGGAGACGGTCTCCTCGATGAGATCGATGGCCGCGCCGTGGCTCTCGGCGGCGACGCGCGCCGCCGGCTTCCCGTGCTTCGTCACGATCTCGTCGAACCACCAGTCCGGCGCGCTCACGAGGTGCGCCGTCGTGCGGCAGGTCTCGCCGCCCGCGACGGGCCCGTCGTCGAGCACGACGACCCGCTGGTTCTCCCGCGAGAGCAGGTAGGCCGTCGTCATCCCCGCGATCCCTGCCCCGACGACGCAGACGTCCGCGTCCACGTCGACTGCAAGCGCCGGCGCCGCCCGCGTCTCCGGCGTCTCCATCCAGAAGGACCGGCTCTCTCCGTTGTCGGTGTTCATCTCGTCCGACTCCCCTCGTTCATTGCGCCGCCGGCGCCGCGCCGTTCCAGATGTCGACGACGCACTTCCACGAGCCGTCCTTCTCGCGTCGCCAGATCGTCACCGCCTTGCCGTCCAGCGTGACCGGAGTCCCGTCCGGCGCAGTGACATTCACCCGGTTCGTGCCGATCCCGTACGCGAAGTCGCCGCCTTCGGACACGACGACGTCGTTCGTCTTCCAGGAGATGCGGAAGCTCGGATTCTCGAAGCTCTTGGCGACGAACTCCCGGATCGCCGCCTTTCCGACGATGGCCGGACCGCCAGGCGCCAGGACGGTCGCGTCGTCGGCCCAGTACGAAACGACCCGATCGACGTCGCGAGTCTGAGCGGCTTCCGACCACTCCGCGTCGAGCTGCAGGATCCGGGCCCGGACGTCACCCGGGTTTCCGGCAGTGGCGCAGCCGACGAGGGCTGCCGCGATGAGAAAGAGAAGTCGCTTCATTCGAACCCTCCTGTTTGCAGGTTCGCCCCGGCGCCGACGACGGAGCGAAAGGCCAACCGATGCCGAGCGCCGCGCGTGTACCGGATCCAGGCTTCGGCGGCGGCGAGAGTCAGGATCCACCCGCTCCAGAGCGAGAGCACGAAGACGTCGGCCGGACCGACTCCGGCCGGCGTGAGGAGCACGTCGAGCACCATCCCGACGACCCGCACCGTGGCGATTCCGACGGCGACTGCGAAAGCGCGGATCATCCACTCGCGGTGGCGGGCAATGTCGCCGCGCCGGATGGCGACGACAGCGAGCGTCACGGCCACGAGCAGGATCGCGCCAAAGAGAACGATCGCGGCCGCTTCCGCAGTACCGCCGTAGGGCATCCGCAGCCCGAAGTAGAAGCCGGCCAGCGCGGAAACGACCGCGGATCCCACGAGCACGCGGCCGGACCAGCGGTGAAACCCGATGTGGCGGTTCCGGATCCGCGCCGAGAACTGGAACGGCGCGAGGAGGAGGACGAGCCCGCCCGGAAGGATGTGGAGCATCGTCATCAGCGGGTCGTCGCCGAAGCGGCTGTCGAACCGATCGAGCTCCGCCGGGCGCTCTGACGCCCGGGGATCCTTCCGCTCGAGAGCGGCGAGAACTTCCTGCCGAGCGGGCTCGGCGCGTCGGGCGAAGTCGCCGGGAAAAACGCCGCGCCCGACGACCGAGGTCAGGCCGACCGCGACGAGCAGCGCGACCCCGACCCACAGGGCACGGACGACGGGGACGGGCGGGAGCCGGAGAGCGGGCTCGCCGGCGAGGCGGTTCACCCGTGATGGCCCGTCCGGCGGTGCCGCAGAATCCCGTCGATGCTCCATGGGCCCGCTCCGGCCGAGGAAAAGTAGAGGAACAGGAAGCAGAAAAAAGTCGCGGGGACTCCCTGGTTCAGCACCGGCCACGCCCCCTGCCCCGCGTGTCCGTAGAAGTACGCGATCGCCATCTCACCCGACAGGATGAAGGCGACGGGTCGGGTGAAGAACCCGACGAACAGCAAGGCGCCGCCGAAGAGCTCGAGGATCGCCGCGATGCCCGCGAGCGACAGAGGCGCCGCCGTGCCGCCCCCCGGCATGACCTCCGCCGGGAACCCGAAGAGCTTCGTCGATCCGTACTGCATGAAGAGGAAAGCCGAGACGACGCGCAGGATGCTGCGGAAGTAAGGCGCCCAGGACACCCAGCGTTCGAGCAGGGTGCGGCGATCGGTCACGGCGCCCGCCGCTGCCGCGCGAGCATCGCCGCCCCGATCGCCATGAACACGATGCCGATCGCGATGAACGCCTTCTGGCCCGAGATGCCGAGCGCGAGGAACGCGATTCCGATCACGAGAAACGGAAGTCCCACCTTTGGTTTCAAGTCAGCCTCCTGTCAGGCGCGTACAACGGTGCAGTTGTAGCAACCCGGACGGGCATTGTGGACGTGAAGGTAGCTCACGCGCTCGTCGGAGAAGAGGCGGCGGATCGCGTCCTCGATTTCCGTGCCGTTCACGACCTCCGCCGCCAGCATCATTGCGCCGGCGTCGTATCCGCGAATCGAGAGGAGGCGGTGCCGGAACATGATCGGGACCTCGCCGGCCGCGGGAGTCGCCGACGGGACGCCGCGGCGGACGAAGATCGGCCCGGACGCCCGATACGGAGAGTCCACGTCGTGGTGAGTGAACGGAAGGAGCAGGACGGTCTCCCCGACTTCGGCGTCGGCGAGGCTGACCCGGCAGGGCGTGCCCGGCTTCTCGTCGACGACCTGTCGCCGGGCACCGAGACCCTGAAGCGCGGCATCCGTGTGCCCGAAGAGGGTCGCAAACCGCTCGGACGGCAAGGGGACGAACCGGAACGAAGTCATGAAGCTTCCTCGATGTGACCGATCAGCCGGCTCATTCTCTCGCGAAGTCGCCGCCAGCCCTCGGCACGAGGAAGACGAGATACGGCAGGACCGCGCTTGCCGCCATCCAGACGAGCGGCAGCGAACCGCTCGCCGCTCCGGACACGACGACGACCTTGAGCGCGCCCTGAACAACGAAGTGCACGATCGCGGGCGCCCAGATCGTGCCGCCACCGAGCTCGAAGAGGTACGCGAGCGGAAACGAGATGACGACCGCGAGGAGGACCGACGCCAGCGCGAGCTCCCAGGGCATCGTCGCGAAGAGGATGAGGTGAACGAGAGTGAAGGGCACTGTCGCGAGGGCCGCGGCCCGCCAGAAGGAACGCCCGCGACGGAGGTGCCCGAAAAGATAGCCGCGGAAAAGGGTCTCCTCCGCGATCCCCGCCTGCGCGAAGAGACCCGGCAGGAGCGAGACCCATCCGGGATAGGTCGTGACCGACGACTGCGTGACGCGAGCGAACACCGGGATGACGAGGAGGAGCGCGAGCCCGAGCGCAGCCGCCGTCGCGACGCCGCGAAGTGCGGGGGCGCCGAGCCCGAGGGTGCGCGCGGCCGTGGCGACTGGCCGAC
The DNA here is from genome assembly GCA_963832145.1 of uncultured Acidobacteriota bacterium. GTDB lineage: Bacteria > Acidobacteriota > Thermoanaerobaculia > UBA5066 > Gp7-AA6 > Gp7-AA6. The sequence continues at coordinate 425,150 of CAWHTA010000011.1, forward strand.
CGAAGAAAAGCCGTTCGACCGCGAGCGTGGCCGCGACGACGAGGGCTCCCACGAGGAGTCCCGCCTGACCGCGATCGCTTCCGAGGGCGGTTGCGGTCCAATGGAACACAGCAAAAACGAGAAACAGACCGGCGACGAGCTTGAGAGAGCCATCGTCGTTTCCCATGCCTGTGGCCCTCAGGGGGCTCGTCGAGGATATCGGCGAAGTCTCAGCCGGCTACCGCGCGGGGTCCGCCGGATCGGCCGCGGTCGGATACGAAATAAGAGGCCGTCGCAAAACGGCCTCTTCGCCGTGCGTCTCGCGCAAACGGGGTTATTTCTTCTTGAGGATCTTTCGACCGGCTGCCCGTTTTGCGACGGGGCCTTTTCCGCCGGGCCGCTTCGCGGCTCGCTTCTTGGCTGCGGCCATTTTCGCGCGTGTGCTTGTGGCCTTCTTCATTTACGGATCACCTCCTGGATCTTCTTGCGTGCAAATACCATGCTCCCCAGGGCGGTTGCGCTCCAATGGAAGAGCGAAAACGAAGGCGAGGCCCGGGAGAAGTTTCGCCCCGTCGCTTCTCAAGCCGAGTTCACACCTTTACTTCTTCCGGCGTTTGGCCCTCTTCCGGACCGGTCGCGCATAGGTCAGGTACAGGCCCCCCTTGTACAACGCGATCGTCAGCTCGATCGTCTTGTCCTTGAGGTCCTTCTGCTTCTTCCGAAGGAAGGCTCGCGCCTCACGGCGGAAGACGCCGTTCAACTTCCTCGTCAGCCCCGCGAGCTCCTTGAAATACAGACCGCTGTCTCGCGGGGCGATATCGAAGAGCTTGGCGTCGTGCACGTCGATCTGTTTGTCCTCTCCGACACCGCATTGGGGAAGATCGTCCGGAAACGGTGTATCGAGCTCCGACTGGAAAGGTCTCTCTTCTCGAACCTCTTTCTTGGGCGCCATGTCTCACCTCCGCAAGTCGGCATTTGTCAGTTCGATCGGGTGCTCGTATTTAATCCCACCGCGACCGGAGGCGAATCACCTTCTTCCCTGCGCGATCCGCGCCGCCTCGGGCAGCGACCGGAGGCGCAGCATCGCGACGACTCCCAGGATCGGCCCCGGCGCCAGCGCGGCGAAGGCCCAGCGCCAGCCGACGGTGTCCTCAAGTTTGCCGAGGAGAGCGATCGACGCGGTCGTCAGCAGGAAGCCGAGGCAGATTTGGAGGGTGAGCGCGGTGCCGACGTAGCGCGGATCGGCGAGCTCGGTGACGCACGCGGAGAACTGTGCGGAGTCGGCGACGACGGACGCGCCCCACACGACGGCGATTGCGAGCAGTGCGGCCGCGCTCCCACCGAAGAGGAACCCGACGGCGAGGCAGCACGCTCCGGAGACGGCCATCGCGGCGGAGGCGACCCACGTCCGGCCCCAGCGGTCCGCGAGCAGGCCGGCCGCAACGCAGCCGACGGCGCCGCTCCCGATGACGAGGAAGGAAGCCGCCTCGGCGAGGCCGCGCGGTGAGCCGGTCCGCTCGAGGCTCGCGCGGATCATGACGGGCGCCCACGTCCACATTGCGTAGAGCTCCCACATGTGCCCGAAGTAGCCGTAGCTCGCGAGCCGGACGCCGCGGTTCTTGAAAACGTAGGCGACCTGGCGCACGTCGAACGGCGCCGTGCCGGTCGCGAACGGGCCCTCGCCGACGAAGAGCGCGATCGCGCCTCCGATCACGGCGAAGACCGAGAGCGCGACCAGGTTGACGCGCCAGTCGGCGCTCCCGATCGCGTTCACGAGGTACGGCGACGCCTTGCCGAGCGTGAGCGCGCCGATCAGGACGCCGAGCGCGAGCCCGCGGCCCTCCCGAAACCAGGACGCCATCATCTTCAGGCCGGGCGGATAGACGCCCGCGAGGAAGAAGCCGGTCGCAAACCGCAGTGACAGTCCCGCCTCCGGCCCCGCGGAGAAGAGCGCGAACGCCGCGTTCGCGAGCGCCGCGAGGATCGCCGAGACGAAGAAGACGTGGCGCGCGCGGAAGACGTCCGACAGGTTCGCGACAGCGCTCAGGAGCGTCCCCGCGACGAACCCGAGCTGCACGGCGAGCGTGAGGCGGCCGGCGTCGGCGGCGTCGAAGCCCCACTGCGCGGCGAGCGCGGGCGCCGCGGCGGACGCGCCGAACCACACCGACATCCCGGCGAGCTCCGCGGCCGCGAGAAGGCCGAGGGCCCGCCAGCGGGTCACGGCGTCGCGCGCGCGAGTGGAACGGGGTCGCGGTGCCGGTCGAACCAGGCGGCCCAGATCGGCAGGAGCCAGAGGGAAAGCGTCACCCAGGCGACCGCGCGCTGGCTCGGCGGCGCCGAGCCCATGGCGCTGACTGCGTAGATGACGACGACGAGCACGACGAAGCCGACGAAGGCCCAGCGCCCGACGCCGTCACGCGGACGCGTCGTCCGGACGTAGATCCACAGCGCGGCCGCGAACATCGCGGCTTCGACCGCGATCGTCGCGGGCACGGAGTTCCATAGACCCGAGGCCCACTTTCGGCCCGCCCGGCCACAGGGGCATGTCCGGCCGGTGCGTCGCGAAGTCGAGGAACCAGTGGCTCACGACTCCGATCGCGATCCACAGAGCGCCGGGCCCGTACTTTGTCGCCGCCCAGTAGATGCCGGCCGCGGCGAGCGCCCAGCCCGTCAGCGCGAGGAGGCTGTGCGAGATCGGGTAGCTCGCGAACGCCAGGGAGAGAAACGGGTTCGGCGGATTCGGATCGATCTCCAGGTGCTCCCAACCGAGGAGGAGAAAGATCGGCCAGAGGAGGTCCGCGAAGAGCGGTGCCGCGACCAGCAGACCAAGAGACGTCCGGGGCGCGGCGCGCTTGGCCGCGAAACCGACGGCGACGTGCCCGATGAACGTCTTACGCCGCCTCTTTCGCCATCCGCTCCGCCTTCTCGCGCACCTCCTCGATCGTGCCGGCCATGTAGAACGCCTGCTCGGGGAGGTCGTCGCACTTGCCCTGCACGATCTCCGAGAAGCTTCGGATCGTGTCCGCGATCTTCACGTACCGGCCCTCGAGTCCCGTGAACTGCGCGGCGACGAAGAACGGCTGCGACAGAAATTTCTGGATCTTTCGGGCGCGCGCGACCTCCAGCTTGTCCTCGTCGGAGAGCTCGTCGATGCCGAGGATCGCGATGATGTCCTGCAGGTCCTTGTACCTCTGGAGGACCGCTTGCACCGCGCGGGCCACGCCGTAGTGCTCCTCGCCGACGATGCGCGGCGAGAGGATCTTCGACGTCGAAGCGAGCGGGTCGACGGCCGGGTAGATGCCGAGCTCCGCGATCTGCCGCGAGAGAACCGTCGTCGCGTCGAGGTGCGCAAACGCGGCCGCGGGCGCGGGGTCGGTCAGGTCGTCCGCGGGGACGTAGATCGCCTGCACCGACGTGATGGAGCCCTTCTTCGTCGACGTGATGCGCTCCTGGAGCTCGCCCATCTCGGTCGCGAGGTTCGGCTGGTAGCCGACGGCGGACGGCATGCGGCCGAGGAGCGCCGACACCTCCGACCCCGCCTGGGTGAAACGGAAGATGTTGTCGATGAAGAGGAGGACGTCCTTCGCCTCGACGTCGCGGAAGTACTCGGCGACAGTCAGGCCAGTCAGCCCGACGCGCAGGCGGGCGCCCGGCGGCTCGGTCATCTGGCCGTAGATGAGCGACGCCTTCGACTTCTTCGGGTCGCCCGGCGTGATGACGCCGGACTCGGTCATCTCGAGGTAGAGGTCGTTGCCTTCGCGCGTGCGCTCGCCGACGCCCGCGAACACGGAGTAGCCGCCGTGGTGCATGGCGACGTTGTTGATCAGCTCGAGGATGATGACCGTCTTGCCGACGCCGGCTCCGCCGAAGAGGCCGGTCTTGCCCCCCTTCGAGTACGGCTCGAGCAGGTCGATGACCTTGATGCCGGTCTCGAACATCTCGACTTCTGTGGACTGGTCCTCGTACTTCGGCGGGTCGCGGTGAATCGGCCAGCGCTCTTTCGAGTTGACGGGGCCGAGCTCGTCGACGGGCTCGCCGACGACATTGAGGATCCGGCCGAGCGTCTCCTCGCCGACGGGCACCGTGATCGGACCGCCGGTGTCGAGCGCCTTCATCCCGCGGACCATGCCGTCGGTCGGCTTCATCGAGATGCACCGGACGCGGTTCTCGCCCAGGTGCTGCGCGACCTCCGCGATCACGTTGATCGGAATCCCGGTCTGCTTCCCCTCGTCCTGCACCGTGACCGCGTTGTGGATCTCGGGAAGGTGCCCCTCGGGAAACTCGACGTCGAGGACGGGCCCGATGACCTGGACAACGCGACCGACTTTCTCCTGCGCCATGGTTCTCCTAAATGGGGACAGATTTATTTTTGCCTTCTACCGTCGAGGTCGATCTCGCCGTCTCGCAAAAATAAATCAGTCCCCTTCCGAAAATAAATCTGTCCCCTTTTCTACTCCTGCGCCGACGCGCCGGAGACGATCTCGATCAGTTCCCGGGTGATCCGCGCCTGGCGCGCGCGGTTGTAGATCAGGCTCAGTGAATCGATCATCTCGCCGGCATTCTTCGTCGCCGACTCCATCGCGGTCATCCGCGCGCCGTGCTCCGCCGCCGCCGACTCGAGAAGCATCCGGAAGATGACGAACTCGATGTACCGCGGCAGGAGCTTGGCGAGGATCGTCTCGGGGTCGGGCTCGTAGATGTAGTCGGTCGTCGGCTCTCCGGCCGGGGCCGCTTCCGCGACGACGGTCTCGGACCGCGAGATGGGGAGGATCCGGTCGCGCCGCACGATCTGCGTCACGACCGACTTGAACTCGTTGTACACGGCGTACGCCGCGTCGATCCGCCCCTCCACGAACTCGACGGTCAGGAAGTCGGCGATCTCCTTCGCGTGCTCGTACTCGACGCGCGCGAAGATGCCCGGGTAGGACTTCTCTGTCAGCGGCGTCGGACGCCGCTTCCAGTAGTCGAACGCCTTCTTTCCGACCGGGAGCAGTGTGACCGACTCCCACTCCTTCTTTTCGGCGAGCAGCGCGGCGACAGCGCGGTTGACGTTCGCGTTGAAGGCTCCGGCGAGGCCCTTGTCTCCCTCGAGGACGAGGAGGACCACCCGTTTCTCCTCGCGCGACGCGAGCAGCGGGTGCTGCGCCTCCTTCACGCGCGAGGAAACCGACGCGAGCACGTCCCGCAGCGCCTTCGCGTACGGGCGCGCCGCGATGACGCGGTCCTGCGCGCGGCGCAGCTTCGCCGCCGACACCATCTTCATAGCGCGCGTGATCTGCTGCGTGTTCTTCACCGACTTCAGGCGCCGGCGGATGTCGATCAGGGAAGCCATCAGCTATCAGCTATCCGCTACGCGGCCACGGAGTCGGCGTTCTCGCGGAGGAACTTCTCCTTGAACGCGCCGATGACCGACGAGAGCGCTTCGACGGTCGCCGGCTCGAGCTTCCCGGTGTTGACGATCGCCGAGAGGACGTCGGCGTGATCCCGCTTCAGGTATTCGTGGAGCGCGGTCTCGAAGGGGAGGACCGCCTCGACGCGGAGCGAGTCGAGGAACCCTTTCGTGCCCGCGAAGATCGACGCGATCTGCAGCTCGACCGGCATCGGCTGGAACTGCGGCTGCTTGAGGATCTCGACGAGCCGCCGGCCGCGCGCGAGCTGGGCCTGCGTCGCCTTGTCGAGGTCGGAGCCGAACTGCGCGAACGCGGCGAGCTCCCGGTACTGCGCGAGGTCGAGGCGAAGCGTGCCGGCGACCTGCTTCATCGCCTTGATCTGCGCGTTGCCGCCGACGCGGGACACGGACAAGCCGACGTTCACCGCGGGCCGCACGCCCGAGTAGAAGAGGTCCGACTCGAGGTAGATCTGGCCGTCCGTGATCGAGATGACGTTCGTCGGGATGTACGCCGACACGTCGCCCGCCTGCGTTTCGATGAACGGAATCGACGTGAGCGATCCGCCGCCCCTCGCGTCGGAGAGCTTCGCCGCGCGCTCGAGAAGCCGCGAGTGGAGGTAGAAGACGTCGCCCGGGTACGCCTCGCGGCCCGGCGGCCGCCGCAGGAGGAGCGAGATCTCGCGGTAGGAGGCGGCGTGCTTGGAAAGATCGTCATAGATCGTGAGCGCGTGCTGGCCGTTGTAGAGGAAGTACTCGCCCATCGCGCAGCCCGTGTAGGGCGCGATGAACTGCATGGGCGCGGGCTCCGAGGCGGTCGCGGAGACGACGATCGTGTGCTCCATCGCGCCGTACTCCTCGAGCGTGCGGACGACCTGCGCCGCCGTCGACTTCTTCTGGCCGATGACGACGTAGATGCAGATGACGCCCTTCCCCTTCTGGTTGATGATCGTGTCGAGCGCGACGGCGGTCTTCCCGGTCTGCCGGTCGCCGATGACGAGCTCGCGCTGGCCGCGGCCGATCGGGATCATCGCGTCGATCGCCTTCAGGCCGGTCTGCACGGGCTCGCGCACCGGCTGCCTGTCGACGACTCCGGGCGCGGTCCGCTCGAGCGGGTAGAACTCGGTCGTCGCGACCGGCCCCTTGCCGTCGATCGGGCGGCCGAGCGCGTCGACGACGCGGCCGATCAGGGCGGGCCCGACGGGCACCTGGATGATCTTGCCGGTGCGCCGGACTTCCTGTCCCTCCCGCACCTCGCGCGACTCGCCGAGCAGCACGACGCCGACGTTGTCCTCTTCGAGGTTCAACGCCAGGCCGAAGAGGTCTTTGCCGAAGTCGAGCAGCTCGCCCGCCATGGCGCGGTCGAGGCCGTAGACGCGCGCGATACCGTCGCCGACCGAGAGGACCGTGCCCACCTCGGCGACGTCGATCGATTTTTCGTAGCCGGCCAGCTGACGTTTCAGGATCTCGGTGATCTCGTCCGATTTGATTTCCATTCGTTCCTCATCCACCCATTGCGGTCATCACGATCCGTTGCTTCATCAGCCGATGGCGGTCATCTCGGGACAGATTTGGAAAATCTGTCCCCCACCCCCGGCCTAATTTTCCGTACTCACGACAAACCTCTCGACCGCCCGCAGCACGGACGCGTCGAACACCTCGCTTCCGACTTTCGCGACGAAGCCCGCGAGGATGCTCGGGTCCACCTCGACCCGCATCCGGACGCCGCGGCCGACCTGGCGCGCGAGCGCTTCTTCGATCCGACGCCTCTCCGGCTCCCCGACCGGCGCCGCCACGGTGACGACCGCCTCGACGATCCCGAGGACGCGGTCCCTCGCCGACCGGAGGGCAGAGAGGATCTCGCCGAGCGTCAGGATCCGGCGCTTCTCGAGCACGAGCGCGAGAAAGCGGCGGCCGAACTCGTCGACTCCCGCGCGGCGCGCAAGGTCCTCCAGGACGCCCCGCTTCGCGTCGATCGAAATCGCCGGCGCCGCCAGGAAAGCCTTGACGCGGGGGTCGCCCGCGATGGCCCGCGCGATCGCGGACGCGTTCTCGAGAAACGCGTCGACGTCGTAGCCCGAGGGCATCGTCTCGAGAAACGCCTTCGCGTAAGGGCGCGCGTAACGGCTCACGGGCGCGCCTCCTTCTCGATCCGCTCGTCTCCCAGGCGAGTCACGCTCTCCTCGAGGAGCCGGCGCCGGTCTTCGTCGGTGATCTGCGACGACAGGAGCTCGCGCGCGGTCGACGCGGTCAGGTCCGCCGCGGTCTGCTTCAACTCGAGCTTCGCGGCGGTCAGGCGGCGGCCGATCTCCGCCTCGGATTCGCGCCGGACACGCTCGACCTCATGGTTCGCCCTCTCCGCCAGTGTGGAGCGCTCCGCCTCCCCCTCCGCGATCGCCCGCCCCCGGATCTCGGCGATCTCGACGTCGAGCCGCGCCATGCGCTCGTGGATGTCGGCCTCGAGGCGTGCCGCCTCCGCCCGCATCGCCTTCGCTTCGCGGAGCCGTTCCTCGACTTGGAGCTGGCGGTTCCGGAACATCGCGGCGATCGGGCGCGCGACGAAGTAGAGGAGCACTCCGAGAAAGAGGGCGAGGTTCGCGAGCTGCCAGATCCAGAGAGGAATCCCGAGGAAAGCCGCCGCGTGCTCCTCGGTCTCGCTCGCCAGGAGGGCGAGAGGGAGGACGGCGAACAGTCGCCCGCTCCCGGAACGCCGAACGTCCGATTGCAAAAGGAGTCCGCCGCCGCTCACGCGGCGAGCTTCCGGCCGAGAATCTTTTCCGCGAGCAGAACCGCGAGCGAGCGGGATCGGGAAGCGAGCTCCTGCCCCGCCTGGGTCGCCTCCACGGAGATCTCGCGGCCCGCGTTCTCCACGGCCGTGCTCGCGGCGTTGCGGGCTTCGCCGAGCGCGCGCTCGAACTGCGTCAGCCCCTCCGCGCGAAGGGCCTCGCGCTCGCGGAGTCCTTCCCGCCGGGCCAGAGCCAATCGGGCCTCGCCTTCCGCAACGGCTTTCTCGAGCTCACGCAGGCTCTCCGCGTGGATCGCCGCGGCCGCGCGCTCCTCCTCCTCCCGCCGCTCGAGGATGGCCCCGAGAGGGGTGAAGAGGTACCTCTTCATGACCGCGTACGACACGATGAACGCGAACAGGACGTAGAGGAGAGTGACGTCGGGCGCTTTGATCATGGGTTTGGCCGCACTTGCCTCGCGAGTTCGGAGAATCGGATCGAAGGGACGCGGATGGATAGCACACGGGTGTGAGACGGTCAAACCGCGCTCCTCTCGTCACTCCGAGGAGGCCCCTCTTGTCATTCCGGGGAGCGTAGCGACGAGGAACCTGGTCCCTCTCCGATCGAGAGATCCAGATTCCTCGCTTCGCGCGGGATGACAGCCGGGACGTTGGGAAAGACGCTGGCGCGCTAGGTCGATAAACCCTTTATTTTCAATATATTAGCTATGTTTCTCCCCGACGGCGCTCGCCGGCATACCAATTACGTTCGACGGCTTTTCGTCGCCCATCTTGCAGGAGCCTTGGAAAAACGCGCCCTCCTGGATGGCGAGGTTCGGTGTGGTCAAGTCCGCGAGCACGCGCGCCTTCGGATGGAGCTCGATCCGCTCGGTCGCGATGACGTTGCCCCGAAGGGAACCGTTGACCGTGAGTCGTTCCACCTTGATGTCCGCCTCGACGTCCGCGTTCTCCCCGATCACGAGGTCGCTGCCCGCCGTGATCTTGCCCTCGAACTTGCCGTCGATCCGGAATCCGTCCTCGAACTTGAGATCCCCCGACAGGTGGCTCCCCCGGTCCAGAAACCCGTTCAACGTTCCCTCGGTCTTCATGGCCCTTCCTTCCTGGTTGGTTTCGCCTCGATTCGATCCATGACTGCCTGCCCGGGCCTACGCGCGCGCCAGCCGCTCGTACAACCCGATCAACTCCTCTTCCGACCCGAAGGCGATCTCCACTTTTCCTCCGCGGCGCCGGCGAACGATGCGAACCCGGGATTGTAGCCTCCGGGAGAGCTTTTCCTCAGCATCTCTCGTAAAGGGATCCCGACGGCGCTGCCGGACGAGCTTGTCTGCCGAGCCGACGGTCGCGACCCGTTTCTCGGTCTGGCGGACGGACAGACCCCGCCGGACGATCTCTTCGGCGAGGCGCTCCTGGTCGTCGGCAGAAGCGAGCGCGGCGAGCGCCCGGGCATGGCCGCCTGAAAGGACGCCAGCGCGAACGCGGTCGCGGACCGACGACGGGAGCTTCAGGATCCGGAGCGCGTTCGTGACGGTGGTTCGGTCCTTTCCGACCCGCTCCGCGATCTTCTCGTGGGAGAACCGGAACTCGTCCTTCAGGCGCGCGTAGGCCTCCGCGGCGTCGATCGGGTTCAGGTCCTCGCGCTGCAGGTTTTCGACGAGCGCGACCTCGAGAAGGTCGGTCTCCGACTGCTTTTCGCGGATGACGATCGGGACCGCCGTGAGCCCGGCGATCGCGGCCGCACGCCACCGCCGCTCCCCCGCGACGATCTCGAACTTTTCTCCCCGGGGAGTCACGACGATCGGCTGGACGACGCCCTGCTCGCGGATCGACGCCGCGAGGTCGGCGAGGCCCTTTTCGGAAAAGTCCCGACGGGGCTGGTACCGGTTCGGGACAAGGCGGCCGATCTCGACCTCCCGCGCCCCTGTTTCCCGTGGAACATCGTCGCGACCGGGAAGCAGCGCCGAGAGCCCCCGGCCGAGCACCTGTTTTTGCGTCATGCCGCCTGCCTCCTCTTCAGAAGTTCCCTGCCCAGAGCAAGATACGCTTCCGCGCCCTTCGATTTGATGTCGTACGCCAGTACCGGTTTACCAAAGGAGGGAGACTCCCCCAGGCGCACGTTTCGCGGAATGACCGTGTCGTAAACGAGCGCGCCGAAGTGCTTTCGGATGTCGTCCAGGACCTGCCGGCCCAGGTTGGTCCGGTCGTCGTACATCGTCAGCAGAATCCCCTCGATCTCGAGATTCGGGTTGAACGAGTGACGGATGCGATCGACCGACTCGAGCAGCTCGCTCAATCCCTCCAGCGCGAAGTACTCGGTCTGGAGCGGGATCAGAACCGAGTCCGCGGCCGTCAGGCCGTTGACCGTGAGGAGCGACAGCGACGGCGGACAGTCGACGAAGATGAAGTCGAAGTCATCGCGGAAGCGGGCGATCGCTTCGCGCAGGCGGTTTTCGCGGCCCTCCTGTCCGACGAGCTCGATCTCCGCGCCGACGAGGTCCCGACCCGACGGGATCACCCACAGGTTTGGAAATCCGCTCTCCCGAAGGGCCTCGCTCGGGTGCGCTCCGAGAAGGACGTCATAGGCGTTTGCGCCGTTCTTTTTCCCGGAGAAACCCAGCCCGGACGTGGCGTTGGCCTGGGGGTCGAAGTCCAGGATCACGACCCGGCGGTCGAACGCCGCGAGGGCCGCCCCGAGATTGATCGCGGTGGTGGTCTTTCCGACGCCCCCCTTCTGGTTGGCGATCGCGATCACTCGTCCCATGTTTTCCTGCATTCTGGTGCCTGCGCGGACAAATGCAAAGCGGTTCTCGGAATTGGGCTTTTCCTGCCTCGGCACTCTCCTGGAGATTGTCGCGACGGGGGACGTTCCACGGGGAACACTCCACCGAAAGTGCCTCTAGGCGCGGCGATAAAGGCCGATCGCGCGGCGGCGGGACTCCGGAATGCGCAGGGAGTCGGTCAGTCCGAATCCAAGGCGCTGCAGCTCCGCCGGAACGGGCTCGGGCTCCGTCGTCCAGAGCAGGATCGCGCCGTGCGGCCGGAGAAAGGGCACCTCGCCAAAGACGCCACTGGAGAGCGGGACGGCGCGCGCGGTGGCGAAATCAAAGGTTCCGGCGGGCAACGCCGAAGCGCGCCCCGTAACCACGGTTGCGTTGGAGACCGGGAGCGCGTCCTGGACCCGTGCGAGAAACTCCGCGCGCTTCTTCCGTGGCTCGAGCCAGGTGACTGAGAGGTCGGGGCGCCAGATTGCGAGCGGAACCCCGGGAAACCCGCCTCCCGTTCCAATATCCACGACCACGGCGCCCGCCGGGAGAAACCGTTCACCAAGCGCGGATTCGAGTGCGTGAAGGACGAGGTCGGAGGCCGATAGACGTCCCGTGAGGTTCGTCTTCCTTCGCGACTGGTCGAGCTCCGCGAGAAAGCGCGCGAGGGGCTCGATTCGATCCGGGGCGTCCGGCAGGCCGAAGCGGGGAAGGGCGTCGGAAATGAGGGCGCGAAACTCCTCAGGCGGAAGGGGTTCGTCCGCGCCCGACATGCGCACAGATTATCGCGATGGCCGCCGGGGTCACTCCGGGGATCCGCCCGGCTTCCCCGACGGTTCGAGGACGTCGGCGCGCGCACCTCTCGGCGACCTCGCGGGAAATCCCCGGGATCGCGGCGTAGTCGAGGGCGTCGGGGATGCGGCGGCTTTCGAGCGGCTTTAACTTCGCGAGTCGGTCGTTCTCGCGCCGGATGTATCCCTCGTACCGGACTCGGCTCTCCAGGATCGCCCGCTCCTCGCGCGAGAGGGGGATGAAGATATCCGGAGCGAGACTTGCGATATCGTTCACGGACAAGTCGTTACGTTTCAATAGTTTACGTAAATCGGTTGCCTCCCCGATCTGAACCCCCGCGACGCGCTGGATCTCCGCGCGGGTCGCGCGATCCGGCCGGACACGGACGGCGGCGAGATCCACCTCGGCCTGCCGGAGCCGCTCCTCCGAGCGCATCGCACGCGAATAGTCCTCCGGCGTGACGAGCCCGAGACCGAGGGCGTGGGGAAGCAGGCGGGGGAGAACCGAGTCGACCCCGAGAAGCAACCGGTACTCCGCGCGGGAGCTGAAGAGTCGGTAGGGCTCTTCGATTCCCTTGCTCGTCAGGTCGTCCACCATCACGGCGGCGTACGCCTCGGACCGGTCCAGAACGAAGGGCTCACATCCACGCGCGGAGAGCGCCGCGTTGATGCCGGCCAGGATCCCCTGAGCGGCCGCCTCCTCGTATCCGGACGTTCCGTTGATCTGTCCCGCGAGAAAGAGTCCGGGCACGTCGATGGTTTCGAGCGACGCGCGGAGCTGGTCCGGGTACGAGAAGTCGTACTCGACCGCGTAACCGGGACGGATCATTTCGGCGCGCTCGAGCCCCGGGACCTCCCGGAGAATCCGGCGCTGCACGTCTTCGGGCAGGGAAGTCGAGAGACCGTTGATGTAGATCTCGGGCGCGTCCCAGCCTTCCGGCTCGAGAAACAGCGAGTGGCGCGGCTTGTCCGCGAACTTGACGACCTTGTCTTCGAGCGACGGGCAGTAGCGCGGGCCGATCCCGACGATGGAGCCGGAGTACATCGGGCTCCTGTCCAGGTTCGCGCGGACGAGGTCGTGGACGCGCTCGTTCGTCGCCGTGAGCCAGCAGAGCGCCTGGCGCGCCGGAAGTTTTTCGGTGCGGAAGGAGAACGGCACCGGCGGGTCGTCGCCGTGCTGCGGCTCGCACCGGGAGTAGTCGACCGTGTCGCGGCGCACCCGGGGAGGCGTTCCGGTCTTGAAGCGCCCGAGCCGCAGTCCGAGCCGCTCGAGCGCCGAGGAGAGTCCGACAGCGGCGGCCTCGCCGACCCGGCCGCCCGGAGTGCGCCTCTCGCCCGTGTGCATGAGGCCGCGCAGAAAAGTTCCGGTCGTGACGACGACGGACGACGCGAGGAGCCGCTCGCCCGAATCCGTGACGATTCCGACGACGCGGCCGTTTTCGACGAGGAAGTCGTCCGCCATTCCTTCGAGGAGCCGAAGGTTCGCGGTCCTGCGCAGGGTTTCGCCGGCGAGCCGTGAGTAGAGCGCCTTGTCGCACTGCGCCCGCGGACCCCAGACGGCGGGACCCCGCGAGCGGTTGAGGATCTTGAACTGGATGCCCGCGCGGTCGGCGAGAAGTCCCATCACGCCGCCGAGAGCGTCCACCTCCCGCACGAGCTGCCCCTTCGCGAGCCCGCCGATGGCGGGGTTGCAGGACATCCGGCCGATCGCGGTGAGATCGCCCGAGAGAAGCGCGGTCGAAAGACCCATGCCCGCGGCCGCGTGCGCCGCTTCGATTCCCGCGTGCCCCGCGCCGACGACCAGGACGTCGAACTTCATCGCTCTATTTTCCGATACAGAAGGTCGAAAAGATTCGCGCGAGCACTTCGTCGGAGGTCGTCTCGCCGAAAACGTCCGCGAGCGCGGCGAGCGCCGTATCCACGTGGGTAGCGGCATACTCCGGCGAATCCCCCCGCGCGAGCGCGTCGATTGCGTCGGAGACGGCCGACCGCGCGCGCTCGACCAGGTCCCGCTGGCGCAAGGAGCCGATGATCTCCGAGGCGGAGTCGCTCGACACGTCCGCGGCGATGGTCCGTTCGAGCAGCGCGTGAAGCCGCGCGCCGGCGTCGGGCGCGAGCCCGCAGAGCGCGAGCGCGGCCCCGGGAAGGTCCGCGGTTTCCGCGAGGCGGTCGATCTTGTTCGCGACGACGGCGACCGGCTTTCCGTTCAGCGCCGCGAGGGCGCTCCGGTCCTCCTCCGACCACCCCTCGGAGGCGTCGAACACGTAGATCACGGCGGCCGCCCTCTCCCCCTCTTCTCGGGCGCGCGCGACGCCGATGCGCTCGACGCGGTCGTCGGTCGTGCGCAGGCCGGCGGTGTCGACGAGGTCGACCGGCACGCCTCCCACGTCGACCGTCGCCTCGAGCGCATCGCGCGTCGTGCCGGGCACGTCCGTCACGATCGCGCGCGCGGTGCCGAGGAGCGCATTGAACAGCGTCGACTTCCCCGCGTTTGGCCGGCCCAGGATCGCCACGCGACATCCCGCGGAGAGGAGCCGTCCCGTGTCGTAGCTCGCGGCGAGTCGCGCGAGAGTTTCCCGCGCGCTGGAGAGTCGGGCGGCGACCGCGGGATCGACCGCCTCCCCGACGTCCTCGGAAAAGTCGATCGTGGCCGTCAGGCTCGTGGCCGCCGCGAGCAGGTCCTCCCGCGTCCCCTCGAGCCGCGACGAAAGCGCGCCCTCGACCCGTCGCGCCGACGCCCGGGCGGCGGCCTCGGTCCGCGAGTCGATCAGGTCGCGGATCGCCTCCGCGCGGACGAGATCGAGCTTGCCCAGACGGAACGCCCGTTCGGTGAACTCTCCAGGCTTTGCCGCGCGCGCGCCCGCGGCCACGGCCGCGCGGAGGAGCCGCGCGACGACGACCGGGCTTCCGTGCACGGAAATCTCGGCGACGTCCTCACCCGTGAACGACGCGGGCGCGGCGAAGAGGGTGACGACGCCCTCGTCGATCAATTCGCCGTCGCGATCCACGAGCGAAACGAGACGGGGTCGCCTCGGTTCGAAATCGCCGGCCTGCGGCGCGAGTCGCGCGAGGACGTCCCGCGCGCGGTCTCCCGTGATCCGCACGAGCGCGATCGCGGAGCGTCCGAGCGGCGTCGCCAGGGCCGCGATCGTGTCGAGAAGGGATTCCGACGGGGGACGCATGGAGTGGAGGGCGGCTCTATATCACCGCAGGTTGGCCCCACTGAGCACCGGTCGGTCCCCTCTCCCCCCGGGGAGAGGGGGCGAGAGGGGCTCACAAAGCCGCGAGCCCGAAGCCCCGTTCTCTTACCGCGCCTTTAATTTGACCGCGACCCGCTTCAGGAACCCGTCCCCCTCGCTCTCGGTCTCGACCTCCGGGTCCGCTGCGAGAGCGAGATGCACGAGGCGTCGCTCCGAGGGCGAGAGCGGCGGAAGGAGCTGCGGCCGGCGCGTGCGCTTGGCCTCCTCGGCCGAACGCTGCGCGAGCTCTTCCAGGGACTCGCGCTGGTGCGCGCGGAAACCTTCGGCGTCGAGGCGCGGGTACACGGGACGGCCGAGGCGGCGGCTCGCGATCCGCCCCGTCAGGACTTCGAGGCCGTTCAGGCCCTCCCCCTTGTTCGCGAGGAGCGGCTCGACGTCGTCGCCCATGAGCTCGAACACCATCTCGTCGGCGGAGGCGCGCCGGCGCGTCTCGAGGAGAAACCCGGCCGCGGAGAGGAGCTCGGAGAGCGTCGACTCGACGGCGGCGAAGGCCTCGTCGTCGAGCACGGCCTCGGGCGCGCTTCGCGACGCCGGCGGGCGCGCGGGAGGGGGGCCGGTCTCCGTATCGTCCTCGTCGAACGACCGCGCCGGCGCCGCGGGCTCGCTCCGCGTCGGGGTCGGCTCGGTTTCCGGCCGTGCCCACTTCGGCAGGGCCGGCTCGGCTTCCGGTGGCGCCGGCGCACTGTGGCCGGGCTCCGGCGCTTCGATCTCGACGATTCGGCCGCCCCAGAACGACTTCTCGTCGCGCACGACTCGATATTCGACGCGCGAAGCCTCGATCCCGAACTCCTTCGCCGCCTGATCGACCGCCTCGGCCTCGCTCTTCGCTTCGAATCTCATTCGCTCACCCCGCGCCGATTATTCATTGACGCTCGCCGGAAAGTCACCCTCACGCGCGCGCCGGCTTCAACCGGGCGGGCTTCCCCTCTTTCGGATCCTCGTCGCGCCCCATGCGGTTGATGAGCATCTGCTGGAGGATCGTGAGCACGTTCGAGAACAGCCAGTAGAGCACGAGCCCGGAGGGCATCTCCTTGAGCATGAATCCCCACAGGAGCGGCATCGCCATGAAGATCTTTTTCTGGATCGGGTCGATCGTCGACGGGGTCATCGCCTGCTGGATGTACATCGTGACGATCATCAGGATGACGAGCAGGTAGCTTCGATCGACAGCCGAGAGATCCTTGATCCAGAAGACGAACGGCGCGTGCCGCAGCTCGACCGCGCGCGAAAGGACGTTGTAGAAGGCGACGAGGATCGGGAGCTGGAGGAGGACGGGGAAGCAGCCGCTCATCGGGTTGTAGCCCTCGGCCTGATAGAGCGCCATGAGCTCCGCGTTCATCTTCTGGCGCTGCGCCGCGTCGGTTTTCGACTTCTTGTACTTGTCGCGGATTGCGTTCATCTTGGGCGCGAGCTTCTGCATCTTCTTCATCGACGCGTAGCTCTTGTGCATGAGCGGGAAGATGAGGATCCGGATGAGGAGCGTCACGAGCAGGATCGCGAGGCCGTAGTTTCCGGTCCACGAGTAGGCCTTCTTCAGCAGCCACAGGAGAGGACGCGCGAGGATCCCGAACCAGCCCAGGTCGACCGTGCGCTCGAACCCGAGCCCCGTCGTCTCCAGGATCTCCACGTCCTTGGGCCCGAAGAATGCTCGCGCGTCGAGTTTCCCTTTCGCCGAGACTCCGGTGGAAACGAGAGGCGTCGTGTCCGCGGGCTTACCGTCGGAGGTCGCCGTTGCCGGAGGCTCCCAGGGCACGATCCGCGCGGCGGCCGGCTGCTTCGGAGCGAACGCCATCAGGAAGTAGTTGTCCTCGATGCCGGCGAATTCGTTGGGCGCGAGAGGCCACGTGAGCTGGGGGAGCTTGTCTTCCTCGAGGTCCTCCTTCAGCTCGGGACCGGCGATCCTCTCGAGACTTCCACCCGTGTTCACCACGGCCGTCGGCGGCATCACGTAACTCGATGCGCGCTCCTTCTCGCTCGGGTTGCGCAGGCCCGTGCCGACGACGAGCGTGTACTCGCCTTCGCTTCCGGCCACGTCCACGTGAACGTCGAAGAGGTATTCGCCGCGGAGCCGGACCTCCTTGGTCACGCGCAGCCGGTCGTCGGCGTAGCGGAACCGGATCGAGTTCGCGCCCGCCTCGACGGCGTAGAGGGCGGTCGAGGAGATCTTCGTGAGCTCGGGGTTGCCCGGAAAAACGACGGCGAGCGGTTTCGAGGCGGGGTCGGAGGTCGAGTGGACGAGCTCGAGAGGCCGGCGGGCCTCGTCGGTGTGGCGCCGCAGGACGAACGACGTCAGGACCGCGCCCCGGTTGGAGAACGTCGCCCGCGCGACGGAGTTCTCGATCGTCGTCAAGCGCTCGTCCTCAGCCGCGACCCTCTCGACTTCCCCGCCGGCCTCGGCCGCGGGGGGAGCCTCGACGGCGGTCGGCTGAGTCGCGCTCGCGGGCGCGGCGGTCGGCTGCGTCACGGGTGCCGGGGTTTGCCGCGCGGGCGGCTTCGGTCCGAACCGTTCCCACAGAAAAAGGACGCCGAGCGAAAGAACGGCCGCGAGAAGGAGTCGCTTCGAGTCCATGGGTGGCTAGCGCGGAGAAGTTGCCCGCGCCCTCACGGGACCGGGTCGAACCCGCCGGCCCGGAAGGGGTGGCATCGGGCGAGGCGTCGAAGGGCGAGCCCCGCGCCGCGAGCGAGGCCGTACCGCTCGATCGCTTCGCGGGCGTACACGGAGCACGTGGGCTCGTAACGGCAGGCGCGCGGGAGAAGCGGCGAGATCACGTTCTTGTAGAAGCGGAGCACCGCCGCCGCCGCGCGCGCAGCGGGCCTCACCGCGGCGGGCGCGCTCACTGCGCGGGACGCTTCGGAGGTCTCGGAGTTCGCGCCAGTATTTTCGAGAGGCTCGACCGGTAGTCCTCCGCCAGCTCCGCGAAGGTCGCGCCCGCCGCGGACGGCCGCACGTTCACGACGAGGTTGCCGCCGGCCGTCCCGAAGAGCTCCCGGTTGCGCCGGAAGAGCTCCCGCACGCGGCGGCGCAGAAGGTTTCGCTGGACAGCTTCTCCCACGCGGCGCGGGACCGAGATCCCCAGGCGAGGATTCGGCCCGGGTGGGAGGAGAAAAAGCTGGAGGTGACGTCCGGAAACGCGCACCCCGGCGGCGTAGCACTCTTCGAATTCCCGTCTTTTCCGAAGGCGGTCGTCGCGGGAGAACGTCTCCCGCCGACGGACCAGGCCCGAGCTCACACCGAGAGTTTCTTGCGCCCCTTGCGCCGCCGCGCCGAGATCACCGCGCGACCCGAGCGGGTCCGCATGCGCACGAGGAACCCGTGAGTGCGCCGGCGCCGCCGATTGTTGGGCTGGTAAGTCCGCTTCATAAAAAACGCGCAATCCTAGGTGCGGGCGGGGAGGATGTCAAGGGACGAGAGATTAGCTGTCAGCTATCAGCTGTCAGCTATCAGCTGTCCGGAAAGGAGCTTCCGCTTGTTTCTCAGCGGTTTTTTCCGGCTGATAGCTGATGGCTGATAGCGAAAAGCTTCCTGTATACTCCGCCGCTTCCACGGTTCGCGGCTGGTACTCAGAGTTTCCACAGCTGCGGAAAACCTTGCGGAAAACCGGGGCCTCGCCATGACGGAAATCTGGTCCTCGATCGTCAAGAACCTCGAGGGAAAGCTCGACCCGAAGGAGCTCAAAACCTGGTTCGCCCCCACCCGCCAGGTCGCTTTCGAGTCGCGGGAAAACGCTCGATCGGCCCTGACGGTCTCGGTCCCGAGCCCCGTTTTCGCCGACTGGATCCGGGGGCGGCACGGCGCGCTCCTCGCCCGCGAGGCGGAGGCGGCGGGCTTCCCCGACCTCGACTTCCGGTTCCAGGCGGCCGCGGTGGCGATCCCGCCCGCGCCCGCCGTGGCGGCGACGTCCTCCAATCAGCCGCGTGGGCTCGTGCTGAACCCGCGGTTCACGTTCGACACCTTCGTCGTCGGCTCGTCGAATCAGTTCGCGCACGCCGCGGCCCGAGCTGTCGGCGAGTCGCCCTCCCGGTCGTACAACCCGCTCTTTCTCTACGGCGGAGTCGGGCTCGGCAAGACTCATCTCATGCACGCGATCGCGCACGAGATCCTGCGGCGCTCGCCGGGAATGCGCGTCGCCTACCTGTCGGCGGAGCGTTTCTTGAACGAGCTCATCAACGCGCTGCGATTCGAAAAGATGCACGAGTTCAAGAGCCGCTACCGTGAGCTCGACGTGCTCCTGATGGACGACATCCAGTTCATCGCCGGCAAGGACTCGACGCAGGAGGAGTTCTTTCACACGTTCAATGCGCTTCATGACGCGCAGAAGCAGATCGTCGTCACGTCGGACGCGCTGCCGAAGGAAATTCCGACGCTCGAGGAGCGCCTGCGCTCGCGGTTCGAGTGGGGGTTGATCGCGGACATCCAGCCTCCCGACCTCGAGATGAAGGTCGCGATCATCCGAAAGAAGGCGGCGGCGGAGAAGGCGGACATCCCCGACGACGTCTCGCTCTTCATCGCCGGGACGGTCAAGTCGAACATCCGTGAGCTCGAGGGGCGGTTGAATCGAGTGATCGCCTTTTCCTCGCTCACCGGCAAGCCGGTCTCCGTCGAGCTCGCGCGCGAAACGCTGCGCGACATCCTCGGACACGAGGAAAACCGCGCAATTCCTTCGGAAATCCTCAAAACTGTCGCCTCGCACTACGGGCTGCGGGTGTCGGACCTGAAGGCGAAAACAAACGCGAAGCCGATCGCTTTTCCGCGCCAGGTCGCGATGTTTCTCTGCCGCAAGCTGACCGGACTTTCCTACCCGGAGATCGGCCGGCTCTTCAACGACAAGCACCATTCGACTGTCATGCACTCCGTCGAGAAGATCGAAAAAATGATCGAGGACGACCCCGATTTCCGCAAGGTGATCGAGAACTTCCAGCAGCCGTACCGCTGATCCGCGCCGGGTCGCGCGCGAGTTTTCCTCTTACCGATTTTCCACAACACGTCGCGCCGTCGTCTCCGGCGATCGCGTGACAAGTTTCCGCACACTCGCGCCCCGGCGCGCGATACATTTCAGGCCCGTTTTTACTGCCTTTTTTGCACCTTTCCGATTTCGTCTAGGTCCCTATTGAGACAACTAAATGTGATAGACTTTTTCTCTCAAATCGGAGGTGGGTTCCCCCATGGAATTGACGCTCAAACGGGGTGATTTCTTGAATGAGCTTGCGCTCATGCAGGGAGTCGTCGAACGCAAGAACACCATCCCGATCCTTTCGAACATCCTGCTCAAGGCGACCGACGGTCACCTCGATCTGACGTCGACGGATCTCGACCTGACGCTGCTCTCCTCGGCCGAAGCGAAGGTGTCGCGGCCGGGCGCCGTCACGGTTCCGGCTCGCAAGCTCTTCGACCTGATCCGCAACCTGCCGGAGGCCGACGTCCACTTGAAGCTCATGGAGAACCACTACCTGGGCGTCACGTGCGAGCGCTCGAGGTTCCGCCTCGTGGCCCAGCCCGCGGAGGACTATCCGACGGTTCCGAAAGTGGAGGGAAAGGGCGGGCTGACGTTCCCCCTCGACCTCTGGAAACGCCTGACCCGTAAAGTCTTATACGCCGTCTCCGCCGAGGAAACCCGCTTTCAGCTCATGGGCGCGCTGCTGAAGGACAAGGGCAAGGAGTTCGAGCTCGTCGCGACCGACGGGCACCGCCTGGCGCTCGTGAACTTCACGAAAGAGAACTCGAAGGGCACGCTTCCGAACGTCCTCATCCCGAAAAAGGCGCTCTCCGAAATCCTCAAGATGGACGGCACGGGCGACCTCGAGATCCGCCACTCCGAGAACCACCTCCTGTTCCGCGTCGGAACCCGTCAGCTGATCGCGCGTTTGCTCGACGTCAACTTTCCCGACTACGAAAAAATCCTCGGCAAGGGAAACGACAAGGTCGCCGTCGTCCTGCGCACGGCGCTCCAGTCCGCGATCCGGCGCGTCGCGCTCTTCTCGCCGGAGCGCGCCCGCGGCGTGCGGCTCTCCTTCGAGAAGGATCTCCTCACGATCAACTCCGCGAGCCAGGAGCTCGGCGAGGGAACCGAAACGCTCGACGTCCGCTACGACGCGGAGCCGCTCTCGATCGGCCTGAACGCGCAATACCTCCTCGACTTCCTCGACGAGTCGGAGACGGAGAACGTGCGCCTCGAGCTGAAGGACGAGAACACGCAGTGCCTCTGCCACCCCGAGGGGGGCATCGAGGGCGCGTCGCGCTACATGTACGTCGTCATGCCGATGCGCCTGTGAGGACGATCCCCTCGACACCCGACCGGAAAAGACGTTGCGCCTCCTCGAGCTGAACTCCCGCGGCTTCCGCAACCTCGCCCCCGACTTCGCCGTTTCCTTCGGATCCGGCTGGAACCTCGTCGTCGGCGAGAACGGGCAGGGCAAGACGAACCTGCTCGAAGCGGTCGCGCTCGTCTGCGGTCAGCGCTCCTTCCGCAAGGCGACCCCCGCGGAGATGTCCGCCGACGGCGGGAGTTTCCGCCTCGACGCGAGAGTGCGACGGGGATTCGCGACCGAGGACCTCGCTGTCGAGTGGTCGGCCGGCGTCGGCCGCCGATTCCGCCGCGCGGGGAAGGAAATCTCGTTCCGGGACGCCTCGGCCCTCGCGCCCGCCGTCTTCCTCGCGCCGGAGCACCGCGCGCTTCTCGCCGGACCCCCCGAGGAGCGCCGCCGCTTCCTCGACCGGCTCGTCCTCGGGGCCCGGCCGGCCGCCGGCGTGGATCTCGCCCGCTACGAGCGGGCCCTGCGGGAGAGGAATGCCCTCCTCGCGCGGATGCAGCCTCCCCGGCGGGGTGAACCCGGTCCGGCGGGGGCTCACCCTGGCCCGGCGGAGATCGAGGCGTGGACGGAAGAGCTGGCGATTGCCGGGGAGGCCGTCCGGAGGCACCGGCGGGAGACGCTGAAGCTCTTCGGCGAGGCCTTTTCGGAGCTCTCGAAGGAGGCCGGACCGGAATACTCCGCAATCTCTTTAAGTTATTCAGTCGAAGAGGGTTCAGACCTGAAAAAGACCCTGGAGGACCTCCTTTCCGTGGAACTTCTGCGAGGCCGAACGCTGGCCGGGCCGCATCGCGACGACCTCGTCTGGGGAAGGGCCGGGCATCCGCTCGAAAACCGCGCGTCGGCGGGGGAGATCCACCGAATCGTGACCCTGGCGAAGCTCGCCGAGTGGCGCGTGGTCCGGGACGCGGCGGGCGAGCCTCCCCTGTTCGGCGTCGACGACTTCGACGCCGGCCTCTCGCAGCGTTCGCTCGACGGCTTCTTCGCGGGGCTGCCCGAGGGGGCCACTGTCGTCCTCACCACGGCGTCGGACCCCTCGCGGTTCCGGGGAATCGCGGGAACGGTGCTCCCGATGGCGGCCGGTCGGCCGGCGGGCGGGCAAGCCCGCACGGGAACGGGAACGAAGGGAACATGAGCACCGCCTACACCACCGACTCGATCAAGCTCCTGAAGGGGCTCGAGGCCGTTCGCAAGCGGCCCGGGATGTACATCGGCGACACCGACGACCTCTCCGGGCTCCACCACATGGTCTTCGAGCTCGTCGACAACTCGATCGACGAGGCGCAGGTCGGCCACGCGGACACCGTCGCGGTGACGATCCACGCCGACAACTCCGTGACTGTCGAGGACAACGGCCGCGGCATCCCGGTCGGGCTGCACAAGGAGCACCAGCGCGAGACGCTCGAGATCATCATGACGGACCTCCACTCGGGTGGAAAGTTCGACGACAACTCGTACAAGGTGTCGGGCGGACTCCACGGCGTCGGCGTTTCCGTCGTGAACGCGCTCTCGAAGCGGCTGGAGGTCGAAGTCCGCCGCGAGGCGAAGGTCTGGGTGCAGACGTACGAGCGCGGCGTGCCGACGGCGCCGATCCGCACGACCGGGACGTCGCGGAAGACCGGCACCCGCATCACGTTCTGGGCCGACCCGGAGATCTTCTCGGTCACCGAGTTCCACTTCGACAGCCTCTCGCAGCGGCTGCGCGAACTGTCGTTCCTGAACCCCGGCGTCAAGATCTCGATCCACGACGAGCGGACCGACAAGAAGCACGACTTCGCCTACGAGGGCGGCATCCGCACCTTCGTCGAGCACCTGAACAAGACGAAGCAGGCGATCAACGACAAGGTCATCTTCTTCCAGGACATCAAGGGCGGCGTCGGAGACCCGAAGCGCGACGCCGACAAGGAGAGGGTCGAGATCGCCCTGCAGTGGAACGACGGTTACTCCGAGACGCTGTACACGTTCACGAACACGATCAACAACCGGGACGGCGGAACGCACCTCGAAGGGTTCAAGACCGCGCTCACCCGCGCGCTCCAGAAGTACGCGGACCAGAACGGCCTGACCAAGGCGCTGAAGGAGACGAGCCTTTCCGGGGACGACTGCCGCGAAGGTCTGACGGCCGTCATCTCCGTGAAGGTGCGCGACCCGAAGTTCTCCTCGCAGACGAAAGACAAGCTCGTTTCCTCCGAAGTGAAGACGTGGGTCCAGCAGGTCGTCTACGAGAAGCTGGGCTCCTACCTCGAGGAGAACCCGAAGGTCGCGCGCCGGATCGTCGAGAAGATCGTGGAGTCGGCGCGGGCGCGCGAAGCGGCGCGCAAGGCGCGGGAGCTCGTCCGGCGCAAGGGCGCGCTCGACTCCTCCTCGCTTCCGGGAAAGCTCGCGGACTGCCAGGAGAAGGACCCCGCGTTTTCGGAGCTCTTCATCGTCGAGGGAGACAGCGCCGGCGGCAGCGCCAAGCAGGGGCGCGACCGGAAGTTCCAGGCGATCCTGCCGCTGCGCGGCAAGATCCTGAACGTCGAGAAGGCGCGCCTCGACAAGATGCTCGCTTCCGCCGAGATCCGCACGCTCATCACGGCGCTCGGAACCGGCATCGCGCAGGACTTCGACTCCGGAAAAGTCCGGTACCACAAGGTCATCGTGATGACGGACGCCGACGTCGACGGATCGCACATCCGCACGCTGCTCCTGACGTTCTTCTACCGCCACATGCAGGCGGTCATCGACAAGGGCTTCCTCTACATCGCGCAGCCCCCGCTCTTC
Organism: uncultured Acidobacteriota bacterium; assembly: GCA_963832145.1. Lineage (GTDB taxonomy): Bacteria > Acidobacteriota > Thermoanaerobaculia > UBA5066 > Gp7-AA6 > Gp7-AA6. The sequence goes on from CAWHTA010000011.1 coordinate 449,137, forward strand.
AAAGTCGCGGAGGGGAAGAAAGAGACGTACCTGAAGGACGAGAAGGAGATGTCGAAGTTCCTTCTCGCCCGAATCGGCGAAGACCGGGCGCTGTCGTCGGAGATGTCGGGGGCTTCGTCGGCCGGCGCGAAGCTCGTCACGCTCCTCGAGAAAATGGAGGAGTACCGCGGCCACATCGCGCGCCTCGCGAGACGCGGCGTGCCGGAAGGGGTCGTGCGCGCTCTTCTCGACCGCGGGATCCTCTCGAAGGCCGACTTCGCGGACAGGAAGAGGCTCGAGGATCTCGCGAAGGCGGTGCGCGCTTTCGACGTCGAGAAGGCGGACGTCGTCGCCGACGAGGAGCACTCCGGCTGGGCGCTCGAGATCGTCCGGCGGGTGAGCGGCGTGCCGCGCGCGACGACAATCGGCGCGGAGTTCATCGGCTCCTACGAGATGAAGCGCCTGCGCGAGCTCGCGAAGTCGATCGGCGGCTTCCTCGACGGCCCATACGTCGTGACCCGCAACGGCGACACGGAGCGCCACTACACGCTCACGGCGGTGGTGGACGCGATCTACGAGTCCGCGAAAAAGGGACTCGTCATCAACCGGTACAAGGGGCTGGGGGAGATGAATCCCGAGCAGCTCTGGCAGACGACCATGAACCCGGAGACGCGCCGGCTCCTCCAGGTCGCGATCGAGGACGGAGTCGAGGCAAACGAGGTCTTCTCGATCCTGATGGGCGACGCGGTCGAGCCGCGCCGCGAGTTCATCGAGAAAAACGCGCTGAACGTGAGGAACCTGGATATTTGACGATCGGCGCTTCCGGTAACGACAGGGCAACGATTTGACCAACGTACTTTCCGCCGAAGAACGATTCCCCGTCACGATCGAGGACGAGGTCCGACGCTCGTACCTCGACTATGCGATGTCCGTCATCATCGGCCGGGCCCTTCCGGACGTGCGCGACGGGCTGAAGCCGGTTCACAGGCGCTGCCTGTTCGGCATGTGGGAGCAGAACAACCTCCACAACAAGCCATACAAGAAGTCCGCGCGCATCGTTGGAGACGTTCTCGGCAAGTACCACCCTCACGGAGAAGGTTCGGTCTACGACTCGATCGTCCGCATGGCCCAGGAGTTTTCCATGCGGTATCCGCTCGTCGACGGGCAGGGGAACTTCGGCTCGATCGACGGCGACAACGCGGCGGCGATGCGCTACACGGAGATCCGCCTCACCCGCCTGGCGGCGGAGTTGATCGGCGACGACATCGAGAAAGAGACCGTCGACTGGATCCCGAACTACGACGGGTCGCTGCTCGAGCCGACGGTCCTTCCGTCAAAATTCCCGAACCTCCTCGTCAACGGCTCTTCCGGCATCGCCGTTGGCATGGCGACGAACATCCCTCCCCACAACTTGAGCGAGGTGGTGGACGCGACGATCGAATTGATCCGCCACCCCGACGCGACGCTCGCGCAGCTCATGCGCAAGCTCCCGGGCCCCGACTTCCCCACCGCGGCGTTCATCCACGGCGCGACGGGAATCGTCGATGCCTACAAGAACGGCCGCGGGATCGTCCAGGTTCGCGCGCGAGCGGTCATCGAGAAAGCGGCGCGCGGCGAGAGAGAGTCGATCGTCGTCACGGAGATCCCGTACCAGGTCAACAAGGCGAAGCTCGTCGAGCGCATCGCCGAGCTCGTCAACGACAAGAAGATCGAGGGGATCTCCGACCTCCGGGACGAGTCGAGCCGCGAGGGGATCCGGGTCGTCGTGGAGCTGAAGCGCGGCGAGAACGCCCAGGTCGTGCTCAACCAGCTCTACGCGCTCACCCCGATGCAGTCGACCTTCGGGATCATCTTCCTCGCGATCGTCGACAACCAGCCGAAGGTCCTGCCGCTCGTCGATCTCCTCCGCCACTTCCTCGACCACCGCAAGTCGGTCGTCATCCGCCGCACCCAGTTCGACCTGAAGAAGGCGGAGGAGCGGGCCCACCTCCTGCGCGGTCTCGCGCTGGCGCTCGCGAACATCGACGCCGTCATCAAGATCATCCGCGCGTCGAAGGACCCGAAGGAGGCCAAGGAGAGGCTCGTCTCGGAGATCTCGATGTCCCGCGCGGGCCTCGAGAAGTTCATCGGGATGAAGCTGCCGGAGACGGCGAAGGGCAAGAAGGACGACGTCGTTCGCCTCGACGAAGTCCAGGCGCAGGCGATCCTCGACATGCGGCTGCAGAGGCTGACCGGGCTCGAGCGCGACAAGATCGTCGCCGAATTCCGCGAAGTGCTCGCGCTGATCGTCAAGCTGAAAGAGATCCTCGCGTCCGACCAGCTCGTGCTCGACATCATCGTGGAGGAGCTGCAGGAGGCGAAGAAGCTCTTCGGCGACGAGCGGCGCACGGAGATCGTGGCGGAAGCGTCCGACATCGGGATCGAGGACCTCATCGTCGAAGAGGACATGGTGATCACCGTGTCCCGCGGCGGTTACATCAAGCGCTCTCCCCTGTCGCTCTACCGGGCGCAGCGCCGCGGCGGCAAGGGCCGCATCGGCGCGACGACGAAGGAAGAAGACGTCGTCGAGCACCTGTTCGTCGCGTCGACGCACGCGTACATCCTCGCTTTCACGTCGCGCGGGCGCATGCACTGGATCAAGGTCTACGAGGTGCCCCAGCTCGGCCCCGCGACGCGCGGCAAGGCGATCGTCAACCTCCTGAACCTCGACCCGAACGAGCGCGTCGTCGCCCTCGCGTCCACGAAAGACTTCCCCGAGGACCAGTACCTCGTGTTCGCGACGCGGCAGGGGCTCATCAAGAAGACGGCGCTCGCCGCGTACTCGAACGTGCGCTCCGGCGGGATCATCGCGATCAACGTCGAGAAGGGGGACGAGCTTCTCTCGGTGCGCGTCACCGATGGCACGCGGCAGATCTTCATCGGCACGCACCTGGGCCAGGGCATCCGCTTCGCGGAGACCGACGTGCGGCCGACCGGGCGCGACACGACAGGCGTCTGGGGCATCGACCTCAAGAAGAACGAGGACTACGTCGTCGAGATGGAGGTCGTCGAAGAGCACGGCCACCTGCTCACCGTGACCGAGAAGGGGTACGGCAAGCGCTCCGAGGCGTCCGAGTACCGATTCCAGGGGCGCGGCGGGTCCGGCGTCATCAACATCAAGGTGACTGAGAAGAACGGGCCGGTCGCGGGCATCAAGTCGGTCACGGACGTGGACCAGCTCCTGCTGATCACGCAGAGCGGGATGCTGATCCGGATCAAGGTCAAGGACATCCGCGAAACGGGCCGCGCCGCGCAGGGCGTGCGCCTGATCAACCTCGACGAGGGGGATCGCGTCGTCGCGGTCGCGAAGCTCGCGGAGCCCGACGACGTCGAAGAGGACGCGCAGGCGGAGCTGCCGGGCGCGACGCCGGAGCCACCGGTGGGCAAGCCGAAGGCGCCCGGCACCCCGTTCCTCGACGACGAGTAACCCCGCTCCGTCCCTCCCCGCGCTGTCAGCTGATTAGCTGACAGCTGACAGCTAAGCTCAGGGATAGAATCCCCGGCCGCCCATGCGCTTTTTCCTCGACAGCGCGATCACCGACGACGCGAAGAAAGTCCGCGACTGGGGCCTTCTGGACGGCGTCTGGCTCTCGGCCACCGCGGTCGAGAAGGCCGGCCTCGACTACCGCCGCGCGGCTCGCGAGCTCGCCCAGCTGACCGACGGCCCCGTCTGCGTCTCCCCCGTCTCGAGCGACGCGAAGGGGATGTACAAGGAGGCGCGGGAGCTCGCCAAGCTCGGCAAGGACATGGTCGTGCAGCTGCCGGCGCAGCCCGAGGGGATGCGCGTGGCGCGCCTGCTCGCGCAGGACCAGGTGGCCGTGTGCGCGTCCGGCTGCTTTTCCGCCGCGCAGGCCCTGATCGCGGCGAAGTCGAATGTCAGCTACGTGGCGCCCGCCGTCGGCCCCCTCGACGAGGTCGGCTCGATCGGCATGGATCTCGTCGAGCAGATCATCCGCGTCTACGACAACTACGGGTTCCAGACGCAGATCCTGGTGTCCGAGCTGAGGAACCCCGTTCACGTGCTCGACGCTGCGCTCATGGGCGCCGACGTCGCCGCCATCTCGCCGGCCGTCATCGAGCAACTCTTCCGGCACCCGCTGACCGAGGAGCTCTTCGCGGGCCGCGAGAAGTGAAGACGTCAGCCGACCGGATCCTCTACCTGTCGCGGGTCCTCGCGCAGAAGCTGAAGGGCAACCTGAACCTCGTGCAGAAGGGGGACGACGAGACCGTGCGCCGCGCGATCGTCCGCGAGCTCACCGAGGCATTCAAGGAGCTCGACGCGATGGAGCAGAAGGTCCGCGCGCAGCTCGCGAAACGGAAGAACCCGAACCCGCGGGACGAAGACTTCCTCTTCGCCCGCAACCTCGAGGACGAGCTGAGGAAGCATGGGGCATAGGCCCTAATTGCTCATGGAAAACTGGGTTATCGGCACCAAGGCTGGCGATAGCATCGAGCTCGTCGAATTCCGGATAAGAAGCTTCCCTATCAACAAATAGCGAGTTTTCCGGAGCACCGGAATTTTGCAACGGTACAATTGGCGCGATGGCGGGCCAATTGGATCACCTGGGCTCGATCGAGATCGACCGCTCGTCCCGCGAGCCGCTCTCGCAGCAACTCTTCGCGGCGCTCGCGGCGCGCATCGAGACGGGTCTCTTTCCGGAGGCTTCCCGCCTCCCGACCACACGTGAGGTTGCCGCCGCGCTCGGCGTCAACCGCGGGAGCGTCCAGGCGGCTTACCGGCGGCTCGTGGAAGAGGGGCTCGCCACGACCCGGGTCGGAAGCGGCACGGTCGTAAGGCGCGCCGTCGCCCGCCCGCCGCGGCCCTTCGATCCGTCCGACCTGGTCTCGCGGCGCGCCTCCGCGATCCCGGCCTCGGCTCCCCCGCGGGTCGCCCTCCCGCTCGTGGCCGACTTCTCGCGTCTCACTCCGGACGAGCGCTTCTTTCCGCTCGACCGTTTCGTCGAGACGCTGACCGAAGCCTGGAGCCGCCGTCCCGACCTGTGGCAGTACGCTCCCCCGCTCGGCCTCGAGGAGCTGCGCGTCGAGATCTCCCGCCGCCTTTCCGAAAGCGGAATCGAGCGCTCCCCCGACGAGATCCTCGTCACGAGTGGCGCCCAGCAGGGGCTCGACCTCCTCTTCCGCACGTTCACCGACCCGGGTGACGCCGTGGCGATGGAGTCGCCCACGTACACGGGCGCGCTCGCGCTCGCTCGGTTCGCGGGCGTCGAGATCGTCCCGCTTCCGATGACGCCCGACGGCCCGGACGTCTCACCGCTCTCCGGCCGCCGCGCAAAGCTCCTTTACGTGATGCCGGAGCGGCAGAACCCGACGGGCGTGACGGCGACCGACGCGAACCGGCGCGAGATCCTCGACGCCGCGGAGGACGCGGGCGCTCTCGTCGTCGAGGACGGGTACGAGGAACCGGAGTCGGGTCAGACGCCCCTGGCCGCCCGCCGGCCCGACCGGGTCGTGTGGCTCGGGACGCTTTCGAAAGACCTCGTGCCCGGGTTCCGCATCGGCTGGCTCGCGGCGACGCGCGCCGTCGTCGAGCGGCTCGCGCTCGTGAAGCGCACCGCCGACTTCCAGACGCCGCTCCCGCTGCAGGCCGCGATCGCGTCTTTCCTGCGCGCCGGCGGGGACCGCGGGGCCCGCAAGGTGCGCGCGTGGGAAGTGGAGACGCGTCGCGAGGCGATGGAAGACGCGCTCGCGCGCCACCTGCCCGAAGTCACGTGGTGGGGCGGCGAGCCGGGGAGCGCGCTCTTCTGGGTCCGCCTTCCCGAGGGAGTGTCGGGGCGGAGCGTGGCGGAGGCGGCGGGAGCGCGGGGCGTCGCGGTCGCGCCGGGAGGAGATTTCGATCCGGAGGGGAAGGACGTCGACGCGCTCCGTCTCTCCGTGTCTCGCGTCGAAAGGGATGCGATCGAGCCGGGTGTTGCATTACTCGCGGAGTCGGTCAAGGAAACACGTGCACGGTCATCAGTGATCGAAGCGGCGCCGGTTGTCTGAAGGAGGACATGGCATGAGAGGAACGGATGCGTTTCGAGTCAAAGTCGGCCTCGCCGAGATGCTGAAAGGCGGCGTGATCATGGACGTCGTCAACGCCGAGCAGGCAAAAATCGCCGAAGCCGCGGGAGCGGCCGCGGTGATGGCCCTCGAGCGCGTGCCGGCGGACATCCGGCGCGACGGGGGAGTCGCTCGCATGTCGCCGGTCTCCAAGATCCGCGAGATCCAGGAGTCCGTGTCCATCCCCGTCATGGCGAAGTGCCGCATCGGGCACTCGGCGGAGGCGCGGATTCTCGAGGCCCTGAAGGTGGACTTCATCGACGAGTCGGAGGTCCTCACTCCCGCCGACGAGGAAAACCACGTCTACAAGCACGACTTCACGGTGCCGTTCGTGTGCGGCTGCCGGAACCTCGGCGAGGCGCTGCGCCGGATCGGAGAGGGCGCGGCGATGATCCGCACGAAAGGGGAAGCCGGCACGGGCGACATCGTTCACGCCGTGCGGCACCTCCGCGAGGTCCACCGCGAGATCCGCAACCTGACGCTCATGAGCAAGGACGAGCGGATGCGCGAAGCGAAGCGCCTCCAGGCGCCTTTCGAGCTCGTCGAGCAGGTCGCCGAGACCGGCAAGATGCCCGTGCCCAACTTCGCCGCGGGCGGCATCGCGACTCCCGCGGACGCCGCGCTCTGCATGATGCTCGGCGCCGAGTCGGTCTTCGTGGGGTCCGGGATCTTCAAGTCGGACGACCCGGAGCGGCGCGCGCGCGCGATCGTGAAGGCGACGACGCACTGGCAGGACGCGCAGGCGCTCATCGAGGCGGAGGAGTCGCTCGGCGCCGGCATGAAGGGCATCGATGCGGCGAGCCTTCCCGAGGAGGAGCGGATGCAGGGGAGAGGATGGTGAACGCCTGTCATCCTGAGCGCAGCGAAGGATCCGTGGCCCTTTCGACCGGGCCCAGATTCCTCGGGCGTTCGGCCCTCGGAATGACAAGGGGAAATCTGTGAAAGGCATCGCCGTCCTCGCGCTCCAGGGAGGGTTCGCCGCGCACGGGCAGCGGCTCGCGGAAATCGGGCTCGACTCCTTCGAGGCGCGCAAGCCGGAGGAGCTCGAGGAAGCCGCGGGGCTCGTTCTGCCGGGCGGAGAGTCGACGACCCTCTGGAAGTTCTTCGAGAACGCGCCGTGGGAGGACGCGATCCGCCGGTTCGCGGAAAGCGGCCGGCCGGTCCTCGGCACGTGCGCGGGGGCGATCGTGCTCGCGCGTGAGGTCACGAACCCGCCTCAGAAGGGTCTCGGCGTTCTCGACGTCGCGGTCGAGCGCAACGCCTACGGCCGCCAGGTGGACTCGTTCGTCGGCGAGGTCGAGGCGCCGACGCTCGGAGGAACGCTTCCCGCCGTTTTCATCCGCGCGCCGAAGATCCGCCGCGTGGGCGAGGGCGTCGAGATCCTCGCGACGCGCGAGGGCGAGCCCGTCCTCGTCCGGCAGGGCAACGTCGTCGCGGCGACGTTCCACCCGGAGCTGACGGCCGACACGAAAGTGCACGAGCTCGCGTTCGCTGCCGTCCGCGCCGCGCGGAGGACGGCGTGAGCGCATCGACGGTCCGCACCGAAACGCTCGACGACGGAATCGTCGTCCTCACGCTCGACCATCCCCGCGCGAACGCCTTCGACCCGGAGCTCGTGACCGGCCTCTTCCGCGCCGTGCGGGCGGCGTCGGAGGCGCCCGCTCTCGTCCTCGCGTCGTCGCAGAAGCTCTTCTCCGCCGGATGGGACCTCACTGTCGTGCGGGCGCTCCGGCGCGAGCAGATGGCGGAGTTCGTCGGCGGCTTCTGCGGCCTCGTCCGGGAGCTCTTCACGTTTCCGGCGCCTGTCGTCGCGGCGCTGCCCGGCCACGCGATCGCGGGCGGGTTGATCATCGCGGCCACTGCCGACGAGCGCGTTGCCGCGGAGGGGAAAGGGGAGCTCGGGCTCTCCGAAGTCGCGCTCGGGGTCCCGATCCCGCGGGCGTGCTACGAGATCTTCCGCCACGTTCTCGGGGACCGCGGCGCGGAGCGTCTTGCCGCCGCAGGCGACAACGTCCCGGTTGCGCGGGCGTACGAGATCGGCCTCGTCGACTCCATCGTCCCTGCCGACGACGTCCGGACGGCGGCCCTCGCGCGCGCCCGGCAGCTCGCGGGCCGTTCGCGCGCCGCCTACGCGGAGATCAAGCGCGTCGCCCGGGAGGGCGCGGTCTTCCGGTTCGACCGCTCGTTCGAGGGGGATCCGTTTCTCGACTACTGGTTCTCCGACGAAGCGCGGCAGCGGATCGACGCGCTCATCGCCCGTCTCACGAAGAAGAGTTGACGTTCGCCGTCGAGGACGTGCTCGACGCCCTCGAGCTCACGCGCGAGGAGCCGTCCCATCGGTTTCTCGAGCGCCTCTTTCACCGCTTCAACTCGCGCGTCCCCTTCGAGAGCGCGTCGAAGATCCTCCGCAACGCCGACGTCTCGGATCCGGAGCAGAAGCCGCGCGTCCCGGACGTCTTCTGGAACGACTTCCTGGAGAAGGGGACCGGCGGCACGTGCTACGCACGAGTGGCGGCGTTCGACGCGCTCGCGACGGACCTGGGCTTCTCGGCGCGCAAAGCGCTCGGCCGCGTCGAGAGGGACTTCGACCACGCCGCGCTCATCGTGACGACGGAAGGGAGCGAGTGGATCGCGGACGTCGGATTTTCGCTCCCGGCGCTCCTGCCGGTCGGCGGGGGAGAGGTCGAGACCGAGATCGCGGACCTGCTGGCCACGGAGACGGAGCGCGGCCTTCTTGTGCGCTTTGTGTCCGGCGTCCCGGACGGCCCGCGGAAGCTCGAGATCTTTCACGCCCCGGTTCCCGAGGAGGAGTACCTCTCGCTGTGGCGGAAGACGTTCCGACCGGACTCGAAGTTCCTGACGGGCGTTTCTCTCCAGCGGCGTGACGCGACACGCATGATGTCGTTCGCGCGCGGCGAGGTTCGGGTCGACGACCTCCACACGCGTACGCGGATCCCCCTCGCGGGAGACCGCCCGGCGAAGCTCGCGGAGCTTTTCGGGATCGACGCCGACGTGCTTCGCCGGGCGCTGTCCGTCACCGGCGATCCGGAACCGGAAAGCGCCGACGCGCGCATCACCGCCTACCTCTCCGTCGAGAGCACGCCGGAGGCCGCGTTCGCGGTTCTGGGAACGCCGGACGGCTACCGGCGGCTCCTGGAGGGAGTGGCGGAGGTGACGGGGGAGGGCTGGCACCTTCGGCTCTCCCCGGCGGGCGCACCGCAGGCCGGCTTCGAGGAGGACGTCACCCCGGACCCCGATCGCCGCGCGCTGACAATCCGGCGCCGTTACGCCGAAGGGCGGGAGGTCCGCCTCTCGTACCGGGTGGAGGAGCGCGAGGGCGCGACCTATCTCGTGCGGGAGGCGGTTCTCTCGGGTGCGCGCGAGGATCTCCTGAGGAATGACTCGGCGCGCGGTCGACTCGCGGGGACGCTCGCTGTCGACCTGCTCGCCTGGTCGCGTCTGATTCGTTAGCTCCGTGTCATCCTGAGCCCTTCGCTCACGCTGTCATCCTGAGCGAAGCGAAGGACCCTCTGCGTTTCGGGGGATTCTTCGTCTGCGCTCCTCAGAACCGGAAGAACCGCTCGGACTCGAGCAGCTTCAGCCGCGGTTCCCGGAGCGCCGCGATCTCGCGGCGGATGCGCGCGAGCGACGGCGGCTTCATGTGGTACAGGTAAACGGGTACCTTCGGCGGCATCTTTGCGAGCTCTTCCTTGACGAGCCGCGGCGTCATGTGGCGAGAGTCGCGCGCGACGTCCTCCTGCGAGTCGGAGAAAGACACCTCGAGGAACACCGCCTTCAGGTTCTTCACGCCGCGGACGACCTTCCAGATCCGGTCGGTCGGTCCGGTGTCCCCCGAAAAGACCACCGCGCGGCCCGGCTTCGAGACGATGTACCCGTAGCCCGGGATGAGGTGGTTGACGAAGACCGGAGTGAGAGTCACCGCGCCCGCGCGCCAGGGCCGCCCCTCCGCGAGCGAGCGGTATCGCAGGGTCGGCCGCGACGGGGACGGCAGCTTCGTGAAGTCGGGCCACGTCACGTCGTTGAACACGTGCTTGCGCATCGCCGCGATCACGGGCTCCGGCGCGGCGACCTCGAGCGGTGCGGAGCCGCGGCCGGCCAGGTTCGCGACGAGGAAGGGGAGCGACGCGAAGTGGTCGAAGTGCGCATGGGTCAACGCGACGCGCCGGATCCGGTGCTGCGTCGCGAGCGGCAGCGACTCGGTGAGCGCCCCGGCGTCGAGCGCGGTCTCGCCGTCGATCAGGAACGTCGTCATCCGGTATCCCGGCGCGGATCCGCCGTAGGTACCCAGTACCCGGATCGCGAGAGAGCTTCGCGGGGGCAAGCGAATCCGATTGTACGACTGCTGCGAAATTGTTCGGGGGGCGAGCCTGTTCTGCCGAGGCTCGACCAATGAAAGCCCTACTCCTCGCTCTGGCTGTGCTCGCCGCGCCGGGTGTCCTCCAGGGAGCGCGTCCCGTCGTCATCGGAACGAACGGCAGCGGCCCGCTCTCCCGCGCGGCGAACGTGGGTTGGGCGAGGGTCAGCGTCTACTGGTCCGAGGTCGAGCGGAACCCGGGACAGTTCGACTGGGGCACGGCCGACTTCATCGTCGACCGCGCGCGGTCGAACGGGCAGCAGGTGCTCTACATCCTGAGCGGGGCCCCTGCGTGGGCGTGCGGCTGCACGAACGGCGCGGCGCGACCCGCGGACATCGAACTCTGGAAGAGGTACGTCGCCGCCGTCGTCGACCACCTGAAAGGGCGGGTCGCCGCGTACGAGATCTGGAACGAGCCCGACCTCTCCGGCAACTCCACGTACGGCGTCGGCTGGGACGCGGACGTCGACGCGTATCCGCGCTACGTCGACTACCTCGTCGAGGCGTCGCGGATCATCCGCGCGAAAGACTCGGCGGCCCGCGTCGTCGGCCCCTCGCTCTCCGGCGGGTGGAACTTCCGGTCGCTGCAGATCCTCTCGCAGCTCGAGTCGACGGAGTACCCCGACGGAAACGCCTCCACGTTCGTGGACGTCATCTCCGTCCACGCCAATGCGCACGACGACTGGACGGCGGCCGACGCGGCGTATCGGCTCTGGTGGCAGAAGCTTTACCCGTTGCAGACGTACAACCCGCGGAACGCGAAGAAGCCGATCTGGGTGAGCGAGTTCGGCTGGAACTCGGATGTCATTGGCGAGGCCGCGCAGCGCGACCGGATCCGCGACTTCCTGATCGCGATGACGGGGGCGGACTCGCGCCTCGCGCCCTTCCGCATCACCCATGCGTTCATCTACGCGCTGCACATCGGGTGCGTGGACGGGGGACAGGGGATCTACGACTGCAACGTCGAGCCGAAGGCCGTCGTGACCGACTACCTCCAGACCCTGGAGTTCCCGGCCGTGCAGCCCGTCGGGCCCCCCCTCGCCGCCGAGGGCGCGGCGGGGTTCTACACGCTCCCGCCCTGCCGGCTCTTCGACACAAGGCAGGCGCCGGGCCCGAACGGAGGGCCCGCTCTGGGACCGCTCACCCAGCGGGAGTTCCCGGTCGCGCTCCGATGCGGTCTGCCTGCAACCGCGCGCGCGGCCTCAGTCAACGTGACCGTCGCGGGCTCTACGGCAAACGGGTATGTCGTCGTCTTCCCCGGGAACTACGCCCCTTTTACTTCCACCCTGAACTTCCGGCCGGGCCAGGTCCGGGCGAACAACGCGATGGTCGGGCTGACCCCGATCGGAGGAGTGACCGCCGGCGCGGGTCAGCTGTCGGGGACTGTCCACGTGATCGTGGACGTCAACGGCTACTTCGAGTAGGGTCTGACCCGGGGTCTGACCCCGGGGTCTGACCCCCACGAGCCCCGATCCTGCCCCAGCCTCCCGGCTGAGGGGGTCTGACCCCTCCTTGCTGATTACGTGAAAAGGGTGCAGTCCCCCGTTCGAGGCACCGTCATTCCGAGGAGGCGAAGGGCTTCCCCCGAAACGCAGGGGATCCTTCGCTTCGCTCAGGATGACAGCCAAGGGCGACTCGCCCCAGCGCTCCTTCAGCTGCGCTTCGCGGATGCGCGGGATCTGACCCCCGGCAACCTCAAACCCACTCGAAAGCCGGCCGCGAGGGGGGTCAGACCCCGGGCTGGCCTCTAAAACTGCGTCCCGATATAAAAGGACGTCTTCAGCCCCGACTGCGTATCCTTCAGGTCCCACAGCTTCGAGAAGTCCCAGTGCAGCTGCAGGCCGAGGACGTTCAGCTGGAGACCGAACCCGTACGCGGCCTTCCCGTCTCTCAAGCGCCGGTCGCCGTTCACGTCCTCTTCCGAAAAGCGGAAGGACTGGTCTTCGAGCGCCGCGCCGCCGATATCGAAGAAGACCTGGCCGCGGATGTTCTGGAAGCCGCCGATCGGCAGGATCAGGTAGTCGATCAGCGGGAACCGGTATTCGAAGTTCGCGTAGGCGACCGTGTTGCCGATCTGCTCGCGGAAGTCGAGCCCGCGCAGCGTGTCGAGCCCGCCGAAGTAATACAGGTTCGGGAAGTTGCCTGTCGAACGCGCACCGAAGAGCCGCACGGCGATGAGCGAGCGCTCGGTGATCTTGAAGTACTTCCGGAAGTCGAGCGAGACGTCGGAGGAGAGCGTGCCCGAGTCGTGCGAGCCGGGGATCGTCGTGTCGTCGTCCTTCTGCAGGTCGGGCGAGTAGTTGTAGCCGACCGAGAAGCGCGTCCCGGAGAGCGGGCCCCACTCCCGGTAGAGGACGGTGTCGCCGACGAGCGAGACGCCGGCGGTCGGGTAGTTGTCCTCCCGCGATTCGACGAGGAACTGCTGGGTCCCGTCGTCGTTGCGGACGACGAACGGGAAGTCGAACGATCGTGAGATGAACCCGATCTGCCCGTCGATCCGGTAGTAGCGGGAGAGGGGGTAGTTGGCGAGCAGCAGCCCGCCGGTCTGGCGGTAGGCGCGTCGACCGCGCTCGATCTCGTTGCGGCTCTGGTCGAAAGCGAGGAAGTACGTCCGGTCGTCGAAGAGCGCGAACCCCTTCTGGAGGCGGTTGCGCAGGTTGAAGTAGATGAACTGGAAGTTCGTGAAGCTCGAGAGCGACTGGAACACCGCGATCAGGCGGCGGTCACCCAGGTTGTCGCCGAAGACGAGGACTGTGTTCGAGACGAACGTCTGGTCGGTGTTGACGCCCGCCACGACCTGGGCGTCTTCGAGCTGGAGCCGCCGGCTCGCGCGCGGCCGGATCTTCTCGGGATCGATCGCGACCTCGATGGCGGGCTGGAACGGCGCCTCGGACTCGGGTCCGGCCGGGGAGATGGAGGGAGCGAGCTCCGGAAGGCGCATGACCGACTTCTTCGCGTCGGCGATGTAGAGGGTGAACCGGCGCTTGTAGTAGGCGGAGAAGACGAGCTTCTCGGTGTTGTCCCGGCCGATGAAGACGCTCGGCGAAAAAGCTCCGGCAACCACGTTCGTGTGGAGGAGCGTTTCGCCGGTCTCGAGGTTGATGGAGTAGATGTTGTAGATGCCGCCGTCGCGGTCCGACGTGAAGAAGAGCCGCTTTCCGTCGGGCGTGAGCGCGGCGTCCTCGTCGTTCCACTCGCCGTAGGTGATCTGTTCGCGGGATCCGGGCGACGAAGGGTCGAACCGGAAGATCTTCGCCTTCGTTCCGCGGATCGACGAGTAGTAGATCCACTTCCCGTCGGGCGAGTACACAGGGGCGAAGTCGAATACCTCGTCGTCCGTCAGGTTCGTCAGGGTCTTGGCCGAGAGCGAGTAGGACCAGATGTCGGCGCGGCCGCCCTTGAGCGCGCGGAACACGACGGTGCCCGAGTCGGGGGAGAAGCTCGGGTTCAACTGCTGGTCGAGCTCGGGCATCTCGATCCGCTCCCGGATCCCGCCGTCGAGCGCGTTCAGGAGAAGCAGCTCGCGCCCCCTCTCGCGCCGGGCGAACGCGGCGACGCTGTTCCCGTCGGGGGAGACCGCGAGGTCCGCTCCGCCGAGGGGAGCGGTCGTGAGCCACTGGCTGACGATGTACTCGTACCGGGTGGTGTATCCCTTGGTGAGGTTCCGGTAGAGCTTCCGGTCGCGGTTCGACAGCACGACGACGTCCGTGTCGTCCTTCAGCGTCGAGATCGCCGCCACGAAGTCACCGGACGGATACGCGCGCGGCGAGATCTCGGCGGAGTCGTCGTCTTCTTCGAGCCGGAACTTTTCGCCGAAGTCGATCGGCTCGCCCTTCTCGGTCAGGATCTTCACGTACTTCTGCCGCAGGTAGCGGCGGAACTTGACGTCGAAGTCCTCGGCCTCGATGTTGAACGACCTCCGGATGACCCGGCCGACGTTTCCGCCGATCTGGTTGCGGAACTCGAAGATGAAGTCGCGGACCGAGTCCTTGCCCCACTCCGCCTCGATGAAGTCAAAGACGGCGTGTCCGAAGCGATAGGCAAAAAAGCCGAACACGCCCGTCTGCGCGATCTCCGGGACCTGGTCGGCGAGGACGGCGTCGCGGAGGACCATCCGATCCTTGTTGTCCTCGTCCTTGGACATGTACGAAGCCATGCCTTCGGTGAACCACTGGGGCGCGTTCGTCGTCGCCGCGCGGATGAAGTTGCCGCCGAAGAGGATCTCGAACTGGAAGACGTGCGTGAGCTCGTGGGCGATCAGCTGCTGGAGCTTCTCGTCGGTCATGTCGATCGGAAGCACCATCCGGTTGCGGGACGGGAGCGCGAACGCGCCGACCCCCTCCGGGATGAAGTTCAGGATCGTGTTCGTCTGCTCGAAGTCGGCGTGGGACGCGTAGTAGATGAGGTTGATCGCCTTGGGGATCTGGTAGTTCAGCGCGCGCGAGATTTCGTCGTAGGAGCTCTCGGCGAACGAGGCGACCTTCGCGAGGGCGTGCCGCTCCGACTCGTAGAAGTAGATGGTGAAGTGCGTCGAGCGGTAGATCTTCCAGTCGAACTTGTCATAGACGATCTTGTTTTTGCCGAACTGCTGGGCGGACACCTGGGCGGCGGCGCACAGGAGGAGGGTGAGCGCAATCGCGATCTTCTTCATGTCGCCTCGTTCGATAGGGGGGGAATCAGTCGGTGAAGATGTACCGTTCGGCCTCTCGGTCGCGGGCGACGAAGAGGTTCAGGATCTGGTTTTCGAGCGAGAAGAGGTTCTCGAAGAGGCCCTGCAGCTCGTCGGCCCGGCGCCCGCCCGTCTGGCGGAAGTCCTTGAACTGGTCCTGCAGGATCTTCTCGCCGGAGCGGCCGTCGAAGACGAGGAACACGATGTCGAACAGGAACCCGGTCTGCTCGACGTACACCTGGCGGTAGTAGGTGCGGCCGTCGATGGGGGAGACGTACTCCTCGGTTTTGTAGCCGGAGCGGTCTTCCACCCGGAACTCGAGGCTCCCGGAGACGATGATCTCCGCGCCGGTCTCGGTGCCGAGCGCTCGCCAGAATTCCGTCGACCGGCCGAGCTCCGAGAGGTTCTGGCTCGGCAGCTTGCGGTCGCCGGGCAGCTCGACGACTTCGAGCTTGGTCTTCTTTTCGATCTGCTTCTTCAGGAAGCGCTGGAACTCCGCCTGGAGGTCCACGTTCTGGAGGCGGCGGTCGCGAGCCTTCTCCGCCTCGGTCGCGATGATGAAGGGCGCGAGCGCGATCTTCTCGTTGCCGCGCAGAGGCAGGCGGGGCTTGAGCGGAAGCTTCAGCTTGACCTGCGTGACTCCCGCGAACGAGGGAAGCGCGGTCAGGACCGCCATGAGAACGAGCGCGAGGACGCGCGCCGCGCGTTTCCCCTCTCCCCGCTGGGGAGAGGGTCGGGGTGAGGGGTGCCTTGTCTAACTTCCACCGGTCGCCTTCCCCGTCGTTCGCGTGTAGGAGGTGTAGAACTCCGCGAAACGGGCGTAGTTCCGGCGGATGTAGGTGTCGCTCGGGTCGAGCTCGAGCGCTTTCTTGTACTCCGCGAGCGCCCTCGCGAACTCGCCGCCCGCTTCGAGGGCAACGGCGAGGTTGTTGTGGGCGCGGGCGTTGTTGGGTTCCTTCTCGACCGCCCGCTCGAACCGGAAGGCCGCCTCGCGCCAGAGGCCCCGGCGGGCGACGTCGCTTCCGAACGCGATCTGGGTCTCGGCCTTCTCGGGCCGGGAGTACGAGGTGCATCCCGACAGGATCAGGACGGCCCCGAAGGCCACTAGAGCTTTAGTCAACGTTGCATCCCGTGCTCCCCGATGGGGTCGCTATTATAGGAAAGCCGTTTCGCACCCGCCGTATTTCGTCCTCGTCACTCCCTTTTGATGCGCCTGCCGCCCTTTTCCCTTCAAGAAAACATAAAGGAGGAGGGGTAAACGCCTCCGGAAAGGCTTACGGAAGAATAGGTCTTCAGGATGCAGGGATTCGCTTTCGCCCGGCGCGTCGCGCTCTCCTGGGCCCGCTCGCGGGAGCTGACCCCCCAACGGGTCTGGCCCGTTCTGCGCGAACGGGGGGGCCTCGAACCGTTCCTGTCGGCGGACGAAGAGGAGCTCGCCGGCCTCCTGGGATCCCATGGACGGGCCCGCGCGGTCCTCGCTGCGCCGCGCGATTCGGAAGCGGAAAGGTGGGGCGCGGCGGTCGAAAACGCCGGCGTCCGCATCGTCACGGCGTTCGACGACGAGTACCCGGCGGCGCTCGCGGAGATCCCGGATCCACCCTTTCTCTTTTTCGCTGTCGGCCGGCTCGAGCGGCTGAAGCTTCCCGCTGTCGCGATCGTCGGATCACGCAACGCGACGCGCTACGGGCAGGACGTCGCGGCGCGGCTCGCGCGGGACCTGTCTCACGCCGGCGTGACGGTCGTCTCCGGCTTCGCGCGCGGGGTCGACGGGGCGGCGCACGAGGCCGCGCGGGAAGGGCCGGGCGGCACCGTCGCGGTGCTCGGGTGCGGCGTCGACGTCGACTATCCCCGCGAGCACTCGCGCCTCAAGGCCGCGATGGCGGCGACCGACCTGCTCCTCTCGGAGTTCCCGCCGGGCGCCGAGCCGCGCCCGCAGAACTTCCCCGTGAGGAACCGCATCATCGCCGGCCTCGCGTCGGGGGTCGTCGTCGTCGAGGCCTCCCGGCGGAGTGGTTCCCTCATCACGGCCCGCCTCGCGGCGGACTGCGGGCGGGACGTCTTCGCGGTTCCGGGAAGCGTCTTCTCGGAGACGTCGATCGGCACGCACGAGCTCCTCCGCGATGGCGCGATCCTCTGCCGCGGCGCCGAGGACGTTCTCTCCGAGCTCTTCCCGGCGATCGGCGCGCCGGTCCCGCGGGTCGAAGCGCATCGGATCCCGGCGCAGCTCTCCGCCGAGGCGTCTCGAATCTACGAGAGCCTGCTCCGCGAGGAGTCGCTCGGCGCGGAGGATCTCGCGCAGTCGCTCGACCTCCCGGCGGCCACCGTCCTTGCCGCGCTGTTCGAGCTGGAGGCGGCGGGGCTCGTCCTGTCCGACGCCGGACGCTACGGCGCGACGCGGCGGTGAGCCCTGGCGTCATCCTGAGTCCTTCGCCCTTTGGCTGTCATCCTGAGCGAAGCGAAGGACCCCCTGCGCTTCGACCGTCTTCCGCTCAGGACAGGCTCCGCGAAGGACCCCCTGCGTTTCGGGGGGTTCCTCGTCGCTTCGCTCCTCGGAACGACAGGAGGCTCGTTGTCATCCCGAGCGAAGCGAGGGATCTGTCGGCTCTTTCGACCGGGCCACAGATCCTCGTCGCTTCGCTCCTCGGAATGACAGGAGGGACAGGGAGTTATCCCACTCCGGGAATACGCTTCTGTTGCAGTCGTCGGAGCGGGCCGTT
Source organism: uncultured Acidobacteriota bacterium (assembly GCA_963832145.1). Lineage (GTDB taxonomy): Bacteria > Acidobacteriota > Thermoanaerobaculia > UBA5066 > Gp7-AA6 > Gp7-AA6. The sequence goes on from CAWHTA010000011.1 coordinate 466,976, forward strand.
TGCGCTTTGCAGTGCGATATGGCACCGTCCGACGCCCCAATATGAGCAACCTCGTCATCGTCGAATCCCCGGCCAAAGCCCGGACTCTGGAGAAGTTCCTCGGCAAGGACTTCCGCGTCCTGGCCTCCTACGGCCACGTCCGGGACCTCCCCAAGAAGGGGCTCGGGGTCGATCGCGAGGACTCCTACGAGCCGACTTACGAGGTCCTCCACGGCAAGGAAAAGACGCTCCTCGAACTGAAGCGCGCCGCCGGCAAGGCGGACGCCGTCTTCCTCGCGGCGGACCCGGACCGCGAAGGGGAGGCCATCTCCTGGCACCTCCAGGAGACCCTGGCTCCGTTCGCGAAGGGCACCCCGTTCAAGCGCGTCCGGTTCAACGAAATCACGAAGAAGGCGGTCCTCGCGGCGATGGCCGCCGCGGGCGAGATCGACTCGCGCCTCGTGGACGCGCAGCAGGCGCGCCGCATCATCGACCGGCTCGTCGGCTACGAAGTCTCCGACCTCCTCTGGAAGAAGATCTGGCGGGGCCTCTCGGCCGGCCGCGTCCAGACGGTCGCCCTCCGGATCATCTGCGAGCGCGAGAGGGAGATCGAGGCGTTCCTCCCCGTCGAGTACTGGACCGTCGACGCGACCCTCCAGGCGACCGCCCCGCCCCCCTTCACCGCGAAGCTCGTCTCGTTCGACGGGCAGAAACTCAAGTTCGACGGGACCGATCCGCGGCTCGAGTCGGAGGCCGCGGCGGAACGCGTTCGGGAAGAGGCGGCGAACGCAACGTGGATGGTCGGCAAGGTCGACACCTCGGAGCGCCGGAAGAACCCGCCCCCTCCCTTCATCACCTCACAGCTCCAGCAGGCCTCCGCGCGGCGGCTCGGTTTCGCCGTGCGCCGCACCATGCAGATCGCGCAGCGGCTCTACGAGGGACGGGAGATCCCGGGCCGCGGAATCGTCGGTCTCATCACGTACATGCGCACCGACTCGACGCGGGTTTCGAACGACGCGCTCGCCTCGGTCCGCGAGCACATCGCCTCCCGCTACGGGACGGGCGCGGACGTGCTCCCCGAGAGCGCCCGCTTCTTCAAGAGCAAACGCGACACGCAGGACGCGCACGAGGCGATCCGTCCAACGGACCTCGCGCTTCCGCCGGAGGAGGTCGCGAAGCACCTGGCCTCCGACGAGGCGAAGCTCTATCGCCTGATCTGGGAGAGGTTCGTCGCTTCGCAGATGTCACCCGCCGTCTACGACACCGTGTCGGCGGAGATCGAAGCGGGTCGCGCCCTCTACCGCGCGTCCGGGTCGACGCTGAAGACTCCCGGATACCTGGCCGTGTACGCCGTCACAACGGACGACGACGAGGAGTCGGAGAAGGACGGCGCGAAGCTCCCGCCGCTCACGACCGGCGAGAAGCTCGAGCTCGTCGCCGTCGTGCCGGAGAAGAAGTCGACGCAGCCGCCGCCCCGCTACAACGAAGCCTCGCTCGTCAAGTTTCTCGAGGAGAACGGCATCGGCCGCCCGTCGACTTACGCCGAGATCCTGCGTAAGCTCGAGGATCGCGAGTACGTGCGGAAGAAGGAGCGCCGATTCGTCCCGACCGCGCTCGGCCGGACGGTGCTCGAGCTCCTGATCCCGTACTTCGACGACTTCTTCGAGACCGGCTACACCGCGCGGATGGAGGACCGTCTCGACGAGGTCGAGGAGGGGACTGTCTCCTGGCGCGACGCGCTCGCGGAGTTCGACAAGAAATTCACGAAGGACCGTGACCGCGCCTTGAAAGCCATGGTTTCCGGGAAGGCGGGGATCCCTCTCGGGGAGGCGCGGAAGCTCCTCCAGTTCCCCGTGGCGCCCGAGCTTTCGGAGGCCTGCCCGAACTGCGGCAAGAAGCTGAAGCTGCGCATGGGAAAGAACGGGCTCTTCATAGCGTGCAGCGGATACCCGGATTGCACGTTCACGCTGAACATCCCGGACCCGGACGAGGACACGATCGACGCCGCCGACCTCGAGTCGACGACGTGCGAGGAGTGCGGCTCTCCGATGAAGCTGCGGCAGGGGAGGAGCGGCAACGCGTTCCTGGGGTGCACCGCCTACCCGAAGTGCCGCAACGTCGTGAACGTCGTCATGGCTGGAGGCAAGGCCGAGGCGCGTCCCGACGAGCCGACCGGCCAGACGTGCCCCGAGTGCGGCGGAAACCTCGTGCGCCGGCACGGCCGCTTCGGGGCTTACGTCTCCTGCTCGAACTACCCCACGTGCAAGTTCAAGCCTCCCAAGCCCGTGCAGGACACGGGGGTGCGGTGCCCGAAGGACGGCGGGGTCATCGTGGAGCGGCGCGGGCGCTTCCGGCCGTTCTACGGCTGCGCGAACTATCCGGCGTGCGACTTCTCGCTGAACGTCCGGCCGATCCCCGAGCCCTGTCCGCAGTGCGGCAACCCGTACCTGCTCTACCGCGAGCGGAAGGCGGGCGCCGCGCTCGCTTGCGACAAGCCGGGATGCGGGTTCGAGAAGCCCGCCGGCGATATGCCGCTGCCGCCGATGCGCGAGATCCTGCTCGAGGCGGCGCCGGCGCCGGCCGGGAAGGCGAAGGCGGCGAAGACGGCCGCGGCCGCGCCGAAAGTGAAGAAGGCCGCGCCCCGGCGGAGAACGGCGGCCGCGCGGACCGCCTCACCGGCCCGGAAAGCAAAAGCCCGCCCCGTATAGTCCTCCAGCCCGGCCTCGAGAAGCTCGTCCTCCTCGGGGCGGACGGAGGAACGGATGACGCTCTCCGCGCACGAGCGCCTCAAGGCGAGGGTACACACCGCGATTGCCGGTCGCGATGCGCGCACCCCCTTCGAGAAGGCGTTCATCGTCTCGATCTCCGCGCTCATTCTTCTCAACCTCGCCGCGGCGATCCTCGAAACCGTTCCCGCCGTGGCCTCCCGCTATGGCGTCTTCTTCCGACGGTTCGAGATCTTCTCGGTCACGATCTTCACCGTCGAGTATCTGCTTCGGGTGTGGAGCTGCACGGTGGACCCCAAGTTCGCGCACCCGGTCACGGGCCGCCTCCGTTTCATGGGGACCCGTCTCATGCTCCTCGACCTGCTGGCGATCCTCCCGTCCTTCGTGCCCGCGGGATTCCTCGACCTGCGGCTGCTGAGGCTGTTCCGGCTCACGCGCTTCTTCCGCGTCCTCAAGCTCGGCCGGTACTCGGAGTCGCTGAGGACGCTCGGCCGCGTTCTTCGCGCGAAGCGATCGGAGCTGGGCGTCGCGGCGTCCGCGGCGCTGATGCTCCTGCTGATCGCGTCGACGCTCATGTACTTCGCTGAGAACGCCGCTCAGCCGAAGGCGTTCTCGAGCATTCCGGCTTCGATGTGGTGGGCGGTCACGACGCTCACCACCGTCGGTTACGGAGACGTGTACCCGATCACGCCGTTGGGAAAAGTCCTGGCCTCGATCCTCGCGTTTTCCGCCATCGGCCTGTTCGCCCTTCCAGCCGGTATCCTCGCGTCCGGCTTTGGCGACGAGATGCGAAAACGCAGCGGCAAAACCCGGACGTGCCCCCACTGCGGGGAAGCGATTGACTGACGATCGCCGGCGGGCCCGGTGAGCGGGCCGCCGCCGCCCGTCGTCGTCCGGGACCTCGTCAAGACGTTCCGCAGCAAGACGGGCGAGGTCCGCGCTGTCGACGGACTCTCCTTCGAGGTCCCGCACGGCGTGATCTTCGGTCTGCTCGGTCCCAACGGCGCCGGCAAGACGACGACGCTGCGCATCCTGACGACGCTCGTTGCACCGACGTCGGGATACGTGCGCGTCGCCGGCCAGGACCCGGCGCGCGACGGGTTCGCCGTCCGCGGGTCGATTGCTGCGGTCCTGCAGGACAACGCCTCCGAGCAGTTCCTCTCGGTGCGGGACAACTTTCTCTGCTACGCGCGCCTCCACGGCCAGGACCGCTCCGAGACCGACCGGCGGCTCCCGGAGATCGCGGAGCGGTTCGGGCTCACCGAGGAGCTCGGCGAGAAGGCCGCCGACCTGTCGATCGGCATGCGGCGGCGCGTCCAGGTCGCGAAGGTGTTCCTCGTCGACGCCCCGATCCTCTTCCTGGACGAGGCGACGACGGGGATGGACCCCTTCGTGAAGCGCGTCGTGCTCGACGGAATCCGCGAGTCCGCGCGGGGCGGCCGCACCGTGGTCTTGACGACGCAGAACCTCGACGAGGCGGAGCGCCTCTGCGACGACGTCCTGATCGTGGCGCACGGCAAGGCGATCGCGCGCGGCGCGGTCTCGGCGGTCACGAGCCTCTACGCCCCGGCCGTCGAGGTCCGGGTGTCGTTTGACGAGGAGCCCGTCGGTCTCGACGACTTTCTCGCGCCCTACCACCCGGTCTCGTCGACCTTCGCGGGCGGGCGGCTGACGGCGCGGCTCTCGGGGTCGCGCCGCGACGCCGCGCGGTTCCTGGGCGCGCTCGCCGACCGCTACCGCGTCGCGGACTTCGAGGTCGAGTCGGCTTCCCTCGAGGACGCCTTCCTCGAGATCGTGCGCCGCAGCCGGGAGGAGGCGACGTGAGCTCGCGAGTCGCTCACTTCGGACCCTGGCAGCGCCTCGCCGCGGTCGCGAGCCGCGAAATCCTCTTCCGGTTCTCGAACTTCGGGTGGCTGTTCTGGGACCTCTGCTACCCGATGGGCTACCTGCTCGCGCTCGGGACCGGGCTCTCCGGACTGATCGCCGCCGACATTCCGGGAGGCTCCTTCTCCGCCTTCCTGCTCCCGGGGATTCTCGTGATGGCGGGACAGACCCTCGCCGTGAACTCGTCGTGGGCGCTCTTCATGGACCGCGACAACGGGATCCTCTTCGAGCACCTGACCTACCCGGTCAAGCGCTCCGACTTCCTCGGAGGGAGGCTCCTCTTCAACCTCGGGATGGCGGCGCTCCAGGCCGTGATCCTTCTCGTCTCGGCGGAGCTCCTTCTCGATGTCTCGATCGGCTGGGGCCGCGCGGCGGCGCTCGTTCTCGGTTCCGTGCTCGCCGTGCCGTTCTGGTTCTTCGCGCTCTTCGCCGCGGCGATCCAGATCCGGCGGGTCGACGCGTTCAGCACGTTCCTGAATGTCGTCTTCCTCGGCGCGCTGCTCCTGTCGCCCGTTTTCTTCCCACTGGACGAGATGCCTGGATGGTTTCGAGCGGTCGCCGCGGCCAACCCGCTGACGTGGTCGGTCGACGTCCTCCGCGCCATCGCCTTCGGCTCTGACCGCCCGCGTCTCCTGCTGCTCGAGGGAGCCGCCTTCGTGGCGGCGACGGGGGCCGCTTTCCTGTGGGCGCTGCGCAGCCTCCGGACCGCGCTTCGGTAGGCAACCCATATTTATGGTAATATGGCTTCCTGTATGAAAACGACGGTCGACCTGCCCGACGAACTACTGATCGCCGCGAAAAAGAGGGCGGCGGAGATGCGGATACCCCTGCGGAAAGTCTTGGAGGCCGGGCTGCGTCGGGAGCTCTCGCGCTCGGTTCGCCGTCCTCTCCGCGCGAAGAAGCAGATCCGCTGGGTGACGGCAAAGGGAGGGCTCGCGCCCGGGTTCGACGTATCCGACCGCGTGAAGATGTACGAGTGGATTCAGCGGCATCGATGATCGCGCTCGACACGAACCTGCTCGTTTATGCGCATCGCTCAGGAGCCCCGGAAACGGAGCGCGCGAGGCGAGCGGTCGAGCGGGCCTCCGAGGATCCCCGCGGCTGGGGAATTAGTCTCGCGAGCATCGCCGAGTTCTGGGCCGTCGTCACGCACGCTCCCCTGGTCAGTGGTCCTCCCTCCACCCCGGGGGAAGTTCGACGTTTTCTCTCGGCGCTCCTGGATGAGGCGGGTGGACGGCTTTGGATGCCGCGGGAGGCGTTCTGGCAGCGTCTCGTCGAGACGGCAGAGGAATTGGGAGTGCACGGACCTCGAATCTACGATCTTCAGATCGCGCTGACGGCTGTCGACAACGGCGCGGTCGAGATCTGGACGCACGACCGGGGTTTCGTTTCGCTGCCCGGTCTCCGGGTCCACGACCCGCTTTGAGCGAGCGGAGAGTCTTGCGGACGTCGCTGAAGTAGCTTCTAGTTCTCTCCGCCCGGCACTCCGGGCACGTTCAGGAACCGGCGCAGCGGGTCCTTCCAAGGAAAGATCTGCGCGTAGCGCCAGATCCGGTCGGTCAGCGGCGGCTTCGCGGCCGGGTTCTTGAAGCACTCGGCGCAGCGGGGGAGCTTCGAGAAGTCGTGGGTCCGGAACCCTTGCTCGATCTCGTCGAGGAAGGGGGACGCGGCGATCTCGGCGATCGTGTTTTGCCGCACGTTGCCGAGCTTCTGGGTGCCGTCGTAGTCGTAGCAGCAGTGGGTGACGTCGCCGTTGCAGAGGATGACGAACCACTGGTACGGCGTTCCCTGGAAGCAGCCGTAGTACGCCTGGTGGAGCTCGGTGACCTCCGACGTGTCGAGGCCCTCGCACGTCTTCTGGATGACTGTCGCCTGCGGATAGCGGTCGAGGTGAAAGAACTCGCGGAAGTCCTTCACCGTCTCGTCGTGGGTCTGGGTCGTGATCATCCGCTGGATCTCGACGACGATCTTCTTGCCCTTCGAGAGCTCGAGGAACCGGCGGATGTTCTCGACGACGACGTCGAACTTTCCCCCTTTGCGAACGATCGGGTAGACCTCGGGCTTCAGCGTGTCGATGCACAGCCGGATCTTCGCGAGCGACGTCGAGAGGACCTTCTTCGCCCACTCCTCGTTCAGAAGCGTCGCGTTCGTCGAGACGCAAACGCCGGGGAAGAGGTCGATCGCCTCGGGAAGCCGCTTGTACAGGAAGGGCTCGCCCATCTCGTGCAGGTAGCGCATCGGGAGCTTGAGCTCCTTCATCTGGCGGGCGACGTCCTCGACCATGTCGAAAGGCGCGTCCTCGAACGGCCGCGTGAGCACGTCCATCGGGCACATTCCGCAGCGGAGGTTGCACCGGCTCGTGAGCTCGAGCATGTACTTCAGCGTGCCGAGCCGGAGCCCGTTCTTTCCGCGGCTCATGACGGGCGCGCCCTCGCGGGCTCGAAGCCGGCCATCGCGGCGAGGACGGGGAGGGCATTCGACCGGTCGAAAAGGATCATCGTGCGCGCGTTGCACTCGTGGGTGCAGCGGCAGAGCCGCGCCCGCTTGTCGTCGACGAAGGCCCGCGCCGCGGCCGATGCGCGGATCCGCGAGAAGTCGTATCCGGCCTCCCGCACGTTGCCGAGCGGAGTGCCGATCAGCTCGCAGCCGTAGATCGTCCCGTCCTCCGTGAGCACGAACTCCCGCTCGCCGGCGAGGCAGAAACCCTCGAAGGCTCCGCCGCGCGCCTGCCGCGCAATGTACTCGAAGCGTCGGCGGTTGATTTCCCGGCGGGCGCGGGTCCGCGCGCCCCGCCACCCCGTGCGCGCCTCGGCGGGCGGGTAGCGGGAGTCGAGCACGCGGGAGAGCTCTTCGTAGAGGTCGACGTCGAGGCCTTCCTTGAGCGTCGGGTCGTACGCCTCGCCGCGGATCAAGCCGAGTGAGTGGTGGCTCGGCCGGTAGCGCTCCCACACGAAGTCGCAGAACGCCTCGGCCTCCGCCTGGTTGCCGCGCATGAAGACGGTCGTGACGCCGACGGTCAGGTTGGGCGTGCGCCGGGAGAGAGCCAGCAGGGCTTCGAGGCTTGCGAGGGCGCGATCATAGAGACCCGGCACCGCGCGGACGCGATCGTGGAAGTCCCGAAACCCGTCGATCGAGACGGACACGCCGAGCGAGAGGTCGGGGGAGATGGCGCAGATCTTCTCGACGACGCCGGAAATCTCGGCGGCCGCGAAGCCGTTCGTGGGAATCCCGACGTTCAGGACGCCGCAGCGCTCGAAGTAAGCGCGCACGACTTCCGGCAGGTCGCGGCGCAGGAACGGCTCGCCCCCCGAGAAGAGGAGAAGACGGATGGGCGGCAGCGTCGCCACGAACCGTTCGATCTCGTCGAGCGTGAGCTCGTTCGTCCCGGAGTTGATCGGATAGAAGCAGTGCGCGCACCGCGCGTTGCACACTGAAGTCACGAAGTGCGTCCACTGCGCGAGCGCGTCGCCCGGCGCGATCCAGTCGCGCGCGAGCGCGAGGCCCTGCTTGAGACGTGCGCCGCTCAAACCCGCTCCCTCTCCCTCTGGGAAAGTGCCGGGGTGAGGGGTCTTCCCCCTCTCCCCTCCGGGGAGAGGGCCGGGGTGAGGGGCTCGACCCCGCCACTCCCGCGCTCCCCCTTCGCCTCGAAGAAGCCGCGGATCCGGTGGACCTCGCCCGCGACGAGCCACGGAAAGAGAGTCACCGCGCGGCCGGCGTATCCCGCCCGCGCCATCCGCGCGACGGTGACCCACAGGTGCGGAAAGAGATAAAGGAGCGCGGGCCACTTCACGAGGACGCGACCCGGCCGGTCGAGCGCAACGCGCGTCTGGTAGATCGTCCGTCCGCACGCGATCTGCTTCTCGCGAAACGCGCGCGCGTCGAGCCGCTCGTGTCGGTGGGTGAGCACGATCTCCGGCTCGAACCAGAGAGTTCCGCCGCGCGCGGCGACAGCGAGCGCGAACGCGGTGTCTTCCCCGGAGTTGGTCTCCGGGAACCGCGCGTCGCCGACGGCGTCCCGGCGGTAGACGATCCCCATCGTCGGGATGTTCGCGCGCGGTCCGGGGCGCGCGGCGCGGATCCATTCGGAGTGGTTCAGGAACCAGTCGAGCTCCCCGTAGCGACCCGGCCGACCGTTGGCGATGCGGGCTCCGACCGCGGCGATCCGGGGATCGCTCTCAAATGTACGCCGCGCCCGCGCGAGCCAGTCCTGCGGCGCAACGGCGTCGGCGTCGAGGAACGCGAAGGCGTCCCCCTGCGCGGCGTCCATCCCTGCGTTGCGCGCTCCGCCGGCATTTCGGCGCCGGCCGTTGCGGATGACCCGCGCGCCGGCGCTTCGCGCGGCTTGCGCGGAGGCGTCCGCGGAGGCGTCGTCGACGACGAGGACCTCGAGCGGCGGCTCGGTCTGCGCGAAAACCGAGCGGACGGCGTCGCCTACGGTGTTTTCCGCGTTGCGGCAGGGGATGACGACGGAAGCCTGCATGGAAACGGTCAGTCTAAGCCCCCGGCTCCGCGCGGACGAGGATGCGGTACCGAAACGGCCGCCCGAGGACGGGAATCGGCAGCAGGGCGCGTTCGAGCCACCGCATGACGGGAAACGGCGCGGGGGAGTACGTCAGCGATCGGACCCTCCAGCCCGCCCCCTCGATGAGCCTGCGGATCTCCCGCGGACGGCGCACCGCGATGTGCTCGGGGAACTGCTTCAGGACGACGTTCCTCGCTTTCAGTCGCTCGACGTAGTGCTCGCGGTTCGGCGTGTACGCGACGAAGACGCCTCCGGGCTTCAGGACGCGGACGAGCGACCGGAGCATCCGCCGGACCGTCTCGTCGTCGACGTGCTCGAGGAGGTCGAATGCCCCCGCGACGTCGACGCTGCCGTCCGCGACAGCGCCGAGGTCGGCGACGTCGCCCGCGACGAAGCGCACGTTCTCGAAGCCGCGGTCGGAGGCGCGCGCCCGCGCGAGCTCGATCGCCCGCGGCGAGGCGTCGACGCCGACGGCCTCCTTCACGTGCGGCGCCAGGAGGAAACACACGTCCCCGAGCGCGCTGCCGAGGTCGAGGACGGTCTTGTCCGCGCCGGGCCGGGCGAGGTCGAGGATGTCCCGATCGCGCTCGCGCCACTTCCGCTCCGGCGCGGCGAAAGGCGTGACCCGATGGAGCTGCTCGAAATACTCGTCGGGGTAGAGGTCTTCGCGAAAAGCCATGGTTCTTGCCAACAGCTACCAGTCGATCGCCCGTAGCTGTTAGCTTTTAGCTTTTCATGAAAACTCCCTGGGAGAAGTTCTCTCTGCCGGGCGACCGGCCGGCCTGGGCGCGCGGCGACTCTGCCGAGTTCCGCCGGACGCTGCGGGAGATCTTCGGGCCGCTCGTCGACCGCGTCGAGAAGTGGCCGGCCGGGGAGCTCGAATGGGCCATGGCAGAGGTGCCCGCGGAAGGCTCGCTCACCGGGTTTTTTCGCGACCTCGAGAAGCGGCTCACGCGCGCGGGATCCCTCTGGGTGGTCTTTCCGAAGAAGCCATTCCTCGCGGAGCTCCAGTTTCCTTACTCGTGGACGGACGTGCAGAAGGCCGGCCTCTCCTGCGGTCTCGTGGACAACAAGATCGCGGCGTTCTCGACCCGCCTCACCTCGATCCGGTTCGTGATTCCCGTTTCGCGCCGCAGAGCCTGAACGCCGCCCGGGGCGGGTGCGGGGCGGAACCCACCCGTGGCAGCGGCCTTGCGCCCCCAATACTCTGTTAGGCCGGCGATCACTTCGCTCACCCCCCTAACTCCCGCATCTTCAAGACGATAACGAATCGAGAGCGGTCTGGAGCCGCCACGAAATGTCACGAAACGGTTCGCCGCGACCAAAAAGTGCCTGCCGCCTCCGTTTGGAGAAAAAGATGACCTGGAAATTCGCCCGCGTCGCTTCGGTGGTTCTGTTCGCCACTCTGTGTCTGGCGCCCGCAAAGGCGGTGGCCCAGACGGAGGATCCGCCGCCGGCCGGCTCGTCACTCGACGAGCTGCTCGACGTCAAGGTCAGCGGCGCTTCCAAGTACGAACAGACGGCGCGACAGGCGCCCGCCTCGGTCACGATCATCACCTCCGAGGACATCGAGCGCTACGGGTACCGGACGCTCGCCGACGCCCTGATGACGGTGCGCGGGTTCTTCGTGAGCTACGACCGCAACTACACCTACGTCGGCGTGCGGGGTTTCAGCCGGCCGACCGACTACAACAACCGCATCCTCCTCCTGCTCGACGGCCACACGATGAACGAGAACGTGTATGGCGCCGCCCAGCTCGGCTCGGACCTTCCGATCGAGCTCGACCTCGTGGAGCGGATCGAGATCATCCGAGGGCCCGGGTCGGCCCTTTACGGCACCGGCGCGATGCTCGCGGTGGTCAACGTCGTCCTGAAGAAGGGGAGCGCCTTGAACGGGGGGCGCATCGCACTCGCGGGCGGAAGCTACGGGCGTCTGCAGGGCACGATCTCGGCGGGCAAGGAGCTCGAGCGTGGGCCGGACCTCCTCGTGTCGGCGTTCGGCACGGACGTGAAGGGCGAGGACCACTACTATTCGGAATACGACGGCCTCGAGTCGGCCAACGGCGTCGCCCACGACCTCGACTCGGACCGGTCCTTCGGCGGGATCGCGGCGGCCACCTGGGGCGGTTTTCACCTGACCGGGCTATGGACCTCACGCGAGAAGGCGTATCCGACCGCGGCGTACGAGACGGAATTCGACAACGGCGCCGCCGGAACGATCGACAAACACCGTTTCCTCGACCTCCGCTATGAACATGCCGTCACGCCGAACCTGCTGCTGACCGCGCGCGTTTACACCCATCACTACGGCTACAAGGGCGTCTATCCGTACGAAACCCTCTTTTTCGACTCGACCGACAACAACTGGTATGGCGGCGAGCTGCGCGCGCAGTGGGACCCGCTCCCGAATAACCGGCTCACCGTGGGTGCCGAGTATCGCAATGACATGCGAGCGGACTACCGCAGCTGGTACCCGGACGAGGTCACTTTCGACGGAGACTTCCCGTTCAACGTGACTTCCTTCTACGTTCAGGACGAGTTCCAGGTGACGCCTTCGCTGGCCGTGACCGCCGGGCTACGTCACGACAGGTATTCGACGGTCGGGTCGAGCGTCAACCCTCGCGGGGCGATCGTCTTCAACCCGTCGGCGTCCTCGACCGCGAAGCTCCTCTACGGCCGGGCGTTCCGGGCGCCAAACATTTTCGAGACACGCTGGATAAGCGACGGCTCCGTGTCGAACCTGGCCCTGGAGCCCGAGCGGATCGAGACGATCGAAGCGATCTGGGAGCAACGCCTGAGTCCGTCGCTCTTCGGCACGGTCTCCCTCTACCAGTCGCGCATGACCGACCTGATCGACCAGACCGAGATCTCCGACGGGGTGACGCAGTTCCAGAACGGGAGCGCGGCGCTCGCGCGCGGGGCGGAGGCCGGAGTCACGGCCCGGTTTGCCGGAGGAGTCTCCGGTTACGCGAGCTACGCTTACCAGAAAGCAAAGGACGACCGCAGCGGCTCCGAGCTGTCGAACTCGCCCGATCAGGCGTTCAAGCTCGGCCTTTCCTGTCCCCTGGTCGGACCGCTTCGCCTCTCGGGCGAACTCCTCTACGAGACGGGTCGACTGACGGTTCAGGACACGCGCACCTCCTCTTACTTCCTCTCGAACCTGACGCTGTCGGCCGATGCGGGCGTGCTCCCGGTGAGAGTCCTCGCTCAGATCCGCAACCTCTTCGACGTCGAGTACGGCACGCCGGGAGGCTTCGAGCATCGGCAGCCTTCTATCCGCCAGGACGGGCGGAACTACGCCCTGCGGCTCGAGTACCGATTTTGATTCGCTCGACCGAGAAGCGGCCCGCCGGATGGCGGTGGCGCCTTCGCGCCGTTGCCGCGGGGACGCTCGTGCTGCTTCTGTCGGCTCAGGCAACGCTCGCGCATCACATGCCGGTGCCGTCGCCGATGCAGGCGTCCCTGTTCGCCAAGATTCTGACCTTCGACCGGAACCTGAAGGTGCGCGCGGGCAATGACGTCCGGATCGGCGTGCTCTACCAGAAGAAGGTCCGCGCTTCGATCGAGGCTCAGGTGGATTTCATCCGCGCGATGTGCGATCCGAGCCAGAGGATCGAGGGACTCGCGCTGAAGTGCGTGGCGCTCGAGTGGACGGACGCGGCGGACGTCGAGGCCGCGCTGGTGCGCAACGGTATCCGGTTCCTTTACGTCACCCCGCTTCGCGCGGTGGCAATCGAGGAGATCGTCGCCATCAGCCGCGCCCGCAAGATCACGACGCTCACGGGCGTGCCCGAGTACGTCGAGAAGGGAATCGCGCTGGGCCTCACTCTTCGCGCCGAGCGACCCCTGATCCTCGTCGACCTCGCCGGTTCCCGCGCGGAAGGGGCAAACTTCAACTCCCAACTACTCAAGCTCGCCCAGGTCGTCGGTCCGCAACCGGCGGTTGCCACGGCCGGCATTGGCGGAGGGACCGGGCAGTGAGCACGGTGGCACCTCGCCGAGCGATGTCCGTCCGCACCAAGCTCGTGCTCCTGACGGGACTCCTCCTCGGGGGAATCTCGGCCTTCCTCTACCTCTACTTCCCGGGTCGGACGGAGGAGCGCATTCTCCGGGCGGTCGCGGCAGAGGCTCGAGACATCTCGCGCATCGCCGCCTTCAGCGCCGCCCCCGCGCTCTATTTCAACGATCCGACGTCCGGTCTCGAGTCGATCAAGGGCGCCGATGCGACGACGGACGTCGCCTACGTCGTCATCGTCGACGCAAAGGGAAAAGTATTTGCGGCAATTCACGAAGATCGCGCCCTCACGGCCCGGTACCTCGAAGCCTCTGCCAGTGGGATCACCCCGGACGGCTCCGTTCTTCGCACGGCCCTGCCCATCGTCCACGAGGGCCGTCGCATCGGCACGCTTTACACCGGCCTCTCGCTCGCCCCGGTCCGAGCCGAGATCGCCGGAATGCGCCGCACGATCGCGTTGGTCAGCGCCCTCGTATTCATCCTCGGGCTTCTGGTGGCGATCGGCATCGGGGCCTTCGTAACCCGACCACTGAACGAGATGGTCGAGACTACGCGAGAGATCGCTCGCGGCGAACGGCGGCGGGCTCCTCTCCGCGCGCTGGACGAAGTCGGAGAGCTCGCGCTCTCCTTCAACTCCATGCTCGACGCGCTCGACAATGCGCGGTTCGACCTCGAGCAGCTCAACCGGAACCTGGAGCATCGCGTCGCCGATCGGACGATCGATCTCGAGCAGGAGATCGGGGAGCGCCAGCGCGGGGAAGACGCGCTGCGCCGGGCAAACGAGCGCTTCGTCCTCGCGGCGGGCGCGGTGAACGGGGCGCTCTACGACTGGGACATGGTGAAGAACACCGTTCTCTGGACAGACGGCCTGACGCGCGTCTTCGGCTATCCCCTGGACGAGGTGGCTCAGACGGTGGAGTGGTGGCTCTCCCGCGTTCATCCGGACGACGCGAATCGCGTCAGCGAAACGTTGCGGCAGGCCATCGAGGCCGGGCGGGATTTCGTCTCGGAGTACCGTTTCCGCGCGAAAGACGGGACGGAGCTCTACGTCTGGGACCGCGGCCGCGTGGTGCGCGACGAGAAGGGTCGCGCCGTCCGAATGGTCGGGATCATGGAGAGCGTCACGGAGTTGAAGCGGCTGGAGGACCAGTACCGCCAGGCACAGAAGATGGAAGCGGTCGGCCGGCTCGCCGGCGGCGTCGCCCACGACTTCAACAACCTCCTGACGACGATCCTCGGTTACTCTCACGTCATCCTGGGACAGATGGCGCCGGACGATCCGCAGCGCCTCGACGTCGAGGAAATCCGCAAGGCCGGAGACCGCGCGGCCGCTCTCACCAAACAGCTTCTCGCGTTCAGCCGCAAGCAGGTGATCGAGCCCAGGGTCCTCGAGGTCAACGCCATCGTCGCCAACATGGAGAAGATGCTGTGCCGGTTGATCGGCGAAGACATTCAGTGCCTGACGGAGCTCGACTCGACCGCGGGCTACATCAAGGCGGACCTGGGACAGCTCGAGCAGGTAATCATGAACGTCGTCGTCAACGCCCGCGACGCGATGCCCACGCGAGGCCGACTGACGATCCGAACCGGTCGAGTCGTTTTCGACGAGGAATTCGTCCGGCGGCACGTCGGCGCGCGTCTCGGTTCGTACGCCTCGATCGTCCTGAGTGACACCGGCTGCGGCATGGACCCGCTCACGAAGCTGCGCATCTTCGAGCCCTTCTTCACGACGAAGGAGCTGAACAAGGGGACCGGCCTCGGCATGGCGACCGTCTACGGAATCGTCAAGCAGAGTGAGGGTTACATCATCGTGGACAGCGAGCCGGGCAGGGGCACGATCATTTCGCTCTACTTCCCCCAGGTACCGAAGAAGGATCTCGTCCCCGAACCGGTGGCGAAAGCTCTCCCGCCTCCCCGCGGCTCGGAGACCGTTCTCCTCGTGGAAGACGAGGACGCGGTCCGGATGCTCGTGCGGGGCGTCCTCCGGTCGCGCGGATACACGGTGCTCGAGGCGAGCAACGCGGCCGAGGCGGTGCGGATCTCCGGGGAGCTGGTGGGTCCGATCCATATACTCCTGACCGACGTCGTCATGCCGGAGGTCAGCGGCAGGGAGCTCGCCGACCAGTTGCGGTTGACACGGCCCGACATGCTGCTTCTCTACATGTCGGGATACACCGAGGACCAGATCGTCCTTCACGGCGTCATGACGTCCGACGTGGGGTTCCTCCAGAAGCCGTTCACCCCCGACTCGCTTCTGCGCAAAATCCGCGAGACCCTCGACCGCCGGCCCGTCCTGGTCACGTAGGTTCGCGGCAACGGCGACTCCGCCGTTGGGATCGGCAGCTTTCCCCCAAAGCCGACGCTTCTACAATGCGCCCGTGGCCGGGGAAGCAGTCACCATCGTCGGCGCCGGGCTCGCCGGGTCCGAGTGCGCCTGGCAGCTCGCGCTGCGCGGCCACGCCGTACGACTCGTCGAGATGCGGCCGACCGTCAAGACGTCCGCCCACCAGACGGACCGGTGCGCGGAGCTCGTGTGCTCGAACTCGTTCCGGTCGGACAATCCGCGGAACGCCGTCGGGCTCCTGAAGCGCGAGATGGAGCTCCTCGACTCGCTCATCATCCGAAGCGCGCGGGCCGCGGCCGTTCCGGCGGGAGACGCTCTCGCGATGGACCGCGACGAGTTCTCTTCAAGGGTGACCGCGGAGATTCAATCGCGTCCGGAGATCGAGCTGGTTCGCGAGGAAGTGACTTCGATTCCGTCTGCCGGTATAGCGGTCCTCGCGACGGGGCCCCTCACTTCGGCGGCGCTCGACAGCGCCATCGGGGAGCTCCTCGGCACCGAGGACCTCTACTTCTACGACTCGATGGCGCCGATCGTCGCCGCCTCCTCGCTCGATTTCTCGAAGATGTACGCGCTCTCGCGCTACGGGAAGGGCTCGGGAGACGACTACTGGAACTGCCCGATGACGAAGGACGAGTACGACTCTTTCATCGCGCAGCTGCTCGCGGCGGAGATCGTGCCGGTCAAGGACTTCGAGAAGGGCATCTACTTCGAGGGGTGCCTGCCGATCGAGGTGATGGCGGAACGCGGCGTCGAGACGCTCCGCCACGGACCGATGAAGCCGATGGGCCTGCCCGATCCGCGGACCGGCCGAATTCCCTGGGCGGTCGTGCAGCTGCGCCAGGACGACCTCGCCAAGGAGCACTACAACCTCGTCGGCTTCCAGACGAAGCTGAAAGTGGGGGAGCAGCAGCGGGTTTTCCGGAGGATCCCGGGGCTCGAGAACGCGGCTTTCGTGCGCTACGGAATGCTCCACCGCAACACGTACATTCACGCGCCGGCGCACCTCGACCGGTTCTGGCGCATGCGCCGGGAGCCGCGCATCTTCTTCGCGGGGCAGATCACCGGAGTAGAGGGGTACGTGGAGAGCGCGGCGACCGGTCTCGCCGTGGGAATCACGATCGCGCAGGTCCTCGAGGGGCGGGAGCCCGTGCCGGTCCCGTACGTCACCGCGATCGGGTCGCTCGCGCGTCACTGCTCCGAGCGCCCCGCGACCAAGACGTTCGAGCCGATGAACGTGACGTTCGGGATGATCGAGGACACGTCGCACCACGAGATTCGCGACAAGGCCGCGCGCCGGGAGATGCTCGTCCAGCGCGCGCTCGCGGCGATCACGGAGTGGAAAGAGGCGACGACGGCGAGGGAGGCGGTGGCGAGATGACGGCGACAAGAACCCCTCACCCCGGCCCTCTCCCCGGGGGGGAGAGGGAGGAGCTGCACGAGAGGGGGCTTCAGTGGTCCGACATCGCCGACGCCCGGCAGCGGATCGCGGGGGTGGCCCACCGCACCCCGGTCCTCCACTCGCGTCAGTTCAACGAGGAGGCGGGCGCGACGGTTTTCTTCAAGGCGGAGAACCTCCAGCGGGCGGGGGCGTTCAAGTTCCGCGGCGCCTACAACAAGATCCGCGCGGAGCTCGACCGGCGATCGTTCACGGAAGTCGTCGCTTACTCATCGGGCAACCACGCGCAGGCGGTGGCCCTCGTCTCGAAGCTCCTCGGGGTCAAAGCGACCATCGTGATGCCGGAGGACGCGCCGCCCGCGAAACTGGCGGCGACGCGCGGATACGGGGCAGAGGTCGTGCTTTACGACCGGTACGGCGGCGGCGATCGGGAGGAGATCGGTGAGCGTCTCCAGCGAGACCGCGGGGCGCTGCTCGTCCCGCCGTTCGACGATCCGCTGATCATGGCGGGTGCGGGAACCGCGACGGCGGAGCTCCTCGAGGAAGTGCCCGATCTCGACTTTCTCGTCGTGCCGGTGTCCGGGGGCGGGCTGATCGGGGGTTCGGCAACGGCCGCCAAGCACCTGCGCCCGGCGATCACGGTCTACGGCGTCGAGCCCGTGACCGCGGACGACACCGCCCAGTCGCTCGCCAAAGGGGAACGCGTCGCGATCCCGGTGCCGCGGACGATCGCCGACGGGCTCCAGGTGCCGTGCCCCGGACGCCTCACTTTTCCGATCATCCAGAGAACCGTCGCGGGGATCCTGCTCGTATCCGACTCCGAGATGGTGGAGACGCTTTCCTGGACGCTCGAACGCATGAAGGTCTTGGTCGAGCCGTCGGGCATCGCCGGGGCGGCTGCGGTACGGCATCGAAAAGCCGACTTCGCGGGGCGTCGGGTCGGCGTCCTCTGGAGCGGCGGGAACGTGGACGCGGCGCGGCTGGCCGGGTTCTTGTCACAAAAACCTCTTACGGAAAGTGTCAGGTGAAGACCTGACCCCCACGAGGGCGGCGGTCGTGATGTTCTTCGCGGCGGCGTCGCTTCTCGCCCACGACTTCTGGATCGAGCCGTCGACGTTCCGTCCGGCCGTGGGAGCGAGCGTCGACATCGCGCTCCGCGTGGGCGAAGGTTTCCGGGGCGACCCGGTCCCCCGCACGCCGGAGCGTATCGTCCAGTTCATTCTCTTCTCACAGTCGCGCAAGACGCCGGTCGAAGGAGTTCCCGCCCGCGACCCCGCCGGAGTCGCCCGCATCTCCGAACCGGGGCTGCAGATCGTGGGCTACCGGAGCAACACGTCGAAGGTCGAGCTCGATGCGGAGGAGTTCGAGCAGTACCTGAAGGAAGAGGGGCTGGAGTCGATCGTCGCGGAGCGCGCCCGCCGGGGCGAGTCGAAGAAGCCCTCTCGCGAGATCTATTCGCGCTGCGCGAAAGCGCTCCTCGCCGCGGGCGGCGCCGGCCGGTCCGGTCACGATCGCTCCCTCGGGTTCACCCTCGAGCTCGTCCCGGAGAAGAATCCCTACGCCCTTCGGGCCGGGGGTTCCCTCCCGTTTCGCCTCGAGTACCGGGGCCGGCCGCTCGCCGGGGCGCTCGTCGTCGCGATGAACCGCGACGCGCCGGACAAGCGGCTCTCCGCCCGGACGGACGCGAGGGGCGGGGTTTCCTTCGTGCTGGCGACGCCGGGCGCCTGGCTCGTGAAGAGCGTGCACATGGTCCCGGCCCCGCCGGACTCCGGGGCCGACTGGGAGAGCCTCTGGGCCTCCCTCACCTTCGAGGTTCCTTAAGCCGGAAATTAGTCCCCCGCGGCGTGTATTAAAGAAGCCACGTGAATTCCCCGTTCCGCGCCGGCCTGGCCGTGCTCCTGGCTCTTCTGCCGCTCGCGTGCGCGAAGCGCGAGACCGCCGCGCCCGCTGCGAAGACGACCGCGTCGGCGACGGCCAGGCGCTACGACCTGCGAGGGGTCATCCGCGGCGTGGATGCGGCGAAGCGCGAGGTTACGGTCGACCACGAGGAGATCGCCGGATACATGGACGCCATGACGATGAGTTTCCCGGTGCGCGACGACCCGCAGGTCTTCGAGATCCTTCGCGCGGGCGACCGTCTCGAGGCGAAGCTCGTCGTGGACGAGGGGGACTACTGGATCGAGCAGATCCTGACGAAGGGCTTCGTCGCCTCCGCGTCGGGAACGCCGGCGCCGCTCCCGACGGCGCGCGTCATCACGCCCGAACCGAATCGCGGCGTCGCTGTCGGCGACCCGATTCCCGACTTCGCGCTGACCGACCAGACCGGTCGCACCGTGCGTCTCTCGCAGATGCGCGGCGAGCCCGTCGCGGTCACGTTCATCTACACGCGGTGTCCGATCGCGACGGCGTGCCCGCTGACCACGACGCGCTTCGCGAAGCTCGACTCGCTCCTGAAGGCAAAGGGCTTCGGAAAGCTGCTGACGATCACCGTCGAGCCGGAGCGCGACACCCCGAAGGTGCTCGCGGAGTATGCGTCCCACCTCGGGGCGGATCCGGCGCGGTGGAAGTTCCTGACCGGCGATCCGAAGGCGGTCGCGGACGTCGCGTCGCGATTCGGAGTGATCTATTACCCCGACGCCGGCCAGGTCGTTCACGCACAGGCCGTCGCGGTCGTGGACCCGGAGGGGCGGCTGGCGACCATCTATTACGGGGACAACTGGGACGCGGAGGCGGTCTTCCGCGATCTCGAGAAAGCGAGGAAAGGGTGAAACTGACGCGAATCCTGCCGGCGCTCGTGTTCGGCGGTCTCGTTTCCTTCGGTGTCGTGCTCTACGCGACGGAGGACCATCCCTCCACGCTCTACAAGGAGTACTGCGCGAAGTGCCACGGCGACGACGGGAAGGGCGACACTCCGAAGGGCCGGCAGCTGATGGCCCAGGACTTCACCGACCCCGACTGGCAGGCCGAGAGAAGCGACGCGGAGCTGATCAAGGTCGTCGCCGAGGGGGGCGAGGACATGCCCCCGTTCGGAAAGAAGCTGACGAAAGAGCAGATCGAAGGTCTCGTGAAGAAGGACGTGCGCGGGTTCGGAAAGAAGCCCGCGAAGTGACGAAGCGGGCGATGCGGGCGATGCCGCCCGCTTCGTCATCCCGAGCGAAGGGCCTCACCCGAAAAAGGGGACAGATTTATTTTCATTGCGCGAGCCGCGAAAAATAGATCTGTCCCCTTTCAATAGACCGGGTCCTCGAGCGAGTACGCGAAGAGCCCGGCGTAGAGCGGCGGCAGGAACGTGGCCGCGCGGCGCGGGAGCGACTCGCCCGCGTGAATGACGGTCTCGATCTCCGACACCTTCATCGGGCGCATCAGGATCGCGGCCTGCGCCTCGCCCCGTTCGACAGCGGCGAGCGCGGCGGACCGGTCGGCGGTGAACGTGACGTGCTCGCCGCGGGCGAGCGACTCCGGCCCGATCGCGAGGAGGCGCGAGAAGAAGGCGACCTCGACCCCGGCGGCGTCCACGTTGCGCCACGCGTCGGACCTTCCCTCCGGCCACGGGAGCGCTTCGGGCCGGTCCCGCAGGGCGAGGAGCGCCGGCTTCTCCGGAGGCGCGACGAGGACGAACGCCGGCCGCACGCGCGAGAGAACGTCGAGCGCCGCGAGCGCTTCGGCTGCCGAATCGAACCGGCGGACCTCGAAGAAGTCGTTCGCCGCGTAGAGGACGTCGGTCGGGATTCCAGTCGGCGAGCCCCGAAACGAGGCGGTGCACGGGCGCGACGACGAGCCCGGGGGAGTCGGCGTCCACGATCGCGCAGAGCTTGTACTTCGCGCCGGGCAGTTTCACGGCCGCCGGGTCGCGGGAGTATTCGATCGCGGCCTCGAAGAGGTCGAGGCCCTCCGCGATGATCGCCTCCGCGTTCTTCACGAGGCCCTGCAGCTCGACGTGGGCAGCGTAGTCCGTGATCCGGAAAGCGTCGTGCCGCGTCCCCGTCGCGTCCGTCGCGGTCAGGTCCGGTTTGCGCGTCGTCGTCAGGGCTCCGGCGAGCGGCGCGTGGGTGAGGACGAGCGGGAGGGAGAAGTCCGCTTTGAGCGCCTGAAGGCGGCGGAGCGGCCGCTCCCGGAGTGTGATGTCCGGCTCCTCCAGGTGGAGCGACGGGCCCTTCTCGATCCCCGCGAGACGCACGAGACCGACGAGCGCGTTTCGCACGAGCGTCGCGCCGCCGTAGACGAACGTCTGGCGATAGCTCCAGAGCCCCGGGCGACGTTCCTTCTCGAGCGCGCCGGTGGCGAGCCAGTCCTTCATCGCCGCCGCGGCGGCCTCCGGCTCGGCGCCCGTCAGGTGTGCGACGTTCTCGGGTGCGTCGGCGTCGGGGGCGGCGCCGGGAGGCGCGATGAGCGCCTCGAGCCCCCGCGCGGCGATCGCGGCGCGCGAGTAGCGGAGCGAGCGGAAGGGGCGGAGCTCCATTGGCGGGAGGATTCTAGACGGGTGGACCAATCCTCTTGTCATTCCGAGGAGCGTAGCGACGAGGAATCTGGTTCCCCTCTGGACAGGGACCAGATCCCTCGCTTCGCTCGGGATGAGAGGACCGGGGCGTACACTTTCCCCGTGATCTCGCTCTCCCGCGCGATCGACGAGTTCGAGAGCGACATCGCGGAAGCGCGGAGGTTCTCGCCCCGGACCGTCCTCGCCTACCGGAGCGACCTCGATCGCTTCGCCGCGTTCTGGGAGCGTGAGTTCGCCTCGGAGAGCGCGTCGAAGACCCCGCTTTCGCGCGTCGACACGCTGGCCGTGCGGTCCTACCTCGCGTCGCTCCACCGCGCGCGTCTCGCGAGCCGCTCGCTTGCGCGACACCTTTCGACCCTTCGCTCGTTCTTCCGATGGGCCTGCCGCGAGGGGCACCTCGCGAAAAACCCGGCGCGTTCGCTTCCGTCGCCGCGCCTCCCGAAATCCCTTCCGCGCGCAATGACCCTCCCGGACACGGAGCGGCTGCTCGAAGCCGAGGAAGATGGCGCTTTTCCGGAGCGCGACCGCGCGCTCTTCGAGCTCCTCTACGCGACGGGGCTTCGCGTGTCGGAGGCCGCCGGGCTCGACCTCGAGGACGTGGACTTCCCGTCGCGGCTCCTGCGGGTTCTCGGAAAGGGCAACAAGGAGCGGATCGCGCCGTTCGGGGAGGAAGCGGGCGAAGCGCTCGTCGCGTACCTGCCGGCCCGGTCGGCCCGACGCCGCCGATCGCGGGCCGCGGAAGAGCAGGAAGGGGAGCCGCTCTTCGTGAACGCGCGCGGCGGCCGTCTGACGACGCGGTCGATGGCGCGGCTCTTGAAGCGGCGCCTGCGCGCGGCCGGCCTCCCGACCGAGATCTCACCCCACGCCCTGCGCCACACTTTCGCGACGCACCTTCTCGAAGCCGGGGCGGACCTGCGCGCGATCCAGGAGCTGCTCGGGCACGCCTCGCTCTCGACGACGCAGAAGTACACGCACCTGGACGCCGCGCGCCTCCGCGACGTGTACCGCCGCGCCCACCCGAAGGCGTAAAAAGGGGACAGATTTATTTTTGGAACCCGCTCGCGGTAGAAAATAAATCTGTCCCCTTATTCGGGGTATCCTCTTTTTCGAATGAATCCGGGCGAAAAGTGGCGTTCCACGACCGTCGTCTGCGTGCGCCACAACGACAAAGTCGCGATGGCGTCCGATGGTCAGGTCACCCTCGGCACGACCATCATGAAAAAGACCGCCGCGAAGATCCGCCGGATCGCCGGGGGCGACGTGCTCGCGGGGTTCGCCGGCTCGTCGGCCGACGCGTTTTCCCTCTTCTCGCGCTTCGAGGCGAAGCTCGACGAGCACCGCGGGAACCTGGAACGCGCCGCGATCGAGCTCGCGAAGGACTGGCGGACCGACAAGATGCTCCGCCAGCTCGAAGCGCTGCTGATCGTCGCGGACCGGAAGAGCTCGCTCCTCGTTTCCGGCACCGGCGATCTCATCTCGCCGGACGAGGGGATCCTCGCCGTCGGGTCGGGCGGACCTTACGCCCTCGCCGCGGCGAGAGCGCTCTCTAAGCACCGCACCGACCTCACCGCTGCCGAGATCGCGCGCGAAGCGCTCACGATCGCGTCGGCGATCGACATCTACACGAACGACAGCATCACGCTGGAGGAGCTCTGAGGTGGTCTTTCTGATGCCGGGCGAGACGGCTCCCGGCGACGCGGCTTCGGCCGAGACTCCCGCCGCCCCGCCCCGCCCGTCCACGGACGGCGCGCGGACACCGCGGGAAATCGTCACGGAGCTCGACAAGTTCGTGATCGGCCAGGGCCGCGCGAAGCGCGCTGTCGCGATCGCGCTGCGCAACCGGTGGCGCCGGCAGCAGCTCGACCCCGAGATGTCCCGCGAGATCCTTCCGAAGAACATCCTCATGATCGGTCCGACGGGCGTGGGCAAGACCGAGATCGCGCGGCGGCTCGCGCGCCTCGCGGACGCGCCGTTTCTCAAGGTCGAGGCCTCGAAGTTCACCGAGGTCGGCTACGTGGGGCGCGACGTCGAATCGATCATCCGGGACCTGACGGAAGTCGCGGTGCAGATGGTCCGCGACGAGAAGACCGTCGAGATCCGCGATCGCGCGAAAGGGCGCACCGAGCAGCGCCTCGTCGAGCTCCTCATGCCGTCCTTCACCGACTCCGACATCGAAGAGGCGCGCAACCGGATGAAGGAGATGCTTCGCGACGGGAAGCTCGAAGAGCGGCTGGTCGAGGTCGAAGTGATGGACAAGACCTTCCCCTCTTTCGAGATCGTCACCGACAAGGGCGTCGAGGAGATGGACATCAACGTCAAGGAGATGCTCCCCGGCCTCTTCGGCGGCAAGAAGAAGCGGCGCAAGACCTCCGTGCGCGACGCGCGCGAGATTCTCCAGGCGGAGGAGGAGGGGCGCCTGATCGACGCCGGCCAGGTGGCGCGCGAGGCGGTCGAGCGGGCGCAGCAGTCGGGCATCGTTTTCTTAGACGAGATCGACAAGGTCGCCGGCCGCGAGTCCGGCCGGAGCGGCCCGGACATTTCGCGCGAGGGGGTTCAGCGAGACCTTCTCCCGATCGTCGAGGGAACCGTCGTGAACACGAAGTACGGCTTCGTCAAGACGGATCACGTCCTCTTCATCGCGGCGGGCGCGTTCCACGTCTCGAAGCCGTCGGACCTGATCCCGGAGCTGCAGGGACGGTTCCCGATCCGCGTCGAGCTCGACTCGCTCACCGAGGAGGACTTCGTCCGGATCCTGACCGAGCCGGAGAACGCCCTTCTGAAGCAGTACCGGGCGCTCCTCTCCGCCGAAAAGGTCGACCTGTCGTTTTCCGACGAGGCGGTGCGCGAGATCGCGCGCGACGCCGAGCGCGTCAACCGCGCACTCGAGAACATCGGGGCACGCCGGCTCCACACGATCATGGAGCGCCTCCTCGAAGAGATCTCGTTCGCGGGCCCGGAAAACGCCGGACGCGCGATCGCGATCGACGTCGAAGACGTGCGGACGGCGCTCGCCGACCTCGTCCGCGACGAGGACCTCTCCCGTTACGTTCTCTAGAGAGAATCCGACCCGTCTCCGGCGGGTCGCGCTCGCCCTCCTTCTCGTCTCCTCCGCCCTCGCGTGCGGCAAGAAGGGAGACCCGCAGCCGCCTCTGCCGCGGGGTGCCGCGGCGATCGCGGACCTCGCGGTCGAGCAGGAAGGGGAGGAAGCGGTGCTCACCTTCTCGTACCCCGACCGGTTGATGAACGGCGACCCGCTGCGCGACGTCTCGTCGCTCGAGATCTACCGCGCCGAAAATCCGTCTCCCGCGCTGACGGCGACCAGGCGCCCCACAGCGCGCGGCCCCGGCGT
Organism: uncultured Acidobacteriota bacterium; assembly: GCA_963832145.1. GTDB lineage: Bacteria > Acidobacteriota > Thermoanaerobaculia > UBA5066 > Gp7-AA6 > Gp7-AA6. The sequence continues at coordinate 491,689 of CAWHTA010000011.1, forward strand.
GCCGGGCGACGAAGCACCCGGCTCCGCGGCCCGGCGCGAGGCCGCCAACGTGCGGGTCGCCGAGCAGGCGTTCTTCGGGGAGGCAAAGCGGATCGACGTGCTCGCGCTTCCCGCGATCGCGGAGCGGACCCGCGGGGCCACGGTCGTGTATCGCGACCCGCTCGGTCCGTTGCTCGCGGCGGGCAAGCCGCCGGCGTCTCTCGCGTACGCGGTCGTGTCGGTCCGCCGCGGCGGCGAGCGCAGCCCGCTCTCCAACATCGTCACGATTGCGCCGGATGTCCCGCCCGGCCCGCCCGTGATCACGAGCGTGACCCCGGAGGACGGGCGGATCTGTCTCGAGTGGATCGCCCCGGCAACGGACCTCGTGGGCCGGCCCGCGGCTGTCGGCGGGTATCGCGTCTATCGGCGCACCCTGCCCGACGAGGAGTACGGGGCGCCCCTGATTGCCGATCCCGTGGCGGGAACCGCCTTCGTCGACACGACCGCGCCCTATGGAGGCCACCACGTCTACACAGTCCGCGCGACGCTCGCCGAGAAGCCGAAGGTCGAAGGCGTGCCCGCGGAAGAGGCCGGCGTCGATTACCGCGACGTCTTCCCGCCGCCGGCGCCGTCGCGTTTGGACGCGCTTCCCGAAGGAAACCTCGTGCGGCTCATCTGGGAGCCGGTCCCGTCGGCGGATCTCGCGGGCTACGTCGTCTTCCGCGCGGAGGGGGACGGCGCGCCGGCGAGGCTCACGCCGCAGCCCGTGACCGACACGTTCCTGAGCGACTCGACGGTGACGCCGGGCCGCCGTTACCGGTACACGGTGGTCGCGGTGGATTCCGCCGGCAACGCGAGCGCGTCGTCGCCGGAGGCCGTGGCGGAGACGTTCTAGCTTCGCTCCCCTTGTCATCCTGAGCGAAGCGAAGCCGTGTCCCTCTCGGGAAGGGGACCAGATTCCTCGTCGCTTCGCTCCTCGGAATGACAGGGGGGAGGCGTCTGTCATCCTGAGCGAAGCGAAGGATCCCCTGCGTTCGGGGGATTCCTCGTCGCTTCGCTCCTCGGAATGACAGGTTTCTCCGAATTACACTCTCCCCATGCCGCTCCCGGATCGCTTCGTCAAGATGGCCGGCGGAGGAAACGATTTCCTCCTCTTCGAGGCGGACGGGCGAAATCTCACCGAGGCCGAGTCCCGCCGGATTTCGCTCCTCTGCCGGCGCGGGCTGTCGGTCGGCGCCGACGGCGCGCTCTTTCTCTCCGGCGGCGGCGACGGTCGCGTCCACCTCGACTACTACAACGCCGACGGCGGTCTCGCGTCGTTCTGCGCAAATGGGACGCGGTGCGCCGCGCGATACGCCGTGACGCGCCGGCTCGTCGCCGACGGCGACGTCGTCCTCGAAACCGGCTGGGGACACATCGCCGCGCACGTCGAGGACGAAACCGTCACCCTCGCTCTCCGCGACGTGCTCGCGCCGACCGAGCCGATCTCTCTCGGGCTCGAAGACCCGCAGCGCTACTCGACGGAAGGCCTTCCTCCCACCGGAATTCCGATCCACGTCGGCGTCCCGCACCTCGTCGTGTTCGTGCGCGGCGACCTCGCCGCGCTTCCGATCGAGCGCGTCGGTCCGCCACTGCGCCGGCATCCGCTCCTCCCGGAGGGCGCGAACGTCAACTTCGTCCGCGTCGCCGGGCCCGACCGGCTCGAGGTGCGCACGTGGGAGCGCGGCGTCGAGGCGGAGACGCTGTCGTGCGGCTCGGGGGTCGTGGCCTCGGCGCTCGTCGCCCTGCAGCGCGGCCACGTCGAGCTGCCGGTCGCGTGCGCGACGAAGGGCGGCGTCGTGCTGACGGTGAACGGGCGCATCGAGAAGGACGTCTTCACCGGGATCTCGCTCACCGGCGACGCTCGCGAGGTGTACCGCGCCGAGCTCCGCGAGGAGGCGTGGAAGGAGTGACGCGGATCGCCTTCGACTCGGCGGAAGCGCCGCCGCGCCCGTCGAAGATCGTCGGGGTCGGCCGCAACTACCGCGACCACGCGGCGGAGCTCGGCAACGCCGTCCCGGACACGGACCCGCTGCTGTTCCTGAAGGCACCTTCTTCCCTCGTCGTCGGAGGCGGCGAGATCGTGCTTCCGCGCGAGTCCTCGGAGGTTCATTACGAGGGGGAGCTCGCTCTCGTCATCGGACGGCCGATCAAGGATTGGTCGCAGGAGCGCTGGCTGGACGCGCTCGCCGGCGTCTGCTGCGCGAACGACGTGAGTGCGCGCGACCTTCAAAAGAAGGACGGCCAGTTCGCGCGAGCGAAGTCGTTCGACACGTTCTGCCCGATCGGTCCGGCGATCGTGTCCGGCATCGATCCGTCCGACCTCGCGATCGAGACCCGCGTCAACGGCGCGACGAAGCAGTCCGCGCGGACGTCGCTGATGGTCTTCTCGCCCTCGTTTCTCGTCGCTTACATCTCGCGGATGATGACCCTCCTGCCGGGCGACCTGATCCTGACCGGCACCCCGGCGGGCGTGGGACCCCTCGCGGCCGGCGATCGCGTCGAGGTCGAGATCGAGACGGTCGGAATCCTCGCGAACTCGGTCGTCGCCGCGACGTGAGCGGGGGACCGAGGCTTCTCGACTTCGCGCGCCGCGGTCTGCCGGCCGTGCTTCTGCTCGTCGTGGCCGCTTCGATGATCGCCACGCTCTCTCCGGTCGAGCTCGCGCAGCGCGCCCGCCTGTTCCGACGGGCTCTCGCGGGCGGGAACATCGTGTCCTCCGAGATGACCGGCTTCTGGTTCGATCCGGACTACGCCGCATTTCTCGGGGAGGTCGCCCGCCACACGCCGAGGGACGCGACGATCGCCCTCTTCGTGCCTCCCTGGCCGGACGTCTACGTCTACCAGGCGGCGTACCAGCTGGCGCCGCGCCGCGTCGTCGACCGGCGGCGGGAAAGGGAGGCGTCCTGGGTGGCCGCGTACCGGACCGGGACGCCGGGTGCGCCGGGCGCCCTCGCGATCCCGCACGGCACTCTCGCCCGGCGATGAGCATCTCCGCCGCGCTCTTCCGGGTGCTCGCGGAGACGGCGGTGGCGACGGTCGTCGGGTACTCGCTCGCGCGCTTTTTCACCGACGGCGTGACCCGCGCAGAGAAGCTGGCGTGGAGCTTCGCGACCGGATTTCTCGTGCAGTCGCTGCTCTACGTCGCGTGCGTCTCGATCCTCCCCGGATCGGGGCCGGCTCCCATCCTCGTCCTCGACGTCGTGATCGTCGCGGCGAGCCTCGCGGTCAAGCCGCGTCTCGGTAACCGGCCCCCGCTCAGGCGGCCGCCGGCGACCATCCTGGCGCTCGCCGCCCTCGTCCTTGCCTTTGTCGCATGGCTCGTCTTCCTCGTCCAGGCGGTCGCGGAGCCGATGTGGGCGACCGACTACCTCGCGATGTGGGGCCTGAAGGGCAAGACGATCTTTGAGACCGGATCCCTTCCGCGCCGGCTCTTCCAGGATCCGGCCCTCGAGTGGGGACGCCCCGACCACCCGCTGCTCGTGCCGCTCTCGCTCGCGACGCTCGCGATGTTCGCGGGCGAGTGGAACGACCGCGCGCTTGCCCTCTACTTTCCGCTGTGTGAGCTCGCGACGATCCTCGCTGTGTGGGGCTTTCTCGCGCGGCGCGTATCGCCGACCGCGGGAGCGGCGACGGCGGTGCTCGTCTCACTCTGTTTCCCCCTCTACCGGGCGGTGAATGCCGGTCTCGCAGAGATCCCTCTCGCCTTCGCACTCGTGCTCGCGTCCTGCGCGTTCTTCGACGTGCTCGGAACGGGATCTCGATCGGCGATGAGGCGGCTCGCCCTCGCGTCGCTCCTCGCCGCCTGGACCAAGCCGGAGGGGACCCTTTTCGTTCTGCTGCTGGCCGCTGTCCTGTTCGTCCGGCAGAGGGGCCGCTTCATCGATACGTGGAAGCGCGGGGGGTGGGCTCTCGTCGTGCCGCCGGTCCTCCATTCGAGCCTGATGGTCTTTCTTGCCCGACCGCGCGCGCCGAGGGACTTCGATCCGACGTTCCTGGAGCCCCGCCGGTGGTCCGAGCTCCTGTCGCGGTTCGGGTCGGTGGTCGCCAGGATTTTCGGCACGGAGGTGCTCGGGGCGTGGGTTCCGGTGGTCGCGGTCGCGCTCTTCTTCCTTCTCACGCGGCGAGGGCTGGCGGATCCGCTTCTCGCCGTATTCGCCCTTCAGTTCCTCGCCTATGTCGCCGCGTTTTCGATCTCGCCATACGACCCGATGTGGAAGGTCGACTCGTGCTACCAGCGGATCATGGCGACGCTCTTTCCCGCGTTCGCTCTCGTTCTCGGGGCGCGACTCGGCGGAGTCAAAGGTCTCCGAGAAGCGTCTCCGGGAGACCGCCGAACGCTCCGGACGACATGAGGAGCAGCACGTCGCCGGGCCGCGCGCTCTTCCGGAGGATCGCGGGGATCTCCGCGAGGCTCTCCGGAGCGAAGGCGGGCTTCCCGTTCGTCGTGAACCGGGAGAGGAGGGCGGACCGGTCGATCCGCTCCTCCGGCTTCAAACGGTTCGCGTGGAAGACCGGCCCGATGACGAGCGCGTCGGCCGCCGAGAACGCCTCGGCATAGTCGTCCTCGAAGAGTTTGCGCCCGGCCGTGTTCGAGCGCGGCTCGAAGAGCGCCCAGATCCGGCGGCCGGGCCAGCGCGTGCGCGCGGCGGCGATCGTTCCTGCGACCGCGGTCGGGTGGTGCGCGAAGTCGTCCACGACGACGATGCCGTTCTTCTCGCCCTTCACCTCGAGCCGCCGCTTGACTCCGGCGAAGCGGGGGAGCGCGCGCGCGATCTCCGCCACCGACATCCCGAGTCCGCGCACGAGCGCGATCGCTCCGAGTGCGTTGCGAAGGTTGTGCTTGCCGAGGAGGGGCGACGAGAGCGCGCCCGCGGGACGGCCCGACTCGAGGAGCGTGAACCGCGTCCCTTCCGGATGCGCCTCCACGTCGGCCGCGGAAAAGTCGGCGGACGGGTCGTCGAGCGAGACGGCGACGATTTGCGCGCTCGCCACAGCCAGCACGTCTCGCACGCGCTCGTCGTCCACGTTCGCGACGACGGCGCCCGCGGGCGGCACGATCGCGACGACACGGCGGAAGGCGTCGACGACCGAGGCGAGGTCGGGGAAGAGGTCCGCGTGGTCGTACTCGATGTTCCCGACGAAGAGGTGCCGGGGCTCGTAGTGCAGGAACTTCGGGCCGCGGTCGAAGAACGCGGCGTTGTACTCGTCTCCCTCGAGGACGAACGCGTGGCCCGTTCCGCGCCGGTACCCGCGCCCCAGGTTCTTCATCTCGCCGCCGATCAGGAACCCCGGGTCTCGCCCCGAGTCCATCAGGAGCCACGCCGTGAGCGCGGACGTCGTCGTCTTCCCGTGGGTGCCGGTGACGACGACGGAGGTCTTTCCGGGAAGGAGGTGCGCGCGGATGGCCTGTGGCATCGAGAGGACAGAGACGCCGCGCCGCGTCGCCTCGGCCGCCTCGACGTTGTCCCGGAGTGCCGCGTTCCCCACGACGACCACGTCGCAGCCCTCCGGGACATGCTCCGGCGCAAACCCCGTGGCGACCTCGATTTGAAGGGACTCGAGCAGGGTGGACATGGGCGGGTAGAGGTCGAGGGCGCTCCCGGTGACCCGGTGCCCCTCCTCGGCGAGGAGGGCCGCCAGCGGCGTCATGGCCGTCCCGCCGATCGGAACGAGGTGGATGCTTCTCGGTTCCGTCATGGACCCTTCAAAATGGGCGGGAATCGCCGGCAAGAGCGCCGGTTCACTGGAATTTCCGCCGGTTTGCCGGAGTTTGACCGATCGGCATTACTCTAAAACAGGAAGCTCGAACAGGAGGATCGCAAATGCGTCAGTTGGGAAGGTTGGCCTGCCTTGCCTTCGCGGGCCTTTTCGTCGTCTCGGCGCTCGAAGCGCAGAAACCCGCGGTGGCCAAGGCGCCCGCGAAAGCGGCGTCCGGCGCCCCGAAGATCGAGATCGTGCCCGAGACCAAGGATGCCGGCACGGTCGCCAAGGGCAACGTGGTGGACGCCACCTTCGTCGTGAGGAACACGGGTGGTGCCGACCTCGTGATCTCGGACGCCCGCCCCTCCTGCGGATGCACGGTGGCCTCGTTCGACCGTGTCATCAAGCCGGGAGCCGAGGGCAAGATCAAGTCGAGCGTGGACACCAAGAGCTTCTCCGGACCCATCTCCAAATCGATCGTCATTCACTCGAACGATCCCGAGCGCCCGCAGTTGAACCTCTTCATCAAGGCGATGGTCAAGCCGTTCGTGGACGTTCTCCCGCAGGCGTTCGTCCGCTTCTCGGTCATCAAGGGCGACCCGGCCGGCCAGGACGTCATCCTTCTCTCCGAGGAGAAGGGATTCCGCCCGACGATCGCCGAAGTCTCGCAGCCCTACGTCAAGGCCGAGATCCTCCCGGCGGGCGACAAGGACAAGATCCCCGGCCGAACCGGCGACCAGTTCAAGGTCCGCATTCACGTCACCCCGGACGCGCCGGAAGGTCTGCTCAATGCGCCGATCCGCGTCGCGACCGGCGTCACGCAGCAACCGACCATCGAGATCCCGGTGTCGGGCATCGTGCGGCCGCGCGTGTCGGTCACGCCCGTGACCGTGAACTTCGGAAACTTCACGGCCGGCAAGGACCCCATTACGCGCAACATCATCGTCACCAACAACAAGCCGGGCATGCCCGTGAAGGTCACGCGCGCGGAAGTGAGCGTCCCCGGTTTCATCACGGACGTCGTGCCGACCCAGGACGGCATCTCCTACACGGTCGTCGTCAAGGCGAGCAACAAAGTGAAGAAGGGCGCGCTCGACGGGACCGTCAAGCTCTTCACCTCCGACAAGGAGCGCGCGGTGATCGAAATCCCGCTGCGCGGGGAAGTGCTTTAAGAAGCCGTCAGCGATTAGCTGTCAGCGATCAGCCAAGCCCCGCGAAAGCGGGGCTTTTTCTTTGGGTGCCTGATAGCTGATAGCTGATAGCTGAGAGCTACGTCCGCGTCACCCTGACCAGCATGTCGTCCCGCCACTGGAACTTCAGGCGCTTGCGCCCCCGCACGGAGTTCTTCTGCAGCGCGTAGCCGTACAGCATCGGCAGCGCCACGGACGTCTCGACGAACGCCATCTCGTGGGACGCCTTCTTCGACACTTTGCCCCACGACGTCGCCTCGGAGAGAGTGGAGCCGCCGAGGCCGCCCCAGTGAGGCGCGTCGGTGGTCACCTGGAGCGCGTAGCGGTGCCCTCCCGTGTCGATCCCGAAGATGTACGACATCACGATCGAGTCGTTGATGTAGTTCTTCGGCACGCCGCCGGAGATGTACAGCGCGGCGGTCGCCGGACTCTTCACGACGATCTGGGTGAGCTCGTAGTTGTCCCGGATCGACGAGATCGTCATCGGATCACGACCCGACTCGCGCATGCGATGGTAGTGCTCGGTCAGGCCGATCCCGATCGACGAGTCGTTCAGCGCCGGGACGAACAGCGGAACGCCGCGTCGTGCGCAGGCGCCGAGGATCGAGCCGGCGTCGTCTTTCGCGGTCTGGGCGAGGAGCGTCAGGAACGCGCGCGACGACAGGCTCGTTCCGGCGAGCGAGTCGGCGAACTGCGACACGGCGAGGTCCGTCTTCCAGTACTTCTCCTCGTCGATGAACGTGTCGTAGAGCCTGTCGATGTACAGATCGCGGAGTTCCTTGTCGTCGGCATTCACGCTGCCGTGGAAGTGCCGCCCGCCGCGCGCCTGGTAGAGGTCCTGCGAAATGATCGCACCGGTCGAGACGACGACGTCCACCATGTTCTGCTCGATCAGGTCCGTGATGATCTGGCGCATCCCGGCGGCGATCAGGGAACCGGCGAGGCCGAGGAAGATCGTCGGGCGGTCCTTGTCGCGGAGCATCGCGTCGAACACGGCGGCGCAGTTGCCGAGCGCCCGGGCCTGGAACGACGCGTTGCGGTAGGAGTCGAGAAGCTCGGAGACGGTGGTCTTCGGGGTTACCTTGACGGGCGTCGTCGGGCGGCCGAGGAGCGCCCTCTTCCGCTTGCGGTCGACGCCGACCGCCGCGGCGTGGATGTACTCGCGGGCGGTCTGGACCCCTTTGTCTCTTTTCGATCCCATCGGCGCGGCCCTCCCGAAAGAATTCGATACGCCGCCATCGCGGCGGCATACCCGGAGTCGATGTTGACCGCCGTTATCCCGTTCGCGCAGGAGTTCAGCGCGGCAAGGAGCGAGGCGATCCCTTCGAAAGCGGCGCCGTAACCGCGCGACGTCGGCACGGCGATGATCGGTCGACCGACCAGCCCACCGAGGACGGAGAAGAGCGAGGCTTCCATTCCGGCGACCGCGATCACGACGTCGGCCTTCTCGACTTCCTCGAGGCGGGAGAGAAGACGCAGGATCCCGGCGACACCGACGTCGGGCACCGTCGTCGAGGCGACGCCGAGGTACTCGAGGGTCCGGCGCGCTTCCTCGGCCACGAACGTGTCCGCGGTCCCGGCGGTGACGAGGACGACGGTTCCCTCCACCCGCGCGAGGGGCTTTCCGACGGAGAGCATGAGCGTCGCGGAGCGCTCGTCGTATTCCGCCCGGCCGGGCAGCGGAAACACCGCGACTTCCGACCACTCCTGCGGGAAGAGCCGCGTCACGAGGACGTCGTGCGCGCGCGCGAGCTGCCGGCAGATCTCGGCGATCTGCGTGGGGCTTTTTCCCTGTGCGAGCACGACTTCCGGGAAGCCGACGCGGCGGAGGCGGTCGAAGTCGAGCGTGTAATCCGGCGGCTGCACGGCGGGGATGATATCCGCGCCCGCGTGTCATCCTGAGCCCTTCGCCCTTGGGCTGTCATCCTGAGCGAAGCGAAGGACCCCCTGCGCTTCGACCGATGTCTTCCGCTCAGGACAGGCTCCGCGAAGGACCCCCTGCGTTTCGGGGGGTTCCTGGTCGCTCCCCTCCTCGGAATGACGACGGGGTGGGGATGACAGCACGCGGAAACAGGCGTATCGTCGCCGCTCGTTCTTTGATTCCGTTCGGTCGAGGGAAGCGGGTGAGAATCCCGCGCGGCCCCCGCCACTGTCACCGGGGACGCCCCGGGCAAGAAACCACTGGACGCGTGAGATCGGTCAACGGTCGCGCGCCCGGGAAGGAGCCCGACGGCGAGAGATCCGGAAGTCAGGAAACCTGCCGTACGGAACGCTTTCTCCGACGGGGCAAGGAGAGGGGGCGCGCTCTCGACTTCCCGAGACGCGGGACGCCCTCTTCCTCGCGGAGAGATTCGTCTCGTCGAACGGGAGGTTCGAATGACGATCCGGTTCCGGTTTCCCTGCCTTCTCCTTTCGCTTCTCGGCTCCGCCGCCGCGCTCGGTCAGTTCGTGCCTCCCACCTCGGAGTCCGTCGTCGTCACCGCGACCCGTTCCCCCGAGGACGAAGGAGAGCTCGGCTCGGCGACGACCGTCATCACGCGCGAGCGCATCGAGAAGAGCGGCGCGACGACGGTCCTCGAGCTGCTTCGATCCGTCCCGGGCATCGACGTCCTGCGACTGGGAGGCGACGGCGCCCAGACGTCGCTCTTTCTGCGCGGCACGAACTCGACGCACGCGCTCGTCCTCGTCGATGGCGCCCGCGTGAACTCGCCGTACTTTCCGGGTTACGACTTCTCGGCGCTGACGACCGAAAACGTCGAGCGAATCGAGATCGTGCGCGGCCCGTTCTCGGCGCTCTACGGCTCGGACGCGATCGGCGGCGTCATCCAGATCCTCACCCGGACCGCGACGGCGCGGCCGACCGGCCGGGTCACTCTCGAGGCGGGTGACGCCGGTCAGCGGCAGGGCTCGGTGTTCTTTTCCGCGGGCACGGGACCCTTCGCCGCGGCCGCGTCCTATCGGGACGCGCGCGTCGACGGCGACCGGGCGAACTCCGATTGGCGGGGGCGAAATGGATCGCTGCGACTGGACGGCTCCTTCGGCGACTCGGTGAGCGTCGCGATCGAGGGCGCCGTCCTGGACGGCGAGTTCGGCCTTCCCGGCGCCGTCGGCGCGGAGACGCCCGAAGACCGCTTCGGCTTCCGCGAAGAGCGGCTCCAGGTACCGGTGTCCTTCCGCCCGGCGGCCGGACACGCGGCGAGCTTCCTGGCGGCGTACGTCGTTTCCCGGCCGACGTCCTCGAGCGTGGCGTTCGGCTTCGACACGGAGACCGACGCGCGGACGCTCCAGCTCTCCGCCTCCGACCGCTGGGCGGCGGGCCGCCACGAGCTGACCGCGCTCGTCTCGATGGAGCGCTGGACGGTCGAGGACGTCAACACGTTCGGCACGGCGCTCGACGACGACTCGAACCTCTGGGGCGTCGCGGTGCAGGACGTGGTCGCGCTCGGCGTCGGGTGGACGGGGACGGCGGGCCTTCGGTATGACCGAAGCTCCGACTTCGGCGACGCGTGGAGCCCGCGCGCGAACGTCGCGTGGCGTTCGGTTGACGGGCGGTGGAAGCTGCGGGCGTCGGGAGGCGCGGCCTTCCGCGCGCCGACGGTGGGAGAGCTCTTCTACCCGTTCTCCGGCAATCCCGAGCTCGAGCCGGAGCGCTCGATCTCGTGGGAGGTTGGCGCCGAGCGATATCTCGGAAAGTCGGGAAGGCTGGAGCTCTCGCTCTTCTGGAACGATCTCGAGAACCTGATCGTCTTCGACTTTGCCACGTCGAGAAACGAGAGCGTCGGGAAGGCCCGTACCCGCGGCGTCGAGCTCGGCTGGCGGCAGGAGATTTCCGATCGGCTCGACGTCGATGCGGGTTACACCTGGCTCGAGGCCGAGGACCGTGGTACCGGCGACGACCTGTTGCGGCGGCCCCGTCACCGCGCCTTCTTCTCGGTCACTGCACGGCCGTTCACGCGTTTTTCGATCTCGCCGCGAGTCGTGTTCGTCGGAAGGCGGCTCGACGCCGACGGGGTAACCTTCGAGCGCGGCATCGAGGTACCGTCGTACGTACGGATCGATCTCTTCGCGCGATACGACCTCGGCCGGTTCGTGCCCTACGCCCGGCTGGAAAACGCCGCGGATCGGCGCTACGCGGAGGTAGACGGTTATCCCGCGCCGGGTCGCCGCTGGGCGGTGGGGCTCGAGGTGAAGTTCTAGGAGGAACGATGCCGCGAATCACGAAGGTCTACACGCGAACCGGCGACGACGGGACCACCTCGCTCGGCGCCGGGCAGCGCGTCCCCAAGGATTCGCTCCGCGTCGAAGCGTACGGAACGGTCGACGAGCTCAACAGCCACGTCGGCGTCGCGATCGCGGCCGGCATCGAGCCGGCGCTCGCGGAGGCGCTCGCGAAGATCCAGAACGACCTGTTCCACCTCGGGAGCGACCTCTGCGTCACGGAAGACGACAAGGCGTCCCGACCGGTGCCGCGCATCGAGCCGCGTCACGTGGACGCGCTCGAGCAGTTGATCGACCGGCTTTCTGCGGATCTGTCGCCCCTCGAGAATTTCGTCCTGCCGGGCGGAACCGCGGGTGCGGCGCAGCTTCACGTCGCGCGAACCGTCTGCCGTCGCGCGGAACGGCTCGCGGTCACGCTGTCGCGCGGCGAGGCCGTCGGCGACCAGGTCGTCGTCTACCTCAACCGGCTCTCGGACCTCCTCTTCGTCATGGCGCGCTGGGAAAACCGGAAAAAAGAAACGCCCGACGTCCTGTGGGACAGTCGGGCGTAGCCGAAGGCAGGGCGGGCTTCAGGTCCGGTCAACCTCGATCGTCTTCTTTTCTCCGCTGTTCGCCACGGCGATCATGATTCCGAGACCGATGGCGATCACCACCCCGATCGCGACCCACGTCGTGCCGATCGAAGCGAGAACGCCCGTCTTCCAGAGGGCGAGCAGGACGCCGCCCAGCAACAGAAAGTAACCGAGCAGATAAATGCCCATCCACTTCATAATTCGAGCCCTCCTCGGCCGGAGAGATGAGGGAGCAAGTTCCGGGCCGGGTTGTAAGATCGGCAGCGGAAACGAGGTGAAGGCCATGAAAACACGCCTCTTGACGATCGTGCTTCTCGCCGCCGCCTTCGGGATCGCCTCCTGCACGACGAGCGGCCAGTCGCCCGCCCCCCCCGCCCCCGGGCCGAACCCGGGAACGGGAACCGCGGCGCCCCCGAACCCGAACCCGGCGCCCGCGCCGGAACCGCCGCCGGCCCCGACCCCGTTCGCGCTCAACGTTCCGCCGCCCTCCCCGGCTCTCTCGGTGCCGGATCAGCCGCTGTCGCCTCCGGGCAGCACCGCCGTCGCTCGCCCGCACGACGAGCTCGTGAAGATGAAACGCGCGGGCGCGTCGGACGACGTCCTCCTGGCCAAGGTCCGGTCCGACGGCGTGAACTACGGTTTGACGACTGCCGACGTCGCGGATCTGAAGGCGGAGGGGTTCTCCGAAACGGTTCTCGAGGCGATGCTTCGATCCGGCCAGTCCGCGAAGACGCGGTAACGAAGCCGCGCGAACGCTACGCGGCAGTGCGGCTTCTGTCAGTTTTCCGGACGGCGTCCGTCGAGCGCTCGGGTGAGAACGCGCGAAACTCCACTACGACGGTACCCACCTGGATCCGGTCCCCATCCGTGAGCACGTGCGGTTTTTCGACGTTCTTTCCATCGACGAACGTGCCGTTCTTGCTCCCGAGATCCTCGATGCGGGCGCTCTTCCCGTCAATGACGATCCGGGCATGCCGACGGGATATCGAGGACTCGTCGATTCGGACAGTCGCCCCACGGTCCCGGCCAACGATGTTTTCTCCCGTCGCGAGACCGATCTCCTTCTTTTCCCAGATCAGACAGTAGCGGTCAGCAGCGGGTAAGGGTACCGCCTCTCTTCGATGGCGTCGCCCGAAAAGGCGTAGCCGAATCCGTGGACTGTGCGGATCGTGCGAGCGCTGCGGCCCTTCTCACCGATCGCTCGCCGAATCTCGGCGACCAGGCTGGCGAGGTTCGCTTCGGACACGAAGCTCTCCGGCCAGAGCCGCTCGTGCAGCTCCTTCTTCGAGAGGGCGCGCGGGCGGTTTTCCAGAAGGATCTCGAGAAGTTGAAAGGCCTTCGGATGAAGATGCGCGGCCTTCCCGCTGCGGAAAAACTCCCGGGTGTCCGGATCGAAGGCGCATTCGTCAAAGCGGACTCGCATCGGCGGCTCTCAGAGAAAAACCAGAAGACACTCAGATGTTTCCGAAGACTCGCTTACCACAAGCAGTCATCGTGATTATGGCGCAGCGAATCAACGCTGAGCCAGGAGGTAGAGATGAAGAGTTGGATGTCCCGGCTCGCCCTTGTTCTTCTCCTGATCGTGTCAATCACCGGATGCAGTGATCCTCTCGACCTCGACACGATCGATCTCGACCTCAACTTCAATGAACGAGTGCAGATCACGGCGGGGTTCGAGAACGCTGGCGGCATCAAGACGATCGAAAAGCTCCGTGTCTCCTGGGATGGTGAGGTTCTTCAGGAGCTGTCCTCTTTGATCCCCGTTGCGCAGGTGTCGGTTTCGGGAACGAGATATGGAAGGCAGCGAGGCAGTCACCGCTTGTCGTTTCAAGTCCTGGCCCAGACGTCGTCTCCCAACAACTACCGGACAATGAAGCTGATCATCACCTCCTACGACGAACAGGGAGATGTTGGCCGAACGCTCAAGCTGGATCCGAGAACGGAACTCCTCGAGACGAACGCGACCATTACTTACGATTTTCGTATCGAATGACCGTGAACATTCCCGTTCGGCGGGTCCACAAATCCCCCCCGGAGGGACGCGGCCAGCCTAGAATCTTCCCGGGATCTCTTGACACAACCGGTTGGGACGCGGCTGGGCTCGATACGAAATCCTCGCGCTGCTCGGCGCGGGTGGCATGGGAGAGGTCTATCGCGCGCGGGATACGCGGCTCCGTCGCGAAGTCGCGGTCAAGGTTCTGCCCGACCACCTGGCACGCGATCGGGACTCGCTGCTTCGGTTCGAGCGCGAGGGCCGGGCAATTGCGTCCCTCTCGCATCCCAACATTCTCGACATCCACGACTTCGGCAACGAGGCGGGGATCCTGTTCCTGGTCACGGAGCTACTCGATGGGGAGACGCTTCGCCAGCGCCTCGGGGGTCGGCTTTGCCGTGGCGCCGCGCGGTCGAGATCGGTCTCGCCGCCGCCGAAGGCCTGGCTTCGGCCCACGCCAGTGGAATCGATTCACCGCGACCTGAAACCGGAGAACATTTTTCTAACGTTCGACGGTCGCGTGAAGTTATTGGATTTTGGCCTCGCGCGGCTGGAGCCGCAGAGATCTTCGGAGACGTCGCCAACCGTCGCGACTCCCACCGCCACGAAGACGGGCGCCCTGATGGGGACGGTGGGGTACATGTCCCCCGAGCAGGCGCGCGGCGGTCGCGCCGATGCCCGCAGCGACATCTTTTCCCTCGGCTGTGTCCTCTACGAGATGGTGACCGGACGACGTGCCTTCTCGGCAGGGAGCGCCGCCGAGACGCTCGTGATGATCCTCAAGGAGGAACCCCCCGACCCCGGGGACCTCGTGAAGGGTCTCCCGGAGCACCTGCGGCTGGTGATCCTCCGCTGCCTCTCGAAGTATCCCGAAAGCCGCTTCGAATCGGCCCGGGACCTGGCGTTTGCGCTCAAGGTCGCGATTGTCGATCCCGTCGCCCCGGGCGTCGACAAACCGGCGCTCCCGAGAGTCCGCCCCCTCTTCCTTCTGGTGGGGTCGGCGGTGGTGACCGGCCTCCTGATTCTCGCGGTGCCCACCTGGAGGAATCGCGCGTCGCCGATCGATTCGCTGGCGGTTCTCCCGTTTACCAACGCGGACAAAAACCCGGGAGCGGCATATCTGAGCGACGGGATCACCGAAAGCGTGATCAACAGCCTCATGCAGCTGCCCCGCTTGCGCGTGATACCACGGACCTCGGTCTTCGAATACAAGGGCGGGCAGGATCCTCTGGAGGCGGGCCGCGAGTTCGATGTGCGCGCCGTTCTTACCGGGCACGTCTCGCAGGTTGGCAACAGGCTCGTCGTCCAGGCGGAGCTGACCGACGTCAGGCGCCGATCGCAGCTGTGGGGAAAACGGTTCCAGGAAGGGCTTTCGGACGCGTTCGCCGTGCAGGAAAGGATTGCCGAGGAAATCCTGAAGTCGCTTCGTCTCAAGCTTTCGGGCGAAGAAGAGGATCGGTTCGGGAAGCGCCATACACAGGACGCCGTGGCCTACAACCTGTACCTCAAGGGCCGTCATCACTGGAACAACCGGACCGAAGTGGACATCGAGAAGAGCATCGGCTTCTTCGAACAAGCGATCGCGCGCGACCCCGCTTATGCAGTCGCCTACGCGGGGCTCGCGGACTCCTACCTGCTCGGAGCTTTCTACGGCTGGCGGCCTCCGAAGGAGGTCTTACCGAAGATGCGAGCGGCGGCGGTAAGGGCGCTCGAGCTCGACGACAGCCTGGCCGAAGCGCACACAACTCTCGCGGACATTCAATATCTGTTCGAGTGGGACTGGCCGGCTGCCGAAAGAGGGTTTCGGCGCGCCATCGAGCTGAGACCCAACTACCCGACGGCGCACCAGTGGTATGCGAACTATCTGGCGGTTCTGAGGCGCACGGAGGAGGCGTGTGCGGAGATCCGTCGTGCGGAAGAGCTCGACCCGTTGAACCCCGTGATTGCAATGGACGTCGGGTTCACGTGCTCCTACGCCGCCGGCGACTACGGGAAGGCGATCGAGCAATACCGCAGGGTCCTCGAGCTACACCCCACTTTCGGGCTGACTTACTTCTACATCGGCCTCGCGCACGTCGGGCGAAACGATTTCGACGAAGCATTCCCCGTGCTCGAGGCCGTGAAACGGCTTGGGCCCGAAGAGCCGGACGCAATCGCCCTTCTCGGATACGCCTCGGCCCTGGCCGGCCGGCGCGGAGAGGCGGAGAAGGCATTGGAAGAACTCAAGGCTCTCGCAAAGCGCAAGTACGTATCGGCCATCCCTTTCGCGTGGGTCTACATGGGGCTCGGGGACAAGGACCGGACATTCGAGTGGCTCGAGAAGGCGTACGAGGAGCAGGCAGGCCGGCTCGTCTATTTGAAAGTCTTGCGGGCCTTCGACCCTCTGCGATCGGACCCGAGATTCGAAGATCTCCTGCGGCGCTTGAAGTTTCCTGCCTAGCGGCCGGTCCGGCCGTTGAGCCGGGTGTCGCCTGTTCTTTCTGGAGGATTCACTGGCCGTGATCGAAACCGGGTCGAGAGGCGGGTCTCTCCGCGCACGGAATCGTGTCCACGTCGTCGTGTGTGGTTCCCTGGTCTCCGGATGCCTGTGTCTCGTTTCCGCCGGGTTGCTCGCTCAGGCAACCGGCACGACCACGGGAGACGTTCGCGGAACGGTGACGGAGGAGTCCGGCAGCACCGTGCGAGACGTCCGGGTCACCGCAACGAGCCGGGATACCGGGCTGTCTCGATCTGACACGACGGGGAGCGATGGAGGGTATTCCCTCCGCCTCCTTCCTCCCGCTGTTTACCGGATCACGGCGGAGCGAGCAGGATTCCAGGACCTGGCCCTCGAGGACATCCGCGTTTCCCTCGGGTCTACGACGAATCTCGATCTGCGCCTCGAGATCGGCGCGGTCGCGGAATCGCTGACGGTCTCGGCCCGGGCGGATTTGATCGACCCCGCCGCGACCGACGTATCCAAGACGGTTGGCGAGAGGAAGATCCGGGATCTTCCGATAAACCAGCGCAACTTCCTGGCATTCGCGTTGACCACTCCCGGCGTCGTTTCGGACCGTGGACCTCAGTCGGGAGCCGCGACGACTTCCGGATTTTCGATAAACGGCCAGAGCCCTCGCTACAACAATCTGCTCGTTGACGGCCTGGACAACAACGACCAGGCGGTGGGTTCCGTGCGCTCGACGTTCTCCCAGGAGGCCGTGCAGGAGTATCAGGTGATCCAGAGCCCGTTCGCGGCCGAATACGGGCGAGCGGCCGGCGGGATCGTCAACATCGTGACGCGTGCCGGTTCGAACGCCCTTCATGGCAGCGCGTTCTACTTTTTTCGCGATGAACGCCTATCGGCCGACAACTTTCTCACGGGTGCTCCGACCCGCTTCGAACAGCATCAGTACGGCGCCAGTCTCGGGGGTCCACTCCGGCGTGACCAGCTCTTCTTCTTCGCCGCCGCCGAGAGGCTCGACGTCTCGGACGCCAACGTCGTCACGATCTCCGATGCCGCCGTTGTCGTCATCCGGGCGAGCGGTTTCGAAGTCTCGAACGGCGAGGTCCCGTTCGACCGCGACCGGAATACCTATCTGCTGAAGCTCGACTGGGTCCCCGAGTCGAGCAATACGTTCAGCCTTCGCGGAACGTATTCCGACGAAACGGACGA
Organism: uncultured Acidobacteriota bacterium; assembly: GCA_963832145.1. GTDB lineage: Bacteria > Acidobacteriota > Thermoanaerobaculia > UBA5066 > Gp7-AA6 > Gp7-AA6. The sequence continues at coordinate 509,035 of CAWHTA010000011.1, forward strand.
GAATCAGCAAGCCTGGGGTGGCCTGGTCTCCCGCAGCGGCGGCGGTGTCCGGCACATCGAAGACGCGGCCCTCGCCGTGACCGGCGCCTCGATCCTGTCGTCGAGCCTGGCTAACGAACTTCGCGGCCTCTACGCCAGCCGTAGCCACCGACTCGAGTCGCTCGACGAAAGCGGCGGCGTCTCGGTGACGATCCCCGGGGTGGCAACCTTCGGGACGCAGCGCCTTCTCCCACAGCCGCGCAACACGCGGATCTACCAGGTCTTCGACGCAATCTCGCTTTTCGGCGGCCGCAGCTCGTACAAGTTCGGTGTGGATTACGTCCGCACCGAGCTCGAAGGCCGGTTGCCGCTCTACTTCGCGGGGTACTACGTGTTCGGCGCGCTTCCGGGCCTCACCGCGCTGGAGGCTTTCGGCGCCGGGGTGCCGCAGGTCTTCGCCCAGGGCTTCGGCGATCCTGCGGGCGCAGACTCGACAACCCTGTTGGGCGCGTTTTCCCAGGGGGAGTGGAGCGTGGGGGAGCGCTTTCTCCTGCGTCTCGGCCTGCGTTACGACTACGAGAACCCGATTGATCCGTTTCCGGAGGATTCCGATAACTGGTCTCCGCGACTCTCATTCTCCTGGGGGGGTGGCGAATCGTGGCGGCTGCGCGGGGGCGTCGGCCGGTTCTACGGCGTCGTCCCGATCGGGCCCGCGTTCGCTGTCGGGATCGAGGACGGCGTCCGCGCCCGGACGATCGTGCGAACGATCCAGGACGGGCCGTCGCCCGCCGAGCCCTGGCAGCTACCGGACCGCCGCTTTGCGACGGAATCGCAAGCCGGCGCGTCCATTGTGCCGGTCTCGGTGTTTCGGGCCGGGCGTTTCGAGAGCGTCTATTCGGACCAGGCAAGCGTCGGATTCGAGAAGGAGATCGCTTGCCGGCTCCTCTTCAACCTGGACTATCTACACGTGCGCGGCCGAAAGATTCTCATCGAGCGTGACATCAACCCGTTCGTCGATGGACGGCGTCCGAACCCCGCTTTCTCCGAGATTTTTCTCTACGAATCGGCGGGGAACAGCTGGTACGACGCGTTAACGATCGGCCTGCAGACTCGCAGGGGAGGACAGTTTGAGACGGCGGCCTACTACACTTACGCCGAAGCAGAGGACGACTACATCGACTGGTCCGAAGGCCAGCCTCAGGACCCTCTGAGGAGAGGCTCGGAACGCGGACCGGCCATCCACGTTCCCCGGCACAAGGCGGTGCTCTCGGCAATCCACTCGACCGTCGGCCGCCCGGGCCCATGGTGGAAACGTGACTGGACGGTTAGCGTGATCGCCGAGTACCTCGTCGGCCTCCCCTACAACGAACTCGCGGGCTTCGACCGGAACGAAAACGGCCATTTGGAGTCGGATCGACCCTCGGGCGTAGGACGCAACAGCCGGCGGCTTCCGGACCACTTCAACGTGGACGTCCGCATCGCCAAACGGGTTCCGGTTCGGGGGATCACGCTGGAAGGGACCGTCGAAGTGTTCAACCTCTTCAACCGGGAGAACGTTCTGGAAGTCAACAACGTGCGGTTCCTGAATCGCGAGCTCGACCCGAATACCGTCTTTGGAGAACCGGCCCGGGTTTCCGACCCGCGCCGCATTCAGCTCGGCGCGCGGCTGTCATTCTGAACGCCTACGCGGCGGTGCGGCGCTGCGGCTCGCTCGGTCGCGCCGCGCGCCTCTTCCACCAGAGGCCGGCGAGCCAGATCGTCGGAAGGATCGCGAGCAGGTACGCCAGGAGCTGACCCACGCGACCGTCCGGGCCGAGGGTCTCGGTCGCGTCGTGCACCGCCTGCGAGGCCGGGAGCACGCCGGCTTCCGAAAGCTCGTGAACGCCATAGAGGATGAGCTGGACGAGGAAGATCGCGAGGAAGACCGCCGAGACGTTCAGGAGGCTCCCAAGGTCGACGCCGCTGCCGAGGCGCGTCCAGAGGAACGCAATCGCGGCCGCCGCGATCACTCCGAGGATGAGACCGGTGAAGACGGTCGTCGATTTCATCTGGAAGAGCGCCGTCGCGACGAGCAATGCCGTCTCCATTCCCTCGCGCGTGATCATGAGGAGGGTGAACGCGAACACTCCCCAGAACGCCGCTCGCGGCGTCCCGGCGCTCGCGCGCGTCTCGATCCGTTCCTCGATGTCCGACTTCAGGCGAGCCGACACCCGCTTCATGTAGACGAGCAGACTGCCGACGAGCGCTGCGGCCACAAGCGCCAGGATTCCCTCCCAGAGCGGCTTCTGCTCCGCGCGCAGCAGAAGAGCACCCGCCGCGGAGCAGGTGAGGAGCGAGACCGCGATGCCCGCGTACACCGCGCGGGCGAGCGTCGGCCGACCTGTTCGCTTCAGGTAGGAGAGCGTGAGCGCGACTATCAGGAAGGCTTCGATGCCCTCCCGGAGCGCGATCGTGAATCCCTGCCACATGGCTTCTGAACGACTCCCTTAACCGGGGTTGACACGTCCCGGGGCGCTGAAGAATACTGGAACTGAGACTGAGTCGCAATCGCATGAAGAGCCGAGAGCAGAGCATCTTTCGCAACTACCTCGAGCGGCGGGGCTTGAAGTTGACCGCCGAGCGCCAGGGCGTGTTCGACGAACTCTTCGCGCGCCACGAGCACGTCGAGGCGGACGAGATCCTCGTGAGGCTGCGCGCGAAGGGGAAGAAGATCTCGCGGGCGACGATCTACCGGACGCTCGAGCTCCTCGTGGATTCCGGAATCGTCGGGCGCGTCCGCATCGGCGAAATCGGGTACCGATACGAGCGGCTCCGCGCGGGGGAGCACCACGATCACCTGATCTGCAACGAGTGCGGGCGCGTGATCGAGTTCTTCGAGCCACGGATCGAGTCGCTGCAGGACGACGTGTGCGAGCGGTACGGGTTCCTCCCGATCTCCCACAGCCACCAGATGCGCGGCATCTGCCGCCAGTGCCGCCCGCGGGCTTTGAAAGCCGAAGCCTCGGCGGAGGCGACCGCGAAGGCTCTTCGCCGCCAGCCCCGGCTCGTCTCCTGAAGTAACGCCTTCACCGCTGTCTCCCGGCGCGGCCTGCGATGCGGCGCTGCTACTTCCAGGAGATGCGGAGAAACTTCCTTCCCAGGCGAACGACGGTCGGGCTGTTCCCGGAGAGCCGCTCTTCCGGGTCGCGGACCTCGCGCGGCGCACCGGCGTCCGGGTAGACGCGCAGCGCCCCTTCCGCGATCTTCCGCCTCGCTTCGCGCATCGACGAGCACAGCCCGGCGGCGACGAGAGCTCTCGCGGCGGACCCGCTCTCCGCGGCCGCAACGTCGCGCGTCTCGATCTCTTCCGGGACCTCCCCCCTGGAGAAGGCGCGCCGGAAGTCCGCCTCGGCGTGCTCGGCCGCCTCGTCCCCGTGGAACTCCGCGGTGATCCGACGCGCGAGCTCCGCCTTCACGTCGCGCGGGTTCCCGCCCTCGTCGATGGCCCGCTTCCTCGCGGCGATCTCCGCCGCCGGCAGGTCGGTGAGGAGCTCGAAGTAGCTCCAGATCAATCGGTCGGGCAGCGACATGAGCTTGCCGTAGATCTCCGACGGCGGTTCCTCGATCCCGATCGCGTTCCCCAGCGACTTCGACATCTTCTCCGTGCCGTCCAGCCCGACGAGGAGGGGGAGGGTCAGAACGATCTGCGGCTCGAGTCCCTCCTCGCGCATGAGGTCGCGGCCGAGGAGCAGGTTGAAGAGCTGGTCGGTTCCGCCGAGCTCGACGTCCGCCTTGAGCGCGACGGAGTCGTATCCCTGCGCGAGCGGATACAGGAGCTCGTGCAGCGCGATCGGGTGACGCGCCGCCCACCGCTTCTGGAAATCGTCGCGCTCGAGGATCCTCGCGACGGTGATGCGACCGGCGAGCTTGACGAAACCCTCGGCGCCGAGCGGCGAGAGCCAGGAGCTGTTGAACTCGACGACCGTCTTGTCCGGATCGAGGATCCGAAACGCCTGGCGGGTATACGTCGCGGCGTTCGCCTCGATCTCCGCGCGCGAGAGCTGCGGGCGGGTCGACTTGCGCCCCGACGGGTCGCCGATCATCGCGGTGAAGTCGCCCACGACGAACACCACCCGATGGCCCGCGTCCTGAAAGTGGCGCATCTTGCGGAGAACGACCGTGTGCCCGAGGTGGATGTCGGGAGCGGACGGGTCGAACCCCACCTTGACCGTCAGCCGCCGGTTGCCGATCCGGCGCAGGAGCTCGGATTCCTCGATCAGGTCGACCGCCCCGCGGCGCAGCTGCTCGAGTTCCGCGGAAGGAGAAGTCACGGCGGCACAGAATAATACGGGCACCCGGCCGCCGCCGGCTTAGAGCTCCGTTAAGGGTCCGGGAAGTGACCGCCGTGCCCCGTAGACTCCTCGGCGAAGGTGACACAAATGAAAACAAATTTGCATCGGCTGTTTCGAAGCTTCCCGGCGGCGGCGCTCGTGCTCCTCCTTGCGCCGCCGCTTTTCGCGGACACGGTGACGGTGCCGGCGGTGGCGTCGTTCCCGGTGGGGTCGGCGGCGAGCCCGTTCTTCTCGGACGTGCGGGTGTTCAACACGTCGTACGCCGGTCCCGTGTCGGTAACGGCGGTCTACCGGTGTTTCCTGGGGACGTGTCCGGCGGTGGGACCGCAAGCGACGTTCGTGCTGGCTCCTCGTGAGTCGCGGGCGTTCGACGACATGATCCTGTCGACGTTCAACGCGCCGTCGACGGGGGGTGCGGTGGAGTTCACCAGCACCGGGGACTCGGTGCGGGTGACGAGCCGGTTGTACTCGCCGGCGGCCGGGGGGGGCACCAACGGGATGTTCATCCCGGGGATGAAGGTGACGCAGGCCTACGCGGTGTCGGTGCTGACGGGACTGTCCAACGGTTCGTTGCGGACCAACATCGGCATCTACAACGGCAGCGACGTGGGTGTCACGGCGACCATCAAGCTGTTCAACGGAACGGCGCAGCTGGGGACCCACGCGGTCAACCTGGGGCCGCGCGCCGGGACGCAGATCAACCGGATCTTCGACGTCGTGGGTCAGGCCGGGTTGGTGACGACAAACGCGCACGCGGTCGTGGAGTCGTCGTCGGCTCCGATCTTCACCTACGGGGCCGTGATCGACAACGCCACCGCCGACTCGAGCTTCGTCGCCGGGGACGCCGACGTACCGGCGCCCTCGGGGCCGCCGCCGACGTCGCAGAGCATCACCGTCGAGCTGTCGAACTACCTCTTCGCCCCGGGCAGCAACTCGCCGATCCAGGTGACGGCGGGCGCGGCGACGACGCTCGTCTTCGAAGCGAGCCAGGGCACCCACGGGTTCTCGGGCGTTGCGGAGCTCGGGGTTCAGGGGGACAACAACATCACGGCGGGCCAGGAGGACGACGGCTACGGCTACGGGGGCTCGCCGCCGCGTGTCTATCGAGTCACCTTCACGCCGCCCGTTTCCGCGCGCGGCGCGACGTTCAACTTCTTCTGTACTCAGCACGTCGCGCAGAACATGCGCGGATCGATTCACGTCAACTAGGTAACTCTGCGGGCCCCGATTCCGGAAACGAACCGGGGCCCGCACCCTCGGCCGAACGATCGCCTTCCCTGGCCTCGCGACGCGGGCACTAGAATCGTAAACGGAGGCGCCCGGCCCGTCGTCTAACGGGAACCATGCGAACAGTCCGCGTGCTCAGGCTTTCTCGGAGAAAGCTCAAGCGGGCTCTGCCCGCCGCGTTCCTTCTCCTTCTCCCGTTTGCGCTTTCAGCCGACACGGTGACGGTGCCGGCGGTGGCGTCGTTCCCGGTGGGGTCGGCGGCGAGCCCGTTTTTCTCGGACGTCCGGGTGTTCAACACGTCGTACTCGAGCCCGGTGGTGGTCACGGCGGTGTACCGGTGTTTTCTGGGGGCGTGTCCGGCGGTGGCGCCTCAAGCGTCGTTCGTGCTCGGGCCTCGCGAGTCGCGGGCTTTCGACGACATGATCCTGTCGACGTTCAACGCGCCGTCGACAGCGGGGGCGGTGGAGTTCACGAGTGCCGGGAACTCGGTGCGGGTGACGAGCCGCCTGTACTCGCCGGCCGCGGGAGGCGGGACCAACGGGATGTTCATCCCGGGGATGAAGGTGACGCAGGCTTACGCGGTGTCGGTGCTCACGGGACTGTCCAACGGTCTGTTTCGGACGAACATCGGCGTGTACAACGGAAACGACGTCGGTGTGACGGCGACGATCCGGGTGTTCAGCGGTACGGCGCAGCTGGGGACGCTGGCGGTGAACCTTGGTCCGCGCGCCGGGACGCAGATCAACCGGATCTTCGACGTTGTCGGTCAGGCCGGGTTGGTGACGACAAACGCCCACGCGGTCGTGGAGTCGTCCAACCCGGCGGCACCGCTGTTCACGTACGGGGCCGTGATCGACAACGCCACCGCCGACTCCAGCTTCGTCGCCGGCGACGAGGACGTCCCGCTCCCCGCCGGGCCGCTGACGCTCATCGTCGCGGTGCGTGCGTGGGACTTCTCGCCCGGCGGCCCGAACTCGCCGCCGATCGTCCTCACGGTCGGCCAGACGTACCAGCTCGTCTTCCACAACGCGGACCTGCCCGGCACGACGAACCCGCGCCACGGTTTTCCGGGCATCTCGGACCTGGGGCTTCCCGGCACCGACGACATCTCGCCGGGCCACGACGTCGTCCTGCCTCCCTTCACGCCCGAGCCTTTCCACCGCGGCACGCACCCCTTCGCCTGTACGCAGAACGACTGCGGCGGAGATCCGGAGCAGCATCGCGGCATGCTGGGATCGATCGTCATCCAGTGACCTTGCGTAGAATGGATTCGTGGCCGAGAACGAAGAAAAGTCCGCGGTTCCAGGCCCCGCGGCTCCAGACCCCGCGGTGAACGACGACGACGCCCGCGCCGCGGCGGCCGCCGCGAACCGGAAGCGGGCGCTCGCCGAGTGGGAAGAGAACAAGAAGCGCTGGCGGTCCATGGGCGTTCCGCCGGCTCTCCCGGCCGCGGGCTCGACCCCCAAGAAGTGACCGCGAAGCGGTCAGCCTGAGCCGCCGTTTCCTTTTGTCATTCCGAGGAGCGTAGCGACGAGGAACCCCCCGAAACGCAGGGGGTGATTCGCGGAGCCTGTCCTGAGCAGCAGGCGGCCGTATCAAGGGAGACCCGATCCCTCGCGGAGCCTGTCCTGAGCAGCAGGCGGCCGTATCAAGAGAGACCAGATCCCTCGCTTCGCTCGGGATGACATTGAAGGGCGAAGGGCTCGGGATGACAAGGAAGGGCGAAGGGCTCGGGATGACAAGGAAGGGCGAAGGGCTCAGGATGACAGCGAGGGCGCAGGACTCAGGATGACAGCGAGGGCGAAGGGCTCGGGATGACAGGCAAGGCAAAACCCCTTCAGGACTTCCGCCGCCTCGAGCGGGAGGTCATTTCGTGCCGGCGGTGTCCGCGCCTCGTCGCCTGGCGAGAGGAAGCGGCGCGCCGGGCTCCCCGTCGCTTTCGGGGCGAGACCTACTGGCGCCGCCCGCTTCCCGCGTTCGGCGATCCGCGGGCGCGCCTCCTTCTCGTCGGCCTCGCGCCGGCGGCCCACGGCGGCAACCGCACCGGGCGCATCTTCACGGGGGACGAGTCCGGCAACTTTCTGTTCCGCGCCCTCCACGCGGTCGGTCTGTCCAACCAGCCCGAGTCCATTCGGCCGGGCGACGGCCTCGCGCTCACGGGGGCGCTCCTGACGGCGGCGGTCAAGTGCGCACCGCCGGACAACCGGCCGCTCCCCGAGGAGTTCGCCAACTGCCGCGAGTACCTGCTGAGAGAGGCGGCGCTCATCCAGCGCCCGCGAGTCCTCGTCGCGCTCGGCGGTCTCGCGTTCGAGTCGTGCCTGATCGCTCTTGCCGAAACCGGGTCACCCCGGCTCCGGCCCAAGCCTCGCTTCGCACATGGCGCGCGTTACGCGATCGGGGAGGACGTCCTCTACGCGACCTATCACCCGAGCCAGCAGAACACGTTCACCGGTCGCTTGACGCAGGCGATGCTCCGGGCCGTGCTCCGACGCGCGGCCCGGGACGCGATTCGAATCTCCGGTTCGTCGAGTTAGACGCGGGGGCGCGAGCCCGTGTCTTCCGAAATCTTCTCCATGACCTTCTCGACTTCCTCTCCCATCTGGTCGCGCCCGGAGTGGGCCGATGCCCGAGCGAGGTCGGCTGTTGCGATGACTCCGAGGAGGCGGCCGCCTTCGATCACGAGAACGCGGCGGACCTGAGCTTCCTGCATCTCGCGGCTGACCTCTTTGATGTCCGCGTCGGGCTCGACGGAGACCAGGCTCTTGGTCATCACGTCGGAAATCCGAACTTCGGAGGGGCGGGAGTCGTTCGCCCCGAGGTAGAGGGCGGCGTCCCGGTCCGTCACGACACCGACGACGCGCCCGCCGCCGTTGCCTTCCGCGATTGGAACGATCCCGCAATCCTCGGACTTCATGATCCGCAGGACGGACCGAAGGTCGTCCGCGGGTTTACACGTCGTTGGATCGGGCGTCATCAGATCCCTGGCTTTCATGGAAGCTCCTTTCCTTTGCCGAACCAGAAGGTTCATGCAGGAAACGTTCCCGCCGCTATGGGGTCTGACCCCGCAGGGGTCAGATCCCTCCCCGCTGACTCGGCGAAGGTTCGGGGTCTGATCCCGAAGGGGTCAGATCCCTCGTTCTGTAGTTCACCGGAGGACATATGGGGTCTGATCCCGAAGGGGTCAGATCCCTCCCCGCTGTTACCGGACGGCGTCCCTATTCGGGAGAAAGTTATTTCCGAAACAACCGCTCGAACGCCGCCCGCGCGTCGTCGGGCGTGCCGGAGGCCTTGGTACCCGTCAGGTCGAAGGAGAGGGCGGGGGAGAAGAGCGCGCACTCGTTGCGCTTTTTCTTGGAAAGGATCCGCACGGGGATCACCTGGGCACACTCGAAGCGGGCCGAGGTGTCGAAGTGTGCACACTGGGAGCAGGCGTGGATGTCCGCGCCGCACCCACAGGTCGAGTCGTATCGGATCTCTTCGAGATCCCGGCGCTTCTCTCCGCACGCCTTGCAGGCGAACACGACCGCCCTGTCGACATCGGCGCCCCGTCCGCGGGGGGCACCCTCGGTCCGCCCGCTTCCGTCGGGGCGCGGTCCGCGCGCGCGGGGCTCCTCGGAGGAGTCCTGGTAGCCACGGTGGCGGTATTTTCGGTCGTTCATGGGAGAGGGGTTCCGCTCGATCCTATTTGACCTTCATGAGAAACGGATACGGGTTGACCGGCTTTCCCTCCCACCAACGCTTCTCGGGGCCGAGTTCGAAGATCGCGAAGTGGAGGTGCGGGGTGTCCGGGGGAGCGTTGCCCGTCGTGCCGACGGATCCGACCGGGTCCCCGGGCCGCAGGTAGGCGCCCTCCTTCAACCCGTCGGCATAGCGGTCGAGGTGGGCGTAGTAGTACGCGTGGGTGTCGTCGCGATCGAACTGATACACGGTCAAGCCGCCCTGCTTGCTCGTGAAGAGCTTGGCGATTCGACCCTCGTCCGCGGCGACGACGGGCGTCCCCCGGGGCGCGAGGATGTCGATCGCCTCGTGGACGCGGGATCCCCGGGGCTCTTCGAAGTTGTCGCGCAGGTCCATCGTGCGCGCGCCCGCGACCGGCATCGTGAGCGTTCTTCCCTCGAGCGTCCCGAAGAAGCGGACGTTCGGGGTCGGCGTGCGCGTCGCGTCGGGATCGATGAGGGGCAGACCGGGCGTCGTCCCGAGCGCGAAGCCGGGTGCCGGCGTCGAGTCACCGGCCGGAACGGCGAACGCTTCGGGAGTGCCCTCCGGGAAGGGAATCGTGGCGAGAGGCGCGGGCGTCATCGGCCGGGTCGCTCCGACCAGGTCCGCTGTCGTCCGCGACGCGAAGTGACCGGGAGTGATTCCCCCCGTGCGCCACAGCACGTAGTAGAGCGCGAGCGCCCCGAGGAGAATGCCGAGAACGAAGAGGGCGACGCCCCGAGCGCGGATGCCTACTCCTGGAGAACCGCCGGCGTCCCCGGGGTCACCATCTCCGCGAGCTCCGCGGCGTCCCAGTTCGTCAGGCGAATGCAACCGTGCGACTGCGTCTTTCCGATGGTCGCGGGCTCGGGCGTCCCGTGAATCCCATAGTGCGGTTTGGAAAGGTCGATCCACACGACCCCGACGGGGTTGTTCGGCCCGGCCGGAATCTTTGCTTTTGCATGGCTCTCGTCGGCGTCCCAGAAGAGGTCCGGATTGTAGTGGAAGGCCGGATTCTTCGAGACCCCGTTGATCTTCCAGTTTCCGACGGGGAGAGGGTCGTGCTCGCTGCCGGTGGTGGCCGGGTACTGGGCGATCAGCTTGTCGCCCGCATCCCACGCCGAGACCGTCTTGTCGGAGTCGTCGACGACGACCTTGACGACCTTCGGAGGCGCGGCGGAGCGGACGCTCGGAACGAGGACCTCCTCGCCCGCCCGGCTGAACGTGCTGCCCGGGTTCAGCCGCGCGAGGAGCTTCGGGCTCGAGTGGAACCTCTCTCCGAGCGTCTCGAGCGTGGAGGAGTAACCGAGCGCCGCGAGCTTCGACTTTTCCATCATGTCCTCGGGGATCGCCTCGAAGGGGCCGTCGACATCCGCCGCGGTGAGAGCGTATTTCGCGAGGACCGGCGCCGCATCGGCGTTCAGGAGCTTCCACGTGGCCGCGTCCACCACACCCGTCGGCTCCACGCCGTGCGCCTTCTGAAAACCGGCGATCGCCTTCTCCACGTTGCTGCCGAACGCCCCGTCGATCTCTCCGGGCGAGAAGCGCGCGCGGTCGAGGAGCACCTGGGCGCGAAGGACCCCGCCTCCCGAAGATCCCCTCTTTACGAGCGGAGCGGTCGCCGGGTCGTTGACGGCCTTCGCGTCGAGCGACACGGCCGCGGGCTTGCGAGCCGCGGCCTTCTTCTTCTTCGATTGGGCGAGCAGAGACTCAGCCGGCGCCGCCGCGGCGAAAACGGCCAGAACGGCGGCAAGTCGAATGGTTCGGTTCATGGACGGAATCCCTCCGGCGGGAGGGAGTATCAAAAGGGATGCCAGTGAGGGACTAGTTGGACGAAACGGAGGACGCCGGCGGGTTTTTCCCGAACGGCTCCGCGACGACGATGAGTCGCTTCGGCGCGGAGCCGATGTAGTCGAACGGATAGCACGTGATGAGCGTCAGGCGAGGTTTCTTCGTCGGCTCGAGCACGCGCACCGTCTTCGGCGTCACGATCTCGCGCGACACGACGCGGTATTTCATCGTCCCCGTCGCCGTTTCGAGCTCGACGACGTGTCCCTTTCGGAGCCAGCCGAGCCGGCGGAAGTGCGAGTCGCGGTGGGCGGTGATCACGCAGTTGTTCGGCCCGTAGTCCTGGTTCGGCATCGCGGTGCCGGGAACGTGACCGGGGCCCTTCTCGAGCGTCGCGTCGTCCGACCCTCCGAACACGACCCAGTCCATCTCCGCGACGGGAATCCGGATCTTTCCGAGGGGCACGCCCATCGGGTAGCCGGCCGCCGGCGGTGTGCCGGAGGAGCGGGGCAGCTCGTCGCGCTCGGAAATCCTCTCCTGGGGATGGGTAGCCGTCACGTATCCCGGCTCCGCCGCGCGGGCGAGCACTCGCCGCCCCTCGCTCTGAGCGCGCGTCCCCCGTACGTAGTGAAGCACGGCGGCGCCCATGAGCAGCACGCCGGCGACGACGAAGACGAGGGCGAGCGCGCCGCGCAGCGGTTTCAAGGCTCTTTCCCGGGAATCAGTCTCGGCGTCCGCCGATGAACCGCAGGAGGAAGAGGAACAGGTTGACGAAGTCGAGGTAGAGAGCGAGCGCGCCGACGACCGCCCTGCCGGCCAGCTGACCATCCGGCGTCACGGCCGCCATCGTCTTCAGCCTCTGCGCGTCCCACGCGGTCAATCCCGTGAACACGAGGACGCCGACGACCGAGATGATGAACTGGAGAGCGGGCGCCTTCCAGAAGATCCCGACGACGGAGGCGAGCACGAGGCCGATCAGGCCCATGAAGAAGAACTGCCCGATGCCGGCGAGGCTTCGCTTCGTCGTCGTCCCGTACAGGGCGAGCGCTCCGAACATCCCCGCGGTCACGACGAACGTCGTCGCGATCGACGTCCCGGTATAGGCGAGGAGGATCGCCGAGAGGGTGGCGCCGTTCAACGCCGAATAGACGACGAACAGCATCGCGGCGGTCTGCGGCGCCATCTTGTCCACGCGCGCGGACAGGAAGAAGACGAGGCCGAGCTCGACCAGGATGAGCCCGAAGAAGACGATCGGGTTTCCGAACACGATCTGAAGAAGGGCCGGCGTCCCGCTCACGAGGAACGCGACAGTCGCCGTGATCGCGAGCCCGGCAAACATCCAGCCGTACACCCTGCGGAGGAACGCCGTGACTTTCTCGACGCCGACTGCGAGCGGCGTCTCGAATGCCGCGTGGGGAGTCATCTCGAAGCGATCGTTTGCCAAAGTGTTCTCCTTCTCAACCCGATGAAAACGAGCGGACTCCGCGGCGAATTCCGCCGCAGAGCCGCCTCAGTTGACTCGATACCTCAATTCTTCCAGGAAACGGAGCGCAATCGGATCGTTCGGGTTCTCCTCGAGCGCCCCCTCGAACTCGATGACGGCCTGCGCCACGTCGCCGCGGGCGGCGTGCAACCGCCCGAGATTCAGGTACGGGAAGTGCCGCGGCTCGTAGCGCGGCGCCTTCTTCGCCTGCTCGAACCACGTCACGGCGGAGTCGAGCTCCCCCTTCTGCATGAGGTAGCAGCCGATGTCGTTGTAGGGGTTCCCGAAGCCGGGATCGGTCGCGATCGCCTTCCGGCACTCCTCGATGGCTTCGTCGAGCCGCCCGGCGAACGAGAGGGCCCAGCCGCGGAAAGTGTAAGCCTCGGCGGTCGGCGAGAGCTGGAGGGAGCGCGTGAAGAGGCGGATCGCCTCGTCGACGTCGCCCGTCATCAGCCGGGCAGTCCCCTCTTCGCAAAGGGAGAGCGCCTCGTCCCGATCGGCCGGCATGAAGCGATTTTACCGAGAAGCCTGGAGTCCGAAGTTCCTCACTCGCCCCGGATGCCGAGGGGGATCCGCGCCGCGTCCTCGTCGGCGGACGTGGACGGGGCGGTTTCGGCCTCTTCGGTCGGCTCCGACTCGCCCGGGTTCACGAAGAGGTTGGCTTCCAGGCCGTGCTGCCTCGTGTAGAGGTCGAAGTAGCGCCCGCCGCGGGCGAGGAGCTCGGCGTGCGGGCCGCGCTCCACGATGCGCCCCGCCTCGACGACGAGGATCGAGTTCGCGTTGCGGATCGTCGAGAGCCGGTGGGCGATGACGAAGGTCGTGCGCCCCTTCATGAGCTCGGCGAGCCCTTCCTGGATGAGCGCCTCGCTCTCGCTGTCGAGCGAGGACGTCGCCTCGTCGAGGATCAGGATCCGCGGGTCCGCGAGAATCGCCCGCGCGATGGCCACACGCTGCCGCTGGCCGCCGGAGAGTTTCACCCCGCGTTCCCCGACGACGGTCTCGTACCCTTCGCCGAGCTGCTGGACGAAGTCGTCGCATCGCGCGATCCGCGCCGCGCGGAGGACCTCCTCCTTCGAAGCTTCGGGACGCGCGTAGGCGATGTTCTCGAGAACCGTTCCGTCGAAGAGGAAGTTGTCCTGGAACACGACTCCGATCTGCGACCGGTAGTCGGCGAGGCGCACCTCCGCGAGATTCTGCCCGTCGACGTAGATCGCGCCCTCCGTCGGCGTGTAGAACGCGGCGACGAGGCCGATGATCGTGCTCTTGCCGGATCCGGACGGCCCGACGAGCGCGGTGGAAGTCCCCGGCGCCGACTCGAAGGAGACGTTCTTCAAGACCGGCACTCCCTCCTGGTACTCGAAGGAGACGTCCCGGAACTCGACGTGTCCGATGATGCGGGGGAGCGGTCGCTTGGTGGCATCCCCGGCGTCCTCCGGTATTTCGTTGCGGATCTCGCGGATCCGCTCGAGCCCGGCGAACGCTTCCGTGATCTGGCTTCCGATGGACACGATCTGGATCACCGGGCCGACGAGCAGTCCCATGTAGAGCGTGAAGGAGAAGAACGACCCGAGCGTCATCCTTCCGGCGAGAACCTCGTTTGCGCCGACCCACATGATCGCGACCCCGACCGTCCCGAGAAGAAGCGTCGAAAAAGCGCTGACGGCGGCGAATCCGGTCATCGTCTTCGCCACGTTGCGGAAGAGGCGGTGCGCTCCCTTCGTGAACTCGAGCGCCTCGCGCCGCTCCGCGCGGTAGGCCTTGACCACTCGGATGCCGGAGAACGACTCGGTCAGCCGGCCGGAAACCGCCGCGTTGATCCGCGAGCGCTCCCGGAAGAGCGGGCGCAGCGTCTTGAACGCGTACAGGAGGATGAGCCCGAAGAGGGAAAGGACGCTCAAGGCGATGATGGTGAGCTTCGCCGACAGGTAGAAGAGGATGATGAGCGCGGCGGCCGCCGTCAGGATGCCGCCGGCGACTTCGACGAGACCGGAGCCGACGAGGTTGCGGAGACCCTCGGCATCGGACATCACCCGCGAGAGCAGCGCGCCCGTCTTCGTCTGATCGAAGAACGAGACGGACAGCCTTCCGACGTGGCTCTGTATCCGCCGCCGCATCTCGGTGATCGAGCGCTGCGCCGCCTTTCCGAGGACCTGGGAGAGCGAGAACGACGTCACCGCCTGGATGAAAGTCGCCCCACCCGCGGCCAGAACGAGCACGCCGAGGAGCTCGCGGCGCCCCTTCCCGATCACCTCGTCGAGGAGGAACTTCGTCGTTCCGGGGAGCACGAGCGAGCAGAGTCGATTGATCGCGAGGAGACCGAATCCCACGGCGAGGCGCCCGCGTCGCGCGCTGACCAGCTCGACCGCGTCCCGGAGGACGACCTTGAACGGCGGCGCCTTGCGCTTCTTCTCGTCGTCGCGGGCGGCGGCGGCCCGGCCCCCGCCGCCGCGGCGGTCGGAGCGGGGAAGCCCCCCGAGCCCGCCGCCGATTCCCCCCATTCCCCGTGCCATGTGTCCACTCTACCTACGAAAGAAAAGGCCGGCGCGATGCGCCGGCCCGAGGTGTCCCGACGATGGAGTGGCTCTCAGGGGATGCGAGCGCGGCCAGCGCACTGCTGAATCGCCGACTTTTCCTTGTTGTTGATGAAGCCGTCCTTCTTCAGCTGGTTCGTCAGACGGGTCACGCAGCCCGTGAAGTCCTCATGGGTGACCGCGGCCGCCGCGCAGGCGTCGACGTGATCTGAAATCTTGCAGCCACTGGAAAAGAGGTCGTTGGCGGCGCCCGAGTTGCAGCCGTCGATGACGACGGTCGCGCTCGTGCTCGACGCGACGCAGGAGTCCCCGTCGTCCGGGAACCCGTCGCCGTCGTTGTCGCCCATCACGAAGAGAACGGTGCCGTCGTGGTCGGAGGACCGCAGCGCTGTCGACGAATCGGCCTCGTATGACGCCGGGGCATCCGAGTTGCCGCGCACGTGCTGCACGCCCCGGAGCCAGAAGTTCATTCCGGTCGAGGTGACCGCGTGATCAAGGCTCTGAGCGTTCCCTTCGAATACGAACGAGTAACGCTCGCCGGCGGGGAGATTGAACGTCTGGTTCGTCAGGTTCGGGTCGACGACGTCGGTCGCGGGGATGAGCGAGCCCGCCGGATCGGGATTGCCGGTGACCTGACCCATCACGTCCACGTATCCGTCGGTGAACTCGAAGGCGTTGAAGTCGCCGGCGACGGTGAGCCGCACGTCGGGATCCGTCGTTTGGAGGCTCTGGATGTACTCCGAGAGCTCCTGCGCCTGCTCGTGCCGCTTGACTCGGACTCGATTCGCGCTGGCGGACGTCCCCTCGACGCCGGAGAGGGAGCGCTGGTGGACTCCGATGACGACGATCGGGAACGGGACCGTCCCGCCGACGTAAGAGCCACGGAGAACGAGAGGCGGACGGTCATTGAGCTTGGATCCGTCCAGGGACAATTCCGTGTCGAAGCCGACCTGCTCGATGGAATCGACCTGGACCGTGCCGCGCACGAGGAAGCCGATGTCGATGCCCCCGATGTCGTGACCCTCGAGGAGATAAGGCGTGTACACGACGCTCGGGTCATCGGCCGCGATCTTCGCAGCGAGGTCCTGAAGCACCGTGAGGTTCTCGGCCTCCTGCACGGTGAGGACGTCCGGAGACTTGAGGGCGTTTCGGATGAGGAGCGAGAACTTGTTGAGCCGATCGGCGTACTGCTGTGGCGTCGGAGTCTCGTCGCTCTTGTTCGGATCGTCGACCAGGTCGAACAGCCGCAGGACGTTCTGCGTCGCGACGAGGAATTCACCGGCGTTCCGATCGCGAACGGGGACGACCTGCGCCACTCCGGTGACGTTCAGGGTCGTCGGCCAGATCTGGTAGTCGCCGAAATCGAAGCTGAGCGGCCCCTCGGCCAGAGTCACGACGCCGCCGGCGGCCACGTCCGCGGCCGGAAGGCCGAGCTGATCCGGGTTGATCTCATACACCTCGGGGTTGCCATCCCACACCGGGAGCCCGGGCAGGCCCGGGTAGAGAATCCCCGGCTCCCGGAACGTTCGGCTGGCGGCCGAGGCGATCGAAAAATCGCCGAACTGGTCGGTCGGACCGGTCACGAGCGCGTTCTCGACCCGCACCAGCATCCCCTCGAAGCGCTCCATCTCGTTCGCCGGCTGCGGCTGGTTCGGAGACGGGGTGGTCGAATCGAGCGTTACGGCGACCGGCAGCGGGTTTCCGGTCGAGTCGGTCGAAACGCTCGGGGTGTTGAGCTCCGTCAGGTTGAAGAACTCCGCGACAGTCGCCTTGACGTCGACCTGATCGCCGACCGAGACCGTTGGAGTCGACACCGTGAACACGAAGATGCCGTTCGAGGTCTCGGCGTCCGCGTCGGCCCGCCCCGCCGGGGTCTGAATGAAGAAACCGTTCGGACCGACGGCGGTGACGACGTTGTCCCGCGTCGAGATGGCCTGGCCCAGGAAAGGAGAAGCGAGACCGGTCCCCTGGATTTCGAAGATCTCGAGCAGCGCTCGGACGCCGAGCGTGATCGGGGCCGAAGCGCTGCGTCCCTCGAGGTCGTTGATCGTGGCGGGCAGTGTCTTGTTGCCCCCAGTGGTACCCGGGTCGACAGTGGTGAAGAAAGAGAACACGTTGTCCCCGGCGCTGACGTCGCCGCCGTTCAGGCCGTCGTCGAAGAAGATCTGGGTCGCCGAACCGCCAATCGCGGTGAGGTCCCCGGTCACGGTGATTCCCGTGCTGGGCGGGTTCGATCCGGGCGTCACCGCGACCGTCAGGAGCGTCGAATCGCCGGGATCGACGACGTTCGGATCTGCCGATCCGACTCCGGTGGGTCCCGTTCCACAAAGCGGGCTGTGCGCGCCGAGTCCGGTAAACGTATCGGTCGCGAAACCGTTCCAGTCGACGGAGGGATCGAAGACGTCGGTTGCGTTGGTGTCGCCTGCGCAGACGGAGGCTTTCCGCTGCAACGTGTTGTCGGCCGTGGAAACGAGGCCCGTGCCCCACTCCGTGCCGGGGTCGAAGCCCGCCTGCCCGATCGCGTCGATGATGGTCGCGCCCTTGCGCAGCACGACAGCGTCGTCGCCGTTGAACCAGCCGGAGCCGTTCGTCTGATCGGCCTGCGCGAGGATGGTGGCGTTCGCGGCGCTCTGCGCGATCACGTACACGTCGCCGCTCGATACGCTGCCAGTGAGGTTGATCGTCAGGCCGGCGGTCGCGCTTCCGTTGAAGAACATCTGGACGTTGTAGCCACCGGTCGCGAGGTTGATCGTGGTCCCGGTGCCGTTGTAGATCTCAAGGGCCTTGTTGTTCGAAGAGCCCTCGATGTATTCGGAGAAGAAGAGCTCGGTCGGTTGGCCCTGGACGGCCGCCGTGATCGAAATGCAGACAACTGCCGCAAGGATTGCGCCGCGCAGGAATGTGCGCCTCATAGACACCTCGTCGATTGTGAATCGGCCGCTTCGGAAGCGGGAACTATATCGGATCGAGCCGCGATCTCTATCGCTTTCGCGCCGTGACGAAGAGCCTCGGCGACCCGAGCCGGAAGGGCTCTCCCTCGACGGAGCCGTAAGTCTCGAAGTTCCCGAAGCCCGCTTCCGTCAGGAGCCGGAGGATTTCGCTCGTCGAATAGATTCGAGTGAGGGCCCGCTTCTCTTCGACGCGGTCACCGCGCGAGATCGTGTAGAGGTTCTCCATCGTTCCGGTCGTCGGGTCGTAACGGTTCACCGACGCGAACCGGATGCCCTCCAGGGTCATCTCGTAACTTTCCCGGAACGACGGGAAAATCGACTCCGCGGCCTTGCAGTCGATGAAGAACCGGCCGCCGGGAACGAGCGTTCGCGACACGGCGGTGAGAAATTCGGCGTTGCCCGCGTCGTCCAGGTAGCCGAAGCTCGAGCCCGCGCAGTAGGCCGCATCGAACTCCTCTCTCCAGGGGAGGTCGCGCATCTCGGCGCGGCGCCAGCGACAGGTCGAGTCCGCGCGCCTCGGCCGCGGATCGGCCCGCGTTCAGGAACTCCTCGGAGATGTCCACGCCCGTCACCCGGCAACCCCGTTCGGCGAGCGCGAGGGCGAGCCGCCCGTCGCCGCAGGGGACGTCGAGCACGCGGTCATCCGGTGAACGAGGCCGAGCCGGCTTGACGAGGAACTCCGCCTCCGCGCGCGTGACCTCCGGCGTCATCGCAACCCGCCAGAAGTCGACGATCAGTCCGTTGAAAAAGTCTTTCCACCACAGGTCCGCCATTGGAAAACTCTCCTGCTGGGCCGCACCGGAAGGCGCGGCGGTTGAGAACTCGGTTTGGAGAGTCGGGCGCTGGCGAGCAGCGCTAGCGGACGGCGATCATAGGCGGCGCCAGCCTATCGCAGCCGCGGCAACTCCGAGGGGATGGGACGTCCGCCCGGCCGTTTTCGCGCTGTCCGCGACCGCCGCAGTGGTCCTTCAGTGGTACCCTTTTGTCCGACCGCACCAAACATGAGGAGGATTCCGATGGGCAGGCTTTCGAGCCGGCGCTTCCTGGTTATCGCCTTGTCGCTCTCGGCGATGGCTTCGCTTCTTTCCGGCCAGGACCTCCGCGTGAGCGCGGGAACGATCGAAGACCGGCGAACGACCGGGCAGTTCTTCGGCGGCCTCGAGGTCGAGCTCAAGCTCACCGGTGACGACCTCGCCGACGCGAAGGCGAAGCGCGTGATCGTGAAGAAGGCTGTGGACGAGACGGGCCGCGACCTCCTCCCGGAAGAGCGGAAGGAACCGGATTTCTCGACCTCGAGCGGCTCGGACTTGAAGGTGAGCCTCAAGAACCCCGCCCGCGGGTCGACGGCGCTCAAGGAGATCTCGGGGAACATCGAGCTCTTCACGCCGACCCGCGATCCCGCATCCGTCGTGACGATCGACCGCCTTCAATCGCGAATGGACAAGCCGATCTCGATGCCCGCGCTCCGGAACCAGAAGATCGAGATCGCCGTCGTTTCGCCTAAAGCCCACCGCGCGAACGCCGCGAAGCGGAAGGCCGAGTTCGAGAAGGAAATGGCGAAGGGCAAGGCGGAGATGGAGAAGGAGATGAAGGGCGCTTCGGCCGAGGAGGCGAAGGCCATGGAGGCGATCATGGGGCTTGCCCAGGCGTTCTCCGGGATGATGGACGAGGTCGGCGACAACGATCTCATCCTGAACGTGAAGGACGCGGACAACCGGGTGATGGACGTCGAGGTCACGCGCGCCGACGGAGAGCGGATCAGCTCCAACGGCTCGATGTCGTCGGGCGAGCTGCGCGTGATGAACTTCTCCGAGAAGCTGCCCGCGGACGCGAAGCTCAAAGTGCTCGTGAAGACGAAAAAGTCCCTCGTTTCGACGCCGTTCACGCTCTCGAACGTGTCGCTTCCGTAGCAGGAGTACGCCGATGAAGCTCGCCGCCCGTCTCGTCGCCATCACGCTGATGGCCGTCTCGTTCCCGGCTCTCGCCGCGCCCCCGCTGACCGTCAGCGCGGGAGACATCACCGATCGCCGCCGCAACGACAACTTCTTCGGAGGTCTCGAGATCGAGCTCAAGATCGGCGGGGACGGGGCGGCCGACGTCCGGGGCGCCCGCGCGCTGGTCAAGAAAGCGGAGGACGAGACGGGACGCAACCTCCTGAAGGAAGGGGCGAAGACGCCGGACTTCGAGACATCGATGAGCAACACGTCACCGTCGTTGAAGCTCGAGCTGCGAAACCCCGCCCGCAAGGCGAAGACGGTGCGCGAGGTCTCGGGGCAGGTCGAGCTGTTTCTGCCGGGCCGTGACCCGGCGTCGGTTGCGCGAGTGGACGGGTTCGCCTCGAAGACGGACAAGCCGGCAGCCTCGCCGGCGCTGAAGGCCGCGAAGGCGGAGGTCACCGTCGTCTCCCGAAAGACCTACGAGGCCGAGAAGAAGAAGGACGCCGAGCGGCGCAAGAAGGAAGCGGAGGGCGCCGGCATCGGAGGCGCGATGGTCGAGGCGTTCGCCGGCCTTTTCGAGGGCTTCCTGACGGTCGAAGAAAACGACGTCCTCGTCAAGGTGACCGACCCGGGCAAGAAGGTCTTCAACGTCGAGGTCTACGACGCGAAGGGAACGAAGATCGACGGGGCGGGCTCGATGACCGTCGGCGATTTCCGGATATTGAAGTTCCCCGAGAAACTCCCGGCCGACGCGAGCCTGCGGGTCTACCTGCTGACCGCCAAGTCGGTCGTGACGACGCCGTTCCAGCTCAAGAACGTGGCGCTGCCCTAGTCGAGCTCCTCTCGTAAACGCCGGGGTCGACCTTTTCCATCACCCTCTCGGGGTGGGCGAGGTCGGTGAATCCCGACCTCCTGTAGAGCGGGTGCGCGTCGCGCGTCAGCAGCATCCACCGGCGGAGGCCCTGGAGATCGGGGTGGGCGAGGATCGAGTCCATGAGCCACGCGGCCAGCCCGCGGCCCCGGTGCGACTCGAGGACGAAGACGTCGGCGAGGTAGGCGAAAGTCGCCCGGTCGGTGATGACGCGCGCGAACCCGACCTGTCGATCGGCGTCGTACACGCCGAAGCAGAGCGCGCCTTCGATCGAGCGATCCACGGTCTCGCGCGGAATGCCCTTTGCCCAGTACGACCCGGTCAGAAACTCGTGGATCATCGGCCGGTCGAATCGATCGGGGTCAGTCGAGATCGTGAAACTCTCGCGGCGCCACTCGGGCGACCGGGCTCGCGTCATGCCGACTCCTTTCGGATCTCCGGAACTTCCACGATGCGCACCCCCCGCGGCGGATTCTCGACGGCGTGGACGAGCGCGCCAACCATCTGGGAGAGCGTGACGAGCCCGATCCGCTTCGCCAGCGCGCGCGTCGGCGGGAGGGCCTCGAACAGACGATAGGCGGGGATCAGGAGAACGGGCCAGCGGTGTCCCGGTCCGAGCACGTACCAGGGCCGGAGGAACGTCGCGTTCATGCCGGTCGCGCGGACGGTCGCCTCTCCCTCCGCGCGGACGGCCGCATAGGCTTTCATCGCCGGCGCGGGCTGGGCGACGCTGACGTAAACGAAGTGCTCGACCCCGGCGGCCGCCGCCGCTTCCGCGGAAGCGCGGACCGACGCGAGGTCGATCGACCGGAATTCCGCGGCCTTCGAGGGACTCGGATGGGCGACCCCGACGAGCTGCACGAACGTCCGGGCGGGGGCGACCGCGCCCGCGAACGTGTCCTTCCGAAGGGCGTCTCCGGGAACGGGCCGGGCTCCCGCGGGGAGTCGGGCTTCCGACCCCGGGCGAACGAGCGCGAGGACGGCGTGCCCCCGCCGCAGGAGCTCTTCGGCGAGCGGCCTGCCGAGATATCCCGTACCGCCGGTGACGAAGACCGTGCCCGCCCGGGTCTCCATTCGGAAGAGCCTACCGAACCCCCCACATCCGACCGGAACGACGCTGGCGCGTTCCTTGAAAGCTGACGGCTGACAGCTGATCGCTGACAGCCACCCATATGACTCTTTCGCTCAAACCGACGCACCTCAAGCGCTACAAGGACATCGCCGTCCTGCTCATGAAGTACGGGCGGGGAGACCTCGCCAAACGGCTGGACGTCGAAGGGGACCTGCCGCCGGAGTCCGGGGGCGTCGACGCGCCGGCGAAGGCCCGGGAGCTCGCGCAGGATCTCGAGCGCCTCGGTCCGACGTTCGTCAAGCTCGGGCAACTCCTTTCGACCCGCGCGGATCTCCTACCGGTTCCCTACCTGGAAGCCCTCGCGAGGCTGCAGGACGACGTCGAGCCCTTCTCGTTCGCCGAGGTCGAACGGATCGTTGGCGAGGAGCTCGGCGTCCGCATCTCCAAGGCGTTCGCCGACTTCGAAGCCACGCCGCTCGCGGCCGCTTCGCTGGGACAGGTCCATCGCGCCACGCTCCGAGACGGCCGCGCCGTGGCCGTCAAGGTGCAGAGGCCCGGCATCCGGGAGCAGATCGTCGAAGACCTGGAAGCGTTCACCGAGATCGCCGGGGTGCTCGACCGGCACTCCGACGCCGGGAAGCTCTACCAGTTCGAGAAGATGGTGGACGAATTCCGCAAGACCATCCTCCGCGAGCTCGACTACCGGCAGGAAGCGCAGAACCTCCTCGCCCTGCGAACGAACCTCGAGGATTTCCCGCGGATCTTCGTCCCGGGGCCGGTCGAGGACTACACGACGACGCGCGTGCTCACGATGGAGTTCGTCTTCGGGAGCAAGATCACTGCGCTCTCGCCGCTCTCGCGCATGGAGTTCGACGGCAAGGCGCTCGCGGACGAGCTTCACCGCGCTTACCTGAAGCAGATCCTGATCGACGGCTTCTTCCACGCCGACCCGCACCCGGGCAACGTCTTCCTCACCGAGGACAAAGGCCTGGCTCTCCTCGACCTCGGGATGGTCGGGCGCATTTCGCCGCAGATGCAGGAGGACCTGCTGAAGCTGCTTCTCGCGATCAGCGAGGGGCGGGGCGACGAGGCGGCCGACCGCGCGAGCGAGATCGGCGAGAAGCTCGAGACTTTCGATGAGACGGAATTCCGCCGGCAGGTCGCGGAGCTCGTCGGCGTCTATCAGAACGCGACCGTCGAGCACATTCAGATCGGCAAGGTCGTCATGGAAGTGTCGCGCGTCGCGGGGACGTCGGGCATCCGTCTCCCTCCCGACCTCACGATGCTCGGCAAGACGCTCCTTCACTTGGACGAGATCGGCCGCTCCCTCGACCCGGAGTTCGATCCGAACGCCTCCGTTCGCCGCAACGCCGCGGAGCTCCTCCAGCAGCGGATGCGGAAGAGCGCTTCCCCTGCGAACCTCTACGCGAGCCTCCTCGAGGCGAAGGACTTCTTCGAAAAGCTGCCCGGTCGGGTGAACAAGGTCCTCGACATCGTCTCGAACAACGAGCTGCGGCTGAACGTGGACGCGATCGACGAAGAGCTCCTCATCGACGGTCTTCACAAGATCGCGAATCGGATCGCTCTCGGCCTGATCCTCGCGGCGCTCATCGTCGGCGCCGCTGTCCTCATGCAGGTGCCGACGCGCTTTCAGCTCCTCGGCTACCCGGGTCTCGCGATCCTCCTTTTCCTCGCCGCCGCGCTCGGAGGCGTGGCGCTCGTGCTCTCGATCGTTCTCACCGATCACAAGCCGCGCCGGAGGAAGCGGCTCCGGTAAGCTCCCGGCCTTCCCCGGCTGGTTTGCTGACAGCTGATGGCTGACAGCTTTCCTTGCTAGAGTACGCGCACGAGCACTCCCAGTATGGCGACCCCTCAGACGACGGAGAAGAAGCTCCACCCGATCGTCACCCTCGACTACCGCGTCCGCGTGATCGCGATGCTGGTGATGTCGGTGATCCCGCTTTTCCACTTCGAGGGGCGACCGCCTGTCCTCGCGCTCCTCGCCATGGCGTTCACGGGCATCGTCTGGCCGCAGCTCGCCTATTTCCTTGCGCGGAGCGCGCGGGACACCCGGGCTGCGGAGTTCCGGAACCTCCTCATCGACTCCTTCATCATCGGGGGGTGGACCGCCGCGCTCTCGTTCAGTCTCGTCCCCAGCGCGACGATGATCCTGGCGATCAACACGGCCCATCTCTCGGTGGGCGGCGCGCGGACTGCGCTCCGGGGTCTCCTCCCGATGGCCGTCGGCATGCTGGTCGTTGGCTGGCCGCTCGGCTTTCCCGTCCGACTCGAGTCCCGTCTGCCGACCGACCTCTTCTGCATGGCCGGCATCCTGACCGTCACTTCCATCTTCGGGTACTTCGGCTATTTCCAGACGAAGCGCGTTCGGGAGGCGAAGAACGACCTCTCCGAGCAGAACCAGCGCATCCAGGAGCAGAACCGGGTGATCGAGCAGTCGCGCAAGTCCGCGCTCGACGCGAAAGAAGCCGCCGAGGCCGCCAACCAGTCGAAGAGCGCGTTTCTCGCCAACATGAGCCACGAGCTGAGAACGCCGCTGAACGCCATCATCGGGTACAGCGAGATGCTCGAGGAGGACGCTCAGGAGGCGGGTCAGACCGCTTTCGTGTCCGACCTCCAGAAGATCCGGTCCTCCGGGAAGCACCTTCTCGGGCTCATCAACGACGTGCTCGACCTCTCGAAGGTCGAGGCCGGAAAGATGAAGCTCTTCCTGGAGACGTTCGACGTCGAGGGCCTCGTGCGGGACGTGGTCGCGACAGCGCAACCCCTCGTCGAGAAGAACGGGAACCGGCTCGAGGTCCGCTGCGCGCCCGACGTGGCCCAGATCCGAGAGGACATCACGAAAGTCCGGCAGGTCCTCCTGAACCTGCTCTCGAACGCCGCGAAGTTCACGGAGAACGGGACCATCACCCTCGAGGTCGTGCGGGAGGCGGACGTCACCGGAAGCTGGGTCGTCTTCCGGGTCCGGGACACCGGGATCGGGATGACGCCGGAGCAGACCGCAAAACTCTTCCAGGCGTTTTCGCAGGCGGACGGAAGCACCATGCGCAAGTACGGCGGGACCGGCCTCGGCCTCGCGCTCTCCCGGAAGTTCTGCGTGATGATGGGCGGCGACATCAACGTCGAGAGCGCGGCCGGCAGGGGCTCGACTTTCATCGTGAGGCTTCCCGGCGACATCGAGAACTACGACGGAGAGGCGACCTCGATCCGGATGCGCCTTCCCGGGCGGCGGCACGAGGGCCCGCGGGAAGCGGGAACCATCGCTCCGACCGGGAAGATCCTCCTCGTCATCGACGACGATCCGGCCGTGCATCACCTGATGGAGCGCCTCGCCTCCCGCGAGGGTTACTCGATGATCGTCGCCGGGAACGGCGAGGAAGGCCTGCGGCTCGCCCGCGAGAAGAAACCCGACCTCGTCACGCTCGAAGTCGTCCAGCCCGGAATCGACGGCTGGACCGTCCTGAAGTCGCTGAAGTCCGACCCGCAGCTCTCGGGAATCCCTGTCGTGATGGTCTCGATCTCCGACGACGAGGACCGGGGGCTCGCGATGGGCGCGGCCGACTACCTCGTGAAACCGGTCGATCGGGAACGGATGGCCGGGATCCTCGCCGCGTACCGGGTCGGCGCCGTTGGAACCTCCAACCCGGCACCGGCATAGGGGAACGAATGGCGAAGATCCTCCTGGTCGAAGACAACGAGATGAATCGCGACATGCTCTCGCGCCGCCTCATGAAAAGGGGCTACGAAGTCGTCATCGCCGTCGAAGGGGAGCAGGGCGTCGCGCTCGCGCGCACGGACTCGCCCGACATCGTTCTCATGGACATGAGCCTGCCGGTCCTCGACGGCTGGGAGGCCACGCGCCGACTGAAGAGCGACCCGGCGACCCGCCAGATCCCGATCATCGCGCTGACCGCGCACGCGATGGCCGGTGACCGCGAGAAGGCGCGCGAGGCGGGATGCGACGACTTCGACACGAAGCCGGTCGAGCTCCCGCGCCTGCTCTCGAAGATCGAGGGTCTCCTCCAGAAGAGGAACCCGGCCTGAGCCCGACAGCGCCGTCGGGCGGCGGGGAGACGTTCTCGATCGAGCGGGAAGCTCGCGTGGAGAACGTCGCGGCGTTTCGGAATTTCGTCGAGGAGGCCTGCCGCCGCGTGGGCGCCGACGAATCGGTTTGCTTCGAGATGAAGCTCGTCGTGGACGAGGCGTGCAGCAACCTGGTCATGCACGGCTACAAGGGGAGAGAGCCCGGCCCGATCGGGGTCACCTTCGCGCACAACGGAGACGAGATCGTCGTGACCATCACGGACCGCGCTCCGCCCTTCGATCCGAAGGACGCGCCGATTCCGCGCCTCGACGCTCCGGCCATCGAGCGCCGCCCCGGTGGCTTGGGATGGCACATGATCCGGGAGATCGTGGACCGGATGGAGTACGAAGCGAATACCCGTGACGGCAACCGTCTGACGCTCGTCAAGCGGTTCAAGCCGGGCTGACGCGTCTTGATCGATTCGACCAGGGAGAGCCATGGACATCGCAACCGAAAAGAGAGAACGGGCGACGGTCGTCACGATCGACGGAAGCATCGATGGAATGTCCGCGCCCCAGCTCGTCGCCGCGTTCCGGGAACAGATCGGCGGCGGCAACCCGCGGCTGATCGGCAACTTCGCGGGCGTGGACTACACGTCGAGCGCCGGGTTGCGCGCGCTACTCGAGACGGTGAAAGACGCCCGCCAGCACGGCGGTGATCTCCGGCTCGCCGCGGTGCGGCCGGAAGTTCTCCGGGTCCTCGAGCTCTCCGGTTTTACGAGCATCCTGCAGGTCTTCGCCGACGTGGACGCCGCCGTCGCGAGCTTCGCCGCGTGAGGAGATCGTGACCTCCGCCCCGGCGGTGGAGGCCGAGCCTCTGCCGGCGAGGACCGGTTCGGGAAACCGCGTCGCGCTCGTCATCGGCGCCGGCAGCGTGAAATGCGCGGCCGCGCTCGGGCTTCAGAAGGTGCTCGCCCGCGAGGGGATCGCGATCGACATGGTCGTCGGTTGCAGCGGCGGAAGCCTGTACGCCACGTTCATCGCGCTCGGGATCCCGGTCGAGACGGCCGAGGAGATGACGCGCCGCCTGTGGACGCGGGAGCTGACGAAGAAGCGCCACTACGCGTCGCTCCTGCGCGCGATGCTCCCGCAGATTTTCCCGTTCCAGGAGAGCTTCGGCCTCGTGGACGATCGGCTGATCCTCGAGCGGCTGAAAGTCGCATTCGGCGGACACAAGTTCGAGGAAACGCGAATCCCGCTCTTCCTGACGGCGACGGACTTCCACAACGGCGAGCAGGTCGTCTTTTCGAGCGGAGACCTGGTGGACGCCATCCGCGCCTCGATCGCGATCCCGTACGTCTTCCGGCCGTGGAGGGTCGGCGACCGGCTCTTCGTCGACGGATTCCTTTGCGATCCGATGCCCGTCGGAGTGGCGATCAAGCACGGCGCCAACGTCATCGTGACGCTCGGGTTCGAGAGCCCCTACCAGCAGCGCGTCACGTCGGTGCTTCGCTTCGCTTTCCAGCTGTCGAGCATCATGTCGAACAATCTTCTTCGCGCGAACTACGCCTTCCACAACCTCGCGCACCACACGGAGATCCTCCCGATCATTCCGCAGTTCCGCGAGCGCATCAGTCTCTTCGACACGGACAAGATCCCCTACGTCATCGAGGAAGGGGAGCGCGCGGCGGAGCGCGAGCTGCCGTATCTCCGGCGCCTGCTCGGAACGGCGTGACGGCGTCGGACCCGGCGGGGACGGGTTCTTCGCCAGAGCGGGGAGGCGGCCGGATTCTCGTCGTCGACGACAACGAGATGAACCGGGATCTTCTCACGCGGCGGCTGCGCCAGCAGGGCCACACCGTCTCGGTGGCGGAGAACGGCCGCCAGGCGCTCGAGAGAATCGCCGCCGAGGAGCTCGACTTGGTGATGCTCGACATCATGATGCCCGAGCTCGACGGGTACCAGGTCCTCGATCGGATGCGGGCGGACGGCACGCTCGATCGCCTGCCCGTCGTCATGATCTCCGCGGTGACCGAGATCGAAAGCGTCGTTCGCTGCATCGAGCTGGGCGCCACGGACTACCTTCCGAAGCCGTTCAACACGGTGCTCTTGAAGGCCCGCGTGGGCGCGACGCTCGAGAAGAAGCGCCTGCGCGACCGGGAAAGGTCGTGGGCGGAGAGCATGGAGCGGGAGCTCGAGATCGGGCGTCAGATCCAGAGGAGCTTCCTGCCGGAGGAGCTGCCGCAGCCGTCCGGGTGGGAGATCGCCGCGAAGTTCGAGCCGGCCCGGCAGGTGGCCGGGGACTTCTACGACGCCTTCCCGCTCGCCGGCGGCGCGCGCATCGGGCTCGTCATCGCCGACGTCTGCGACAAGGGGGTCGGCGCGGCGCTCTTCATGGCGCTCTTCCGCAGCCTCGTTCGCGCCTTCACCGAAAGGGCGTACGCGTCGTCGCCGTCCGAGGGAGACTCCGACGCGGCGCGCGTTCTCTCGACGATTCTTTCGACGAACGACTACATCGCGAAGACACACGGCCGCTCGAACATGTTCGCGACGCTGTTCCTCGGGGTTCTCGACCCGGCCGGCGGAACGCTCACGTGGGTCAATGCGGGCCACGAAGCCCCCGTCGTTTTCGGCGAGAGCGGGCCGACCTCGCGCCTCAAGCCGACCGGTCCCGCGCTCGGCATGATGCCGGACATGAAGTTCGAAGCGCAGACGATGCAGGTCGGGCCCGGAGAGACGCTCTTTGCGTTCACCGACGGCGTGACCGAGGCGCGCGACACGGCCGGCCGGCTGTTCTCGGAGGAGCGGCTCTTCGGGCTCCTCGCCGAGGGAAGCCCGACAGCCGCCGCGTTCCTGGACCGGGTGGAGGCCGCGGTTTCCGCCCACGCCGCGGGCGTCGACCGCTCGGACGACATCACGATGCTCGCCGCGCGGCGCGCCGTGAAATAGGCTTCACGAATGAAGTTCCTCCTTCGAATTCTCGCCACCGCCGCTGCCCTCTGGATCGCGACGCAGATCGTGCCCGGCGTTACGCACACCGGTCCGTGGACGTCCCTCCTCCTCGTTGCGATCGTGTTCGGGCTGCTGAACGCGATCGTGCGTCCTCTGCTGAAGCTCCTCACGTGCC
This sequence comes from uncultured Acidobacteriota bacterium, assembly GCA_963832145.1. Classification (GTDB taxonomy): domain Bacteria; phylum Acidobacteriota; class Thermoanaerobaculia; order UBA5066; family Gp7-AA6; genus Gp7-AA6. The sequence continues at coordinate 538,069 of CAWHTA010000011.1, forward strand.
CGCTCATCCTCCTGACCCTCGGGCTCTTCACGTTCGTCATCAACGCGCTGATGCTCTGGCTGACGAGTGCGATCTCGGCAACGCTCGGTCTCGGGTTCCACGTCTCCGGCTTCGTGCCCGCGTTCCTCGGCGCGCTCGTCATCACCGTCGTGAGCGTTCTCGTGTCGCTCATCCTGCGCGACCGCGACTGAGGGTCTGACCTGAATTCAGGCCTGACCCCAGAGGTGCGCGATCGAGTTCGCGTAGTAGCGCAGCAGGGGCAGCTCCTCGGGGCGTGCGGTGAAGAGGCCGTCCTTCTCGTCGACGAGGCGGCGGAGGGTCAGCATGCGTAGGCCGACGACGATCGCGTAGTCCTGATCCTTGCGGGGAACGTAGACGTGCGCGCCCCGGTCGGCTAGACCGCGCAGAAGTTCCAGGACCTCGGCCTTCAGCTCGAGCTCCGAGCGGGCCCGTTCGGGCTCTCGGACGAAAACGGTCGCGACGAGCGGAACGGGTACGACCGGAATCACTTTCCCGATAGCCGTCATCAGCTCGCGCCCGTGGTACGAGTAGGGGTCAGGCCTGAATCTCTGCGTCGGGTGCCAGGCCTGCATGCAGCTATGGCACCAGACGCTTGGAATTCAGGCCTGACCCCAGAGGTGCGCGATCGAGTTCGCGTAGTAGCGCAGCAGGGGCAGCTCCTCGGGGCGTGCGGTGAAGAGGCCGTCCTTCTCGTCGACGAGGCGGCGGAGGGTCAGCATGCGCAGCCCGACGACGATCGCGTAGTCCTGGTCCTTCCGGGGAACGTAGACGTGCGCGCCACGGTCGGTGAGCCCGCGCAGAAGCTCCAGGACCTCGGCCTTCAGCTCGAGCTCCGAGCGGGCCCGCTCGGGCTCCCGGACGAAAACGGTCGCGACGAGTGGGACGGGAACGACCGGGATCACCTTCCCGATGGCCGTCATCAGCTCGCGCCCGAGCTCCTCTACCCGCGCGATCCTCGTCTCCTTGTCGAGCGATCGGAAGTCGAGCCCCCGCCGGCGCGCGTACTCGCGAAGAGAAACGGGGGAGCCGAAGTCCACGCACGCGTACCCGAACCGGTGCCACTTGCTGCGCGCCATCAGCGACAGGTTCCGCAGGACGAATCGGATCGCGTTCGAAAGGGCGCCGGGCCCCTTCGGTCGCGGGTGCGCGGTGTCGAGCTCGACTAAAAAGCTCCGGTCCTCGAACACCCTGTCGTAGTTGATCCCGACGGGGATGAAGGAGATGTCGCGCCCCGCCGGGTCGAACGACCGGACCATGTAGTCGAGAATCCCGAGCTTCGGCGCCCGCAGCCTGCCTTCGCGCGACAGCCCGCCCTCCGGGAACACCGCTTGAGTGACGCCCGCCGCGGTCGCCATCGCGACGTACCGCTCGAGCACCTTCCGGTAGAGCGGGTCCTTGGAGTTGCGGCGGACGAAGTAGGCACCCATCGAGCGGATGAGCGCCTGCAGCGGCCAGATTCGCGCCCACTCTCCGACGGCGTACGAGAGGGCGGCCTTTTCCGCCGCGAGATACGACACGAGCACGTAGTCCATGTTGCTTCGGTGGTTGATGAGGAAAACGACGGTGGCGTTCGGGTCGATCGCCGCAAGACCGGCCTCGTCCGAGTAACCAAGCCGCACCCGGTAGAGCGACCGGCCCACCCATCGTGCGATCGCGTATCCGATACGGAAGTAGAGATAGGCGTTGAACTGCGGGACGATTTCGCGCGCATAGCTCTCGACGCGCCGTTGAACGCTGGAGCGCGGCACGCCGGTCGCACCCACTTCCGCCTCCACGGACTCCTGGACCTGCGGGTCGTCCACGAGCCGGGAAATGAGGACCTCGCGTCGGGTGAGCTTGAAAGGGGGAATCCGGATCTTCAACCGCGCGTCGATCTCCTCGAGAACGCGGTTCACCCGCCGCCGCAGGATCCAGCGGGCCCCCGGCAGGACGAAGTGGCCGACGATCGCCCACAGCGCGAGCGCCGCGAGCAGGACCGCCACCCAGATCGGGAGCGTGACCATCGAGGCTGTGAGAAGCGGGAGCCGGGAGCCCGCAATCGAGCTCCCGGCTGCCGATTACCGTCCTAGAAAACGAACGCGGTACGCAGGTAGACGTAACGCCCGTTGAACCCGAAGGGCGCGTTGCGCGGATACGTGAAGATCCCCAGGTTGGCGTTCGCCGTGATGTTCTTGTCCGGGAAGACGTCGAAAAGGTTCTCGACCCCTGCGGCCAGCTTGACTCGGCCGAATTGATACCGGGCCTCGAGGTCGAGCAGCCACTCGGCTTCGAACGTCTGGTCGGCGGCCGGGTTGAGGTTGTCGATGTTGCAGTACTCGCCGTACCGGCTCCCTCGCACGGTTGCTCCGGCGTCTCCCAGGTTCCAGTCCGCCGTCAGTCGGAGGTTGTCTTCCGGCTGTCCGCACGTCAGGCGCCGCACCTCGATACGGTCGAAGAGGGTCTCCTGCAATCCGGTGAGCTGTGGCGGCGTGTTGGCAATCCGCGTGATCTCGTTTTCCGAGTGTGCGTAGGCCGCCTGGAAGTGAAGCGATCCGGCGCGCCCCAGGCTCGCCTGCGTGTTGGCGGTCAGTTCGAACCCCTCCGTCTCCGTGTCGATCGCGTTCGTGAAGAAGCGGGCGCCCGTCGCGTTGAAGGGTTGGAGGATCGGGGCCACCAGAGGTCCCGTGAAGTTGCCCGAGAGGATGACGCGGTTGTCGATCCCGATGAAGAAGTAGTCCGCCGTGAAGTCGAAAGCCCTTGAAGGACTCCACACGAATCCCGCGCTGTAGTTGACGGAGTCCTCGGGCTCGAGGTCTTCGGCGCCCAGGGCGCGCGCGAGATCGCTGTTGACCCGGAAGTGGCCGACCTCGAAGGGAACGAAAACGCCGTTGACGTTCAGGAAGTTCGTGCTGATCGCCGAGAAGTTCGTCTGGCCGAGCGAAGGCGCCCGGAAGCCCGTCGAGATGGCGCCGCGGAACACGAGCTGCTTCGTCGCCTCGAGGCGCGCCGTGAACTTGTAATCCGACGTGTTCCCGAAATCCGAGTAGTGCTCGAACCGGCCGGCGAGGCCGAGCCGGAGGAAGGACAGGACGTCCCCTTCGAAGTCGAGGTAACCGGCGTAGCTTCTGCGCGAGGCGTCGACTTCGTTGGACGGGCGGAAACCCGGAAAGACCTGGGCGCCGGCGGGAGCGACAGCGCCGAAACGATCGGGGAATGGGCCCGCGATCCACGAGGCCTCCTCGCCCGCGTGCTGCTGGTAGTTCTCGTTGCGGAACTCGGCTCCGACGGCGAAGTTCAGGGGCCCCGCCATTCCGATCTCGAGCTCGCGGGTGACGTCGAGGTTCGCGACGAACTGGCTGTTCTCGAGCGACCCGGCGTAGAACTCGGTCTGGTTCGGGGGGATGTTCGGGCCGAGAGAAGTGTTCAGGCTGTCGGTGATGTTGAAGTCGATCTCGTCGTGCCCGTACTGGGCGGAAACGTCCCAGAACCACGTGCCGGCGGCGACGCCGCGCATTCCGGCCGTGCCCGAGTAGTCGATGATGTCGGGCTCGATCAGGGGGAGGAACCCGAGCGGGTAGATCTGCGGCCAGTTCGCGGCCTGGATCGAGCGCCTGTAGTTGCCCCCGTGGATCCCGTCGCGCCGGCTCGCGCCGCCAAAGACGTAGAAGCTCGTCGAGCCGTCGTCGTTGACCGGGAAGACACCGTTGACGAACCCCAGAATGTCCTGGACCTCGGCGTCGCCATAGTGCGTGTTCGGCTGCCGGACGGGGTTGTTGCCCGCGTCTCCCGCCACGATCTGGTCCCGCGGGTCGTCGCCGGCCCGGTTGGTCTCGTACCGCTTGCGGTACTCGCCGGTGAAGTTCAGGGCCCCGCGGCCGAGCTTGATCCCGGTGTTTCCGTGCACGTCGATGAGTTCGCCGTCGGAATGGGTCGTCGTGCCCCCTTGAAGCCCCAGCTCGAACGGGGAGACGCCCGACTTCAGCACGATGTTGATGACCCCGGCGATCGCGTCGGAACCGTACTGGGCGGCGGCCCCGTCACGGAGCACCTCGATCCTCTCGATTGCGGCCGACGGGATCGCGTTCAGGTCGACGCTCTGCGCGCCGCGGCCGATGGTCCCGTTCACGTACACGAGGGCGCTCGAGTGGCGCCTCTTGCCGTTGATCAGGACGAGCACGTGATCCGGTCCGAGGCTTCGCAGGGTAGCGGGGCGAACGGAGTCGGTTCCGTCGGCGATCGTTGGCCGCGGGAAGTTGAACGACGGCGCGATGGCCTCGATGATCTGCGCGGTCTCGGCGCTGCCCGATGCGCTCTCGATCTGCTCCTCCTGGATGATGTCGACAGGGACCGCTTTCTCGGCCGCGGTGCCGATGGCGCGGGACCCGACGGTCACCTCCTGCTGAAAGGAGAACGCCAGGGAGAAGTCCTGGGTGAGGGGACCGGCGGCAAGCGTGACATTTGCCGTTCGAGACTGAAGCCCGGGCGCGACGACGCGGACCTCGACGGTCCGACCGCTCACGGACCCGGGCGGCACTGTCAGGGTGTAACGCCCGTCCGGGCCGGTCGTGGCGGACAGGCCCAGGTCCGGGATGGACACTGTCGCGTTGGCGACCGGAGCGCCGTCTTCGTGGGTGACCTGCCCCGAGAGGACGGCCTCCTGGGCGAGGGCGGGAGACGCGGCGAAACAAACGAGAACGACCACGAAGAGGACCGCGAGACGGGATCTCATTGCCTACCTCCACGAAAAGTTCAAGGATTCTTCAGAGGAATCTTACCCCTCGCCCTCGATCGGTTACCGCACGCGTCCCCGCGCGGCCACCGACCATTCGCCCTCGACGTTTTCGCCCCGAGCAAGGACGACGCGGTCGTGAAGGTTCGATACGACGCAAGCGTGGTTGGGGAGGACGCGCACTCTCTCGCCGACCCGGAACGATTCACCGGCGGCGACGCGCACGACGCCGTGCTCCTCCGAGAGCCGAACGAGGCGGCTCTCGCGGCCGAGGATCCACCCGTGGCCCTCCCCCCGCGGGCGAAGCGAGTCGGAGGAAAGCGTCTTCGAGCCGCAGTCGAGCACCGCGCGGTCCGCCGACGGAACGCTCACGACCGTTGCGACGACCGTCAGCGCGCAATCTTCGATCCCGCACGTTCCGAGCGAGACCTGAGACGCGTCGTGGTAGACGTAGTTTCCCGGCCGGCACTCCGTCACCCCGCGGACCTTCATCGCGCCGCGAGCCGTCGGTGTCGAGCCGACGGAGACTTCCCCGATCGGGATACCCGCCTCGCGGATCTCGTCCGCGACAGCGCAGAGGATTTCCCCCTCCTGCCGGGCGACCGCCGCGACGCCCGCGGGCGTCTCCTCGACGTAGGCCTGGCCCGCGTGCGTGAAGATCCCGCGCAGGGCGAGCCCCGGAACGTCGGCGAGACGCCGGGCCACGGCGAGGGCCGCCGCGGGCTCGACGCCGATCCGGTGGTAGCCGGAGTCCACCTTGAGGAGGACGTCGATCCGGCGGCCGGCCGCGTGGAACACCCCGGCGACGCTCGATGCGCCTTCGACGCTGTCGGCGCCGATCGCGAGGCGAGCACGTTCGGCGACGGCGAGCAGACGCTTCGCCTTGTCCGCGCCGACGATCGGGTACGCGAGGAATATGTCGTCGATGCCGGCCGCCGCGAACACCTCGGCCTCGCCGGTCTTGGCGAGCGAGATCCCCGAGGCTCCGGCCGCCAGCTGGAGGCGTGCGACTTCCGGGATCTTGTGGGTCTTTGCGTGGGGACGCAGGCGGACCCCGCTCTGCCTCGCTCTCTCCGCCATCCGCGAGACGTTGTGCTCGACGACGTCGAGGTCGACGACGACCGAGGGTGTTTCGAGCTCCGAGACGGTCTTCAACGTGAGAAAGCCTATCCGCCTTCTGAAATAGACTTCACCCAACAAATCCAATCCCGGCGACCCAAGTCGTTTCGGCAAGCGGCTTCGAATGGAAAGGAGGACACGTGGGCAAGATCAACTGGGGCAGAGTCTTCCTCGGCGGCCTGGTGGCCGGCATCGTGATCAACATCGGAGAGTTCCTGTTTCACGCCGTCATCTTCAAGACGCAGGTGGAAGAGGCCATGCGGGCGGCGGGCAAGGACGCGGCGGCAATGGAGTCCGGCACCGCGATGACGGTCTGGGTCATCTGGTGTTTCCTGCTCGGAATCGGCGCTGTCTGGGGCTACGCCGCGATTCGACCGCGTTTCGGCGCGGGCGCGAAGACGGCGGTCATCGCGGGTCTCGCGGCCTGGTACTTCGCGTGTCTTCTGCCGAGCATCGCGATGATGAACATGGGCATGATGGCGCAGAACCTCCTCATGATGGGGCTCATCTGGGGTCTCGTCGAGTACGTTCTCGCGACGATCGCCGGCGCTTACTTTTACAAGGAAGCTTAGGTCCGCGGCGTTCGCTGCGCGAACGGCGGACGGAGAGTTAAAACGAGGGCTTCGAGAGTGGCGGGGCCACCCGGCGGCTTGACAAGACGTCTGCTTCTCGCGGTTTCGCTTCTCGCCGCGTGCACGACGGCGCGGCGGGACGCGGCTCCGCGCGCGGAACGCGAGCTCCCGCCGGGCGCCGAGGCCTGGTCGCTGTTCGGCGAGGCCCTCACTCCAACCCCACTCGACGCGGAAACCCGGCGCGACCGCGAAGCGCGACTCGCGGAGGCACGCGCGCGTTTCGAGGGCGAACCGGACTCGGTGGACGCCGCCATCTGGCTGGGCCGCCGGACGGCCTACCTCGGACGCTACCGCGAGGCGATCGAGATCTTCTCCGCCGCGATCGCGAAGTTTCCGAACGAGCCGCGGCTCTATCGGCACCGCGGTCACCGGTTCCTGACCGTCCGCCGGTTCGACGTCGCGGCCGCTGACCTCGAGACCGCGGCGCGTCTCATCGAGGGGAAGCCCGACGAGGTCGAGCCGGATGGAATCCCGAACGCCCGCAACGTCCCGACGAGCACGCTCCAATCGAACGTCTGGTACCACCTCGGGCTCGCTCGCTACCTGACCGCGGACTTCGATGCGGCTCTGGACGCGTACCGGAAGGGGCTCGAGGTCTCGAAGAACCCCGACATGCTCGTTGCGACGAGCCACTGGATCTACATGACGCTGCGGCGTCTCGAGCGCGAGAGCGAGGCAAGGGCGGTGCTCGAGCCGATCCGCGAAGGGATGGACGTAATCGAGAACCGCGATTACCACCGGCTCCTCCTGCTCTATCGGGGCGACGTCACGTCGGAGACGCTTCTTTCCGAGGCCGCCGACACCCAGAACCCGATCGGCGTCGCCACGGTCGGCTACGGCGTCGGCAACTGGCACCTCTACAACGGGCGGCGCGACGACGCAATCGCCGAGTTCCGGCGCGTGATCGCCGGCGGGTCGTGGGCGAGCTTCGGCTACATTGCCGCCGAAGCGGAGCTCGCGCGGATGGGTGTCCGGCCGCGATAGCTCCGGGGGAGGGTCCAACGATGCGTCGCCGACTGCTTCCGTTTCTCCTGTTTTTCGCCTCGTGGAGCGCCGCCGCGGGCGGCCCCTCCAATCCACCGACGGCGTCGCCGTTCGCGGGCGAGAGCCCGTGGCCGGCGATCCGCAAGGAACGCGTTCGCAAGCTCCTTCCGGAGGCGATGCGCCGCGCCGGCGTGGACGCCTGGGTCGTCGTCTGCCGCGAGAACGACAACGACCCGCTGGCGCTGCACGTCGGGGGTGAAAACGCTGGCGGCGCGGTGGCGTTTCTCTTTCTTCTCCGCGAGAACGGCCTGCGCGCGATCGCGCTGTCGCCGGTCGGCGAAGCCACCGCGCTGAAGGACGTCGGGCTTCACGACGAGGTCGTCGTCCTCGAGCGGGGAACGACAGTCTGGGACGAAACGGCGAAGCACCTTCGCGCGGCTGCGCCGAAGAAGATCGCCGTGAACTCTTCCGCGATCACTGTCGCCGACGGGCTCTCGCACACGCAGCGCGGACAGCTCGAGAAGGCCCTCGGCCCCGATCTTGCCGGCAGGCTCGTGCCGTCCGAGGAGCTCGTCGTCGAGTGGCTGTCGGTGAAGCTCCCGCAGGAGGTCGAGATCCTCCGGCGCGCCGCGGCTCTCACCGCCGCGCTCGAGCTCGAGGCGTACGAGACCGTCGTTCCGGGGAAGACTCGCGACTCGGACGTCGCGCGATTCCTCAAGCGGCGCATGCGGGAGCTCGGCGTCGAGGACTCGTGGGCGCCCGACCAGAACCCGAACGTCAACTCGGGTGTGGACCGCGGCCACTCGCACGCGACCGATCGGGTCATCCGGCCGGGCGACTTCATCCAGACGGACTTCGGCATCAAGGTCCACGGCGTGTGGTGCACCGACGTGCAGCGCTTCGCGTACGTGCTTGCGCCCGGCGAGAAGTCGCCGCCCGCGGATGCCCTGAAGAAGTGGGAGAACGCCCGGAAGGGGAGCCGCGTCGCCCTCGCCGCCATGAAGCCGGGCGTCCGCGGTTACGACGTGGACAAGGCCCAGCGCGACTGGATGAAGGAGGCCGGGTCCGAGTGGGTGATGTGGGGGACCGGCCACCCCGTCGGATACTGGGCGCACGACGTCGGCCCGGGGCTCTCGGGGGCGCAGCGCGAGGGACCGCCTTCCGGGTCCACGGTGCGCACGCTCCGCCCCGGGCAGACCTTCGCGTTCGATGGCTTCTTCAGCTGGAAGCTTCCGGGCGGCGCTGACGCCGGCACGAAGACGATCTCCGTCGAGGAAATGGCTGTCGTCACCCCGACCGGCGCGGAGTACCTGATCCCTCCCCAGGAGGACCTCGTGCTCATCCGGTCTCGATCCAAGTAACCGGAGCAGCGATCGTGCGTATGACCGTTCAGGGAGACCGGCAATGAAGCGTTTCACGCGGCTCGGGTCGATCCTGTGTCTGGCCTGGGCGATCGGCTGCGCAACCACCTCCGCCCCGGTTCCGGTCGAAGGGACGGCCTCGAACGTTGCCGCGCTCGCGGGTCACTGGGAAGGAACCTACGAGAGCGAAGCAACGGGACGCACCGGCTCGATCGTTTTCGACCTGGTCGCCGGCGAGGACCACGCGCACGGGGACGTCGTCATGATCCCGCGCGGATCGACAAACGCCTACCGCCCGCCGCCGCGGCCCACCGGAGAGGCCGCGGGGTCGGCCCCCCCGACGGCGGAGCTTCTGAGCATCCGCTTCGTGCGCGCGGAGGGGGAGACGGTGAACGGCACGCTCGACCCCTACTGGGACCCGGACTGCAACTGCGAGGTCACGACGACGTTCGTCGGAGCGGTCTCGGGTAACCGGATCGCCGGAACGTTCACTTCCATGCGCACGGCCGGCCGCGTCACCGGCACGTGGAGCGCGACCCGGAGGCCCTCCCCGATCCGATAGCATCCGGGCGTGGAGAGCCGGCCGGTCGACCGCTACCTCGAGAACCTCCGGGGCGAGCAGGACGGCGCGGCCCTCTACGAAGCCGTCGCGCAGGCGGAGTCGAACCCGAAGCTCGCCGACATCTACCGCCGGCTCGCGGCCGCCGAGCGTCGGCACGCGGCGATCTGGGCTGAGAAGCTGCGCCTCGCGGGCGTCGAAGTGCCGGCGTTCCGCCTCTCGTTCCGGACGCGCCTCCTCGCCTTCCTCGCGCGCCGTGGCGGAGCGCGCTTCGTGCTCCCGAGCATCTTCGCGATCGAGCAGGCGGACCGCGCCAAGTACGACGACCAGCCGGAGGCCCGGGCCGCCGGCATGCCTCGCGACGAGCACTCCCACGCGCGCCTGCTCGGCCACATCCAGCGCTCCGGGGGCGGGATTCCGGGAGCGGAGGTCGCCCGGCTCGAGGGTCGCCACCGCGGCGCGGGAGGCAACGCACTGCGTGCGGCGGTCCTCGGCGCCAACGACGGTCTCGTCTCCAACCTCGCGCTCGTGATGGGGGTGGCGGGGGCGAATCTGCCGGGACGCACGATCCTGATCACGGGCTTCGCCGGGCTCCTCGCCGGCTCCTTCTCGATGGCGCTCGGCGAGTGGCTCTCCGTGCAGAGCTCGCGCGAGCTCTACGAGAACCAGATGCGGACGGAAGCGGCGGAGATCGAGGCGACCCCCGAGGAGGAAGCCGAAGAGCTCGCGCTCATCTACGAGGCCCGCGGGATCGAGAAGGGAGAGAGCGAGATCCTCGCCCGGCGGATCCTCGCCGACCCGGCGAAGGCGCTCGACGTCATGGCCCGCGAGGAGCTCGGGATCGACCCGTCGGAGCTGGGCGGATCGCCCTGGGTGGCCGCCGGCGCTTCCTTTCTTCTCTTCTCGACCGGTGCGTTGATCCCGGTCCTCCCGTTCCTGTTCACGGGCGGCCGGACGGCCGTTCTCGCGAGCGTGGTCGTCAGCGCCTTCGGCCTCTTTGCCCTCGGCGCCGGCATCACGCTCTTCACCGCGCGCCCCGCCTTCCGCTCCGGGATGCGCTCCGTGCTCTTCGGTCTCGCCGCCGCCGCGGGTACGTGGCTGATCGGCCGGCTGCTCGGCGTGACGGTGGCCGGATGAGCCTCGCGCGCGCTCTCGGCCTCGCTCTGCTGCTCGCGGCCGCTCCCGCGGCGGCGCAGGTCAAGGTCTACATCTCGGCCGACATGGAGGGGATCGCGGGCGTCGTCACGGGGGAGCAGCTCAGTCCCCAGGGGTTCGAGTACCAGCGTTTCCGCGAGTTCATGACGAACGAGGTCCTCGCGGCGATCGAGGGGGCGCGCGCCGCGGGCGCGACGGAGATTCTCGTCGGCGACTCACACGGGAACGGGCAGAACCTGCTCATCGAGAAGTTCCCGAAGGACGTCCAGATCGTGCGGTCCTGGCCGCGGCCGCACTTGATGGTGCATGGCGTCGACTCGACCTTCACCGCCGTCCTCTTCGTCGGGTACCACTCGGGCACGACGAACCCCGAGGGGGTCCGCGCCCACACGATGTCCTCCGCGAACCTGGCGGACGTGAAGCTGAACGGCGTCTCCGTGCCGGAGGCCGGCCTGAACGCCGCGATCGCGGGGCACTTCGGCGTGCCGGTCGCGCTCGTCACGGGCGACGAGGCCGCCGTGAAGGAGGCTCGGGCGCTTCTGGGCGACGTGGAGGGCGCCGTCGTGAAGTGGCCCTATGGCTTCCACTCCGCGCGGACGCTGACCCCGGAGGCGAGCTGCGCGCTCATCCGCGAGAAGGCGAAGTCGGCCGTCGAGCGAGTGAAGGGCCGGAAGCCGTGGAAAGTGGCGTCGCCGGTCTCGCTCGAGATCCGGTTCAAGAACTACAGGCCCGCCGAGGTCCTCGCCTACCTGCCGATCGTCGAACGCGTGGACGCGCACTCGGTCCGGTTCCGGGGCAAGGACATGCTCGAGGTCGCGCGCTTTCTCGAATTCGTCCTCAACTTCGAGCCCGGGCTTTCCCCGTAAGCGTTGCCGGGAGCGGGATCCCTTCCCGCCCCACCAGTCCCGCCGCGAAGACGACCTTCGAGACCGGAGCGAGAGCCTTTACCTGGGCCGGCGTGAGCAGTCGCTCGTGGCGGATCTCGACCAGGTGGTTCGGGATCTCCCAGAGGTCGTCCTCCGACGTCATCCACGCGATGGCGTCGAAGCGCGACAGGTCGAAAGGACGAGAGAAGCGGCGGAGCGTCTTCTGCCGCCGGAGGTTGAAGTACCCCTCGACGTAGGAGAGCGCGAGGTCCCGCACCGTTCGGAACAGGGGCTCTCGAAACCGCAGACCCGAGTAGTTCGAGCGGGCGATCGCGCCCCAGCGGCCCCGCACGCGATAGAGCGCGAGAACGTGGTCGTCGTCAAAAACAGCCTCGAGGTCGAGAAGGAGCGGGCGCTCTCCCTGGACGCGCAGGGCCGCCGCCGCGAAGAGCGCGCCGTCCATGCACTGCACCTTGCGTTCGCGGAGTACCCGCCGCGGCGATCGGCAGCCCTCACCCTTCACGTCGTAGTCGAGCTCGTCGAGGAATTTCTGGATGCGCCAGGGCGGGGAGAGCGAGCGCAGAGTGCGCGCCTCGCGCTTTGTAAGCGAATTCGGAGGCGGGATCTGACCCACTTCGGGATCAGACCCCGCGACTCTTCGGGGGAGGCACGGCCCTTATGATACGGGCCCTTGAGCGCCGGCGATCCGCTGTTCGATGCGGTGCGGAAGGGAGACGCCGCGGAGGTCGAGAGAGTCCTCGACGGCGACCCGACTCTTCTCACGGCGCGCCGCTCGGGCGTCTCGGCTCTCCTCTTCGCGGTGTACGCCGGTCACCCCGAGATCGCGCGGCTCTTTCTCGACCGCGGCGCGGATCCGGACGTCTTCGAAGCGAGCGCGACGGGCGAGATCGGCCGTCTCGAGAAACGGCTCGCGGAAGATCCCTCGCGCGCCAACGCCGTGGCATCCGACGGATTCACTCCGCTCGGGCTCGCCGCCTTTTTCCGCCAGCGGGACGCCGTCCGGCTGCTGCTCGCTCGCGGCGCGCTCGTGAACACGGCGTCGCAGAACGCGCAGCGGGTCGCGCCGCTCCACTCCGCTGTCGCGGGCGGAGACGAGGGAATCGTCGCCGACCTGCTCGCGCACGGCGCGGACGTCGCGGCGCGCCAGGACCTCGGCTTCACGCCGCTCCACAACGCCGCGGCTGTAGGGAACGAGACGATCATCCGCCTGCTTCTCGACCGCGGGGCGGATCGTTCCGAGCGGTCCGACTCGGGGAAGACGGCGGAGGAAATCGCCCGCGACCGGGGCCATTCCGAGGCGGCGGAGCTCCTTCGCGCGGAAGCGCAACCGGCCTGATCCACCGGACTTTCCGGCCCGATTCCTTGCGTTAGAGTCCTTTCCTCGTGGGAGGGCCTTCGACCGAAACGCACTCGCACTCGAATCCCCCGCGCGGCCGCTACCTCGCCCTCATGTCGCTCGGCGCGCTCGGGGTCGTCTACGGCGACATCGGGACGAGCCCGCTCTACGCCATGCGGGAGTGCTTCTCCGGGACGCACCCGATTCCTCCGACTGCGGACAACGTGCTCGGCGTTCTCTCGCTCATCTTCTGGGCGCTCATCATCGTCATCTCCGTCAAGTACCTCGCCTTCGTGCTGCGCGCGGACAACCGGGGCGAGGGGGGAATCCTCGCGCTGATGTCTCTGGTGCGGCCCCGATCGGATCAGGTCCGGGGGTCGAAATGGCTGCTCGTCGGAATCGGGCTCTTCGGCGCTTCGCTGCTCTACGGAGACGGCGTCATCACGCCGGCGATCTCCGTCCTCTCGGCGGTGGAGGGTCTTTCGGTCGCCGCGCCGGTGCTCGAGCACGCCGTCCTGCCGACGACGGTCGTCATCCTCTGCGTTCTCTTCTTCTTCCAGAAACGGGGCACCGGCGGCCTCGGCGCGATCTTCGGGCCGGTGACGTTTCTCTGGTTCGCGACCCTGGCGGTCCTCGGTGTTTCGCACATCGTCCGCGAACCTCACGTTCTGGCGGCGCTCAATCCCCTCCGCGCCGCGAGTTTCTTCGCGCGTAACGGCTGGACCGGCTTCCTCACTCTCGGAACGGTCTTTCTCGTCGTGACGGGAGGCGAAGCTCTCTACGCCGACCTCGGGCACTTCGGAAGGCGCCCGATCCGCACGGCGTGGTTCTCCGTCGTCCTGCCCGCGCTCGTGCTCAACTACTTCGGCCAGGGAGCGCTGCTTCTCCACTCCCCGGAGGCCGCACCCAACCTCTTCTACCGCATGGCGCCCGACTGGGCGCTCTACCCGCTCGTCGCGCTGGCGACGCTCGCCACCGTCATCGCCTCGCAAGCCGTGATCTCCGGAGTCTTTTCCCTCACCCGTCAGGCCGTTCAGCTCGGTTACATGCCGCGCATGGAGATCCAGCACACCTCCGCTCGGGAGATCGGTCAGATCTACGTACCCGTGGTGAACTGGGCCCTTCTGATTACCTGCATCGGGCTCGTGTTCGGCTTCCGCAGCTCGAGCAATCTCGCGGCGGCCTACGGCGTCGCGGTGACGACGGACATGGTGATCGTCACCGTTCTGCTCGCCGTCGTTGCCCGAAAGTTGTGGAAGTGGAGCCTGCCCGCGGTAATCCTCTTTGCCGCGTTCTTCCTCGCGATCGACCTCTCGTTCTTCGGAGCCAACATCGTCAAGATCCCGCACGGCGGCTGGTTCCCGCTCGTCATCGCGGCCTTCGTCTTTACGCTGATGACGACGTGGCAGCGCGGGCGCAAGATCCTCTACGACCGAATCCAGGAGACCGCTTTCTCCGACAAGGACTTCCTGGAATCGATTGCGCGACACCCTCCTCCGCGCGTGTCGGGCACGGCCGTTTTCATGGACCGGACGATCCAGGGCGTCCCGCTCACCCTGCTCCACAACCTCAAGCACAACAAGGTGCTCCACGAGCGCGTGCTGATCCTCACCATCACGACCGAAGAAGTCCCTTACGTTCCGGACGAGTCGCAGGCGGAGGTGCGGGAGCTCGGACAGGGTGTCTGCCGGATCGTCGCGCGATACGGCTTCATGGAGAACGCGGACGTGCCGGAGCTGTTGAAGAGCCTCGATCTGCCGGGCGCGCCCTTCGACCTCGACTCCACGACCTTCTTCCTCGGTCGGGAAACCCTGCTCGCGACGAAACGGCCCGGGATGTCGCTGTGGCGGGAGCGGTTCTTCTCCTGGATGATGCGCAACGCGCAGGGGGCAGCGCTGTTCTTCCGGCTGCCCGCCAACCGCGTCGTCGAGATCGGGGCGCAGATCGAGCTGTGAGCACTCCCGCGGCGCCTCGGCCTCCCGCCGAGAGCGCGACCATCCGATACCCCGTCGCTCCGGGCGGCCGGGAGCTCTTCCTTCTCTCCGCGGCTGCGCTGGGGATCGTCTATGGCGACATCGGAACCAGCCCGCTCTACGCCTTCCGGGTCTGCTTCTCCGGCGGCCACGCCGTGCCGCTCCACCCCGAAAACGTTTTCGGGGTTCTCTCCCTCATTTTCTGGACGCTCGCGCTCCTCGTCGGGCTGAAGTATCACGGCTGGATTCTCCGGCTCGCCAACAAGGGGGAAGGCGGGATCCTCGCTCTCCTCGAGCTCGTGCGTCCCGAGGGCCGCGCGATCCCCGGCGTGCGTTCGACGGTGATCCTCCTCGGCGTCCTCGGAGTCGTGCTCTTCTACGGAGACGGGATCATGACTCCGGCGATCTCCGTTCTCGCCGCGGTGGAAGGTTTCGAGCTGGTGTCGCCGGCCGCCCCGAAGCTCGTCGTTCCTGTGTCGATCGCCCTCCTCGTCCTGCTCTTCGTCCTGCAGCGGCGAGGCACCGCGCGGATGGGACGGACGTTCAGCGGCGTGATGGCTCTGTGGTTCGTCACGATCGCCGGCCTCGGTCTCGCGGCGATCCTGAAGCGTCCGGACGTTCTCGGGGCCGTCGATCCCCGCCACGCCCTCTCCTTCTTCTCGCGGAACGGGGCGGCGGGCTTCTTCGTGCTCGGAGCGGTGTTTCTCGTCGCGACGGGCGCGGAGGCGCTGTACGCCGACATGGGCCGCTTCGGAAAAAGCGCGATGCAGCTCGACTGGGTCGCCATCGTGCTTCCCGCGCTCCTTCTGAACTACTTCGGTCAGGGGGCGCTCCTTCTCGGGAGCCCGGACGCGCTGCGGAACCCGTTCTATCTGCTTGCGCCGCCGTGGGCGGTCGTTCCGCTCACCCTGCTCGCGACGGCGGCCGCGCTGATCGCCGCGCAGGCCGTCATCTCCGGCGCCTTCTCGCTGACCCGCCAGGCCGTTCAGCTGAACTACCTGCCTCGGGTCACGATCCGCCACACCTCGTCTTCGGAGATGGGGCATATCTACATTTCGGGGATCAGCTGGTTCGGGATGCTCGGCACCGTGGCGGTCATCGTGATGTTCCCGACGTCGACGCTCCTCGCCGACGCGTACGGCGTCTCGATCGCCCTCGCGATGGCGGTCACGACCCTCCTCGCCTACCCGGTCTCGCGGAAGCTTCTCGGATGGGGCGCGGGAAAGGCCCTCCTCGTGACCGCGTTCTTCCTCGCGATCGACGCCGTGTTCATCGGGGCAAACCTCGCCAAGATTTCGCGCGGTGGTTGGGTCTCCCTGGCGGCGGCCGCGCTCACGTTCACGCTGATGACGACGTGGCGCCGCGGCCGGCGGATTCTTGCAAGAAGACTCGAAGCCGACACCCTGCCGCTCGACACGTTCTTGGACGGCGTCGCGCGCAAGCCGCGCCTTCGGGTCCCGGGCACCGCGATCTTCATGGATCGCGTGAGCTCGGGGACGCCACCCGCCCTTCTCCATAATCTGCGGCACAACAAGGCGATGCACGAGCGGGTCGTATTCCTGACTGTCGAGACCGCGACCACCCCCTTCGTCTCGCGCCGCGATCGGGTTCAGCTCGAGCGGCTGAAGGAGGGCTTTCTCCGAATCAACCTGCGCTTCGGTTTCATGCAGGACCCGGACGTCCCGCGGGCTCTGAGAGACGTCGAGATCGAGGGGAAGAAGTTCGACATGATGGACACCACGTTTTTCCTGGGGCGGGAGACCCTGATCGCGAAAGGGGCGCTCGGGATGCCGGTCTGGCGCGAGAAGCTCTTCGTGCTCATGTCCCGCAACTCGACGAGCGCCATGGAGTTCTTCCGCCTGCCGCCCAACCGCGTCATCGAGCTGGGGGCGCAGATCGAGCTGTAGGGGCCAGATTTCAAATCTGGCCCCATATTCCGCCTCCGGTCAGCGGAAAAATAATTCTGTCCCCTTTTTGGGTCCTTGCTGAATCTGCCGATGCCGCTGATCGCACGTTTCGCGGAAAATAAATCTGTCCCCTTTTCGGGGAATTAGACTGCGCAGCATGGAACGGCCCGTCGAAGTCGACGAACGCCTCGCTCATGCGGGGACGATTCCGTCCCGGTGCTACACGGACCCCTCGACGCTGTCCGCGGAGCGCGACACGATCTTCGCGCGCACGTGGCAGCTCGTCGGGAGGGAAGACCAGGTCGCCGCCAGCGGCTCGTACTTCACCGCGGAAATCGCGGGGGAGCCGCTCCTCATCGTCCGCGGCGCCGACGGAACGCTCCGGGCGCTCTCGAACGTTTGCCGTCATCGCGCGGGGCCGGTCGCGAAGGGCGAGGGAACGTGCGGGGCTTTCCGGTGCGGGTACCACGGCTGGAGCTACGCGCTCGACGGGCGCCTGATGAACACCCCCGAGTTCGAAGGAGTGGCGGACTTCGATCGGGAGTCGGTCGCTCTCCCCGGCTTCCGAATCGAGTCGTGGCTCGGTCTCGTCTTCGTCAATCTCGACGCCCACGCGCCCTCGCTCTCCGAGTCCCTCGAGGACCTGCCGGCGACGCTCGCCGGCCGCGGGCTCGAAGAGATGCGCCTCGCGGCGCGCAAGGACTGGATCGTCGAGTGCAACTGGAAGGTCTACGTCGACAACTACCTGGAGGGGTACCACATCCCGATCGTTCACCCCGGTCTCATGAAGGAGCTCGACTACGCGCGATACGAGACGGAGACGCGTGGCATCTACTCGCTCCAGCGTGCGCCGATCAAGGAGCGGGCGGACTCGAAGATCCGCCGGGATCCACGCTACGACGACGGAGACGCGCTCTACTACTGGATCTACCCGAACCTGATGCTGAACGTATACCCCGACAACTACTCGACGAACCTGATCGTGCCGCTCGGGCTCGACCGGACGCTCACGGTGTTCGAGTGGTTTCTGCGGGATCCCGAGCGGCCCGGGGTCGCCGAGACGATCCGGCAGACGATCGAATTCTCCGACGAAATCCAGCGCGAGGACATCGCGATCTGCGAGGCCGTCCAGAAGGGGCTCGGGTCGAGGACGTACGACGTCGGACGCTTTTCGGTCCGGCGCGAGAGCGGCGTCCACCACTTCCACCGGCTGTACGCGGACGCGGTCGCCGGTCGCCGGTAGCCGGAGGGCGAATGCCGAAGGTCAAGCTGGCGACGGTGGCGGAAGTGCCCGAGGGTGGCCTGACGATGCGCGAGCACGAGGGCCGCACCGTCCTGCTCACGAAGATCGAAGGGACGATCTACGCGATGAACGACTCCTGCACGCACCGCGGCGCGCCGCTGCACATGGGTGAGCTCGGCACGGCGGGAAGCCCGTACCTGCTGACGTGCCCCTGGCACGCGGCGCACTTCGACGTCCGCACCGGCAAGGTCTACCAGGACACGCCCTGGGCAACGGACACCGAGTCGTACCCGGTCGACGTGCAGGGAGAGGACGTCTTCGTCGAGCTCTAGTCCGGCGCGGCCCGCCTACTTCGGTTTCGGGCTGTAGATCCCCTCGAACGCGGGCGTCCACGTCTTTCCGGCGTCGGAGGACTGCTCCCAGAACTGACGGACGCGTCCGCCCGCCATCGTGCTCCACGTGATGCGCTGGAGCGCGCGCTCGCCGCTCTCCAACACCGTCTCGCCCAGCAGGACCATCTTCCCGGCGCGCAGCCCGCCTTCGAGCTTCAAAAGGACTCCGTCGTCGCCGACCCACGTCTGGTGCCACCGTCGAGTTCCGGGATCCCACGAGTTCAGGCTCGTCCCGCTTATTCCGCTCACGCCCTTCCACGTCTCGCGGAGCGCGCAACCGCCCAGAATCCGGTCGATGCGGTTCGAACCCGCAGGCTTCCCGTCCGGAGTGTGGACGTCCCAGTCTCCGACCCAGAAGTCGAACTGCCGGTATTCCGTCGCGCGGCAGGGCGCGGGCGTCGGTGGCGGAACCGCGGTCTGCGGAGCGGCGGTTTCCCGGGCGCACGCGATCGCCGCGGCGAGTGAGAGGGAGCGGACGAGCGAAGAAGAGGTCATTTCGCGGGTCGCCTCCGGGCTGTACTACGACGAGGACGCCGTGAGTTCGAGATTTCCTGGAAAGCGGAAATATACGCACGTCCGGCGGTTCCGCGGCGGGTTTCGTCTGGCACTCGATTTGCGAATGACAGGCTGCTCGCCCATTCGACGGGCATGGAGGAGTCATGAAAACCACCAGCAAAACACGCGTCGCGCTGGCCCTGTTCTCCGCGGCGCTCGTCGGACTTTGGACGGCGCCGGCGTTCGCGCAGACCCCGGTCAAAGCCGGCTTCAACCTCTTCTCGCCGGAGCAGGACGTCGAGATTGGAAGGCAATCCGCCGCCCAGGCGGAGCGGCAGCTTCCGGTTCTCGGGCGGTCTTCGGCCGACCGTTACGTGGACGCCATCGGCCGCCGCCTCGCGGCGGTCGCGCCCGGTCCGAAATTTCCCTATCGTTCAAAGTCGTCAATGCCGCCGACATCAACGCGTTCGCGCTTCCCGGCGGCCCGATCTACCTCACGCGGGGCCTGATCGAGTCCGTGCCGTCGGAGCCGGAGCTCGCCGGAGTCATCGCTCACGAGATCGCGCACGTCGCGCTTCGCCACGGCACGAACAACGCTTCCAAGGCCTACCTCGCGCAGGCGGGCATCGGGATCCTGGGAGGCGTGCTCGGCGGGGGCGGCGGGGCGACCGGTCAGATCATCCAGGCTGTCGGCGGCCTCGGGCTGAACGCGCTCTTTCTGAAGTTCAGCCGCTCCGCGGAAACCCAGGCGGACATCATCGGGACCCAGATGATGGCGAAGGCGGGATACGACCCGCAGCGCATGGCTTCCATGTTCGCGATGCTGCGCCAGCAGCAGGGCCGTGAGCCTTCCAAGCTGGCGAACTTCTTCGCCAGCCATCCTTCTCCCGCCAATCGCGAGGCGCGGGTCACCCAGGAAGCGCGCCTTCTCGGGTCGGTCCGCACGACGGCTCCGGTCGGCGGCCTCGAGACTGCCCAGGCGGACCTGCGCCGCCTGCCTCGCGCGCCAATACCATGGGCGAGATCGCGCAGGCCGCGACGGGTTCCGGTTCGGGGCAGACGACGAGCGCCGGACAGGTGCCCTCGCAGCAGGCGGGCGTGGCGCGTCCCTCGACGCGGATGCGGACGTATCGCCAGCGCGGAGACTTCTTCCAGATCCAGTATCCCGAGAACTGGCGGGTCTCGGAGGGGGGCAGCGGACACGGCGTGACGATCCTGCCGGATGGCGGTGCGGTCCGCGCCTCGAACGGGCAGGACGTGCTCGTCTACGGCGTGGTGATCAACCACTACGAGCCCTTCGGCGGCTCCGTCGGAAACGTCTTCACGGATCGGCGGGAGCCGGTCACCGGCCAGCAGGGATCGCTCGAGCAGGCGACGAACGACCTCGTCGATCAGCTCGTGCAGAACAACCAGCACCTCCGGTTCGTCCGCAACTCGACGAAGCGTCAGACGATCGACGGCGCGCGAGCCCTTTCGGTCGTGCTCGCCGGCACATCCCCCGTGACGCGGGTCGAAGAGCGGGTCACCGTATTTACGCGAGAGCTTCCGGACGGCCACGTGCTCTACGCGCTGTTCATCGCGCCCGCGCAGAACTACTCGGAGCTGGCCAACACGTTCCAGACCATGGTTTCGAGCCTCCGTGTGAACGACAACGCGGCGCACGGCCGGCAGTCCTCGAACACCTTCCCGTAGTTGGGGTCAGGCCTGAATCTATGCGTGAACCAGGGGTCAGAGAGATCTGACCCCTTTTTCTAGTACTTGAGGCGCAAAACGGTCGGGGCGGCGCCTTCTCGCGGGATGACAACGAACAGGTCGTCGAACTGGGACGAGGGGATCTCCACCTTATCGGTATGGCCGAGTGCGGTGAGGATTTCCGGCACCGTGTTCGAGTGTCCGACGACGAGCACCGTCCCGGTCGGCGCGTCCTTCTTGATGCGGTCGACGACCAGTCGAGGTGCGGACTTCCCCTCGCCGTTGCGCGGGGAGTAGGCGTGGATCTCGAGCTTTCGGGCGCGCGCGAGCGGCTCCGCGGTCTGACGGGCGCGGTCCGTTTCCGTCGCGTAGATCCCCGAGATGCCCGCGTTCGCCAGCACCGAGGCGAGGCGCTCGGCCCGGGCGCGCCCCGCGGCAGAAAGGGGGACGCTCGACTCGTTCGCATCGGTCGCCTTCTCGGCGTGGCGGACGAGAAAGATCGCGGTCTGTCCGAAGGCGGAATGCGTAAGTCCCGCGAGGAGCAGTGTGACAGCGAGACGCAGCTTCATGGGGAGTGAAGCTAACACGTTGCGATACATTCCCCGACGGATGGGAGGTCCGCGATGAAGTCGATCGAACGCCGTTTTCGGTCCGTTCTTTTCGCTGCCGTCGCGGGCGCGCTCGTCGTCTCATCGCCCGCGGCCGCCTTGCAACGCGGCAAGGCGCCGACAGTCGCCGAAGCGAAGGCGTTCGTCGAAGAGGCGGAGGCGAAACTGATGGAGCTCTGGATCGAGGCGAGTCGCGCCGGCTGGGTCCAGGCCACCTACATCACCGACGATACCGAGATCCTCGCGGCGAAGGCCAACGAGCGGGCGATCGCGGCCGGCGTCGAGTACGCCAAGAAGGCGACGCGGTTCGACAAGCTGAAGCTGCCCGAGGACGTCGCGCGGAAGATGAAGCTCCTGAAGCTCGGCCTGACGCTCGCGGCGCCGTCGAACCCGAAGGAGAGCGAGGAGGTCACGCGCCTCCAGGCTTCGATGGAAGGCATGTACGGAAAGGGCAAGTACTGCCCGACGGGTAAGGACAAGTGTCTCGACCTCCAGGACATCACGAAGATCATGGCGGAGGGCCGGAACGCGCCCGAGCTCCTCGACGTGTGGCGCGGCTGGCACTCGGTCGCGGTCCCGATGCGCCCCGCTGTACACGCGCTTCGTCGAGCTCGCCAACAAGGGGGCGAAGGAGCTCGGCTTCGCCGACACGGGAGCGATGTGGCGCTCCAAGTACGACATGCCCCCCGACGACTTCGCGAAGGAGGTCGACCGCCTCTGGGAACAGGTCAAGCCCCTCTACAGCTCGCTGCACTCCTACGTCCGCTGGAAGCTCCGCGAGAAGTACGGCGACGCCGTCCCCGCGAACGGGCCGATCCCGGCGCACCTGCTGGGAAACATGTGGGCGCAGGACTGGTCGAACATCTACGACCTCGTCGAGCCGAAGGGCGCGGACCCCGGATTCGACCTGACCGAGATCCTCAAGGCGAAGAAGGTCGACGCGAAGGAGATGGTCCGCTACGGCGAGAGGTTTTTCACCTCGCTCGGGTTCGAGCCGCTGCCCGAGTCCTTCTGGGAGCGGTCCCTCTTCACCAAGCCGCAGGACCGCGAGGTCGTCTGCCACGCGAGCGCGTGGGACGTGGACAACGTCAACGACCTCCGGATCAAGATGTGCATCGACTCGACAGCCGAGGACTTCTCGACGATCCACCACGAGCTCGGGCACAACTTCTACCAGCGCGCCTACAACACGAAGCCGGCCCTCTTCCGAGACAGCGCGAACGACGGCTTCCACGAAGCGGTCGGCGACACGATCGCTCTCTCGATCACCCCCGAGTACCTCGTGAAGGTTGGACTCCTCGACAAGGCGACCGATCCCTCGAAGGACATCGGCCTCCTGCATGACGCGCGCGCTCGACAAGCTCGCGTTCCTGCCCTTCGGGCTACTCGTCGACCAGTGGCGCTGGAAAGTGTTCAAGGGTGAGATCAAGCCGGCCAACTACAACGCGTCGTGGTGGGAGCTGCGCACGCGGTACCAGGGCATCGCCCCTTCCGTCGAGCGCACGGAGAACGACTTCGATCCGGGCGCGAAGTACCACATCCCCGCGAACGTCCCGTACACGCGGTACTTCCTCGCCGCGATCCTGCAGTTCCAGTTCCATCGCGCGCTCTCGGAAGCCGCGGGCTGCACCGGACCGCTTCACCGCTGCTCGATCTACGGGAGCAAGGAGGCGGGCCGGAAGCTGAACGCGATGCTCGAGGTCGGCCTCTCGAAGCCGTGGCCCGACGCCCTCGAAGCCGTCAGCGGCAAGCGCGACATGGACGCGACGGCGATCCGGGACTACTTCGCGCCGCTGCAGAAGTGGCTGGACGAGCAGAACCGCGGCAAGCCCGTGGGGTGGTGACCCTCACCTCGGCCCTCTCCCAGAGGGAGAGGGAGAAGACCTAGAACCGGTACGACACCCCGAGGGAAATGACCGGATAGACGGTGTAGTCGGACACATCTTCCTCGATCTCTCGCCTCTCCGCTTCGAGATCCTCCAGGAACGCGGATGGAAGCGGGATCGCGATGATCGGGTGCGCGGTCAGTGAGACCTCCGGCTCGCCCTGGTAGAACGCGCCCACGTCGAGAGCGAAGCGCCACCGGCTCCCCGGCGCGACGGCGTTGCCCCAACCGATGCCGAGGTAGGGCGCGATCTTCTCCGTCTCGACAGTGCCCCGGAGACGACCGACCAATCCGACCGGGTAGACCGTCCCGTTGATCGTGTAGGTCGTGCTCTCGGTCGAAACGGCGGTCACCTCGTTCGCGTTGAAGACGACGCCCCCCGAGAGGCGGAACCCACGCCCGCCCGGATGGAGATCGAGAAGAAGCTGGCCGCTCAGGAGCTGGAGGTCCGCGTCGTACTCGATCTCCTGCTCGCGCCGGGTCTCGCTCCGGGTATAGCCCTGCCCTCCGACCCGGAGGTTGATGGAGGGCGAGATGCCGACCGTCACGTCGAGGCCGGCGCCTGTCGATCCGACCTTCGGGGCGACGGCGACGCCCTGCGCGAGCCCGGTCGCGGCCAGCGCGATCCCCGCGAGACCGGAGGCGAGGGCTTTCCATGGGTTCATTTCGGATTCCTCCGTTAGCTGGTGTGATCTCCCTCACCCCGACCCTCTCCCCAGAGGGGAGAGGGAGTAGAGAGCCCCTCACCCCGACCCTCTCCCCAAAGGGGGAGAGGGAGAAGGGGTCACCACATCGTCAGGCCGAGCTCCTTGCGGTAGTGCGCGTCGGCGTTTCCGTGCTTGTTCCAGTAGTCGAGCATCAGGCTTTTCGTCGCAGTCGCCTTCGTCGTGAGAGGTGGACTCCCGTCGAAGCCGCCCGGCGTCGTCTCTTCCCACGAGCGGATCCGGTACGGGAACGTTTTTTCAAAGCGGATCGCGAGCCGGCGCGGGATGGCCTCGTACGTGAGCTCGTAGACGTTCTCGGCCCCTTCCGACCGCAGGCTCGCCCGCGCCTTCTCCGGACGGACCGGCTTATGCAGCAGTCGCGCGTACTGCAGCCCGGGCACGATCGAGATCGACCCGGACGGCAGCGTGTCGGGGGCGAGGCGGATGCGCGTCCAGATCTCGTCTTCGAGCCAGGCCGCGGGGAAGCCGAACGCGCGGTCGCCCTCCTCTTCGAAGTAAGAGCGCAGGAGCCCTTCCTGGCGCGGGCCGCGGCGGTTCAGCTGCGTGAACGTCTGGCCGCACCACTCCTGCGACGACGAGGTGACTTTGAGCGTGGGTGAGCTCCGGAAGTCGACGGGCGTGAAGGTCGAGGTCATGAGCGAGTAGGGGTAGAGGCCGGTGAAGAACTTCCGCACGGCGTTCAGCTTCAGGACCGGGACCCCCTTGGAGGGGTCGCCCCGCTCGAGCTTCACCTGACGGTCGGGGAGGAAGGGTTCCGTCACGAAGATGAGGACCGCCTCTCCGCGGTGGGTCTCGCCGTAGCGCGCCTGGTCGAGGGAGTACCGGGTCAGCTCCGCCTTCCCCTGGTTCCAGTAGTCCCCGAAACGCTTCGTTTCCGCACCCGCCGGAGCGGGGTTCGCGGCGGCCGTAACCGCCAGTAATCCGAGCAGAAAGAGTTGCATGGGTGAGATCTCCACTTGCCACTTTACGGCGGCGGAGTGGGTAATGGAGATGGGGCCCCATTCATTTCAAACGGCAGGGGTTCTCCGTGCGTCGAAGTGAGTGACGGGAGGCGGACACGATCTGCTTAACTTCACGGCGCACAAGGAGGTCAGCCTGGACGAGCCGGAACCCCCGACCCCTCCCGGCGGAACGGACGAAGCGCTCCTCGAAGGGTGTCGCGCGGGGGACCTGCGGGCGTTCGAGGAGCTCTACGAGAGGCATGCGGCACGAATGAAATCGATCGCGCGGAACCTGCTCCACGACGTCGCCGACGCCGAGGACGCCGTTCAGGAGGCGTTCCTGAAGATCTACCGCGGAGCGAAGACGTTCCGCGGCGGCGCCGCCTTCTCGACGTGGGCCTACCGCGTGCTCGTCAACACCTGCTACGACGCCTTGCGTCGCCGCGGCAGCCGTCCCGCCGGACCGTCGCTCGACGCCGCCGACGCGACTCCTCTCGCCGCACCGGCCGGCGCCGATCATCCGCTGCGCCTCGCGCTCGAGACCGCCGTCGGGCGCCTCAATCCGAAGCACCGCGCCGTGTTCCTCCTGTTCGAGGTCGAGGGCTTCAGCCACGGGGAGATCTCGCGCATCCTCGGGATCCCGGAGGGGACGTCGAAGACGTTTCTCTTCGGCGCGAAGAAGAGGCTCCAGCGCTGGCTCGCTCCGGCGACGTCGGCGCGGATGGCGCGGCCATGAACGCGAACTGCCGCCAGCTCGACGCGGCGCTCGAGAGCGCAGACGCGGCGGCGCTCGCCGTGGCGCGCAAGCACGCGGCGGCCTGCGCGCGGTGCGCGGAACGGCTGAACGCGTTCGACGAGATCTCGGCGGCGGCGCCGGGACTCAGGAAGAGCTGGGACAGCCCGGAGTTGTGGCCGCGGATCCGCGAGTCGCTCGCGCGCGAGGCATTCGCTCCGAAGGCGCCGGCGGCGGCCGAGCCGGCTCCGCGCCGCGCTCGGGCGTGGCCCGCGTGGCTGCCGATCGCGGCGATCGCGACGCTCTTCCTCGTCTCTTTCGTCGGGCTCCAGGTCTTCCGGCCGAGCCTCGGCGACAGGCAGATCTTCGGCGTGCGGCCGCTGCCGAGGGACCCGCTCCTGACCGACCTCGCTCTCGACGACGTCGAGCGCAGCGAGGCCGAGTACGTCCGCTCGATCGACACTCTCTCGAAGCTCGCGCTGCCGCGGCTCGACTCCGCGGAGGCGTCGCCGCTCCTCCTCTCCTACCGGGAGAAACTCTCCCTGCTCGACAGCGCCATCGCGGACCTCTCCGGTGAGATCCGCCTCAACCGATACAACACCCACCTGCGCCGCCAGCTGCTCGGGATGTACGCCGAGAAACAGCGGACGCTGCGCGACGTGATGAAAGGGGCCAGCTCATGAAAAGCAACGGGACGGGAAACAAGAGACGGGCGAGAAACACGGGGCTGACCGCGCTCCTGATCGCTCTCCTGGCGGCGGCCGGGCTCGCGGAGTCGTCGGACCGGGAGGAGTTCAAGAAGTCCTTCGAGAAGACGGTCGCGTTGAAGGCCGGGCAGAAACTTCGCGTCGAGCACTCGCACGGCATGCTCCGCGTTCGCACGCACCGCGAACCACAGGCGACGATCCGGGCACAGATCCGCGTCTCCTCGTCGGACCAGGAGGGCGCGGCGCGCTTCGCCGAGGAAATCCGCATCGAGGTGTCGGAGTCCGCGTCGGGAGTGTCCGTCGTGACCCGCTATCCCGAGAAGCGGTGGAGCTTCACGGGGCGCGGCTTCGTCTCGTACTCCGTCGACTACGACATCGTGATGCCCGAGACGGCGCCGCTCGAGGCCCGCAACAAGTTCGGGAGCGTCGACGTCGAGGCGTTGAAGGCGGCCGCCGACGTCAAGAACTCGAACGGCTCGATCGCCTTCCGACAGGGGAGAGGGTCGCTGCGCCTCGAGAACTCCTTCGGCAAGATCGACCTGAATGACCACGAGGGGGAGGCGACCGTCGTGAACGGCAACGGCGGCGTCACGGTCGCCGACCTGAAGGGCGCTCTCGACCTCTCGAACCGGTTTGGCGGCGTTTCGGTCCTGCGGGCGGGAAGGAGCCGCGTCTCCAACAGCAACGGAAACGTCGTGCTCGAGGGGGTGAGCTCGGCCGACGTCACGTCGTCGTTCGGGAACGTCAAGGTGACGAACATCGCCGGGGACGTGGCCGTCCGCAACAACAACGGCTCGGTCGACGTGGCAAACGTCGGCGGGAACGCGGACCTCGCGAGCTCGTTCGCCGGGATCCGCTTCGTAGACGTGAAGGGCGCCGTCACCTGCACCGGAACGAACTCGCGCGTGAACGGTGTCCGCGCGGGGAAGACGGTCACCGTCCGGAACACCTTCGGCGCCGTCGACATCACGGAGGCCGAGGGCGTGGACATCGAGAACTCGAACGGGAAGATCGGCGTCCGCGGGATCCGGGGCGGCGCCATCCTGACGACGAGCTTCGGCTCCATCGACGCCGCGGACATCAAGGGGAACGTCACGGCCGTGAACTCGAACGCCGCCGTGAGCCTCATCGACATCGGAGGGTCCGCGGACGTCCGGACCGGCTTCGGGAAGGTGACCCTCAACCGGATCCACGGGAGCGCGAAGGTGTCGTCGGACAACGGCGGCGTCTCGCTCCTCGACATCCGGGGCCCGGCGACGATCAAGACGAGCTTCGGCCTGCTCGACGTCACCCGCGTCCAGGGCAACCTCCTGGCGGAGAACTCGAACGGGGCCATCAAGGCGTCCGAAATCCAGGGCACCGTCGACGCGCGGACCTCGTTCGCCGCGGTGACCGTGCACGGCGCCCGCGGAAGCGTGGAGGTGACGAACCAGAACGGGGCGGTCGACGTGACCGGGTTGCCGTCCGGCTGCACGAAGCTCGCCGTCAAAACGTCGTTCGCGCCGATCCGGGTCCACCTGGCGGAGGGCGCCGGCTACACGGTTGCGGCACGGACCTCGTTCGGCAAAATCAGCACGCAGCTTCCCGTCGGCGTCTCGGGCGCTGTCGGCGGCGAGTCGTTGAACGGAAAGATCGGCGACGGCCGCTGCGCGCTCACGCTCACGAACAGCAACGGCAACATCGACCTGCTGCGCGGAGGCCAGTAGGGGTCAAGCCGGAAAAGGGGACAGATTTATTTTCTCAGCCAGCTGAGGCACGAGCGGGCGAAAAATAAATCTGTCCCCTTTTTGGAGACCCGTGTTCACCGCCGGTACTGCTTGTACTTCGGGTCGCCGGGCAGAGCGTGGCGTGAGAGGAACTCCCACGAGTACCGGTTGATCTTCCCCGACCGTACGTAGTAGTTGTGGTCGTGGTTCCAGATCTCCCGTAGCTCGACCGGAAAGCCGCGCTCGACGAGAGCATCGCGTGTCGCCCGCACGCTCGGGAGCGGGAACAAAATGTCCCGCGTCCCGACGATGAGGTAGATCGGAGTCTTGCGGCTCGCGTACTGGAAGACGGAGTGGTACTGGCTTTCGAGGGCGCCCGCGTGCACGGCCGCCGCGGCGAAGTACTCCGACTCGAGGGCGGCGATCTCGATGGCGAAGACCGCGCCCCCCGAGTGACCGAAGAGGTATATCCGGCGGCCGTCGATCGGCAGGTCGCGCCGCGTTTCCTCGACGAGGTCGTGGAGGAACGCCGGGCCGTCGTTGTCGATGTTCCAGATCTCGGAGTTCGTCGAGTCGGGGCCGACGAGGACGATCCCTTCCTTCTCGGCAAACTTTCTCCACTTGTAGACGAGTGACCAGCCGTTGCCGCCCGAGCCGTGCAGGGTGAGCAGAAGCGGCGCCGGCCGCGCCGCCGTGATGCCGGAAGGCACGTACCGGTAGTAGATCCGCTTCTTTCCGTCGGAGACGATCGAGCGCTTCTCGGTCCGGCCCTTCGCCGCTGCGGCCGGCATGGGCGGCATCAGGACGGCTGCGACGAGCACGAGCAGAAGGCGCTTCATCGGGTGGATTATCGGATGGGGTCAGGCCTGAATCCTTGCGTGGTGCCATGGCTGAATTCAGGCCTGACCCCTCACGCAGAGATTCAGGCCTGACCCTAGAATGTCCCATGGACGAACGGCACGCGGGCGGCGAGGAGGAGCTCGTCCCTCTCGATCCGGACCACCCCGGTTTCCGGGACCCGGTCTACCGGCGCCGGCGCAACGAGATCGCGCGACTCGCGCTCGACTACCGACCCGGCGACCCGCCGCCGGTCGTCGACTACACCGACGAGGAGCACTCCGTGTGGCGCACCGTGTGGGAGCACCTCGTCCCGCTCCACGCGTCGAACGCGGTCTCGGAGTGGCGGCAGGGCGCCGCGGAGCTCGACCTCGACCAGCGCTCGATCCCGCAACTCGCGGAGGTCAACGAGGACCTCGTTCGGAGCCCCGGCATCGAGATGCTGCCCGTCGCGGGCCTGATCTCGGCGCGCGGATTCCTCTGCTCCCTCGGCCGCGGCGTGTTTCTCTCGACGCAGTACATCCGCCACCACTCGATGCCGCTCTACACGCCGGAGCCCGACGTCGTCCACGAGCTCGTCGGCCATGCGACGAGCTTCTTCCGACCGGAGATTGTCCGCCTGACGCGACTCTTCGGCGAGGCGGCGCTCGACGCCGACGAGGCGACGCTGAAGGAGCTCGAACGGGTCTACTGGTACACGCTCGAGTTCGGGGTCGCGCGCGAGGGGAGCGACGTCAAGGCGTACGGCGCGGGCCTGCTCTCATCGTTCGGCGAGCTCGGCGCGTTCGAGTCGCAGTCCCGCCTCGAGCCGTTCGACATCGCGGAGATCGCACGGACGGCCTACGACCCGACGAGCTACCAGAAGGTGCTCTTCGTTGCGCCGAGCTTCGCCGAGATGGAGAAGCGGGTCGGAGGGTGGCTCGAGGAAGTGATCGGGCGGAAGCGGCCCGTGCGGTAATCGCCGATCGTGGCGGTACAATCCGGAAGCAATCCATGAAGAGAGAGCTGAGCGTCCTCGTCGAACGGGACCGCGAGGGTTCCTACGTCGCCTCCGTACCCTCCCTCAAAGGGTGCCACACGCAGGCCCGGTCTCTCGATGAGCTCATGGAACGGATCCGAGAAGCGGCCGAGCTCTGCCTCGAGGTGCAGGGAGAAGAGGTCGAGGATCTCGAGTTCGTGGGCGTCCAGAGGCTGACGATCGCCCGGTGACCCGGCTGCCGAGCCTCACGGGCAAGCAGCTACTGACAGCTTTCGGGAGGCTCGGCTTCGAAATCGTTCGGACGCGCGGCAGTCACCACTTCCTCCGTCATTCGGACGGACGCGCGACCGTAGTTCCGTCTCACTCGGGCGAGACCATTGGGCCCGGGCTTCTCGCCCGAATCCTCCGAGACTGCGAACTGACGCGAGAGGACTTGCGAAAGGTTCTTTAGAAACGCCCGGCTACCAGCGGTGGTACGCCGGGTGCCCTTCCTTGACCGCGACGAACGTGCCGCGGCACGTCGCCGTCACCTTCCCGTTCGCCTCGAGCGTTGCCTCGACGACGGCGCGATCGTCGGTGGACTCGACGACGTGGGCGCGCAGGTGGAGCGGCGCATCCATCGGAGTCGGGCGCTTCAGAACGACGTGGAAGTCTGCCGTGACGGTGCAGGGAGGCGAGTCGGCGCCCGCCTTCTTCATCAGGTGATGCGCCGCCGTCCAGTTGCTGTGACAGTCGAGGAGCGCGCCGCAGATGCCGCCGTTCAGGATCCCCTCGAACGCCTGGTGGTGCGGTTCGGGCCGCCACTCCGCAACGACTTCATCCCCTTCGACGCGGCTTTTGATCCGGAGCCCCTTCTCGTTCGCCGGCCCGCAACCGAAGCAGCGGTTGTTCGGCGCGTAGGTGTCCTGGAGGGCTTCGGTCACGCGCCGATTATCCGCGAGCCGGCGTTTCGGAAATAATGCGACACCGAAAACCGGAGGAAAGCATGCGCACGATGATCCCCCGCGGGCTCGCCGTGATCCTCTTACTCGTCGTCGGGAACGGCTTCCTCGCCGCCGCCGACCGCCGCCCGATCACGGAGACCGACATCCTCAAGTTCCAGTGGGTCGCGGACCCGCAGATCTCGCCCGACGGCCGGGAGGTGGCTTACGTCCTCGTCACGGTGAACGAGAAGGAGGACCGCTACGAGACGAGCCTCTGGACGGTCGGCACGTCGGGATCGGCGGCGCCGCGGCGGTTGACGGCGGGACCGCGCGACTCGGCGCCGCGCTGGTCGCCGGATGGCCGCACGCTCGCCTTCGTGCGGGCGCCGGGCGAGAAGGACCGGCCGCAGATCCACTACCTTCCGCTGTCGGGCGGCGAGGCCCGCAAGGTCACGGACCTGCCGAAAGGCGCGGGCGCGCCTCACTGGTCGCCGGACGCAAAGACGATCGCCTTCACGAGCACGACCTCCGACGAGGACCTCGCGGAAAAGAAGGCCGGCCCGAAGAGCCCGGCGGAGATCGAGAAGAAGGAGCGCGACGAGCGCAACAAGCCGCGCGTCGTTACGCGGGCGGTGTACCGGTTCAACAACCAGGGATGGCTCGACCCGGCGCGGCACTCCCACATCTGGACCGTGCCGTTCGCCGAGAGCGCCACCTCGCCCGTCGAGGCGAAGCGGCTGACGTCCGGCCGCTACGATGAGGGGGACCTCGCGTGGAGCGCCGACGGCTCGAAGATCTATTTCACGTCCGACCGCGTCGACGAGCCTTACTACGACAACCCGGACGCAAACCTCTACTTCGTTCCGGCCGCCGGGGGCGACATCAAAGTGGTCGCGGACATCGACGGCCCGATCAACGACTCGGCGCCGTCGCCCGACGGCACGCGGTTCGCCTTCACCGGCTCCGTGAACCCGGCCGCTCGCCAGTCGCACACGCAGTCGGACCTCTTCGTTTTCGCGAACGGAAAGGCGGCGAGCCTGACGGCCGACTACGACAACGAGATGGGGAGCATCCTCGCCGGCGATCAGCGTCCGCCCCGCGGCGGCGCCCCGAGCTCGCCCATCTGGACCCGCGATGGCCGCTCCGTTCTTCTCGTCACGACGGAGAAGGGGCGCTCGAACCTCGTCAAAGTCGACGTCGCCTCGCGGAAGATCTCGCCGCTCACGACGGGCGACCACGACGTCTTCGGTTACACCGCGACGCCCGACGCGACGAAGCTCGCCCTTGCGATCGGCGACGCGAACGAGATCGGGGACATCTACCTCCTCGACGCGGCCACCCGGAAGCTCACGCGTCTGACGCGCGTGAACGAAGCGCTTTTCGCGCAGCTCGACCTGCCGAAGGCGGAGGAGATCTGGTACGACAGCTTCGACGGAAAGAAGATCAACGGGTGGATCATCAAGCCGCCCGGATTCCAGGCCGGGAGGAAGTACCCGTTCATCGTGCAGATCCACGGCGGCCCGCACACCGCGTACGGCCACATCTTCACGCACGAGTTCCTCTGGATGGCGGCGAAGGGATACGTCGTTCTCTACACGAACCCGCGCGGCTCGACCTCCTACGGCCAGGACTTCGCGAACGTCATCCAGTACAAGTACCCGGGCGACGACTACAAGGACATCATGGCGGGCGTCGACGAGGTGCTGAAGCGGGGCTACGTGGACGAGAAGAAGCTCGGCGTCACCGGCGGAAGCGGCGGGGGGCTTCTCACGAACTGGACCGTCACGCAGACCGACCGTTTCGCGGCGGCGGTGTCACAGCGGTCCGTCGCCGACTGGATTTCCTTCTGGTACAGCGCCGACTTCACGCTCTTCACGCCGTCCTGGTTCCGAAAGAACCCCTACCAGGACCCGGAGGAGTTTCTCGCCCGCTCGCCGGTGCGATACGTGGACAAGATCAAGACCCCGATCCTCTTCATCGAAGGGGAGGAGGACTGGCGCACGCCGCTGTGGCAGGGGGGCGCCGCGATGTTCCGCGCGCTCAAGGCGGAGAAGAAGCCGACGGCCATGGTGACGTTCCCGGGCGAGAACCACGAGCTCTCGCGTTCGGGGATGCCGTCTCACCGCGTCGAGCGGCTGCGGCACATCGTGAACTGGTTCGACAAATACCTTCAGGGCAAGGCGATGCCCGTCTACGACCTCCAGTGACGCGAGCGACTCTCTCTGCCGCCGCGGCGCTCCTCGCCGCCGCGTTCGCGGGCGCGCAGCCGGCGTCTCTCGAGCCGGTCGCGTTCCTCGCCGGAACGTGGACCGGTGAGGAGGCCGGCGTCGCGATGGAGGAACACTGGACGACGCCCGCCGGCGGCTTGATGCTCGGGCTGCACCGCGACGTCGCGCCGGGCAAGCCGGCGTTCTTCGAGTTTCTCCGGATCGAGGCGACGCCGAAGGGGATCGTCTATCTCGCGAGCCCGAGGGGCGCGCCCGCGACGCCGTTCCCGCTCGTCGAGTCGGGCGGAAACCGCGCCGTCTTCGAGAACCGCGAGCACGACTTCCCGACCCGGGTCATCTACCGGCTGACGCCCGACGGCTCGCTCCACGCGCGCGTGGAGGGGACGAAGAAAGGAAAGCCCGCGTTCGAGGAGTGGACGTGGAAGAAGCTGCGGTGAGTCTCTGGACCTCGATCGATTCAACGGTGGAAGCGGGCTCCGGAATCGGCAGCCCCTCTTCTCTCATCGCTTCCAGATGCATCGCGATCGCTGACCGGATCAACCGGGTCAACTCTTCCTTGGTCTTACCGACGGCGACGCAGCCGGGCAGGTCCGGGACGTAAGCACCGACGCTCCCCTCCGCCCGCTCGAAACGACGACGTACGACATTGCGTCTTACCTTTCCACCTTGAGCCCGGCCCTCTAATGTCAGGCTTTCTTGTCGGAAAGTGTCAGGTGGAGACCTGACCCCCTAGGGGTGCTTTCCCGTCGCGACGCTGACGCGGCCGTCGTCGTACACGGTTGCGGTCAAGCCCCACATCTTTCCGGCGCCGGAGCTCTTCGTGACGCGGATCTGGCCCTCCGAAAGCTGCGTGATGCCGAGCGTCGCGAGGACGTCCTGAAGGAAGACCGTTTCACCGGGCGCGAGCGCGATCGTGCGCTGGCCGAGCTGCTCTCCGGAGGGGGAGTAGACCTCGACGAGGACGGTCAACCCGTTCACGAGCTCGATCTCGGAGACGAAGAGGTTCGTGTGGGCTCCTGCGATGCGCACGGCCGACGGGAAGGCGAGCACGCGCGGGTCGAGCGCGACGAGCGTCGAGCGGCGGAAGAGCGGGAGCTCGATCGCCTGGGACGGGCGCGCCCGGTTGACGACGCGGGCGCGGACCGCCGGAAGCTCCTCGGCGTCATGGGCGCCGACGAAGAGACGCCCGCTGAAGCGGCCGAAGTCCGCCGGCGTCGCGACGATCCGGGCGGACCCGGTGCGGGGAAGCGTCGCGAAAGCGATTCCGCACGGGGAGGTCACGCAGACGAACTCGTGCGGCTGCTCGCCGGCGAAAACGGAGAGCGGCAACGACTCGTTATTGGCGAAGTCGAACTCGGTCTCCCACGAGCCCGCGACGCCGGCGCCGAGCGCGACGAGCACGTCGGCGTCGTGGCGGGTTTCTCCGCCGGCGCCTGTCGTCAGGCCGATGGCGAGGATGACAACGAAAGCCTTGCGCGCTGTGGTCATGGAGTCTCCTTTTCCGTGAGAAGGGCTTCGATCCCCTCGCGCATCTCGACGTAACCGCGGCGCGCCTCGCGATCCTCGGAGTCTTTGGCGAAAACGCCGCCCGGGTGGACGTGCCGGACGACGCCCTTGCGGTCGATGAGAAGGGAAGCCGACGTCCAGCCGCTGTCCGCGCGGTCGAGCCAGAGGCGGCGGAGCGCCTTCCACTCGTCGTCCACGGCGACGGGAAAGGTGAAGCCGTACTTCCGCGCTACACCCGCCACGTGCGCGGCGGTGGTCTCGCGCGGGGCGGGCTTTGGCGTATAGAAGCCCACGACGACGAGGCCGCGTCCGGCGAACTCCTTCGAGAATTCGTTCAACGCCGGGGCCGTCGCGCTGCAGTACGGGCAGGCCGGATCCGTGAAGAAGCGGACGAGGACGACCTTTCCCCGAAGCCCCTCGAGGGTGAGAGGGCCGCCCTGGACCCACTCGAGCGCCGGCCACGCCGGGGCGGGCTTGCCGAGGACCACCGAGGTGGCGAGAAGGAGCGCGGCGATCACGCGAGGATTCTAGTGTTCCGCGCGGCCGGAGCCTCGCGCCTATGATTTCTTCATGAAGCTTCCGCGCGCGTTCCGCCCGGCCCGGCCGGCGGATACGTCGCCGCTCCTCGACCTCGTCGACGCGTTCTATCGGGAGGAGGGCTATCCCTTCGACCGGCGCGCCGCCCGCGCGGCGCTCGTCGCGCTCCTCCGCGATCCCGGCCGGGGGTGGGTGTGGATCGTCGAGCGCCGCTCGAAGCCGATCGGGTACGTCCTCGTCACGCTCGCTTACAGCCTCGAGTACGGCGGGAAGACGGCATTCGTGGACGAGATCTACCTGCTTCCGGAGGAGCGCGGCCGGGGCCTCGGCTCGAAGGCGCTCGCCCTGGCGGAGCGCGCCGCCGCGGCATCGGGCGCGCGGGCGATTCACCTCGAGGTCGAGCGCTCCAACCCGGAGGCTCACGCTCTCTACCGCCGACAGGGCTACGACGACCGCGGCCGTTTCCTGCTCACGAAGAATCTCGGGGCGTCCGGTGGGTCCGGAACCACTCGTAGAGGTCCCGCCGGTCGTAAGTCTCCGTCCACGAGTCGTGGCGCCCGCGGTCGTACAGGGTGACGCGGACGCGGCCTCCGCATCCGGCGATCGATCGCTCGAAGCGTCGGATCCGGCTCGCCGGGATCCGCGGATCGCCGGAGTTGTGGAACATCCAGACCGGGACGGGCTTCAACCGGCAGACGTCCTTCGGCAGGCGGTTCGGAGACGCGACCGCGACGGCGGCGATCCGACCCGGGTGCGCCGCGGCGAGCTCGAGCGCGGCAGCCGCGCCGGAAGAGAGCCCCGTTGCGTAGACGCGGGTTCGGTCCACGCGGTACTTCGCGACGGTGTCGTCGACTAGCTTCAGGAGCTCATCGGAAGTCCAGCGTCGCGACTTCGTTTCCTGCGGCGAGACGACGACGAACGGAAAATCCGGAAGGTGCTCGAGGATCCGCGGAAGGCCCTCACGCCGGACGAGCGAGAGATCGTCCCCGCGCTCGCCGCCTCCGTGCAGGAAGAGGATCAGGGGCCATGCGGATTCCTTCTCGTGGTCCGCGGGAAGGTAGAGGAGGTACGGCGTTCCGGACTCCGAGTGAGCCGACTGGCGCCCCCGCGGCGGATCCGCTCGGGGACCGGATGCCGTACAGCCCGCCGCGAAGACCCACGCGGCGGTGAGGAGAGCGGCGGCGCGCGAATCTGTCATGATCTCGCCGCCGATCATGCCGGAAGCGAAGGGAACGATCACCGTTCGCCCGAACGGGCCCTACCGGGTCGAAGGCGGCGTCCCTCTCGAGGCCGCGGACGGCACGCCTTACGATTTGAAGCCGGCTTACTCGCTCTGCCGTTGCGGCAAATCGGCAAACAAGCCCTACTGCGACAAGAGCCACGCGGAGTGCGGGTTCATCGGAACCGAGACGGCCGACCCGTTGACGGCGACGGCCTCGACGGGTCCCGCGACGGTCGAAGAGGCGACGGTAATCCGAGTCGAGCGGGACGGCCCGTACCAGGTCGCGGGCGCCCCGACGTTGACCTATTCCGACGGGAGGATTTGTGAAACGACTACTTCCTATCGGCTGTGCCGCTGCGGATTGTCAAAGACCAAGCCGTTCTGCGACGACTCGCATATCGAGGGGGGCTTTCGCAGCCCTTAGCCTCCTCGCGACAGGCCTCGTCGCGCTCCTCGGCGCAGCCGGATGCTCGTCGGGGACACAGTCGCCCGCGGCCGCTTCCCCCGAGGCCGCACCGGCCGCAGCCGCGCCGGCCGCGTCTTCGAAGTTCGCCACGTACGACGGGAACCGCGTCCGTTACGAGAGCGTCGGATCGGGCCGGGAAGCGATCGTGCTCGTGCACGGGTGGACCGGCGACGCGAGCGTCTGGAGGTTCCAGGTCCCCGAGCTCGCGAAGCGCGCCCGGGTGATCGCGCTCGACCTGCCCGGTCACGGCGCGAGCGACAAGCCCGAGACCGCCTACTCGATGAGTTTCTTCGCGGGGGCGGTCGAGGCGGTGATGCTCGACGCCGGAGTCGACAAGGCGGTTCTCGTCGGTCACAGCATGGGGACGCCGATCATCCGGCAGTTCCACCGCCACTATCCGGGCAAGACCCTCGCTCTCGTCTCGGTGGACGGCGCTCTGCAGAACATGTACTCCGGAATGCTCGATCCGCTGATCGCGGAGCTCCGGAAGCCGGGGTACAAGGACCTCGCAGGGAAGTTCATCGCCTCGATGTTCACGAACCCGGGAACCGAGGCTCTGCGGGACGCGACGCTCGCCACGACTCTTGCGACGCCGCAGCACGTCATGGTCGGCTCCTTCGAGGGAATGCGGGATCCGGAGATCTGGAAAGACGATCCGATCGGCGTCCCTCTCCTCGTCCTGAACGCAAAGTCCGAATACTGGACTCCGGCGTACGTCGAGTACGTGCGGAAGCTCTCGCCCCAGGTCGACTACCGGGTGATCGAGGGCACGGGCCACTTTCTGATGCTGGAGAAGCCGCAGGAGCTCAACGCGGCGATTCTCGACTTCCTCCGGAAACAGAAACTGCTCGGAGGTTGACGATGCGCGCTCGTCGCGTCGCGGTCCTGCTCGCGGCCCTGTCGTGGGCCCTTTCCCTCGAAGCGGCCGACAAGAAGCCGCTTACCGTGGACGACATGTGGGCGGTGCAGCGCGTCGGTACCCCTGCGCTCTCGCCCGACGGGAAGACCGTCGCGTACACCGTCTCCGTGTACGACATGGAGGAGAACCGCGGCAACGGCGACGTTTGGATCGTTCCGCTGGCGGGCGGGACGCCCCGACGGCTCACGACCAACAAGGCGTCCGACGGGTCGCCCGCCTGGAGCCCCGACGGAAAGCGCATCGCCTTCACGTCGAAGCGCGACGACGACAAGGTGAACCAGCTCTACGTCATCTCGGTGGACGGCGGAGAGCCGGAGCGGCTGACCGAGATGCCGATCGGCGTGACGAACCCGAAGTGGCTGCCGGACGGGAAGCGCATCGCGTTCGTCTCGCACGTGATCGCCGGCTCCGAGGCGCCCGCGGATACGAAGAAGGCGCTCGAGGCGCGCGAGAAGAACAAGGTCAAGGCGCGGGTCACGGAGAACCGCCTCTTCCGGTTCTGGGACCGCTGGCTGACCGACAACGAGTTCCCGCACATCTTCGTCGTGGACGTCGGCACGAAGAAGGTCACGGATCTCCTTCCTGGTTCGAAGCTGCTCTTCAGCCTCCAGGAAGGGACCGGCAGCTTCGACGTCTCTCCCGACGGCGCGTCGATCGCGTTCGAGGCGAACGGGACGCCGGAGCCCTACCGCAAGCTGAACACCGACGTGTTCCTCGTCCCGACGGCGGGTGGCACGGTGAAGAACCTCACGGCATCCAATCCCGCGTCCGACGGCGATCCCGTCTTCTCACCCGACGGGAAGTGGATCGCGTACGGCGTCGAGTCGAAGGCCGACGGTTGGCCCGACTGGACGCGGCTCGCCGTCATGGACAAGGCGGGCGGGGAGCGCCGGATTCTCACCGAGCCGATGGACGTCTCGGCGGGCGGATGGGCGTGGTCGCCCGACGGCCGCACGATCGTGTTCCACGGCGAGTCTCGTGCGCGCACGAACCTCTACTCGGTCCCGGTCGGTGGAGGAGACGTGAGGACGGTCCACCGCGGCGGGACGACGGCCGGCGCGGAGATCGCTTCCGACGGGCAGATCGTCTTCCAGCACCATGCGATCTCGCAGCCGCCGGAGCTCGCTGTCGTGCGCCTCGACGGGTCCGGCTTCCGGGCGCTCACGCACGTCAACGACGAGCTCGTCGGCCGCATCGCATGGGGGAAGGTCGAGGACCTCACGTTCGCGGGCGCGGACGGAGACACGGTCCAGATGTTCGTCGTCTACCCGCCGGGTTTCGACGCGAAGAAGAAGTACCCGCTCGTCCACCTCGTTCACGGCGGGCCGGTGGGGACTTTCGGCGACGGCTTCAGCTTCCGCTGGAACCCGCAGGCGTTCGCGGCGCCCGGGTACGTCGTGCCGATGGTCAACTTTCACGGGTCGTCTTCGTTCGGACAGAAGTGGGTGGAGTCGATCCTCGGCGCCCACCCCGACAAGCCGTTCACCGACGTCATGAAGGCGACCGACTTCCTGATCGCGAAGGGATGGGTGGACGAGAAGCGGATGGCGGCGGCGGGCGGTTCCTACGGCGGGTTCCTCGTGAACTGGATCGAGGGACACACCGACCGTTTCAAGACGCTCGTCTCGCACGCGGGCGTGTACGACCTCCTCGGGCAGTCGGCGTCCGACACGTACTACGGGCGGCAGCACTCGTACGGCGGGTATCCCCACACAAGCGTGGAGAACATCGAACGCTGGAGCCCGAACCGTTTCGCAAAGAACTTCAACACGCCGATGCTCGTTCTCCATGGCGAGCGCGACTTCCGCGTTCCGGTGACGCAGGGTCTCGAGCTCTACGGCGCCCTGACGGCGAAGGGCGTTCCCGCGCGCCTCGTGTACTACCCCGACGAGAACCACTGGATCCTGAAGGGCCAGAACTCGAAGCACTGGTACGGCGAAGTCCTGGGCTGGCTCGCGCGGTGGCTGAAGTAACTCCCCGGTTCAGTTGATCCGCTCGGAAGTAATTTCGGGTCAGGCCTGAATCTCTGCGTCCGGGTCAGGCCTGAATCTCTGAATCGGCTACCCAAAACCGGGGCTAACTCACTCTTCCCTGAGTCAGCCCTGACACTCACGCAGGAATTCAGGCCTGACCCCAATTCAGGCCTGACCCCAATTCAGCCCTGACCCTTTGCGCAGGAATTCAGGTCAGACCCTAGTTCACGCGCTCGCGCAGGGGGCGGAAGAACTCGCGGATGTCGCGCGCCAGGAGCTCGGGCTCTTCGAGGGCGGCGAAGTGGCCGCCGCGCGGCATCACGGTCCAACGAGTGACGTCGTAGACGCGCTCGCCCCACTCGCGTGGGGGCTTGTCGATGTCGGCCGGAAAAATTGCCACAGCCGTCGGAACGCGCACGCGGTCATCGGGGCCGAGCGCCCGCGGGTGCCGGTTTCTCTCGTAGTAGAGCCGGTTCGCCGAGTTGATCGTCTCGGTCACCCAGTACAGCGTCAGCTGCGTGAGGATCTCATCCTTGGAGAACCGCCGCTCGACGTCGCCGCCGCAGTCGCTCCAGCTCCGATACTTCTCGAGGATCCAGGCGGCGAGCCCGGCGGGCGAGTCGTTCAGGCCGTACCCGAGCGTCTGCGGCTTCGTCGCCTGGATGTAGTCGTACGCGCCCTCCCGCTCCATCCAGAGGCGCTCCTCCTCGAAGAACTGCCGCTCCGCATCGGTGAAGATGCGGGCCCCCGGTCCGAGGTAGGGCCGCACGACGTCGGAGACGTGCAGCCCGATGACCCGTTCCGGGAAGTCCATCGCGAGGCGCGCGACGACACCCGCGCCGATGTCGCCGCCGCGCGCCGCGAACCGGCC
Organism: uncultured Acidobacteriota bacterium; assembly: GCA_963832145.1. Taxonomy (GTDB): domain Bacteria; phylum Acidobacteriota; class Thermoanaerobaculia; order UBA5066; family Gp7-AA6; genus Gp7-AA6. Next base: position 578,299 of record CAWHTA010000011.1, read on the forward strand.
GTAACCGAGAGTCTCGGACATCAGTCTGGCGAAGAGCTCGGCCATCCGGGTCTTGTGCATGCCGCTCGCGCGGGGGCGCTCCGAGAAACCGCAGCCCGGCAGCGACGGCACGACGACATCGAACGAGTCGCGCGGGTCCCCGCCGTGCGCGGCCGGGTCGGTCAGGAGAGGTACGAGCTTCGACATCTCGAAGAACGTGCTCGGCCAGCCGTGCACCGCAACGAGGGGCATCGGGTCGGATCCGCGCCCCCGCTCGTGGACGAAGTGGAGGTCCAGGCCGTCCACTGCTGCGAGGAAGTGAGAGAAGGAGTTCAGGCGGCTCTCCTGCGCGCGCCAGTCGAACCCGTTGCGCCAGTACTCGAGGAGCTCTTTGAGGTACGCGCGATTGGTCCCGTAGTCCCAGCCGCTGTGTGCGATCTCGTCGGGCCACCGCGTCCGTGCGATCCGCTCGCGCAGGTCGGCGAGGACCTCGTCGGGCACCGCGATCCGGAAGGGCCGGGCGGTCATCCGGAGACAGGAAGGTCGAGCTGCGGCGGCGCCGCTTCCGGCTCGGGAGACGCTTCGGCCACCGCCGCCGTTTCCGCAACGAGCCCGTGGAGCGAGGCGCCGAGGAGCCGGACGCGCCGCTGCCCCGCCTCGGTCTTGTCGAGGAGCGCGAGCGTTCTCGCTGTGATCTCCTCGACCGAGGCCGTCGCCGGCTCCCGAGTTTCGCTCCGCGTGATGGTCTCGAAGTTCGAGTAGCGCATTTTCAGCACCACCGTCCGCGCGCACAGCCGTTTGCGGGCGAGCGCGGCCGCGGCGTGTCGCGCGAGCGCTTCGAGCTCGCGGCGGATCTCTTCCCGGTCCTCGAGGTCCTTCGCGAACGTCTCCTCGCAGCCGATGGACTTGCGCTCCTGGTTCGGCTCGACCGGCCGATCGTCTTCGCCGAAAGCGAGCCGGCGGAGTCCCTCGGCCCAGCTTCCGACGGCCTGCCGGAGCGTCTCCTCGTCGGCCGTCCGGACGTCCACGAGCCGCAGGATCCCTTTCGCGCGGAGCTTTCCCGCGGTGACCGGCCCGACACCCCACAGGGCGTCCACCGGCTGCCGCTGGAGGAAGCTCTCGATGCGATCGGGCGAGATGACGGTCAGGCCGTCCGGCTTCTTCCAGCCGGAAGCGATCTTCGCGAGGAACTTGTTCGGCGCGACGCCGGCGGAGGCGGTGAGATGCGTTTCCTCGCGGATCCGCGCCTTGATCCGGCGCGCGACGTTGACGGCGAGGGGCTCGCCCCACGCGTTCTCGGTGACGTCGAGGAAGGCCTCGTCGAGCGAGAGCGGCTGGACGAGCGGCGTGACCTCGCGAAAGATCGTGAACACCTGGCGCGACGCCTCGCCGTACTTCGCGAAGTCCGGGCGCACGATGACGAGATGCGGGCAGAGCCGCACCGCCCGCGACATCGGAAGCGCGGACCTCACGCCGAACGCGCGCGCCTCGTAGGACGCTGCGGCGACGACACCGCGGCTCTCCGGGCTGCCGCCGACGGCGACCGGGCGTCCCTTGAGACTGGGGTCATCGCGCTGCTCGACGGACGCATAGAACGCGTCCATGTCCACGTGGAGGATCTTGCGGAGAGGCGTGTCGGTCACTTCGGCGCGCCCGCGGCTGGATTCGATTCCAGCCAGTTCGTCACGACAGCGAGGTGACGCTCCACCTCCGGAGGCGGGAGCTCGCGAACGGCGTAGATCGTGTTTCCATCCGCCGAGACGGCGTACCCGAACGGCCCATCCTCTCTCCCGCCGCGACGGTAGTCGCCCGAGAAGAGAAGTTGGGGAGCGCCGGCGGCGAGGCCGGGCTCCGTCCGGACGTCTACGGACAGGAACTGGTCTCCCTGCCGATAGAGGAGCTCGCGTCCGCCGCGCGTCCACACCGGTTCGGCTCCTCCCTCGTTCGAGATCTTGATCCGTCCGCCGGCCCCCGAAACGGGGCGCACGTAAACCTCCTGGCGGCCGGATTCATCCGAGACGTACGCCATCCAGCGTCCGTCGGGCGAGAAGGCGGCGGCGGACTCCGCGTACGGGGTCGCGAAGCAGCGGCCCTCCTGCCGTTTCCCGTCGGGCGAGACGACGCAGACGTCGCGCTGGGCTTTCCCGGAGGAGAGCCCGTGGACCTGGATGTAAGCGATCGTCCGTCCGTCCGGCGACCAGGAGTTGGGAAACTCCGCCGTCTCTCTCGCCTCGGTCCGGGCGTTGGTGGGCCGCTCCGCCCGGCCGCTCCCGTCCGCGTTCTTGACGTAAAGCGTGGGCGCTCCGACTGCGAAGCCGGAGTAGGCGAGCCGGCGGCCGTCGGCAGACCAGACCGGATTGAAGAAGCGGCCGGGCTCGACTGTCAGCGGGGTGAGCAGGTTGCGCTCGAGGTCGTACAGGACGAGGTCGCAGGACGGACCGTCGCACTTCCCGAAGGCGAGCGTCTTTCCGTCCGGCGACAGGCGAGGGTCGGCGTAGAAGGCCTCCGGGAGCGGCACCGCCTTCTCGACTCCCCTTCGATCGAGCCGGACCACGACCGATCGGGGATCGGCCGTGGCCGGTCCGTCGGCATAGACCAGTGTGCCGTCGGTCGTGACCGCAAAGCTCGCGGATCCAACCTCGGAGTCGATCGTGACCCGTTCCGCGAGGAGAATCGGCGGGCCGGTGACGGCCAACCGGGTCAGATCGAAGGGCGCCCGGAACATCGAGCCGCCTCGGACAAAGACGATCTGCCCGGCCGCATATCGCGCGAACGAGCTTCCCTCGAGGACGACATTCCGGCGGCCGCTCTTCGGGTCCAGAACGACGATCTGCGAATCCTCGAAGTCCTGGAAATCCTCACCGACGCCCATCGTCACGAGGATTCCGCGCCCCTCCGGAAGGATCTGCGGCCACAGGTGCGAGTGCTCTCCGCGGGAGGTATCGAGCGTCGATACGGCTTGCATCGGGCCGCCGGCTTCGGAAATCCGGGAGAGCGGGCCATTTACGGTGAGGGTGAAGACGATGGTTCCATCCGCGTCCCACGCGCCACCCGCGGTCACCGGCGCGACGAGGGAGATCCGGATCGGTGATCCTCCCGCGAGCGGAACCTTTTTCAGCTCCGTGTTTGTGAAGAAGCCCAGCCACTCCCCGTCCGGGGAAAAGAACGGGGAGAACCCCCCCTCGGTGCCGGCGATCGGCTCGGCCTCGGAAGCTCCGAGGCCGCGGCGGTACAACCGGGGAACGCCCTGGCTCGTCGCCCGGAAAATCACCGTCCGCCCGTCGGGGGAGACGGCGATCGACGGACGGTTGGCGAAGGTCAAGCGCGTCCCGGCGGGCAGGGGCAGAACGGCGCGCACCGGAGGCGAAACACCCTTCGGTGTCGGCGTCGAGAAACGGTCACGGGCGAGCATCGCCGCGATCCCGACGACGAGGCCGCCGAGTGCCCAGAGGAGCGGCGACGTTCCGCGGGGGCGGACCGCCAGCGTATCGACTGTCGGAGCGCGCGGCGACGCGATCGCGTCCTCGATCTCGATCCGCGCGTCGGCCATGTCCTGGAGCCGGCGCTTCGGGTCCTTCTGGAGGGCGCGGGAGAGCAGCCGGCGGATCGAAGAAGGCGTACCGGCGGGCAGTGCCTTCCAGTCCGGCTCCGCACGCAGGATCGCGGCAAGCGAGTCGGAAACGGTCTCGCCCGGAAAGGCTCGCTGCCCGGTCAGGCACTCGTAAAGAACGCAGCCGAACGAGAAGAGATCGGTGCGCTTGTCGACGGGGCGCCCGCGGGCCTGCTCCGGACTCATGTACGCCGCGGTTCCGAGGATGACGCCCGAGCCGGTTGCCCCGGAGGTCACTGTCGGCGAAAGTGAGGGATCGCTTCCGGACACCTCGACCGTCCGGGCGAGACCGAGATCGAGCACTTTGACGGACCCGTCCGGCCGCACCATCACGTTGGCGGGCTTCAGATCCCGGTGGATGACCCCCGCGTCGTGCGCGGCAGCAACGCCCGCCGCGATCTGGACGCCGACGGCGAGCGCGTCTTCCACGGGAAGCGGTCCGGCGGCGAGCCGTGCCGCGAGCGTCTCGCCCTCGACGCACTCCATGACGAGAAACGGCGCGCCGCCCGCCTCTTCGAGGCCGTAGATGGCCGCCACGTTCGGATGGTTGAGCGCTGCGAGCAGCCGCGCCTCCCTCTGGAATCGCGCGAGCCGCTCGGGGTCCGCGGAGAGACTCGCCGGCAGCGCTTTGATCGCCACGTCCCGGTGCAGGCGCGTGTCGCGCGCCCGGTAGACCTCGCCCATCCCGCCGGCGCCGAGCGGCGCGATGATTTCGTACGGACCGTGTTTCGTGCCGGCGACGAGCGTCATGACTGGAGAGGTTTTTTGCCGGGCGCCATCATAGGTCGAACCGCCCCGTCATAATCGAAACCTATCCGATGAACCTGTGGAAGAGCCTCCGCGGTCTCCCGGGAGGGCTCTGGATACTCGCGGGCGCGCAGCTCGTGAACCGCGCCGGCTCGATGATCCTGCCCTTCCTCGTTCTCTACGGCACCCGCGAGCGCGGCTTCTCGTCGGAGCAGGCGGGACTTCTCGTCACCTTCTTCGGACTCGGGACGATGCTGGCGGCTCCGCTCGCCGGGCGGCTTGCCGATCGCTTCTCTCCGCTCGCGATCATGCAGGCGTCTCTCATTCTGGGCGGTGCTCTCGCGATTGCTCTTCCCGCGGCGCGTAGCTTCGCCGCTGTCGCCGGCGGGATCTTCGTGTGGTCCGTGCTCTCGGAGTCGTACCGCGCGCCCGCCCTTGCGATCGTGGGTCAGCTCACGACAGTCGAGCAGCGGAAGCCGGCCTTCGCGCTCGCCCGCCTCGCGGTGAACCTCGGCCTCTCGATCGGACCGGCCGCCGGCGGACTGCTTGCCGAACGGTCTTTCCGGGCGCTCTTCGTCGTCGACGGAGTGACGTCACTCGTTGCGGGTGTCTTCCTCATTCTCCTCGCGCCGCGAATCGGGTTGCCGTCGCGGACCGCCCCGGTTTCCGAAGCCCGCGCCGCCGGGTCGCGCTCCGCACTTCACGACTCGGGTTTTCTTTACTTCCTGGTTGCGCTATTGCCCGTGCTCTGCGTGTTCTTCCAGTCTTTCGGCGGCATGGCGCTCTACGTCGTCCGCGACCTCGGAATCTCGACATCGGTCTTCGGGCTCCTGATCGCGATCAACACCGTCCTGATCGTGCTCCTGGACGTCCCGATCAACGCGGCGACAGCGGCGTGGCCGCACCGGCGCGCGTTCCTGCTTGGCTGCACCCTCGTGGGACTGGGGTTCGGCGCGCTCGCCTTCGTCCGGACGGTACCGGCAATTGCAGCGACCGTCGTCGTGTGGACGTTCGGCGAGATCTTCGTTTTCGCGTCGATGAACGCGGTCGCCTCGGAGCTCGCCGTTCCCGAGCGGCGGGGCGAGTACATGGGCCTCTACCAGATGGCGTTCAGCGCGTCGTTTCTCATCGGCCCGGCGCTCGGAGTGCTCGTCCTCGAGCGCGCCGGCGCCCCCGCGCTGTGGATCGGCTGCTTCGCGGTGGCGCTCCTGTCCGGCGCGCTTCTCGCGAGAGTCCGGATGCCGGCGAGGGCCTGAACCGGCGCCTCACGGCACGACGGCGATCGCCTCGACCTCGAGCAGGTACTCCTCGCGCACCAGGCGCGGGACCGCGACCGTCGTGCTCGTCGGAGGATCGGGCATCCCCTTCAGGAACTCCGAGCGAACGTCCCGGTACTTCTCGATCTGCGACATGTCGACGAGGAAGCTCGTCAGCTTGACCACGTCCTTGAAGCTCGCGCCCGAAGCCGCGAGCGCGACCTTCAGGTTCTCGAAGACCTGACGGGTCTGAGCAGCCATGTCGCCCGCCCCGACGAGGTTGCCCTTCGCATCCTGCGCGACCTGCCCGGACACGAAGATCAACCGCCCGCGCGTGACCTCCGCGACGTGGCTGTAGCGCGGGGACTTCGGGATGCCGTCGGGGTTTCGAAAGCGAACGGCCGGGGAGGGCGGGGCACCGAGAAGGACCAGAAGCAGAGAGATGACGACGGCGGACATGCGAGACCTCCTCTCGTTCGGGAAACGAACGAGGGGATGCTAGTACGCCGCGAGCAGCCTCGCCGCCCGCTCGACCTCTTCCTCGCCCGGAAGGTAGAACTCCTCGAGCGGCGGCGAGTAAGGGACCGGCGTGTCGAGCGCTCCGACGATGCGCACGGGGGCGTCGAGGTACTCGAACGCCTCCTCCTGCACGATCGCCGCGAGGCTCTCGCCGATTCCGCCGGTGCGCGAGTCCTCGTGCACGATGAGAACGCGGCCGCACTTGCGGGCGAGAGCGAGGAGCGCGGCGCGGTCGAGCGGCACGAGGCTCCGCAGGTCGAGCACCGCCGCGTCGATCCTGTCCTTCGCGAGCTTCTCGGCGACCCGCATCGCGACGTGAACGTAGGCTCCGTACGAAACGATCGCCAGGCCCGACCCCTCGCGGCGCAGCGCCGCCTTCCCGAGCGGGATCGGGGCGGGCGCCTCTTCCGGCAGAACCTGCTTGACGCGCGGGTCGCGGTAGAGCGCGATGTGCTCGTAGAAGAGAACGGGGTCCGGATCGGCGACGGCGGAAGCGAAGAGCGCGCGGGCGTCGGCGGGAGTGGACGGGACGACGATCTTCAGGCCGGCCGTCCGGTAGAACCACGGCTCGGTGTTCTGGCTGTGGTACGGGCCCGCGTGCCGGAGGCCGCCCCACGGCATGCGCACGACCATGGGGACCGAACCGCCCCAGCGGTAGCGGATCTTCGCGGCGTTGTTGACGAGCTGATTGAAGCCGGTCGCGACGAAGTCGTTGAACTGAATCTCGCCGATCGGCCGCTGTCCCACGAGCGCCGCGCCGACGCAGACGCCGAGCACCGCGCCTTCCGAGAGAGTCGAGTTCAGGATCCGCCCCCCGAACTCGTGGAGGAGCGGCCGCAGAAGGAGAAACGCGTTCCCGTACTTTCCGCCGACGTCCTCGCCGTACACGAAGACCCGCGGGTCGGCGGCGAGCGCATCGCGCACGCCGAGCATCACGCCTTCGAGAAACGTGCGCCCCTTCGGGTCGAAGGGCAGGCCGGGCTCCGGCCGGAGAAGGACGTCCGGCTGGAGGCGGCTCCGCGTCGCGGGCTCGAGGACCTCGATCCGCTTCCGCGGCGGCTCGTCCGCGAAGACGCCGCGGCCCGCGCCCTCCGGGTCCGGCCACGGCGCGGCGATCACTTTTCGCGCTTCGCCCTCGACGAGCGCCTCCGCCTCCGCCTTGAAGCGGTCGAGGTCGCCCCTCGCGACGATCCCCGCCGCTTCGAGCCGCGCCGCGTACGAGCGGATCGGGTCGCGCTTCGACCAGAACTCGTAGAGGTCGCGGTCCGCGTAACCCGCGTCGAAGAGCGGCGGGTACTCCCAGGAGATCGCCGGATCCTTGCCGAGGTAGAGCATGTCGTCGTGGTGCGCGTGACCGCACATCCGCATGCAGACGAGCTCGATCAGGGCCGGGCCCTTCCCCGCGCGCGCCCGCTCCACGGCCCACGTGAAGGCGGCCGCGATCGCGTCGGGATCGGTCCCGTCGAGCGTGATGCCCGGGATGCCATATCCCGCCGCCTTCTCCGCGAAGACGCGCACCGCCGACTGGTCCGAGACCGGCGTCGCGAGCGCCGTCTGGTTGTTCTGGACGCAGAAGACCGCGGGGAGCTTTCGCGCGGCGCACAGGTTGATCGCCTCGTGCCACTCGCCGAGCGACGTCCCGCCCTCGCCGATATAAGAGACGCCCACGCGCCCCGAGCCGTCGCGGGAGAACGCCATCGCCATTCCCGCGATCGTGAGCGCCGCGATCGACAGGGGAGCCGTCGGCGGGAGAATTCCCCAGCCGAGGTCGCCGATGTGGAGGTCCTTCCCCTCCATCGGCACGCCGGCCTTGCCCATCTGCGCGGAGAGGGTCATCCGCACGGTCTCCGCGTCGGGACGCATCGCGAGCGCGGCGCCGAGATCCCGGATGAGCGGCGCGACGACGTCGCCACGCCACGATCCGTCTTCCGACCGGTGCGCTTCCCCGCGGCGCAGTCGGATCGCGGAAGCGTAGATCGCCTCCTGTCCGAGCGACCGGAATCCCTTCCCCTGGAACGAGCTTCCCTTGTAGCGGACCTCGCCGCCCGAGAAGAACGCTTTCAGCCGGTTGTCGGTCGCGCGCGTCAGGATCATGCCCCGGAGGATTTCGATCCGTTCCGCGGGTGTGAGCGAAGCCGCGATCGCCTCGCGGCGCAGGAATCCGTCGCACGACGCAACGGCGTCCGCCCGCGCGCTCCGGAGGCGCTCCAGAGCCGATATCCCCGGCGTCGTCTCCGGGGTCGCTTCCGGAAGGGTGTCGGTGAGAGCCCGGGCGAGCATTTCCGCGAAGGGCGCACGGAGCGCCTCGATCGAGGTTTCATCCGACGGGAGCTTCGCGCCCGAGACCGCGTCGAACGCCATCAGGATCGATCGCAGCGCGAACGGGTGCCTTTCGGCCGCGAAAGCCGCGAGCCGCGCACGGAGCGGCGCGCCGGCCTCGGCGGCGGGAGCGCGTTCGGGCTTCGCCCGACCGGGCGATCCGGACGGGGGCGATGCCTCGGGATCCGCCCGGCGGCTCAGGCTCCGGCCTTCTCGATCTGCGCGAGGGCTTCGCCCGCGGCCTCGAGGAGCGCTTCCGGACCGACCGGGGCGCCGGTCGCCTTCGTCATCCAGAGGTCGGGCGCCACGCTTCCGGTCTTCGCCATCCGCTCGAACTCCGGACCGATCGCGCCGGCCTTCTCCATCTGCCGCTCGACCTGGAACGCGATCATGTGGCCGATCGGATAGTCGGGCAGGTAGAGGAGCGAGTCGATCATGTGGGAGTAGATCCCGAGCAGCACGACGTCCTTCTTGCCGAACACCGGCGCGTAGTAGCGGTTCCAGATGTCCTTCGCGATGCCGATCGTCGCGTCGCGCAGCTGCGCGGGCGTCGCCTTCGGGTGGTCATACATCCAGTGCCACACCGCCATGTCGACGAGGCCGACGCCGGCGATCTCGTAGGTGCCCCAGAAGTCGTTCAGCACTTCCAGCGCCTTGCCGGTTGCGTCGGGCTTCACGAGCCCCAGGAGCTCCATGTCGTGGCCCTGGAAGACGAAAGCGAGCGCCTCGGTGAAAGCCGTGTTCGGCACGCCGGAGAGCAGGTAGTGGTCGATGTCGTACAGCGAGAACGTCTGCTCGACGTTGTGGCCCATCTCGTGGACGGCGATGTTGTAGCCCTTGTAGTTCATGCCGTCCTTCTCGACGCGCGTGCGGAGGTAAGCCTTGAAGCCGCGCTTCCCGGCGCCGAAGGCGTGCCCGGAGCCGCGCGCCGGGTGCACCTCGATGTGCTTCGCGACGTACTCCGCCCTCTCCTTCGAGAAGCCGAGGCCGCGAAGCAGGTCCGGGATGTCCTTCTCGTACGCCTCGGCGTTCGGATACTTCTTCTTCACGATCTCGTCGAGCTGCGCCTCGGTGTACTTGCCGCGCTGCTTAAACCCGCTGTACCAGACGTCGAAGGGCTCGAGCGGCCGCCCGAGTCGCTTCTCGATCAACTTCGCGACGCGCGGGACCAGGGGAGACGTCAGGACATCCTCGAACATCTTCCGGACCCGCTCCTCCGGGAGCTCGCGGTTCTCTTCGAAACGGCGGGCGATGAGCGTTGGCGCGGTCGGCGAGTAGGGGTCGACCTTGCGGACCGCGCGGTACGTGTCGAGGAGCATCTTGTAGCGGGTGTCCGGCTCGCGCGCGTTTGTGAGCTTCGCGGGTGCCGGCCTGGCCGAGTCGTCGAAGTCGACGACAGTGGAAGCCTGAACCGTGTTCGTCGTGGGGTTCCAGTCGACGTGGGGATTATCCAGCACCGCCTGGGGGATCGTCTGGGTGACGATGCGCTCCATTACCGTCTGGATCGTGCGCTGCTTCGCGAGCCCGTTGGTTGCGTCGCCGTAGTCCGCCTTGATCTCGTCGCGCAGGTTCCAGTGCGAGAGGAGGCGCATCTTCGGCGGGAAGAGGCGGACGCCCTTATCGTCCACGAGGTGGTGCATCCACACGTTGTACTCGGCGATGTACTGGTCCGCCCGCGCGCTCACCTCGGCGATCTCGAGGTTCACCTCCGCCGGGATCCTCTTCGAGAACCGCTGCGCGAGGCGGGCCTCCGCCCACTGCCGACGCGACCACTTCTCGCCCTGGGTGAGCCTCTGCTCGAGCGTCGTCAGGGGATAGTTGAGCAGCACGATGAACGCGACCTTGTTGCCGAAGAAGTCGTCGCTCACGTGCGCGGACGCGTCGTATCCCGCGAGCGTCTCGTCGATCGGGTAGACCTCGCCCTTGTCGAGGTCGGTCTGCATGCGGAAGTCGCGGTTGATCTCGACCATGTATCCGTCGAGCGTCTCGAAAGCCTTCTCGAGGCGCGCAAACAGGGCGTCCTGCGCCGGCTGCTCGTCCGCGAAGTTCGCGCGGACGAACGCCTCGAACACCTTCGCGTCGCCGTCCGACGGGCGCCAGAATCGCGCGACCTGATCCATCCCGCGGCGCAGGCGCTCGCGGTCGAACGCCGCCCGCTTCTTCGACATCTCTTCCTCGAGGGCCTTTCGCGTCGCCGCGAACGGTGTCGCTGCCTTCCGGGCGGTCGCAGCCGGCTTGGTCGCCGGCGTCTTCTGGGCCGCCGTCACCACGAAGCCGACTCCCGCCAGAAGCGCTGCCGACACGAGCGCCCTCCCGACATTTCCGCGTATCGCCATCTCTCCTCCAGAGCGGCAAAGTTTACCTTCCCCGGGGCTCCCGCTCGGGATGACAACTCTTCTCACTGTCATTCCGAGGAGCGGAGCGACGAGGAATCCGGTCCCCTCTTTCGACAGGGACACAGATCCCTCGCGGAGCCTGTCCTGAGCGGGAGGCATTGATCGAAGCGCAGGGGATCCTTCGCTTCGCTCAGGATGACAGGAGGGCGAAGGGCTCGGGATGACAACGGGGCGGAGTCATTTGCTACGATCCGGACCCCGCATGCCGCGCGCGTCCACGATCCGCGACCCGTCCCTCGCTGCCGAAGGGGAGCGCAAGATCGAGTGGGTCGCGCAGCACGCTCACACGATGAACTCGTTTGCCCGCCGGCTCGGCGACGGCTCGCTCGCGGGGCGCCGGATCGCGATCGCCGTTCACCTGGAGGCCAAGACCGCCTACCTCGCGTGGCTCTTCCGCGAGGCGGGAGCGGAGGTCGCTGTCACGGGGAGCAACCCTTTCTCGACGCAGGACGACGTCGCCGCCGCGCTCGTCGCGCGCGGCCTGACCGTCCACGCGATGCACGCCGCGCCGCCGGAGATGTTCGAGGAGCACCTGCTCTCGACGCTCGACTTCGAGCCGGACCTGATCGTGGACGACGGGGCCGAGCTCGTGACGCGCCTCCACCAGCACCGGCGGGACCTGCTTCCCCGCGTGCGGGCCGCTTCCGAAGAGACCACGAGCGGCGTCATCCGGTTGAAGGCGATGGAGAAGGAGGGGGCGCTCGAGATCCCGGTCATTGCCGCGAACGACGCGCAGTGCAAGCACCTCTTCGACAACCGGTACGGGACCGGCCAGTCCACGCTCACGGCGATCCTCTCCGCGACGAACCTGCTCCTCGCGGGGAAGACCGTCGTCGTCTCGGGCTACGGCCAGGTGGGAAAGGGGCTCGCGCTCTACTGCCGCGGCTTCGGCGCCCGCGTCCTCGTCGTGGAGGTGGACGCGATCAAGGCGCTCGAAGCGGCGTCGAACGGCTTCGAGGTGCGAACGATGCTCGAAGCGGCGCCGCAGGGGGACGTGTTTCTGACGGGGACCGGCTCGATCGGGGTGCTCCGGCGCGAGCACTTCGAGGTCATGAAGGATGGCGCGCTCCTCGCGAACGCCGGCAACTACGCCCACGAGATCGACGTCGCCGCGCTTTCGCGCCTCGCTTCCGAGGAACGGGACGTGCGGCGTCACGTCACCGAGTACGTCCTCGCCGACGGCCGGCGCATCCATCTCCTCGTCCAGGGCGCGCTCGTGAACATCGCGGCGTCCGACGGACACCCCGTCGAGATCATGGATCTCTCGTTCTCGGTGCAGGCGCTTTCCGTCCACTACCTCGCGCGGCACGCCGGGGAGCTCAAGCCGGGAGTCCACCGCCTTCCCGCCGACATCGACGCGGAGATCGCGCGCGCGCGCCTCGACCTGCTCGGCATGCGCCTCGAGGAGACGACGACGGAGCAGCGCGAGTACGCCCGGAGCTGGCGTTGAGCATCTCATCCTCGATCGTCGCCGACCCGAAGCTCGCCCCGGAAGGCGCGCGGAAGATCGCGTGGGTCGCGCAGCACGCGCCGGTCCTGAACCTCGCTTTCGAGCGGCGTCTCTGTGACGGCTCGCTTCGCGGCGTCAACGTCGCCGTCTGCGTCCCGCTCGAGGCGAAGACCGCGTACCTCTCGATCCTTCTCCACCGCGCCGGCGCGAACGTGGCCCTCGCGGGGACCGCGCCCGGCTACGTCCAGGACGACGTCGCGGCGGCCGTAGCGCTCGAGGGCGTGACCGTGTTCGCGGCGGCGGAGGCGTCGGCGGCGGAGTTCGAGGAGTACCTGATCGGCACCGTCCGCACGGACCCCGCCCTCCTCGTCGACGACCGCGCGGAGCTGACCCGCATCCTCCACACGAAGGAAACGGCGCGGCTGCCGAAGGTGTGGGGCGCCTCCGAGCAGACGACTTCCGGCGTCACGAAGCTCGTGAACATGGAGCGCGAAGGGATCCTGAAGTTCCCCGTCATCGCCGGGAACGACGCGATGTGCAAGCACCTCTTCGACAACCGGTACGGCACGGGCCAGTCGGTCTTCACGGCGATCCTTGCGCTGACGAACCTCTATCTCGGCGGCAAGACCGTCGTGATCGCGGGATACGGCTGGTGCGGGAAGGGCCTCGCGCGCCGCGCCGCGGGGCTTCAGTCCCGCGTCGTCGTCTGCGAAGTGGATCCCGTGCGCGCTCTCGAGGCGGTTTCTGACGGGTTCCTCGTGATGCCTCTCCGCGACGCGGCGGAGAGGGGAGACTTCTTCATCACCTCGACGGGGACGCACGCGGTGTTCGGAAGCGAGCACTTCGAGCGCATGAAGGACGGCGCGGTCCTCTCGAACGCGGGCGGCCTCGACACCGAGATCGACGTCCCGGCCCTCGAAGCGATGGCGGACGAGAAGCGCGAGGTGCGCCGCCAGATCACGGAGTACCGCATGCCCGACGGCCGGCGGCTCCATCTCCTCGCGGGCGGGCGGCTCGTCAACATCGCGGGGGGCGATGGCCACCCCGTCGAGATCATGGATCTCTCCTTCACCGTGCAGGCGCTCGCGATCCACCACATCGGCCGGCGCCGGGGCGAGCTCGCGCCGGGCGTTCATCCGCTTCCGCCGGAGATCGACCGGGACATCGCCGCGATGAAGCTCGAGAGCCTCGGCATCGCGATCGACGCGCTCACGTCCGAGCAGACCGAGATGAGAACCCGCTGGCAGTGATGCGGGCCGCGTTCTTTCCGGCTGCCCTCGCGGTCCTCTTCGTCGCGGGATGCGCGAGCGCGCCGCGCTCCGCCGGATACTGCACGGAGCTCCGCGGGGCCGGGCCGGGATCCGACGCGATCGACCCGGCCGCGACGGGCTCCGCGCGCCTCGAGATCGAGGGCACGACGATCCGGTTCCGTATCCGGACGTCGAAGGACCTGGGCAAGGTCGTCGCGACGCACCTCCACGCGGGCCGCGCCGGTGTGAACGGACCGATGGCGCACGAGTTGAACCCCGGGTTCACGGGCGAGCTCCTCGAGGGATCGACGACGGTCACCCCGGAGATCGCGGCCGCCGTCGCCGCGGACCCCGCCGGGTATTACGTGAAGCTCCACAGCCTGAAGTTCCCGGGCGGCGCAATCCGCGGCCAGCTGAAACGGTGCGACGGGTCCGCGGTCGAGTAACCGCGGCGCCGTCGGCCCGCGCCGATCTCATCGTCGCCGGCGGCACGGTGCTCACGATGGACGCGCGGGACGCGGTCGTCCCGGACGGGGCCGTGGCGATCGGGGGCGGCGCGATCCTGGCTGTCGGCCCGCGGGCGAGCGTCGAGAGGCGCTTCGGGGCCCGGCGGACGATCGACGCTGCGGGCTCTCTCGTGCTGCCCGGATTCATCAACGCGCACACGCACGCCCCGATGACGCTGCTGCGCGGAGTTCGGGACGACGCCGAGCTCATGACCTGGCTCGAGAAGTACATGTTCCCGCTCGAGGCCCGCCTGGCCCGGCCGGGCTTCGTCCGTTGGGGCGCGCTCCTCGCGTGCTGGGAAATGATCGCGTCGGGCACGACGACCTTCGTGGACGGTTACTTCTTCGAGGACGACGTTGCGCGCGCGGCCGACGAGGCGGGCCTGCGCGCCGTCACGGGGCAGGGAATCTTCGACGTCCCGACGCCCGACTCGAAGACCGCCGCGGAGGGTCTCGCTCGCGGAGAACGGCTTCTTTCGAAGTGGAGCGGGCATCCGCGGATCACCGCGGCGCTCGCCCCGCACGCCTGCTACACGGTGGGACCGCAGACATTCGGCAGGACCGTGGACCTCGCCGCCCGGTTCGGCGCGCCGGTTCTCGTGCACCTCTCGGAGTCGCCGAGCGAGATCGCGATGATGAAGGCGCGCTACGGAAAGACGTCCGTGCGCCACCTCGCTTCCGACGGCCTGCTCGGTCCCGCCGTCGTCGCGGCACACTGTGTCCAGGTCGACGACGAGGAGATCGGCCTCCTGCGGGAGGCCGACGTGGGAGTCGTGCACTGTCCGGAGAGCAACATGAAGCTCGCGAGCGGCGTCGCTCCCGTCGGAAAGTTCCTCGCCGCGGGCGTGCGGCTCGGTCTCGGGACCGACGGCGCGGCGTGCAACAACGACCTCGACATGATCGGCGAGATGGGGTCCGCGGCGCGCCTGCACAAGGTCGCGTCGCTCGATCCCACCGCGGTGCCGGCGCCTGCCGTGCTGCGCATGGCGACGCGGGGCGGCGCGGAAGCGCTCCACATGGAGGACCGGATCGGATCGCTCGAGCCCGGCAAACGCGCGGACGTCGTCGTCGTCTCGCTCTCGGGACCCAACGCGATGCCGATGTTCGACCCGTTCTCCCACCTCGTCTACTCCGCGCAGGCGGGCGCTGTCGACACGGTCGTCGTGGAGGGGAGGGTCCTGATGGAGCGCCGTCGGCTGAAGACGCTCGACGTCGAAGCGATCCGGGAGAACGCGGAGCGTTACGGCCGGAGAGTGCGCCGCGCGCTGCTGGCCTAAAAGCTAGACGCTCACGCCTTCCTCGGTCCGCCGCCCGACGAGCGGTGCCGCGAGGACGATGAGCGCGAGCACCAGGTAGCCCGCCGCGAAGGTGAAGGGAGCGGGGTCGGCCATCCGCCACGGAAGGAAGAACGTGCCCTGCGCGGCGGGGGAGTGGATCACGCCGAAGAGGCAGAGGACTCCCGCGGCCGCGAAGTAGAGCGCGCCCCGCCGGAACCGGCCGTCGATCACCTCCGCGCCCGCCGCTCCCCAGAGGAGCGCCGTCACGATGAAACCGTTGCCGAGAAGTCGAATCGCGCGGAACGTCTCGCCGACCTCGCCCGTCAAGTTCGTCGCCGAACCGCCCGCGGCCGCGAGGACCGAGCCGACCTGCAGCGACACGAGGAATGCGAGCGAGGGAAGGATCGCGAGCGAGATCGCGGGACCGTGCCGCGCGGGGGTCGCGAGATATCCCTGCGCGACGACCTCGAGGCCGATGTACACGAGGATCGGCGCGACCGCCGCGGCGGGAATCCAGCCCACGAGAAACGGCAGGTACCCGAGCATCCCGCCGAGGCCGACGAAGATCGCCGTCGCGATCGCGTAGCCCGCGCCCGCGCCCATCTTCTTGAAGGCGGGGTGCCCGATGTAGGGCGTGCTCTCGACGACGCCGCCGCACAGACCCGCGACGAACGTGCAGAAGCCCTCCGTCATCAGGATCCCGCGCGTGTCGTACTCGTCGCCGGCCGCCGCCGCGCTCTCCGTGTTGTCGATGCCGCCGACGATCGTCATGACGGCGAAGGGAAGCGCGATCGGCAGGTACGCCCACGCGAGCGACAGGCCGCCGAGGAACGCGAGACTCGGCCAGGGGATTGCGAGCGACAGCCCCTCCGCGACGGGGGTCGCCGCCGACGCTGCGGGGCCGAAGCCGAACGCCACGAGGGCGTAGTGCAGCGCCACTCCGATCACGACCGACACGAACGCTCCGGGGAGGCCGAAGGGAAGCCGAACGCCCGCGACAAGTGTCACGAGGATGATCCCCAGCGCGGCGAACCCGACGATCGGGCTCGAGAAGACCTTGAGGAACGGCAGGAATGCGATGAGGGCGATCCCGGCTCCCGCGATCGACCCGAGGAGCCCCGCGCGCGGGACCGCGGATCGGACGGCGTTGCCCGCGAACGCCAGGCCCATTTTGAAGAGGCCGACGAGGACGGTGACGGCCATCCCCATCTTCCACGAGAGGACCGCGTCGCCCGTCGCGAGGTACGCGGGGCCGAGGACCGCGAACGACATGCCGAAGACGCTCGGCGCGTTCAGGCCGAGGGGCATCGCGGTGACGTCGGTGCGCCCCGTCCGACGCGCGAGCCGCCGCGCCATCCAGGCGTAGATGAGGTCGCCGACGAGGACTCCGACGGCCGTGCCCGGCACGATGCGGCGGAGCACGAGGTCTCTCGGAAAGTCGAACACGCCGACGAGGATCGCGACGAGGATGACGAGGTTCGCGACGTTGTCGAACATGAGCGCGAAGAACGCGTTTGCGTCGCCGGCGCGGAACCACCGATTGCGTGTCATCGGAAACTGGCGCGGAAGCTAACACGACCGGCGGTGCCAGAATCCCGTTCGTGGCCAGGGAGAGGACCCCGCAGCTCGACCTTTTCGGCGGCGCGCTTGCCGAGGTGCGCCGGCCGTCGGAGGAAGCCGATCGTCTCGAGCGCGAGCACGAGGAGTCCCGCGCGATCGCGGCGCGGTTGCCGGAGAACGTCCGCTTCGGCACCAGCTCGTGGAGCTTTCCGGACTGGGCCGGCATCGTCTACTCGCGCGTCGCGAAGGAGAGCGAGCTCGCGCGGGAGGGGCTGCGCGAGTACGCGAGCCACCCCCTTCTCCGGACTGTCGGGATCGACCGCAGCTACTACGCGCCGATCCCGGAGCGCGACCTCCTCCGTTACGCCGGGCAGCTTCCGCCGGGGTTCCCGTGCTCGGCGAAAGCGCCGGAGGCCGTCACTTCCGCCGCGCGGCCGTCACGAGCGGGCGGGCGGCCGGGCGAGGCGAACCCCGACTTCCTGAACGCGCGGCTCTTCGCGGAGGAGACGCTCGCGCCGTTCCGCGAAGTGTTCCGCGAGCACACCGGACCCTTCCTCCTCCAGTTTCCGCCCGCGCCGCGCTCGCTGCGGTTAGCGCCTCCCGCGTTTGCCGGAAAGCTCGAGCGGTTTCTGGGCGAGCTGCCCCGGGACTTCCACTACGCCGTCGAGCTGCGCGATCCAGCGCTTCTGACGGACGACTACCGTCAGGCGGTGGCCGCGCACGGAGCCGCGCACGTCTACAACTACGTGACCGCAATGCCGATGCCGGCGGAGCAGGCGCGGGAGATCCCTCTCAGCGCCGCACCCTTTGCCGTGATCCGCCTGCTGCTTCCGCCGGGGACAACCTACGGCGAACGGCGACTCCTGAAGCCGTTCTCGCGCCTCGCGGATCCCGACGAGGAGATGAGGCGCCAAGTCGTCTCGCTCGCCCGGGCCGCCTCCGAAGCGGGAATCCCCGTCTCGGTCCTCGTGAACAACAAGGCGGAGGGCTGCTCCCCCCTGACGATCCGCGCGCTCGCCGAGATGCTGGCCGGGGGTCAGGTCTCCACCTGACACTTTCTGAATAGTTTTCTTTACACCTTCGCCTGTCGGTCCGGCAGCACGAACGCGCGGCGTGCGAGGTCGGAGGCGAGTGTCTCCGGGTTGTAGTACCGGTCGAGCACGCTCGGCCGCCACGTCATCAAGTCCGGATTCGAGGCCTCGAATTCCTCCCACCTCCCCGCGCGGCCGCGGCGCTCCATCCGCTCGTTGACGAGGAGGAGATACGCCCACGTGATCGTCTCGTGGTACAGGCCGTTCTTCTGTTTCGCGGCGGCGAACCGCTTCAACGCCACCGAGAAACGGCCGAGAGCCGCCGCCGGATCTTCCTCGCGGAGGATCAGCCACGCGGCCCGCACGTGGTCGGCGTGGTGGAACCGGTCCTCGGGGAGCGAGCCGTCCTCGAAGGCGGCAAGGAATTCGCGGTCCGTCATCTCCCGCTCTCCTCGAGCCGGTGGCTGTCGTCGGCCTTCAGGTCGACGCCGTAGATCCGCTTGAGCTCGGCGATCTGCTTTCGAGTCTCGGGCGAGAACGGCGCTTTCCCGTCGAAGGCATGGAGGACGATCCCTTCCAGGAGGTCGCCGAGGGAGAGGTCCTTCAAGTCGGCGAGCGCCTTCAGGACCTTCACGAGCCGCTTCTCCATCCGGACGCCGGTCTGGACGCGTTCCACCACACGCTTAGTTACCATGGTACCAGTGTACCATAACGGCCCGTGACAGTTTTCTTGTCGGAAAGTGTCAGGTGGAGACCTGACCCCTAGAGCTGGAACGCGTAGGAGATCTTGAGGAAGAACTGCCGGCCGGATTGTTCGAGCTCGTCGATCTCGGAGAGGGCGCGGGTGTCGCCGTAGCCGAGGAACAGGACGGTCTGCCAGTTGAGCTTGTACGCGAACAGCGCGGAGCCGCTGAAGTCCCCGTCCTTCTCGGAAACCTCGAACGTGTAGAGGGAGGGGTCTCGCTTCGTCTCGACGTACTGCCCGATCACCCGCAGGAACGCGCGCGCGTTGAAGGTGTACTGGGTCCGGAGGCGCGCGACGGACGCGTCGAACAGGCGCCCGTTCGCATCCTCCTCATCCACGTCCAGCCACCGGTAACTTCCGTCGAAACGCAGCTCGAGGTGGTCGGTCGGCCGCACGACGGCGAACAGGTTGATCGACGCCCCGTCTCCCGGCCGCGAGTTCGCGAAGTCGACCTGCTCGCCGATGTTCCCGTTGATCCCGAACCGGTTGAAGACCCGGGAAGGGCTTCCCTCGATCCGATAGATGAGCTGAGTCCGATCGATCGTGCGCGCTCCCGCGCGCACCTTGTCGAACCCGACGCGGATCTGCCAGAAGGACGCGAACTTCCCGTCGGCGCCGAACCCCGGCGAGATCTGCCGGAAGATCAGGGCGTGGTCCTGCTGCGCCTGATAGTCGGCGACGAGGAAGGTGCGGATCCGCCGGAAGAACCCCGTTTTCGGCCGGAACGTGTAGCCCCCCTCCGCGTAGGTCTCGCGGAATCCGACCTGCGGAACGAAGCCGTTGTCCGCCCGGAATTCGTCGGCGAAATCGAGGTACTGGCCGTACCAGTCGATCGTCGGCGTGGAGTGCGACCACCAGATGTTCCCGGCGTGCCCCGAAAGCTTCTGCCCGTTCCACTCGGAGGCGAGGTCCGGCCGATCCGGCGTCTCGCTCGAGGAAAAGAGGACCTGTCCGGTCACGGTGTCCTTGTCGCTCGGACGCCAGCGGAAGTCGGGTCCGAATACCCGGTTCGACCCGCCGCCGCGAATCTCCCGGTCCGTCACGAGGAATCCGACGAACGATCTTCCGATCTCGTGGGTCCCCCGCCCAATCGCGGCGATCGAGCGGAAGTCCTGGTCGGCGAGGCCCGAGCCGTTCGGTCCCGGCAGGATCACGCTTCCGCCCCCGCGGTCCTCGGTTACGAGTGCCGTGTACGCCGTGTGCCCGAGCTTCCCCGTGACGCGCGCGCCCCAGCGCGGCGACGTGATCGTGCGGGTGTAAACGGCCTGGATGGGCGTCGAGAAGAGCTCGATCCCCTCCAGGAAGAAGGGCCGCTTCTCCGGGAAGAACAGCGCGAAACGCTCGTTCGCTCCGATCTGCGCGATGTCCGACTCGATCTGGGAGAAGTCTGGGTTCAGGGTCGCGTCGATCGCGGTGTTGACCGTCGGCGTCCACTTCAGGTCGAGCCCGCCGTCCGCCTCGATCGACTCGTTCTCGAGCTCGGATCCCAGCCCGTCCTCGGGGAAGGCGTTCTGGCTCGCCGTGGCGTAGGGAACGACGACGAGGTGCCCTCCGGAGGGAAGTCCGGTCAGACCGGTCAGCGGGTTCGACCGGCAGATGAAGCACTGTCCGCCGCGCGGCAGCTTCGTCGAGAAGTACTGGTACCGGAAATCGCGCGGGTGGTTCCGGTAGAGCATGATGTTCCACTTCTGCGGGTCCGCCTTCTTGTAGCGGAGCGAGGAGAACGGCACGCGCATCTCGAGGATCCAGCCCTGCGCCGTGATCTTTCCGGCGGAGTCCCAGTAGTAGTCGGGCGAGCTGTCTTCCCCGCTCGCGTCGTCGGTGTTCGCGTCGTACTGGATGCCGTGCGGGTTGGCGAGGAAGAGGATCGCGCGCCGCGCCTCGCCGCCCGTGTCGAGAATGATCCCGCCGTAGTCCGTCGAGCTCGACACGTTGTCGCGATCGCCGTAAGGCGCCCGGATCCCGGCCGGATTCGGGTCGGCGAACTCGAACCCGGCGTAAAGGAACTTGTCGTCGTACGTCAGGTAGCCGACGTTGACGACCTTGGGCTCGGTGTTGTCGCCCGGGTTGGTCTCGTACCAGGTGGTAACTTTTGTCGCGCCTTGCCAGCCTGCATCCGACAGGTCCGCGTCGATCACGATCGGCCCCGCGGCCCGGGAAACGCCGATCGGCACGCCCTGCTCCACGTTCTGCCCGCGAAGGGCGGAGGCCGTGAAAAGCAGGACGAGGACGAGGCGCGGGCGGATACTCGAACGGCGCGACACCGTTTGCTTAGACGGGACGATCCCCAAAAGGTTTGGGCGATTCTCGACTCGCCGCCGTACCTGAAGGAATTCTGAAGAAGTCGCTACGCCTCCAACGGCCGCGCGGCGAGACGGCGCATCGCCAGACCGCCGATTGCACCCGTCAGCAAGCCTCCGGTGGCGCCGAGGATGGCCAGGCCGGCGAGCGAGCGGAAGCCGCCCACCAGACCAACAGCGGCGAGGCCGCCGAACAGGAACCCCGCTCCCGACGCGACCGTGTTCGCGAGCACCCACCAGCCGGACTGCCGCACGCGGCGTCGGAGAATCCCGTATTGCGCGAGCCCGATGCACGCGCCGGCGGCCGCGCCGATCGACGCGATCGCGAACGCCTCGTGGGTCGGGTTGCCCTTTTCGAAACCGAGCATCTCGATGCCGACCGTCCCGACGGTCAAGCCGATCGCCATCCCGCCCGCGGTCGCCAGCGCCCACGCGAGGCCCCGCGGAACCTCGGGTGGAAGAGCGAACGACTGAATTGCGCCGGCGAAACCGCCCGCGATCGCGCCGATCACCGTGACGACGAGCATCATGCCGACGATCGCCGTCGTCGGCGCGCCGATTCCGAATCCGGCGGCGAGCCCCACTGCCAGACCGGCCGCGGTGAGCAGCGTCCACCGGATCCAGAAGCGCGAAGGGGAACTCGACCGGCCCGTCATTTCTGAACCTCGATCGACTTGATCTGAATCCCGCGGAGTCCGCCCCGTTCGACCGGCACGCCCGTCAGTGTGGCGGGGATGTCCGCCAGTCCCGCGACCGTGTCCTTGACGGAGAAAGGCTTCTCCCCGAAGAGCGCGTAGAGCTTCCCGTCTTCCGCGAGAAAGCCCGCCGGGACGCCGCGGGCGATGCAGGCGTTGGAGCACGCCGTGTGCTTGGCGTCGCGGATCCCGTGGGTGACGTAACAGTGCATGTCGACCACGGTCCCCTTGATCTTGACCAGCGCGGGTTTTTCGGCGGGTTTTTCGTCGGCTGCCACAGGCGGTTTCCGGCGACGAGCGCCGCTACGATGAGCATTGCGATCACGACAACGTAGGTCTTCTTCATGGCTGGTTCCCCTTTCCTGCGGCAACGTTACGGTCGAGTGACGAGCCGCGCATGTGCCGGAGGTCATGCGGCGGATCCATGACTTCCGGCATACGCGCGGTCCCTCGGGCGGCGCCTATACTCGAACGTCCGCCATGAAGTTCCGCGACGACTATCGGCGGCTTCTTCGCACGGGCGGTTTCGCGGTCTGGGCGGCGGTGGGTCTGCCGGTCCTCGCCTTCCAGACCTTCGACCCCCCGAAGGGACGCGAGACGCTGCCCGTGGCCGCGTGGGTCGCTTCGTACCTCCTCTTCGGCGTCGCGTTCGGCCTCGCAACCGCGCGCCGGCGAATCGAAACGGATCCCCGCGGAACGCTCGTCCTTCTCGCCGGCCAGACGGCGGCCGTGCTGGCCCTCGTCGCGTTGCCCCCGTGCTTCGGGCTGGAGGGCGCGCTCCTGGTGCTCGTCGCCCTTCTTCTCGGCGGGATCCTGCCGAGGCGCGAAGCCTTCGCCTGGATCGCCGCCCAGAGCGCGTTTCTCTTTGCCGTGGTGTGGCTGCACTGGGGACTGCACTGGTCGATCGTCCTCACGTTCGCGTACCTTCCGTTTCAGCTGATCGCCTGCCAGACGACCCGCCTGCTCGCCGAGGAAACGGCCGCGCGCGAGCGGCTCGCCCTCGCGAACGCCAAGCTCGAAGCGACGCGGGAGCTGCTGGCCCAGAGCTCGCGGATCGCGGAACGGACCCGCATCGCACGGGAGATCCACGACCTCCTCGGGCACAACCTCACCGCTCTTTCCCTCAACCTCGAGATCGCGAGCCAGCTTACGAACGGCGACGCCCGCGCGCGCGTCGAGAAAGCGCAGTCGGTGACGAAGCTGCTGCTCGGAGATCTGAGGGCGACCGTCGGCGTGCTGCGGCAGGGAGACTGCCTGGACCTGCCGGCCGCCCTTCGGAAGCTCGCGGAAGGCATTCCTCGCCCACGCGTCCACGTCGGCTTCGCCCCGGGCGTCGAAGTCCAGGACCCGCAGCTCTCCGAGGTCGTCCTGCGGTGCGCGCAGGAGATCGTCACGAACGCGATGCGCCACGCGCGAGCGGAGAACCTGTGGCTGGACGTCCTCGAGGGCGACGGGGCGATCGAGATCCGCGCCCGCGATGACGGTCGCGGCGCCTCTGCCGTGGAATCCGGTCACGGGCTCGCGGGAATGCGGGAACGGGTCGAGCAGCGCGGCGGCACGCTTTCCGTCGAAACGGCGCCGGGAAGGGGCTTCTCCATCACGGCCGTTCTTCCGCTGGCGCGCGAGGACGTGGCTCGCCGGCGCGAAGCCTCCGCATGATCCGCGTCTTCCTCGTCGAGGATCAGGCCCTCGTTCGCGAGGGGATTCAGAGCCTTCTCGGTTTCGATCGCGGGATCACTGTCGTGGGCACGGCGGCTGACGGCGAAGAGGCGCTCGCATCGATTCCGGCCTCCCGCCCCGACGTCGTCCTGCTCGACATGCGCCTGCCGAGGCTCTCCGGGCTCGACGTCCTGCGGCGGCTGGCGGAACGGGGCGAGCTCTATCCGACGATCATCCTGACGACGTTCGACGACGACGAGATCGTGCTCGAAGGCCTGCGGGCGGGGGCGCGCGGCTACCTCCTCAAGGACGTCTCGCTCGCCGAGCTCGTGGACGCGATTCGCGCGGTCGCGGGCGGCGGGACCGCCGTCCAGCCGATCGTCTCGGGCCGGGTCGTGCGGGGCCTCGAGGCGGTGGCGCCGAGCGGCTTTTCCCACCTGGATCCCCCGGACCGGCTCACGGAGCGGGAGGTCGAGGTCCTGAGGCTGATGACCGGCGGTTACAGCAACCGGGAGATCGCACGGGCCCTGCAGGTCACCGAAGGGACGATCAAGAACCACGTCTCGAGCATCCTCTCGAAGCTCGGCGTCCGGGACCGCACGCGCGCTGTCCTCCAGGCCGTCCGTGCCGGGTACCTTCGGTAGCTTTGGGGTCTGACCTGAATTCAGGCCTGACCTGAATTCAGGCCTGACCTGAATTCAGCCCTGACCTGAATTCAGGCCTGACCCCTACCGCATCGCCTCCATCGGGGAGAGGCGCGACGCGCGGATCGCGGGATAGAGGCCGAAGACGAGCGCCAGTGCGAGCGCCGTCGCCCACGCGACGATGAGGCCGACGGGGTTCACGACGAGACCGTACGGGAACTTCGACGAGAGAGCCTCGCACACGGTCGCGCCGGCCAGAGTCCCGATGAACGCTCCCACGGCGGCGAGCACCAGCGCCTCGAGGAGGAACTGGATGAACACCTCGTGGTCCGACGCGCCCATCGCCTTGCGGAGGCCGATCTCGTAGCGCCTGTCGGAGAACGAGATCAGCATCACGGAGAGGACGCCGACGCCTCCGACGAGGAGCACGGTTGCGGCGAGGCTCGTGAGCACGATCCGCCACCCGCGCATCTGGTCGAGGAAGTTCTCGTAGGATCGCGCGAGCTCGCTCTCGAGGTCCGTGATCTCGACGTCCTCGATGTTGTGGTGGGCCTGCTTCGCGCGCCCGATCATCATCGCGGAGACTTCGTTCAGGTCCCTCTTCGCCCGCAGCTTCACCGTGACGTGGACGAGCTTGTGGTCCGGGTCGATGCGGTCCATGTACGTCGGCAGCGGGATCAGGATGCCGTTCGCGTCGTAGTAGTTCTCGTCGCTGAAGAGCTGACCCGGCGCCTGGACGCCGACGATCCGGAAACGGACGCCCTCGACGGTGATGTCCCTTCCCACCGGGTCGGACCCGCTGAAGAGCTTCGAGCCCAGGGTCGCGCCGACGACCGCGACGCTCGTGCGCCGCCGCTCGTCGTCGGCCGTCAGGCCGCGGCCGAGGCCGATCGGCCGGTTCATCCAGTGCGCGTAGTCGTGGCTGACGCCGACGATCCAGAGGCGCTCCGTCCCGCCGGGTACGCGCACGGCGGAGCGCTTCTGGGCGCGCGGAAGGTAGGCGAGCACGGTCGGGTGGGGCGCGGTCAGGCGGGGGAGATCCTCGAAGCGCAGCCCCGGGCTCATCGCGAACCGCTTCTGCTCCTCGCTCGTCTCGGGCGACTTCGGCGCGACCATGATCGTCCCGTCCCAGCTCATTCCGGAGAACCCGGTCCCGATGCGGTCGAGGACGCCGTCCAGGACCGAGGTCATCACGACGAGTGCGAAGACGCCGAGCATCAGGAGCGTGAGCGTCAGCATCGACCGCAGCTTGTGCGCCCAGAGCTCGACGAAGCCTCCGCGGACGACCTCGCCGTAGAGGGCGAGCCGTCCGGCGAAACCGAGCTTCCGTTCTCCCGACGCGGAGATCGCCGCCGTGACCGGCAGCGCGTCGCCGCGGCTACTCATAGCGCAGCGCCTCCATCGGCGAGAGACGGGCCGCCTTGAACGCAGGGTAGAGCGCGAAGAGGAATCCGAAGGCGGTCGCGAGAAGGAATGCGTAGAGGAAGCTCTTCGGGTCCATGTAGAGCGGGATCCCGATCGCCGCCGTGATCACCTTCGAGAACCCGACTCCCGCGAGCAGGCCGACGACGCTTCCGAGCGTCGAGATCACGAGGGCTTCGGTCATGAACTCCTTGAACACTTCCCTGCCGGAGGCGCCGATCGCCATCTTGACCCCGACCTCACGCACGCGCTCCTTGAGCGACGCCATCTGGATGTTCACGTTGACGATGCCGCCCCCGAGGATCGACAGGAGGCCCGACAACCAGAAGATGATGTTGTAGGCGTCGTTCTGGCTGCGCCGTCTCTTGACGCGAGCCGAGACGTCGTCGAGGCGGAAGTCCTCCTGCTGACGGTGGTTCGCCTTGAGGAGGTCGGAAAGGCCCTTCGAGAACGCGGAGATCGCGTCCACGTCGCGCATCTTGAACGTCACACGGTCGAGCCGCTGGTACGCGTCCCCCTCGAACCGGCGGGTCACGAGCGTGGAAGGCACCGCAACGATCCGGTTTCGCCACCGGAAGATGTTGTTCTGACTGTTCCGGAACCGGAAGACGCGCTCGTGAAGGAGACCGACGACTTTCACCGGGACGTCGCCGATCCGCAGCGTCTGGCCGAGCGCGTCGCCGTGCGGGAAGAAGACCGTGGCGGCCTCGGTGCCGAGGATGGCGACAGGCGACCCGTACGCGAAGTCCTCCGAGGAGAAGCCTCGCCCCTCGGCGAGCTGGTAGCCGTCGGTCGCCAGGTAGTCGCCGCCGATCCCCATGATCTGGCGTTCCTGGTCGGCGTACCCGGAGCGAACCCGCGCCCGCGCGAACTTCTGGAGGCTCACGCCCGAGACCTGCTCGCGGTCGGAGTCGCTCCCGTCGGAGGCGTCCTGCGCGCGCAACCCGAGGTTTGCCGTCTGGAGCGCGGTCGGGCGGCCGTCGTTGACCACCGGGTTCGGCTGGACGTTCAGCTTGTCGAGCCCGCCGAGCTTCACGTAGAGCTCGTCGGACCGGCGGCGCTGGCTGTCGGAAATCGAGAACCCGCCGAGCACCGCGGCGACGCCGAGGATCACTCCGAGCGCCTGGAGGACCGAGCGGGCGAGGTTCTCCCGCATCTCGACCCAGGCGTTGTGAAGTCGCTCGCGAAAAGCGCCGGTGAGCTTCATTCTAGGAAGAACCCCTCTCCCCTCTGGGGAGAGAGGCTAGGGGTGAGGGGTTGCCAAGTCACGGTCGTCACGCGACTTTCTCGGAGGAGCTCGCGATGCGGCCGTCCAGGATCTCGACCTGCCGCGACGCGAGCGCGGCGATGTCGAGGTCGTGGGTGACGATCAGGATCGTGTTGCCCTGCCGGTGGAGGTCCGTGAAGAGCTCGAGCACCTCGTGGCCGGTCTTCGAGTCGAGCGCCCCGGTCGGCTCGTCGGCGAGGAGGAGCGCCGGCCGGTTCGCGAGCGCGCGGGCGACCGCGACCCGCTGCCGCTGTCCCCCCGAGAGGGTTCCGGGAAGCGATCGCGCCTTCTCCGGGATGCCGACGCGCTCGAGGAGCTCGAGCGCCCGACGACGCCGCTCCTTCCTCGGCACGCCGGCGTAGAGCATCGGGAGCTCGACGTTGCGCTGAACGGAGGCCTTCGGCAGCAGGTTGTAGAGCTGGAAGATGAACCCGATCTTCTCGTTGCGGATGTTCGCGAGCTCGGAGCCCGAAAGGCCGTCGACCCGGCGTCCCTCGAGCGAGTAGTTGCCGCTCGTCGGGGAGTCGAGACATCCGAGAATCGCCATGAGGGTCGACTTTCCGGATCCCGAAGGGCCGATGAGCGCGAGGAACTCCCCGCGCTCGACGGTCAGGTCGATGCCGCGCAGCGCGCGGACCGCGACGCCGTTGGCGCCGAAGGTCTTTGTCAGGCCATTTGTCTGGATGATTGGTGTCATACCCTCGATCCTCGGAGCTTTCAGCTTTCAGCTATCAGCTATCAGCCCAGACAACAGGAGCCCAGCGCCTCAGCTCCGGCCGAGAGCTGACAGCTGACAGCTGATAGCTACTAATTGTTCTCGTCGTCCTTCTCGACCTTCTTCTTCGTCGGGTCTTCGAGGGCGACCTGGTCGCCCGACTTCAGTCCGGCGAGGATCTCGACGCGCTCGAGCGTCGCAATGCCCGCGGTGACCGGAACGATCTCGTAGAACTCCTTCCAGTGGTCGGAGAGCCAGATGAACTTGCTCCGCCCGGCGAGGCCTTCCCGTGCCTCCTCGATCTGCTGCGGCTTCAACCCGGTCTTCAGCCGGTAGGCGACCGTCTTCCCGTCGCGGCGCTGGAGCGCTTCGAGCGGGATCGAGATCGCCTTGTCGCGCTTGTCGCCGAGGATCTCGACGTTGGCGCTCATGCCCGGTGCGGAAGGAGTCGCCGAGCTCATCGAGCGCGACCTCGACCTTGAAGACCTTGATCTTCTCGACGAGCTCGGCGGCGGGGGAGACGAAGCTCACCTTGCCGGTGAACACCTTCTGCGGGTACGCGTCGAGCGTCACGCGGACGGGCTGGCCGACCTTTACCTTCGCGATGTCCACCTCGTTCAGGTTCACGCGGATGATGAGGGAGTCCAGGTCCGCGACAGTGAACAGGATCGTCCCCTCGTTGAACGACGAAACGCCGGACGTGACCGTTTCGCCCAGCTCGACGCCGCGCTTGATGACGACGCCGCTCATCGGGGTCGTGACGCGCGCCTTCTGCGAGGCGGCGTTGCCGGAGATGGGGATGCCGCGTCCCTCGACGATGTCGTAGCGCATCCGCGCCGCCTTGAGGGTTTCGTCGGCGATGTCCCGCTTGTTCTTCGCCGACTTCAATGCTTCGCCGCCCACGAGACCGGAGTCGTGGAGCGTCTTCTGCGACGCGTACTCGCGCTCGGCGTCCTGGAGGCGCAACCGCGCCTCGGTCAGGCCCGAGTTCACTTCCGACAGCGACTGGGCCTGGTTGACGTCCGGCTCGATCTCCGCCATCACGTCGCCCCGTTTGACGACCGCGCCCTCGCGGACCCTCAAGCCGAGCACCCGCCCCGAGACGGGCGACTTCACGTCCACCTTCGTGACGGGGTCGACCACCCCGACCTCCCGCACGCTCACCTGGAGGTCCTCCGCCTGCACTTTCCCGAGACGGAAAGGCGGCTCGACCGGTCCCTCCGGTTTCCCCTTGCCGCGGGCCGCGACGATGGCGCCCCCGGCCACGATGACGCCGAGGATCCCGAGCAGGACCCAGCGCTTCTTCTTCTTTGTCATTCCTTCCTCCAGGCTGAACTCTGATACGCGCGAGAGAGCGGGATGTTCCCGGAAGACGCGCGCCGGAAGCGTCCTTTCACAACCCTTTGGGGCGGCCGATTCCGACCGGAAGTCCTCCCTTTCCCGGCACATCCGTTGCACCGGGGCCGGGCAGGAGGTGGCCGTGCCACAGGGAGACAAGTCGAGCTACACCGGTAAGCAGAAGCGTCGAGCCGCGCACATCGAGGAGGGCTACAAGAAGAAGGGTGTCTCCTCGGACGAAGCCGAAGCGCGGGCGTGGGCGACGGTGAACAAGGAAGAGGGGGGCGGCAAGAAGAGCGGCTCCGGACGGGGCAAGAAGCCGAACCGGTCGTCCTCGCGAAAGGGCGCGCGGAAGGCGGCGGCGAGCCGCCGCAAGAAGTCGGGCGGCACGAAGCGGGCAAGCTCCAGCCGGACGCGGAAAACCTCGTCGCGGTCGACGAGCTCGAAGAAGAAGAAGTGACGGAGAGCCCGAAAGATCCGATCGCCGCGGACGTCGAGGAGGCGTACCGCGAGAGCGACCTGCCCGCGTCCCGCGCCCGGGATCGCGCCGAGCGGGCGCAGGACAACGCGGACCGGAGCGGGCAGGGGGAAGAAGGGCCGGGCGAGGACGAGAAGGGCGTGGGCGCGCTCGAGGAGTCCGACGGGGGATAATCCGGCGGAATGCCGGGCCCCCGGCGCGAAAACTTTCTCGAGGCTCTGGCCTCCTACCGCCCGGAAGACGCGCGCGACGCGGATGTCCTCGGGCGCCTGCGGGCATTCGTCGCCGGCCCGGATCCCTTTCTCCGCGCGAATCCCGTCGGCCACGTCACCGCGAGCGCGATCATCGTCCGCGGCGATCAGGCGGCGGTCCTTCTCATCCGCCACCCAAAGCTCGGCGGCTGGCTGCAGCCGGGAGGGCACATCGAGCCCACGGACGGATCGGTGTTCGCGGCCGCGCTCCGCGAAGCGAGCGAGGAGACGGGCCTCCTGAGGTTCGGCACGCCGATCGGCGCGGCGATCCTCGACCTCGACGTCCACGAGATCCCTGCATTTGGAGAAGAGGCGCCGCACCTTCACTACGACGTGAGGCATCTGCTGATCGCGGAAGCCGGCGCTCGACCCGTGCCGGCCGCGAACTGGTTCTCGTACGCCGAAATCCCGTCGCTCGACCGCGACGGCTCGCTGACTAGGGCGGCTCGGAAATCGCAGGGCCGACTGGCTGGAGTGCTCGAACGGATGTCGTGCTCGAGCTGACGTCCGCTCCGTCGTCCCGGCCGGACGTACGGCCCAAGAACGTGCTGCGGGACACGGTCATCTCCGTCTCGATCGGCATCGGAATCTCGCTTTTCATCAGCCTCGCTCAACCGGCGGAGTTTCGGTTCCGGATCCTCGGCTACGGCGCCATCATGGGCGCCTGCATCAACTTCATCTGCCAGGCGTTCGACCACGCCTACCGCCGCTGGGGCCTGAAGCCGGGGAGCGAGCCTTCGCGAATCGTGCTCGGCGGCCTCTTCTTCATCGGCGGTTGCCTGGGATGGTTCCTCGCCACGGTCATCGCGATCCAGCTCACTCTCGTCCCGGCTCGCTTCCTGAGAAATCTCTTCCCGTCGTTCATCCCGATCTCCGGAGGAATCGCGATCGTGATCGGGCTCCTCTTCTACACCTTCGGGCTGCTCCAGGATCGCTTGCGCAAGAGCATCGAGCGCGTCAAGGAAACCGAGTTCGCGGAGAAAGAGCTCGACCTCGCGCGTTCGATCCAGAAGAGGCTCCTTCCCCCGGCGGAGATCGACGGCGACACGTGGCGGATCGCCGCGCGCAACCTCGCGGCGCGGTTCGTCGCCGGCGACTTCTACGACGTCTTCCCGCTGTCCGACGGGGCCGTGGGCGTCGCTGTCGCGGACGTCGCGGGAAAGGGGATGGGAGCGAGCCTCATCATGGCGTCCGTCAAGGCGGTCCTGCCGCTTCTCGCGGAGCACCGTTCGGTCGCGGACACTCTCACGGAGCTGAACCGCCGGCTCGTCCTGGAGCTCGGACCGCGGGAGTTCGTTGCGCTCGCCTTCGTGCGCTACCGTCCCGACGGGAGCTTCGCGCTCGCCAACGCCGGCCTGCCCGATCCGTATCGCCTCCGGCCGGGACAGCCGCCGCTCGCGCTCTCGGCGCCCGGACCGCGGCTTCCCCTCGGGTTAAAGGCGAAGCTCGAGTACGCCTCGCTCGAAGGCCGCCTCGATCCGGGCGAGAAGCTCCTTCTCTTTACCGACGGTCTTCCCGAGGCGCCCTCGTCTCCCGGCGAGCCGCTCGGTTACGTCGCGCTCGAACGGCTGTTCGACGGAGACGGAAGCGCTGCGTCCCCGTCGGTGTTCCTCGACGGGCTCTTCGATCGGGTGCAACGAGGTACGTCGTCGGTCCTGGAAGACGACTGGACCGCCGTCGCCCTCGAAAGAAAGTAAGCTGCCCGCAATGAAAGCGGCCGCGGTCCTTCGGGAGCTCGAGGCTCTCGGCACCGAAGCAACGCGGAAAACGTATCGCCGGCACGGCGTCGCCGGAGAGCAGTACGGCGTCCTCTACGCGCCGCTCGGAAAGCTCGCGAAAAAGCTGAAAACCGACCACGCCCTCGCCCGGGAGCTGTGGGCGTCGGGCAACCACGACGCGAGGATCCTCGCAACGATGATCGCGGACCCGTCGGTGACAACGGCGGCCGAGCTCGACCTTTGGGTCCGCGACGTCGACAACTACGTGCTCGCCGACGCCTTCACGGGGCTCGCGAGCCGCACGTCCGTCGCTCGCAAGAAGATGGAGAAGTGGACCCGCTCGACCCACGAGTGGATCGGGCGGATCGGGTGGGGAATTCTCGCCCGTCTTGCGATGACCGACTCGACCCTGACCGACCCGGACTTCAACGGCTACCTGGAGGAGATCGAAAGACGCATCCACGGAAGCAAGAACCGGGTCCGGGATGCGATGAACATGGCCGTCATCGCGATCGGGCTGCGCAGCGGTCCCTTCGAAAAAAAGGCCGTCGCCGCCGCGAAGAGGATCGGCAGGGTCGAGGTCGACCACGGCGAGACCGGCTGCAAGACGCCCGACGCCGTCGAGTACATCAACAAGGTGAAGTCGAAGCGGAAGACCTCGTAAAAGGGGACAGATTTATTTTCCGGTTGTACCAGTCCGTCGGTGAATAAATAAATCTGTCCCCTTTTCAGACCTTCTTCAGCTTCCACTTCCCGCGGCGGAAGAGCGCGGCGCTCGCGACGGCGATCGTCGAAAAGGCGATCGTGATCGCGACGAACACTCCCTTCGGGCCGAACCCGAGCACCTTTGCGAGGACGTAGGCGAGGGGGATCTCCCAGAGCCAGAAGCAGAAGAGGTTCAGCCAGGTAGGCGTCCACGTGTCGCCCGCGCCGTTGAACGCCTGGGTGATGACCATGCCGTACGCGTAGAAGAGGAACCCGAAGCTCACGTACCGCAGGCAGGCCGTCCCCCACGGCACGACAGCGGGGTCGTCCGTGAAGAGGGAGATGAGCTGGGGCGCGAAGATCACGAAGACGAGTCCGACGGCGCCCAGGAACAGCATGTTGTAGAAGCCCGCGATCCAGACGGAGCGCTCCGCGCGGTCCGGCTTCCCGGCGCCGAGGCTCTGGCCCACCATCGTTGCCGCGGCGTTCGACATGCCCCACGACGGCAGGAGCGCGAAGACGATGATGCGGATCCCGATCGTGTAGCCGGCGAGCACGCTCGAGCCGAACCCCGAGAGAATCCGGACGAGGCCGATCCAGCTCGCCGTGCCGATGAGGATCTGGAACACCGCGTTCCCGGAGAGCTTGAGGAGCCGGAGCATCACCGCCGGGTCGAGCTTCAGGTGCCGGCGCTCGATGACGATCCGGCCCCGTCCTCGCGACAGCGTCCAGAGCTGGTAGAGGACGCCGCTCCCGCGCCCGATCGTCGTCGCGACCGCGGCGCCGGTCACGCCGAGCTCGGGGAACGGTCCGAGCCCGAAGATGAAGCAAGGGCCGAGCAGGATGTTCAGGATGTTCGCGAACCACAGGACCCGCATCGCAATCGCGGCGTCCCCCGCGCCGCGGAAGATCGCGTTGATCAAGAACAGCAGCATGATGACGACGTTGCCGCCGAGCATCACCGCGGTGAACTTCCAGCCGGTGGCGACGAGCTCGGGGGA
The DNA here is from genome assembly GCA_963832145.1 of uncultured Acidobacteriota bacterium. Classification (GTDB taxonomy): domain Bacteria; phylum Acidobacteriota; class Thermoanaerobaculia; order UBA5066; family Gp7-AA6; genus Gp7-AA6. The sequence goes on from CAWHTA010000011.1 coordinate 611,137, forward strand.
GCCGCCCATGAGCGAGAGAAGCTTCGGCGCGGCAAGGGCGCCGACGATCCCGATGGGGACCGACAGGGCGACGCCGAGCGCGATCGACTGGACCGCGGCGGAGGCGGCGCCCTCGGTATCCTTCTCGCCGATGCGGCGCGCGACAGTCGCCGTCGCGCTGATGGACACGCCGATCGCGACGGCGTAAATCAAGGCGAGCATCGACTCGGTGATGCCAACCGTCGCCACGGCGTCCGCTCCGAGCTTCGAGACCCAGAAGATGTCCGCGATCGCGAAGATCGACTCCATGATCATTTCCATGACCATGGGGATCGCGAGGATCACGATCGCCGGACCGATCGGCCCTTCCGTGAAGTCGCGACTCGAGCCGCGAACCGCCTCCGACAGGATCGCCCACGCGCGGGCGGGGAGCGGACGAGGGACGGTCGGAGCGTTGTCGTTCATGAATCGAGTTCTCTCCGGCTGATGGCTGATAGCTCGATAGCTAAGTCGCCAGCGCCCGCTCGAAGTCTTCGACGATCTCCTCGGTCGCCTCGAGCCCGACGGACATCCGGATGAGCCCGTCGCCGATTCCGAGGCGCAAACGGTCCTCGCGCGAAAGGCCCGCGTGCGACGTGAGCGACGGCTGCGTCAGGAGGGTCTCGACGCCGCCGAGGCTCGGGGCCTTGATCGGAAGGCGCGTCCGGTCGATGAAGCGCCGCGCGGCGTCGACGCCTCCCGCCACGTCGAACGAGAGCATCCCGCCGAAGCCCTCGAAGAGCCGTCGCGCCCTCTCGTGGCCGGGATGGGACGGAAGACCGGGATAGTTCACGTGCGCAACCTCGCTTCGGCCGGCCAGGAACTTCGCGATCTCGAGCGCGCTCGCGTTCTGGTGGCGCACGCGGACCGCGAGCGTCTTCATCCCCCGGTGCAGCAGGAACGCGGCGTGGGGGTCGAGCGAGCCGCCGAGGTGGTCGAGCTTGTGCTTGATCCGCTCGACGAGGGCCCGCGAGCCGATGACGGCGCCGGCGACGATGTCGGAGTGCCCGTTCATGTACTTCGTGCAGCTGTGGAGCGAAAGGTCGAAGCCGTGCTCGAGCGGCCGGAAGTTGACCGGCGTCGCGAAGGTGTTGTCGATCAGCGAGACGAGGCCGTTCTCCCGGGCGAACGCGGCGACGGCTTCGAGGTCGGCGACCTCGATCGTCGGGTTCGTGATCGTCTCGACGTAGATCAGCTTCGTGGTCGGTTTCAGTTTCGACTTCCAGCTCGCCGGGTCCTTGGCGTCGATGAACGAGTGATCGATCCCGAGGGCCGGGAAGTCCTTCGTCAGGAGGTCGTGGGTGCCGCCGTAGAGGCAGTCCTGGGCGAGCAGGTGATCGCCGGTCGAGAGCAAGGTCAGGAGCGACGTCGAGATGGCCGCCATCCCGCTCGATGTGACGAGCGCGGCCTCGCCGTTCTCGAGCGCCGCGAGCTTGCGGTGCAGGACCACATGGTTGGGCGTGTTGTTCAGCCGGATGTACTGGAGGTCGTGGTAGTCGGTCTCGCCCGCGTACTCGTACATCGCGGACTGGAAGATCGGCATGCTGACGGCGCCCAGGATGCGGGGCTCCGGCTCTCCCGCGTGGATCAGCTTCGTCTCGAGGCGGCGGAAATCCCTCGCCATCGGCGTATCCCCCGGTGCGGTTCGTTCGGTTGGGACTCGGGCCGGGCCGAGAGACTATTACGACCCGCCGCGGGCCCGGTTTGCCTCTCCCGTGCCGACGAGGAAGGCGACGGCCCGCGCGACGACGTCGGGATCGTGGACGATCCGGCGGTGCCCGAGCCCCTGCGTCGAAACGAGCTCGGCCCCCGGCCACGCCGAGGCGATAGCCGCGCCGTCGGTCCATGCGACGTCCCGGTCGTCCGGGTCGTGGAAGACGAGGAGGGGGGCGCTCATCTTCCGCGCGGCGGCGATCACGTCGAACTCCTCCCACTTCGCGCCGAAGCGTTCTTCGATCTTCGCCTGCATTCGGGCGAGAAGGGCGGGCGCGAGACCGACGACTTCGGCGAAGCGCTCGGTGTAGCCGGCGGGATCGGCGGCCGGCGCGAGGAACACCGCCCGATGGATTGGAACGCCGCGGCCCATCGCGAGAGTCGTCGCCGCACCGCCCATCGAGTGCGCGACGACCGCCTCGATCGGTCCGAACCGGTGCGCGACGGCCTCGATCGCCGCGATGAACTGGGGGAGCGATGACAGCTTCCCCGCCGAGGCGCCGTGACCGGGCGCGTCGAAGGCGACGACCGAGTAGCCCGCTTCGGTCAGGGGCGGGATGAAGGAGGCCAGGCGAGCGCCGCGGCTTCCCCAGCCGTGGACGAGCAGAATCGTCGGTCCCTGGCCCCACTGCCAGACGGCGAGCCGCCTCCCGGCGAGAGACAGCTCTTCTTTCCGGCCCGAGGCGAGCGCCGTCCGCTCGCTCTCCGAGCCCTTGTGGCCCGGCGGCCGCCGGAAGAGCGCCACGGCAAGCTCCGCGGCGACGACCGGTGCGATCGGCGTGAGCCCCCGGAAGAGGCCGCGCACCACGTTCAAGCGAACGCTCGTGCTTTTCTGGGACGAGGGTGGTTTCTTGCGTCGAGTCATGGGACGCCTAGGCCGTCTGCCGCTGGCGCCGCGCCGTCGAGAGCAGCCGCTCGAACGCGGCGTGCGCCCGCGGCTCCGCGCGCGGATCCCGCATCAGCCGCGACGCGTGGTGAAAGCCGAGCATGATCGCGTAGAGGTCGTGAGCGAACTCGTCGGGATCGAGGTCCCCGCGAAACCGGCCGGCGGCGACGCCCGTCGAAAAGACGATGCCGACCATCTCGAGCCACCCCTTCTGGAGGGCGACGAGCCGATCGCGAACCGGGCCGGGCCGGTCGTCGAGCTCCGCGGCGGCAGCCACGAAAAGGCAGCCCCCCGGCCCCGAGTTCGATTTCGTCCAGGCGAGCCAGCGTTCGAAGAGCGCGGTCACACGCGGCTCGCCCCGAGGCTCGCGGACCGCCGGCCGGACGACCTCTTCGACGAACCGTTCGGCCGACGCGTCGAGGACCTGGATCTGGAGGGCTTCCTTTGAGCGGAAGTGAGCGAAGAGCCCGCTCTTCGACAGCCCCAGGTCCTTCGCGAGCCGCCCGATGGTCAGACCGTCCAGGCCGATCCGTGTGGCGAGCTGGACGGCGTGGCCGAGAATGGCCGCTTTCGTTTCTTCGCCTTTTCCCATCGAACAAATAAGAGCACGAACGTTCGTTTCGTGTCAACATGCGTGCATGAACGAGCTTTCCGAAATCCTCTCCCTGGCCGGAAAGTGGACCGGCACCTATCGCCTGATCCTCGACCCGAACACTCCCGAGCGCGTCTCCACGACCACCTCGACGCTTGCGCCCGTCGCCGGCGGGCGGTTCGCGCGCCTCGACTACGTCTGGGAAGACAAAGGGAAGCCGCAGGACGGCTCTCTCCTCGTCGGTTTCGAGAAAGAGCGCAGTGTCGCAACGGCGGTGTGGGTCGACTCCTGGCACATGAGAAACAAGTTCCTGATCTCCGAGGGGAAGGCCGTCCGCGGGTCCGTCGACGTCAATGGCTCCTACGCCGCGCCGCCCGGTCCCGACTGGGGCTGGCGGACGACCCTTGGGCCGGGCCCGGACGGAACCCTCCGGATGATCATGTACAACCTGACACCGGACGGAGAGGAGTACCTCGCGGTCGAGGCGATCTACACTCGTTCCGAGTGACGCCGTCGGCGTTCGAGATCATCGCCCTCGTCTGCGCGGCCCTGTTCTCCGGTGCCGCCGCGTACATCACGTTCGTCGAGCATCCCGCTCGGGTTTCGGCGGGAACGAGCGTCGCGCTGGCCGAGTTCCGCCCCAGTTACCGCCGCGGAACCGTGATGCAGGCCTCCCTTGCGTCCCTCGGGTTCCTGTCCGCAGTGTTCGCCTGGCTGGCGAGTCACGACGTCGGGATTCTGATTCCGGGCCTGCTCCTCGGCTCGGTCGTTCCCTTTACGCTGCTCGTGATTCTGCCCACGAATGCGAGGCTCCTCGATCCGAATCTCGACGCTTCATCAACGGAGGCGACGTCTCTGCTGCGGCGTTGGGGGCGCCTTCATGCCGTCCGAACTATCGTGAGCCTGGCTGCGTTCGCTTTGCTGCTCGTCCGCCTGGCGCGCTGAAAACCATAGGGCCGCCCCCCGATCGGGAAGCGGCCCTCGAGAGTTTTCGAAGAATTCACTTCGGTAGCTGACCCCGGTGCTCGCCGTGCAACGGCTGCGCGGCATTCTCCAGGACGTAGGCAGCGATGCGCTCCGCGCGGACGCGGGTGTCCGCCATGGCGAAGCGGAAGTGGATTCCGGAGTAGATCCGCGCGAGAAAGGCGCTATCCGCCGCGGCCGCGAAACTCGGCCAGCTCAACACGATGCCGGGGAGACCGGTGGAAACACCCTGCACCGGCACGTCACCGAAGTAGGCCGTCAGGATCGCCTGCGCCGATCCGCTTCCGCTCTGATGCCCGGAGTCGTACTCGGGATAGTTCGGCGTCGTGACGAGCGGCTTCCAGTTGTCCTGCTGGATTGTCGCCGGATTCCCGTCGGTGTCTGCAAGTCGAATGGCCGTGACCGGCCGCCAGAGCTCGAAGTAGTACTTTGAGTCCCAGCACGAGATCGCGGTGTCGGCGATCGCGACGTTCAGAAGTGCAAAGAGCCTCGCGTTCTCCGACAGGGTCAGGTGCCGGTCGGCCGACGCCGAGACTGCCGCCTGATTCCAGAAGATGACGACCGTCGCGGCCCAGAAGCGCGCAGTGTCCGTCTGGGCTTGCGTGCGCGCGGTGCTCACGTCCTCGCCGATGAGCTTCACCTCGTTGACGTCGTCAGCGTACTGCTGGCTCGTGAGCGCCGGCGGTCCCGTCGGGGAACGAAAGCTGGACCCGCTGGGAATGACGAAAGGAGGGTTGGACCCCATCGTCGGGAACGCTCCCGGCAGGCCGGCGAGCTCTGTACCTCCCGGCCCCGGCCGCGGCGTCGGCCGCCACTTTCCAACGTCGAGACTGCCCAGATAGGGCGGCGCCGCCGGATTGTCGTTGCTCCGCCACGCGACGATCGCATTCGCGACCTGTTCCCCAAAGGCGCGGCCGAGCGCGATCGACGCGCTGTTCTCGAACGCCGCCTCGGGTCCGATTCCCGCCAGGGACGCTTCGAGGTCTGCCGCGAAGGTCTGAGTCGGAAAGAGCGCGGTGAGCGCCGTGTACGCCGCTTGAGCGACGGCGGCGCGCGACGATGCACCCTTCGGGGCTTCACGATCGAAGTGAATTGGCGTGAAGCGTTGTTCAACGCCATTCAAAGCATCGAACATCGAAACGTGAACGATCGCCGCGACGCGACCCTGCAGGGGTCCCGGAGTGGCGGCTGTAGCGATTGCGCGCTGCAGGACGCCGTTCCAGTCGAGGACTTCGTCGGCGACGCTGGTTGCCGGCAAAGCGATTGCGAGCCCGGAAGTCAGGACGACGATTCCAATCAGCCGAGAAAACCTTGTATTCATGGGCAATCTCCTTTGCGTCCACGATCTGGCAAAAGAGAAGGGAAGTCTTAGGAGCACGCTAATCCTGCGCTGGGATTTCGATAAGGGCCGATCCGCAGCGCTCTTCGGTTGCTAAGATGAAACGAGAGGCGGCGCACTTCCCGGCCGTGTGAGCGACTCCGAACAGCAATGCGGCTTCGATTCGGTGACTGCGATTTCGACCCGGACACCCGCGAGGTCTTCCGCGGCGGAAAACCGGTGCACGTTTCGCCGAAGGCATTCGCGCTCCTCGAGGTTCTCATCGCGCACCGCCCGAATGCCGTTTCCAAGCAGGACCTCCACAAGCTGCTCTGGCCGGACACGTTCGTTTCAGACGCCAACCTCCCCAACCTCGTCGCGGAGCTTCGGGAAACGCTGGGGGACGACGCCCAGAAACCCCGAATCATCCGGACCGTGCAGAGATTCGGCTATGCCTTCCGAGCGGAAAGTGCCGAAGAGCCGCGGGTTCACTCTCCCTACAGCCACCGGCTGATCTGGGGCGATCGCGAAGTCGCCCTTCGCCCGGGCGAAAACGTCATCGGCCGGGACGAGACCGCCGTGCTCTGGATCGACCACGCCCGCGTCTCCCGACGGCACGCCCGGATCCTCATCGAGGAACACGAAGCAATATTGGAGGACCTGGGAAGCAAGAACGGGACGTTTCTGGGGGGCAAGCGCCTCCACTCTCCCGAGAAGCTCGCCGACAAGGACCTGATCACGATCGGGCCCGCATCCATGATCTTCCGGGTCCTCGAGCACACCGGCTCGACGGCTTCGGTCACGCACGAAAGTGATGGGATTCCCCCGCGGAAAGGCTCCCGCAAGGAGAAGGCGCCCAAGTAAATCGCGCCCCGGTCACCTCGTTCGGCCCCTGCGCCGCGATAGACTTCCGAAGGAATTCTCATGACCCTCGTGGCCGGCGCACGGCTTGGCCCGTACGAAATACTGGCCCCCCTGGGGGAAGGCGGAATGGGCGAGGTGTATCGGGCGCGCGACGCGCGGCTCGATCGCGAGGTCGCCGTCAAAGTGCTTCCCGAGCGCCTTGCCGAGGATTCGGCCGCACTTTCCCGTTTCGAGCGCGAGGCCAAGGCGCTTGCCGCGCTGTCGCACCCGAACGTTTTGACCATCCTGGATTTCGGTCAGCAGGACGGCATCGCCTACGCGGTCACGGAGCTGCTGGACGGAGAAACCTTGCGGTCTCGCCTCCTGCGCTCGCAGATGCCGTGGCGCGAGGCGGCGGAGCTCGGCTTCGAGCTCGCGGACGGGCTCGCGGCCGCGCATTCACGGGGAATCGTTCATCGGGATTTGAAGCCCGAGAACGTCTTCGTGACCACGAGCGGCCGTCCGAAGATTCTCGACTTCGGTCTCGCGCGAAGAGAGGGACTCGTGGCGCCCGCGGACCATGGGCGCCAGCGGACCGAAACGCAGGTCACCGAGCCGGGCGCGGTCATGGGCACGGTGGGCTACATGTCGCCCGAGCAGGTCAGTGGTCTGTCGGCGGATGCGCGGTCCGACATCTTCTCGCTCGGGTGCGTCCTCTACGAGATGGTGACGGGGGCACGGCCCTTCGCCGGGCGCACCGGCGCCGAAACTCTTGCGGCGATTCTCCGCGACGAGCCCGCCGATCCGTCGCAGTCGGCGACTCCGATCCCGGCGGAGCTGGCGGGAGTCATCCGCCACTGTCTTGAGAAACGGCCTGACAAGCGCTTCCAGGCGGCGCGCGATCTCGCCTTTGCACTCAAGGCGATTCCGGCGGGTGCCCCGGCCACGGCGAGGGCTCTCGCCGCGCCAAATCGTCGCAAACTCGCGGCGATCGGAGGCGTGGCCCTGATCCTCCTTGTCGCGGCTTTCCTCGTCGTGACGCGGGTTCTGCCCGGTCGGGGCGATGGCGTGCACGGCGTTGCGGTCCTGCCGTTCCAGAACCTGTCCGGTGATCCCGCCGAGGAGTACTTCGTGGACGGAATGACGGAGGAGCTGATCGGGAAGCTCGCGAAGGTCGAGAATCTTCGCGTGATTTCACGCACCTCTGTCATGCAGTACAAAGTGGCGAAGAAGTCAGTTTCGGAAATCGCGAAAGAGTTGAACGTCGATTCGATCGTGGAGGGATCGGTTCTTCGCTCGGGCCAGCGAGTGCGCATCACGGTACAGCTCGTCCGCGCCGCCACCGGCGAGGCTCTCTGGTCGGAGAGCTACGAAAAGGACCCGACCGACGTGCTCACCGTTCAGGCGGAAGCCGCGCGTGCGATCGTCGACGAGATCAAGGTCCGACTCACGCCGGAAGAGGGACAGCGCCTCGCACGGGTTCGACCCGTCGATCCGGAAGCGTACGACGCCTATCTCAAGGGCCGATTCTACTGGTCGAAGTTCAATGGCGAGGACTATCTGACGTCCATCGAGTTCTTCCAGAAAGCCATCGACAAAGACCCGACGTACGCGCCCGCCTTTGCCGGGTTGGCCCATCCGTACCGGGCCCTCGCCTTCGAGGGCCTGATCCCGCCGGCCGAAGGACTGGCGAAGGCCGAAGACGCCGCCAGGAGAGCGCAGGCTCTCGACGACACCCTCGCCGAGGTTCATTTCGTCATCGGGATGAACCTCATGGCGCGCTGGGATTACCCGGGCAGCCTCATCGAGCTGCGCAAGGCGCTCGACTCCAGCCCGCAGGATGCGCTCATGCAGAGGTTCTACGCCCAGGCGCTCAGTCGGGAAGGGCGCTGGGACGAGGCGATCGCCGAGGGAAAACGCGCACAGCAGCTCGACCCCCTATCCGTCGAGACGAATCGGGCGCTCGGCTCGATCTTGTACTACGCCGGACGGTATGACGAGGCGATCGATCAGTACACGAGGACGATCGAGCTCGATCCGAAGGACGCGCGCCTTCACGATTTTCTGGCGGACGTCCACGCGCGAAAGGGCATGTACCCGGAAGCGATCGCCGCGGAACGGAGGTACCTCTCCCTCTCGGGAGACGAGGAAGCCTCCGAGGAGCTCCAGCGCGACTTCGCCCGCTCCGGCTATCGCCCGGCCATGGAGGCTCTCTACCGCAAGACCCTGGCTTTCCTCGAGGAGGCCGCGAAATACGCTTACGTCTCGTCCGTTCACTTCGCTGTCCTCCACGCAAAGCTCGGTCAGAAAGATCAGGCCTTCGCCTGGCTCGAGAAAGCGTTCGAAGAGCGGCAACCGTGGCTGGGGCAACTTCCGGTCGATCCCCAGTTCGACCCGCTCCGTTCCGATCCACGCTTCCAGGATTTGATCGGCCGCGTGAAGGAGGTGGGTGCTCGCGCGGGCGGCGCAGCGTGAGCGCGACTCCAACTCGCTTGTTTGCAACACCTTGAGCGTCTTGGCGGCGTCGACCCGGACGAACGCCGAGGCGGTGCCTAGGGAAAACCTATTTGACAGGTCACGAGCGGGGGCGTAGACCTCTTCGTGCAATCAAGGAGACAGTCGATGCGCAAGTCGTTGGTGGCTCTCGTGGCACTCGCTGGAGTCCTGCTCGGCTCCGGACCTCTCTCCGCCTGTGGCGACAAGCTCGTCCTGCTCGGTCGCGGGATCCGGTTCCAACGCATGCTCGCGACGAAGAATCCCGCAACAATCCTCGTGTACCTGAACCCCGGCGCCGGGATCGCCTCCGCGGATCGGGAGTATCAGTTGCGCTCGCTCCTGAAGCTGGCCGGCCACAAGCCCCGCTCCGTCGCGACCACGAGTGACCTCACCCGGGAAATCGGGTCCGGGAGCTACGACCTCGTTCTCGCGGACTACTCCGACGTTCCGGCGCTCAGGCAGATCCTCCCGGCGAAATCGAAGGCCGGAGTGATTCCGGTCATGTACAACCCCACCGTCGATCAGCGCGCCGCCGCGGAGAAGGAATACAGCTGCCTCGTCACGTCGGCGAAGAAGAACTACGACCTGCTGAAGGTCATCGACCAGGCCATGACCACCCGCCCGGAGAGTACCGGTCTCAAATGTCAGAAGAACCGAGTCTGAAGTCGGGCCGGCGGGCAACACACATCCGTTCCACCCCGGCCGGGATCGCTCTTCTCCTCCTCACGTCGACCCTTTCCGCGCAGGCGTGGCTCGCGCCGAAGGGCGAGGCTTCCTTCGGCGTGGCGTACCAGAACATCTACACGCGGGATCACATCTTCTCGGAAGGCGAGGTCTTCGACAGCGGCAAGATCCGCATGAACATGGTCGTTTTCGGCCTGACCTACAGTTTCACCGACCGGCTCCAGGCGAGCGCGAGCGTGCCGTATGTCGCCACCCGATACGACGGAACGCGGCCGCACGTCTCCGAAGTCGACGACGGCACATATCACGGCACTTTCACGGACCTGCGCGTGGACCTGCGGTACAACCTGTTGCAGGAGCCGGCGATGGTCACGCCGTTCGTCTCGGCGGTCATCCCGACGCGGGACTACCCGACGTTCGCCCACGCGGCCCCATCCTCGGGCCTCGAGCGCTACCTGGTGGGGGTGTCCTTCGGCCGCCGGCTCGATCCGATCCTGGAGGCGGGGTTCGCGCAGGTCCGTTATTCGTACGCGTTTCAGGAGCGCGTTCTCGGAATTTCCCACGATCGGAGCAACGTGGACCTCGAGGTCGGATACTTCCTCACCCCGTCGCTCGGCGTCTCCGCGCTCGGCAGCTACCAGAAGACGCACGGGGGGATCGAGCTGCCCGTGATCGGAAGCGCGGCGAACGACGCTTTCCGGCGGACTCCTTACTTCGTCCACCACGACCAGCTCGCCCAGAGCAACTACTGGAACGTGGGGGGAGTCGTGAGCTACGCCCTCACCGGCACCGTGGACGTTTTCGCCGCGTACCAGACGACGGTCTGGGGAAGGAGCATCCACGCGACGCAGCCGGGCCTGTCTTTCGGAGTGAACTGGGGATTCTCCCCGAAACGGGTGATCCGGAGCTTCGTGCGGAAGTCGGCGGCCGGCGAGTCGGCGGAGTAGTTCCGACTTCTTCCGGTGCGCCGCTCGGAATTCGGGCCATGCACGAAGAATCGACCCTCAACCGTCATGGCCGCCGGGTACTCCGGTCGGCCTCGGCGGCGTTTTTGGTTTCTTCGGGCGTCCTCGCCCAGGCGTGGCTCGCACCCGAGGGTGAGGCGTCGTTCGGCGTGGGATACCAGAACACCTACACGCACGATCACCTCTTTTCCGAAGGAGAGAGTCGCGACCGGGGCCGCATCCGGATGAACCTCCTCGTTTTCGGTCTGACCTACAGCTTCACCGACCGGCTCGCCGCGGGCGCGAGCGTGCCCTACGTTTCCGCCCGTTACGATGGGAACCTTCCCAACATCGCTCCGGGCTTCGAGTGGGTCGACGATGGGTCGTACCATGGCACCTTCACGGACCTGCGTCTGGACCTTCGCTACAACCTGTTCCGCGAGCCGGCGATGGTCACGCCTTTCCTTTCGGTGGTCATTCCGACCCGCGACTACGCGTCTTTCGGCCAGGCCGCTCCGGCCTCGGGGCTCGAGCAGTACATGGCGGGTGTTTCCGCGGGACGCCGACTCGACCCGTTTTTCGAAGCCGGATACGCCCAGCTACGTTACACGTACGCCTTCGTGGAGGAGGTCATCGGAGTCGCCCACGATCGGAGCAACGCGGATCTCGAGATCGGCTACTTTGTCACCCCGTCGCTCGGGATCGCCGCGACCGGGAGCTATCAGAAGACGCACGGCGGGATCGATATACCCGTTCCGGACACTCCGGCACACGACGCATTCCGGAGGACCCGCTACTTTCGGTATCGCCACCAGCTGGCGCAAACCAATTTCTTGAACGTCGGGGTAGCGGTCGGTTACGCTCTGACAGCGGCTATGGACGTGTTCGCTTCGTATCAGTCGACGGTGTGGGGAAGGAACATGCACGCGATCCAGCCGGCCCTCTCGTTCGGAGTGAACTGGGGTTTCTCTCCGAAACGAGTGATCCGCAGCTTTGCAAAGAAACGGGGCACGTCCGACGCCGCGGCCGAATGATCAAAATCGTTTCGACCGTCCTTTCGGTGCTCCTGGTTCTTGCGGCCCCCGTCTCCGCTCTCGAGATCGGTCAGGCCGCGCCGGACTTCAAGGCGCGGACGGTGCAGGGCGAGGAGTTCTCTCTCGCGCGGGCGCAGAAGGATCGCCGCGCTATCGTCGTTCTCTTCCTTTCGACTCTCTGTCCCTACTCCAACTCGTACAACGACGTCATCCGCACAATGGCGATCGACTTCTCGCGCAAAGACGTCCTTTTCGTCGGGATTCACAGCGATCGGCTCGAGACGGCAGAGGAGATCCGTGTCCACGCCCGCAAGCACGAGCATGCCTTCCCCATGATTCCCGATGCTGATACGGAAGTGGCCCGCCTCTTTGGAGCGCGCCAGACGCCGGAAGCGTTCCTTCTCGATGAACAAGGGAGGCTTCGCTATCGCGGTCGGATCGCCGCGAAGATCGGGACGCCGGATCTGCGAAATGCGCTCGACGCCTTCCTTGCAGGCCGGAAGATCCAGCCCGAGGAAACGAGAGCGTTCGGCTGCGCGATCCGTTGGAGTCGGGCGCGAGCCTAGCTCGCCCGCGGGGTCTCTACCAGCGCCGTGTAAGGGCCGCCCCCCACCGGGAGGCGGCCCCTCGAAGAAGGCCCTGTCTCAGACTTCCCGATCAGTCAGCGAAAGCCGATGTGTCGGCTTCGCCGCAGAGCTGCGCTCCGCCGGGCGCGCCGCGGCGGTAGGACCGGACTGCGCCCGTCGACTGATCAGTCACGGTGAGTGTGTACTCGACGTCCGTCAGGCCCGAATGAAAGATCCAGAAGGAACGTCCGGGCAGCGCGGTCCCGTCGGTCATCTTGACGAAGACTTCGGGAAAGGTCGGATCTCCCGTGAAGCCGGGGAGGCTGAAGTAGCCGAAGCCGTCGGCTTTGGGAACCGCACTCGCCTCGACTGTCCGCCCCGAGCGCGGATCCGTTGCCTGCAGCGTTGCGCGGAACCGCCCTCCGAGGAGAGAAAGCGCCGGATTCGAGACCTCAGCGGGCTCAGCGCTGGACATCGGAGCCGACGGCGTCCGCGCCGTGCACGCTCCGTGGAATGCCGCCGTGTCCGCCACCCCGCAGGCCAGCGAGGATGGATTCCCGAACTTCTGTGAGCTGTAGTTCTTTATGCGTCCGGTTTGCGTGTCCCGGACCGTGAGGAAATAGTTCAAGTCGGTCAGGGACGTGTGGAAGACCCAGACGTTGTTTCCGTACGGGGCGGGCAGGCCCGACGCATCCGCCATCTTCACGAAGACTTCGGGAAAGCGGGCGTCTCCCGTCAGGGCGGGGAAGCTGAAGTACCCGAATCGGTCGCCGTCGGGCACGCCCTGCCCGGGGACGGCATCGCCGTTTCGCGGATCCCGGGCGACCACCGAGAGCTCGAACCTCGCTCCCAGTAGGCAGAGTCGGTCCAATCCGGCCACGCACGGCTCGAACGTTCGCTCGAGGCTGAACACCCCGTCGGGAGTCCCGGCGTGCAGGAATCGACCGCTGGAGTCGATCGCCAGCGCAAAGATCGGTCCGGCGAGGGCGGGCTCGAACGGCGTCCAGCTCGCTCCCGAGTCGGTCGTCCAGAAAAGGCCGGCCGAAGTGCCAGCAAAGAGCGATGAGGAATGGCGGGGATCCAGGACGAGCGACGTGATGTCAAACCCCGGCAGCCCGGGCTCGCTCCAGGTCGCTCCCCCGTCCGTGCTTCGGTGAACGCCGCCGAACGTCCCCGCGTACACGATGCCCGGGTCGCACGGGTCGATCGCCAGCACCTTAACGGAGCGGTCCAGAAGGGAAAAAGCGGACCACGCGGTCCCGCCATCCTCGCTTCGGGAAACGAATCCGTCCGCGTATTCGTTCATCGCCCCTCCGACATAGACGGTCGCACTGTCGGAGGGCGCAATGGCCAGTGCGCGGCCCTCGGGCGGGTAGTAGAACGACCCGACCGTGTCTTCGATCTTGAGCACGGCGTCCCAATCTTCGGTTCCGTTCAGGCTCCGGAGAACCGCTTGGTTGGAGGCGAAGACTCGACGGGCGTCGTTCGGATCGATCACGAGAGCAGCGACGTAGCCGACGAGCTCAGCCGGAGACCTGTCCTTCCACGTTCGGCCCGCGTCCGTACTCTTGTGGACCCCGCGGCCGGACGCGTAGAGCGTCGAGGGATTCGCCGGATCGATCGAGATGGTGTGGGCCTCGGGACTCCCCGGAATCGCGTTCCACCGACCGCCCCCGTCGTGACTCTCGTAGATACCCGGGAAGCCGCCGGCGAAAACAACCGCCGGGTTCGTCGGATCGATCGCGAGCGCACGCACCGGTGATTCCCGGATACCGACGTTCGCACTGCTCCAGGCGTGACCCGTGTCGTCACTCCGGTCGACGCCTGTCGCGGATCCTGCCAGGACGACCGAGGATCCGGAGACGACGATCGGGCCGAAGGTCCCGTCTCGAACCACGGTGACGGTCTCGCCGCCATCCGAGCTGGAAAAGACGTCGCCTCCGGAGACGAGGTACAGCCGACTGGAATCCGCGGGATCGAAGGCGAGGTGTGTAGCGATCTGTATCGGGTTCGCGATCCGTCTCCACGACTCACCCCGATTCGTGCTCACCTGGACTCCAGTGCTCGAGAGCGCGAAGAGGCGCGACTCGGCTTCCGGGTCGAAGAGAACTTTAAAAGTCGCTTCCCGGAGGCTGGTGCGGGTCCATGTCGCTCCCCGATCCGGGCTCCGGTAGACGCCGGCGTTGGTCGCCGCGTAAAGCACTCCGGATTGCGCAGGATCGGTGGCGATCCCCACGGCCCGGGCCGGGACACTGATGATGGGTTGCCACGAGTCTCCACCGTCCGCGGTGCGAAAGACGGCCCCCCCGGTAACAACGTAGAGAGCCATGGGGTCGTTCCGGTCCACGCTCGCCGATTCGGGGCGAACGAACGGGGCGAGCCGTGCGACCCAGGTCGCGCCGCCGTCGGTCGTCCGGTACAGCGTCGAACCCCCGGCCGCGTAGACGACCGACGGCGCCGAGGTCGTCACGACGAAGTCGAAGCGACCGGAGAGAGCGACCGGTGTCCAGAGACTTCCCGCGTCCACGCTCCTGTAGAGGCGTCGGGATGTCCCGAGGTAGACCGTGGAGGGTTCGGACGGCACGGCGGTGAGGGCAAGCACGGGCGCGCCGTCCGGTCCGTTGCTCGTCCATCGGCCGACATCCGCCAGAAGTCGTGGCGGTGAGAGGAAGGCGAGGAGGGCGCAGGCGACGAGGAGCAGGGAACGCGGTCGAACGTTCATGGTGAACCTCCCGGTGCATCACTATCCTAGTAGCGTGAATCGGAAGTCACCATCGCGCGCTACGAGTTCGCTCGGTTTTCGATAAGTTCGGCTCCGCGGTGTGTTTCCGGCCTCCTTTGCAAAGTCGTGCAGCCTCAGGTTGCACATCGGGCAGGACGCATAGCGAAAGAACATCAACAGAACGGGCCGGCCACGAAACTGCTCGAGCGAAACCGGGTGACCGTTGGCGTCAACGGTGGAAAAGGGGACGACTTCGTTACCGGGCGCGATATTCATCCGTGCATCTTCGCAGTCGGTTTTCTCCACATCGCGAACGTGAACACGATCCACCCGGCGAGGAGTGCGCCTTCGATCCAGTCGCCGATCGGATTTCCCTTCAGCGCGACGGCGGACGCGAGGAACCCGGCCGCCCATGCGATGGCTCCGATCACGGTGGCTTTCGCGTTCATCTTCTAGGCCTCCCGACGGCGCGCGACTTCCGGCTCCTCGGGATCGAAGATGTCTTCGATCAGCCGGTCGAACAGGCGCGCGATCTTGAAGGCGAGCGGAAGACTGGGGTCGTACTTGCCGGTCTCGAGAGCGTTCACCGTCTGACGGGAGACGCCGAGACGGTCCGCGAGGTCCGCCTGCGACCAGTCGCGCTCGGCGCGCAGGACCCGAAGCGAATTCTTCACCGGTAACGCCGAGCGGAGATCGCGAACCCCACACCCCAGGAGAGAACGAGGGTGATCCACCAGTAGACGGCGCTCACGTGGGGGAGACCCAGGTCTTCGAGCACGGCGTAGACGAGCGTCGCGACGAAAGTGACGACGAAGCCGAGGGCGAGCGCCTCGTAGAGGATTCTCGTCTGAAGCTCGTCGGCATTCCGCACCATCGCGAGAAACGACGCGATGGCGATACCGGCCGGAAGGAGCGGAAGGAGGGCGAGCGGCTTCTCGAGCGCGGTTCCCGCCGCGAGCGGTGCGGCGTCGAAGCGGAAGAATGAAGCGAAAGCGAGCGCGGCCGCGAAGAAGGCGCCCCAGTAGTCTTTCCGTCGGAAGAGCTGCCGGAACACGAAGGCGACGAAGCCGGCGGCGACAACCGCGCCGGCGAGAAGGAGCGGCCCGGTCGTCGGGTCGACGTCGGGCCGGGCCTGCATCCGCGCCCAGACCTTGATGAGGACGCGGACGGCGATCGCTCCGCCGTAGATCAGGAGGGAGGCCTGCAACCCGTCGCGTGTCAACGTGCCTTTGGGCCCGCAGGCGGTGAACTCGATCGGCCCCGTCCGCGTGCCCGTGGGGGGAAAGGGGCCCTCGCCGCCCGCCATGGTTTCCGTTGTTTTCATGGGTTGTCCTTCCTTTTGTGCGAACCCTTTGTAATGCCTTCTTGTCAAAATGTCAAGCTTACTTAACATATTTACGCGAGTCCGCCCGGAAAAGTTTCCCGGCTTGACTTACGCTCTATTTACGCCTAGCGTGCTTCTTCCGCTGCGGAAGGTGTCGGCGGCGGGAGGAGAGAAACGTTGGGCGCTTCCGAAGCTCTCGGGCTCGAGCGGTTGCTCGCGGAGCGGGGGTTCGTGCCCAAGGCCGCGGGGCTCGCGCTCCTCTCCGGACCGGGAGCGAAGCTTCATGTCGCTTCCGCGCTCCCCCGGCGCGAGACCCGGGAGGCGCCGTTTCCGACGGGGCTCGCGACGTTCGACGCGCTGCTCGGAGGCGGGCTCGCGCGCGGTCGCCTGACGGAGCTCGTCGGGCGACGGTCGAGCGGCCGCTTCTCGGTCCTCCTCTCCGCGCTCGCGTCGGCGACGTCCTGCGGCGAGGCGGCGGCGCTCGTGGATCGCGGAAGCCACTTCGATCCCCAGGCGGCGTGCGAGGCGGGCGTCCGGCTGGAACGGCTCCTCTGGGCGCGGCCGCGCCGCGTGAAGGAAGCGCTCGCCGCCGCGGAGATGCTCCTGTCGGCCGGCTTCCCGATGGTGGCGGTGGAGCTCGGGCTGCCGCCGCTCACCGGGAGCGCCCCCGAGGCGGCGTGGGTGCGGCTCGCGCGGGCGGCCGAAGTCGAACGGGCCGTCCTCCTTCTTTCGACGCCCTACCGGCTGAGCGGCTTCGCGGCGGGCGCCGTCGTCAAGATGACCGAGCCCCGCTTCGCGTGGGTCGGGCAGGGCCGGTCGCCCGTCCTGCTCGTCGGGAGCTCTTCGCGCCTCTTCCTCGAGCGCGATCTGGGCGGCGCGGCGCGGGGAAACGAGACTCTCGCTCTGCGCGTTTATCCGGCCGCGCAACGCCGAGCCGGGCGAGGAATCCCGTCCCGCTCTCCTTCGCGCCCGCGCGTGACGCATGGTCGCCGCCCGCATCGCCTGCATCGTCGTTCCGCTCTTTCCGCTCGCTGCTCGTCTCCGGAGCGAGCCCGGTCTCGCCGGCGCGGCCGTCGCGGTCTTCGAAGGGAACGGGAACGCCGCGCGCGTCGTCGCCGCGACGCGGCCGGCGCGGCGCGCCGGTATTCAGGCCGGCCAGACCCTCCCTCAAGCGCGGGCGCTCCTGCCCGATCTCCTCGCGCGCGGCCGGGACCACGAGAGCGAGCGCGCCGCGCAGGAGGCGCTGACCGAAGTCGCCGACGGTTTCTCGCCGCGCGTCGAGAGCGCGGACGAGGGGGTCGTGTACTTCGACGCGGCGGGGATTCCGATGCCTCCTCCCGCAGTCGCCCCTCACCCGACGTCTCCTCCCTCGGTCGCCCCTCACCCCGACCCTCTCCCCGGGGGGGAGAGGGAGAGGGACGCGGAGGCGCGTCTCGGCCGCGCGGTGATCGCCGCCGTCGAGAAGGCGGGGCTCCCGGCGCGCTTCGGGATCGCCGCGTCGAAGCTCGCCGCGCGCGTCGCCGCGGGGCTCCCGGAATCGCCGACAGTCGTGGCGGAGGGGGAGGAGGCGGGGTTCCTGGCGCCCCTGCCGCTCGCGCGCCTCGCTCCGGTGATGGAGCTCGCGGACACGCTCGAGCGGTGGGGGATTCGGTCGATCGGGGAGCTCGCGCGCCTCCCGGAAGGAGAGGTGGCGAGCCGGCTGGGCGAGCTCGGGCGCGAGCTCCACGCGACAGCGCGCGGGGTGGACCCGCGCCCGCTCGAGCCGCGCCTTCCGTCGCCCAGTCTCTCCGAGGGGATGGAGCTCGAGTGGCCGCTCGTATCGCTCGAGCCCTTCCTCTTCGTCGGGAACGCGGCGCTCGAACGGCTCGTCCGCCGGCTCGAATCGCAGGGCCTCGCCTGCCGGCGCCTCGAGGTCGGGTTGAAGCTCGACCCGGAGGGCTACGACTCACGCGCGATCACGCTTCCCGCTCCCACGCGCGACGTCAAGACGCTCCTCACGCTCACGCGGCTCGAGCTCGAAGCGCGTCCTCCCGGCGCTCCGGTCGTCGGGTTCACGTTCACGGCCCAGCCGGACCGCACGCGGCAGGCGCAGCTCGCGCTCTTCGGTCCCGCCGCGCTCTCGCCCGACCGGCTCGCGACGACGATCGCCCGCCTCGTCGCGATGCTCGGCGTCGAGCGCGTCGGCTCGCCGCGGACCGTCGACGGCCACGTTCCCGAGCGCCTCGCTGTCGCGGACTACTCGCCGCCCCCGCCGCCGCTCGAGCGCCGCGCGCCGCGCACGGGCCGCGGCCTTCTCGCGATCCGCGTCCTGCGGCCGGCTGTGGAGCTGGACGTGACCACGCGAGTCCCCCTCTCCCCGCCCGGCGGGGAGAGGGTCGGGGTGAGGGGGGACTTTCACCGCCCTCTCTCCCTCCAGTCCTCGACCGGCGCCGAGCCCGAGATCTCCGGCGCGGTCCGCGTCGCCGCGGGGCCGTGGAACCTGGAAGAGGGGTGGTGGTCCGCCGCTCCCGCGTCGCGCGACTACTGGGACGTCGAGCTCGCGTCGGGAGGGCTCTACCGGATCTACCGCGACCGCGCGAGCGAGAAGTGGTACGCGGACGGGATGTATGACTGAGCGGCCCCTCACCCCGACCCTCTCCCCGCGGGCGGGGAGAGGGAGAGAACCGGCGCGGATAAGATCGTGCGCGGTGACCCGGTGACCGCTCTCGCTCCCTTCCATCCCGCCGTTCAGAAGTGGTTCGCCGCCCATCTCGGCGAGCCGACTGCGCCTCAGCGGGACGGCTGGCCGCCGATCCGCGAGGGAAAGAACACGCTCATCGCGGCGCCGACCGGCTCGGGAAAGACGCTCGCGGCTTTCCTCTCGGCGATCGACTCGCTCATCCGCCAGGGCGACGCGCTCGCGGACGAGACGCAGGTCCTCTACGTCTCGCCGCTGCGCGCGCTTTCGAACGACGTGCAGAAGAACCTGAGCCGCCCGCTCGCGGAGATCCGCGCGGCGGACCCGTCGGTCCCGGAGGTGCGAGTCCTCGTCCGCACGGGCGACACGCCGGCGACCGAGCGTACGGCGATGCTCCGGCGGCCGCCCCACATCCTCGTGACGACGCCGGAGTCCCTCTACCTGCTCCTGACGAGCGACGGCGGGCGCGGAATGATCCGCACCGTCCGCACCGTGATCGTGGACGAGATCCACGCCCTCGTGCGCGACAAGCGGGGGAGCCACCTCGCGCTCTCGCTCGAGCGGCTCGAAGCGCTCGCCGGACGTCCCGTGCAGCGCGTGGCGCTCTCCGCTACGCAGAAGCCCCTCGACGAAGTCGGGCGCTTCCTCGTCGGCGCGGGCCGCGAGTGCACGCTGGTGGATGCCGGCACGTTCCGCAACCTGGACCTCGCGATCGAAGTTCCGCCCTCTCCGCTCGGCACCGTGTGCTCGCACGAACAGTGGGAGGAGATCTACTCCCGGATCGCCGACCTCGTCCGCGCGCATAAGACGACGCTCGTGTTCGTCAACACGCGCAAGATGGCGGAGCGGATCGCCGGCCGCCTGACGCCGCTCCTCGGCGAGGACGCGGTCACGAGCCACCACGGCAGCCTTTCCCGCGAGCGGCGCCTCGACGCCGAGGAGCGTTTGAAGTCGGGGCGGCTGCGGGCGCTCGTCGCGACGGCGTCGCTCGAGCTCGGGATCGACATCGGGGACGTCGACCTCGTCGTCCAGGTGGGAGCGACGCGGTCGATCGCCACGCTTCTCCAGCGAGTCGGCCGCGCGGGCCACGCGCTCGCGAAGGTCCCGAAGGGGCGCCTCTTCCCGCTCACCCTCGACGAGCTGGTGGAGGCGGCAGCCCTCCTGAAGTGCGTGCGTGCGTCGATCCTCGACCGCACTCCGATTCCGCCGCGGCCGCTCGACATCCTCGCGCAGCAGGTGGTCGCCGCGTGCGTCGCGGAGGCGTGGGACGAGGAAACGCTTTTCGAATGCCTGCGGCACGCGTGGCCGTATCGAGAGCTCCCGCGCGAGGACTTCGACCGCGTCGTCGCGCTTCACTCGAAGGGGCGGAGCGCGCTCCTCCACCGCGATGGCGTCAACTCCCGGTTGATGTCGACGAAGCGAGCACGGCTCGCGGCTCTCCTCTCGGGCGGCGCGATCCCGGACACGGCGGACTACCAGGTGCGGCTCGAGCCCGAGGGGACGCTCGTCGGAACCGTGAACGAGGACTGGGCGATCGAGTCGAACGGCGGCGACATCTTCCAGCTCGGGAACGCATCGTGGCGGATCCTGCGCATCGAGCCGGGCGTCGTGCGCGTCGCCGACGCGAAAGGCCAGCCTCCGTCGCTCCCGTTCTGGCTCGGCGAGGGGCCGGGCCGCACGCGCGAGCTCGCGTCCGAGATTGCGGGGCTGCGCGAGGCGTGCGCGGGATCGGAGACGGAGATGTCGGATTTCCTCCGATCCGCCTGCGGCGAAGGCCTGCCGGAAGGGGGCGCGGTCCAGATCGCGGACTACGTCCACGAAGGTCGCCGCGTGCTCGGCGAAGTGCCGACGCAGAAGCGCGTGATCGCGGAGCGGTTCTTCGACGAGAGCGGGGGGATGCAGCTCGTCGTGCACGCCCCGTTCGGCTCGCGGATCAACCGGGCGTGGGGGCTCGCGCTCCGCAAGAAGTTCTGCGTGGGGTTCGGGTTCGAGCTGCAGGCGGCCGCGAACGAGGAGGCGATCGTCCTCTCGCTCGGATCGCAGCACAGCTTCCCGCTCGAGGAGATCTTCGACTACCTGAAGCCCGCGACAGCGCGGGACGTCCTCATCCAGGCGCTCCTGCCCGCGCCGATGTTCGAGACGCGGTGGCGCTGGAACGCGCAGCGCTCGCTCCTTCTCGAGCGCTCGCGCAACGGAAAGAAAGTTCCGGCGAATCTCCTGCGCATGCGGGCTGCGGACCTCCTCGCCGGCGCTTTCCCGCAGGTGCTCGCCTGCCCCGAGACCCTGCCGGGCGGCCCGATTCCCGTCCCGGTGGAGCACCCGATCGTGTTCCAGACGGTCGAGGACTGCCTGACGGAGGCGATGGACGTGGACGGGTTCCTCGAAGTGGTGCGCGGTCTCGCGGACGGCTCGATCGAGCGCCGCGCCGTCGACACGGTCGAGCCGTCTTCGTTCGCCTGCGGGATCCTCTCGTCGCAGCCGTACACGTTCCTGGACGACGCGCCGCTCGAGGAGCGCCGCACCCAGGCGGTCGCGTCGCGCCGCGTGCTCGACATCCGGACCGCCGACGGGCTCGGCGCGCTCGACCCGGAGGCGATCGCGCGCGTTCGCGAAGAGGCGTGGCCGCAGCCGGCGAACGCGGAAGAAGTTCACGAGGCGCTCCTGTGGATGGGCTACGTGACGGCGCAGGAGGGAGAGCCGTGGCGCGAGTGGATCGACGAGCTCTCCGCGGCGGGCCGCGTCGAGCGGGAGGAGGACCGCTGGTTTGCGCGCGAAGCTTCGCGCGACCCGAAAACGGTTCTGCGCGGCCGCCTCGAGGCGCTCGGCCCGATCGGGGGCGACGACCCCCTTTTCTTCGAGCTCGAAGGCGAAGGCGCGGTCCTGCGCACGCGCATCGGCGGAAAGGCGGCGTGGTGCGACCGGCGCCTCCTCGCGCGAATCCACCGCTACACGCTCGACCGGCTCCGCCGAGAGATCGAGCCGGTCTCGGCGGCGGAGTTTCTCCGTTTCCTCGCGTGCTGGCAGCACGTCGATCCGGATCACCGGCTCGAGGGACCGCGCGGCGTCGCGGAAGTCGTCGCGCAGCTCGCCGGCTTCGACGTTCCCGCCGCGGCGTGGGAAGGGAGCGTCCTGCCGGCGCGAGTGCACGGCTACCGGCGGGAGTGGCTCGATCAGCTCACGTTCTCCGGAGAGGTCGCGTGGGGACGACTCTGGGGCGCGGGAGCATCCGCCCTCCGGCGCACGCCGATCTGTCTCGTTCCGCGCGAGGACCTCGACGCGTGGACCGCGCTCTCTGTCCGCGAGGCGGCGGGCGTGGCGCGCGAGCTCTCCCGCACGGCGCGCGAAGTGTCCGAAGCGCTCGCCCGGAGCGGAGCGACGTTTCTCGCCGATCTCTCGCGAGCGACCGGGTTCGCGCGGGACCTCGCCGAGGAAGGCCTCTCGGAGCTCATCGCCTCGGGGCTCGCGACGTGCGACTCGTTCGGGGGACTGCGATCGCTGCTCGTCGCCGCGTGGAGGCGCAAGCCGGGTGGACACGGCGCGGGACGGTGGAGCCTCCTGCCGCGAAGCGGCGAGGTCGCCGCGTCCACCGAATTCATCTGCCGGCGCCTTCTCGCGCGCACCGGAGTCGTTTTCCGGAAGACGCTCGCGCGCGAGAAGCAGCCGATCCCGTGGCGCGAGATCGCGCGCACGCTCCGGGGGCTCGAAGGGAGGGGAGAAGTCCGCGGCGGCCGCTTCGTCGCCGGATTCGACGGTGAGCAGTACGCCCTGCCCGAGGCGATCACGCTTCTCCGGCAGGTGCGGCGCCTACCGGAGCCGGCCCCGATCGCCGTCTCGGCCGCGGATCCGCTGAACTTCCGCGGGATCCTGACGCCGGATGAGCGGGTCGCGCCGACGACTCGCGCGCAGGTCCGGGTCGCCTAGTCTTCTCGGCTTCGGGCCCTTCGCCTCAGGGGGTTGCTTACGAGGTCGAGCAGGACCTGGGGAGCGACCGGCTTCAGCAGGTGATCGTCGAAGCCGGCGTCGCGCGAGCGCGCGCGGTCCTCGGGAAGGCCGTACCCCGACACGGCGACGAGGTAGACGTCGCGCCCCTGCTCCATGTGGCGCATCGCGCGCGCGACCTCGTATCCGTCGATCCCCGGCAGGCCGATGTCCAGGAGAACGACCTCGGGCGAGAACATCTCCGTGAGGGCGAGAGCGCTCGGGCCATCCCCCGCCGTGCGTACGTCGTGGCCCTCGTCCTCGAGGAGAAACCGGAGCGCCTCGCGCGCGTCCTCGTGGTCGTCCACGACGAGAACGCGGCGCGATCGCGCCGAGGAAGGAGTGGCGGCCGCCCGCGCCGGGGATCTCGTCGTTCCTTCTTCGAAGACCTCCGCAGTCACGGGAACCCGCACGACGAACTCGGCGCCGAGGCCGGATCCCTCGCTCCTCGCCTCGAGCGTCCCGCCGTGGAGCTCCGCCAGCCGGCGCGCGAGGGTGAGGCCGAGGCCCAGTCCGCCCTGCGGACGGTCGAGGGGCGGCGGTCCCTGAACGAAGAGGTCGAAAACCCGTTCGAGCTGATCGGACGCCATCCCCATCCCGGTGTCGCGCACCCGGATGACCACTTCGCCGTTCTCCCGTCTCGCCGTGATCGTGATGCGGCCCCCTTCCGGCGTGAACTTGGCGGCGTTGTGAAGGAGGTTCGAGACGATCTGGGCGAGTCGCGTCGAATCACCGACGAGGCGGATGGGTTCCTCCGGCAGGTCGAGGGACAACTCCTGCTTTCTCTGGGCGAGCAGGTGTCGACACGTGTCGACGGCGGCTTCCAGGACTTCCTCGAGGGCCACCATCCGGCGCTCGACGCGCACCATTCCTCTCGTGATCCGCGAGACGTCGAGGAGATCGTCCACGAGGCGCGTCAGGTGAGCCGCCTGGCGGCGAATGATCTCGCGGGCCGGTCGCACCAGGTCGGCATCGCCCTGACCAAGGAGCTCGGCGGCGTGGACGATCGGCGCGAGCGGATTGCGCAGCTCGTGCGAGAGCATCGCGAGGAACTCGTCCTTGCGCCGGTCGGTCTCCGAGAGTCTTTCCGCGTGACGGCGAAGCTCGCCCTGGGCACGCCGCTGTTCGGCGGCGACGGCGCCGAGCATCAGCCCGGTCGCCGTCGCGACGGCCATGAAGACCTGGAGGAGGACGAGCCCCTGTTCCGGGCCGGCGCCCGCGAACGGCCCGAGTCCGAGGTGGGTGGCCCAGACGGCGACTGCGTCGGTGACCGCGACGACAGTCGCGCTTCCGACCGGACCGAACCGGAGCGCTCCCCAGATGAGAAACGGAAAGACGATGTACTCCGACAGCGGAGCCGGTGGCGGCTGCCAGAAGGCGAGGGCATTGCCGGCGAGCACGGCTCCTGCGAGAAGGACGGCTTCGAGGACGGCAAACCGGCGCCGCGGGAGCGCCGGCCCGCTCGTCCATACGAGAAGGAGAGGCGCGAAGACGAGTCCGCCCAGGGCATCTCCGAGCCACCACAACCGCCAGAGCCCCGCGAGGCTGCCGGCCGGATGGACGCCTCCCGCCCCGAGGGAGGCGACGCCGATCGTCGCGCTGACGACCGGCGCAATGGCGAGCGCGCCGAAGAGGGCGAGCACGTCGCGGGACCGCGCGAGCCGAGCGTCGAAGCCGACGCGCCGGAGCAGGGCGGAACCGACGACTGCTTCGAGCGTGTTCCCGACGGCGATTCCCGCGGCGACCCAAAGCGGTTCTCCGAGCGTCGCGTTCGCCACAAAAGCGCCGAGCAACACGCCGACGACGGCGCGGCGGCCGAAGAGCCACACGGCCGCGAGAGCCAGCCCGGTCGGCGGCCACACCGCGGTGACCTGCGGGGCGTCGATCGCGAGAGCGAGGCCGAACTTCGCGGCGCCGACGTAGAGGAGCGCGACAGCGAGCGCGACGAGGAAGTCAACCCCCGTGAGCGCGCGCGCCGTTCGTCTCGGGGAGGACACCGTCGAAGAAGTGTATGCCCCGCCGGGGATTCCGCTCGCGGAGTCGCGGTGCCGGATTCGGCGAGAATGTCGGGTCCGGGAGGTGGGCGATGAAGCCGAAGACCCTCTACGTGGTTCTCTGTGTCGTGGGCGCCGTTCTCCCGTACTCCCTTTTCATTCCGTTCCTCCTGGAGCACGGTCTCGACCTCTCGATGATCGTCGAGCAGATGTTCGCCAACCGGATCAGCGGATCGTTCGCTCTCGACGTCATCGTGTCGTCCGTCGTCTTCTGGGTGTTCGTCGCCGTGGAGGGAAGACGCGCTGGAGTCGCGAACCTCTGGGCACCGATCGCGGCCAACGTCATCGTTGGCCTGTCGCTCGGTCTTCCGCTCTTTCTCTACATGCGGGAAAGGCGCGTCGAGGGCGCCGGGCGGGAGGGATCTGACCCCCTCGCGCTGAGATCGTTCCCAACTTTTCGGCCGGGGGGGTCAGACCCCTGAAAAGCCCGACCGGCTTGCGGGTCGACGTCGACCCGCAACCGGCTGAGACAGGAAGAGTCGGTTCAGGCCGGAGACTAGCCTCCGGTCAGTACGGTGACGCGCTTGACGCCAGCCGACTCCGTGTAATGGATCGTGGCGGGCTTGCCGATCTCGATCGCGCCCTGGACCTGGAGCGAGTCCTCGAGATCGAAGTCCCACGAGTTGCCGTCCGCGGCCTTGATCTCGATTTCCTGGCCGGCCGTGTACTTCGTGACGACTCCCGTGACGATCGTCGTGTCGACGTTTTCGCCGGGGCCCGTCTGCTTCATCGTTGTCGCGCTGCCTTCCTCGACGATCTTGGTTTCCGGTTGCGTCGCGCAACCCGCGACGAAGGCCGCGACGGCGAGAAGCGCAAGTACCTTGTTTCTCATGACTTTCTAACCTCCTGTCCGAGCGAGAATCGCCCGTACAGGGGGTGTATTCATCAAGAAACGTGCCGGATCTGGGGGATATTGGGCCGCGCAGGCAAATCGATGAGCCGCCCTTTTCCGGACCATTTTTCGGGTGTTGCGGGCGCTTACGCCGAGTTTCGCCCCCGTTACCCGGACGCGCTCTTCGACTGGCTGGCGGAGGTCGCCCCGCGGCGTGAGCTCGCGTGGGACTGCGCGACCGGGAACGGCCAGGCCGCCGTCGCGCTGGCCCGCGTCTTCGATCGGGTCGTCGCCACCGACGCGAGCGCGGAGCAGCTCGACGCAGCGGCGCCGCACCCGCGCGTCGAGTACCGGGTCGCGCCGGCCGAGGAGAGCGACCTCGAATCCGACTCGGCCGATGCGATCACCGTCGCACAGGCGGTGCACTGGTTCGACCGGCCCGCCTTCTACGCCGAAGCCTCTCGCGTTCTGCGCCGCGACGGCGTGCTGGCCGTCTGGACGTACGGCCACCCGCGACTCGACGAGCCGGTCCGGGACGCGGTGTTTCAGGAGTTCTACTCCGGGACGGTCGGCCCGTACTGGCCCCCCGAGCGCGCGCTCGTGGACTCGGGTTACCGTACGATCGAGTTTCCCTTTCCGAAGGTCGATCCGCCGGATTTCGAGATGGAAACCCTCTGGCCGCTCGCAGCGCTCCTCGGGTACGTCGCGACGTGGTCCGCCACGACTCGCTTCCGCCGCTCGCGCGGATTCGATCCGGTTCCCGCGCTCGGCGAAGAGCTCTCGCGCGTCTGGGGCGATCCCGCGGAGAGCCGCCGGATCCGGTGGCCGCTCGCGATTCGCGCGGGGCGACGTGGCCGATAGGCTGGTCGAGACACGCCTCGGCGACCGGGTCCGTGTGTGGACTCTCGGCGGCGATCGGCTGGAGACGAGCTACGGAGCGAACTGCGTCGGAATCGCGGGTCGCGACGCCGTCCTTCTCGTCGATCCCCTGATCGCTCCGACCCACGCGCGGCTCGTCGAGGACGCGCTGCGGGCCTGGACCGACCTCCCGGTGCGATTCGTCGTCCTCACGCACCACCACACCGACCACGCCCTCGGCGCGGGATGGTTTGCGTCGCGGGGGGCGACCGTCGTCGCGCACAGCGCGTGTCGCTCCGCGATGGAGCGCGAGCACGCCGGGTTGATCGAAGCGCGGCGGAAAGTTCCCCATCTCGCCGGGCTCTTCGGAGACGCGGAGCCGTACTCTCCATCCCTCGTTCTCGAAAGGGACGAGTGGGAGGCGGACCTCGGCGGAGCGCGCGTGCGCGTCCGTCACCCCGGTCCGGGACACACTCCCGGCGACCTCATTGCGTGGTTGGAGGAGGAGGACGTGACGATCTGCGGGGACCTCGTCTCGGCGGGATACCACGTCAACTACGAGGACGCGGACCTCGAAAGGCTCGAAAGCGGCCTCGAGGAACTGCGGAAACGGAGGTCGCGGATCCTACGTGCCCGGACACGGCGCCGTCGGCGGGCGGGAAGTCGTGGAAGCGCAGGGCGACTACCACCGCGCGGTCGCGACGGCGGCAGGCTCGGGGGACGTCGAAGAGGGCGCCGCGAAGCTCCGACGCCGCTATCCGGGCTACAGACTGGAAGAGCTCCTGCCGCAGTCGATCGACCGATGGCGTGAAGGGAAAAAGGCGTGAAGCGCGAGAGCCTCCGGATCGCGGTTCTTTTCTTCGGCCTGGCGGCCCCGGTCTTCGCCCATCCGCCGGTCGCGATCGTGATGGACCGCCTCGGCAACGTCTTCTACAGCGACCTCGAGCGGGTCTGGACGATCGCGCCCGACGGAAAGAAGAGCGTCGCGGTGCCGGGCGTCCACACGCACGAGCTCGGTCTTGACGCGGCGGGGAACGTCTACGGCGAGCACGTCTGGTACGAGGGGGACGCGACCAAGCAGTATGGACACCGGGTGTGGCGCCGGACGCCGCAGGGGCGCGTAACGGACGTGATCCCGGCGCGGCGGGGCTATCCGAGCGGTTACGGGTTCGCGCGCGACGCTTCGGGGGCGACTTACTGGACGGACCGGGGAACGCCGGCGCGTTTCTTCAAGCAGTCCCCGACGGGTCGAGTGTCTACGGTCGCCGTGTGCCGGGACTGCCCCGAGGTGCGGTGGATGACCGCGGCGCGCGACGGCACGCTCTACTTCGTCGACGCCGGCGAGATCAAGGAGCTTTCGGCGGCGGGCCGCTTCCGGACGCTCACGTCCGGCCTGGCGCGGCGTCGATGGACCCAGCCGCAGGTGAACGCACAGCACCGGGTGATGGGACTCTGGACCGACGGCGGGGGCAACGTCTACGCCGCCGTCTTCGGTTCGCGCGAGGTCGTGAAGGTGTCACGGGACGGGCGCGCGCAGGTCGTCGTGACGTCGCGGTTGCCCTGGTCACCGACGGGCGGACTCGTCGCGCCCAACGGGGACCTCTGGATCGTCGAGTGCTCGTACACGAACGCCATCCGCGTCCGCCGCATCGCGCGCGACGGAAAGGTCACGGTGTTCTGACGCACGTGACTGCGCCTCTCCTTCTCGTGGCGGGAATCGCGGCGGCGATGTCCGGCGCGCCTGTCGAATCCGCTTCCTGCCTCCAGCTCCTCGAGACCTCCACGGCGTCGGTCGCCCGGTCGGTCCTTCGTTTCGAGGCGGCCGGCGACAGCGGCCCGGCCGCCGTCCGGGCCGCGAAAGAAGTTCTCGCCGGGGCATCCGCCGCGCGCGACCGGCTCGAGCCCGTCGCGGTCTCCGAATTCTGCGAGCCTTCGCGCCGCGAGGAGCTCGTCTACCTCAATCACCTGACCCTCGGTTTCGCCGGATGGCTCGGGGCGCGTTCGCGGCGCCCACCGATGGACTACGACGTCCGGTCGATCGTGCGGCGAGCCCGCGTTCACCAGGCCCGAGGCCGCGAGCGACTGGGGTCAGGCCTGAATCCCTGATTCCCGATTCAGGTATGGCACCCGACGCAGACATTCATTCCTGACCCCATCGGAAACTCGAGCGGCCACGCGGGTATATTTCGAGCCATGAGTGAGAAAGCCACGTTTGCCGCGGGAT
The DNA here is from genome assembly GCA_963832145.1 of uncultured Acidobacteriota bacterium. Taxonomy (GTDB): domain Bacteria; phylum Acidobacteriota; class Thermoanaerobaculia; order UBA5066; family Gp7-AA6; genus Gp7-AA6. Next base: position 639,884 of record CAWHTA010000011.1, read on the forward strand.
GTTTCTGGGGGGTCGAGACGGCGTTCCGGCAGGTACCGGGCGTTCTGGACGCCGCCGTCGGGTATTCGGGCGGGACGAAGGACGAGCCGACTTACGAGGACGTGTGCACCGGCCGCACCGGCCACGCGGAGAGCGTCCAGGTCGAGTTCGACCCGGCGAAGGTTTCCTACGGGCAGCTCCTCGACGTCTTCTGGGAGAACCACGACCCGACGACGAAGAACCGGCAGGGACCGGACGTCGGCACGCAGTACCGCTCCGCGGTGTTCTTCCACGACGAAGCGCAGCGGATGGAGGCGGAAGCCTCGAAAGAGCGCCTCGAAAAGAGCGGGCGCTACAGTCGACCGATCGTCACCGAGATTTCGCCGGCTCAAACTTTCTGGCGGGCCGAGGAGTATCACCAGCGGTATCTCGAGAAGCGCGGCCTCGCCCACTGCAAGATCTAAAGGAGAGCGGAGGTCAACGATGGACGACCTGGGACGGCATTACCTCGACGACGCGCTCCGGGAGCTCCGCAAGTACAAGGCATTCGCGGAACGCGCCGCGGCGCAGGTCGAGGACGAGGCGTGGTTCCGAACCCTCGATCCCGAGAGCAACTCGATCGCGCTGGTCATGAAACACATGACCGGGAACATGCGGTCTCGCTGGACGGACTTCCTGACGACCGACGGAGAGAAGCCGAGCCGCAACCGCGACTCGGAATTCGTGACAGAGGACAGCGACACCGCGGAGAACATCCGGGAGCGCTGGGAAGACGGCTGGGCGAAGGTGTTCGGCGCGATCGAGGCGCTCGAGCCCGCGGATCTCGGAAAAACGATCACGATCCGCGGCGAGAAGCACACCGTGCTCCAGGCGATCAACCGGCAGCTCACGCACTACGCGTCGCACGTCGGGCAGATCGTCTTCCTCGCGAAACATCTCGCCGGCGACCGGTGGGAGACGCTCTCGATCCCCCGGGGAAAGTCGCTTCAGTTCGACGTGAGCAAGTCCGGCTCGCCCTATCGCCCCTGACCGGGCACCGGGGTTGCTGGCCTACTTGGGGGGCTGGGTTCTGCCGCAGCCGCCGGGGTTCGACTCGCCGTCGTTCCGCGACGCGAGTCTGCCGGCGAGCTTGGCCATCGGACGCGCCGAGTCCGAGGCAGGCGAGACCCGGTACGGGAGCCGTCCCGCGAATCCGACAAGAAGGGCGTCGGCGGCCGCGACTTGCGCGACCAGCTCATCCGATCCTGCTCCCGCCGCGAGATTGAGCTTCGCGGTGATCAGCTGCCGCGCCAATAGCACGCTCGCGTCCCCTTTCGTTGGCGCGTGGAGCAATGCAACGAGCTCCGCCGCCGAGTAGGACTCCGAGCCGAGGACGAGCGAAGCGACCGGCCACTCCTCCGAGTGCGATCTCCAGTAGCCGTAGGGGCGCGAACAGGCCGGCGGCGTCGGCGAGGTCGGCGTGGAAAGATAACGGGCCAACCCGAAATACCGGCTCGTTCCGTTGATAACGGTACCCGCCGTGACGATCCGTCCGTCGGGCTGGATCCGGATCGCGGAAATCTGGTCGTTCCTTCCGAAAAAGTCGGTGAGGACTCCTGCTCCCGATGGCCCGAAGGTCGCGTCCGGGCTGCCGTCCGGGTTGAAACGGGCAAGCGCGAAGTCGTACAACGTTGACGTTAAGGCAAGTCCGCCCGCGACGATTTTTCCATCCGCCTGCATCGCGACAGCGAGCGCGGCCTCATCGAAGCCGGAAAAGGTCGTGAAGGCCCTTCCGTCGGTCCCAAACGCCGTATCGAGTCGGCCGTCGGGCAGGAACCGGAGGACCGAGAAGCTCCCGGACGGGTTGCTGATCGACGCGCTGACGACGATCCTGCCATCCGGCTGAAGCACGGCGTCCATGGCGACTTCTCCACCCCCGAAGTCGATGGCGATCCGGCCGGCGCCTCCGAACGTCCCGTCCGGGGATCCATCGGCGTTGTATCGGACGAGAGCGATGTCGGAGCTCGTTACGTTGGTTTCCGTGGAACCGACGACGACGAGCTTTCCCCCCGGCAGGAGCAGCACCGCCGCGGGGACATCCAGGAGGCCCCCGAAGTCGGTATGAACCGTTCCGCCGGTTCCGAAGCTCCCGTCCGGAGTTCCGTCCGGGTTGTATCGCGACAGCGTAATGTCCCCGTTGCTTCCGCCGTGAAAGCCGCTCCCGGCGACGACGATCTTGCCGTCGGGCTGCAGAGCCATCGCCTCGGCGAAGCCGTAGAAACCCCCGATTGCCTTCCCGTCCGAATCGAACGTCGGGTCGAGCATTCCATTCGGAAGATACCGGACGACGGCGAAGTGGAACTGGGACGTGTCGTCCTCCACCGTGCCTGTCACGAGGATCTTCCCGTCGGGCTGGACGACGAGGGCGGTGGCAATGTCGCTTCGCCCGAAGAAATCGGTCCGCACTCGGCCGTCGGAGTCGAAGGTCGTGTCGAGCGAGCCGTCCGGGTTGTAGCGCGTCACCATGAAGTCGACATTGGCGGTCGCGTCGAAGAGCCATCCGGCCGCGACGATCTTGCCGTCCGGCTGAAGAGCGACGGCGGTCGCGATGGCATCGGGCACGTCGGGGACGTCGAAACCCGTGACGACCTTTCCGTTGGTCCCGAACGTCGGATCGAGGTCTCCGTCCGCGGCGAGGCCCGACTGTGCAAGACACGCGCAGCTGATGAGGCAGGCGAGGAAAGCGTTCGCCCTCAGGCTTCGATATCCACGGGTTCGCATGGGAGAGGTATCTTATCGTCCTTTACCAACCGCCAAGGAGTGTTCGATGATCGTCGTCCGCAACGTCTTCCAGTTGAAGTTCGGAAAAGCGAAAGACGCGCTCGCCCTGTGGAAGGAGGGGCGCGAGATCGCGCGCCGCACGGGCTCGGGCGAAAGATGCGCGCGATGACCGACCTGGTCGGGCCCTTCTACACGCTCGTCATGGAAGAGGAGTTCCCGTCGCTCGCCGACATGGAGCGCGAGTGGCAGAGCGAGATGGGCGCGGAGGAGTGGAAGGGCTGGTACCAGAAGTTCGTGCCGCTCGTCGAGAACGGGTACCGCGAGATCTTCACCGTCGTCGAATGAAGCGATGACGCCGGCGGGGACGGTCCGCTCGGTCTGGAGATACCCGGTCAAGTCCATGCTCGGCGAGGAGCTGGACACGTCCGCGGTCGGCGAACGCGGGCTGATCGGTGACCGCGCCTGGGCGCTCGTTGCCGACGACGGAAAAATCGTCAGCGCGAAGAACCCGCGCAAGTGGGGGACGCTCTTCGGCTATCGCGCCGCGTTCGTCGAGAGTCCGCGGTCGCCGGATGATCTCCCGGCGGTTCGCATCACGCTTCCCGACGGTCGCGTCGTGCGGACCGACGACGCCGGCGTGAACCGTCTTCTCTCCGATGCGCTCGGACACGAGACGACTCTCACGGCGGTCGCGCCGGACGCACCGGTTCTCGAGGAGCTGTGGCTCGACGGGAGCCCGGACGGCCGCGCCGTGACCGACGAGAGATTCGCCCGGGGGTCGCCGGGATCGTTCTTCGACTTCGGCGCCGTCCACCTCGTGACGACCGGCACGCTCGCGAAGCTCTCCGAGCTCGCGCCGGAGAGCCGTTTCGACCCGCGGCGTTTCCGGCCGAACTTTCTCGTCGCGACAGAGGGCCCGGCGGGATTCGTGGAGAACGCCTGGATCGGCAGGACCGTCGCCGTGGGCGACGAGGTTCGCCTCGCGGTCACCGACGCCTGCGGCCGTTGCGTGATGACGACGCTCCCGCAGGAGGACCTGCCCGCCGACGCGGCCGTTCTGCGGACCGCGGCGCGGCACAACCGCGTCGTCGGTGGGGAAGACCGGGGCGCGGACGGCGTCTACCCGGCGTCGGTCGGGGTTTACGCACGGGTCGTCCGGGGCGGGACGGTCCGGCGTGGGGATACGGTCCAGGTCATCTGAACCTCAACGGTTAAAAGGATTTAGTCGGGAGGGCTCCGGTGAAGACCGGATCCCACTTACGCTCCTTTTACGCCTAAAATGGAGCGGTGGAAAACACCGACCCCCGGATCGTCTCGGCCGGCGCTCGCAAGGAGAGACTGCGGCAGCGCGCCTGGAAGCCGCCCGCGTCGCGCCGGGACGCGAGACCGTACGCGGAGCTGCGCGCGGCGTCCGCGTTCTCGTTTCTCGACGGCTCCTCCCTGCCCGAGGACCTCGTCGAGGAGGCGGCGCGGCGCGGGCTGCCGGCCGTCGCCCTCGTGGACTCCAACGGCGTCTACGGCGCGCCGAGGTTCTACAAGGCGGCGCGCGAGGCGGGGATCCGGCCACTCGTGGGAGCGGAGGCGACCCTCGAAGAGCCGAGTCGGGAAACGGCAAACGGGAAACGGAAATCGAAGGAGAACGCGAACCTTCCGAGACTCACCCTCCTCGTCGAGAACCGGACCGGCTACAAGAACCTCTGCCGGCTCCTGACGGCGGGCGCGCTCGGAAAACCGAAGCGCGAGGGGCGCGTCTCGTGGAATCAGATGGCCGCGCACGCGGAGGGGCTTCACTGCCTGACGGGCGGCGAGGAGAGTCCGGTCACGCGCGCGCTCGCGACCGGCGGCGCGGAGGAAGCGGAGAAAATTCTCGGCCGCCTGGCGGCGATCTTCCCGCGGCGGCTCTACGTGGAAATCCAGCGTCACCACCTCCGGGAGGAGGAGCACGCCAACCGCGCGTTCGTGGACCTCGCACGGCGACTCTCTCTTCCGCTCGTCGCGACGAACGGCGTGCGTTACGCGCGCCCGCGCGACAAGGAGCTCCACGACGTCCTGACCGCGATCCGGAACAAGACCGACCTCGACTCCGCGGGGAGTCTCCTCGCGGCGCAGCGCGAGCGGCACTTCCGCGGCGCGGCGGAGATGTCGGCGCTCTTCGCCGACCATCCCCGGGCGCTCGACGCGAGCTGGGAGCTCTCGCAGCGTCTCGACTTCACGCTCGCGGACCTGGGCTATCGCTTTCCGGACTACCCGCTGCCACCGGGCGAGACGCCCGCGTCCTACCTCCGGCAGATCGCCTGGAACGGCGCGCGCACCCGGTTCCGCCCGCTGACCGCGCGCGCGCAGGCGCAGATCGCGAAGGAGCTCGACCTGATCGAGAAGCTCGACCTCGCCGGGTACTTCCTGATCGTGTGGGACGTCGTGCAGTTCTGCGCGCGGGAGAAGATCCTCGTCCAGGGACGCGGCTCCGCCGCTAACAGCGCGGTCTGCTACGCGTTGTCGATCACCGCGGTGGACCCGGTGAAGATGGAGCTCCTCTTCGAGCGATTCCTCTCGGAGGAGCGCGGCGAGTGGCCCGACATCGACCTCGACCTCCCTTCCGGCGACCAGCGGGAGAAAGTCATCCAGCACGTCTACGAGAAGTACGGCGCACTCGGAGCGGGCATGACCGCGAACGTCATCACCTATCGGGACCGCATGTCGGCGCGCGAGGTCGGCAAGGCGCTCGGCTACTCGCCGGAGCAGGTGGACCGGCTGTCGAAGCAGCTCGGGAGCTGGAACTTCGGCGAGATCCGCGAGCCGATCGAAGAGCTCGAGAAGGAGGTCACCGCGGCCGGCCTCGACCCGCGCGAGCCGCGCGCCCGGCACTTCATGCGGCTGTGGCTCGAGATGCAGAACCGTCCCCGGCACCTCGGCCAGCACTCCGGGGGAATGGTCATCGCGGCGGGACGGCTCGACGAAGTCGTGCCCCTGGAGCCCGCGTCGATGCCCGGAAGGGTCGTCGTGCAGTGGGACAAGGACGACTGCGCCGACATGGGGATGGTGAAGGTGGACCTCCTCGGTCTCGGGATGCTCGCCGCCCTCGAAGAGGCGATCCCGACCATCCGGACGCACGAGAAGATCGAAGTCGACCTCGCGCACCTCCCGCCCGACGACCCCGCCGTGTACCGGATGCTGAACGCGGCCGACACGGTCGGGCTCTTCCAGGTGGAGAGCCGCGCGCAGATGGCGTCGCTTCCTCGCCACGCGCCGAAGAATTTCTACGACATCGTCGTGCAGGTCGCGATCATCCGGCCGGGGCCGATCGTCGGCGGCATGGTGCGCCCCTTCTTCGACCGGCGTCGCGGGCTGGCGCCGGTCGAGTATCCGCACCCGTGCCTCGAGCCGATCCTGAAGCGCACGCTCGGTGTCCCGCTCTTCCAGGAGCAGCTCCTGCGGATCGCGATGGTCGCGGCGGGGTTCACCGGAGGCGAGGCGGAGGAGCTGCGGCGGGCGATGGGGTTCAAGCGGTCGCAGGAGCGCATGGCGTCGATCGAGGCGAAGCTGCGCGCCGGGATGGCCGAGCGCGGAATCGACCCTGCCGCGCAGGAACAGATCGTCAAGTCGATCACGTCGTTCGCGCTCTACGGGTTTCCGGAGTCGCACGCCGCGTCGTTCGCGTTGATCGCGTACGCGAGCGCTTATCTCAAGGCGCACCACCCCGCGGCGTTCTACGCGGCGATCCTGAACGCGTGGCCGATGGGCTTCTACCATCCGGCGACGCTCGTGAAGGACGCGCAGCGCCACGGGACCCCGGTGCGGCCGATCGACGTCGCGCGATCCGGTTGGAAGTGCCGGTGGGAGGAGGGCACGGTCCGGCTCGGGCTCTGCTACGTGCAGGGATTGAAGGAGGCGACGGGGAGGCGAATCGAAACGGAGCAGGGCGTCGGGGCATTCACCGACGCGGACGACCTCGCGCGGAGGTGCGCGCTCCGCGAGGACGAGCTCGTGCGCCTCGCTTACGCGGGAGCGCTGGCTTCCTTCGGCCGAACGCGCCGGGGCGCGCTCTGGCAGGTGGCGAAGGTCGCGCGCCCCTCCGGCCCGCTCTTCGCCGGAGTTCCCGCGGACGACCCCTCACCGCTGCCCGAGATGACTCCGCGCGAAGAGACGGCCGCCGACTACCAGTCGACCCAGATGACGACGGGTCCCCACTTGGTCGAGCACCGGCGCGAGGAGTTCCGCCGCCTGGGGATCCTCTCCGCCGCCGAGCTCGCGAAGAAGCCGCACGGCGCGCACGTCCGCGCCGCCGGCGCCGTGATCGTCCGCCAGCGCCCCGGCACGGCGAAGGGCTTCGTCTTCCTCACCCTGGAGGACGAGACCGGTATGTGCCAGGCCATCGTGCGGCCGGACCTCTTCCGCGAGTACCGGACCGTGATCGTCGGCTCCGGCACGCTCGTCGTCGAAGGCCGGCTCCAGAAGCTCGACGGAACGCTGTCCGTGAAGGGCGAGAAGTTCTGGTCCGCCTCCGACCTCGAGGTCGTCCCCAGCCACGACTTCCACTAGGGGTCAGGCCTGAATCTCTGCGTCAGGTGCCAGGCCTGCATGCAGCTATGGCACGCCGCGCAAGAATTCAGGCCTGACCCGAATTCAGGCCTGACCCCGGCCTAAAACCGGAACACCACTCCCGCGTTCGCGCCGATGCCGGAGAGGTCGAGGTCGATTTCGTCTTCGTCGATGTCGAAGTCGGGATCGAAGAGCTCGCCGCGAACGCTCCCCTCGATGTTGCGGTAGATCCCCTCGAACGAGAACGCGACCCGCGAGCTGGGGGCACCGATGTCCAGGCCGCCGACCAGGTAGTAGCCGACCTCGTCGTCGATGTCCCCGAGGTTCGTGTCGAGGAGGTAATACCCGACGCCCCCGCCGACGTACGGCCGGACCATCGAGCTCTTGAGGAACTGGAGCACGATCCCGCCTTCCAGCGGGTAGGCCTTGATCTCGAAGTCCGCTTCCTCCGGATCGACGTCCGCGGTCACGTCGTCGAAATACGTCCCCCGAAACTCGATGAACGAGAACCGCAGCTTCGCGCCGAACCCGAAGGTGCGCTCCGCCTGGTCGGTGTTCCAGTAGGCGCCGTGCAGTCCGAGGTCGGTTGCGGTCGCGGGACTCGCCGCGACGCCGAGCCCGAGAACGACGACTGTGAGGATGAGAAGTTTCTTCATGTGGCCTCCTTGCTGCCGCAGAACACGGAAGCAAGGCGCGGGCCGCTTCGAGAAGCGAGAGTCGAGCGTGTCGGAGTGTCCCGTGCTCGTCGGGCGGGGCGTTATTCCCTCAGTCGTGCTTCTCGTGACCCTTGCCCTTCCCCTTGAGGTGACCTTTCCCTTTCGCCTTCTTGTGACCGACGGCCTTGCCCGGAGAGGTCTTCCCGACCGCGACGACCCGCTGGCTCGACCAGTGGGCGGGAACGTACTCCCAACCGCCGCTGATGCGCTGATATCGCGCCGGCACCCAGCTCGCCGATGCCGTGGGCCCCACGGCCCAGCGTCCTCGTACCCACGCCCACGAGTCGCCGTCCCAATCCCAGTAGCCGCGGGTCCACACGTACTCGGGACCGGGTCGCACGACGACGGTTTCGACTCGAATCGGCGGCGGCGCGACGGTGACGATCATCGGACGGATCTCGTCCGGTAGCGGAGGCGGGGGAGGTGGCAATTGCGCCGCCACGGGAACGGCGAGCACAGCCGTGAGGACCGCCGCGGCGAAGATCCTGGATTTTGAAGTCGACATCGGAACACCTCCAGTCGATACGACAAAGGTGGGAGCAGAGGCCGTGCCATCGGGCAAGTCGATGAGGCGTCGAAGGTTGACACTCCGCCTAAGCCCCTGTAGCTTGTTCGAAGCTTCCCTCATGTCCGACCGAGCCAGACCCGCTTCCGTAGTTCTGATCGCCAGCCCCATCGCCGGGGTGCGAAGTCAGTGGAATGAGGCGCTCGAGGAGAAGTTTCCGCTTTACGAGGTCGCCGAAAGGCCATCGCTCGAGCGGAGCATGTCGAACCTCCGCCCCGCGATCCTGATTCTCGACCTGGCGTTGCCCGGTCTCGGCGGGGTCGAGGGAACGCCGGCTATCCAGCGCCTGAGCCCGTTGACGTCGATCATCCTGATGACGAGCACGTCCAACGACCGCGAGGGCCTCGCGGCTCTGAAAGCGGGCGCACGGGGTTACTGCAACCTCGACATGGACCCGCAGCTCCTGAAGAAGGCCGTTTCGGTCGTAGTCAAAGGCGAAATCTGGGTGGCGCGGAACGTGTTCGCGCCGCTGCTCGAGGAGCTCACGTCGCTGACCGAAAGGCGCCACAAGGAGTTCCCGCCGAATCTCGACACCCGGCTCGATCGGCTCACTCCACGCGAGCGCGAGATCGCGCAGCTCGTCGGCGGAGGCGCCAGCAACAAGGAAATCGCGGGACGTCTGAACATCACGGAGGCCACGGTGAAGGCGCACCTGACCGCAATCTTTCGAAAGCTCGGTCTGTCGGATCGGCTCGGCCTCGCGCTCTTCGTCACGGAATACAACAGGGTGAGCCGATGAAGCGCGCCAAGACAGTCAAGACGAAACGCGCAAAGCCGGCCAAGCGCGCCCCAAAGCGGAAGGGCGCCGACATCGAGTGGGTGAAGCGCCGGAGAATACCGAGCGTCTCGATTCTGATCGCTGACGCGGAGAAGTCGAGTCGCGCCGCAGCAACGCGCGCGATTCAGCCTCTCCGCGGCATGCGAGTCGTCGGGGAGGCGCGAACCGGCCTCGAAGCCGTCACTCTCACGGGCCGGCTGAAGCCGCGGGTCGTGCTGCTCGATCTGAGCCTCTCTTCCGAGTTCGGCGCGTCGCTCATCTCGGTGATCCGGCGCAAGAGCTCGCGCACCCGGGTCATCCTGATGGTCGGACGCGCTTCCGAAGCGCGGATCATCGAGGCGCTCTCCCACGGCGCCGTGGGGTGCGTGTCGAAGAAGGACCTGTCGCGGTTCCTCCCGGAGGCTCTCGAGGCAGTGGCGGCCGGCGAAGCGTGGATGTCGAGAAAGCTGATCCCGAAGCTCGTGGATCACCTCGCCGCCTTCGTGGAGTCCAAGCCCAAACGGTAGACGTGGAGAGCGGGTAGGCCGAGCGAAAGGGTGACTTGAGCCGCCAGCTCGTCCGTGGAATCGGATGGCTCGACGCGACGACACTCGTCGTCGGCTCCATGATCGGGTCGGGTATCTTCATCGTCTCCGCCAAGAGCGCTCGCCTGCTCGGGTCCGGTGGATGGCTCATCGCCGCGTGGGCGATCGCCGGGATCCTCACGATGATTGCCGCACTTTGCTGCTCGGAGCTCGCTGCCATGATGCCGAGAGCGGGCGGCCAGTACGTCTTCTTCCGCGAGGCGTACGGTCCTCTGTTCGGTTTCCTCTTCGGATGGACGATGTTCCTCGTCGTGCAGACCGGCACGATTGCCGCGGTCGCCGTCGCCTTTGCCAAATTCCTCGGTGTGCTCTGGCCCGCGATATCGGAAGCGAAGACCCGGATCGGCCCCCTCTCGATTTCCGCCGCTCAGGTCGTCGGGGTCGGCGTGATCGCCGTGCTGACCGCTTCCAACGCGACCGGGCTGCGGACCGGAACGACCACCCAGAACGTTTTCACGTTCGCGAAGCTCGCGGCGCTCGTCGGCCTGACGGTCTTCGGCCTGGTTCTCGGGCGCGAAGGCGCCGCCCTCCGCGCCGACGACTTCTGGACGGCGGTCACCGAGGACGGGCGGGCGCTCGGCGGCTCCGCGCTCCTCGTCGCCCTCGGGACCGCGATGGTCGGCCCCCTGTTCTCCCAGTCCGCCTGGAACAACGTGACGTTCGCGGGGGAAGAAGTCGAGAAGCCGGGTCGGACGCTTCCGATCGCTCTTCTCGCGGGATGCCTCCTCGTCACGACCTTGTACGTTCTCGCGAACGTCGCGTACCTGAACGTGCTCTCGCTTCCGGAGATCCAGCACGCTCCGGCCGACCGCGTGGCGACGGCGGCCGCGACGGCGATGTTCGGCCCCGCGGCCGCCGGCGTAATGGCCGCCGCGATCATGATCTCGACGTTCGGGTGCGTGAACGGGCTCATCCTGTCGGGCGCGCGCGTGTCGTTCGCGATGGCCCGCGACGGCCTTTTCTTCCGGCGGCTCGAACGGCTGAACGGCCGGGCGGTTCCCGCGAACGCGTTGTGGGCGCAGGCGTTCTGGGCTTCGGTGCTGGTGCTCTCCGGTAGTTACAGCGACCTGCTCGAGTACGTGATTTCCGCGGACATCCTCTTCTACGTGCTGCTCGTCGTCGCGGTCATCGTGCTGAGACGGAAACGTCCCGACCTTCCGCGCCCGTTCCGCGCTCCGGCGTACCCCTTTCTGCCCCTCCTTTACGCGGTCGCCGGAATCGTTCTCATCGTCGTACTGCTCGCCGCCAATCCGCGCACGACGTGGCCCGGCTACGTGCTCGTCGCGACGGGGGTTCCCGTCTTCTGGTGGTGGAGCCGGCGCGCGGGGTGAATGGGGTCAGGTCTCCACCTGACACTTCGCTGCGCGAAGATGTCAGGCTCTGCAGCCGCACGTTCGCCACCCAATGATCCGTGTAGACCCGACCCCACACACCCGAGCGGTATCCGAGGGGTCTTTTCTCGTCGAGTTTCCCGGGCAGTCGGAATCCGACGCGAACCGGATGGCGGTGTCGCTCGCGGAAAGGCTCTCGAAGCGGCGCGTACGGGGAGTTCTCGACGCGATTCCGGGCGCCCGCACTCTTTTCCTGATCTTCGATCCGGGGGCGGTGGATTCGGCGGGCGTCGCTCGTCTCCTGCGGCGTCTCGCGTCCGAGAGGCAGCCGCCCGCTTCCGCGAGCCGGCTCCTTCGAATCCCGGTCGCGTACGGCGGCGACGGCGGCCCCGACCTCCTTCCGGTCGCGCGCGAGCTCGGACTGGATCCCGCCGAGCTCTGCCGCCGGCACGCCGGCGCGGAGTACCGGGTCGCGTTTCTTGGATTCTCGCCTGGGTTCCCTTACCTGGCGGGCCTCCCGCGCGAGCTCGCGGTGCCGCGCCTCGACAGCCCGCGCCCTCGCGTCCTCTCCGGGAGCGTCGCGATCGCGGGGGAGTACTCCGCGATCTACCCCTCGGAAACGCCGGGAGGGTGGCGGCTCATCGGCCGCACGGCCGTCTCGCTCTTCGATCCGGCGGCCGACCCGCCCGCGCTCCTCTCGCCGGGGGATCGCGTCGCGTTCGAGCCGATCGCCGAAGCGGATCTCCTCCGCCGGCTCGCTGCCCGTCGCGCCGGGGAGTCGCGCGACGCCCCCGCCGAAGGCGAAGCGCTCTTCGAGATGGTCACGTCGGGCGCGTTCACGTCGATCCAGGGGGCGCCGCGCTTCGGGCTCGGGAGCCGGGGCGTCCCGGCCGGCGGCGCGATGGACCCCGACGCGCTCGCGGAGGGAAACGCGGCCGTAGCCAACGACGCGGGCGCCGCGGCCCTCGAGGTGACGCTCTCCGGCCCGGAGATCCTCGTTCTGTCGGACGCGGTCCTCGCGATTGCCGGGGCCGACCTCGACGCGAGGTGGAACGATGAGGCGGCGCCGCTCGGAAAGGCGTTCCCGGCGCGGAAGGGCGACCGCATCCGCTTCGGGGCCGCGCGCGTCGGAGCCCGCGCCTATCTCTGCGCGGCGGGAGGCCTCGCCGCGGGCCGCCCCGCCGAGACGACGCGCCGTCTCTCGAGGGGGGACCGCGCGGCTCGGGTCCCGCGGGGGATTTCTCCGGGAATCGAAGCGCCTGCGACGGCGAGCCGCCTGCCCGGCGGAAGCGTGACGCTCCGCGTCTTCTCCGGACCCCAGGCGGACGTCCTCGCGACCGCGTCCGCGGGACGGCTCTTCTCGGAAAGCTACCGCGTGTCTCCGGAGAGCGACCGCCGCGGCATCCGCCTGGAGGGTCCGGCCCTCGAGCTGCAACGCGCTTCCGACGTGGCGCCCGAGGGGACCGCGCTCGGTTCGATCCAGGTCCCCGCGAACGGGCTCCCGATCGTCCTCGGCCCCGACCGTCCGGTGACGGGCGGATACGCGAAGGTCGCCACGGTCATCGCGCGCGACTGGCCGCTCCTTGCCCAGTCGCCGCCCGGCACGTCGGTGCGATTCCGTCCGGTCGCATTGGCCGAGGCCATGGAAGAGCTTCGCCCGAGGTCGGGGTAGCCGGAGCGCGGAAGTCGGGAGCCGAGCGGTAACATGGCGGGGCTTTGAGCGTGGACCTGAACGCCGACGTTGGCGAGGGAATGGACGATGCGGAGCTGCTGCCCTACGTCACGTCGGCAAACGTGGCGTGCGGCGTTCACGCGGGCGATCCCACGACGATGGACCAGACGGTCCTCGCCGCGATCTCGCGCGGAGTGAGGGTCGGGGCGCACCCCGGTTACGCGGATCGGGCCAACTTCGGCCGCGTGTTCGTCGAAATGTCCGCCGACGACATCGAGAACCTCATCGTCTTTCAAGTCGGCGCGCTCGCGGGGTTCGTCCGCTCGCGAGGTGGCACGCTCACTCACGTGAAGCCTCACGGCGCGCTGTACCACAGCGCCGGGGAGTTTCCGGACGTCGCGCGCGCGATCGCCGAAGGGGTGCGGCGCGTCGGCGCCGACCTCGTGCTCGTCGGCGCGGCCGGATCGCTCCTGATCGGCGCCGGAGAAGACGCGGGCCTCGCGGTCGCGGAGGAAGCGTTCGCCGACCGCCGATACCGGGCGGACGGAACGCTCGTGCCGCGGGGAAAACCCGGCGCTCTCCTGCTCGATCCGGAGGAGGCCGCGGAACAGGCGGTCGGGCTCGCCCGCGACGGCGTGGCCGTCGCACAGGACGGGACGCGCGTGACGGTGCGAGCGGACACGATCTGCCTCCACGGCGACACGCCGGGCGCTGTCGAAATTGCGAAGCGAATTCACGAGCGCTTCCGGGACGCCGGAATCCGGATTGCCCCGATCGAGCCGGCCCGTTCCCACGAGGTCGATTTCGCTTGAGCCGGCGCGAAGCCGAAGTCGATCCGATCGAACCGCTCGACGCGGTGCCGGAGCCGGGGTGGAAGGACCGCCTCGACTCGGCAATGCGAGCGGCCAGGGCGCTCTTCGCGACGCGCGCAGCGATTTTCCGGGAGGAGCTCGCGGAAAAGGGCTCGCTCTTCGGAAAGGCGGCGGTCGGTCTCACGATCGCCGCGCTGTTCGGAGTTCTCGCCCTCCTCCTCGTCACCGCGCTCGTCGCCGCGCTCTTCGCGCAACTGTTCGGCGGGCCCGTCGCCGGAATCACGGCGGCGCTGGTGCTCTATCTCCTGATCGCGGGAGTAGCGGGGTTCTTCGGCCTGAAGTCGCTCGTACGCGTTCGTCCATTCGACTTCCCGGTGACCCGGGACGAAATCCGCCGCGACCTCGACGCCGTGCGTGAAGAGCCGCCGTCGCCCGATGAGGGCCCCGCGAGCCCGGACGCGCTCGCAGCGGAGCGGGCGAGCATCCGTCCCGGGGAAGAAGACGACGAGGACGACGAGGAGGACGAGATGCGGACCGCCGACCTCGAAGAGCGCTTGCGCGTGGGTTCCGAATGAGCGACGAGACACAGCCCGCGGTCAAGGAACGCCGCGCCGATCGGATCGAGGGGCTTCGCCGTCGAGGCGAGTTCGAACGGGACGTGCTCGTCGGAGACGTGCAGCGCCTGCGGCAGGACCTCGCGCAGAAGCGCGCGCACTGGAAGACGGCGGGAATCGTCGCGGGCGGCCTCGCCGCGACGTGGACCGTGGCGCACAAGCTCTTCGGTCGGAACTCCCTCGCCGCGAAGCTCGGGAGGATCTCCTCGGCGGCGTCGGTCCTCTTCGGTGTCGGAAAGGCGGTCGGAAAGTTTCGGAGGTTCCTCTAGGGCGGTAGCCGGTAGCCGGTAGCCGGGCTCCGGACTGTTCCCTTTCCGGGCCTTTTTGACCTTTTGAGCGGACACGCGGCCTTCCGCTCGATCCGCTAAGTCCTTTATCTTCAGACATCTTGATGTGGCATCCCCGTTGCCATACCTGTGAGCGTCCGCGTGGAGGACGCGGCGGGAGGTCACGATGAACAAGACGATTCGCAACGCAACGATCGGCGCCGCGATGGCGGCGACATCTCTGTTTCTGGTTCCGTCCGCGGGGCAGGCGCAGGTGAGAGTCGAGGGGAGGTTCCGACTTCCTCACGGCGACGTCGCCGTCAGCGTCGGCGATCGTTACGGACGGGATCGCTACTACTACGGGCACTCGCGCTATCCGGTCGGCTCTTACGTGCCGTACGGATACCGCGTGATTCAGCGTCCGCGCTTCGGGTACGGGTTTGCGAGCCCCGCGTTCGCTTGTCGGGCGCACCGGGTGCACCACTCGCACTGGATCCCGGTCCGGCGGGTCCGCACCCGATGGGTCGTGGTCGAACAGCCCGTCTACGTAGTCGAGCGGCGCTATGAGCGTCGGTACGATGACCCGTATTACACCGGCCGGCGCTATGACGACCGGCGCTATCGAAACGAGCCGGTCTATGGGGAGGACCCGTACTACGACTTCAATCGGGAGTACTGGGACCGCAGCTACGGACCGGGTGCGCGCCAGCACGTCCACTCGGACTCGTGCGGGCATCGTTACTAAGTTTTCGAGCTGAGTCCGCCGGGTACTCCTCCTTCCCGGCAAGGCCGTCTCGATTCCCGAGGCGGCCTTTTTTCTAGCTGGTCAGGAACCGGCGGGAAGCGACTGGATGACGCGGTCCGCGATCGCCCGATACCCCGCGCGGTTCGGATGGAAACGGTCGGTGGCCATCCGGTCGCCGCGCCCTTCGAAGAGGTCGTAGACCGGGATCGTGGACACGTTCGGGAAGCCGAGGGCAGTCTCGGCGGCAAGCGAGTTCCACGACAGGATCATCGAGGCGCCGATCCTCGCCTCACGGCCGCTGCCGGAGAAGGGTTGATAGAGGCCGATGATCCGGATCGGGGCCGTCGCGTTCGCCGCGCGAAGCTTCTCCAGGATCTGGCGGAGGTTCCGGGCGAACTGTGAGCGGGCGGCCGTCACGTCCCGGAGCGCCTCCGTGGGAGCGCCCGCCCGGCCGAGCGAGTGAGAGAGGTCGTTGCCCCCGACGGAGAGCAGAATGAGGTCGGCCGACTTCGCGAGCGATTGGACGTTTGCGCCCTCGACGAGCGCGAGGACGTCGGAGGATTCCACGCCGGCGACGGCGAGATTCACGGAGTCGACAGTGCCCCTGCGCCGGAGCTGCTCGACGACGTCCGTCGCGTAACCCCGCCCCGTCGGGTCGCCCGTGCCGTGCGAGAGAGAGTCCCCGAGAACGAGCACGACCCGTTTGCCCGGCGCTTTCGCCGGTGCCGTGCCGGCCGGGGGAGGGGGAGGATCGCCCAGCGGATCGCCCGTCGAACCGCGGACCGCAAGCGCGAACCCCAGAGCGAGGAGGCCGCCGGCGATCGCGGCGAGGGCCGCCGGCATGTACCACAACCAGAGGCGCGAGGAGACGCGCGGCATGCCGCGATAATACGGCCCGTGCCGCCGATCGTTCTCTCCGCCGAAGGCCTCACGAAACGTTTCGGGCGACGGGAGGTCGTATCGGACGTCTCCTTCGAGCTGACGGCCGGCGAGGTCTTCGGCTTCCTCGGTCCGAACGGCGCCGGGAAGACGACCACCATCCGCATGCTCGTCGGTCTCGCGCGTCCGAATCACGGCCGCGTGAGGATCGCGGGCTTCGACCTCTCCCGCGACTTTGCGAAAGCGATGTCGCACGTGGGGTGCATCGTCGAGTCGACGGACCTCTACCCCTACCTCACCGGTCGGGAGAACCTCCATCACTTCGCGCGGATGCTGCCCGACGGGGCCGACAAACGGATTCCCGAGCTCGCCGCGCTCGTCGCCCTGGACGGGCGCCTCGACGATCGCGTGTCGACTTATTCGCTCGGAATGCGCCAGCGGCTCGGCCTCGCACAGGCCCTTCTCGGGGCGCCCGGTCTTCTCATCCTGGACGAGCCGGCGAACGGTCTCGACCCCGCGGGGATCCGCGAAATCCGGCAACTGATCCGCCACCTCGCGCGCGACCGGGGCATCGCGATTTTCGTCTCGAGCCACCTCCTCTCCGAGGTCGAGCTCACGTGCGACCGCGTCGCGATCATTCATCGCGGGCGGACGCTCGCGATGGGCCCGGTGCAGGAGCTGCTCGAACGCGGGGGAGCGGAGCGTCTCCTCTTCCGCGTGGGTCCGGCCGAGCGCGCCGCGGAGATCCTCCGCGAATTCGCGAAGGGCGGAGAGCCGCGCGTGGACGGCGAAGAGGCGGTGTCCTGCCCGGTGCCCCGCGACCGGGTGCCGGAAGCGGTCGCCGCACTCGTCGCCTCCGGCATCCGCGTCTTCGGCGTCGAGCGTCAGGCGTCGACCCTCGAGGAGATCTTTCTCGAGGTCACGAGCGGGGAGACCGTATGAAATTCACGCCTCTCGTCGAAAACGAGGTCCTGAAACTTCTGAAGCGACGCCGATTCCGCGTCGCCCTCCTCATCCTCATCGCGTTGAACGGGCTCATCGTGTTCGCGCAAACGCAGTCCCGCGACCGCCGCCCGCGTCGCGACTGGAGGATCGACGCCCAGGAGCGCGTCGCGAGGATGCAGAACTGGGAACGCTCACGGCGGCTGCCGCAAACGCAGCTGCGCTGGGTGCGGTTCGAGATCGCGCGCGTGCAGTACCACCTCGACCGCAACGTCAATCCGGACGCGATCTCCGGTCCGCTCTTTGCCCGCGGGTTCGCGAGCGCTTCGAGCTACCTCCTCTTCCCGCTGCTCGCGATCCTCTTCGCCGCCGACATCGTGTCTTCCGAGTTCGCGCAGGGGACGATCAAGCTTCTGCTGACGCGCCCGGTCGGGCGAGCCCGCGTGCTGTCGTCCAAGTTCGCCGCTCTCGCCGTCGCGATCACGCTCACGGTGGCGCTCGGAGGCGTCG
Organism: uncultured Acidobacteriota bacterium; assembly: GCA_963832145.1. Lineage (GTDB taxonomy): Bacteria > Acidobacteriota > Thermoanaerobaculia > UBA5066 > Gp7-AA6 > Gp7-AA6. The sequence goes on from CAWHTA010000011.1 coordinate 657,576, forward strand.
TCGCGTATCTCTTCGGCGGTCTCGCGTTCGGCTACCGCGGATGGGGCGCGCCCGTGCTCGCCGGTTTTCGCCTCGCGGGCGACGCGTTCGACCCGCTCGCCGTGCGCACCCTGCCGCTCTGGAAGGACACGCTTCTCGCGTTCGGGCTGGCGTGGTTCGCGACGCTCGCCGTCGGAGCGATCGCATTTCTCACATCGGTCGTTCTGCGCTCGACCGCGGCCGCGATGGGGACGATGCTCGCCGCGCTCATCGCCGGGACGATCCTGCCTCGCGTCGCGCCGACGTGGGAGGCGCAGAGATACCTCTTCGTGACGAACCTTCCACTACCCGACTACTACTCGGGCTCCCCGGCGCCAATCGAGGGGATGACCGTGCCGTTCAGCGTCGTGGTGCTGGCAGTGTGGGCCGTGGCCGCCGCGCTCGTGGCCTACGGTGTCTTCATTCGGCGGGACGTCCTGGCTTAGGCGCTCACCGACTCCCGACGACCGGCTCCCGCGCCGCCTGGCACGCCCGCAGCGCCTCGAAGAGGAGGCCGACGTTCACCGGCTTCTGAAGTATCGAGAAGACTCCCGACCGCTCGATCCGCCTCGTGTCTTCGTCCGCCGTGATTCCGGTCAGCACGATGACCGGGAACGCGACCTTCCCGTCGCGCTTTGCGACGAGCTGGAGCCACTCCGCGCCGTCCCCGTCCGGCAGCGTGATGTCCAGGATCGCGATGTCGGGAGGAAGGCGGCGGGCGGAATCCTCCGCCTCGGCGAGGGTTCCCGCCTCGGTGACTTCGTACCCCTCCGACTCGAGCAGGCTCTTCAAGCCGTACCGCGAGAACGCGTCGTCCTCGACGACGAGTACTCTTCGGCCCTTCCCGCTTTGCCCCAGCTCCGCCGCGACCGTCGGCGCGGCCGGCGCGGGCGCCACCTCGGCCGTCTCGAGCTGCGGCAGCGTAAAAGTGACCCGCGTGCCCTTTCCCTCCCGGCTGTCGAAAATCAGGTCGCCCCCCATGAGCTCGACGAGCTGCTTCGAGATGGTCAGCCCGAGACCGGTGCCGCGCGGCACCTCTTCGTTTCCCGTCCGGATCTGCCGGAAGGGCTCGAAGACGATCCCGACGAGATTCGCGGGAACGCCGCTTCCGGTGTCTTCGACCTCGAACGCGATGCTTCCCTGCCAGGCGGAGGCGCGGAGCACCACCCGTCCCTTCTGTGTGTACTTGACCGCGTTCGACAGGAGGTTGATCAGGACCCGCGAAACCTTCTCGCGGTCGAGGACCGCCGTCTCCGGCAGATCCGGAGACAGTTCGGTCGTGAGCGTGAGGTCGCGCGCGCGCGCCTGGGGTTCGAGGAGATCGGCGGTTTCTTCCAGCATCGGCCTCAACGCCACGCGCTGCGGGTGAAGGTCGCGCTGTCCCGCCTCGAGCTTCGCGAGGTCGAGGATGTTGTTGATCATCCGGAGGAGGGTTTCGGCGCTCTCCCGGATGACGTGGATGTCGTGCAGCCGGCGCTCCTCGTCGGCCGGGGTTTTTCCCTCCCGCTCGATCAGGTGGGAGAGCAGGATGATCGTGTTCAGCGGGGTGCGCAGCTCGTGGGAGACCGTCGAGAGGAAGTCCGACTTCAGCCGGTCGAGCTCCACGAGCTTCTCGTACGCCTCGGAGCGCTCGCGCGCGGCGCGCCCCTGCGACCGGATCGCCCGGCCGACGCGGATCAGGGACCGGGCGCGCGCGACGAGCTCCGCTGCGTCCAGGGGCTTTGCGATGAAGTCGTCGGCCCCCGCCGCGAATCCCTTCTCGCGGTCGATCTCTCCGGCGGTGACGAGCAGAACGGGCAGGTACTCGGTCGCGCGCGACACGAGATCGGCGGTCAGGTCGTAACCGGAATCCGGACCGAGCATGACGTCCACGATCGCGAGGTCGAACCCCCGGTCGCTCGACGCCAGCTCGGCCACCTGTTCCGGGGTCCGCGCGACGACGACTTCGTGGCCTTCGCTCTCCAGGTCGTGTCGGATGAGGTCGGCGACCTCCGCGTGGTCGTCCACGACGAGGATGCGGCCGGCCTCGGCCATGCGCGGCGGAGGCGGGGGCGCCGGTTGCGGCGCCGTCTCGGAGGTCACCGGCCCTTCGGGAGCCGGCCGTCGGAGATAGGAGCGAACGAGCGCCTCGAAGGTTTCCTCGTCGATCGGCTTCGGGATGAACCCGTCGCAGCCGGCGGCGAGAGCGCGCTCCCGGTCGCCGTGCATCGCGTGGGCCGTGACCGCCACGATGGGGATGGACGCAGTCGCCGGGTCTTCCTTGATCTCCTTCGCCGCTTCCCAGCCCGAAAGGACGGGGAGAGACAGATCCATGAGGACGAGGTCCGGCCTCTCGGCGCGCACGGCTTCGACCCCGGCCCGGCCGTCGGAGGCCGTCATCACTTCGTGGCCCGCCGCCTCGAGCAACATCCGGATGAGAACGCGGATGTCGGGCGAGTCTTCGACGACGAGGATTCGCGCCTTCACGCGGTCTTCTCTTCCTTGACCGCCCGAAGCACCTCGGCGATCAACCGCGACGGGTCGGATCCCTTTCGCACGACGCGCTGCGCCGATCCGCGGAGAGCTTTGTAGTCCGCTTCCGTGAGCTCTTTCGCGGTGACGACGACGACGGGAATCTCCGCCAGCTCGGGGTCTTCGCGCATCCGGCAGAGAACCTCGAAGCCGTCGGGGGGTTTCATCATGAGATCGAGCACGACTCCGCTCGGCTTTTCCTGCTCCATCGCTGCGAGCGCTTCGGCGCCCCCTTCCACGCTAAGGACACGGTAACCGGCGGCGGCGAGCTCCTGCGCCAGGAGTTGTCGAACATCCTCGTCGTCGTCGACGACCAGCAGATGACCCTGCGACGCGAGCACGCCGGCGCGCGAAAGGCTGTCCACGATCTTCGAAACGTCGATCGGCTTGACGAGATAGTCGAAGGCGCCCAGGGAGAGACCGAACGCCCGATTTTCGACGACCGACAGCATGATGACGGGGATGTTCCGCGTCTCGGGGCGCTGCTTCAGGCCGCGGAGCGTCTCCCATCCGTCCGACCCCGGCATCAGGACGTCGAGGAGAACCGCTCCCGGCCGCTCGGCGACGGCGATGTCGATCGCCGAACGTCCGTCGGCCGCCTCGAGCACGCGAACGCCGATCGGCGCGAGCTCGTAAGCCAGCAGTCGTCGAACCCCCTCGTCGTCGTCCACGACGAGAACGCTCCGGTCGGCCGGCGGCGCTTCGAGCGGCCACGCGGTCTCCGCGGTCTCCGGGCCGGCCGTCTTTTCCGGCAGGTCGAGCGGCAGGGTGACCGTGAAGCGGGAGCCCTTGCCCGCCTCGCTTTCGACCGAAACGGTTCCGCCGAGAACCCCCGCGAGCTTCCGAACGATGGCGAGGCCGAGGCCGGTCCCGCCACGACCGCGGTGCTCGACGGCTTCCCCCTGCCGGAACTCGTCGAAGATCGCGGCCTGCTCGTCGTCGGGAATTCCGATCCCGGTGTCGGTCACGACGATCGCCCACTGGGATCGTTCGCGCGGCTCGAAGCGGACGGAGATCGATCCCTGCTCGGTGAACTTCAGCGCATTGCCGACGAGGTTCGCGACGATCTGCATTACGCGGCCCGGATCGCTCCTCACGGAGTCGAGCCCGGCGGCGACTTCGGTCCGGAAGGTCAGGCCCCGGGCGCGGGCCGGCTCGCCGTAGTCCGCTTCGATCTGACGCGCGAGACCCGCGAGCGCGATCGACTGCTCGTGGATCTCGATCTTGCCGGCCTCGATTTTCGAGATGTCGAGCACGTCGTTGATGAGTGAGAGAAGGAGCTTCGCGTTTCGCTGCACCCGGTCGAGACTCTCGCGCTGCTGCGAGTTCAGGCTGCCCTGGCCGCCCCTCAGGAGCGCGCCGGTGAACCCGAGAATGACCGTCATCGGCGTCCGGAGCTCGTGGGAGACCGACGCGAGGAACCGGTCCTTGAGGGCGGACGCCCGCTGCAGCTCGAGGTTGGTGCGCGTGATCCGGCTGCGCTGTTCTTCGAGAAGCTCGTTCTGGTCGGCGAGCCGCCGCGTCTGCTCCGCCACGCGCTCGTTCGCCGCGGCGTTCGCGAGCGCGACCGCGAGGCTCGGCGCTATCGAGGAGATTATGTTTCGCGCGCCCGCGGAGAATGGCTCCGTCGCGCCGAGCGCCAGGACCCCGACGACCTGCTCGAAGTAGATGAGCGGGATGTGAGCGCTCTCGCGGGGGAGGATCCTCCCGTCGAAGATGTTGATCGTCGGCGTCTGCGACCCTGCGGAAGCGAAAAGGGGCCGCTTCTCGGATGCCGCGCGGCGCGCCTCTTCGCGGCCGACGGCGTCATCGGCCCCGCTCGTCCAGCCGACCGCTTCGACGGCAGCGAACTTGCCCCCGGGCTCGGGAAGGTAGAGCACGGCGCACGCGGCTCCCGAGATCTCGCGCACGGTCTGAAGGACCTTCGACCCGAAGCCGCTCAGGTCGTTGACCGCCGCGGCGGCGGCGAGAACCGCGTTGACCGAAGCCTGGATGTCGCGCTCACGGAGCGCGCGCCGCCGTTCCGCGTAGACGTCGGCGGCGCGATTGAACTGTCGGCCCAGCTCCCCGACCTCGTCGTTCGAGGCCTGGAAAAGGCGGGGCGGGTCGCGGTCCGCGGCGAGATCGCCGAGCGCCCGCGCTGCGGCCACGGCCGGCGAGAGGATCCGGCGATCGACGTCGGTCAACAGCCAGAGGAAGCCGGCGAGTATGAGCCCCGCCAGGATGACGAGCGCAGCGGTCGCTGAGTCTCGCGCTCCCTGCAGACGACCTTCGGCGATGGACTCGCTGCGCGCAAAAAGATTCTGAAGATCGAGGAGGACGTCGCGCATCGCCGCGGCTGCCGGCAGAACGAGGTTGTCGCGTGCTTCGCGCGATGCGGAAGGGCTTCCCGGAGCCCACAGCGAGATCGCCCGGTCGGCCGCCTTGGAGTACGTCTCTTCGGCCGCCTCCGCGTGCTCGAGAGTCGCGCGCGAGCTCTCGGCGAGCACGCGCCGGCGAATGGCCCCGAGCGCCGTCTTCACCGCGGTCCTCCCGACGTGGTGGCGGGAGAGGTCGTAACCCTGACCGTTCTGCGTGTATCGGTCGATCGAGTCCTCCGACTCTTCGAGCGCATTTCTCGCGTCGCCCACTCGCTCCCGGAGATCCGTCGTGCGCTGGATGTCGCGAGTGACGTCGTAGAGAGTCAGGACTTCGTTTACGGTGTAGTACAACCACGCGGCGATGATCGCGAGCCCGACGAATGCCGACGCCTTGAGCTTCGTCTTGAGCGAGGAGCGGGCCGTGCCCGCGGGTGATCCCGGGTCGACGGCCGCGTCTTCGATGGGAGTTTCTGGCATACGATGGACCAGCTGGTTCCGGTCGTTTGTAGCACAAAGGATGCCGATTTGACCTTGCCGCAGGACGGGCCGGACGTTACGGCCCGCCGCCAATTCCTCCGTACGTTTCTGCACGACCTCGCGACGCCGTTGTCGGCGGTATCGCTTCACCTCGAGGGGGCGAATCGCAGGCTCCTTCGCGGGGACGATCCTTCCGAGTCGCTCGGGATCGCCCGGTCGGAGCTCGCGCGCGCGTTCGAGCTTTTCGAACAGGGCAGGGAGCTTCTTCTCGCGCAGTCGGCGGCTCCCGAGGCGTTCCTCTTCGACGAGTGGGTCGAGCGCGCGGCGCGCGGACTCGCGCCTGACAGCGTTCGGATCGAGGGCACGACGGAAGGGAGAGTGGCCGGAGATCAATCGAAGCTCGACGAGGCGCTCACCGCGCTCATCGTCAATGCGCTCGAGTCCGGGGCGCCTCTCTCCATCTTTCGCGAGCGGCGAAACGGACGCCTTCACGTCCGGATCGAGAATCGCGGGCTCCTCCCGGCGGACGATCCGGAGAAGCTCTTCGCTCCCCGCTCCGCGCGCTCCGGGAAGAATTGGGGAATGGGCCTCGCCCGTGCGAGGTTGTTTGCCGCCGACGCCGGGGGTGCCGTGCGACTGACCCAGGACGGAGATCGCGTGGTCGCCATCCTGGAGCTTCCCGAGGAGCGCGCTTGAAAGTTCTCATCGTCGAAGACGATCTCGCCACGCGAAAAGGTCTCGAGGAGTCGATCCGAGATCTCGGGGGAGAGACTCGTTCGGTCGGAACCGTGAAGGAAGCGGCGCGCGCGATCGAAGAGTTCGATCCGCGCCTTCTGATCGTCGACATCCACCTCCCCGACGGCGACGGGATCGACATTCTCCGAAGCGCGCGCGAGACGGATGCCGACCGCGAGGGAATCGTCATCACCGGCCAGGGATCGATCGACAACGCGATCGAGGCGCTGCGCGCGGGGGCGGCCGACTACCTCTTGAAGCCTCTGCGCCCGGCGCAGCTGGAAGTGGTGTTCAACCGGCTCGCGGATCGTCGCCGCCTCGAGTCGGAGGTGGAGACGCTCCGCGCGGAACTGCAGGAGACGGGAAGGCTCGGCGATCTCGTCGGCCGTTCGCCGATCATGACGCAGATATTCGACGTCATCCGCCGCGTCGCGAAGTCGAACGCCCCCGTTCTGATCACCGGTGCTTCCGGCACCGGCAAGGAAGTCGCGGCGCGCACGATTCACCGGCTGTCGCGTCGTGCCGTGAAACCGTTCGTCGCTTTCAACTGCGGAGCGATCTCCCCGACGCTCATCGAGAGCGAGCTCTTCGGTCACGAGCGCGGCTCGTTCACGGGAGCCGACAAGCGACGCGTCGGTTACTTCGAAGAGGCGGCCGGCGGCACGCTGTTCCTCGACGAGATCACCGAGATGGGATCCGAGCTGCAGGTCAAACTTCTTCGGGTCCTCGAAGATCGGACGCTGCGCCGCGTCGGCGGATCGCAGGAGCTCAAGGTCGACGTGCGGCTCGTGTCCGCGACGAACCGCGATCCGCACGAGGCCATCCGCGCGAAGAAACTTCGCGAAGACCTCTTCTACCGGCTGAACGTCTTTCCGCTCCCACTCCCGACCCTCGGTCAACGTCCGGAGGACATCCCTCTGCTCGCCGAGCACTTCCGCAAGCTCATCGAGGATCAGGAGCGGGGAGGAGTCAGCGGCTGGGACCCGATGGCGCTCGAGATGCTTCAAGCCTACGAGTGGCCGGGCAACGTCCGCGAGCTGCGCAACGTCGTTCATCGGGCGTACGTGATGACCGAAGGCCGCACGATTCGGCCCGAGGTCGTCAAGGGGCTTCTCCCGCGCTCGACCGGGTCGAACGCGCCCAGGAAGAAGAAGCCCGTGGTCAAATCGAAGGCGGTGGGCACGGGGACGCGCAAAAAATAGGCGGATACATCGTGCTATAACTCGGGGCCGTCTGCAGCCGCCGAACACACACAACGGGGTTATTAAAAAAGGGAAGAAATCGAACAATGAGAATGACACCCGCCGAGTCTCACTACGTGTTACAGACGCTCCTGGCCCAGCGCAAGGTGCGACAGAGTCAGATCGCCGCCGTTCTCGGTGGACGCACGAAGGAAATCGCGAGCCTCCGTGAACGCCTGGCGGATCTCGAGGGAATCCAGGGCGGTTCCGGCAAGCGAGGCCCCCGGCAGGCGGCGGCCCGTCCGGGGCGCAGGCGCAACGTCAAGATTTCGCCGAAGGTGCGCGCGCTGCGCCGCCTTCAGGGAAAATACATGGGATACGTCCGGAGACTGAAGCCGGCGGAGAAGGCACGGGTGCGGGAAGTCCGGGAGAAGCAGGGCATGCAGGCCGCAATTCGACTGGCGTCCTCACTCGCAACGAAGTCTTCCTGAGTTTCCCCCGGGACCGAAAGAGATCCGTGGGGAATTTCCTGGCGTAGGTTTCGCTAGAAACAGGGCGACCGCAAAGGTCCACCGATTTTCGCCATGGCAGAACGACAGAGCGATCCTCCCGCCGGGAAACGCCCCTCGCGCTCGAGCGAGAGCGGGAAGTTCCCCAAGCGTCCGAAGCCCGAGCAGTACGAGCTCAAGGTTCGATGGGAAACGGCGCGGCAGGTTCTCGAAGTCACTCCGACGGGAGTTCGTTTCGACTTCAGCTCACCATTGAAAGTCGGAACGCGATATCCGGTGAGCCTGAAAGCACCCGGCGTCGCGTTTTCGACGACGCTCGAAGTCGCCCGCTGTCAGCTGACGGTGGATTCCGTGACCGGCCGTTTCTTTCGCGTAACGGGAAAGTTCTTTCCCTACGTCGAGTAGTCGCTACCGGCTACCGGCTGCCGGCGCCCGACTTTCCCCGGACGAACCGATAGGCCACGTGCCACGCGGAAACGCGGACCTCGCGGTCGTGAACGAGGCCGCCCTTGCCGAGTCCCGTGACGAGGTCGGAGAGCTCGAGCCGGTGAACGGCGGGAGTCGTGGGTCCCCGGACCTTTCTCATCGCGGTCACCGCCCAGACGATCCCGTCGGCTTCGAGCCGTTTCACGGCGCCGTCGAAGACTGCCCGCGAGCCGGCCCGGTCTTCCCGCCAGACGAGGATCGCGTCGAAAGTTTCCTTGATCGCGCGGATCGCGTCTCCGGTCGACTCGAGGGTGACGAGTGGCTCGGGCCGCGCCTTTCGGAGGAGAGCGCGCAGGGGCTCCGGAGCGTCGATCACCAGGAGGCGATCGGGCCGGTCGAGCTCGAGCCGGGCGACGAGCCCGCCCGGGTTCTTGATCGGAGCGTCCTTCAGGGCCGGCAAGATGTCACCGGATTGGCACGAGCTTCGCTGTATGGTGACCGAGCCCCCGGCGGCTCGTTCGAAAAGGAGGAGACCACATCATGCTTTGGACCATTTTCATCATCCTGCTGGTTCTCTGGCTCCTGGGTCTCATCTCGGGCTACACCATCGGTGGGTTCATTCACATCCTGCTCGTCATCGCGGTCGTCGTTCTCATCATCCGGCTGATCCAGGGTCGCCCGGTCGTCTGAGCATCCTCTCGATTTCGCCGTAGTCGACGGGCCCCGGTCTCCGGGGCCCTTTGTTTGATCACCCGGCGCGGCGGTGCGCCTTCGAAAAGACCCAGACGAGATAGCCGATGAAGCCGATTCCGAGCACGACGACCGGGACGGCGAGCGCCGGCATCTGGCGGCGCAGGATCAGGAAGAGCAGAACGAATATCGCCCCGAAGGCCGCGACCGAAAGCCCCGCGGCGAAGAGGAGAGTCCGACTCGGGCGCTTCTTCTTCGCCTCCCACGGGAGAACCTTCAAGAGCTCGAGCTGCCGCGCCGCGTCCTGGGGAATCGCCGGTCGGTCGATCCACTTCACCGCCTCGGGCGCTTCGAAGCCGTCCTTCAGGTCGGCCGGAAACGTCTCCCCGCAGTAAACACAGTGGGGCAGTCTCCATGCCGCGATGGGACGTTGGCAGCGGGGACAGAGGGGGCCGGGTGTTGCGGAGCTCATGGCTGATCTGTCGAGGCTCGACACGATTATACGGGCGCATCGGCGACGTTAGACTGTAGAGAAGTCGCATGTGGCCAGCCGTATCTCTTTGCGCGCCTCGTCTCACATCTCTCACGCGATGAAAATCCCCGTCGGAATCCTCGGCGCGACCGGAACGGTCGGCCAGCGCTTCATCGAGCGGCTCGTCGACCATCCCTGGTTCGAGATCACGGCGCTCGCGGCCTCCGAGCGATCGGCGTCGCGCCCCTACGGCGAGGCGGCGCGCTGGCGGCTCCTCTCGTCGTTGCCGGACCACATCGCGTCGATGAAGGTTGCCCACGTGGCGGACGAGCTCCCTTGCCGCGTCGTGTTCTCGGCCCTCGACGCGGCGACGGCTCGCGAGGTCGAACCGCTCTTCGCTCGCCGCGGCGCTTTTGTTTTCTCGAACGCGTCGGCGCATCGGATGGACGACGACGTTCCGCTCCTGATCCCCGAAATCAACCCGGACTCTCTCGACGTCCTCGATCGACAGCGCGCCGCGCGCGGGTGGAAGGGGTCCCTCGTAACGAACGCCAACTGCTCGACCATTTTTCTCGCGATGGCTCTCGCGCCGCTCGACCGGGCGTTCGGAGTAGAGAAGGCTTTCGTTTCGACGATGCAGGCGGTCTCCGGGGCGGGGTATCCCGGGGTTCCCTCGCTCGACATCCTCGGCAACGTCGTTCCGGACATTCCGGAGGAGGCGGCGAAGATCGAGCGCGAAGTCGCGAAGATCCTCGGGGGAGCACCCGGCGCGGCCTCGCGCGCTTCGACCCTGGTAATTTCGGCGATGACTTACCGGGTCCCTGTCGAGGACGGCCACACCGAATCGGTGTCCCTCGGTTTCTCCCGAAAGGCCGGAGCGGCCGACGTCGAGGCCGCCTGGGAGGATTTCCGCGGGCGCGAGGACGTCGCCGCGCTGCCGTCCGCACCGCCGCGCCCGGTGCTCTACCTGCGCGAACCCCAGCGACCGCAGCCCCGCCGGGACGTCAACGCCGCCGAGGGGATGTGCACGACCGTGGGGGGCCTGAAGCCCTGCCCGGTGCTCGACTGGAAATTCACCGTGCTCGGCCACAACACGGTTCGCGGCGCCGCAGGCGCCTCCATCCTGAACGCGGAGCTCGCCGTATCGAAGGGCCTGCTCTCGTGAAGCGTTCTCGATTCTGAGAACCTCTCTCGTGCTCGTCCAGAAATTCGGCGGCACCTCGCTCGAAGACGCCGCCGCCCTGGAGCGCGCCTGCGCGATCGTCGGCGCGGCCGCGGCGTCGTCCCGTCCCGTCGTCGTCGTCTCCGCGATGGGCGACACGACGGACCGGCTCGTCGACGCGCTCGAACAGGCGGCGGCCGGGGAGGAGTCGCGGTCGATCTCGGGTCTCGCGCGACTGAAGCGCGACACCGAAACGGTTCTTCGCGAATTCTTCGCGGGCGCATCCCCCGGGATCGAGGCGGAGATCGCGCCTCTCTTCGCCGAGCTCACGCGGATGGCGAAGGCGGTCGCCGTGCTGCGTTCGGTGCCGGCCGCCGGCCGCGATCACTTTCTCGCGCACGGCGAGATGACCTCCGCTGCGGTCGTCGCCCGCGCCCTCGCCGCGAGATCCGTCCCGGCCGTGGCTGTCGACTCGCGGGAGGTCGTCGTCACCGATGACCGCTTCGGACGCGCCCAGCCGGACCTCGAGGAGACGGAGCGCCGCGCGCGCGACCGCCTCCTCCCGATCTGCGAGCGCGGGGAGGTTCCCGTGCTCGAGGGATACATCGGGTCGAGTCACGCCGGGGCGACGACCACGCTCGGACGGGGCGGGTCCGACTACACGGCGGCGCTCCTGGGCGCCGCCCTCGAAGCCAAAGCCGTCGAGATCTGGACGGACGTGGACGGCATGATGACCGCGGACCCGCGCGTCGTTCCCGCGGCGCGGCCCATCGGTGCGATCTCCTTCGAGGAGGCGTCCGAGCTCGCGTATTTCGGGGCCCGGGTCCTCCACCCGCTGACGCTCGCGCCCGCAATCGAAAAGGGGATCCCGGTGCGCGTGAAGAACGCGAAGCGCCCCGACTTCCCGGGCACCGAGATCCGCGCCTCCGCCGACTCGGGCGGCCAGCGCGTCCGGTCGATCGCCTTCAAGAAGGGGATCGCGACTGTCGACGTGGTGACGAGCCGAATGCTCATGGCGGCGGGATTCCTGCGCACGCTCTTCGACGTCTTCGCGCGTTGGGAGACCGCGGTCGACATGGTCACCACGTCCGAGATATCGGTTTCGGTGACCCTGGACGACCTTTCGCGCCTGCCGGAGATCCGCCGCGATCTCGAACGGCTCGCCCAGGTCGAAGTCGGCCGCGATCGCGCGATCGTCTGTCTCGTCGGCCAGGACATCAAGTTCACGCCGGGCATTGCCGCGCGGATCTTCCGGACCATCGGAGACGTCAACGTCCTCATGATTTCCCAGGGGGCGTCGCGCCGGAACGTGTCCTTCGTGGTCGAGGAACGGGACGTCGAAGAGGTCGTGCGTCGGCTGCACGGGGAGTTTTTTGAATAGCTGTCAGCTATCAGCCATCAGCTGTCAGCCAGACCGGAGCCCAACTGATAGCTGAAAGCTGAAAGCTGATAGCTTCCCTCCATGCGCTTCGGCCTCGTCGGAGCGGGAAAGATGGGCCGCGAAATCGAAGTCGTTTCGGTGCGTCGCGGGCATGACGTCGTGTGGACTCTCGACTCGAGCGAGAACGCGGGAGCCGCCGGACTGACACCCTCGCGCCTTTCCGGCGCCGACGTCGTTTTCGAGTTCACGAATCCGGGCGCCGCCCCCGCCAACCTCCTCGCGCTCGGGAAATCCGGCGCTGCCGTTGTTTGCGGAACCACCGGCTGGGATCGCGACCTCCCGCAGGTCACGTCGGCTTTTCTCGCGGGCGGCGGAGCGCTCGTTTACGCCGCGAACTTTTCCGTCGGGGTGCGCCACTTCCTCGATGTCGCCCGGCTCGCGGCGTCCCTCTATCCCGCCGCCGGTTACGCCGCGTTCCTCGTGGAGGAGCACCACGCGGAAAAGAGAGACGCGCCTTCCGGCACCGCGCGGAAGATCGCCGCTGTCGTCGAAGCGGAGTCGGGCGTCCCTCCGAGCGTGTCGAGCGTCCGGGCGGGAACGGTTCCGGGGCTTCACCGGCTGGTGTTCGAGTCGCCCGAGGACGAGGTGGAGCTCGTTCACCGCGCCCGCGGCCGAGCCGGGTTCGCGCGCGGCGCGGTGTGGGCGGCCGAACGCGTCGCCGGCCGCAAGGGGGTTTTCGAGTTCGGCGACCTGTTGCGGGAAGGCGCAACAGCCAGGAAAGGGCGGGGTCAGGATTTATCCTGACCCCTCTTGTCTTAGGTGAGTGGCGGGAGTCAGATTTCTTCTGACCCCTCCCAGAAAGGTGTCAGTTGAAACTGACTCCACTTCGGAGGAATAGACGTGCATCGCGTTGACTGGAAAGGCTGCGGGACGGCCCTCGTCACGCCGTTCGACGAAAAGGGACGGATCGACTTCCGCGCCCTCGCGAAGCTGGTCGAGTGGCAGATCGAACAGGGCATCGATTTCCTCGTGCCGTGCGGCACCACCGGAGAATCGGCCACGCTCTCCGGCGAGGAACGAAAAGGAGTCACGGCCGCCGTCGTGAAAGCGGCGGACGGGCGAGTTCCAGTGATCGCGGGCGCCGGCGGTAACCACACCGCAAAGGCCGTCTTCTGGGCGCGCGACGCGGTGGACGCGGGCGCGGACGGTCTCCTCTCGGTGTCGCCCATGTACAACCGGCCCTCGCCGGACGGCCTGGTGCGGCACTTCTCGGCGATCGCCGAAGCCGCGGACCTGCCGATGATCGTCTACAACGTTCCGACGCGGACCGGGACGGACATGGACGTCGACACGATCCTGCGGCTCACCGAGATCCCGCACGTCGTCGGGCTCAAGGAAGCGTCTCCCAACTTCGGAAAGATCGCGCGGCTCATGGCGGCACTGCCGGAGGACTTCGTCGTCTTCTCGGGAGAGGACTCGACAGCGCTCGCGCTCATCGCGCTCGGAGGCCGCGGACTCATCTCGGTCGCGTCGAACGAGATCCCGCGCGAGATGACGGCGCTCGTCGCGGCGGCGCTCGAGGGGCGCGCCGACGAGGCGCGGAAGCTCCAGCGGAAATACCTACCCCTCATGGAGATGAACTTCTGGGACTCGAGCCCCGGTCCGGCGAAGGCCGCGCTCTCGGCGATGGGGAGGTGCGGCGACACGGTCCGGCTGCCGCTCGTCGCGGTCCGCGACGACATGCGCCGCCGCATCGAGAAGCTGCTCGGGGGCCTGAAGCTCCTGCCGAAGAAGGCCGCCGCCGCGCGCTGAACGGCGCCGCGCAGTACCGCGAATGCCGCGCCCACCGGAGGATCTCGCCCGGGCCATCGAAGAAGCGTTCGCCGATCCGGACGCCCAGCCGGCCGACGCGCTGCGGCAGCTCGTCGAGGACCTGAAAGCGGGTCTGAACGACGGATCCATCCGCGCCGCGGAAAAAGAGGGGGACCGCTGGGTGCCGCGGGCCTGGGTCAAGCAGGGGATCCTTCTCGGCTTCCGCGTCGGCGTGATTCGGGAAGCGTCCACCGGCTCCGGCTTTCCGTTCTTCGACAAGGACACGTTTCCGGTTCAGGAGCTGACCGTGGGCTCGGGCGTCCGGATCGTGCCGGGCGGCACCTCCGTCCGCGACGGTTGTTACGTCGGACGCGGGGTGACCATCATGCCGCCCTCCTTCGTCAACGTCGGCGCGTGGATCGGCGAGGAAACGATGATCGACTCCCACGTCCTGATCGGCTCCTGCGCCCAGATCGGAAGACGGGTCCACGTTTCGGCCGGGGCGCAGATCGGCGGCGTGCTCGAGCCGGTGGGGGAGCTTCCCGTCGTGATCGAGGACGAGGTGCTCGTCGGGGGCAACTGCGGAATCTACGAGGGCGCGATCGTGCGGGAGCGCGCGGTGCTCGCCGCGGGGGTCATCCTGACCGGCGGCACGCCGGTTTACGACGTGGTCCGCGGCGAGGAGTACCGCAAGCGCCCGGGCATCCCGCTCGAGATCCCCCCCGGCGCAGTTGTCGTTCCCGGCGCTCGGGCGATCCGGGAGGGCCGGGGCTCCGAGTGGGGCCTCTCCCTTCAGACCCCCGTGATCGTCAAGTATCGGGACGAGAAGACGGAAGCCTCCGTCGGGCTCGAAGACCTGCTGCGCTGAAGGCTGGATAGAATCCCCCCATGGCATTCGATACCGAAGACCTCCGCAAGGGGCGCGAGAACGACTGGTTCCGACAGAACGAAGAGAAGATGATCGAAGCGGCGCGAAAGCGCCGGCAGGAGGCGGAGCAGCAGGCGCAGTCCGCCGAGGCCGAGGCACGGCGCGCCGCGCACTGGCGCAAGTGCCCGAAGTGCGGGAGCGACATGGCGGTCCAGACGATCGCCGACATCGAGATCGAGAAGTGCTCCTCGTGCGAGGGCATCTTCTTCGACCGCGGCGAGCTCGAGCAGCTCCTGACGAAGCAGGAGGGGCAGCGTCGCGGATTCTTCCGCAAGCTCCTCGGCTTCAGCGCCGAGTAACTGGGGTCAGACCGCTATCCGCGTGATCGGGCTGCAGTGTCCCTGACACTTTGCGCGCAAAGTGTCAGGTGGAGACCTGACCCCGGTTACCGCTTCGCCGCTCCCGGCTCGAGGTCTCCGACGCGGCGGAAGTAGTCGGCGAACGCCGCCATCCCGCCCTCGGCCTGGCCCCAGTCGAAGTTCTCGTTGGGCGCGTGGTAACCGTGCTCGGGGAGCGACAGCCCGAGGAAAAAGACGGGTGACTTGAACACCTTCTCCATCGAGAGGACCGCTCCGATCGAGCCCCCCTCGCGGACGAAGACCGGTTCCTTGCCGAACGCGAATTTCATCGCGCCGCGGATGGCGTCGGCGTACGGCCCCGTCGTCTTGCCCTTGTAGGCCGGAAGGGTGTGCTCCGCGGACACCTTCACGTCGGGGTTCCGTTCCTTCACGAAGTCGGTCACGAGGCGGACGATCTTCTTGGGATTCATCTCCGGGACGAGCCGGCACGACACGATCGCTGTCGCCTTGGGGGGGATGATCGTCTTGACGCCCGGTCCCTGGTATCCGCCGGCGATTCCGTGGACCTCGAACGTCGGCATCATCCACACGCGCTTCATGATCTCGAGCGCGTCGTCGACGCGCAGCGAGCGGAACAGGTGGTCGCGCTTGAAGTCCCGCGTCGTGAATCCCGAGTTCTTCAGGTCTTCGAGCTCACGCTTCGTCGGCGGAACGACGTCGGAATAGAAGCCGGGGATCTTGACGCGGCCGGTCTTGCCGTCAACGCAATCGGCGATCAACTGGCACATCTCCGTGACCGGGTTGCGCGCCGCGCCGCCCGCGGTCCCGGAGTGCTGATCGGTCTCGCCCGTCTGGAGGGTAAAGCGGAAGCCCTGGAGCCCGCGGAGTCCGGCGGGCTGCGCCGGGCGGGACCGAGAGACCCACACCGTGTCGGACACCACGACGGAGTCCGTGGCGAATTCCTTCGCGTGCTCCTTGATCGTCGTTTCGAAGTGAGGGCTGCCGATCTCTTCCTCGAGCTCCCAGAGGAAGTTGATGTTGACGGGGACGTCGTTTTCCCACGCGTAGCGGGCTCCGAAGAGCGCCGTGATCGCCGGGCCCTTGTCGTCGGTGGTGCCGCGGCCGAAATACCGTCCGTCCTTCTTGACGAACTGGAAAGGCGGCGTCTTCCAGTCCGGCCCTTCCGCGGGCTGAACGTCGAGGTGGTTGTAGACCGTGATCGTCGGGAGGTTCGCGCGCCGCTGGAAGCGTCCGAAGACGATCGGGTGACCCTTCGTTTCGTAGAGGCGCGCCTTGGCGCCGCACGACTCGAGGAGAGACACGGCGTATTCCGCTCCCTTGCGGACGTCCGCTTTCCGCTCGGGCTCGACGGACACCGTCGGAATCTCGACGATCTTTTCGAGGATCTTTTCGTACTCGCCGCGTCCGGACGCGGCGTACTTGCGCAGGTCTTCCTTCTTGAACTCTCCGGCCATCGGGCCTCCTCGCTCGTGAAAAGGGGGCGATTCTAAGCTATGGGCTGTCAGTCTTTGGAGAGTCTGGAAGAGTCAACTCGGTGGCTTAGTCAGCCATGGGACGCTGCCCCGCGGCCGTTTATCTCTTCCGGCCGCGTCGAGCAGCCGCCACAGACGCCCTCTTTTTCGGTGCGCTCTTCTTCGGTGGCGCCTTCTTCGCGGGCGGCGCGGGCTTCTTCTTCGCGGGGGCGGCCGCGCGCGCCGGTTCCTTGCGGGCGGGGGGCTTCGCAGGGGGCTTCGTCGGTCCGGCGGCGAGTTTCTTCGCGGCCTTCTTCGCGGCGGAGGCCGTCCGGCGCGCGACAGCGGCCGCCTCTTTCTTCTCGAGAGCGCGCGCGAGCGCTTCCCGCTCCATCACCCCGAGCCGCTCGGCGAGCTCCGCCTCCGTCACGATCGACGCCTGGGAGAGCCTCTTGCGCACGGCGTCCAGGCGGTCTTCCGGCACGCGGAGGAGGAAGAGCGGAGTCTCCTTGGTTTCCCGCGCTTTGGCGATGTAATCCGCGGTCTCGAGGGCATGGGAGGGGGCGTGCGAAAAGTCGACGGCGACGGCGATCGGCTTCTCGCGTTTGGCGAGCTCCCAGAACCCCGGCCAGCGGGGCTCCGTGACGATGATGTGCGCGCCGCTCTTGGCGAGCTTGTTCAGCCGGCCGGCGCGCTCGTCGCTCTCGAAGTGAAGATAAAGAAGGCTCATGTGAAGAGCTGGCGACTATAGCAGCGTTGCTCTTTTGCGGCGGGGAGACGACGCGGCCTCCGTTCCGTTCTCCCGATAGTGGCTGCCCTGCGACACGCGGTTGTCCGACGCGGCCCGATGGATCGCGAGCGCGGTCTGGATCCCGTTGCGCAGGCCGAGGAGCTCGTCGGACATCGTCCCGCGGCGGTAGAAGTTCTCGATCTCGTCGCGCAGCTCGCCCAGGATCCGTCCCGCGCGGTCGAGCCGCTTCTCCGAACGGAGCAGCCCCACGTAGTTCCACATCGTGTGCCGCACGACGAGCCAGTCCTGGGCGATGAGCGCCGGGTCCACCGGCTCGAACTCCGGCTCCCAGGGCCGGACCGCGATCGGCCGGCGCAGTGTCTCGGAGCGGACCGAGCGGGCGGCCGCGGCCCCCGCCCTCCAACCCCAGAGGAGCCCCTCGAGAAGCGAGGTCGAGGCGAGTCGGTTGGCCCCGTGGACGCCGCTCGCCGCGACCTCGCCCGCCGCGCGCAGGCGAGCGAGAGTCGTCGCCCCGTCCCGATCCACGGAGACGCCCCCGCACGAGTAGTGCGCCGCCGGAACGACCGGGATCGGTCCAGCCGTCAGGTCGAAGCCATGCTCGAGGCACCGTCGCGTGAGACCCGGAAACCGCTCGCGGATCCACTCGGCGGGCTTGTGAGAGATGTCGAGAAACGCGTAGGGCTCGTCCCTCTCGAGCATGCGCTGATGGATCGCGCGCGCGACGACGTCGCGCGGCGCGAGCTCCGCGTCGGGGTGCGCGTCGCGCAGGAAGCGGTTCCCGGCGGCGTCCGTGATCACCGCGCCCTCGCCGCGCAGCGCCTCGGTCAGGAGGAGCCGCCCCTTCGGATGCACGAGGGCCGTCGGGTGGAACTGGATGTACTCGAGGTTCAGCAGCCGCGCGCCCGCGCGCCGCGCCATGGCGATGCCGTCGCCGCGCGCGCCCTGGGGGTTGGTGGTGTGGAGGTAGACCTGCCCGAGCCCGCCGGTCGCGAGGATCGTTTCCCGCGCGAGGACGGCTTTCACGTCGCCGGATTCGCGCTCGAGGAGGCGGGCCCCCACGACGGTCGGCGGGTCGTAACGGTCCGTCGGATCGACCGAGTCGTGGGAGAGCGTGAGGAGGTCGACGGCGGTCGTCGCCGTGAGCCAGCGGACGTTCTTCTCGCGCCGGCAGGCGTCGAGGAGCGCCCGCTCGATCGGCGCGCCGGTCTCGTCCTTGACGTGGAGGACGCGCGCCACCGAATGGGCGCCCTCGAGCGTCCAGTGGAACCCGCCGCCCTCGCGATCGAAGGGGACCTGGAGCTCTTCGACGAGGAGCTCGTTGACGAGGTCCGGCCCCTCCTGCGCGAGCAGGTCCACCGCGTCCGGATCGCAGAGACCGTCGCCGGCCCGGCGGATGTCCGAGGCGAGAAGCTCGGCGGAGTCTCCGGGCGGGCGCGCGACGATCCCGCCCTGCGCGTAGAACGTGTTCGACTCCGCCGCGTCCCGGGCGCGCGTGACGAGCACGACGTCGGCCCCTCCCCGGGCCGCCGCGAGGGCCGCCGCGCATCCGGCGACGCCGGTCCCGAGGACGAGGACTTCCGCGGGAGAGTTGTGCGGGATCGGACCCCCTTTGGGGATCCGACCCCGAGCGTCACCCACGCTGCACCTGGATCTCGAGAGAGACGTCCGCGGCGGTGACCGAGTGCGTGAGCGCGCCGACGGAGATCTCGTCGGCGCCGGCCGTCGCGTACGAACGCACCCGGGCGAGGGTCATGTTGCCCGAGGCCTCGATCGTCGGGCGACGGCGGCCCGCGCGCACGATGGCCGCCCAGCGCCCGACCGTTTCAGCGGACTGGTTGTCGATCAGAACCCGGTCCGCGCCGCCCGCCACCGCCGCGCGGAGGTCGTCTTCCGTCTCCACCTCGACCTCGACGCCCATCCCGTCCTTCGCGACCCGCCGGACGGCGTCGAGCGCCGGCGCCACGCCTCCCGCGACAGCGAGGTGGTTGTCCTTGACGAGCACGAGGTCGAAGAGGCCGAAGCGGTGGTTTTTCCCGCCCCCGTCGCGCACGGCGGCACGGTCGAAGGCGCGCAGTCCCGGCGCCGTCTTGCGGGTATCGAGGATCCGGCAGCCGGTCCCTTCCACCGCCTCGACGTAACGGCGCGTCGTCGTGGCAATGCCGCACATCCTCTGAAGGAGGTTCAACGCGACCCGCTCGCCGGTCAGGATCGCGCGCGCCTTCCCCGACAGGGTGGCGAGAGTCGCGCCCGCGGTCACTTTCGCGCCGGGGGCCGCCCGATCCTTCCAGGAGATCCCGGGGTCGAGGAGCTCGAACACGCGTCGCGCCTCCGGGAGCCCGGACACGACGCACTCCGATCTCGCGACGATCTCGGCGGCGGCGACGGCGTCGGGTGGAACGATCGTGTTTGTCGTGACGTCGCCGGAGCCCATGTCCTCCGCCAGGAACTCACGGAGCTTCGCGTCGAGCTCTTCGGCGGAGAGGCCGTCCATGCGCGAGGGAGGATACCGAAAGGGGACTGGCCCCATGGGGAGAGGGAACCAGATTTCTCGTCGCTCCGCTCCTCGGAATGACAGAAAACTGCCGTCATCCCGAGACAATCGCCTTCTCTTGGCATCCCGAGCCCTTCGCCATCGGTTGTCATCCCGAGCGAAGCGAGGGATCTGTGTCCCTCTCGACCGCGCTGCGCGCGTGCTTACGACAGCTCGAGCATCCTCAAAAGGGGCTTCTCCGCCGCTTTCCGGAGCTCCTCGGGCATCACGATCTCGGGTCGCTCGTCGCGCAGGCACAGGTACAGCTTTTCGAGCGTGTTCAGCTTCATGAACGGGCACTCGTTGCAGCGGCACCCGTTGTCGGGAGGGATGGGGATGTACTCGCGGTCCGGCGCGAGCTTCCGCATCTGGTGGATGATCCCCTCCTCCGTCGCGATCAGGTACTTCTTCGCCGGCCCGGTCGTGACGAACTGGAGGATGGAGCGGGTCGAGCCGATGTGGTCGGCGTGCTTCAGGATCCCGTCGGGGCACTCCGGGTGGGCGGCGACGAGCGCGTCGGGGTGCTGGACCTTCAGTCGAATGATCTCGCGCTCCGAGAACTGCTCGTGGACGATGCAGCTGCCCGGCCAGAGCACCATGGGCCGGCCGGTCTTCTTCGCGAGGTAGGCGCCGAGGTGGCGGTCGGGCGCGAAGAGGATCTCCTGGTCGCGCGGGATCGTCTGGACGATCTTCTCGGCGTTCGAAGACGTCACGATGATGTCCGAGAGCGCTTTGACCGCCGCGGAGCAGTTGATGTACGTGAGCGACACCGCTCCCGGGTGCTTCTCCCGCCAGGCGCGGAACATCTCCGGGGGGCAGGAGTTCTCGAGCGAGCATCCCGCTTCGTAGTCGGGCAGGACGACCTTTCGCGTCGGGTTCAGGATCTTCGCCGTCTCCGCCATGAACCGCACTCCGGCGAAAGCGATGATGCGGGCGTCGGACGCCTGCGCGCGGCGAGAGAGGTCGAGCGAGTCCCCGACGAAGTCCGCGAGGTCCTGGATCTCCTCCTCCTGGTAGTAGTGCGAGAGCAGGACGGCGTTCTTCTCCCGCTTCAGCCGGACGATCTCCGACTCGAGGTCGAGTCGCGGGTCGACCGAGGAGAGGTCCGGGGGCGCGGGCCGGAATCCCGGGCCGTCGGAAGGCACGACCGGAACGGGCGCGCTCATGGCTCCGAAGATAACAAGAGGCGCTCTGGTATATTGCCGGGTCCGTGGCAACCGAAGTCCAGTCAGACAAATACAGGGGTCTGGACGGAGCGGATCTGGTCGCGGCCTACCGCAACATCTACCTCTCGCGGAAGGTCGACGACAAGGAGATCCAGCTCAAGCGGCAGAACCGGATCTACTTCCAGATCAACAGCGCCGGGCACGAAGCGGTCACGACCGCCGCCGCGATGCTGTTGAAGCCCGCCTACGACTGGTTCGACTGCTACTACCGCGACCGAGCCTTCTGCCTCCAGATCGGCGTGACGGCGTACGAGATGTTCCTCCAGTCGGTCGGAGCGAAGGATGACCCGTCGTCGGCGGGCCGCCAGATGCCCGCCCACTGGGGCTCGCGCCGGCTGAATCTGATTTCGAAGTCGTCGTGCACGGGAACGCAGTTCCTCCACGCCGTCGGCGCCGCGGAGGGGGGCTGGCGGCTCTCCCGAATTCCGGAGCTCGCCTCGCAGGGAGGCTTTGAGAAGGACGAGGTCGCCTACGTCTCCTCCGGGGAGGGACAGACGTCCGAGGGGGAGTTCTGGGAATCGCTCTCGAGCGCATGCAACCTGAAGCTGCCGGTCCTCTATCTCGTCGAGGACAACGGTTACGCCATCTCCGTCCCCGTGGAGGTCAACACTCCCGGCGGTTCGATCTCGAAGCTCCTGACCGGGTTCCCGGACCTCTTCGTGGCGGAAGTGGACGGCTGCGACTTCCTCGAGTCCTACGACGCCCTGCGGCGGGCGGTCGAGCACTGCCGGGCGCGGCGCGGCCCGGCACTCGTGCACGCGCAAGTCATCCGTCCCTACAGCCACTCGCTCTCTGACGACGAGGCGCTCTACCGTCCGAAAGAGGAGCGGGATCGGGATCTCGCCCGCGACCCGGTCACGACTTTCGCGCGGTTCCTCGTCACCGAGGGAATCCTCTCGGAAGCGTCCCTCGCGCGCCTCAAGGAAGAGGTCGAGGCCGAGGTGAACGAGGCCGCCGATCGCGCGCTCGCGGCGGAGCTGCCCGCCCCGGAGTCCGCGTACGACTTCGTCTATTCGCCGGACGTCGATCCGACGTCGCCCGCGTTTTCCACCGCTCCCGCGCCGGCGGAGGGCGCCGTGCCGACGACGATGGTGGACCTGCTGAACGCCTGCATGCGGGACGAGATGAAGCGGGACCCGCGGATCGTCGTCTTCGGAGAAGATGTCGCCGACGCGTCGCGCGAGGAGGTCCTCGCCGAGTGCAAGGGCAAGGGGGGCGTCTTCAAGGTCACGCACAACCTCCAGCGCCTCTACGGGAAAGACCGTGTGTTCAACGCGCCGCTCGCCGAGGCGAACATCGTCGGCCGCGCGATCGGGATGGCGCTGCGGGGTCTGAAACCGGTCGTCGAGATCCAGTTCTACGACTACATCTGGCCCGCGTACATGCAGATCCGCAGCGAGCTCGCGACGATGCGCTGGCGGTCGGGCAACACGTGGGCCTGCCCGATGGTCGTGCGGGTGCCGATCGGCGGCTACATCGGCGGCGGAGCGATGTATCACTCGCAGTCCGGCGCGGTGCTGATGACCCATTTGCCCGGCCTGCGTGTCGTGCTCCCGTCGAACGCGCTCGACGCGAACGGCCTCCTCCGCACGGCGATCCGCTGCGACGACCCGGTGCTCTTTCTCGAGCACAAGCACCTGTACCGGCAGACGCACAACAAGGGGATCTACCCCGGCGCCGAGTACATGGTCCCGTTCGGCAAGGCCTCCGTCGTCCAGGAGGGCGCCGACGTCACCGTCGTCACCTACGGCGCGACGGTCTACCGCTCCTGGCAGGCCGCGAGCGCCTTCACGGAGGCAACCGGAAAAACGGTCGAGATCCTCGACCTGCGCAGCCTGTCTCCGTACGACCGCGAAGCGATCGCCGCTTCGGTCCGGAAGACGGGGCGCGCGGTGGTCGTGTACGAGGACCCGATCTCATGGGGCTACGGCGCCGAGATCGCCGCCTGGATCTCGTCCGAGCTCTTCGCGTGGCTCGACGCGCCCGTCGAGAGGGTCGCCGCGACCGATACCTACGTCGCTTACCAGCCCCAGGTGGAGGACTTCATCCTCCCGCAGGCATCGCACGTGCGTAGGGCTTTGGAGCGCGTCGCGTCCTTTTAGGCTCCATTCGGAGTAAGCTGGGTTTCCCGAACCGAAAACTGACCTCAGATTGCGACAGATTTCGTCGCCGAGGCGACAAGTTTCCGGGCCAAGTAAACGCTAAGTCCTTTGTTCACAGGAAGTGAGGAATGGTATGTGGTCTGCTCTATCCCATGGCGTCGGAAGACAGAAGGAAGTGAAAGAGCCATGTGGAGGGAATTGCAGTTGAGCATCGAAACGCCGGTCAATGCGAATCACCGGTCCCTGAGACGGTGTCACGGCTGCGGAAACTACACGCGCCCGTTCGTCGAGATGGAAGGAACGATCCGGTGCGAGAAGTGCGCGAAGAAGAACGAGGGCACCGACGGGCCGGAGAAGGAAAGCCTGGAAGGGATCGAGACCTACGGAACGATCGCCTAGGCTGACGACCCGGACCTGATAGCTTCCGCCCGGTGAAGGCCGATCACCGGGCCACTCTTCTCCGCCGCCGAATCTTCTCTCCCGGTTTCTTTTCGGTCACCTTTCGGGCGCCCGACCTCGCCTCCGGCGTCCTTCCCGGGCAGTTCGTCATGCTCGAGGTCCCGGGCCGTCTCCGTCCCTATCTTCGACGCGCCTACTCCGTCGCGGATGCCGATCCCGTCGCGGGTGAGGTCGAGTTCCTCGTCCGCACGATCGGGCCCGGAACCTCCGCGGTCGAGCATCTCGCCCAGGGCTCCGGCGCTTCGCTGCTCGGACCGCTCGGCAACGGGTTCTCGCTCGACGGTCTCGACCGTTCGGCACCGGTCGCCGTCGTCGCGGGCGGGATCGGCGCGGCTCCCTTCCCGCTCCTCTTCCGCGCCCTGACGGCCGCGGGCTTCACCGGCGACCTCTACCTCGGCGGCCGCAACGCCGCCGAGCTCGACTTCCGCGAGCGCTTCGCCGGGATCGTTCCCGGCGAAACGATCCTCTCGACCGACGACGGCTCGCTGGGCGAGAAGGGGTTCGTGACGGCGGCGTTCGAGCGCCGCGCCTCCGCCGCTTTGCGCCCCTACTCCCGCGTCTACGCCTGCGGACCGATGCCGATGTTCGCGGCGCTCGCCCCCGTCGTCGCGCGCGCACGCCTTTCTGCCGAGTTCTCGACGGAGGCGGCGATGGGCTGCGGCTTCGGGGCGTGCCTCGGCTGCGTCATCCCCGGCACGGAGAAGCCCTTCGTGATCTCCTGCCTGGAGGGCCCGATCCTGCCGCCGGAGAAGATCGCGTGGGGGACCCTCACCCCGGCCCTCTCCCAGAGGGAGAGGGAGAGTGTGCTGTGAACGCGGCCCTCGAGACCCGACTCGGACCGCTCACCCTTCGCAACCCGATCCTCACGGCGTCGGGCACGTTCGGATACGGCCTGGAGTTCACGGACTTCGTGGACCTCGCGAAGCTCGGCGGGATCTGCACGAAGGGGCTCTCGCTTCGGCCGCACGCGGGCAACGCCCCGCCGCGCATCTGCGAGACGCCCGCCGGGATGCTGAACGCGATCGGCCTGCAGAACGTGGGAGTGAAAGTCTTTCTGGAGGAGAAGCTGCCGGCCCTGACCGCCCTCGGCGTCACGGTCATCGCGAACGTCTGGGGCGATACCGAGGAGGACTACGTCGCCGTCGTCGGCGCGCTCGAGGAGGCCGAAGGTCTCGCCGCGATCGAGCTCAACATCTCCTGTCCGAACGTCGCGAAGGGCGGCATGCTCTTCGGCAACTCGCCGGCGGCGACCGCCTCGCTCGTCGCTCGCGTGCGGGCGGCAACGAAACGGACCCTCATCGTGAAGCTCTCTCCGAACGCGCCCGACCTCGTGGAGTCCGCCCGAGCCGCCCGCGACGGGGGAGCGGACGTCCTCTCGCTCGTGAACACGTTCGTCGGAATGGCGATCGACCCGGCGAACGCGCGCCCGCGGATCTCCTTCGGCACCGGCGGCCTCTCCGGTCCCGCGATCAAGCCGCTCGCAGTGCGGATGGTCTTCCAGGTCGCCCGCGCCCTCCCCGGCGTGCCGCTCATGGGAATCGGTGGGATCTCCGACCTCTATGACGTGCTCGAGTTCCTCGCCGCGGGAGCCTCCGCGGTGCAGGTGGGGACGGCGAACTTCCGCGACCCCGCCGTATCGGGCCGGCTCGTGTCCGAGCTCGAGGCGTACTGCGCGGAGAAAGGCGTCACCGCCGCGAGCCTCGTCGGGCGCGCCCAGCGCTTTGCCCCCGGCGGCGAGAGGGGGGCGGAGGGGTGAGGGAAGAGCGTCTCTGCGTCGCGCTCGACTTTGGGTCGCGAGCCGAGATTCTCGAGGCCGCCCGCCGCTTCGGGCCGCGCGCCGGATGGCTGAAGGTCGGGCTCGAGGCTTTCGTCTCGGAGGGGCCCGCGATCGTCGCCGAGGTCGCCGCCACCGGCCCGAGGGTCTTCCTCGATCTCAAGCTCCACGACATCCCGAACACCGTGGCGCGCTCCGTCGCGGCGGCGTGCCGGTCGGGCGCCGCCATGGTCAACGTGCACGCGTTCGGCGGCCGCGAGATGCTCCTCGCCGCGCGGGACGCCGCGAAGAGCGCCGGAGCCGGCGTGAAGCTCGTCGCGGTGACGCTCCTGACGTCGCTCGACGCCCGCGCCCTCGCGGACCTGCCCGTCGCCGGGCACCCCGAGGGAATCGTCCGTCGCCTCGCCTCGCTCGCGAAGGAGTGCGGCGCGGACGGCGTCGTCTGCTCTCCCCGGGACCTGGCGGCGGTCCGTGCCGTCTGCGGGCCGGAATTCCTGACCGTCGTGCCGGGGATCCGTCCCGCCGGAAGCGACACTCTCGACCAGAAACGAATCGCGACCCCCGCCGCCGCGCTCGCCGCGGGCGCCGACGTCCTCGTCGTCGGGCGGCCGATCACCGCCGCTTCCGACCCGGACGCCGCGCTGGAGGCCCTCGTCGCGGAAATACAATCGGCGGCGTGACCGAACCGGCGCGAAGCGACTGGCGCGAGCCGCACGAGACGTGGATCGTCGGGCACCGCGGCGCCCCCCGCCGCGCTCACGAGAACACGATCGATAGCTTCGACTGGGCCGAGAGCTTCGGGGTGGACGCCATCGAGCTCGACGTGCGGCAGACGCGCGACGGCGAGGCCGTCGTGTTCCACGACGAGGACGTCGTTCTCGGGAACCAGCGCGTCCCCGTCCGGAGCTTCACGACCCGGGAGATCGAACGGCTGCAGCTCCCGTCGGAGCACGGCGAGTACGGCGTTCCGCGGCTGCAGGACGTTTTTCACCGATACGGTCCGGCGCTGCGCTACGTCGTCGAGGTGAAGTCCTCACCGAACTACGACCGGGGGGTGATGGCGCGCCGGATCGCGGGCCTCGCGTCCGAGTACGGCGTCCTCCCGAGGTGCCTCGTCGTTTCTTTCGATCCGGACTTCCTGAAGAAGATGCGGGAGGTCGAGCCGAGGCTCGCCACCGGATACCTTTTCGACCATCCGGTCGCGCTGCCGGAGACCGGAAAGCTCACGCCGCTCTTTCCGCACGTCGACGCGATCGGCCCGGCCCGGGAGCTCGCCACGCCGGCGCTCCTCGAGCACGCCTCAGCGGCGGGCCTGACCGTCCACCCCTGGACGATCAACGGTCCCGACGAGATCCGGCGTTTCCTCGCCGCAGGCGTCTCCTCGATCACGACCGACGAGCCGGACGCGGCGCGCACGCTGCGCGATGAAGCACCCCCGCCCGCGCCGGCGGAGGGCTAGCCGCCAGAAAGGAACGAGATGCAGACCCTCGGGCTCGTCGTCATCGGGGTGGTCGCCGGCGTCGCCGCCGGGATGTTCGGGATCGGGGGAGGGCTCATCATCGTGCCGGCGCTGGCGCTCCTCTACGGGATGTCGCAGCACGCGGCGGTCGGCACGTCGCTCGGCGCGATCCTCCTGCCGGTCGGTGCTCTCGGGGCGTGGGTCTACTGGAAGAACGGCAACCTGAACGTGCGCTACTCGCTGCTGATCGCCGCCGGTCTCCTCGTCGGCGCGTTCCTCGGAGCCAAGATCGTCGAGCCGGTCTCCGACCTCACCCTCCGCCGGATTTTCGCGGGGTTCCTGCTGCTGGTGTCGGTGCGGATGATGTGGGGGAAGTGATCCCGCTTCGGAAACACCCGACCAGGTGGTCGTTGACCATCCCGGCTGCCTGCAGGAACGCGTAGCAGATCGTCGGCCCCACGAAGCGGAAGCCCTGCGCCCGCAGGGCGCGACTCATCGCAACCGACTCCGCGCTCTGCGCCGGGACGTCTCCGGCCCGGCGCCACCGGTTCCGGCGCGGGCGACCCCCGACGTGACGCCAGAGCTCCCCCGCCAGCGATCCGCTCGCGCGTTGCACGGCGATCACCGCCCGAGCGTTCGTGACCACCGACTCGACCTTCCCCCGATGACGGACGATGCCGGGATCTTCGAGGATCCGGTCGATCCTCGCGGCGCGGAACCGGGCGACCTTCCGGGCATCGAACCCGGCGAAAGCGGATCGGTAGCCGTCGCGCTTGCGAAGGACCGTGAGCCAGGAGAGCCCGGCCTGCGCGCCCTCGAGGGTGAGGAGCTCGAAGAGGTAGCGGTCGTCCCAGGACGGAACGCCCCACTCCGTGTCGTGGTACTCGGTGAGCAACGGGTCGCTTTCCGCCCACGGACAGCGTTCGGGACCGGTTCGCGCCCTGGCCACGGCGGGTGTTACGGCTGGATGGTGAGGTGGGTTCCCCCGAGCACCTCGAGGGCGGCTCCGGTGATCGCGGCGGCGTCGTCCGACGCGAGGAAGAGGACCGTCCGCGCCACGTCGCGCGGCCAGAGCTTCTCGGCGAGCGGCTGCTCGCGGGACGGGGCGCCCGTCTCTTCGAGGCGGTTCTCGACCGTCCCGGGGCACACCGCGTTGACCGCGATGTTGTCGCCCCGGAACTCGCGCGCGAGACTCTGGGTGAGCCCGATCAACCCGAACTTGGCCGCGCTGTGGGCGGCGAGGTTCGCCTCGCCCCGCATCCCGTGGATCGAGGAGACGTTCACGATTCGTCCGCGCCGCCTCTCCACCATGCCCGGGATCACGGCGCGACAGAAGTTCGCCGCGCCGGTCAGGTTCGTCGAGATGACGAGGTCCCACTCCTCCGGGGAAAGCTGGAGGAAGGGCCGCCACAGGAAGACCCCCGCGTTGTTGACGAGGACGTCGATCGGCCCGAGCTCGGCTTCGACCCTGGCAACCGCGGCCGCCGCTCCGGCGCGGTCGCGGATGTCCGTGGGGATCGCGATCGCGCGAGCGCCCGCCTGCTCGACGAGGCTTGCTGTCGCGAGGAGCTCCGTCTCGCTGCGCGCAACGAGGCCGACCCGCGCGCCCTCCTCGGCGAAGCGCAGCGCGATCGATCGCCCGATCCCCCGCGAGGCGCCCGTCACGAGAACGGTGCGGTCGCGGAAATTCATCGCCCGAGTTCCTCGTAGAGCTCCTCGGAGAACAGCCGCTCCGACCCGCGGGCCGTGAAGGTCGGGCCGCCCGCGAGAGTGCTTCCTTCCTCGCCCGGCGCGGCGCGGTCGACCTTCACGCGCACGACCGACAGCGGAAAGATCTGGCGTTCCGGGTCGTAGTCGCAGACGTGCCCGCGTCCCGCCTTCGCCTGCACCCACACGGCCTGGTTGCGGGCGAGGAGGAAGAGCGTCGCCGTCCGCCGACGGATGAGGTTCGCCGCCGTCCGGCTGCCGCCGCGGACGGCCACGACGATCTCCTTGCGCGAGCGGGACCGGACCTCGCCCAGCGTGAGCAGGGCCGCGCGGGGGAAGCCGCCGGGATCCACGGTGAGAAACGGAAGCGCGAGGCGTCGCCGCGCGCGGAAGCCCGCGCCCGAAAGAGCGAGGTGGACCTCCGGTGGCAGGCGGTCGAGCTCCATTTCCGGGAGTTTATGGCGAACGGTGCGGGCCGGCGCCCCGCGCCGAAATATGATTCGCCGGATGAGAGCAGCGCGTTCGTTCCGAGTGGTTTTCCTTCTCGCGGCGGCCGTTGCGGCGCTTGCCGGACCGCCCGCCCTTTTCGCCGACGATCGCGCGGACCAGGTGGCGCGCGAGCTCCTCCAGGCGCTCGGCGGCCCGGCGGCGTGGGAGAAAGCCCGTCAGATCCGGTTCGACTTCGTCGTCGAGCGCGAGGGCAAACGCGCGGCGGAGTTCCGGCACCTCTGGGACCGCTACACCGGCGACTACCGCGTGCACGGCGCCGATAAGTCCGGCGCCCCCTACGTCGTCTACTTCAACGTCAACACCCGCGAGGGGACGACGTTTTTGAACGGCCGCCCCGTCGAGGGAGAGGAGAAGAAGAAACTCCTCGAGGCGGCGTACGGCCGGTTCATCAATGACTCGTACTGGCTGCTCGCACCCTGGAAGGTCATGGACCCGGGTGTCGTCCGCACGTACGAGGGCGAAAAGACGACGGCGGACGGCGAGCTCTGCGACGTGATCCGTCTCTCGTTCGAGGGAGTGGGACTCACGCCGAAAGACGTCTACCGGCTGTGGGTGACGCGGGACGGGCGGCGCATGGTCCAGTGGGAGTACGTTCTCGGAGGAGCTCAGGAGGAGCCGACTGTCGCATTCTGGAAGGACTGGCGAAAGTTC
The DNA here is from genome assembly GCA_963832145.1 of uncultured Acidobacteriota bacterium. Lineage (GTDB taxonomy): Bacteria > Acidobacteriota > Thermoanaerobaculia > UBA5066 > Gp7-AA6 > Gp7-AA6. Next base: position 687,178 of record CAWHTA010000011.1, read on the forward strand.
TCCGGGATCTCGCTCGCGCTCGACAGAGCCTTTCCCGTGCGGCCGGTCCGGATCTTCTTCGAGAACGTCTCGGTGTCTCCGACGCGCGACGACAAGGAGTTCGCGGCGCCCGCGACTCAATAAACCGAGGAGCGGGTAAGCCTGTCATTCCGAGGAGTGCCGAAGCCTGTCATTCCGAGGAGCGCAGCGACGAGGAATCTGGTTCCCTGTCGAGAGAGCCACAGATCCCTCGCTTCGCTCGGGATGACAAGGCAGGGGGTCCTCGGGATGACAGAGTGAGCCGGATGTCACGCAGGGCCTTCCTCGCGCTCGCGACCCTCACGTTCGGCTGCGCGACCGCCCCGGCGCCCGGCGTCCGCTACGCGAGCATCCCGTCCCCGAGCCTTCCCTCGCCGGCGGATTGTTTCGTGCTCGCGCCGCCTTCCTACGAGCGGTCGCCGGCGCGGCGTTATCCCGTACTGATCTTTCTGCACGACGGCTACGGAAACGTTCACACGCTCGACCGACGCGGCGTGGCGGCCGAGCTCCACGCGCGGATGGCCGACGGTCGGCTTCCGGAGTTCTTCGTCGTGGCGCCCGGCGCGGCCGGGTCCTGGTTCTCCGACTCCTACGACGGCAAGCGGCGCTGGGAGGAGTTCCTGACCGGTGACTTCCTGCGCACGCTCGAGACCCGTTACCGGATCGTGCCGGGAGAACGCGGGCGCGCGATCACGGGCATCTCGATGGGAGGGTTCGGCGCCGTCAAGATCGCTCTCAAGCATCCGGATCTCTTCGCCTCGGTCTCCGCGCTCTCGGGCGCCCTGATCCCGATCGAATGGGGCGCCCTCGAGCGTTACAACTGGGTCACCCGTCTGACGTTGAAGCGCGTTTTCGGCAACCGTCCGGACGCGAACACGCTCGCGGAGAACGACGTCTGGGAGATCCTGCGAGGCGTCCAGTTCGAGCGTCCCCCTTTCGACGCGCACCTCCGGGCGGGAACCGACGATCGTTACCGACTCGATCGCGTCGCCGCGCAGTTCGGTTCCTACATGAACGAGCACGGCATTCCGACGGAGGTGGTGCTCGAGCCGGGCGACCACGACTGGAAGTACTGGCGCCGCGGGCTCGTCGCGATCGCCGAGTGGCACGGGAAGCGGTTCCAATATGATGCAGCGGTTAGCTCTCAGCTGTCAGCTATCAGCCGGAAGAAGGCTCGGGGCCCACGCTGAGAGCTCAGAGCTGATGGCTGATGGCAACTCGTTCCGGCTCGTACTCTTCGACATCGACGGCACGCTCCTATCCGCCGGACGGGCAGCGCGCGAGTCGATTCTCGCGGCCCTCGCCGCGGTCCTCGGCTGGGAAGGATCGTCCGACGGAACCGACTTTTCCGGGAAGACCGACCCCCAGATTCTGCGCGAGCTCGTAATGGAGTCGGTGGGCCGGCCGCGCTTCGAAGCGACACTCGAGTCCGTGCTCGACCGCTACGTCGAGGAGCTCTCCCGTCGTCTCCGGCCGGAAGCCGTCGTCGTCAAGCCGGGCGTGTCCGCGCTCCTCGATCGCCTCGCCGACGACCCGCGCGTGACGCTCGGACTCCTGACCGGCAACATCGAGCGGGGCGCGCGGCTGAAGCTCGAGCCCGCCGGACTGAACCGGTACTTCTCCTTCGGCGCCTTCGGCAACGACTCCGCCGACCGTTACTGCCTGCCGCCGATCGCCGTGGCGCGAGCTCGAGAAGAGACCGGTCGGGATTTTTCGAGCGAGTCCGTCGTCATCATCGGTGACTCCGTACACGATGTCGGGTGCGGCCGTTCGCTCGGCGCCCGGACCATCGCGGTCGCGACCGGTCCCACCTCCGCGGAGGCGCTTGCGGCGGAGCGACCGGACGCTCTCTTCCTCGATTTCTCCGACGTCGACGCGGCGCAGGAGGCCATCCTCCAGTGAGACGCGGCATCGCCCTGGTCGTGTTTGCCGCGTTGACTCTCGGCTGCGCCGCGGGCGGTCCGGGGCCCACCCGCCCGGCGGCGACGGCGGCTGCCGCGAGCCGCGCGCCGTACAAGGCGCCGCCGGCCGGGAATCACTCCATCGAGATCCAGGTGGACTCGAAGGCGGCGCAGGACCTCGTCACGTTTCTCGCGCTCCCGCAGTTCCGGGCCGATCAGGCCAGGGCGATCACCGAGCTGCCGGCGGTCCGACTCGCCATCCAGGACTCCGGCCGTACGCTGGAGACGTTCGAACGGGACCTCGCCGCGGCATTCGACGAGGAGGAAAAGAGCGCCGTGTTCGACCTCCGGTCCCTTCGCGCCGGGAACGCACGGTGGTCGAAGCTCCTGACCGACCTCGAACCGCGGCGATCCGAGCTCGCCCGCCTGGCGGCGTTGCGTGCCGCCGCCCTCCTTCCCGCCGATCGACCTCTGAGGACGCGTCTGCAGGTCTTTCTCACCTTCGGGCTCGCCGGGCTTGCGGACCACCTCGTGGTGATCACGCCGTCCGGCGACGAGGTGATGATCGTCGATCTCGCGCGGGCGCTCGGAGACGCGGAGGGCGAGACAGTCGAGAACCAGGTCGAACGCGTCGCCCGCCTGATTGCCGGCGAAGCGTTCCGGCAGGCGTGGCGCCTCTACCGCTCGCAAAGCCCGAACTGGACGCGCCGCGATACGAGCCTCGGACAGCTCGACCCGCTGTTCCGTCTCGTTGCGGAGCAGGGTCCCGTCGCGCTTTTTCACGTCGACGAGAACTTTTTTCCCCTTTCGGTGTGGCTGAAGGAGCCGATGAAGCGCTCGATCGCGGAGCTGAACCGGTTCTCGGAAAGGCTTGTCGAGTCGGAGAAGGAACTCGAGGAGCGAATCGCCGTCGAGGCTGATCTGAAGCGGCCGGAGTTCGGTCAGCGGGTGGGCGGGCCGGCCGGTGCGTTTCTCTGCGACGCGATCATCCAGACCCTCGGGCTCGACGCGTTCCGCGCGGCGCTCGCGGGCGGCCCGACGGCGTTCTTCGTTGCGTACGGAAACGCGGTCGAGAAGAGCCGCGATCTGATTCCTCTCGCGGACGTCGTTCGGGAGCGGCTCGGAACGGTTCCCCGGTAGATGTCCGTGCGGTCCCTGGCCCTTCGGATCGCGGGGGCGGAGGTCACGACCGGCGATTGGATCGACGTCCGCTCTCCCTGGTCCGGCGAGCCCTTCGCGCGCGCCGCGAAAGCAGGTCCGCCGGAGATCGAGAACGCGATCGCGGCGGCAGCCGCGGGATTCGAGGAGACTCGCCGACTGCCGTCCCACCGGCGCGCGGAGATCCTGCGCCGCCTCGGCGACGAGCTCTTCCGCGTCAAGGCGGACCTGGCGGACACGATCGTCGCGGAAGCCGGCAAGCCGCGCCGCTACGCCGAAGCGGAGGTCGAGCGCGGACTGACGACGGTGCGGCTCGCTTCGGAAGAGGCGACCCGAATCGGGGGAGAGGTCCTCCCCGTGGACATCGAGCCCCGCGGAGAAGGAGCGTTCTGCGCGGTTCGCCGCTTTCCGGTGGGACCCGTCACCGCGATCACGCCGTTCAACTTCCCGCTGAACCTCGCGCTCCACAAGGTGGCTCCGGCGCTCGCGGCGGGCAACCCCGTGATCCTGAAACCTTCCCCGCGGACCCCGGGCACGGCGGACCTTCTCGCGCGCGCCGTCGAAGCGTCGGGCTGGCCGGCGAAGGCCTTCTCGCTCGTCCATGCCGACCCCGATGTCGCGCGCCCGCTCTGGACGGACGAGCGCATTCGCTGTGTCAGCTTCACCGGAAGCGACGTCGTCGGCTGGAAGATCAAGGCGGAGGCAGCGACAAGGAAAGTCACCCTCGAGCTCGGAGGGAACGCCGCCGCGATCGTGTGCGAAGACGCCGCGATCGAGGACGCCGCCGAGAAGCTCGCAACGGCCGCCTTCGCGTACGCCGGTCAGGTCTGCATCAAGGCTCAGCGTCTGATCATCGCCCGCTCGATTTACGAGCCGTTTCTCGCCGCGTTCCTCGTTGCTGCGAGAAAGATCGAGCCGGCCGATCCGTCCGGCGCCGATACCGTTCTCGGCCCGATGATCGATTCGGAGAGTGCAACCCGCGTCGAGACGTGGATCGGCGAAGCCGCGAACGCCGGAGCGCAGATCCTTCTCCCGTCGCGCCGGGAAGGGTCGAAGCTCTGGCCGGTCGTCGCCGCGAACGTCCCGGCCGGGACGAACCTCCACGAGAGAGAAATCTTCGGGCCTGTGGCGACGGTGGAGGCCTTCGACCGGTTCGACGACGCCATCCGCGCGGCGAACGACACCCGATACGGCCTCCAGGCGTCCGTCTTCACGCGCGACGTCGCGCGGGTGATGGCGGCGTTCGAAGGCCTCGAGGTGGGCGGCGTGATCGTGAACGACGCCCCCACTCTGCGCATCGACAACTTCCCGTACGGCGGCACGAAGGCGTCCGGCTTCGGACGGGAAGGCGTTCGCTACGCGATCGAGGAGATGACGGAGAGAAGGGTTCTCTTTCTGAGGACACCGGCAGCAGCCGGGAGCCGCTAGCCCCTGGGGAGGAAACGGCCTTTTTCATCGGCTTCCGGCTGCCGACCCCGGCGGTAGGATTGGATCCACTGAACGTCCATTTGGGGGGTCTCTGATGCGCGCCTCTCTTCCCGCGAACGAGGACACCCGCCTCGAGGCCCTCCGCGAGCTCGAAATTCTGGATACGCCTCCCGAGGCGGAGTACGACGACCTCACGCTGATCGCCTCGGAGATCTGCGGCACTCCGATTTCGATGATCTCCCTCGTGGACCGGGACCGGCAGTGGTTCAAGTCGAGGGTCGGTCTCGACAAGCCGGAGACGTCGCGCGACATGGCGTTCTGCGCGCACGCCATCCTGCAGCGCGGCCTGTTCGTCGTCTCGGACGCCACCGAGGATCCTCGTTTCTCCGACAACCCGCTCGTCACGACCGATCCCAAGATCCGGTTCTACGCGGGCGCTCCGCTTCGCACGACGGACGGCCATGCGCTCGGAACGCTCTGCGTGATGGACCGCACTCCGCGCCAGCTCACGGAGAAGCAGGAGAACGCGCTGCGGGCCCTTTCGCGCCAGGTCGAGGCCCAGCTCGAGCTCCGGCGGCTCGTCCTCAAGCAGAAGAAGGATGCGGACGAAGCGCTCCACGAGAAGGACGTCGAGGTCCGGGTGCTCGTCGAACAGATGCCCGCCGTCCTCTGGTCCGTCGACCGCGCCATGCGGTTCACTTCATCCATGGGCGCGGGCCTCGCCAACCTGAACCAGCGGCCGGATCAGTTCAAAGGGTGGACGGTCTTCGACTACTTCGGCACTTCCGATCCGGAGTTCCACGCGATCGCCGCCCACCGGAAGGCGCTCGCCGGCGAGTCCGTCACCTATGAGGTCGAGTGGAAGGGGCGCACGTTCGCGGCGCACGTCGAACCGCTGCGCCACAACGACGGAACCATCAAGGGGGTCATCGGGTCGGCGCTCGACATCACCGAGAGGAAGAACGCCGAGAAGGATCTCGAGAGGACGATCTCGCTCCTCCGGGCCACGCTCGATTCGACGGCGGACGGGATTCTCGTCATCGATCAGGAGGGCAAGATCGTCGCGTACAACCGCCGCTTCCTCGACATGTGGAAGATCACCGCAACGGCCGCGAGCACCCTCCATCGGGACGACCTCCTCACGTCGGTGCTCGACCAGGTGAAAGACCCGGGCGGTTTCGTGCAGCTCGCGATGCGGTCTTACGCCCGCCAGGACTCCGAGTCGCTCGACGTAGTCGAGTTCAAGGACGGCCGGGTTTTCGAGAGGTACTCGCATCCCCAGATACTCGGCGGGAAGAGCGTGGGCAAGGTCCTCTCGTTCCGCGACGTCACCGTCCGCCGCCGGGCGGACCGCGAGATCGAGGAAAGCGTGTCGCTTCTCAAGGCGACCCTCGATGCGACGACAGACGGAATCCTCGTCGTCGACGAGAACGGCAAGATGGTCAACTTCAACCGGAAGTTCACCGAGATGTGGCGCATCCCGCAGTCGGTTCAGGACTCCCGCGACGACAACGAGGCGCTCGCGTGGGTGCTCGATAAGCTGAAAGACCCCGAGCGGTTCATCAAGAAGGTGCGGGAGCTCTACGCGCAGCCGGACTCGAAGAGCTACGACTGGGTCGAGTTCAAGGACGGCAGGATCTTCGAGCGGTATTCACAGCCGCAGAAGATTGGCGGCAAGACCGTGGGAAGGGTCTGGAGCTTCCGGGACGCCACCGACCGCCGATTGATGGAGATGACGCTCAAGCGTCAGGCGCGTTACTTCGAGCACATCTTCGACGGCGTCGTCGTCACGGATCTCGACGGACGAATCGTCGACTGGAACACCGGCGCGACGCGGATGTTCGGCTACGCGAAAGAAGAGGCGGTGGGCCAGACTCCCGGTCTCGTCCACCGTCCGGAGGATGCTCCCGACCTGACCGAAAAGATGTTGAAGGCGGTGCGCCGCGAAGGCCGCTGGTCCGGCGAGATGCCGTTCCGGCGCAAGGACGGATCGGAAGGTGTCGCCGAGACGCTGGTCGTTTCGGTCGGAGACGAGTACGGCCGGCCGCTCGCCGCGATCTTCGTCAACCGCGACGTCACGGAGTTGAAGCGGTTGAGGGGCGAGTCACCTCGCGATGAGGCAGCCGCCCGAAGGGCGGCCGGAAGCGATCGTGGAGGGGTCTGATCCCGAAGGTGCCGTCGCGATCAGGCAGCCGCCTGAAGGGCGGCCATCAGTCATCGTGGAGGGGTCTGATCCCGCAGGGGTCTGACCCCGGATATCGCTCCCAAGCGAATCAGCCGAGTCTCCCCGTCTCAGCGGGCGTCCGCCGCCTGGACGGACGCGAGAAGGGTCGCGAGGCCGAAAGAGCTTCGATATCGGACCGAGTTGATGAACAGAGCGGGGGTGCCGCTCACACCGCTTCGACGCCCGCCGTCGACGACCGTCTTGACCCGGCGAGCGTGCGCGTGACTCGACCATCTCGTGTTGAAACCGGCGCACGTCCAGCCCGATGCTCGCCGCGTGACGCGCCAGGCGGAACTCGCCGAGAGCGCCGGGGTGGTCGAACATCCGATCGTGCATCTCCCAGAACTTCCCCTGGGCGCCGGCGCACTCGGCCGCCTCGGCGGCTCTCTGCGACGACTCTCCCCCTTCCGAAGCGGGAAAAGCCCGAAAAACGTAGCGCACGGTCCGACCCATCTTTTTCTGCACCCGATTGACCGCCCGATAGGTCTTCAGGCATTCGGGGTTGGCGAAATCCCCATATCCGACGAGAGTGACGCGGGGACGAGCCGATCCCCGGACGTGATCCGTCCCGCGAACCGGCTCCGTGAGCCGGGACCTGTTGAGCTTTGGTGGCATCTTGAAATCCAGTAGCCGGTACTTGAAAATGAACCGGGCACAAGCATGGTGAACGGTAACAAGGGGACCGGTCCAATCGTTTGTTTGATGGGACCTGAGACCTCGAAAGACTCACGATGGAGCTTCGGCATCTCCGCTACTTCGTAGCCGTCGCGGAGGAGCTGCACTTCGGTCACGCCGCGGCGCGGCTCCGCACCTCTCAACCCTCGCTCAGCCAGCAGATCCGCAACCTCGAGAAGGAGCTTCGGGTCGAGCTCTTCCATCGGAGCAAGCGGAAGGTCGAGCTCACGTCCGCCGGCAGGCGGTTTCTGTCGGAGGCCAGGGAAATCCTCGCGGCCGCCGAAAGGGCCGCCGCTCTCGCGAGGGAGACCGAGCGGGAGGAGACGCAGAAGCTCATCATCGGCATCTGCCACAACACGGACTGGGAGTTCGTGGGAAGGGCGATCCGGGCCTTCGCGCAGAAGCTGCCCGCCGTGGAGCTCTCTTTCCAGAACCTGGTCCCCGAAGAGCAGTTGAAAGGGCTGCGGGAGGGGCGGCTGGACGTCGGCTTCATGGGGCTTCCGGTTGCGGAGGATTCCGACCTGGTCTCGGAAGTCACCGCCCGCATTCCTCTCGTCGTGGCGATCTCGTCGGGCCACCCGAAAGCCGGAAGGCGCGAGCTCACCCTCAAGCAGCTGAAAGGGGAGCCGTATGCGCTCTGGCCGCGCCACCTCGCCCCCGGCGTTTACGATCAGATACTCGAGATCTTTCAGCGCGCCGGCTTCGGTCCTCCCGTCACGATGGAAGGCGGGATCCCTTCGGCACGCACCCTCATCGGCATGGTCGCGGCCGGCCTGACGATCGCGCTCGTCGATCCGGCGACGCGCGACATCGCTCCGAAGGGGGTCCGCTTCTTCTCGCTGCCCGAAGCCGAGGGGATCTCGGACTGGGGGGTCGTCTACCGGCGGAGCGACGGTTCGCCCGCACTCGCGGCGTTTCTCGAGGAAGTGAGAGGTGCGGCGGCTCCCCTGGCCGATCGGGCAACGATCGCGAAGCGTCGGCCGGAAGAGGTGAGCCTAAGAAGGTCGAGCGCCCGAGCCCGCGGAGGCTGATCGCCGCGTCGAGTGAACGACGCGCGGGACGCAGAACCCGAAGGTACTCCCACCGCCGAGATTGTTGCGGGCCCAGATCCTCCCGCCGTGCGCATCCACGATCCAGCGCGCGATGTAGAGCCCCAGCCCGAGCCCCTCGCCATTCGCGCTCTTCAGCTGGGCGTATCGCTCGAAGATGACCTTCAGTTGCGTTTCAGGGATCCCCGGCCCCGTGTCACTCACTTCCACGAGCACGAACCGGTTGTTGCGCTTGGCCTCGACGCGAACCTCCCCGTCCGCAGGGGAAAACCTGATGGCGTTGACGAGAAGGTTGGTGAGGACCTGCTGAATCCGGGGAGGATCGATCCGGGCGGGCAGGCGCGCCTCCGGCAGAATGGCCCGCAGCGAGATGGATTTCGCGTGGGCCAGCGGGCGGAATGCCTCCACGGACTCCCGCGCGACCCGGACGACATCATCCACCCCCGGGTTCACCGCGAGCTTTCCGACTTCGATCCGGGCCAGGTCCAGCAGGTCGCAGACGAGGCGCTCCATCTGCGTGACCGCCCGCTGGATGCTCCGGACGCAGACCTCGTCTTCTTCCCGGGGGACGTGCTTCTCGGCGTGCCGTTGCAGCAGGCCTGCGTTCACGGAAACGACCGTGAGGTTGCTTCGCAGGTCGTGGCTCGTGATCGCGACGAACTCCTTGTGAGTCATCAGGGCGCCGTCGGAAGCCGCGTGGAAGGCCTGTTCCGCGACGAGTTGCGCGGACAGATTCTTCAGGCCCGAATCCATGTGGCCGCGCTCGAGCGATAACTGATTGTCGGTATCCCGTCGGCTTTCGTTCGTTTCCTCGACGAAGGGACCGCTGGATTCGCCCAGTTTTCGGTCGGATCGCTTCCGTTCCCGCCGGATCGTCGTGTCCGTCCGACGGCGGTCGGCCGTGCGGCGGGCTGTCTGCTCCGACATTTTTCTCCCTGGAATGTTTCTACGGTAGAGGCCGCTCTCGATCATCGCCAATCGTTTGAATGTCTCACTCCGAGATGTGGAAACGCTTTGTCTGCGCTCTCGCGAAAGGCGCAAGTATTTGAAGTGCAATGTCGTACGGGGTACGACATTGATTCCGGAAAGAGGATGACTACCCTTGCCGCAAGTGGAAAAGCGATAATGGAGTCGTCGCCAGCGTTGGCGCCGAGCCCCCCGCAGCGGGGGGTTGGGTGACTATGCCGAGCAAAACGAAAGTGGACCTCGCGGCCGAGAACGAGTCGTTGAGAGCCCGTCTCTCCGATCTCGAGCGCTGCGTCGCCGAAGCGGTTCAAAACACGAACGTCGCTCACCCGGTCGATCAGACTCTGCGCGAATCCGAGGTGCGCTACCGCCGGCTTTTCGAGACGGCGAAGGACGGCATACTGATCCTCGATGCGGAGAGCGGCAAGATCACCGACGCCAATCCCTTCCTGGAGGTCATGCTCGGCTATTCCCGTGACGAGATGATCGGGCGAGCCCTGTGGGAAATCGGACCCTTCAAGGACGTCGCGGCCAGCCGGAGCGCCTTCCGGGAGCTTCAGAGGAACGAATACATCCGGTACGAAGACCTTCCCCTCGAGACGAAAGACCACGAACGCCGGAGCGTCGAGTTCGTCAGCAACGTCTACCTCGAGGACGGCAACCGCGTCATCCAGTGCAACATCCGCGACGTCACGACGCGCAAGCGGGCGGAGGAGATCGCCGAGTACGACAAGGAGCAGCTTGTCGACCGCGTCCGGGAGTTGCGCCGCCGGGACAGCGACATGAAGGTCTTGAACCGCATGACCGAGCTCCTCCAGATGTGCTCGACCGAGGACGAAATCCATCGCGTGGTTTCGCTGATGGCGGACGAGCTTTTCCCCGGTATGAACGGCTTTCTGGCGATCCTGAGGACCGACGATCGTCTCGAGACGGTCTCCCGCTGGGGCGCCGAGCCTCCCCAGCAGTCTTCGTTTCCGCTGGAAGACTGCTGGGCAATGCGGCGGGGTCAGCCCCATGAAGTGCTGGACCCTCACGGAAGCCTGCTCTGCCGTCACTTCATCCTTCGGTCCGAGACCGGCTACCTGTGCGTGCCGCTTGTGGTGCAGGGAGAGACTCTGGGCGTCCTGTCCCTCACGGGACTGTCCTCGGGCAAGGGAGAGAGCCCCGGCAGTCAGAGGTCGCTCGCGGTGACCGTGGGCGAGGACATCAAGCTGTCTCTCTTCAACCTGAGGCTGCGCGAGAAGCTTCGCGAACAGGCCACGCGCGATCCGCTGACGGGGCTATACAACCGCCGTTACCTGGAAGACAGTCTGGCCCGCGAGCTCCATCGAACCACCCGCGAGGGGGCACCGCTCTGCGTCGCGATGCTGGACCTGGACTACCTGAAGAAGTTCAACGACACCTTCGGGCACGACGCGGGAGATCGGGTCCTGCGCGAGCTCGGCCGGGTGTTGAGCGAGAAACTGCGCAAGAGCGACATCTCCTGCCGTTTCGGCGGCGAGGAGTTCGTTCTCGTGCTGCCCGGCTCCTCGATCGAGGACGCCCGTAACCGCGTCGAGGAAATCCGGTTGCTGGTCAAAAACCTGCAGATTCGCCACGAGGACCAGATTCTCGGCCGCGTCACCGTTTCGGGCGGGCTCGCGTCGTCACCGGAGCACGGCTCGACCGCCGAGGAGTTGCTTCGCGCCGCGGACGAGGCGCTCTACACGGCGAAAGAAAGCGGCCGCGATCGGGTGATTCCTTTTCATAAGAAAGCCCAGGCCGAGTAAGTCGTTCCTCTGTAAGAGCTCCCGGCTGGCGGCTTCGAGTGGCGGAGGAGGAGAGATTAGCGACGGCTCGACGCCGTCGCTTGTCGCCTCGGCTTCGCCGAGGCTCGGTACGAACCCCCGGCTGGCGGCTTCGAGTGGCGGAGGAGGAGGGATTCGAACCCCCGGTGCCTTACAGCACAGCGGTTTTCAAGACCGCCGCCTTAAACCACTCGGCCACTCCTCCGGAAAAATAGTGTAGCAGCGGGGTCTTCACTGTCATCCTGAGCGCAGCGAAGGATCTGGATCCCTTTCGACGGAGCCACAGATTCCTCGTCGCTTCGCTCCTCGGAATGACAAGGGGGTTCGCTCCTCGGAATGACAGGCGAAGGCGCCTCTTCACGGAGGTTCCTCCCGCTTCCGGTTCTCCTGAAGTCTGCGGGCGATTTTCGTCGAGAGTCGACGCGGCGACAAACGTGCGCCGAGCGCCAGCACGCGGTTGGCGAATCCCGGAACGACGACCCGCTTACCCCGTTTCGCGCCGTCCCAACCGACCCGAGCGACGCTCGCTGCGTCCCAGACGAGCGGCCCGCGGAGGAGCGGCACGTCGCCGAACCCGGCCTTCTCCTGGAACTCGGTGCGCGTGGGGCCCGGGCAGAGCGCCGTCGCCGTCACCCCGGTCCCGGAGAGCTCCTCGGCGAGCGCCTCGGTGAACGAGAGCACGTACGCCTTGGTGGCGTAGTAGACGGCCATCAGCGGTCCGGGCTGGAACGCGGCCGTGGACGCGACGTTCAGGATGCGGCCACCGCGACGCTCGATCATCCCGGTCACGCAGTACTTGGTGAGCTCGGTCAGCGCGAGAACGTTGATGCGAAGCATCTCGAGCTCGCGGTCGAGCGGTGTCTCCGCGAAGAGGCCGTGGACGCCGATCCCCGCGTTGTTGACGAGAAAGTCGACTCCGCCGTTGCGGGCGCTGGCGATCTGGAAAACGCGTTGCGCGGTACCCGGTTCGGCGAGGTCCGCCACGACGATCTCGGCGGTGACCCCGAACCGCGTCGTCAGCTCCTGGGCGAGCTCCGCCAGCCGCTCGCGCCGGCGCGCAACGAGCACGACGTCGAGCCGATCCCTCGCCGCCAGTCTTGCAAGCTCACGCCCGATCCCGCTCGATGCTCCGGTGACGAGAGCAGTCGGCATTCGCCGCGGCGGAAATCCTTCAGACCGCTCGGGACGAATCGACGGCGGTGGAGGGCTGGGTCTCCCGCTGCCGGACGGTGGCCGGCTCCGGTTCCGCCAGCCGCCGCGGCTTGGCAACGTACGTCCACGCGTTCGCGAGCTCCGCCTTCCACCAGCGCAGGAGGCCGTGCGCGAACATCACGAACATCGAGCCGCGCACCGAGAACCCGACGAGTCCCGGGCGACGGCCCGCGTTGTGGTTCCCGTAGATGCCGAGCGCTTTCTTCCGTTTGGCGATCGCCGTCAGTCGGCGGTTGTAGAAACGGATCGGGTAGAAGCCCACCTCCGCGCCGTCCTGGTAGAAAGGGGGGACGCCGAGTCGATCGGCCTTCCAGCGGTAGATCGGCATCACGGCCGCCATGTAGTAGAGCGAGGTGTCGAGAAGGAAGCTCGCCGTCATGGCGTCGTAGTCGCCCATGACGTAGTACTTGTCGCGGAAGATCGCTTCGTAGAAGTAGTGGAAGTACCGGCCGTATCCCCGGTTGTGGTCTTCGTATTCCTGCGTCATCTCCTCGCCGGCGAGGGCGCGGCGGATGAGCTCGACCCGCATGTGCACGGAGAAAGACATCTGGTCGAGGCCGGGCGAGTAGAACGGGTCGAGAAATCCGCCCGCGTCGCCCACGCACGTCCAACCCGGCCCGATGTAGCGATCGACGAAGTAGGGGAGGTGCCCGTACGAGCGGACGTCCTGATCGATCGGCTCGGCGTGCTCCAGGAGCTCGCGCGTCAACGGGTTCGAATCGAGAAACCGCGTGAGCTTCTCGAGGGGCGTCTTCCCTTCGGGGGTCAAGAGGCGCTTGTCCCAGACGAGGCCGACGCTCGTCTCGCCCCCCTGCAGCGGAATGAACCAGATCCAGTAGCCCCAACCGGTGAAGTGGTTCGTCGCGAGGCGGCGTGACGCGAGGACCGCCCGGGCCCAGGGATCGGCGGGATCGGGACCGGCGACCTCGAGCCCGTCGAGGTCCTTTACACCGCGGTAGCGCACCCAGATCGCCGACGTGGGATGTGACTCGATCGGCGTCACGCCGCCGCGCTTGCGCGCGAGCATGGCGTGGCGGCCGGTCGCGTCGACGAGCCAGCGGCACTGGACCGTCGCGCGCGAGCCGTCGGCCTTCTCCACCGTCACGGTGTTGCCGGCCTCACCGCCGAGCTCGAAGGCGGTCAGCCGCGCCGGGCGCCACACTTCCGCTCCCTCCTCGGCGGCGACCTCGAGGAGGTGCTCGTCGAGCTTCGCGCGGTCCAGCTGGAACGACGGAACCCGGACGAGCTGCGTCGGCCCGACTTCCGAAGCTTCCCGGAGGTTCGTGACGTCCGAGTTGCAGAACCAGTAGCGGAACGCCTGCTTGGGGAGCTGTTCGCGGCTGAGGTAGTCGTACTGCTTGAGAACCCGCGTCAGAAAGTACGAGGACACTTCGACGGTGGACTCGCCCACCTTCCAGTCGAAAGCGTCGCTCTTCTCGACCACGAGCACCCGGATCCCGGGGATGCGGCGGCCGAGCAGGATCGCTGTCGAGGCGCCGGCGACGGCGCCGCCGGCGATGACAACGTCGTAGGAGAGGTTTTCGTCCATGGCGGGAGCGATTTTACGGCACGGAGGCCGCTCCGGCCGCTCCCGCGACTCCGCTCTCCCGATCGACGAGGATCGTCCGGTCCACCGGAGCGATCGGGCCGATTTTCTGCACCTTTCCCGAGGGCCAGGTGATCGTGAGGTCCGCCAGGCGCTCCGCCGAACCGAGACCGAGGTGCGCGACCGGGCTGCCGGTCGAGAGGTAGCCACTCCCCTGTGCCGTCTCGACGATGAACTTCCGGCCCGACGGAAGCGTCGCAGTCACCCGCGCGCCGACGCCGTCCGCGCTGTCCTTCCCGGCCGAGGCCGCGAGCCGCACGCGGAGGTAGTGCTCACCCTCGCGGCGCGATCCGAGGAAGAGCGCCTCCGGCGCTCCCACCGACCGGACGTAGAGGTCGAGCGCGCCGTCGCCGTTCGCATCGAAGGCGACGACCGCCCTCCCGTTCGTTTCGAGATCGAGCCCGTCCAGGAAGGCGCGCTCCTCGAACAGCGGCTCGCCGGCGTCGGGATCGCCGCTCCGATTTCGGAAAAAGCGGTCGCGCTCGAATCCGTTGACTCCGACGCCCTTCCGGTCGAAGGTTCGTTCCAGGTCCTCGTACTCCTCCCAGTACGCGAGCGAGTCCCACCAGAACTCGAGCTCGCGGTCGTGGTCGCGCCCGTCGCCCCACATCCCGTTCGTCGCGTACAGGTCGAGCCACCCGTCGTTGTCGAGGTCGGCCGCCGCGGCGCTCCAGTTCCATCCCGCCTTGTGCGCGCCGCTCTGCTCGGTCGCGTCGTCGAACGTGCCGTCCGCCTTCTGCAGGTAAAGAGAGTTGCCGCGCGACATCTTCTTCATCCAATCGATGGCAGTCGAGAGGAAGAGGCGTCCGGGAAACGAGATCGGGAGACCCGGGTAGTCGTGGAGGAAGGCCCACTGCGTGAAGGTGCCTGTGGTGTAGAGATCGAGCCGTCCGTCTCCGTCGAAGTCTCCCCATGCGCCGGACATGCCGTAGCCGCGGTCTTCGACGCCCGCGTCGGAAGTCACCTCGGCGAAGCGGCGCCCGCCGTCGTTGCGGTAGAGATTCTTGAATCCGAAGTCGTTCGTCACGAACAGGTCGGCGCGGCCGTCGGAGTCGTAGTCGCAGAAGAGCGCCGAGAGAGACCAGCGCCTCGGTCCTCCTACCTTCCATTCCGTGGCGGCGTCGCGAAACCGGCCGCGTCCGTCGTTGAGGAAGAGATGGTTCGGCGCCGCGTCTTCCGCGTCGTAGGGGGGGTCGGGCATCTGCCGGTAGTAGTCGCCGGTCACGCAGACGAAGAGGTCGAGGTCCCCGTCCCCGTCGACGTCGGCGAAAGCGGCGGAGCGGGCATTCGGCCGCACACGGATGCCGGAAGCGGCCGTCGCCTCGGTGAAGCGTCCGCCCGGGCCGTTCACGAAAAGCCGCGCGGGTCCGAAAGAATCCGTGGTGAAGAGGTCCGGGAGGCGGTCCCCGTTCACGTCGCCCGCGGCGACCCCCGTGGCGGCGATCCCGCGATCGCGCGACTGGGCGAGGCCCGCCCGCCCGGTGACGTCGGTGAAGCGACCGGTGCCGTCGTTCTCGTAGAGGATCGAGCGCACTCCGTCGCCGGTGAAGAGGTCCTCGTCGCCGTCGCGGTCGAAGTCGAGCACGGCGACGCCCGATCCCGGCCAGATGTCGGAGATCAGCCGGTTCGTTCCGGACTGCGCCGGGTCGCGCCGGAGCGCGCCCAGTCCCGCAGCGGTCGTCGCGTTCCGGAAGCGCGGCGACGTCTCGTAGCGTTCGACGAGGACTCGCGCGAGCCGGACTTTCCGGTCTGCCGGCGCGACGCCCGCCGTGACCGTCGCGGCCGCGCTCCGTTCCACGCGGGCGCCATCGGGCCGGAAACCGCCGACAGTGAAAAAGACCAGTCCCTCCGTCCGGTCCACGCCGGGTCCCAGCTCGTGGCCGGGCGGCTGGACTTCGTAGGAAACGTAAGCGAGCCGCTCCAGTCCTTCCCAGGCCCACCTCCGGACCATTCCGATTCCCTCCGGGTCGTCGGCGGTCGGCTCGCGGGCCTTCAACGCGCGCTGCACGCGCTCGACCTCGTCGCGCCAGGTCTCGAGCCGTTTCATCCAGGGAATGAACTCCCGCCGGAGTGTCGGAAGGTGCGCGTTGCGGTAGAGCCAGATGCCGGCGGCAACGGCGAGAACGGCGAAAACGATGAGGAAACCGCGGCGCTTCAAGCGCGCGGATGTTATTCGAACGTTCCGGAAGCTCCGCCGCCGCCGTAGCGGCCACCGCCGGGAGAGAACGGGGTGTCCTCCCGGGGCGGAGAGGCCGGCGACGCCGATGCGGCCAGCAGAGCGGCCGCGGGGGCGACCCCTTCGGATTCGGTGGAAAGAGTCGGCGAAACGGTGAAGCCGCGAAGCTCCTGCCCGGGTGCGCGCGCGAGAAGGCGGTTGAGCCACAGCGCGAGGCCGATGAGCGCGAGCCCGAACAGCGTGATCGGGATCGAGTCGAAGCGGTAGTAGTAGTGGAGAGTCAGGATCGACGGCGCGGCGAGCAGGGCGCCCGTGTCGAGGATCAGCCGGCGTCTCGCGCGAAGTCCCCACGCGAGGAAGAGGAGCGGGACGAGCACTGTCGCGACAGCGAACACGGGTCGGACGCCCGACTCGGGCGCCGCGAAGCTCGACGGCCTCGCAAAGAGCCCGATTTTCTCGACGAGGCGCTCGTCGCGGCTGTAGAGGTTGACGGCGGCGTAGAGAGCGAGCGCGGATACGACGAAAACACCGGCGAATGCCCGGCGGCGCGACGGAGTGAGAACCCGACGGTTGGAGAGACCCGCCGAGAGCCCGCAGAGAACGGCGCCCGCCAGCGCCCACCCGATCCGGCCGTAGGGAGCCTGCGCGAGGAGGACGAATCCCGCGGCCGCGGCGAACGCGCCGTACAACGAGAATCCCCAGCGCCAGCACGCCGCCGCGAAACCCACGGCGGCGACGGCCGAGGGGATGGTCATCTCTTCCGAGTCGGCGAGCAGGCCGACCGCGATGATCAGGTTGACGACCGCCCAGTACGACGTGGCCGCATCGCTCCCCGTCCCCGCAATTCGCGAGCCGCGCAGGACCTCCGTGACCGCCGCTAGGATCGCCGCGTAGAGGAAGAACCGGCCCGAGCCCCGCGTGTCGAAGTCGAACAGGGCGAACTGGATTCCGAAAACCGCGACCGAGACGAGAACGAAGATGAGCACCTTCCAGGCCCGCGCGAGCTCGACCTGACTCGACGGGAACTCGGCTTCGATTGCGGCAAGCGTCGCTTCGTCGATGGCGCCGGCCTTCTTCCAGTCGCGCGCCGCTCCGCGCACTTCCGCGGCCCGCTCGGCCCGCACCCACGCCTCTCTCATCGATCCGCCCGGATGCGCCGCGTGGCCCGGATGAGAACGACGAGAGCCGCGATGCTCCAGACCGCCGCGGCGAGAAAGAGCGGCTCGCGATCGAAGGATTCGCCGAGCAGACGGAGGCCGCCGACCCAGAGCGCGGCGACGGCGATCGCGAAGTCGAGCGGCCTCCCGAGCCTCCACGCGAGCACGAGCACCGCGCCCCCCACGATGGCGAGAGCGAGCTCCCAGAGGAGCCAGCTCGATGGCGACCCCTGCAACGCGCCCGAGAGAAGCCCTCCGAAGAGGAGCAGCAGTCCCGCCGTGACGTACACGATTTCGAAGTGCGGCTTACGGCGCGAGCGGACCGACAGAATCCCCGCCGCGAGGAAGAGTGCGCCGCAGCCGATCGCGTTCCAGCGAATGTCCGTGAGGGCCAGTTCCCGCTGGGTCTCGAACGCGATCCCCGCCGACACTCCCCGCCACGCCGCGAAGGCGGTCAGCGCGAGTGAGAGAACGGCGCGGGAGTCGAAGCGATACGCGAGGAGGAAATACACGGCCGAGACGACGAGGAAGTGATACGGCCACTGGTTTCCGAGAAAGCGAAACTGGCGCTCGACGTACGCGAGGTCCGATGCGATGAGAAGGGCGCCGAGCACGAGCACGTAGTCCGCCGCGAGGTGCGGCGAGGCCGTCTCGCCCCAGGAGAAGCCGGGAGATCGCCGAAACGCATAGACGAGGCACGCGATCGCCCCGACGCCGACGAGCGATGCGATCAACACCGGGCCGAGGCGGTCGTGATGCTCCTTGACGAAGAGCCCGACGCCCGTCACCGCGACGAGCACGCCGACGTAGAGGAGCGTTCGAAGCTCGGTGCGAACGGGTATCAGCTCGCCGCGCGCGATGCGGAGAAGCGGCGTCGCCGGGGGATCCGGGAGGATGCCCTTCTCGCGGAGGCGCAGGACGGCGGCTTCGACTTCGGGGTTGACGGGGAAAGTGTAGCCGGGGTCAGTCCTGATTCTTTGATTCTGGGGTCAGTCCTGATTCTCTGACTTTGAGGCAGGGCAGACCCGCGCCTTCCCTCGGGACCGTCATTGGTGAGCGGTCGAAAGTGGCGGAGAGGGCCGGATTCGAACCGGCGGTAGGGTTATTAGCCCTACGGCGGTTTAGCAAACCGCTGGTTTCAGCCACTCACCCACCTCTCCGGTAGGGGCCTTGGCGTCGCATCGTACGGGACAGCCCGGAGGCAAGCAAACAAGCTCGGAACGCTCGCTATTCAGCCTCGTCGTCCGACCGAATTCGGAGATTCAGGACTGACCCCAAAATCGGAGATTCCGGACTGACCCTACAATCCCCCGATCACTCTCGTCCAGGAGACTGGGCCGCCCTCCTCCAGTGAGCGGAATTCGGGCGCGCCGCGAAGCGTTGGGCGTTGCGTGAAAAACAGAATCGCACTCGCCGCCTTCGTCGCCGTGGTTCTTTTCCGCGCGTCGGCGAGCGCCGAACCGCTCCAGTTCACCGTGATCGGCATCGACTGCAAGGAGTGCGCGCCTCCGATCGTCAAGGCTCTCCGGCAGGTCCCCGGCGTCAAGACCGCGACGCTCGACTGGAAGAAGGGCGTCGCCACTGTCGACGTCGGCGCCCGGCTTCGACCGGGCGAGCATCAAGAAGGCGGTCGACGCGATCGGCTACGAAGCGATCTTTCCGGGCGAGAACCGCAAGGAGTTCACGGCTCTGCCGGCGGATGTCATCGCGAAGCTCGACATCGTTTCCTACGACGGCGCCACGAAGGTCGACCTGAAAAAGATCGCCGTCCCGGGCAAGATCACCGTCCTCGACTACTGGGCGGAGTGGTGCAGCCCCTGCCACTTCCTCGAGAAGAGCTGCAGCACGTCATGAATGCCAACCCTGGGATGGCGCTGCGGCGGGTCAACGTCGGCAAGTGGAACAACGCGGCCGCCCGCCAGGCCACGTCCGAGTTCCGGCTCGAAGCGCTGCCCTACGTGCGCGTCTACGACGCCCGCGGCAAGTTCGTGGGAGACGTCACCGGCGGCAGCTGGGACGATCTGCTCAAGGTCCTCGATCGGGCCAGGTCGAGCGGCTGATCGTGCTGCGCCCGCGCTCGAAAACGCTCTTCGCCTTTCTGCTCCTCGCGTTCGCCGTCGCGCCGGCCGCCTACGCCTGACCCGCCTGAGCCAACCCCAATCTCTCCGGCGGAGAGACCGAACGACAACTTCTTCCCCGCGGCGTGTGGCAGATCTCGCTCGGAGCGGCGTACGGCGAGTTCCGGACGTCTCACATCGCGGAGTGCCCCGACGTCGCTCCGGAGTGCGCCGTCGCGATCATTCCGCCCCACGAGCACCGGGCGCGCCTCGGCCTCTATCGCGGAGATCTCTCGGTGGGTTACGGCGTGAAGGCGGGGCTGCTGCTCTCGCTGCGGGTGCCGTACGAGGTCAAGGACCAGCGGATCGACTACCGCACGCTCGAGGGAGAGCCGTTCGATCCTCCCTATGGCGACATCCACCACCGGACGGAGCGCCTCGACGGTTTCGGGGACGGTGAGCTGGGACTCTCCCTCGTTCCGGCCCGCGACTTCCTCGTCGGGGCCGGAATCACGCTTCCGTTCGGACGCACCGAGGAAGATCCGATCGATCTCGGCCGCCGCGGGCTGAAGCATGAGCACATCCAGTTCGGCAGCGGAACCGTGGATCCGACGCTCGCGGTCCAGTGGTCCCGGCCGTTTGGACGGCTCTCGCTGGCGGCGTCGGCCAACGCGCGGATCCCGCTCTACGAGAACCGGCACGGTTTCCAGGCGCCAATTACTGTCCGGTGGTCGCTCGGCCCGAAGGTGGTGGTGGCCGGAGCGGGCTGTCTCCGTCCACTATTCCGGCCAGTACCAGTCGATCGGAAAGTGGAGCGGAGAAGTCGACGAGGGAACGGGCTTCCACAACGGAGGAGTCGTTCTGCGGAGCTCCTTCCTTCTCGCGCCCGGGTGGAGGCTCACGCCGGGCGTCTACCGCGAGATCTACTCCGAGAGCCTCTCGGACGAGTCGTTCCGGCAGGGGACGACCTGGTCGGTCGTCCTCAGCCGGTTCCTGTCGAACTGACGCCGCGTCAGAAACGCAGGTCGACGACGACCGTCGCGGGCGCCGACCGGTTCCCCGCCTCGTCCACGGCGACCACCTGGACCGTGTGCTCGGAGCCGAGAGTTCCGTAGAGGACGGCCCACTCGAACCCGACGAGGCTGTGGTCGATCACGCCGTCCAGAAAGATGTCATACCGCATGAGCTGCCGCGGGGTGACGCCATCGGTCGCGGGGCTCCAGGACAGGTCGATCTCCGCGTCACCGGGAGTGTGGACCCACACGGCGGGCGTGGTCGGCGGCGTGACGTCGGAGGTGTTTCGCGGCAGCGTGGTCACGACGATCGCATCCGAGATCGGAGAGAGCTTGCCCGAGTAGTCCCGCGCCTGCACGGTGAACGTGTACGTCGTTTCGTAGTCCAGAAAGACGACGTTGCCGGACGTTGCCCGCGTGATGTGAAAGACCAGAGCCCCGTCCTTGAAGACGTTGAACCAGAGCGGCCCGCCCTCGTCGGTGGCGGACCAGGACAGAGCGGCGTGTGTCGGACCGGCGGCGCTCAACGTGATGACGGGATTCGTCGGAGGGCCCAGGTCGGCCGGCGTCGTGACGGTGACGATGTTGCTGTAGTTCGACACGTTGCCCGCGGCGTCCTGGGCGAACATCCGGAAGGAGTAGGTGTTGTGCGGCCGAACGCCGCCGACGAACGTGTAGCTCGAGGCGGGGGCGGGAACCGTGGCGCTGCTGTTGTCGCCGCAGCAGATCCGGTAGACGAAGCTTCCCGAGTTGTCCGTGGACGGGTTCCAGGCGAACGACACGCTGTACGCCGTCGCGCCCGTCACGCGGAGGTTCGTCGGGGTCGTCGGCGCCTGCCGATCGCCGCCGCTCGGTGCCGGCGTCGGCGTGGGTCCTGGCTTCGGCGGCTTGGGAGCGGCGGCGAGCGCCGCGGCGAAAAGCATGATTGCCGCGAGACTCGAAATCCACAGCCGGATCGAGGGGGTACGCATGAGGCCCTCCTTGAGTCGTGATCTTCCCGTCCGAGGAACGACGAGAGGGCCGTCGTTAGACTTTCATAATCATTAAGTTGCGCTGAAAAAGAGGCCGTGAAAGGTCTTTCCCTTGAAAAGCGGAGGCCCGGCCCCAACGACGGGTCCGGGCCTCCTCCCGATTCCTTCTCTGCAGTGAAACCTGATTTTAGTGGTGGCCCTGTCGAGCGAAAGTCACCACAACTAGAGCTGTCCGCGAACTGCCCCGGCCGGGAAGTCGGACGTGTGGACGTTCACGTAGTAGTTCTGCGGGTTCTGCGCGATCTCCCGGAGCAGATCTCGGTCCGCCGAGACGCATCCGCTAGACGTTCCGTTCGCGTCGGGTGCTGTCAGTCCGACGACAACCGGCCCCGGTTCCCCTTCGGCGGCGACGTGGACGTGCGCAGCGGACGCGGGCAGTGTGATGTCACGAACGTTCAACTGAAAACAGAGCTGCTGCTGACCGGAATTGACCGTGATCACGGCTTCGCCGGTCCCGTCCGGATCACCCGGTCCCGGTGCCTCGTCCGCCCCCGTCATTCTCGTGAAGAGCGGCTTGCCTCCCGCCCCCACGCTCGCGACGGCGAGGAACGTCATCGCCGCGATTGCCGCCACCAGGATTTGTTTCTTCATGTTGCCTCCTTATGAAATCCGTTTTTCCTCATGCCTTTCGATACACGCCCAGTCCTATTTGCTGCGAAAAACCTCGTAAATGGTTCCGGTGTCGAGCGACACCACGAGCAGGTTGCCGTTCGGCGCTGTCTGGATGTCGGTGAGGATCCCGAAGTCGCGTCCGACGATCAGGCTCTCGCTCTCGGTCAGGTCGTGGAAGGTCGGGTTGTCCGCAACGCGGTCCTCGAGCCGGGGATCGTCCACGCCGATCTTCCGGCGGTTGCCGGTCAGGTTGAAGCGCATGAGGCCTCCGCCGAGCGGGTCGTCGTTCACCGAGAATCCGACGAAGAGGTCGCCCAGGTACTGCGGGCCGAGGGCCCGGCTGTTCAGGAAACCGATCGCCGCGGGAGCGAGCACGTGCTTCCAGCTGAACTCCGGATCGCTGTAGCGCGACCCGGGGAGGACGAAGAGACGCGAGAGCGCTTCCGCCGGAGTGTCGGCGATCCGCTCCGGCCCCCACCGGAACTGCTGCAGGTTCGGGAAGTCCTCGTGGTGGAGAGAGGTCGTCTCGATCTCCTTGTACTCGGCGACCCGCGAGGCCGGCCCGATGATCTGGATCCACCCCGAGTTCATCCCGGGTTCGATCAGGTTGAGCTCGTCGAAGGCGTCCTCGCCGTTCTCCTGGTCCCAGAGGTTTCCGGATAGCGGGATCGAACGCCATCCCGAAGCTGTTGCGGATCCCGTAGGCGAAGATCTTCTGGATGTTCGCGCCGACTTCGCCGCCCATCGCGGCGCCCGCCGAGAAGAACGGGTTGTCCGCGGGAGTCGTCCCGTCGTCGTTCAAGCGGATGATCGACTCCGCTGAAGTGCGCGTCGTCCGGCTCCGGCCCGCCGAACTGATCGTCCGGAACCGTGGGGCCGAGCCCCGTGAGCGTCGGACCGGAAGGCAGGTTCTGAAGCTGTCCGCGACGGCCCACGTCTCCGAACATGATGTAGAGCTTTCCGTCCGGCCCAAACCGGATGATCCCGCCATCGTGGTTTCCGCGCGGCGGCTGCTCTTCGTCGCCCTGGCCGGCCGGCACGGGCGCGCCGTCGTTCTGGAACGAGCGAAGCTTGATCAGGTTCGAGTCGAAGGAAAGCGTCGACGTCGTGTCGTCCCACACGAATCGGTCGACCCGGTTTCCCAGCAGAGGCGCGGCCAGCAGATCCGGGTTCGTCGGGGCGGGGTCCGGATTCGTGTCCGCGCCGAGCTCGGGAGTGTCGGCGCACTCCGTCAGCGTCGGGAAGAACGGGTTTTCGGGCGGCGGCGGCGGAGCCTTGCAGCTCCAGAAGAGATAGACGAATCCGTTCGCTGCGAAGTTCGGGTGGAGTGCGATGCCGAGCAGGCCCCGCTCCGACGTGTTGTTGACGGCAAGGTCGATCGCCGTCCCCTGTACGGTTCCATTCGACACGACCTGGACCTGCCCGGTGTTCTTTTCGAGGACGAGCCACCGGCCGTCCGGGAGAAAAGCGAGCCCGATCGGCGTGATGAATCCGGTCGCCGCGGGCCGGACGGAAAGGTTGGGTACGAGCATCGTCGGCCCCGACGTCTGTGCGTCGGTGCGTCCGATTCCGCTCGCGAAGAGAACGATGGCCGCCGCCGCAACTGCGGCGAGGCCGATTCCGCACGTCCGGCGGAAGCGCCTCCGTTCGATTCTTTTCATGAAAGGCCCCCGTGGGATTTGGAGTTGCCCTCACGCTCCGGCTCACCCGGGTCGCGCGTTCGGGTCGAGCAAGGCGCGCGCCATTAAGTCATTTCTAATCTTTAAGTTACGCTTAAGAAAAGGCCCGCCGTTTCCAGCGGGCCTTTGAAGTCGTCTCCTCTCCGCGCTAACCGCCGAGCAGGTCGAGACGCCTCCCCATGCTCGGCACGCCGTTCTTGTCGACGACGTAGAGCATGTAGATCCCGGGAATCGCCTGGGCCGGAAGCTTCGGAGCGCGAATTCGGAGCTCGCGCTTGTTGGCGGCGCCCTTCTGCTGGAACGAGAGCTTCACGTACCGGTCGCCGGCGGTCAGGCTGTGCGTGTTGTGGTCGCTCCGGAGGATCACGACCGAAGAGATCTCGCTCGGTGCTCCCGCGATGCGGATGTCGAAGTGACCGCCGTACGCGACGGTGCCGGGCCACTGCTGAATGCCCGGTCTCGGTTTCGGCGTGCCGTCCGCCTGGAAGAGATAGGGGGGAGAAAAGACCTGCCCCACGGGAACTCCCAGATCCGGATCTCCGGCGGGGAGCTCTCCGGCGTAGGAAGTCGTCATCGGAAACGACGGGTCGTCCGGGCGAACGAGCGCCTCGCGGTTCTCTCCCGCGAAGAAGACGGTCGCGTCCGGCAGCAACGTCGCGGTCCCGTGGAGTCCGCGGGACACGGTCGTCTTGGTGAGCCGGCGGATCGAGCCGTTCGCCGGATCGAACATCTGGAAGTGAAGTCCCTCCTTCTCCTCGTACGTGCACGGCCGTCCGTCGACCGAGCAGTTCGGCGAGCGGTTGACGCCCTGCCCGATGAGCACCTTTCCGTCGGGCAGCACGACGGCCTTCGTCGTCGCAAGGGGCTGCAGGATGTCGCCGACCTTCCTCCACCGGGGCATCGCGTCGGTGAACTCCATCTCCTCGACGGTCCCGGTCTGGTTGCCGTCCTTCGTCCCGGAGATCATGAACCACTTGTGAGACGTCGTCTGTCCCTCCGCGTTGATCTCGACGAGGCTCGCCGTCGGGCAGCAGTAGGGTCGCACCTCGAGGGCCGTGTCGACGAGCGTCCAGTGCTTCTTGGCGGGGACGTTGCGGTTCGGGTCCCGAAGGGCGCCGAGAACGTCGAGACACCACGTCGTTCCTTTCGTGAAGGGCGGCGTTCCACCGCCGACGCCGAACCGGGCGCCGCCGGGGATGCGTTCGGTCGCCGTAGTTGATCTCGCCGTTGAACGTGCAGACCTTCCAGTCGCCCTCGCGGGGTCCCGTCTGGACGACCTCGAGCTGCGGGTAGAGCGGGAACGCCATGCGCGCGTTCTCGAGCGCGATGTTGCGATCCGTCTTCGGGTCGTAGACCTCCGGGACCACGATGTTGACCCGTGTGGCGGTGAAGGCGGTGTCGCTCTGACTCTGGTTCAAGCGGCCCTTGGCGGCCCGATCGGGGTCGGGCGCGACCGAGTTGTCCTGGTCGAATCCGCCGAGGACGAGAACCGTGTCGTTCGGAAGCGGAATCGCGGACGGATACCAGCGGGAGTACTTCTGGTCGGACGGCTCCGACGGCTGCGTGCTCTGCTGATCGCGCTGGTCGCAGTTCGGGTAGTTCTGAGCGTCGGGGTTCGAGGCAAACAGCTTCTGGCCGAACGGATCGCTATTCCAGTTCGAGCGCGTGCACGGCTCGCGGCGCGGGACCCAGGTCTCGGTCTCCGGGTCGAAGATGTTGACCTTGTACAAGCCGTTGTTGCTCTGCATGTCGTGGCCGCCGAAGACGTAGACGCGGCCGTCGGAAAGCGTGACCCGAGCGTTGCAGTACGTGTTGTAGAACATCCCCTTCGAGTAGCCGTTCTCGGTGAACGCCGCGCGGTTCAGCGCGAAGTCCGCTTCGTCGAGAAGCGCCGTGTGGAACTTGCCCGTGTTCTTGAACGCGTCGGGGTGGTTGATGTCGAACAGCAGCTGCCGCTCCATCGTGCGGTTCGCCACGATGCGCGTCGGGACGCTCTGGGACAGTCCCTGCCGCAACAGGTAGCCGCCGTAAGTGAGCCGCTGGAAGGAGTCGTCCGCCTCGCGGTCCTGGCCGAGGCCGAGGAACGGATCGAACCCGTGGAGGACGTCCCGGAGCGAGGAGTTGAACTGAAGTCCCGGCGTGACGAACGCTCCGAGATCGATCGCCATGTCGGTCAGCGCGGGGTCGGCCACGTCGTTGGGCGTGTACTCAGGGAATCGGCCGTGGAAGAGGATCTTCGGGTTCTGTGAGCCTTTCTTCCACACGAGACCCATGTGAACGGCTTCCGCGCTCTGCATGGGCACGAGCGGGGAGACCTTGCCGCAGAGCGATGGATCCGTGCAGTCGCTCGGCTGGGCGAACGCACGCTGGGCGCCGCCCGGCGGCGCGAGGAGCCACGATCGCTCCGACCAGCAGCAGAGTTTCGACGCGAGGTTTCGTCGGGGAGAGAAGCGTTCGGTGGTGTGCATGGGAACGACCCCCGTCGAGGCGGCTCCGGCCTATTCCGAAGCCGGATCCGCGCAGGGTCGCAGCAAACGCCGGGCCACCGGGCGCTCCTAAGTCGTTGCTAATCTTTAAGTTACGCTAACTCGCCGTTAAGGCGTCGTTCAGGAAGGTTCCGGTGCAGTCAGACCCGGCGGATCTCGTCGGCTCCGAAGTAGGGCCGCAGCGCTTTCGGGATCTCGACGGAGCCGTCCGCGCGCTGATAGTTCTCGAGCAC
This sequence comes from uncultured Acidobacteriota bacterium, assembly GCA_963832145.1. Taxonomy (GTDB): domain Bacteria; phylum Acidobacteriota; class Thermoanaerobaculia; order UBA5066; family Gp7-AA6; genus Gp7-AA6. The sequence goes on from CAWHTA010000011.1 coordinate 713,646, forward strand.
CGCGACGAGCGTGCGGCCGACCGCGAGACCCGAGCCGTTCAGCGTGTGGACGAACTCGGGCTTCTGGCCGGCGCCGCGGCGGAACCGGATGTCCGCGCGCCGCGCCTGGAAGCTTTCGCAATTCGAGCAGGAGGAAATCTCGCGGTAGGCGTTCTGCCCCGGCAGCCAGACTTCGATGTCGTAGCTCTTCGCCGACGAAAACCCCATGTCGCCCGTACAGAGCGTGGCGACGCGATAGGGGAGCCCGAGTCGGCGGAGGACTTCCTCCGCGTGTCCGGTGAGCGTTTCGAGCGCCGCGTCGGAGTCTTCGGGCGCGGTGAGCATCACGATCTCGACTTTCTCGAACTGGTGTTGACGGATCATTCCGCGGGTGTCGCGCCCGGCGGCGCCCGCCTCCGCGCGGAAGCAGAGGGTGCAGGCGGCGTACTTGAGCGGAAGCGCTTCCGCGTCGAGGATCTCGCCGCGGTGAAGGTTCGTGAGAGGAATCTCCGCCGTGGAGATGAGGTAGAGGCCTTCACGCGTCCGAAAGAGGTCTTCCTCGAACTTGGGGAGCTGGCCGGTGCCGAAGAGCGACGCCGCGTTGTTCAGGACGGGAGGGTTCACCTCCTCGTACCCGTGCTCTCGGACCTGCAGGTCGAGCATGAACGAGGCGATGGCGCGAGAGAGCGTCGCGCCGGCGCCCTTCAACACGGTGAACCGCGCGCCGCCGAGCTTCGCCCCCCGCTCGAAGTCGAGGATCCCGAGCGCCGGTCCGAGGTCCCAGTGCGCCGCCGGCTCGAAGTCGAACTTCCGCGGTTCCCCCCAGCGGCGCTCCTCCCGGTTCGCGGTCTCGTCCTTGCCGCGAGGTACCGATTCCTGGGGGGCGTTCGGGATTCGGCTCTCGACTTCCGCGAGCTCCGCTTCGACCCGCTCCGTTTCCTCCTCGAGCGCGCGGATCTCTTCCTTGAGCGCCTTCATCTCGAGGACGACCTCGGGAGCCGGTTTGCCGCGCACCGCGGTCAGCTCGTTTCTTCGCCGGCGTTTCTCCTCGAGGCGCGTCACGTCGGCCCGCCGCCGGAGGTCGAGCTCCACGAACCGCTCGATGCCCGAGCCCGCGTAGCGCTCCGGCATCTCGGCGAGAAGACGCGACGCGTTCTCGCGCAGAAACTCGCGTGATAGCATGACTTACGCGATTTCATCCCGCTCGGGCAGTCGAGTCAACCGTTTGAGCCCCGTTCCATCGCTTCCGGATGTGGATTGCGTCGTCGTCAACCGGGACGGCGGCGAAGCGCTTTTCGAAGCCATCCACTCGCTTCGCAACCAGACCGAAATCGACCTCTCCGTCGTCGTCGTGGACAACGCGTCCCGGCCGGAGGAGCGGGAGCGGCTCGCCCGCGAGGCGCCGGAGGTGAGGGTCGTCGCTTTCTCCCGCAACCTCGGATTCGCCGCGGCGGCAAACGAGGGGATCGTCCGCACCCGCGCGCCGTACGTGCTCCTGGTGAACAACGACGCGGTGCTCGCGCCCGACTACACGGCCCGTCTGGCCGCGCGTCTCGCGCTCGACGAGAGGCTCGCCGCCGTGCAGGGTCTCGTGGTTCAGAAGGGGACGTCCCGCATCGACTCGGCCGGCTTCCGGTGGAACGACCGCGGCGAGGCCGTGCCGATCCTGGGGGGCGAGGATGCCTCGCGCATCCACGCCACGGCCTTCGAGGTCCCCGGCATCTCCGCGACAGCCGCGCTCTTCCGGCGGGAGGCGCTCACCCGGCTTGCGCGTCACGGGCAGTTCTTCGACGACCGCTTCTTCGCGTACTACGAGGACGTGGATCTCTCGCTGCGCCTCTCCCGCGCGGGTTGGCGGTTCGCGTGCGACCCGCAGGCGGTCGCGTGGCACGAGGGATCGCGCACCGGACGGCGAACTCCGTTCCGTCGCGCGGTGTGGACGGCGCGAAACCGCTGGCGCACGCTTCTCGGGAACTTCGAGCGGGATCTCCTGACGCGCAACCTGCCGCGGCTCCTTCGCGCGGACCTCGCCCACGCGAGGAATCTCGGCCTCAAGGGGACGCTCCTTCCGCTTCTCGTCTGGCCGCTCGTCCCGGTTCTCGCCTTCCGCGCCCGCGGAAAGAAGGGACTTCTCCGCCGGTGGCCGTCGGTCGAGGCGGAAGGCGCGCCGCCGCCGGCCGCCGCTGTTGGTTCCTGACGGGTGTCGTTGCCGGTCCGGGAGATCCGAATCGTTCTCGTCTCATGGAGGGACGCCGACGACGCTCTCGCCGCGATCGATTCGCTCGCGGCCGCGCGCGGGCGGATGGAACCGAACGGACCGGCCGTGTCGCTCGTCGTCGTCGATAACGGGGGCGGCCTTCGCCGGGACGCCGTCCTCGCGGCGTGGCCGGACGCCACCGTCCTCGTCAACGAAACGAACCGGGGCTTCGGGCCCGCGGCGAACCAGGGCGCGCAGGCGCCGCGCGGCGACGTGCTGCTCTTCCTGAACCCGGACACGCGCGCCGTCGGGGAACCGTTCTCGGCGATCGCGGAAGCGTTTGATTCGAGACCCGAAGCGGTCGCTGTCGCGCCGCGGCTCGTGGACGACGACGAGGGCGGAGCCCGAGGACCCCGGCTCGCGCCGCCCGACCGCGAGGATCAGTTCACGTTTCAGCTCCGCCGGCTGCCGCGTCTGCGCGACGACGCGAGGGAGCTTCTCCTCCTTGACCACGTCGCGCCGAACAACCGGGGGCGCCGGCGTTTCCGTTACGCGGATCGGAACCCGGATTCGCCGCTCGAAGTCGAACAGGCCGCCGGGGCCGCGCTCGCCGTGCGGCGCGACGCGTTCGAGCAGGCGGGCGGGTTCGACGAGCGTTTCGCGCCCGCGTGGTTCGAGGACGTCGAGCTCTGCGCCCGCCTGGGCGAGCAGGGTCCGATCCTCTACTGGCCGGCGGCCCGATTCCGTCACCGCGGCGGCGCCTCTTCGGGCGAGCTCGGATACCGGCGCTTCCTCCCGATCTACTACGGCAACGCGCTCCGCTACCGGCGCGAACGCTATGGCGCGGTTGCGAGGCTCGCGTACCGCGCGCTTCTCGTCGGCGGGATGACCCTGCGCCTCGCGGCGCTTCCGTTTCGCCCGCATCCGCCCCGCCCGCGAAACGAATCCGCGTGGCGTACTTGAAAGTGATCAAAGCAGCCCTCGGTCTGGCTGATAGCTGATAGCTGATAGCTGATAGCGGATGGCTCCTCTGACCGTATCGATCATCGTCGTCTCCCGGGACTCCGCGGCCGACCTCCCGCTCTCGCTCGCGTCGGCGGCCGGCCAGCGTGGCGTTTCGCTCGAGATCGTCGTCGTCGACAACGCCTCGTCGGACTCGAGCCGCGAGGTCGCGCGCGGGTTCGCGCCGGCGGCGCGACTTCTCTCCCTCCCCGACAACACCGGCTTCGCCGCCGCGATGAACGCCGGCATCGCGCAGACCTCCGGCCGATACGTGCTCGCGTTGAACCCGGACTGCCGCCTCGCGCCGGACTTCGCCGCGACCCTCGCGCGGCGCCTCGATGCTCGCCCGGACGTGGGTTCCGCTTCCGGTCGGATCCTTCGCGCCGAAGGGCCCGACCTCGCTCCTACCCCACGCCTCGACTCGACCGGGATCGTCTTCACCGCCTCCGGGAGACACTTCGACCGCGGCTCGGAGGAGACGGCGGAGGGGCGCTACCTCGTGGAGGAGGAGGTCGCCGGCGTCACGGCCGCCGCCGGGTTCTATCGGCGCGAGGCTCTCGAGTCGGCGAAGATCTCGACCGGGTACTTCGACTCCGACTTCTTCCTCTACCGCGAGGACGCGGACCTCGCATGGAGGCTTTCGCGCCTCGGCTGGAAGAGCCTCTACGTCCCCGCCGCGGTCGCCTGGCACCGGCGGCGCAACCTTCCCGACCGCCGCCGGGGGATGCCGGCCTCGGCAAACCTCCACTCCGTCAAGAACCGGTTCCTGCTGCGGATCAACAACCAGTCGCGGGACGAGTTCTTCCGGACGCTCGTTCCGACGATCGCGCGCGACCTCGTCGTCCTCGGCGCCTGCCTGACCGTCGAACCCTCGTCTCTTCCGGCGTTCCCCTGGCTCTGGAAGAACCGCAAGCGCCTCTGGGAGAAGCGGCGCGAGATCGAGGACAAGGTCCTTCGCCGGCAGTCCGCCTCTGGTACCTGATACCCGATACCTGATACCTGTGAAGATCGGCATCCTCGGCACGCGCGGCATCCCCGCCCGGTATGGCGGGTTCGAGACGCTCGCCGAAGAGCTGTCGGCCCGGCTCGTCGCCCGCGGGCACGACGTCACCGTTTACACGCGCTCGCGCTACGCCGAGCCGGGTCTCCGCGAGTGGCGCGGCGCGAAAATCCGCGTCCTCCCGACGATCCCGACGAAGTACCTCGACACGGTAGTGCACGGTTTTCTCTCCGGAGTGGACGCCGCGACCGCGCGCTTCGACGCGGTCCTCGTCTGCAACGCGATCAACGCGCTCTCGTGCTTTCTGCCACGGATCGCGGGGCGAACGCGGGTCGTGCTGAACGTCGACGGGCTCGAGAGGAACCGCCGCAAGTGGAACGCCGCGGGGCGCCTCGCTTACGAGATCTCCGAAAAGCTTTCGACGATCGTGCCGGACGCCGTGATCTCCGACGCGCGCGTGATCCACGACTACTACCGGGAGCGGTACGGCTTCGAATCCCACTTCATTCCTTACGGAGGAGACCTCCCCGAGCCGACGGGCCGCGAAACGCTCGAGCGGCTCGGGCTCTCCGCGGAGGGGTACGTCCTCTACGTCTCGCGTCTCGAGCCGGAGAACAACGCCGACGCCGTCGTCCGCGCCTACCGCGACGTCCCCGGGGAGAGGCCCCTCGTCGTCGTGGGGGACGCGCCCTACGCCGCCGACTACATCACGCGCGTCCGCGCGCAGGCCGACCCCCGCGTCCGGTTTCCCGGCGCCATCTACGGCGATGGCTACCGGCAGCTCCTCGCGAACGCCGCCGTGTACGTTCACGCGACGGAGGTCGGCGGCACGCACCCGGCGCTCGTCGAGGCGCTCGGCTACGGGCGCGTCGTCGCGTACAACGCCACTCCCGAAAACGAGGAGGTGGCGGGAGGGGCGGGCCTTCCTTTCGACGCCCGGAAGCCCGGGACGCTCACCCGGGTCCTGAGCGGCCTCCTAGAGGACCCCGCTTCCGGGTCCGTATGGAAGGAGCGGGCTAAAGCACGCGCGAATGAACGATACCGATGGGAAGACGTCGCCAGCCGCTACGAAGCGGTCCTTTCCGGCGGCGTCCTTGCTGGCGGAGGCGGCATCCCGTAACATCCCCCGCGCTCCGCGGCCGCGCCGCGGCCAACCGGTTTCATGCTGAAACAGAAAGCCCGCGCCATCGCCGTCGGAGTCCTCGTGGCGGAGCTCGCCCTGGTCGCGCTGGCTCTCCCGCTGGCGTACGTGCTTCGCCACGGGCTCCTCGCGCGCTTCCTGCCGACCATGTTCCCGGTCGCGCCCTCCTTCGAGCGCTACGCGATCCTCGTTTTCCTCGTCCTTCCGGTTTTCGCGCCGATGCTCTATGCGGTCGGTTTCCGGCGCAGCCACCGCACGCTGCCGCTCGGCGAAGAGATCTGGGCCGTCGCGAAGGTGGCGTTCGGCGGCACCGCGCTCCTGACCCTCTTCATCTACGGGCTTCGGTTCGAGTTCGTGAGCCGCTGGTTCCTCGCGGTCTTCGGCATCGTGACGTTCCTCCTTCTCGCGGCCGAACGCGTCGCGCTGCGGCTCCTCTCGAGGTGGGTCCGGTCGCGCGGCTACAACTTCCGAACTGTGCTGCTCGTGGGGACCGGACCGAAGGCGACGCAGCTCGCGGACTTCATGGAAGCGCACCCGCACTGGGGCTTCCGGGTCGCGGGATACCTCGACGACGAGAACGGCGGCCAGATCCGCCGATCGAACCGCTGGCCGTGCCTCGGTCGGATCGGCGACCTGGAAACTCTCCTCGGCCGCGAGGTCGTGGACGAAGTCATCTTCGTGATCGAGAAGGGAAAGCTCGGCGACTACGAGCAGGCGCTCCTCGTCGCGGAGCGTCATGGCGTGCGCGCGCACGTCTCCCTCGACATCTTCCCGCACGTGCTCGCGCGGCCGGTTTTGGAGGAGCTCGACGGCGTCCCGCTGCTGACGTTCACGACGACGCCGTCCAACCCCATGCAGCTCGTCGTGAAGCGCGCCATCGACCTCGCGCTTTCGCTCGTCCTCTTCCTCCTGACGCTGCCGATCCAGGCCCTCGCGGCGCTCGCCATCCGGCTCACGTCGCCCGGCCCGATCTTCTTCCGGCAGGTGCGTTGCGGCTTGAACGGCCGGCACTTCACGCTATTCAAGTTCCGCACGATGGAGGCGGAGGCCGAGGCCCGCCTGCTCGAGATCGCGCACTTGAACGAGATGTCGGGGCCCGTTTTCAAGTCGGCCCGCGACCCGCGGCTGACGCCGGTCGGTCAGCTCCTCCGGCGGCTGTCCATCGACGAGCTGCCGCAGCTCTGGAACGTGATCGTCGGCGACATGAGCCTCGTCGGCCCGCGCCCGCCGCTGCCGGAGGAGGTCTCGCGCTACGAGCCCTGGCAGCGCCGCCGGCTCTCGATGAGCCCGGGCCTCACCTGCCTGTGGCAGGTGTCCGGAAGGAGCGAGGTCGATTTCGACCGGTGGATGGAGCTCGATCTGAAGTACATCGACACGTGGTCGCCGATGCTGGATCTGAAGATCCTGCTGAAGACCGTCCCGGCGGTGCTGTCGGGACGCGGGGCGCGCTAGAAGCCACTCAAAAGCTGTCAGTCCGAGGAGCGCCTCTTCCTCGGTCATTCCGAGGAGCGGAGCGACGAGGAACCCCCTGCTTCAAAGCCGGGGATCCTTCGCGCGCTCAGGATGACATCGCTTCCCCTGTCATTCCGAGGAGCGGAGCGACGAGGAATCTGTGGCTCTGTTGAGAGGGATCCAGATCCTTCGCTGCGCTCAGGATGACAGGCGAGGATGACGGCTCACCGACAGGTGAGAGCTACCTGTTTCCCGGCCGGTTCTCTTCTTCCGCCTGCTTGAACAGGTACTTGATCGAGGTCTTCGGGATCAGAAGGTTCGGCCCGCGCTCGCGGTTGACCTTCAGGCAGTTCTTGTCGTACCACTCGATCCAGCCGCGAACCTCCTGGCCGTCGGTCAGAACGACGACCATCGGCGTCTTCGCCGCCATCTGCTTGAGGTAGTAGTAGCTCTCCGCGTTGGTCTGCTCGGGCGGTACCTGCTTGCGCTGCTGGAAGCTGCGCGTCGGGTAACGGTCCGCGAGCTCGGAGAGGTTCGGCCGGATGAGCTTGCGGTTACCGGCGACGTCGTCATCGGGGCGGAAGGCCCCCGTCGGGTTGCGGTTCGGCACTGCTGTCTCTCCAGGTCCCCATTAGGTGGGGCTCTTTACGGTTATTAAACCGGAGAGGGTCCTTGAAAATTCTGTGCCTTAGGAGGCGCTGAGGTTCGATAACCCTCCTCCTCGTAGGCGAGACAGCACATCAGGCGGCCGCACATCCCCGATATTTTGGAAGGGTTTAGCGAAAGATTCTGATTTTTCGCCATTTTGATCGTCACGGGGTGGAACGACTTCAGGAAGGTCGAGCAGCAGAGGGTCAAACCGCAGGGGCCGATGCCGCCGCGCATCTTGGTTTCGTCGCGGGGACCGACCTGCCGCATCTCGATCCGCAGGGGGTGGAGGGACGTCAGGTCCTGGACCAGCTTGCGGTAGTCGATGCGGGTCTCGGAGGTGTAGTAGACGGTGACCTTGCGGCCGTCGAAGGTCTCCTCGGCGCGGATCACCTTGAGCGTGAGGCTCTTCTCCTCGGCGATTCGCCGGGTGTCCTCGAAGAAGCGCTTTTCGCGTTCCTGCTTCAACCGGTAGCTCGCCTTGTCGTCGTCCGTCGCGATCCGCACCAGCCGGCGCGCGTCCCGGAGTTGGCACTGCTTCAGGATCATCGGTCGCAGGTTGGTCACTTCGGCGAACTCGAAGCCCGCCTCGCCCTCGACGACGACCCGCTGGCCCTTCTGAACCGGGATGCCCTGCGTGTCGCAGAACGGGGCCTTCCCGTCCTCGTTGTCGTTGATCCGGATACCGATGTAGAGACTGCCGGGGTTCAGCTTGTTACCGACCCCGCAACCTCCGCCGTTGCCACAGCCTGACATGGGGGCTCCGTAAATCGTTCAGCCGGTGCCTTTTAGACACCAGCGAAAGCTTCAGATTCAGCGAGCGAGCTTACCACGCCCGCCGCCGGCACCGCGGGAGGGCCCTCCCCGTCGCTGCCGCTGCAGGGCGGCGTCCTTCCGGACCACGTCCTTCTCCATGGCGTCCCGGTAGGCGAGGAGGCGAGCTTCCAGCCGGCGGTCCGAAAGGGCGAGGATCTGCACCGCGAGAAGCGCCGCGTTCTTCGCCCCCGCCTCGCCGATTGCCGTGCAGGCGACCGGGACGCCCCCCGGCATCTGCGCCGTCGAGAGGAGGGAGTCCATGCCCGCGAGCGGGGAGGCGGCGAGCGGGACCCCGATCACCGGCCGGGGCGTCACGGCGGCGAGCGCGCCGGCCAGGTGCGCCGCGGCCCCCGCTCCGGCGATGAAGACGCGGGTCCCCCGCCGGGTGAAGGTTCTCGCCATCCGGACGGTCCGGTCGTGGCTGCGGTGAGCGGAGGAGACGATCGCGAGATGAACGACGCCGAACTCGTCCAAGACCTGCGAGGCCTTGCCCATCACGGGCCAGTCGGAGTCGGAGCCCATGAAGATGACGACGGTCGGGTTCGTTTCGGCCATGGGGGCGATTCTAGTCGGCCTTATCCCGACAGCTCCCGGGTGACCGCGTCGAGAAGCGCTTCGGGCGTCGCGGCGGTCAGGCTCCGGACTCCCGGCGGCGGCTGACCCGATTCCGGGGCGAAGAGCGGGGGCGAGGAAGGGTCCTCCTCCCGGAGAACTTCCGCGACCTCCGCGGCGCGGTCCGGAGTCAGGAGGAGGAGCACCGCGTCGATGCGGCGGTTGCGGGAGAGCCTCTCGAGCGCCTCCTCGACGTCGCGGGCGTGGAGCACCTCGAGCGACGGCTTCCGGGCCGCCACGCGGTCGAGCTCCTCGGCGTCTTCCGGCTCGCCGACCACGAGGACCGTGATCACGGCGCCCCGATCGCCGGCGCTTCCGGTGGCGGCCGATCCACCCAGAGGACCGCGACGCCGCCGCTCGACGCGTTCTCCTCGCGGAGGGGCTGCGTGTGGAAGACGAGGGTCCAGATGCCCGGCCGGTCCGGCGTGAACCGGAACTCGAAAGCCCTGTCGCGGTTGAGGCGGATCCGATCGGACGTGACCGCTCCAACGATCCGGATGTTGACGAGCCCCTCCTTTACGAAGGCTTCGAGGGGGACCGGATAGGAGTAGCTCATGCGGCGGCTCGCGGCTTCGCGCGTGAGCCGCGCCGGCGGAGGCTCCCACGCGATCGTCACGAAAAAGAGGCGTCTTCCCTCGATCGGCTTTCCGCTGACGACGACGCCCGCCGATCGGGGGCCCACGCGCTGGATTTTCAGCCACGCGAGGTGCCGGGTCAGGAACTCCTGCGCCATCCGGAATTCGCCGCCGCGGATGTCGTACCCCACTCCGACGTGGGTCGCGGCCGAGTCGAGGATCGTCTTCCGGTGGCCGTCGTACGGGGGTTTCTCGGCGAGCATTTCCGCGTGCCCGCTCAACGCGAGGTCGATGGCGGGATCGGTGAACGAGGTCCCGGTCGTCTTCCAGGTGACCGAGTTCTCGTACTGCATCCCGAAGACGCCGGCGAGCGCCGTGCGGCCATACGGAGCGATGCCGTCGGTGAGGAAGTGGCCGGTCGTGTTTTCCGCGATCTGGTTCCGGCAGAACGCGTCGGCGACCCGGGAGACCGCCTCGTCCCAGAGGACGGGAGAGATCCCCTCCGCGAGCCGGTCGCGGTTGATGCGCTCGAACACCGCGAGCTTGACCGGATCCTTCGGGAGCGCATCGGCGGGCGGGAAGACCTCGACGATCGGAGCATCGAGATCCGGCGCGACGATCGTGAGCGGCGGCGGAGGAGGCTCGACCGCGCCGTTGCCCGCGCACGCGGCCGCGAGGAGGATCGTCCCCATCAGTGTCATCCTGAGCCCTTCGCCTTTGGCTGTCATCCTGAGCCCTCGCCCTGGCTGTCATCCTGAGCGAAGCGAAGGATCCCCTGCGCTTCGACCGACGCCTTCCGCTCAGGACAGGCTCCGCGAAGGATCCGCTGAACGCAGGGGGTCCTTCGGACCTTCGGTCCTCAGGATGACAACGGGCGCGTGTTAGCTTGCTCACCACATGACCCCGATTCGGTTCGGCACCTCCGGATGGCGCGCCGTTCTCGCCGAGGAGTTCACGTTCGGCAACGCCCGCCGCGTCATCACGGCGATCGCGCGGGTACTTGCGGAGGACGGCCGCAGGGGAGACGTCGTCCTCGTCGGCTACGACACGCGGTTTCTCGCCGAGCGTTTCGCAGCCGAGGCCGGAAGGATCCTCGAGCGAGAAGGCTTCCGCGCGGAAGTCTCCTCCCGGCCGGTGCCGACCCCGGTGCTCGCGTTCGAGATCGTGCGCCGCCGCGCGGCGGGCGCCGTCAACTTCACGGCCAGTCACAACCCCCCACGGTATCTCGGGATCAAATTCTCCACGAGTGACGGCGCACCCGCGCTCCCCGAAGCGACGGCGCGCATCGAGGCGGCGATCGGCGGGCTCGGCGCTGTCGACCCTCCTCCCGACTCCTCCGTCCCGGCCCAGTTCGACCCGGTCCCGGAATACCTCGCGGACCTCGCGACCAAGGCGGATGCGGCGGCGATCGTCGCCAACGACCCGCACTTCTCGCTCGACTTCCGGTTCGGAACGTCCGCGGGCTTCCTGGACGGCTTCCTCGAGAAGGCCGGGGCGCGACTCGCTCTGCGGAACGCGAAACGGGACCCGCTCTTCGGCGGCGAGTCGCCTCAGTGCGGCGAGAAGGAGCTGACCGGCCTCGGCGATGAGGTGCGGAGCTGCGAATCGCGCCTCGGCCTCGCCTGCGACGGCGACGCCGACCGCTTCGGCGTCCTCGACGACCGCGGTGTCTACGTCCAGCCGAACCTCGTTCTCGCCCTGCTCGCGCGCGACCTGCTCGGGCGAAAGGGGAAGCGCGGCGGCGTCGCCCGCAGCGTCGCGACGACGCACGCCCTCGACGCCGTGGCCGCGAAGTTCGGCGTGCCGTTCTACGAGACGCCGGTTGGATTCAAGTACATCGGCGAGAAGCTGATCGCGAAGGAGATCGTCTTCGGCGGGGAGGAGAGCGCGGGCCTGACGGTGGAGGGCCACGTCCCGGAAAAGGACGGGATTCTCGCCGATCTCCTCGTCGCCGAGATGTGCGGCGCGACGGGCAAAACGATCGGCGAGCTCGCCGCGGAGCTTGACGCCGAGATCGGCCCGTTCCGCTCCACGCGCCTCGACCTGCCGCTCACGCCGGAAGAGGGCGCCCGTCTCGCCGCGCTCAAGGCTTCGCCGCCGGACCGCGTCGGAAAACGACGCGTGGAGTCGGTGAACGAGATCGACGGAATCAAGTTGATTTTGGACGGGGGTTCGTGGATTCTGATCCGGGAGTCGGGCACGGAGCCTCTCGCCCGCCTTTACGTCGAAGCCCGATCGGAAGAGGAGGTCGCCGTGCTCGCGCGGTCGGCCCGGGAGCTCGTGAAAGAGTCGTGACATTCGCGATCGAAGAGGTCTACGCGCGCGAGATCCTCGACTCGCGCGGCAACCCCACGATCGAAGTGGAAGCGCTGCTGTCGGGGGGCGCCACCGGAGTCGCCGGAGTCCCGTCGGGAGCGTCCACCGGCGAACGCGAGGCGATCGAGCTCCGCGACGGCGACCCGAAGCGCTACGGCGGGAAGGGCGTCTTGAAAGCCATCGGCCACGTCAACGGCGAGATCGCGGAAGAGCTGAAGGGCGCCGACGCGCGCGACCAGGCCATGGTCGACCGGATCCTCGTCGAGCTCGACGGCACTCCGAACAAGTCACGCCTCGGCGCGAACGCGACGCTCGGCGTCTCGCTCGCAGTCGCCCACGCGGCGGCAAAGGCGTCGGGTCTTCCCCTGTACCGCTACCTGGGCGGCGCCGGAGGCCGCACGCTCCCGGTGCCGATGATGAACCTCATCAACGGCGGCGCGCACGCCGACAACCGGCTCGACCCGCAGGAGTTCATGGCCTGCCCGATCGGTTTCGAGACGTTCTCCGAAGCGCTCCGAGCGGGGGTCGAAACGTTCCACGCGTTGAAGAAGCTTCTCCACTCGCGCGGGCTCTCGACCGCGGTCGGCGACGAGGGCGGGTTCGCCCCGGACATCGGCACCGCACGGGAGGCGCTCGACCTGCTCGTCGAGGCCATCGGGAAGGCGGGCTACGCCGCCGGCGACGACATCGTGGTCGCCCTCGATCCCGCGGCGTCCGAGTTCTTCCGCGACGGCCAGTACGTCCTTTCCGGGGAGGGAAAGACGATCGACTCGAAGGGAATGGTCGCGTACTGGGAAGAGCTCGCCGCCGGCTATCCGATCGCTTCCATCGAGGACGGCCTCGCCGAGGGGGACCGATCCGGCTGGATCGCCATGACGGAGCGCCTCGGCGAAAAGATGCTCCTCGTCGGCGACGACGTCTTCGTCACGAACTCCGAGATCCTCGCGCGCGGGATCGAGGACGGGATCGCGAACGCCCTCCTCGTGAAGCTGAACCAGGTCGGCACCGTGACCGAGACGCTCGAAGCCGTCCGGCTGGCACAGACGTCCGGATATCGCACCGTCGTTTCGCACCGCTCCGGCGAGACGTGCGACGACTCGATCGCGGACCTCGCGGTGGCGGTCAACAGCGGCCTCATCAAGACTGGCTCCGCGTCGCGCGGCGAACGGCTCTCCAAGTACAACCGCCTTCTCGCGATCGAGGAGGACCTCGCCGAGGCGGGCGTCTTCGCGGGTCGGAGCGCGTTCCCCTCGTGACGGCGCGGCCCGCGGGCAAGCCCCTTCGCGAGCCGAAGCCGCTCAAGGCGTTCTTCATTTCGCTCGCCGTATCGGCGCTCCTCCTGGGTGCGCTCCTGACGACGGACGGCCGCGTTCTGCAGCTTCGCAAGGCGAAGGAGGACGTGAAGGAGCTCGACCGGAAGATCGACGCGGAACGCAAGGAAAAGGAGCGGCTGACGTCCGCGATCGTCGCTGCGAACCGCGAGGAGTTCCCCGCGGAGAAGGTCGCGCGCGAGGAGCTGAACCTCGTGCACCCCGAGGACCTCGTCCTCCTGTACCCCTCGGGAAGCCTCTCCGGAACCACCACCGCGACGCCGACCCCGACGGCGGGCGCCCGAACCCCGAGGGTCACTCCCGTACCGCGGTAGCACAGCTAGCCCTGTCATCCTGAGCCCTTCGCTTTGCTCAGGACAGGCTCCGCGAAGGACCCCCTGCGCTAACGCAAGGGGTTCCTCGTCGCTTCGCTCCTCGGAATGACATGAGAAGGCTTGTCATCCCGAGCGAAGCGAGGGATCTGTGTCCCTCTTGATGTAGGGTCCGAACCGAACCTCGCCTCGCCCGCATACCTACGACGGAGGCGCCCATGGACACCTGCCCTCACGTTTCAATGATCCGCGAAGTCGTGCCGAGCGCCGACGGCTGCGAGGACTGCCTGAAGATCGGCGACGACTGGGTGCATCTCCGCCTCTGCCTCAAGTGCGGCCACGTCGGTTGCTGCGACTCCTCGAAGAACAAGCACGCGACGAAACACTTTCGCGCGACCGGCCACCCGATCGTCAAGTCGTTCGAGCCGGGCGAGGACTGGCTGTGGTGCTACGTGGACGAGACTTTCCTGGAGCTCGCGTCGTGAGCGCCGCGGCCTGGCCCGAGATCCCGCTCGGGGCGTGGGCGGAGACCCGCGACACTCTCCACCTCTGGACCCAGATCGTCGGGAAAGTCCGTCTCGTTCAGACGCCGTGGGTCAACCACTCGTGGCACGCGACACTCTACGTGACGCCGCGCGGGCTGACGACGTCGCTCGTTCCGCACGGCGACCGACTGTTCGGGATGGAGTTCGACTTCCTCGAGCATCGGCTTTCTGATGCAGACCGTCGACGGCGAACGTCGTGTGATCCCCCTCGTGCCGAAGTCGGTCGCGACGTTCTACCGCGAGGTCCTTTCCGCGCTGAAAGAGCTCGGGCTCCCGGTGGAGATCCACACCCACCCCTCCGAAATCGCCGGCGGGATCCCGTTCCCGGAAGACGAGACCCATCACTCCTACGATCCCGAGTACGCGCAGCGCTTCTGGCGCACGCTTGCAACGTCGCACCGAGTCCTCCAGAAGTTCCGCTCGACGTTCCTCGGCAAGGCGAGCCCCGTGCACTTCTTCTGGGGGAGCTTCGACCTCGCGCTCACCCTCTTCTCCGGGCGTCCCGCCACGCCGTTGGACTTCTCCCAGCCGCACATGCCGAAATGGGTCGTCCGCGAAGCCTCGACTCACGAGCAGGCGGCGTTCGGTTTCTGGCCGGGCAACGTCGGCGGCCCGTTCCCGCAGGCTGCCTACTACGCGTACGCGCACCCGGCGCCCGACGGCTTCCCGAAGATCAAGCTCCGCTCCGCGGCGGCGACGTTTCCGGAGGCGATGGGGGAGTGGGTCCTGCCCTACGACGCGGTGCGGACCGCAAAGGATCCCGACCGTGAGCTCCTTTGGTTTCTTGAAGACACGTACGCCGCGGCCGCGGACCTCGGCAAGTGGGACAAGAATCTGGTTCGGACCGAAAAGCTCCCACCCGCTTGATCCCCACGAGTCGAAGACTGTGATTCCGAGGGGCATCTCTCTGTCATTCCGAGGAGCGAAGCGACGAGGAATCTGGTCCCTTCTGGAAGATGAACAGGCACCAGATCCTTCGCTTCGCTCAGGATGACTGGAAATCGCCGTCCTTGACCCCGCTCCCGCTATTCGAATAAGGTCCGCCTTCCTGACGCGGGGTGGAGCAGCCTGGTAGCTCGTTGGGCTCATAACCCAAAGGTCGCAGGTTCAAATCCTGCCCCCGCAACCATTCAAATCAAGGAGTTGGGCGGGGTCGCCTGACTCCTTTTTCTTTCGGGTCGGCGATTTCGCGTCGTCCCGTAGCCGCGCGGACGAAAGTCGAGCGTGTTTCCGACGACCGCGGACCAGATCCGCGTGCCGTGCGTCTTTCTTCACGGAAGGAGCGATGTGCAGGTCGTCGTTCGCCTCGATGCTCCGCAGTTCGTCTTGCGACCACGCGCTTCATCGCGACCCCTCGCGTTCGATGACTACCTGGAACGCGCCAGAGCGACGGAACGCCTCAACGCCGGAATCAATCGTTGCCAGCTTGATTAGCCCCTTCGAATAGCCGAAATCCTTGTAATAGATGGCGAGGTTCCCCCAGGGTGCGTAGTACGCGATGTCGCCCACGGACGGATCAGCGCCTGGCGGTGCGCCTTTCGTCGAGAGCCGCCGCGGAAGGTCGCTGACTTTCTCGGTCGACGCGTAGTCTTTCAGCGTGAGTTTCAACGGAAGCAGCGAAGCGAAGTCGCGCGCCGTCGCGTTGTTCTCGAGGGTCGCCGTGATCCGTATGCCGCCGATCGTGAGACGAATCTTCATAGCGGTCACTTCCGGGGATGCCTGTCGTGTACTGGTGTTCGTCTGGGCGTACCCGGACGTCGCCATTGCGATTGCTGCAATGAAGAGTCCTAGCTCCATGGATCGTGTCACGCACCCGTGTCGATGACGAAGCGATACCGCGCCTGCTTCGCGACGACTCTCTGCCACGCGTCATCGATGCTGCTCATCGGGATCTTCGTGATTTCGGGCGTGATCTTGTTGCGGGCGCAGAAATCAATCAGGTCCTGCGTTTCCGCGATCCCGCCCGTATTCGACCCCGCAAGTGCGTTTCGATACAGGACGAGATTCATCTGGCCGATTTCGTTGGAATCGACGACTTTGCCGACGCCGACTCTGCAGTAGGTGGCATCACGCTTCAAGAGTGGGATGAACCGATTCAGGTCATGCTTGTAGGGGACGGTGTCGAGCGCGAAGTCGAACGCATGCCGCAGCCGGGCGAAGTCCGCCCCGTCCCGGTTGACGACGACGTCTTTTGCGCCGAAGCGCTTCGCGTCGTTGGTCTTTTCCGGCGACGTCGTGAACACCGTCACCTCGGCGCCGAGAGCGTTGGCGAGCTTGACGGCCAGGTGTCCGAGCCCCCCCATGCCCACGACGGCAACCTTCTGCCCGGGAGATACGGACCATCGGCGGAGCGGTGAATACACCGTGATGCCCGCGCAGAGCAGCGGACCGGCTTGCGCCAGGTCGATCGCGTCGGGAATCCGAATGACGAAATCCTCGTCGACGACCACGAACTTCGAATACCCCCCCTGAGTGATCGTCCCGTCTCTGTCTTTGGAGCCGTACGCCTGGGTGTTCCCGTTCAGGCAATAGTTCTCGTGGCCTGCCTGGCACTCCGTGCAGACCCGGCAGGAATTCACCATCGTCCCGACACCGACGCGGTTCCCGACGGTGAACTTCCTGACGCTGGAGCCGACACCGACGACCTCGCCGCTGACTTCGTGCCCAACGATCTGCGGGTATTGGACTGGACCCCAGTCTCCGCGAATCGTGTGGATGTCCGAGTGGCAGACGCCGGAGTACCGGATCTTGATCGCCACGTCTTTGGGGCCGAGCGCGCGACGGTCGAACGTCATGCGTCGCATCGGGCCGGTCGCCGAATATGCGGCCATACCCTCCGTGCGATACGGGCCGCGTCCGTACCTGGACGGTTCTGCGGCGAGCGCATTTCCCACGCCGCCCGCGAGTGCGGCGCTGGCACCGAGAACCGCGGACTGGCGGAAAAACTCTCTCCTCGAATGGTCGCGTAGCTGGTTCATGGATCGCCCTCCTTCGCGTGAGGCATCGGTCAGCTCGTCCCGTTCGGCCGCAGCAGCGTCTTGATCGCGCGGCGCTCATCCATCGCCCGGTAGCCCTCCGCCACTTGGTGGAGCGGCAGGGTGAGGTCGAACACCTTCCCGGGGCGAATCTTCCCGGTCCAGACCAGGTTGATCAGCTCGGGCAGGAAGCGGCGCACCGGGGCGGGGCCACCGTGGAGATGGACGTGCGAGTAGAACAGCTCCTCGGCGTCGATCTCGACGCCGTGCGGCACGCCGACGTAGCCCACGTGACCGCCCGGGCGCGTCGAACGGATCGCCTGCATCATCGAATCCTTCGTACCGACGCACTCGAGCACGGAGTCCGCGCCGAGTCCGTCTGTAAGGTCCTTGATTCGATCCACCCCTTCGTCTCCGCGCTCGGACACGATGTCGGTCGCGCCGAACTCGCGGGCGAGCTTCTGACGCGACGCGTGGCGGCTCATCGCGATGATCCGCTCGGCGCCCATCTGGCGCGCCGAGAGAACGCCGAGGAGCCCGACCGCGCCGTCACCGACGACGACGACCGTGTTGCCCGGTTTCACGTTGGCGGCTTCGGCGGCGAACCAGCCGGTGCCCATCACGTCGGAGAGCGCCAGCAGATCCGGGATCGTGTCGTCCGGGGGAACATCCGGCGTAGGGACGAGGGTTCCGTCCGCGAGCGGGACGCGCAGCCGCGGCGCCTGGGCGCCACCGACGAGCTCGCGGTGCTGACAGGACGTCGTATAGCCGGCACGGCAGACAGGACACGTGTTGTCAGACGCGAAAAACGAGCCGATGACGAACTGGCCCGGCTTCACTGACCGGACCGCGCGGCCGACCTCCTCGACGAAGCCGCAGTACTCGTGTCCCATCGGCGTCGGTTCCGTGATTGCGCTGATGCCGCGATAGGGCCAAAGATCCGACCCGCAGATGCACGTGGCGGGCATCCGGATGACGGCATCCGTCGGCTGGACGATCTTCGGGGTCTCGCGCTCCTCGAAGCGCACGTCGCGCGGGCCGTACAGGACAGCTCCCTTCATGGCTGTCTCTCCTTGCTCGTCTGCTTCATTTCGTCGAAGACGCGACGTGCGATGGGCAGGGCGGAGTTCGCCGTGGGCCAGCCGGAGTAGAAGGCGAGGTGCGTGATGGTTTCGATCAGCTCGTTCTTGCTCACGCCGTTGTCGAGGGCGCGCTTCATATGAAACGGAAGTTCGTTCGTCCGATAGCCGGCGACCAGCGCCGCGACGGTGACGAGGCTGCGATCCCGCAGACTGAGGGCGGGCCGCCGCCACACGTCGCCGAAAAGTACTTCATCCGTGTATTGCGCGAGCGCGGGCGCGATGTCGCCAAAGGACTTGCGCGCATCCGTCGGCGCAGTCGGAGCAGCGGCGGACGGAGGCGTCGCAACGGTGGCGTTGTAATGTTCGTCCGCGACCTTCTCCATCCACTCGACCGCCTTTCCTCCGACAGCCTCCTGGAGAGCGAGATGCGTCATGGAGGTCGCCTGCGCCGCGCCGTGCCAGTGCTTCACACCGCTCGGCGTCCAGATGACGTCACCGGAGCGGATCTCCTCGATCGCGCCGCCCCACTGCTGGACGCGACCGACGCCGGTAGTCACGATGAGAAGCTGCCCCCTGGGATGCGAGTGCCACGCGGAGCGCGCACCCGCCTCGAACGAGACCGATGCACATGAAGCACGCAGCGCGTCGTTCGCATCGAAGAGCGGCGTCACGCGCACGACGCCGGTGAACGTGTCGGAGGAACCCGGTTGCGCAGCGTTCGACCCGCCACGTGTGATGACCATGCTCTGTCCCTCTACCGTGTCCGAGGAAATTACTGCCATCGCTACGACGATCGCGATCATCAAGGCTCTCATGCGCGCTCCCCGACGCCCTGGAGGCCCTCTCCACGCAGGCGGTCGATGTCTCGTGTCGGCGCGCGTCCGAAAAGGCGCGCGTACTCGCGGCTGAACTGAGACTGGCTCGCGTAGCCGACGCGCCGCCCCGCGGCTCCGGCGTCCAGCGACGCCGTCAGCATCAGGTGCCGCGCTTCCTGAAGGCGGAGTGCCTTCTGGTACTGCAGTGGACTCATGCCGGTGACCGCCTTGAATTGCCGGTGGAACGACGTGACGCTCATGTTCGCCACCGACGCCAGTTCCTGGATGCTCATCGGCTGATCGAAGTTGGCACGCAGGGACGCCACCACGTTCGCAATCCGGTCGACGTTCGATCCGGCCCGTCCGACGTGGGCCAGCCGGCTTCCGACACGGCTTCGGAGCACACGGATGAGAATCTCGTCGACCGTGAGCGGCGCGAGCAGCGCTGCGTCGCTCGGCTTCGCCATCAGCTCCAGGAGTCGCGTCGCGGCGTCGATCACGTACGCGTCCGCTTCCGCGACCTTGAGCGGCAGCGTCTCCGTCGCTTGCGGAATCCCGTGCGGAAACACCTTGAGACTGAGCTCGGCGATCTTCGTCGGGTCGAGATCGAGCATTAGCACGAGATAAGGTTCCGAGAAACTGGCACGCGTCACCCGCGAAGCCACGGGAACGTCGATGGAGTAGAGCGCGATGTTGCCGGCTTCACAGCGGTACGTCGCGTCGCCGATCATCGCGACTTTCGCCCCTTGCGCGATGATGCCGAGCGACGACCGCTGCACGTAGTGCGTCAGCTCCTTGTTCGCGCGGGAGACCCGGATTGCGTGAACACCCGGCAGGCGGAGCTCGAAGCTGCCTTCGTAGGGCGCGAGCGCGGCGATCAACTTCGCCACCGTCTGGATGTCCGAATACGGCCGCTTCGCGTGCATCACTGCCCCTGTGCCTCAGCTCCGACCGAAAAATACGCCCTCGCGGTGGCGGATCGTTGTCCGATCCTTCCAAAGTTTTGTACGATCCTGCCAATGTGCGGCTGAGGTTGGCGCTGCTCATGGTCGAGCTTCCACCGACCGTGGACGGATGAGCTGCTGATCGAGTTCTTTTCCGCGATCCGGAATCTGCGATGTGGTCGGGCGAAAGTCGGTCGATTTCGCGGCTACAGCAGCCGAAATCCGTCGACTCGTGCGACCCGGCAATTCGCGTTCTTACGGGCTTTCTCGCTCCGAGCAGACGATGAAGGAGATCTCATAACCCAAAGGTCGCAGGTTCAAGTCCTGCCCCCGCAACCAAGAAATCAAAGGAGTTCGGCTGAGTCGCCGGACTCCTTTTCCTTTCTCCTCTCCAGGACCGCAAGGAGCGGTTCCCAGAATCAAACCGGGGCGGGCGGAGGTTTCCCGCCCCGGAGCGGACGAACGCGCCCGCGACTAGAGGTCGTAACGGCCGGCGGCTTCCGGCTGAAACAGAACCTGCTCGACTTTCAGCCTTCGAACACCGGCCGGGACCTCCCACTCGATCGAGTCCCCCACGCGATACCCGAGGATGGCGGTACCGATCGGAGCGAGAACCGAGACCGTCATGTCCGCGAGGTGATCCGACCCGGCCGCGTAGGGCTGAGAGGGATACACCAGCGAGAATTCGACGGCGTCGCCGGAGTCGAGATCTCGGAGGCGCACACGCGAGTTCATCGTCACGACGTCCTTCGGCACCTCCATCGGCCGGACGACGCGCGCGCGCTCGATCTCATAGTCCAGACGATTCAAGTCGCCACGGTCCTCCCGGCGATCGCGCCAGTTGTCCCGGAGAAGGGTCTTCAGGCGCTGAAGGTCGGAGTCGGTCACATAGATCTGTTTCTCGGTCATGGTTTTCTCCTTTCGCTCGCCTTTACGAGACAATTGATGCCGACTCCTATGCTCGGCGGGCCTAGACCCCGCGCTTGAGCTCGTCGACGAACTTCAAAGCTTCACGACGCACGTGATCTGCGAGCCGCGGATCGATGATGCTCTTGATGCGCCCGGCCTCGATGTCGCGGGTCGTCTTCGTCTTGAAGTCCAGGATCGTTTCCGCGGCGCTCAGGATCGCGTCGGTCTCCGGGTTCTGGGTCAACGAGTGCGCCACGGCCCCCGGCTCGTCGATCAGCGCTTTCAGAACCCCGCCCGCTCCTCCGCCGTGCAGATCCTGGAAGACCCGACTCGTCTTCATGCAGGTCTCGATCAGCTCGTACTCGTCCGGGTCGAGCAGATGCGCGACGAAACGCGCATGCTGGTCCATGATGTCGGTCCAGAACGTGGCCACCTCGGCGCGGTCGAACTCCGACTCGCCCCGGGCGACGGTCTGCAGACGGCGACTCCATCTCTCGGCCTCGTTTCGGGTGTGGTCGAAGAAGAGCGGCCACACCAGGCTCCGCAGAGTCCCGCTGGCCTGGGCTTCCCCCAGCCGGGCCTTGTAAGCGATGAAGGGCTTGATCTCCTCGACGATGTCGGCGACGAACCGCTTGAGCGCGCTGCGCTCCGGCGGACCGGCGGCATCGATTCGTTTGTAGAGCGCCGAGAACCCGGCGTGGAAGCGCTCCGCCTCGGCGCGCTCCGCGCCCGCGACCTCCGGCGGCATCAGCAGGGCGAAGAAGAGCGCGTGCTCGGCCATGATGTCGACGGCAAAGCGCGCATCCGCCCATCCATGGAGCGCCGGATCGGCCTGATCCGGCGCCGGTAAAACCATCGGCTTCTCGTAGGCGGACTCGGGCCGACCGCTTCCATCGCGGCTGTAGAGCATGAGGTCGGGAGATCGGTCGGAATTCCTGCGCGCTGTCGACATCTCGGGA
The DNA here is from genome assembly GCA_963832145.1 of uncultured Acidobacteriota bacterium. Taxonomy (GTDB): domain Bacteria; phylum Acidobacteriota; class Thermoanaerobaculia; order UBA5066; family Gp7-AA6; genus Gp7-AA6. Next base: position 735,255 of record CAWHTA010000011.1, read on the forward strand.
CTCCTTTCGGTTCGCAACTCGTGTGCGGCGGATCAATCCAATCGGCGAATACCGTCAACTGTTGGTAACTCAAGTTGAGTGCCACTGCCGGCTCGGGCGCATGGCCGCCTCGTGTGGATGCCGGTCGAGCTCGGCAGCCTCCCAAGTACGAGATCAGAAGGACTTGCAGAGCACTCGAGGGAAACCGGATTCGGCTCTCTCGCCCGCGACCGGACAGGAGGCCCGGAAGCGGCCGGGGCGATTCACCCCGCTGGGAGCTTGTTACCCGTTACGGAGTCTCGACGTGGCAATCCGGAACAGATTTTTCTGAAGCCGCTGGTCCGGCGCGGCGGATTTGGCGCCGCGCTCGAAGACCCTGAGTGGCTTCCTTCGGATCTACGCTGGTATTTCAGCCACCGGGAGAGGCCGGACCGCCGGACCCCGGATGACCTCTCCGGTCGGCGCAAACCGGGATCCGTGGCAAGGACAGTCCCAGGTTTTGTCCTGGTCGTTCCAGCCGACGTCGCAGGCCCGATGCGTGCAGACGCTGCTTACCCCGTGGAGCTCCCCCTGCGGGTCCCGATACAGTGCGACGTGAAGGTCGGGAAGAACCTTCCCGGCGTTTTTCGGGACGTCATCGTGCGGCATGGATCAACTCCTCCTTGTTCTCGATGGCTTTCAAGACCCTGCCGTAAGAGTCGACGAATTTCTCGGCGCCCTCCGCCTCGAGCTCGCTCGATATTCGTTGCTCGTCGATCCCCAACTCCGCGAGGCCGCGAAAGACGCCCTGCGCGGCAGGCAGGTGCTCATGGATCCGGATCCTCGGGTCGCCATGGTCTCGATACGCCGCGAATGTCGCCGGCGTCATGGTGTTCACGGTCTCCGGAGCCACCAGAGGCTCGACGTAATACAGGTCCGGATACGCGGGATCCTTGGTCGAGGTAGAGGCCCACAATGGGCGCTGGAGGCTTACTCCCTTTTCCTCCAGTCGCGCGAAGCGAGCGCTCTCGAAGACGTCCCGGAACGCCCGGTAGGCCATACGCGCGTTGGCGATCGCAAGCTTTCCGCGGAGATCACGGGCGCGCTGCCTCTCGCGGTGCGAGCGACCGGCATCTCGAGCGATGTCGTCCAGCTTCCTGTCGGCGTTCGTGTCCACGCGACTGACGAAGAAACTCGCTACGGAGCGGATGTGGTCCACAGGCTGCCCTTTCGCGATGCGCTCGTCCATTGCGTCGAGATAGGCCTCCATGACCTGCGAGTAGCGCCGGACCGAAAAAAGAAGCGTGATGTTGACGTTGATCCCTTCGGCAAGGCACCGGCGGATCGCGGGGATACCCTCCTCCGTCGCCGGGATTTTGACCATGACGTTGGCGCGATCGCACGCCTTCCAGAGGCGGCGCGCCTCGGCGACCGAGCCTTCGGTGTTCCGGGCGAGCTGCGGCCGCACTTCGATCGATACGAACCCGTCGTCCCCGCCGGTCGCTTCGTAGACCGACTGGAAGGCTTCGGCGGCGGCGCGAACGTCCTGTACCGCAAGAGTCTCGAAGATCGTTTCGGAGGTCGCTCCGGACGCCGCCAGACGCCGCATGCTCTCGTCGTAGAGATCCGTCTCGAGGATGGCCTTCTCGAAGATGGTCGGGTTGGAGGTCATTCCTCTCAACCCGTCGTCCTCGATCAGGCGTTTCAAGGCCGGTCCCTGATACAGATCCCGACGGATGTAGTCGTACCAGACGCTCTGACCGAGCTCCGCCAGTCTCCACAGCGGATTCGAGCTCATGAGGCTGTCCTCATCCCGTCTGCACTTTCGGCAGAGTGACGGGGCGAGACCGCGTGGAAGGAACAAGTCATGCCCCGGTACTTCCTGGCGAGCCAGACGATCACGGTGATCGCGACGATGTGCACGGACTGCAGGACGATGAAGACAGAGTCGAGCCTCTGCAGGGCGTGCGAGAAAATGAGGAAGCTCGACGCGAGCCAGACTCCCCACGCTACAAGGCTGATTCCGACCGAGCATCTCTCTCTCGCGAGATGGACGATCTGCGGCAGATATCCGATCGCGACCGTCGCAGTCCCGAGAAAGCCCAGAGTCTGAAAGAGGCGATCCGTCACCGCGGCTCACGCTGGAGAAGTATTCCTCGGGATGGGAAACGAGCCGCGCGCCCGGATACGCGAAACTTCGCGTTTGCCTCTGCCAACGATGCGAGCGCAAGCGCGGCCAGGAGCAGACCGAGATCCCGCAGCGCCACGTCGAGATAGCCGCCCAGGACGAGCAGATTCCCGATGATTCCCAGGAGCCAGGCAGCAACGACGTAACCACCGATCCGCGGATAAAGGGCGACCACGATACCGGCGGCGATTTCGACGGCGCCGACGATCATCATGAAAGTGTGAGGCTGGACTCCCAGCGTGTCGGTGACGACCGGCGCGAGGTACTTGTCCCAGTCCGTCAGAAAGTTGAAGAACTTGTCGAGCCCGGCGACGATCGGCGCGACGATGAACCCGAAACGCAGGATCCGGAAAGCCCGCCTCGATCCGTGGTCCATCTCCGGGTTTCGTGCCTCGGCGGAGGGCGCTACCGCATCATTCCTGGTCCTCACAACACTTCTTCTGCTTTCGCTCATCAGCTCGGACCGCAGTGGCAGGACTCCCGTGTACGGACTTCTCATGACTCATCTCCTTTTGTGTCACCCGTGAGATAGGTCAAATCCGATACCAGCTCGTTGTTGCGAATCGTCGGGGCAGCAATGCAAACTCACTTCACATAACCCCCGGGAAGCACGGGCCTTGCTCGAACGTCTTGTTTGGCGCCGGAACGCCTTTTGCCGGCGCCACAGACAGGCGCCCGCAGCGCGGCCGGGGGGAATCACCCCGCTGGGGAGAGTTGCGCCGGCGCGTCGCCGGTCGCCGGGATGGTCTTCTAGCTTTTCTTGTCCGAAGCGCTGGCGAGCTTCTCCCGAAGCGTTTTCCGGTCGATTCCGAGGATCTCCGCCGCCCGGGTCTTGTTCCCCCGGGCCGCCGCCAGCACGCCTCGGATGTGCTCTGCCTCGACCTCGGCGAGCCGCCGGTGGAGGCCAGACCCGCGAGGTGCCGAAAAGCGCATGAGCGAGGGAAGATCGGCCACGTCGATCACAGCTTCTTCGTGCATGACGACGAGGCGCTGGACGACGTTCTCGAGCTCCCGGACGTTCCCCGGCCAGTCGTACTCCTTGAGCGCGCGCAAAGCATCGTCCGAGAACTGGAGAGCGGGCTTTTCGAGCTCGCGCGCGAACTTGGACGCGAAATGCCGGGCGAGGAGGAGAACGTCCTCTCCCCGTTCTCTCAGAGGCGGGACGTCGAGCGTCAGGACGTTGATCCGGAAGAAGAGGTCTTCCCGGAAAATCCCCTTCCCGACCAGTGATCGCAGGTCTTTGTTCGTGGCGGCGAGGATCCGAACGTCGACTTTCCGTGCGCGCCGCGAGCCAAGCAGGAACACTTCCTTTTCCTGGAGGACGCGCAGAAGCTTGACCTGCATCGATGGACCGACTTCGCTGATTTCATCGAGGAAGATCGTTCCGCCTTCGGCGGACTGAAAGAGCCCGGCGCGGGTTTCGGTCGCCCCGGTGAAGGCTCCCCGGATATGGCCGAAGAGCTCGCTCTCGACCAACGCTTCCGGGATGGCTCCGGTGTTCACCGGTACGAACGGCGCGGAGCGCCGGGAGCTTCCGTAATGGATCGCTCGAGCAACGAGCTCTTTTCCCGTGCCGCTCTCGCCGGTGATCAGCGCGGTCGCCTTGCTGCCCGCCGCCTTCTCGATGTCCCGATAGACTTTCCGCATCGCCTCGGATTCCCCCACGAGGCCGTACGGCTTCACGGGCTCGGGTGAATCGACGTGCCCGGCTCGGCGCCGCCGGAGTTTCTCCAAAGCGCGCTCGACGGCGCCGAACAGCTCTTCGTCGGTAAAGGGCTTGGCGAGGTAGTCGTCTGCGCCGGCCTTGACGGCCTCCACGGCGCCTCCGACGGAAGCAAATCCGGTCATCATCACGACTTCAGTGTTTTTGAGGTTCTGCCGCACGTGCCGAACCAGCGCCATGCCGCTCTCCCGCGGCATTCTCAGGTCCGTGATCACGAGGTCGACGGGGGCGTGGTCGAGCATCTCGATCGCCCGAGCCACGTCGCCGGCGGAGAAGACCTCGTATCCGCGCGCGAACAAATTTCTTTCGATCACCTCCACGGTTTGGGGAGTGTCGTCTACGACCAGGATCGTCGGCTTGGTACGCGAAGACTTCACGAGCGCCATGTCATGAGGGCCGCGGTGTCAGCGGCAGGCGGACCTCGAACCGGCTGCCGCGGTTGACCTCGCTCTCCACCCGAATTGTGCCACCGTGCGAATCGACGATTCCGGAAGCGACGGCGAGTCCAAGCCCGGTTCCTTCGCCGACGTCCTTTGTCGTGAAGAAGGGCACATAGAGTTTCTGGCGTATGTCCTGACTCATGCCCATGCCCGAATCCGCGATCACCACGAAAACGGAGTCTGTCTCGCTCCCGGTCCGGACCTCCAGTCTTCCTCCGCGGGGCATCGCCTGGACGGCGTTGACCAGAAGGTTCACCAGAACCTGGCGGATCTGCGACGGGTCCGCCGTAACATCCGGTAGATCCTCTTGGAGAGCCCGAACGAGCTCGATCCCGGAATGCGAGCGCCGCGGTTCCAGGAACGCCAACGCTTCCTCGACGAGATCGTTCAGCTGGACCCTCGTCTTTTCCGGAGGCAAATGTCGGGCAAAAAGCAACAGATTGCGAATGACCTCGCGCGCGTGCAGAGTGGCCTTGACGATCTTCTCGAGGTCACGGGCGACCGGCTCGGGCAGATCTGCGGCCTTGCGCGACAGCTGGGCCAACCCGAGGATCGCCGCGAGCGGCTCGTTCAGCTCATGAGCGACGCCGGCGGCGAGCTGACCGATGGTGGCGAGGCGGTCGGCATGCTGGAGTTGGTCGGTGAGGTTCGAGCGGTCCCGCTCGGCACGATGTCGCTCGACAATGAGGCCCAGGCGGCTCGCTATCGTGTCGAGCAGATTGCGTTCTTCGGACAGGAAGGGCCCTTCGTCCCCATTCGGTCTCGGCTCGCTGTAGACGACGAGCACCTCGCCACACCTCTCGTTCTGAGCAACGATCTCGGCGCGCAGACAGAAAGGGGTCAGGCAAACCCGGGCGTCGCGACGGACAGGCCCTCGACGGTGATTTGCGCCGAGGCGATCTCCGGATACCGCCAGCCAGAGGGAAGAAGCTCGGCGATCCGCTGCATCGTCTGGGACAAAGACAAGTTGGGCTCGCTGGCGACCTTGGCGATCGAGTAGAGACAGGTCAGCTCCTTGACGCGCTCGGCCAGGGCTCGCTCGAAGGTCTTCTCCGGCGAGGACATCGCAAGAGTCTATTCTTCGCGCCATGCACGAGCCGTTGAGCCTGGTTGTTGCCATGTCAGTCGGACGGGCCGTAGCCGCTCCTTTTCTGGGCAAACTGCGTGAGGCGATCGGCGTCGGCAGGCTTGGTCCCGCAATACAAAGCTCGGTGCCGTTCAGTTAAAGACAATCAAAGGGGTTCCTGGGACTTCCCCCGCC
>CAWHTA010000012.1:0-209048 GCA_963832145.1 uncultured Acidobacteriota bacterium
TGGAGAACTCCGTTGACATAAATCGAGATGGTCGAGGAAGCTTTTACTCCGGTCACGTGACCCAGACCCCCGGTGGTGGCCGTCGTCGTACTTCTCACTGTCGTCGGCAGTCCGACGGAGCAGCCGTTGCCGGAACCGCCGCCCAACAGAACCAGAACCGGTTGTCGTCCTGCTTGATGAGCCTCCAGCCGTTCGCGTTCGTTCCGGCGGTGCCCAGCATCTTGTCCGCAATGGACATGTCGCCCGCCGGAGCTCCAAGCATCACCCCGGGAGGGTGGGAGAGAGCGTTGAACTTCACCCACGCGTCAACGGTGAAGTCTCCCGCGGACACCTGCAAGCTGGGGAGTTGCCAACGTCGACAGACTGAGAGATCCCATCCAGCAGGAAAGCCTGATCGACCTCTCCAGGGGGCAAACGTAGCGCTCGGGAAGGTTCCATCGTTGCTCCCGGCGATGTCGTTCGAATTCCCGTTCTCCCGGCCACCAGCCGACCATGGCGGACGGCGGAGGCAGGCAGGGGGGAGTCGAATCGAATATCTCCGCGCTGGCCGGAGCCGCTGTCGTTGTAACCGCCGCTGACGAGCACCCGGCCGTCCGACAGCCGCGTGGCCTTGTAGTCGTAGCGGCAGCGCTCATCGGGGCGGTCAGCGACCAGTTTCCCAGCGCCGGATCGTAGATCTCCGCGCTGACGACGTCGTTGCCCGGCGTGTACCGCCGCTGACGAGCACCCGGCCGTCTGACAGCAGCGTGGCTGTGTGGAGGTAGCGGGCCGTGCTCATCGAAACCGTCAGCGCCCAGGTGCCCAGCGCCGGATCGTAGATCTCCGCGCTGGCCAAGAAGCTGCCGCCGTCGACCGCCGCTGACGAGCACCCGGCCGTCTGGCAGCAGCGTGGCCGTGTGGGCGTAGCGGGCGTGCTCATCGAACCTGTCAGCGACCAGGTGCCCAGCGCCGGATCGTAGATTTCCGCGCTGGCCAGACGGCTGCGCTGCGGACCGCCGCTGACGAGCACCCGGCCGTCTGGACAGCCGAGTGGCCGTGTGGACGTCGCGGGCAGCGCTCATCGAGCCCGTCGGCGACCAGGTGCCCAGCGCCGGATCGTAGATCTCCGCGCTGGCCAAGAAGCGCCGCCGTTGTCACCGCCGCTGACGAGCACCCGGCCGTCTGGCAGCAGCGTGGCCGTGTGGCCGTAGCGGGCCGTGCTCATCGGGGCCGTCAGCGACCAGGTGCCCAGCGCCGGATCGTAGATTTCCGCGCTGGCCAAGAAAGGCCGGCTGAAACCGCCGCTGACGAGCACCCGGCCGTCTGACAGCCGAGTGGCCGTGTGGACAGCGCGGGCATTGCTCATCGAGCCCGTCGGCGACCAGGTGCCCAGCGCCGGATCGTAGATCTCCGCGCTGGCCAGGACGCCGCTCGGTGTCACCGCCGCTGACGAGCACCCGGCCGTCTGGCAGCAGCGTGGCCGTGTCGCTGGCGGGCCGTGCTCATCGAGCCCGTCAGCGACCAGGTGCCCGCCGCATGAGCGGCTCGGGGGGCCAGGACAGTCAGTAACGCTCCGAGTAGAGTCGACCCGAATCTGGTGACCCTCATTTCGAGTCTCCTTGAAATGCCCCCACGTGCAAAGCAACGGCCGGGGTAACCCCTTCGCCTTGTCCTTTCCTTCGAACCAAAGGCGATCTGCTTTCCCCAACTCGTAAGTTGTGATCGGGTCCACGCATACGACGTGGCTGGACATGGTGAATTCTGGGTAAAGAAGTTCCCGACGGGGATAAAGCGTTACCGCCAGGGCTTGGAGGTGCGGAGGGGAAAGCACCGAGCCGATATCAGGAGACGTTGGGGGACAAACAGGAAGGGCGCCGCTCTCGCGAACGGCGCCCCTGGTTCGAGTCCGGGATGTCGCTACTTCTTGTGGATCACGATGCTGCCGCCGCCGAGCGCTGTAGTGGGGTCGGTGCCATCGGGGTTACCGCGCTCGTTGTCGTAGATTACGTTGCCGGGATTTCCCAACCAGATCTTGATTCGGAACCTGTCGACCAACGCCGCCGCCGCCGACCTGCCCATCCCACGCCGTCAGTTCGAAACCATAACCGGCGACACCGTTGACCAATCCGGTCCCGCGGTACCGCGCCTTGGGGCGGAAATTACGACCAATCGTAGGCATCGCTCTCGAACGTGAAGCCCGCGGCGTTGAAGTGGAAATTGGTGCTGCCCTCGGGGATCGTGGATTCCCTCTTGTAGCCTGACACGAACCCGAAGTTAGCTTTTCCGCCCACACTGGGATCGTGGAGATACGCCAAAGGCGGAGAGTTGATCCAGCCACCGCCGGTCACGAAACCGCCGTCTGGGTCGTACAGGACGACGTAGGTGACGCCGCTTCCCGTCCCGCCGCAGTCGTCTGTGACGGTGATCGTCACCGCGTAGACCGCCGGTGTCGTCCGGGCAGCGTACGAATGAGACCCCGTGCAGGTCCCGCTGCCGTTGATCTCGGCGACGGTGCCGGAAGTGTCGGCCGACCCGTCGCCCCAGGAGATAGAGCAGGCGTGCGTCTGACCGGGCGCATCGCTGAATGCTGCGGAGGCACTGGCGGTGCCGCCGCTGATAGTCATCGGATTCGACGCCGTGGTGAATGTAACGACGGGCGGCGCGTTGCCGAGGCAGGCCGTGCAGGCTGCATCCTCGACGTGCGTGCACAAGGCAGAGCTGCCGTCACAAAGGTCGTTCGTACACGCATCGCCGTCCGCCGTGCAGGTCGTACCCGAAGCCTTGAACCCGTCGGGCGGGCAGGCGGAGCTGGTTCCCGTACAGCTCTCGCTCTCGTCGCATTCTCCGGCGGAGGCCCGGCATGTAGCACCTGCGTTGCCCGGGGTGTGCGCGATCTCGCCCGTCGAGGTATTGCAAGTGTCCACCGTGCATGGATTGCCGTCGTCGATTCGGTCGAACAGAACGCTGACGTTGTCGTCGTTGAAATTGGCGGTAATCACATCGCTTCTTCCGTCGGCGTTGAAATCCGCCGAGGCAATGAACTGGGGGCTGCCACCGACGACATGGTTGATGGGACTTTGAAAGGTCCCGTCGCCGTTTCCGGTAAGGATGCTGACGTCGCTGCTGCTCTGATTCTCAACCGCCAGATCCAGGTCTCCGTCACTGTCGAAGTCGGCCACCGCGGCGGCCGTGGGAATCGAGCCCGCTGCGTAGTCCACCGCCGGCTGAAACGTACCGTCGCCGTTACCCATCAGGACACTGATGTCGTTGCTGCTGCCGCCGCTGTTGACAACGGCCAGGTCCGGCGAGCCGTTATTGTCGAAGTCACCTACGACTACAGCAGCCGGGCCGGCACCCACACTGTAGTTAACTGCGGTTTGGAACGTGCCGTCGCCGTTTCCAGCCAAGACGCTGACATCGAAGCTGTTGAGATTGGCCACGGACAGGTCCGCCCTGCCGTCCAAGTTGAGGTCGGCAACAGCCACGGAATAGGGAGCCGCTCCCGCGCCGAAGTCCACTTTCGGCTGGAACGTCCCATCGCCGTTGCCCAGAAGCACGCTCACGGTCGTGCCGCCCGAGTTTGCGGCGACAAGATCGCGGATTCCGTCGTTATTGAAGTCGCCCACCGCGACCCAGGACGGGTCACTCCCGACGGCGTATTCGACTCTGGGCTGAAAGGATCCGTCCCCGTTTCCCATGAGAACGCTCACGGGACCGTCGCTGGCGTTCGCTACGGCGAGATCTGACTTGCCATCGCCGTTGAAGTCTCCAACCGCGACCGAGTACGGAAAGTCGCCCGCAGCGTAGTCGACCTTGGCCCGAAAGGTCCCGTCACCGTTGCCCAGGAGAATACTGAGGTCATCATCACTTCGATTCGTAACGACGACGTCGATCGTGCCGTCGCCGTTAAACTCCCCGACCGCCACGAAGAAGGCGCCATCTCCCGCGGGGTAGTTGACAGCCGCTCCAAAGCTCCCGCACGAGGTGGCAACCGCTGACAGCTCGGCTGACAAGCGCGTGACGGGTAATGCCAGGAGCGATACGAGGAGACCGACGAGGACTCGTTTCCCGGCGGCAAGCTCCATAACTACCTCCTTGGCGCGAGCAGTTGTTCCCGCGCTGAGGAAGAGTCACCGCAGAAGCCACCGTGTTACCGGCGAACGCCCCTATGCGAGTGCGGCGAGCCGCCCCCTCGCGACCTCCGCCTGCGTCTCCATGCCCAGGCTTTCGAAGCGCTTCCGCCGCGTCGGCGTAGCGCCGGCGGGCTTCCTCGAGGACCGCGCCGGGCTCGCCATCCGCGAGCCGCTCGAGCGACACACCGAGGTGGAAGAGCGACAGCGCGCGACCTTCGCCGAGCCCGTGCCGCTTTCGGATCGTCGCGGCCTCGGTGAGAGCGTTCGCGCTGCGCTCGAGGTCCTGGCCCGCGGTCTCGGGCCGGAGCTCCGCGCGCCGGCGCCACGCTAGCCCAAGGTGGTGGAGCGTCACGGCGCGCGCGATCTCGCGTTCCTTCGTGCGCCACGCCAGCGCCTGGTCGAAGAGCTCGATCGCCTCGTCGAGCTCGCTCGCGCTCGTCCCGAGGTTCGCGAGCGCCGTCGCGAAGTTGTGGAGGACGCGGGCATGCCAGCCGGTCTCCTCGGGCTCGCGCCACCAGGCGAGTGCGGTCTCGAAGCACTTCCGGGCACGCGAGAGGTCGGCGGCGTCGCCGGGGCTGCCGAAGAAAACCGCCACGTTGTGGTGGAACCGCGCGTGCTCCTCGTCGGATGCGAACGAGATCTCGGGTATCGCGGACCAGAGCTCCTCCGCGAGGGTCCGGGCGGACTCCGCGTCGCCGCGGTCGCGCAGATCCTCCTGCATCCGGAAAAAGTCGCGGTACGCGGCCACGGGTGCGGCCCGCAACGCCTCGCGAAGGGTCGGGGCGTCGGTGATCATCGGGGGCAGTCTAGCGAGAGGCCATCATCTCGGTGAAGAGGCGCCCACTTTCTACAGCCCCTCACCCTGACCCTCTCCCCGGAGGGGAGAGGGGGAAGAGAGCTAGACCGTGATCGTCTGGCCTTCGAACCCACGGAACGAAAACTCGCAGAGCTCGCGGTACGTGTCGCGCTGCTCCTCGAGGATGCTGACCGCGATGCGCTCGCCGAGCAGGAGCGACTGCCAGTAGTCCGAGCGATAGTGGACGCCGAGGGCGTTGCGGCCGATTCCGACGTTGGCCGCGAGCTTGTCGAGCTCGTTCTCGACGGTCAGCGGCGGACCCTGGTAGGCGAGAAGGGACGTTCCCGCGGCATCCGCGACGACGGGCCGTGAGAGAACGTGGGAGCCGTCGAACCACGCCTTCAGGATCGTGACGCAGGCGCCCGCGACCGTCGCGTGGCCTCCGCCGTAGGACGGATGCGTGGGGCAGCCCTCGGGCGCGCCCATCGGGAGAAGGTAGCTCCCGAAGCGGCGACCAGACGGCGTCCGGAGCCGAGGAGTTGAGGATGTCCCGGCTGACCGGGTAGCTCGCCGCGCCGCGCCGCGTGTTGTGGACGAGGCCGGCGAACGCCTCCGGGCGGACCCGCCGGTGCACGTACCACTTCTGGTACCACACGACCTTCAACGCGCGGGTCGCGACCTCGGTGACGAGCGAGAGGATGTGCGGGCCGCCGAAGGTGCCGAACCCGAACTGGGTCGCGGACTCCGCGTACGGCATCCCGACGGAGAAGGGCGCTCGGGCGCCAAGCAGGATCAGGCAGGCCTGGTGATACGCCTGATAGAGAGCATCCACGTGCACCCACTCGCCGAGGTCGCGCAGGTTGCGGATGTACCGCGCTGTCGTGTCGGGCGGATGGGGGCTGACCGCGAGCCCGTTCTGAACGGCGAGCCAGTCGTCGTAGGTCGTGAGGAAGTCACGGCCCTGCGGCATCGTCCAGATGCGCTGGTCCACCCTTAGCGCTCCCATGGGGATGTCCATCCAGAGGAATTGCGACAGGTAGGGACCGACGAGGTCGCCGGCGGTATTTCCGCGGAAGATCGTGTCCGGCGTGACGCGGCCCTGGGCTTTCGGCCCGCGGAACTCGGGGAATCGCGAGAGGTCCGCTGCCGCGTCGGCGATGGCGGGGCTCGTGCCCCAGTCCACGAACGGCACGTCGCGGGAGAGCGCCAGCCAGTAGTTTTCTCCGAGATCGGCGCCGCCCTCGCCGCTCGCGATCGTCGGCGCCGGCGGCTGGGTCAGGTGGTGCGAGTCCGGCCCCTCGAGGTCGAACGCGAGACCGGCGAGCGGATTGGTGAACTTGACGGTGCCGCCCATCGGGATCCGGTCGAAGTCCGCCATCGTGCCGCTCGCGATCGCGCCCATGAACGCGCCGTACGCCGCGGCGTCGACCTCGCCCAGAGAGTTGTGCGGCAGGCCCTTCGAGAAGTTTCCGATCCGGTTGGCGTAGAGGGTCTCGTCGCCGTTGGACGAGTGCGCGACGAACGGACGGTCGCGCGCCATCTGCGCCGCCGCCATCCGGACTTCGTACGCGCGCGCCTGTCGGAACGACTGGTATCCCGCGGACGCTCCGACGTTCTTGCCGGGAGGGACCGGCGCGGCCTTCGCCGTCGACGCCGTGAGCGCCGCAATCGACGCGGCGCCGACTCCGAGTTGTCCGAGAAACCGCCTTCTGTCGACGGGCGAGACGGAGACCGGCAATTCGGTGCGCTTGGAACGGACGAGGGGCGACTTGGCCTTCATTGATTCCCTCCGGAGGACCAGGACGGCGATTGTGTCTCGAAAAGGCGCGAGGCGAAAGGGGCGCGGCTCGCCCTACGGCGTCGGTGTCCCGAGCGGGTTGCCCTGCTCGTCCTCGTAATAAGCGCCGCCCGGGCCCGCCGGCCGCCTTGCCGGAGTCACTGTCGGCACCCGCGTGGCCGCCCGTGTGGGAGGCGGAGCGGGCATCGCGGTGACCGTCGGAGGGGGGATGCGCGTGGGAGGCACGGCGACCGCCATCGGAGTCTGTGTCTGCGGCGCGGCTGCCGGGCGCGTCGGTGTCCGAGTCGGCGGCGGAGCTGCCGGACGCGTCGGCGTCCGAGTCGGCGGCGGGACAGCTGCCCGCGTAATGGTGCGGGTCGGCAGGGGCGTGACCGCGCGCGCGGTCGGGACGAGCTCCTCGTAGAGAACGCCGGGGGAGCGGTCGACCGGCGGGCCCGGCGCGGCTGTGACTACCGGCATCGAAACCACCGTCGGAGTCGGGGTCGGCTGCGGAGCCGCCGGGGCCGCCGTGGGGCGGGGCGCGGCCGGCTCCGGCGTGGGCACCACTTCGATCACGACCGGTCCCGGCGTTGGCGTGACGATGCGCGCAACCGTGTGTTCGGTCGAACGGCAGGCGGGCGTGAGGAGTACGGCCGCGCCGAGAACGGCGATCGCGAAAGTGGGGATCCGGAATCGGTTGCTCACGCCAGCCTCCTTACTTCGCCGTCGACCAGTAGAGCGAGTTGAACACGAACGGGAAGGTCGCGTGGGTCTGGGCGCGGTGCTGCGGGCGGAAGCCGAGGAGCACGATTTTTCCCTTGCCGTAAGAAACCGCGACGGCGGCCGCGCGGCGCGCGAGACGCTCTTCACCGCGGATCCAGCCGGAGAGAAGAATGTCCTTCGGGGACTCGGGGTACGCCGCGAGGATCGTCCGCTCGATCTCCGCGCCGCCCATCGCCGTCTCGAAAACGACGGCGTCGTCCAGGAACGCCGCGACTTCCGAAGGCATCCCGTACGTCACCGGGTGGTTCGCGTCGACCTGGAGCCGCACGAGCGCTCCCGCGGAGGAGAAGTCGTCGGCCTTGGCGCGGAAGAGGGAGTTCCGGACGGGGATGTTGAACTCCGCGACAACGTAGTCGCAGGCGGAGTCGAACGCGACGAGCGTGCCGCCGCCGTCGACGAAGCTCTTGAGCGCGCCCGCGCCTTCCTTGTCGAGACCGCCGGCGTACTCCGGCGGAAGCTCCGCGAAGTACTGCATGTCCGTGTCTTCGCGCCTCGGCTTGCCCGACGTCATGACTTCGCGGGAGACGTCGGGCAGGACGATCGCGTCGAACTTTTCCGTGAGCTTGCCGGCACGGATCGTCTTGTTGTCGAGATTTTTCGGCGCGAAGCCGTACTGCTCGAGCACCCAGCGCGTCCACCCCTCGTCCATCGACGCGGCCCAGGGCTTGTAGAGCGCGACGCGCGGGGCGCGCAGCTTCTCGAGGCCGGAGGGGAGCGCGGAAACCGCCGTCCACTCCACCGCCGAGTCCGGCAGAACGCCGGCGGCCGCGCGCGCGGCCTCCCCGTCCAGGAAAGCGGTGCCCGCCGGCCAGTCCCGGCCGCCGTGCGAGAGGACGCTCCGGGACACCCACACGCCCCCCTTCGACCGCAGCGCGGAATTCACGACCTTCGCGTTCTGGGGGCTGCCGGGCAGAAGCGCGAATGCGTTCCCCGCCGGCGGTGCCTCGGACGGCGCGCCGATCGGACGGTATCGCGCGAGCCCCTCGGGAAGGCTCCCGCGCTCGGCGGTGACGCCCATCATGAGGGGCAGGGTCCAGGCCGACACGTCGTACGGACGCACGATCTCGCGCCCCGTTACCAGCTTGACCTCCGGGTACCGCTGCGTCTCGAACATCTCGCGGACGAACTTGCCGTAGGGCTGCGCGAGCGGGATCCAGAAGTCGCCGTTCGCCGCCGTGTAGACCTCGACGTTGTGCTCGTTCATCAGGCGGGCGAGCTGGACGGCGCTCGGGCGGTCCCGCTGGTCGGCCGGCAGCCGATAGGCGTCCTTCGGCCCCGCTGCGGCGGCGATCGCCGCGCGGGAGCGCGTGAGCATGTTCCGGAGAAAGTCCTCGCGACGGTCGGCGCACGTTTCGAGGATGGCGTCGGAAGCGATCCGCTCGTAATCCATGATGTCGCGCAGCCGCCACCATCCGCCCTTCCACGGGTTGGGATAGTTCGTCTGCGCGCCGTGCTCGATGAGCCCCTTGCGGCCGCCGGCGAGCTCGCCGGCCGGAACGTTGACCGGGCTCGCGAACCGCACCGACGCGACCTCCGTCAGGAGCCCGGCCATGTTCTTCCACCACCCGGTGTTCTTGGTGCCGCCGGGCCAGTACGCGTCGTACGCGTATCCGTAGATGATGCCCGACTTGCCCGCCTGCTCGAGGCGCAGCGCCATGTTGGCGCCGATCAGGTTCACCTCGCGCCAGATCAGGGGGTGGATGTCGGGGTCGACCGGGTCCGCGTAGGGCGGGACGAAGATCCGCGGAGTGGTGGCGCCCATCTGGTGCTCGTCCAGGAAAACCTGCGGGAACCACTCGTGGTACATGACGCGGCTCATCGCCCGCGTCTCCTTCTGCGTGAGCATGAACCAGTCGCGGTTGTTGTCGTGCCCCGTGTAGTAGTGGTACAGCCAGGGCATCCGGCTCCCCTCGAATCGCGTGCCGAGGTTCTTGCGGTACCACTCGGTCTCGAGAATCTGACCGTCCGGGTTCAAAGATGGGACGAGAAGGAGCACGACGTTGTCGAGCCGGCGCTTCGTCTCCGCGTCCTCCGCCGTCGCGAGCGCGTGCGCCCACTCCATGGCCATCTGGGAGGCGCCGATCTCCGTCGAGTGGATGTTGCAAGTGATGAGGAGGATGAGCTTGCCCTCGCGCACGAGCGCGTTCGCATCCGCGTCGGAGAGGCCCCGCGGGTCGGCGATGCGGCGCGAGATCTCCCGGAGGCGCTGAGAGTTCGCGACGTTCGCCTCCGACGAGATGATGGCCATGATCATGTCTTCGCCGAGCGTGGTCTTCCCGAGGCTGACGACCTCGACGCGCGGCGACGCGGCGTCGAGCGCCCGGAAGTAAGAGACGATCTGCCGGTAGTCGGCGACCTTGCGGTCGGCACCGACCTGGAATTTGAGAAAGTCGGACGGCGACGGCGCCGCAGCCGTGACAACCGTACACACCCCGAACAGCAGGAGGGAAACCAGCTTGTTCTTCATGTTGGGGCGAAAGTCTATGCCCGTTCGGGCGGGAGCATTGTCATTCCGAGGAGCGGAGCGACGAGGAATCTGGGCTTCCTCGTTCGAGAGGGACACAGATCCTTCGCTTCGCTCAGGATGACAGCCAAGGCGAAGGGCTCAGGATGACAGCCAGGGGCGAAGGGCTCAGGATGACAGCCAGGGGCGAAGGGCTCAGGATGAGAGCCAAGGGCGAAGGGCTCAGGATGACGGGCGTTTTGAAAAGAAAAGCGCCTCGACCCACTGGGAGTCGAGGCGCTTTGGCGGTCCGACCGCATCGCGCGGTCGAGACACCGAAAGTTTAGCTCTTCGTCGACTTCGAGCCGGCGTTCCCGCCGCTCGTCGCACCCCGGCTGCCGCCGGTCTGGCCGATCATCTCGCGGTCCCCGCCGTTGGCCTGGATCCGGATGCGGTTGTTGACCTGCTTCACGCCGGAGCACTCCTCGACGAGGTCCTCGGCCATCCGCTTCATCCAGCGGTCCTCGACGGTGCCTTCGAGCGTCACCTCGCCGTTGGAGACGCGGACCTCGATCTCACTCGCGTCGATCTCGCCGTGCTGCTCGAGCCGATCGGAGACGTCCTCGCGGATTCTCTCGTCGGAACGCGTGTATCCCTTCGGCCCGCGGCCGGTGAACCGGCCCCGCGTCGACGTACGCGCGGGAGTCCCGAAAGTCTCACCGAAACGGCCGGGCTCCGAGTAGCCGGAGGAGGTGCCGAACCCCTGTCCACTGAATCCCTGCGAGCTCCGCCCCAACGAGGACGTTCCCCGCCCGTAACCCGAATAGGTTCCGGTCTCGCGATCGAACCCCTGCGAACCCTGGCCGTAGCTGCCTTCGCGCAGCGAGCCGCCGCGGAACTGATTCCGCTGCGGGTCGTAGTTGCCTTCTTCGCTGTAACCGCGGTGCTGGCCGTAGCTCTCGGATTCGGAAAACCCGCGCTGACCGGTGCCCGCGCGTCCGGGCATACCGAAACCGGCGCGATTCGCGTCGTAACCGCGTCCCGGAGTTTCCCGGTACTCGCCGCGGCCCCGATTCTCTTCACCGAAGCGGTAATCGTCGCGCTGTCCGCCGCGGCGAAATTCGTCGTCCTGATACGCCATGGATGAACCTCCTTGAAAGAAAAAAGTTTCGTCTGTCCGCGCCCCCGGCAGAGGTGGAAGACCTGGGAGTTCGTTGAGAGCCGGACACAGAAAAAGGCTGCAACATCCATGCCGGCAATGGTTTGCTCATCTATGGGCACCCTCTCGGGGCGCCAACCTCCCCTCTCCCCTCCGGGGAGAGGGGGCCGGGGGTGAGGGGCTCGAGAAGGGGGAGCTTTAAAGACGCGCCGGTACTCGTCCGCCCCCATCCGCCACACGACGACCCCGCAGAAGCGGTCGCCTTCCGGACAGACGGGCCGCACGCCCGCGTGGTGACGCAGGGTGCACGGCGGAAGAAGCCACGGGCCGATGCGCGGGTTCACGTCGCGGATCTGCATCGCCTCGTCGAGCGACGCGCGCCAGATTTCTTCCTGCGCGTTGTAGCAGAGCCGCATGGCGAACTTGTGGTGCAGGTTGAGAAGGTCCGCGGACTCCGTGAAGCGGATCGCGACGGCGTTCGGGAGGAGGTACGCCGCGAACTCGTCGGGCACGCCGCGGCGTCGGAGCTCCCCGATCGCGTCCCACGTCTCCCGCATCGTCTCCTCGTAGAGCGTGAGCGCTTCCGGCACTTCCGGCACGAGCATCGGGAGGACGTAGTCCGGCTCGTCGGAAAGGTAGGCGGGGAGCGCGGGCCGGGAGCCCGGCGTCATGCGGTGCCGCTGGTCCTGGCTGTCCGCGGTGTGCGAGAGCTTCTTTCGGAACGTGTACGACGGGTGGAAGAGCGCCCGCGAAAGCTTCCCGTGCGTCGTGAGCGTGAGCGTCTCGCCGAGCGTGGTGTTGCGCGCCGGATCGAGCGCCATCGCGATCGCATCCGAGTCGGAGAGGGCCGAGCGCGGAACTCCGAACACCTCGCGCACCGCGGAGGCGAGGATCTCCTCGTTGTTCGCCTTCCAGTCCACGAGGAGCGACACCCGATCGCCGAGCTCCCTGTCGAACTCCTCCCGAAACTCGCGGCGCGAGTTGCGCGCGCCGGACATCGCCTGAAAGGCGGCATACTCGGGCGACTCCTCGAGCGGGATCGGATCCTGGAGCACGTTCGCGTAAAGCGGGTCGTGACGGAGCACCTCCGCCACCATCTGCGACACGATCTCGCGCTGCTCGAGCGGCGCGTCGTAGGTCTCGCAGAGCCGCCAGTAGCGGAAGAGCGTGACGCCGGAGACCGTGTGGTACAGGTATGCGAACGTCGCGACCGGCAGCACGTAGCGCGCGATCTCCTGCGCGCGCTTCTGCACCGAGCCGGCGAACTTCTGCCGCCCGTCCCCGCGCGTCCGGCCCGGAAAGAGGCCGAAGTAGCGCTCGCCCGCGAGCGGCGTGAGGAGCTCGGTCAACCTCCGGTAGGCCGCCTCCTGCCGCCGCGCGGTCGCTTCGAAGAGCTCCCGCTCCGGCGCGCCCATCGGGGGAACCGCGTAGTTGCCGGCCTTGACTTCGACGTAGCGCTGCGAGACCTGCTCGGAGTTGTAGAAGGGGTGGCTGTGCAGGAAGGTCCAGAGGAACTGCCGCGACACGTTCTCGAGGGCGAACTGGAAGTGCGCGTGCTGGAACGTCGTGTGGTGGCCCGCTTCGTAGATGGACTTCGCGAGCGCGTCGCGCCGCTCCGGCCGGGCGGAAGCCTGGTCCTCCGTGACGATGCCCTTCGACGAGTAGCACGTCCGCGCGGTGGCGACGACGTTTTCGAACGGTCTCGCGAACGCGTTGACCAGCCGGACCTTCGGCCTCGGCGAGGTGAACGAAAAGTCGGTGGCCGTCCGGGGGAGAGCCGACATGGGATTGATCCCATTATGCACCGCGCCGGTCGCCGCTCGGCGCGGTTGAAAAGCGGGATTGAAACGGTCCATATTGGGCGTTTCTCATGGCTGTGAGCCTGCCGATCTACATGGACCACCACGCGACGACGCCGGTGGATCCGCGCGTCCTCGAAGCGATGCTGCCGTACTTCACGCGGGCGTTCGGCAACGCCGCGTCGCGCAGCCACGTCTTCGGCTGGGAGGCGGAGGCGGCTGTCGACGAGGCGCGCCGCCAGGTCGCGGAGGCGATGAGCGTCTCGCCCAAAGAGATCGTCTTCACGAGCGGCGCGACGGAGAGCGACAACCTCGCGGTCCTGGGCGCGGCGCGGGCGTACCGCCAGAAGGGGAACCACGTCATCACGGGCGCGACCGAGCACCGCGCGGTGCTCGACTGCTGCGCCGCTCTCGAACGCGAGGGTTTCGAGGTCACCTACCTCGCGCCGGACCGCACGGGGCGGATCGAGGCGGAGCAGGTCCGCGAGGCGATCACCGACCGCACGGTGCTCGTCTCGCTCATGCTCGGCAATAACGAGGTCGGCACGGTCCACCCGGTCGCCGCGATTGGCGAGGTTTGCCGGGAGAGGGACGTCGTCTTCCATACCGACGCCGTCCAGGGGGTCGGGAAGATTCCGTTCGACGCGGGGGACGTCGACCTGGCGTCCGTGACCGCGCACAAGATGTACGGGCCGAAGGGCGTCGGCGCTCTCTACGTGCGCGCGCGCAAGCCGCGCGTGAGGCTCGAGCCGATCTTCCACGGGGGCGGGCACGAGCGCGGCTTGCGATCCGGAACGCTGAACGTCCCCGGGATCGTCGGCCTCGGCCGGGCGTTCGAGGTGTCGGTGGCCGAGCGGGAAGCGGAAGGCCGGCGACTGCGGCTCCTGCGCCAGCGCCTGAACGAAGGGATTCTCGCGGAGGTCGCCGACGTCTCCCGGAACGGTCCCGCGCTGCCGGAAATATCGCCCGACGGCTCACTCGCGCCCGGGGCCGAGGAGCGAAGACTTCCCGGAAACTTGAACCTCTCCTTCGCGGGCGTCGAGGGGGAAGCCCTCCTCATGGGGTTGAAGGACGTCGCCGTGTCCTCCGGGTCGGCCTGCACGTCCGCGTCCCTCCGCCCGTCGCACGTCCTGAAGGCGCTCGGCGTTTCCGACGACCTCGCCCATGCCTCGATCCGCTTCGGGCTCGGCCGCTCGAACACGGAGGAGGAGGTCGACTACACGATCGGTGCGGTCAAGGCCGCGGTCTTGAGGCTACGGGAGCTGACCGCGGAGAGGGTCTGAGATGGGGTCTGATCCCGAAGGGGTCAGATCCCTCTCGGCTCCCGGCTTGCATGAACGGACCGAAATGGCGGCAACGATGATTTCGGCGGTCGCGGGCGAGTGCGCCGGCTGCGGAACTCCGCGGCTTTCGGTCCTCGTCTGCCACGAGTGCGGGGCCCTCTCCGACGTCGATCAGGACGCGTTCGCGTCGTTCGGCCTCGAGCGCTCCTGGTCGGTGGATGCGGCGGCGCTCGAGGAGCGTCACGGCGTTCTTTCCCGGGCGATCCGTGAGAAGTCGGCGGCGCACGAGGGGCTCCGGGAGGCCGCTGACCGGGCCGGAGCGGCTCTCGACGCGGCGAAGCGGCAGCTCCTCGATCCCATCGAGCGGGCGCGCCTGCTCCTCGTCGCGCTCGGCGGGGGCGAACGCGCCAAACCGGTCCGCAAGCGCGAGTTCGGGAGCGAGGTGATGGAGTTCGACAAGTCGGCCGCGGAAGCCCGGCAGAAGGGGGATCCGGCGAGGCTCGCGGCCGTCGTCCTGGAGGCGGAGGAGAAACTCGCCTCGGCGATCGTCGCGGCGGGACAGAGCTTCACGCGCCTCGAGCGCTCTCTCGCCGAAGAGATGTCGGCCGCGGCGGACGCCCTCGCGGAAGCCCGCTTCTGGAAGGCGAAAGTGGACGAGCTCAAGGGCTCCGTCGGCCGGCCGGAAAGACCTACCCGGAATCCTTGAGCCTGCTCGCCGAGCTCGCTCGAAACCTCCCCGCCCATCGGGAGCTTCTCGACCGGATCCGCGACGGGCGCGGGACCACGACGATCGCGGGCGGCGCCGGGGCGCTTCCCGGCGCGCTCCTCGCGGCGCTGGCGCTCGACCTCGACCGGCCGATCGCCGCCGTCGTCGCGGAAGAGAAGGACGCCGAGCGGCTCGAGACCGACCTGACGGCTTCCGGCCTCGAACGCGTCTTTCACGCCCCCGCGCCGGCGCTGACTCCCTACCAGCGGATCCCGCCGTCTCTCAAGTCGCGCCGGGACGAGTTCGCTCTCCTCTCCGCGCTCGGGCGCCGCGACGGCGTTCAGGCGATCGTCCTTCCCGCGCGCTCCCTGTTCACCCGGTTGCCCGCCGCGGAGCGGCTCGCCGGCATGTCCGTCGCGCTCGAAGAGGGGCAGGAGATCTCGCTGCCCGGCCTCGTCGCGCAGCTGACGCGCGTCGGGTACCGGCGGGCGGACCTCGTCATCGAGACGGGAGACCTCGCCGTCCGCGGCGGGCTCTTCGACGTCTTCGCGCCGGACCGCGATCTGCCTCTGCGCGTCGAGCTCGACGGCGATCGCATCGCTTCGCTTCGCGTTTTCGACCCCGACACCCAGCGGTCGCGCGAGCGCCTCGCGTCCGCGGTGATTCCTCCCTTCGCGGCGGCGGAGGACGCGTTGCAGGCGCGCGCGGACCTCGAGGAACGGATCGGTCGGCCCCCGTCGGAGGCCGAGCGGGTCGTCTTCGCGCCCGCCGTCGTTCCGATGCCGGCCGGCTGGCTCGATCACGCGCCGAACGCGCTCCTCGTCGTTCTCGAACCTTCGGCGGTCCTCGAGGAGCTCGACCAGTTCGCGGAACGAATCGTCGCTGACCGCGATCCCGATCGGGACTTTTTCGACCCGGACGAGCTCCTCCATCCGGTCGGAAAGATCCGGGGCTCGATCGAAGGGGCAACTGTCTTCTTCGATCGCGTCGGCCTTTCGGCGCGCGGGGAGCGCGTGCGGCTGGCGGCGGAAGCGATCGCGGGCCACGCCGGCCGGACCGCGGAGGCGGCGGCGGAAATGACCCGCGCGCTCGCGGCCGGAGAGGAAGTCTTCGTCGCCGTGCACCCGACGGGGGGTCCGGAGAAGCTCCGACGCTTCGCGCTCGAGTACTCGCTTCACGTCTCGTCGGAGCGGCGGGAGGGCGCACTCGTCGCGTTTCCCGCGGAGATCTCCGCCGGCTTCCGTCTCCGCGAGCCGCGAGCGTCCGTCTATGCCGAGAGCGAGATCTTCGGCGAGGAGAAGCGCTCCGCGGTGGCGCGCGGCCGTCCTTCCGAAGCTTTTCTCTCGGACCTGCGGGACCTGAAGCTGGGCGACGCGATCGTCCACCGCGATTACGGGATCGGCCTCTTCCAGGGCTTGAAACGCGTGCCGATCGAGGGGGAAGAGCGCGAGTTCATGGAGATCGGCTACGCCGACGAGAAGAGGCTGCTGCTGCCCGTCGAGCGGATGGACCTGGTGCAGAAGTACTCCGGGGCGGAGGGCGCTCCGCCGCTCCTCGACAAGTTGGGCGGCGCCGGATGGGCGCGTCGCAAAGCGTCCGTGAAGAAGGCCATGCGCGACATGGCCGACCAGCTCTTGAAGCTCTACGCGCGCCGCAGCCTCGCGGATGGGTTCGCGTTCTCGCGCGACTCGCCCTGGCAGAAGGAGTTCGAGGACGCGTTCGAATACGTCGAGACGCCGGACCAGGCTCAGGCGATCGCCGACGTGAAGCGCGACATGCAGTCGCCCAAGCCGATGGACCGGCTCCTCTGCGGAGACGTCGGGTACGGCAAGACGGAGGTCGCGATGCGCGCGGCCTTCAAGGCCGTGCTCGACGGAAAGCAGGTCGCCGTGCTCGCGCCGACGACGATCCTCGCGGACCAGCACTACCGTACGTTCCAGCGGCGCTTCGCGGCGTTCCCCGTGACGATCGAGCTCCTCTCGCGCTTCCGCACGCGTCCGGAGCAGAAGGCGATCGTCGAGAAGGTCGCCGCCGGATCGGTGGACGTCCTGATCGCGACCCACCGCATGCTCGGAAAAGACCTCGCTTTCCGCGACCTCGGCCTCCTGATCGTCGACGAGGAGCAGCGATTCGGCGTCGCGCAGAAGGAGCGGCTGAAGGAGTGGAAGGCGTCGATCGACGTGCTCTCGATGTCCGCGACGCCCATCCCGCGCTCCCTCCACCTCGGGCTGTCGGGTTTGCGCGACCTCTCCATCATCGAGACGCCCCCGCGCGACCGCCTCGCGATCGAGACTCAGGTCGTGCCTTCGAAGCCGGACGTCATCCGCGAGGCGATCGAGGCGGAGATCGACCGGGGCGGCCAGGTCTTCTTCGTTCACAACCGGGTCGAGTCGATCGGCCGCGTCCGACTGGAGCTCGAAGCGCTGCTGCCGAACGTGCGCGTCGCTGTCGCGCACGGTGCGATGCGGGAGACCGAGCTCGAGAAGGCGATGATGCGGTTCTACTCGCGGGACGCGGACGTTCTGCTCGCAACGACGATCATCGAAAACGGACTCGACATCCCGAGCGCGAACACGATCCTGATCGACCGCGCGGAAACGTACGGGCTCGCGCAGCTCTACCAGCTGCGCGGCCGCGTGGGGCGGAGCGACAAGCCGGCGTACGCCTACCTGCTCGTCGCCGAGAACGCCGCGCTCTCGGACATTGCCCGGAGAAGGCTCGCGTCGATCCAGGAGTTCTGCGATCTCGGCGCGGGCTTTCGCATCGCGGCGAAGGACCTCGAGATCCGCGGGTCCGGAAACATCCTGGGCGGCGAGCAGTCCGGCCATATCGCGGCTGTCGGATTCGAGATGTACCTCTCGATGCTCGACGAGGCCGTCGCGGAGATGAAGGGCGAGGAAACGGTGCCGGAGCGGACGGTGACGGTCTCGCTCGGCCTCGACCTCACGATTCCTCCCGCGTACGTGGCGGACGAGAACTGGCGGATGATGATCTACAAAAAGGTCGCGCGCGCGAAGGGGGACGCGGAGCTCGAGGACGCGCGGCGCGAGATCGCGGACCGCTTCGGCGAGCCCCCGCCGTCGGTCGGCCGGCTGATCGAGTACTCGCGGCTGCGCAACCGCGCGGAACGGCTCGGGGTCACGTCGATGACCCGCCAGGCCGGCCGGGTCCACCTGCGCCTCGCGGAGGACGCCCGCGTGGACGCGGAGCGTTTGACGGCGCTCGTTCGGGGGACCCCGGGCGCGGCCCTTTCGCCCGGCGGGATCCTGTCCTTCCCGGCCCCCTCCGGGGACGAGCTCCTCGCCGCGCTTCTCTCCTGGCTGGGCGAGCTCGAAAGGCGGGAGGCCGCGTAGGAGCCCGCCCGGAAGGGCGGAAATTCGCGGTCCGGGCTCGTGTTATGAAGGCTCGATGCGAAACCTCGCGATTGGTGCCCTTCTGCTTCTTCTCACCGCGGCGGCTCCGGCCGCCGAGCTCGTCGAAAAGATCGTCGCTCGAGTCAACGACCGGCTGATCACGCACAGCGACTTCGAGAAGCGCTTTGCGGTGTTCCAGTCGGCGCCGCAGGCGGGCACCAACCCGCTCGAGGCGCGCCGGAAGCTCCTTTCCGAGATCATCGACGAGAGGCTTCTCGAAGAGCGCGCGAAGGAGCTCCAGGTCGCGGCGACGGACGAAGAGGTCGAAGTGGCCGTCGAGCGCGTGAAGCGCCAGTACAACCTCGCCACCGACGAGGAGTTCGAGACCGCGCTCAAGGGTTCCAACCTGACGCGCGACGACTTGAAGCGGCAGATGCGCAACACGATCACTCTGCAGAAAGTGGTCGGGCGCGACATCAGCTCGAAGCTCGACATGTCCGACGACACGCTCCGCCTCGAGTACGAGCGGCGCAAGGAGCAGCTCTACAAGGTCGTCGAGCAGGCGCAGGTCGCCGAGATCGTCATGCGATTCGACGCGAACGACCCGGCCGCGCGCGCTCGCGCCGCGGCGCGGATCGAAGAGGCCCGGGCGAAGGTCGCCGCGGGAACGCCCTTCGCGGACGTCGCGAAGGAGTATTCGGAAGGAAACGCGAAGGACCGGGGCGGCGCTCTCGGCAGCGTGAACAAGGGCGAGCTCGTCACCGCGCTCGATGCGGCCGTCTTTTCCGACCCGGCGCAGGAGTACCCGCCGGCGGTTCTTCTCTCGTCCTCGATCCACCTCTTTCACGTCACCGATCGCCGGCCGGCGGGCTATCGCCCGTTCGCGGAGGTTCGCGAGGATCTGCGCGCCCGGATCGGCGATGACCTTTACGACAAGCGATACACCGAATACATCGACAAGCTCCGCCGCGACGCCTTCATAAAGATCTACGATCCGGCGCTCGAGACGAAGAAGGTCGAGGGATCCGCAGACCCGAAGAAGTCGTAGCCCTGGCTCTCGTCCGGCTGGTCCTCCCCTCCGGCTTTTCCCTCGACGGCACCGTGCGGTCGCACGGCTGGTACAACCTGGCGCCGTTCTCGTACGACAGGGAGGGCGGGGTTCTTCGGACGCACGTCTCGGCAATGCCAACCCCTCACCCCGGCCCTCTCCCCGGAGGGGAGAGGAGAAAGCCCACGAGGTCACCTTCCGCGTTCGTGGCGGAAATCTCGAAGCGCGCAGTGACGGGATCGACGCCCCGCGTCTCCGGGCGCTGACGCGGCGCGTGTTCTCTCTCGATCTCGACTTCGCGGACGCCGCCCGGTCGTTCGCCGCCGAGCCCGCGTTCGCTGCCGCTCTCCAGGGCCGCGGCGCCCGGATGCTTCGCGCGCCGACGATCTTCGAGGACGCGGTGAAGATGCTCTTCACGACGAACTGCTCCTGGGCCGCGACTCAGGGAATGGTGACGCGGCTCATCGGGCTTGCCGGAGCGGACGGCCGGGCGTTCCCGACGCCGGAGTCCGTCGCGAGGCTCTCCGTCGCGACGATCGGCAAACGCGTTCGCTGCGGCTATCGCGCGCAGGCCCTCCGCGACTTCGCGAAGCGCGTGGCGTCTAAAAAGCTCGACCTCTCCCGCTGGGAGGACGGCACGCTCTCTTCCGAGGAGCTGCGCGACGCGATCGTCTCGGAGAGGGGCTTCGGTCCGTACGCCGCCGAGGGGCTCATTCGAATCGTCGGGCGGCACGACTTCTACGCGCTCGACTCCTGGACGCGCCAGGAGTACCGGAGGCGCTATCCCGGTCCCGCTCGCGCGACGGATCGTTCGATTGCGCGCCGATACGCTCGTTTCGGGGCGCACCGCGGGCTCGCGTTCTGGCTCGAGATGACCGACGACTGGCACGAGTAGCGAGCGAATCGGGTTCGAACACTCTTCGGAAACTTCACCCGCATCCTTCGCGCGCGAAAAATCCTCCAGCGGTAGCGGACGCGGAGTCGTACGACCGCAACCTGTGGCGATGGAGTGCGCTAGCGAGTCCTTCGCGCGGAAGTCGCTCCCGTTGATTTCCTTTGCGCTCGCTTTACGCCCCTAATTTTTTTAGGGATTTCCTTTCTCTTGACTAACAAAGTTGCCGCTCCTAACATCCGCGACAAGTGGCCTAATCTGGAAAAAAGTGGGAGAAAGTGGCGGTGATCTACGGATCGCCGCGCCAATCGAAGTATGGACCGCTTTCGGGGAAGCGCTCCGGCGCGTGTCGACGAAAAGGGACGCCTCAAGGTCCCCAGCGTCTTCCGCGCGCAGATCGAAGAGGCCTTCGGTCCGGAGCTCTTCGTCACGTCCGTGCACGGCCGGGACGTCCTTCTCTATCCCCTCCCGATCTGGCGGGCCCTCGAGGAGAAGCTCGCCTCCCTTCCCGCCGTGCACCGGGCAAAGGCCAAGTTCCTGGAGCGCGTCAACTACTACGGCCAGGACGCGACGCTCGACGGGCAGGGGCGCGTGCTCGTGCCGCAGATCCTCCGCGACGCCGCGAAGCTCCCCGCCGACGTGGTCGTCACGGGGAACATCGATCACCTGGTCGTCTCCGACCGCGGCGCCCTCGAAAGCCGCCTCGCGACGGAGGACTTCACCCCCGAGGACTACGACGAGCTGACGAAGGCCCTTTCGTGAGACGGGAAACGCAAAACGGAAAACGGGAAACGAAAAGAGAGAAGTCGGACGCAGGACGTTGAGAGACCGCCGCACACACCTGTTCTCGTCGACGAGGTCGTCCAGCTCCTCGCTCCGGAGCGCGGCGGCTTCTTCGTGGACGCGACCGTCGGAGCGGGCGGGCACGCGCGCGCTCTCCTCGAGGCGGGCCCGGAGATCGAGCTTCTCGGCCTCGACCGCGACCCCGATGCCCTCGCGCTCGCCCGGCCGCGTCTCATCGCGTTCGGCGAACGCGTCCGTCTCGTCCCGGAGAACTTCGCCGACCTGGAGACCGCGCTCGAGGGCCTTCCGGCTCCCGACGGGATCCTCGCGGACCTGGGCCTCTCCTCGATGCAGCTCGAAACGGCCGACCGCGGCTTTTCGTTCCGCCGCGACGGTCCTCTCGACATGCGCATGTCTCGATCCGGCCGCAGTGCCGCCGACGTGGTTGCGACCTCTTCGGCGGATGAGCTCTCTCGAATTTTTTTTGAATACGGGGAGGAATGGATGGCGGTAAAAATCGCGCGTGCGATCCTCGAAGAACGGTCTCGTCAGCCGATCACGTCGACTCGGCAGCTTGCCCGCATCGTGGCGCAGACGAAAGGAGACCGCGAGAAGATCGATCCCGCGACCAAGGTTTTTCAGGCGCTGCGCATCGAGGTCAACGAAGAGCTGCAGTCGCTCTCGAGGTTCCTCGCCGCGGCGGTCGAGAAGCTGAACGCCGGCGGAAGGCTCGCCGTGATTTCCTACCACTCCCTCGAGGACCGCATGGTGAAGGACACCTTCCGGCGCGAGTCGGGAGTCTGCCTCTGCCCGCCGAAACTTCCCGTCTGCGTCTGCGGCACGAGGCGCGCCTTGAACGTGCTGACGCGTCGCCCCGTCCGTCCTTCCGAAGCCGAGGTCCGTCGCAACCCCCGTTCGCGCAGCGCGCGCCTCCGGGTTGCCGAAAAGGTCTCCGCGGAGGGCGTCGCCCTTTGAGCTCCGTCGCCCACGTCCAGAGCAAGCGCGTTCAGAACCTGCACCTGACGCGCGAGCGCGACCGCCGCCGCGGCCGCGAGCTGGCCACGCTCCTCCTCGCCGGTCTCCCCGTCGCCTGCGCGCTCCTCGGATGGGTCGCCCTGCGGGTCGAGACCGTTCGCGTCGGCTACGCCCGCGGCTCGCGCACGCGCGTGTACTCCGAGCTCTTCGAGGAGAACCGCCGACTTCGGACAGAGCTCGCGCGAGCATCCGCTCCCGATCGCGTTCAGGCCGTCGCCCTTGGAAAGGGTCTCGCTCCTCCCAAACCCGGTCAGATCCAGTACGTCGAGTCGAAAGAAGGGGGACTTCGGTGAACTTCGTCCGCACCGCGCGCGTCCGCTTCCTCGTCATCGCTCTCTCGCTCTGGGCGTCGGTGGTCGTCGCGCGGCTTACCCAGCTCCAGCTCGCCGACGGGGGCCGTTATCGCGCGCGGGCGCAGAGCCAGCAGGAACGCCGGATCGAGGTTTCACCGCTGCGAGGATCGATCTTCGACCGCGAGGGTAGGCCGCTCGCCGTGTCCGTCGAGGTGGCCTCCGTCTACGCGATTCCGGACGAAGTGGCCCACCCCGTCGAAACGGCTCGCCTTCTCGCGTCCATCGTCGGCGTGCCGGAGGCGACGCTCTTCGAGCGACTCACGCAGAAGAAGGGATTCGTCTGGCTCGCCCGGAAAGTCGACCGTCCCGCGGCCGCCGCGGTCCGCGCGCAGAAAGTCCCCGGCATCTACCTCGTCGCGGAGACCAAGCGCTTCTACCCGAAGGGAAGCCTCGCCGCGGGAGTGATCGGCTACGTCGGCACCGACGACAAGGGCCTGGGCGGTCTCGAGCACTTCTACGACCGCACGATTCGCGGAAAGCCGGGCGAGGTCGTCGCGCTGACCGACGCCCGTCGTTCGACTTACGGCCGCTCCGAAGCCCCGAACGACCGGCCCCCGCAGGAGGGGGCGTCGCTCGTCGTCTCCCTCGACTCCGGAATCCAGTTCGCCGCGGAGCGCGAGCTCGCGGCTGTCGTCGCGGAGACGCAGGCGCGGTCCGGCGTCCTCGTGCTGCTCGACCCCCGGGACGGCGCGATCCTCGCCATGGCGACGGCGCCCGGCTTCGACCCGAACGACTACCGCAGCTACAGCGCGGACACGCGGCGCAATCGCGCCGTCGCCGACGCGCACGAGCCCGGCTCGACGTTCAAGATCGTGACCGGCGCGCTCGGGATCGAGAACGCCCTCGTCAGCCTCGATGAGGCGATCTCGACGGGCGACGGGACAATCCGGATCGGCAACACGACGATCTCGGAGCACGACGGAAAGCGGTTCGGCGCGCTCACGCTCGCGGGAGTCTTCGAGCACTCGTCGAACGTCGGGATCATCCGGGTCGGGCTTCGGCTCGGCCCGCAGCGGTTGTGGGAGGGCGCGAACGCGCTCGGCATCGGGCGCCCGACGGGAGTGGACCTGCCCGGCGAGAACAGCGGAATCTTCCGTCGGCCGGAGCGCTGGTCCGCTCTTTCGAACGCGACCGTCTCGATGGGGCAGGAAGTGTCCGTGACGCCGCTGCAGCTCATCCGCGTCGCCGCCGCGATCGCCAACGGCGGACGCCTCGTCACGCCGCGGCTCGTCCGCCGCATCGCTCACCCCGACGGCCGCGTCGAGACGCTCACTCCGCCGGAGGGCGAGCGCGTGCTCTCCGAGACCACGTCGCACACGATCCGCGAGCTGCTCGTCGGCGCTGTCGAGAGGGGCACCGGCCGCAAGGCGGCGATCCCGGGCTTCGTGGTCGCCGGCAAGACCGGGACCGCCCAGATCGCGGGCGTCGGCGGGTATCAGCCGGGCCGCTACGTCTCGTCGTTCGTCGGCATGGCGCCCTCCGAGAACGCCCGCGTCGTCGGTCTCGTGCTCATCGAGGAGCCGCGAGGCCGGTACTACGGCGGCGACGTCGCCGCGCCCGTATTCGCGAAGGTCGTCTCGCAGGCGCTCGGAATCCTGCGCGTCGCGCCGGAGGAGCAGAGGCTGCCCGAGACCCTTCTCGCATCGCGCTCCTCCGAAAAAATCCGGTATCCCGCGGGCGTCGTTCCCGCTTCGGTGCGCTCCGCCTTCGAGGCGGAAACGCCCGTCCCTCCCGCCGCGACCGCTCCGGCTCCGGGCGGCGCTCCCTCCGCGCTCGGACTCTCCGCGCGGCAGGCTCTGGCGCTCCTCGCCCGGCACGGGATCGACGCCCGCTTTGAAGGCTCCGGTTTCGTCATCCTGCAGGACCCGCCCCCGGGCGTGCCGATCCGCCCGGGGACGACCTGCAGGCTTCTTCTCGCCGAACCCGCTGCGGCGCCGGCTCCGGGCGAGCGCCGGGCAGAGGTCTCCTCTCCGCCTCCGGCTCCGTGACCCTGGTGGAGCTCCTGTCGGCCGCGCCGGACTCGAGCTTCTCGCCCGCCGCCAGCGATCGGGAGATCTCGGGAGTCTCTTGCGACTCGAGAACGGTCGGTCCCGGGCAGATCTTCGTCGCCCTCCGCGGCGAGAAGGACGACGGCTGGGCGCACGCGCTCGAAGCCGCCGCCCGCGGGGCGGCCGCTGTCGTTTCAGACCGACCCGCCCCCGACGCGTTTCCCGTGCCGTGGGTGCGGGTGCGGGAGCCGCGTCGCGTGCTCGGGCAGATCGCGGCGCGGCTCGCCGGTAACCCCTCGGAGAAGCTCGTTCTCGCCGGAGTCACCGGGACGAACGGGAAGACGACGACGGCAATGCTGCTCGAGGGGGTTCTTGCGCGGCGGCACGGGCGCGCCGGATTCCTGGGGACGGTGGCGTACCGGACCGGCCGGCGCGAGATCGCGGCGCCGCACACGACCCCCGAGGCGCCGCTCCTCCAGGAGCTGCTCGCGGAGATGGTCGCGGAGGGAACGCCGGCCGCGGCGATGGAGGTCTCGTCGCACGCGCTCGCTCTCGACCGCGTGGCGGGGACCCGCTTCGACGTCGCGGTGTTCACGAACCTGACGCGCGACCACCTCGACTTCCACGGCGACCTGGACGCCTACTTCGACGCGAAGCGGAAGCTCTTCGCGCTTCGCAAGCCGGGCGCCGCGGCGGTCGTGAACGCGGCGGACGCGTGGGGAAGGCGTCTTGCATCGGAAGTCTCTCCTCCGGTGCTCACGTTCTCAACGACCTCCGCGGTCCCCTCCGACGTTCGCGCCGAGCACGTCGTCTGCGACCTCTCGGGTACGTCGCTCGACGTCGTGCACGCCGGCGGGCGCTTCCGCGTCGCGTCGCCGCTCCTGGGGCGCTTCAACGCGGACAACCTCCTCGCCGCCGCGGCCGCGTCGCTCGCGCTCGGCGTCCCGGAGCGGGAAATCGCGGCCGGCCTCGCGTCGGTCACGCGGGTTCCGGGGCGGCTCGAGCGCGTGGACGCCGGGCAGAGCTTCACGATCGTCGTCGATTACGCCCACACGGAGGACGCCCTCGAGCGCCTCCTCCGGGCGGTGCGCGACCTGACCGACCGGAAGATCGTCCTTGTTTTCGGGTGCGGGGGAGACCGCGATCGGGGCAAGCGCGCGCCGATGGGGCGCATCGCGGGCTCGCTCGCCGACGTCGCGATCGCGACGTCCGACAACCCCCGCTCGGAGAATCCCGAGGCGATCCTTGCCGAGGTCGAGCCGGGCCTGATCGCGTCGGGCTCTTCGAGCTACCGATTGATCCCGGACCGTCGCGAAGCGATCCGCGCGGCGATCGCCCTCGCCGACGAAGGCACGGTCGTCGTCATCGCCGGCAAGGGCCACGAGACCGTGCAGGTCATCGGCGACCGGACGCTCCCGTTCGACGACCGCGAAGTCGCCGCCGGGTTCGCGAAGCGGTAGGGCGATAGGTTAAGAGGCCGACGGGGTCATGAACTTCACTCTCTCGGACGTCGCCGTCGCCGCCGGCCGCACCCCTCCGGCCGGAGCGTCGGACGTCGACCTCTCCGGCGTCGCTGTCGACTCGCGCGCCGCGCGACCGGGCCAGCTCTTCGTCGCAATGAAGGGCGCGCGCGTGGACGGCCACGAGTTCGCCGCCGAGGCGGTCGCGCGCGGCGCGCGCGCGGTCCTGGGGGAGCGCGTCCCCGCGGCGCTCCCGGAAGGTTGTCCCGTCATCACGGCTGCGGATCCGGCCGCGGCCCTCTCCGCGCTGGCGGTTCTCGTGAAGAAACGCGCGGGCTTCCGCCTCGCGGCGATCACGGGCTCCTCCGGAAAGACGACAACGAAAGAGTTCACGGCCGCGATCCTCTCCCGCCGGTTCGCCGTCGAGAAGACGCCGGGCAACCAGAACAGCGCCGTCGGCTTTCCGATGTCGGTTCTGAACCTGCCTCGCGTTCCCGACTGGATGGTCGGCGAGATGGGGATGAGCGCGAAGGGGGAGCTCTCGCGCCTGTCCCGGGCGTTCGAGCCGGACGTGGCGACGATCACGAACGTCGCGCCCGCGCACCTCCAGTTCTTCGACTCGATCGACGACGTCGCCCGGGCGAAGGCGGAGATCCTGGAGGGATTGCAACCGGACGGGACCTTCGTAGCGAACGCGGACGACTCGCGGGTCGCTGCGATCGCGTCGCGCTGGAAGGGTCGATCCCTCCGTTTCGGCCGGTTCGCGAAGGCCGACGTGCGGGGCGAGGACTTCCAGCAGGGAGAAACCGAGACGCGATTCCGGCTGCGGACGCCCGCGGGCGACGCCGCGATCACGCTGCCTCTCCCCGGAATTCACCAGGCCGTGAACTTCCTCGCGGCATCCGCCGTCGCCATCGCCGCCGGGGCTTCACCGGAGGACTGCGCGGCCGCGGCCCCCGGCGTCGCGCCCTCTCCGCACCGCGGCGAGTTCCGCCGCCACTCGTCCGGGGCCCTCCTTTACGACGACTCGTACAACGCGAACCCGGCCGCGCTGCGCGCCGCGCTCGACACGCTCGCCGGTTTCGCGGCCACGCGCCGAATCGCGGTCCTCGGAGACATGCGGGAGCTCGGCGAAGACGAGGACATCTGGCACCGCGAGCTCGGCCGCTACGCCTCCTCCCGCGTGGACCGCCTGATCTGTGTCGGCGATCTCGCTCGCTTCTACGGCGAAGAAGCCGTCGACAGCGGATTTCCCCGGGAAGCCGTGGAGTACGCCCCGACAGCGGGCGCCGCGGCGCGTTTCCTCGAGAGCCTGCTGCGCGACGGAGACGTCGTGCTCTTCAAGGGATCCCGGGCCGTCGGCCTCGATCGCGCGGTCGAGATGCTCGCCGTCGCGCGAGACGCCCGGCGCGCGACAACGAAGAAGAACGAGGGGAAGGGCTAGTGCTGTATTACTGGCTCTACCCGCTTTCGAAGTTCTTTCCGGCCTTCAACGTCTTCCGGTACATCACCTTTCGCACGGCGATGGCGGCTGTGACGGCGCTTCTCCTCGCGCTCGCGCTCGGAGGTCCGATGGTCCGGCTCCTGAAGAGGAAGCAGATCGGGCAGTCCGTCCGCGAGGACGGGCCCCGGACGCACTATTCCAAGGCGGGAACTCCGACGATGGGGGGCGTCCTCGTTCTGCTGGCTGTCATCGCCGCGACGCTCCTCTGGATGGACCTGAACAACCGGCTCGTGTGGATCGGGCTCGGAACTCTCGTCGGCCTCGGCATCGTCGGTTTCGCGGACGACTTCGTCAAGTTCAGCCAGCGCCGCAGCCTCGGGCTGACGGGCCGGGGCAAGCTCGTGCCGCAATTCCTCGTCGCTTTCGCGGCGGCGTGGGCGATCCAGAGCTGGGCGACGGACGGGACGTTCTCGACGGTCCTCACGTTCCCGTTCTTCAAGCGGCTCATCCTCGACCTCGGCGCCTTCTACATCCCGTTCGTCGCGGTCGTGCTCGTCGGGTCCTCGAACGCCGTGAACCTGACCGACGGCCTCGACGGGCTCGCGATCGGCGCGTTCGGCGTTGCCGCGGGGACGTACGCGCTTCTCGCCTACGTGAGCGGAAACGCTGTCGCCGCGCGATACCTCCAGATCGCGTACGTCCCCCAGGCGGGGGAGCTCTCGGTGTTCTGCGGGGCGCTCGTGGGCGCTTCCCTCGGTTTTCTCTGGTACAACTCGCACCCGGCCGACGTGTTCATGGGAGACGTCGGCGCGCTTCCTCTCGGCGGCGCCCTCGCGGCGGTCGCCGTGATGACCAAGCAGGAAATGCTCCTCGCGATCGTCGGCGGCGTCTTCGTGATGGAGGCGCTCTCGGTGATCTTCCAGGTGGCGTCCTTCAAGACAACAGGCAAGCGGATCTTCCGGATGGCGCCGATCCACCACCACTTCGAGCTCGCCGGCTGGCCGGAGTCGCGGGTCGTCGTGAGGTTCTGGATCCTGTCGATCCTCTTTGCCGTGCTCGCCCTTTCCACGTTGAAGCTGAGATGAGCGCCCAGGCTGCCGCGCCCGCGCTCCTGCCGTCGAAGGTCGCCGTCCTCGGATTCGCCCGGAGCGGCCGCGCGCTGACGGGCGCCCTGCTCGCGCGCGGCGTCGACGTGGCGGTGGCCGACGACCGGCCGGCGACCGCGTTCGAGGGGGTTTCCACGCTCGAGGCCAGGGGCGCCCGGTTCTACTTCGGGGAATCGTCGGGGAAGGCGCTCGACGGCGCCGGGTGGCTCGCCCTCTCTCCCGGCGTCCCGGCGACGCACGCGGCCGTCGCGGCGGCGCGCGGGCGGGGCGTCCCCGTCCTCTCCGAGCTCGAGATCGCGTGGCGGATCGCGGAGAACGAGGCGGAGGGGAAGAACCGCTGGGTCGCCGTCACCGGAACCAACGGGAAATCCACGACGACGGCCTGGATCGCAGCGATCCTCGAGCGGGGCGAACGGCCCGTCGCGCTCGCCGGAAACATCGGCGCGCCGCTCTCGGGGTTCCTGGACAGCCGGGAGGCCCGGGACTTCGTTTGCGAGGTCTCCTCCTTCCAGCTCGAGACGATCGACAAGTTCCGCCCGAACGTGGCTGTCCTCACCAACGTGACGCCCGATCACCTCGACCGGTACGCGAGCTTCGACGACTACGCCGCCGCGAAGAACCGGGTCTTCGAGAACCAGCGCGAGGAAGACTTCGCTGTCGTCAACGCGGACGACCCCGTGGCGAGCCGCGCGAGCTCGCGCGCGCGCCGCGTGCCGTTCTCCCGCCGGGGACCGGCGCCGGGCGGAGCGTGGAGCGAGGGGGGACGACTCCTTTCCGAAGCGCGGGGAAGTCGTCGCGAGGTGATCCCGGCGGGGCGGGTCGCCCTGCCGGGCGCCCACAACCTCGAGAACGCGCTCGCGGCGCTCGCGGCGGCCGACTGTCTCCAGGCGCCGCCTTCCGCGATCGAAGAGGGGCTCACGCGGTTCGGCGGCCTCCCGCACCGCACCGAGCTCGTGCGCGAGGACGGCGGGGTCCGGTGGGTGAACGACTCGAAGGGAACGAACGTGGACGCGACGGTCAAGTCGCTGGAGGGCATGCCGGACAAGAGCGTCCTGCTGATCCTCGGAGGACGCGACAAGCACGGCGACTTCGGAAAGCTCGTGGAACCGGTCGCCCGCGCGGCCCGCGTCGTCCTCACGATCGGCGAGGCGGCGGAGACGATCGCTTCCGCTCTCGGGGGCCGGGTGACCGTCGAGCCCTGCGGGACGCTCGATCGCGCGGTCGCCCGCGCCGCGGAGCTCGCGCGTCCGGGCGACACCGTGCTCCTCTCGCCGGCTTGCGCGTCCTTCGACCAGTACGCGAACTTCGAGGAGCGGGGGCGGCACTTTGCGCAGTTGGTGGGGAGATATGGCTCGTAAGCTCGCGACCGACAAGGTCCTGTTCGTGCCCCTCGTGGCGCTGTCGCTTTTCGGACTCGTCATGATCTACAGCGCCTCCGCGGTCTCGTCCGCGCAGACTTCCGGTAGCCCGTACCGCTACCTGATCAAGCAGATCGCGGCTCTCGTCGTCGGAGGGATCGCCGCGTTCATCGTCTCCCGTACCGACTACCGGTTCTTCGCGCGGCCCTGGGTCGTCTACCTGGCCTACGGCGGCGCGCTCGCGCTCTGCGTCGCGGCGCTTTTCTACCCGCCGATCAACGCCGCGCGGCGCTGGATCCCGCTCGGACCGGTGATGATCCAGCCGTCGGAGCTCCTGAAGGTTGCGCTCGTTCTGCTCCTGGCTTCGCAGATTGCCCGCAAGACGCTCGAGTCCGGCGATCCGCAGAAGGCCGTTACGCCCGCCCTCTTCTTCACGATGCTCGCCGCCGGGGTCGTGATCATCGAGCCCGACCTCGGAACCGCGGCCTGCTATCTGATGCTCGTCGCCGTTCTTCTCTGGGTCGCGGGCGTCCGCGCGAAGCTCTTCCTTCTCCTCGGAGCGGCGGCCATCCCGCTCGCGGCGGCGGCGGCGCTCGGCGCGGACTACAGGCGGGCGCGGCTCCTCTCCTTCCTGAACCCGGAAGCGGATCCGCTCGGCGCCGGCTTCCAGGCCCTCCAGTCCCTGATCGCCGTGGGAGCGGGGGGTCTCTTCGGGAGCGGCCTCGGCGCGAGCCGCCAGAAGCTGTTCTTCCTGCCTTATCCGCACACCGACTTCATCTTCGCGATCGTGGGCGAGGAGCTCGGCTTCATCGGGGCTGTCGGCGTCCTCCTCTGCTTCGGGGTGATCGCCTGGCGGGGTTTTCGCGCCGCCCGGCGGGCCCCGGACGCTTTCGGCGCTCTCCTCGCCGCGGGAGCGACGGCGATGATCGTCGTGCAGGCGGCGGTGAACGTGAGCGTCGTCCTCGCGCTCGTGCCGACGAAGGGGATCCCGCTTCCGTTCGTGTCCTACGGGGGGTCGTCCCTCGTCGCGTCCTGGATCGCCGCCGGACTGATCCTGAACGTTTCGCAGCACGAAGTCGAAAGGCCGGCCGAGCGCTGAGCGCCGAGAAAAATGGCACCTACGTCATTGCCGCCGGTGGAACCGGCGGCCACGTCTTTCCGGGCATCGCCCTCGCGCGGGAGATCCGCGACCGGCGGCCCGATGCCGCCGTTCTCTTCGTGGGGACCGGCCGCGGCCTCGAGGCGAAGCTCGTGCCGGACGCGGGCTTTGCGCTCGAGCTCATCCGCGCGTCCGGTTTCGCGGGCAAGCGCTTCACCGCGCGGATCCGCGCCTTGGCCGAGCTGCCCGCCGGGTTCTTTCAGGCTCGGCGCCTCCTCGCGCGCCACCGGGCCCGCGCCGTTGCGGGCGTCGGAGGGTACGTGACCGTGCCGGTCCTCGCCGCCGCCCGGTCGCTCGGCGTTCCGACGCTCATCCACGAGTCGAACGCGTTTCCCGGGATCGCGAACCGCCTCCTCAACCGCTTTGCGACCCGCACCGCCGTCGGCCTCGCCGACGCGAACCGGCGGCTCTCGCGCCCGGGCGTCGTGACCGGCACGCCGGTGCGCCCGGAGTTCTTCGCGGTCCCCGCGATCGATCCGCTCGCGAAGTCCCGCCGCCTGCTCGTGTTCGGCGGAAGCCAGGGCGCGCGGATCCTCAACCGGACGATGGCGGCGGCCGCGCCGCTCCTCGCCGCCGACGGGGTCGAGGTGATCCACCAGACGGGCGAAAGGGAGCTCGACGAAACGCGCGCCCGCTACGGGGCGGTGCCGGCGGGGTGGAAGGTGACGCCGTTTCTCCCGCGGATCCACGAGGAGCTCGCCTGGTCGGACCTCGTGCTTTCCCGGGCGGGATCCCAGACCCTGGCGGAGCTCGCCGCGGCCGGCCGGCCGGCGCTCCTCGTCCCGTTCGGCGCCGCGACGCACGGCCACCAGGCCGGGAACGCGGACGTGTTCGCCCGGGCGGGGGCGGCTGTCGCGATCGCGGAGACGTCCCTGTCCGCGGAGGGGCTCGCTCGCGCGGTCCGCGAGCTCTTCGAGCGGCGGGACGAGCTCGCCCGGATGGGGGAGAAAGCCCGCGCGTTCGCCCGCCCCGACGCGTCCCGCCTTCTCGCGGACCTCCTCTTCGAAGCCGAAGGAACGAAAGCACTTTGAGGTTCCTGAGGCTCTCCCGCATCCACTTCGTCGGCGCCGGGGGCGTCGGCATGAGCGGCCTGGCCGAGATCCTCCTGCTCTCGACGCCGCTCCAGATCAGCGGATGCGACCGGGAGCAGAGCGAGAACACCGACCGGCTCGTCGCGCTCGGCGCGAAGATCTCCCTCGGTCACGACCCCGCGCACCTCTCCGAGGTCGACCTCCTCGTGATCTCGTCCGCCGTCGACGAGTCGAACCCGGAGGTCGCCGCCGCGCGCGAGCGGGGCGTCCCGGTGATCCGCCGGGCGCAGATGCTCGGTCAGATCATGCGGTTGAAGCAGGGGATCGCGATCGCCGGGACGCACGGCAAGACGACCACGACCTCCCTGACCGGAATGGTGCTGACCGAGGCGGGTTTCGACCCGACGATCGTCGTCGGCGGAAGGGTGCGGATCCTCGGCACGAACGCGCGGCTCGGGCGCGGCGACTTTCTCGTCGCCGAAGCGGACGAGTACGACCGTTCCTTCCTCGAGCTCACGCCCGACGTCGCCGTCATCACGAACATCGAGGCCGACCACCTCGACTGCTACCGCGACCTCTCCGAGATCCTCGACGCGTTCGTCCTCTTCGCCAACCGCGTCCCCTTCTACGGAGCGGTCGTGGCGTGCCTGGACGACCCGGGAGTCGGCGCGGTGCTCTCCCGCGTCGAGAAGCGCGTCGTGACGTACGGCGAGTCGCCGCAGGCGCACCTCCGGGCGCGCGAGATCCAACTCGAGGCGTCCGGCACCCGGTTCGACGTCTGGGACTCGGAGCACGGGCGGCTCGGAGAAGTCCTCCTGCCGCTCCCCGGCCGCCACAACGTCGCGAACGCGCTCGCCGCGATCGCCGTCGGCCGCGAGCTGATGATCCCTTTCGAGACGATCGCGCAGGCGCTCGCCGGCTTCACGGGAGTGATCCGCCGCTTCGAAAAGAAGGGGGAGCGGGCGGGCGTTCTCGTCGTCGACGACTATGCGCACCATCCGACCGAGCTCTCCGCCACCCTCGCCGCGGCCCGGCAGGTCTACCCCGACCGGCGCCTCGTGGCGCTCTTCCAGCCGCACCTCTTCTCGCGGACGCGCGACTTCGCGACCGAGTTCGGGCGGGCGCTTCTCGGCGCGGACGTCGCTGTCGTGACGGACATCTACCCGTCCCGCGAGAAGCCGCTGCCGGGTGTGACGGGGCAGCTCGTCGTGCGGTCGGCCCGCGAGGCGGGGCACCGGAATCTGGTCTATATGTCTGACAAGAAACGAGTTGCCGACCGGCTGGAGCGGCTCCTGAAGCCCGGAGACCTGCTTCTCACGATGGGCGCCGGCGACGTCGTGCGGTTCGGCGAGGGTTACCTCGCCGGTGATGGCGTCCGGAAAGCGGTCGGTGATGCCGGAAAGTAGGGAAGACGCTTCCTTCGTCGCGGTCGGGGGGCGCAACAAGTCCTTTCTCCGGCGCGGAGCGGTCGTGCCCCGGCGCCGGAAGAAGGGACGGGGAATTCGCGTCGCCATCTTCGTGCTCGCGATGGCGCTCGCCGGCGTCGGTCTCTACCGATTCTTCGGGAGCTCGCTCTTCTCCCTTCAGCGCATCCAGGTGTCGGGCAACCGCCGGGTCCGGACGGAAGAAATCCTGCGGTCGGTCGAACACTGGCGGCGCGCGAATCTGATCGGGCTCGACCTCTCTCCGATCGCGAGGGCGATCGGAGTGCATCCGTGGATCGAGCGCGTGACGCTCTCGAAGCGTCTCCCCGACGGCCTCGCGATCCGCGTCGCGGAGCGGCGAGCGGTCGCGCTCTATCGAGACGGCACGCGACTCTGGTGGCTGTCGGCCGAGGGACGTCCGATCGCGATTTACGATCCGCGCGCGGATCCCGACGAGTACGTGCTCGTCGCTGGAGATCGCCGCGCGCTTCCCGAAGCGGTGGGATTGCTCCTCGATCTTCGTTCCGCGTCGGCGGATTATTTTTCCGCGCTTTCGGAAATATCGGCCCTGCCCGACGGCGGTTTCGGTATCATGGATTCGATCTTCCGACGGCCGGTTCGGGTTCTTCGCCGGGACGCTCCCGCGAAGATCCGTGCGCTCCTGGAAGCGCGGAGTTTCATCGATTCTCGTGGGTGGGAGGCGCGGGCCATCGATCTCCGCTTTGCGGACCGAATCGTTCTCGTCGGCGCCTACGGCGCCGGGAACACCCTTTGAGCCGGCGCGCGAAGCATGGCTAAGCCCGAGAACTTTCTCGTCTCCTGCGACATCGGATCTTCGAAGATCTGCGTCCTGATCGGGGAGCAGAACGCCCACGGCGCGCTCGACGTGATCGGCAAGGGCTCGTCCCACAACCGGGGGACGCGCAAGGGCAACATCATCAACGTCGACGCCACGATCGAGGCGATCAAGCGCGCCGCCGAAGAGGCGGAAATCATGGCGGGGGTCCAGATCGCGCGCGCCTGGGTCGGCATTTCCGGCTCGAACGTGCGCTCTTTCAACAGCCGGGGCGTCGTGGCCGTCTCCGGGAAGGACCGGGAGATCACCCGTGAAGACGTCACCCGGGTCATCGACGCCGCCCGCGGGGTCCAGATCCCGCAGGACCACGAGGTCGTCCACGTCGTGCCGCGCGAGTTCGCCGTCGACGGGCAGGACGGGGTCGGGGACCCCACCGGCATGGTCGGAGCCCGCCTCGAGGCGGACGTCCACGTCGTCACGGCGCCGGTCGCGGTGACCCAGAACATCGTGACCTGCATGAACAAGGCGGGGATCGAGGTGGTCGAGCTCGTGCTCGAACAGTTTGCCGCGGCCGAAGCGGTCCTGACGACGGACGAGAAAGAACTCGGGATCGTGCTGATCGACATCGGCGGGGGTACGACGGAGGTCGCCGTTTACCAGAAGGGGTCGATCGCGTACACCTCCGTGATCACGGTCGGAGGCGACCACTTCACCAACGACCTCGCTGTCGTTCTCCGGGCGCCGATCGGCGATGCCGAAAGGATCAAGAAGAAGCACGGGTCGGCGAATCGCGCGGGGATCGGCGAGGACGAGATGGTCGAGGTTCCGATGGTCGGAGGGCGCGAGCCGAAGCTCTGCCCCCGAACCACCCTCGCGGACATCCTCCAGCCGCGCGCCGAGGAGCTCCTCGGCACGATCCACGAGGACCTGCAGCGGCTCGGGGTCGACAAGGAGATCCGATCCGGCGTCGTCCTGACGGGCGGCGGAGCGGAGCTCGACGGGCTCGTCGAGGTCGCCGAGGGAATCTTCGAGGGCCCCGTGCGGAGGGGGATCCCCGCCGGCGTCGGCGGGCTCGTGGACGTGGTTTCGAGACCGGAGTGGGCGACGGCGACGGGCCTGCTCCTCTATGGGCACCGCCATAAGGCGGTGCGCCGGCGTCCGCGCGGGATCTCGCGCGCCGCCGGGTCGGTGTCCCGGTTCTTCCGGGAGCTGTTCTGAAGGCGGGGGCCGCGCGGGAGCGGCGGGGCAGAAGGAATCCGAAACCGGGAGGAAGGGAGAGACCGATGGTGATCGAGCTCGTAGACGATTCGAAATCGAGGATGACGATCGAGTTGGAGCGGGGGGATGCCTCCCCGGCGACGATCAAAGTCATTGGAGTGGGGGGCGGGGGGTGTAATGCGGTCAACCGCATGATCGCCGCGGAGGTGCGCGGCGTCGAGTA
The DNA here is from genome assembly GCA_963832145.1 of uncultured Acidobacteriota bacterium. Lineage (GTDB taxonomy): Bacteria > Acidobacteriota > Thermoanaerobaculia > UBA5066 > Gp7-AA6 > Gp7-AA6. Next base: position 35,530 of record CAWHTA010000012.1, read on the forward strand.
CATCGCCTGCAACACCGACCTTCAGGCGCTTCGCAAGACGTCCGCGTCGACGAAGCTCCAGATCGGCGGACGACTGACGAAAGGCCTCGGCGCGGGCGCGGACCCCGACGTGGGCCGCAACGCCGCGCTCGAGGACCAGGAGAAGCTCTCCCACATCGTCCAGGGCGCGGACATGGTGTTCATCGCCGCCGGCCTCGGCGGCGGGACGGGATCGGGCGCCGGCCCCGTCATCGCCAAGCTCGCCGCGGAGTCGGGAGCTCTCACGGTTGCCGTCGTGACGAAACCGTTCGACTTCGAGGGCAAGAAGCGGATGCGCCAGGCCGAGAAGGCCGCGCGCGAGCTGCGCGAGCACGTCGACACGCTGATCACGATCCCCAATCAGCGGCTCCTGTCGTTCGTCGAGAGGAACACGCCCTTCCACGAGTCCTTCAAGATCGCCGACGACGTGCTGCGGCAGGCGATCCAGGGAATCGCGGACCTCATCAACTGTCCGGGCGTGATCAACCGCGACTTCGCCGACGTGAAGAAGATCATGTCGGACATGGGGCGCGCGATGATGGGCACCGCGACGGCCGAGGGGGAAAACCGGGCCGTTCACGCGGCGCAGGCGGCGATCTCCTCACCCCTTCTCGAGGACGCGTCGATCGAGGGCGCGCGCGGAGTGCTCCTGAACGTGACGGGAGGTCCGGACCTGGGTCTCTACGAGGTCAACGAGGCGGCCGAGATCATCCGCCAGGCCGCGGATCCCGAGGCGATCATCCTGTTCGGGTACGTGAGCGACGACCGGATGGCGGGCTCCGTCAAGGTGACGGTGATCGCGACCGGATTCGATCGGGCCGACCTCGCCGCGGACGAGCGGGAGAAGGACGAAGAGGATTCGCGCTCTTTCGCCGCGCCGCGTGCCGGTCGGACGCCGTTTCTTCGCGGGGACGACTCGGGAGGCTTCGGGCCGAACTCCTCGTCACGGGACGACTTCGACATCCCGACGATCCTCCGCCGGCAGATGGATTGATGGGGTCAGGTCTTCACTGACCGCAGGGAAGCTGAATTTGCCGGGATGTTCCTGACACTTTGCGAGCAAAGTGTCAGGTGGAGACCTGACCCCATCTAGTCCCGGTGGAGGTGCATCCGGTCCGCGAGCGCCTTGCGCCGTCGGATGATCGCGCGCCTCTTCTGCCGTCCCTTTTCCCGCCAACGCTTGTAGGCGTGGGCCATCTTCGGGTGCCGGTGGAGGAACTTCCGCACCTTCCGACGCAGGGTCGGAGAGACGAGGGATAAGAACAGGATCCCCATCGCGAAGAAGAGGACCTGCGGCATCACGGGAATGAGCAGCCCGATAAATCCCAGGATGAAGAAGAAGATCGCGAGCGCGAGGTTCCACGCCTTGTTGCGGCGGACGCGGGACGGGCGCCCCTCGGTCGGCAGGGGAGGAACCGGGATGAGGGCGCTCATCGCCCTACAGTAGCGAAAGCGAGAGGCCGGCGCGAGCCGACGGAGCGGGGCAGGCTACTTCCGCCGCGGACGCACTTCGATATTGCGCGTGAGAAAGCCGGTGCCCGAGTGGCTGGCGGGACCCTGCACGTCCACGTCTCCTTCCACGCTTGCGTCGCCCGCGCGCTTCGCGACCCGCAACCGGTTCTGGACGTCGCGCACGCCCGAGACCGCGTGCGCCAGGTCTTCGGCGAGGCGCTTGCTCTGCCGGTCTTCCACCATTCCCTCGAGCGTGACCTCACCGCCCGAGACCGCGACAGAGATATCGCTCGCGTCGAGGTCGCCGTGGTCTTCCAGCCTTTCGTTCACGTTCTCGAGGATGCGCTCGTCCGACCGGACGTAACCCTTGGGGCCGCGCCCCGTGAAACGGCCCCGTCGCGACTCGCGCGCGACCTGAAAGCCGTATCCGCCCGTGCCCGCCTCCGGCTCGACCGGTCCGGCGTAGGGATCGATGAACTCCCGGTGGTAACCCTTGCCCGCGTAGAAGACGTAACCGGGGCTCGACCACTCATCGTAGGGACGGCTGTAGATTTCTTCGCGTTTCTGGTCCGTCCAGCGTCCCGCCTCCGGCTTGTCGAAGCCGCTTCCGAAGCGGTACTCGCGAGGCTCGCCGTGCTCCGTCCCGGTGCCTTCGTAGGCGTCGAACTGACGCCGATCATTTTCTCGCCGAATCCGGTCTTCGCGGTCTTCCATGATCGCCTCCGTTCCGGAAGGGGTGCAACCCGCGTGCCCCGAATCGGACCATTTCCGGCAGCGAGTGGGCGGCGGGCTTCTGGAAAAAGGCCGCGATCGGATAACCTCGCCCGTAATTGATCGGCAAGCGGCTCGGGCCCTACGAGATCACCGCCAAGCTCGGTGAGGGCGGGATGGGTGTCGTCTATCGCGGCACCGACAGCCGCCTCGACCGCGACGTCGCGATCAAGGTTTTGCCGGCGGCGCTGACCGCGGACGCCGAGCGGCTCGCGCGATTCGACCGAGAGGCAAAGCTTCTCGCGCATCTCCACCATCCCCACGTCGCTTCGGTTTTCGGACTGGAAGAGTTCAACGGAATCCGCGCACTCGTCATGGAGCTCGTCGAGGGCCCGACTCTGGCCGAGCGGCTGACGACGGGCCCGCTGTCTCTCACCGAGAGCCTCCGAATCGCACGGGACGTGGCGGAAGCGCTCGAAGAGGCGCACGACAAGGGGATCGTCCATCGGGATCTGAAACCGCAGAACATCAAAGCCCCGATCGACGGCAAGGTGAAGGTTCTCGACTTCGGTCTGGCGAAGGCAATGGCGCCGAGCGCCTCGCCCGACGGCTCCGCCCCGGAGCTGACGCGCTCGCCGACGATGACGATCGGATCGACGCAGGTCGGGGTCATCCTCGGTACGGCGGCGTACATGGCGCCGGAGCAGGCGGCCGGCGGCACTGTCGATCGGCGCTCCGACATCTGGTCTTTTGGCGTCGTGCTGTGGGAGATGTTGACCGGGCGGCGGCTGTTCGAGGGCGAGACGGTTTCCCACGTCCTCGCGGGAGTGCTCAAGGACACGCCGGATTTCACCGCGCTGCCGGAAGGAACGCCGGCGCGCGTCGTCGACCTCCTTCGGCGCTGCCTGCGCCGGAAGCCCCGCGAGAGGCTGCAGTCGATCGGCGACGCGCGGGTGGTGATCGAGGAAGTCCTCGCCGACCCGGATGCCGAAGCGCGCGCGCGATCCGCGATCGAGCTTCCGACGAGCGGTGCGCCGAAAGTTGCGCGATCATCGAAGGTCGCGTGGCTCGTCGCCGCGGCAGCTCTCGCTGCGGCGGGGATCCTCGGGGCGCTCCGGCTCGGCTCGACGCGGTCCGGGAGCGACGAGAGGATCCTTCACGCGGCTCTCGTGGCGCCGCCGGGCACCGTCCTCGGCGACACCCTTGCCCTGTCGCCCGACGGGCGCCGCGTGGTCTTCGAAGCGTGGGATGACAAAACGGGCGCGCGCGCGTTGTGGTTGCGGGACCTCGCCCGGGGAAAGGCGGAACGCCTGGAACAGACCGAGGGCGGCGAGATGCCGTTCTGGTCGCCGGACGGCAAGCAGCTCGGCTTCTTCGCCAAGGGCATGTTGAAACGGCTCGATCCCGCGGGCGGCCCGGCGCAGGAAATCTGCGAGGCGCCCACGCCACGCGGCGGCGCCTGGGGACCGGACGGCAGGATCGTTTTCACCCCATCGTTCCGCATCGGCCTCTCGATCGTGCCGGCGTCGGGAGGAACCCCACAGCCGCTGACGAAGCTCGGCGCGAACGAGAAGAGCCATCGCTTTCCGGTCTTCCTGCCGGGTGGCAAGACGATCCTCTTCCTGTCGCAGACCGCCGAGGGCGGCGCCCGGAACGACCAGAGCGGGATCGAGGCGCTCGATCTCGCGAGCGGAAAACGCACGCGGCTCATCACCGCGAACGCTTCGCCCCTCTACTCGGCCGCCGGGCAGGTTCTGTTCTGGCGCGACGGCACGCTGCTCGCGCAGCGCTTCGACCCCGACCGGCTCGCACTCGAAGGCGAGCCCGCGCCGATCGCCGGCCCCGTCAGCTACAACCAGAACGAGCAGACGCTCGCCTCGGTGTCCAACGAGGGCACTCTGGTCTTCCGGGAAGGCACCCGGGGCTCGCTCTCGCGGCTGATCCTGGCCGATCGGAAGGGCCTCGGCCTCGCTGTAATCCGCGAGCGTGAGCTCCTTCAAGGCTTCGCGCTCTCCCACGACGGCAACCGACTGGTCTATGCGGCCAACGCCGTCGGACAGGGGTCGACCGATCTCTGGGTCCAGGATCTCGTGCGGGGCGCGGCGAGCCGCCTGACGTTCGAAGAGGGCAGCGAGATGTATCCGGCGTGGTCACGCGATGACCGGTACGTCTACTACGGCAACGACCGGCGCAACGACGGCGTGATCTTCCGCAGACGCGCCGACGGGACGGGCGCGGCGGAGGAAGTCGGAACCAGTGCCTCTGGAATCTGGCCGGGGGCAATCGCTGGAGACGGCCGCTGGATGGTGGTGGGCACGGTCGCCGGCTCGACGGGTTTCGACCTTCTTCGCTTCGATCTCGCGACCCGGAAGATCACGCCGCTGGTGACGACGCCGTTCGCCGACCAGGATCCGGCTTTCTCACCCGATGACCGCCTCCTCGCTTACACCTCGGAAGAGTCGGGGCGCTGGGAGATCTACGTGCAGGCGCTCGACGGCGAGCGCGGCCGCTGGCAGGTCTCGAGTGAGAACGGCCGGCGACCCCGCTGGCGCGCCGACGGTCGCGAGCTCTTTTTCCTCGCGGCCCCCGACCGGCTGATGGCTGTCGACGTCGAGCCCGGTACGGTGCCGCGCTTCGGAACGCCCCGTGAGCTCTTCCGTTTCCCGATCGACGGCTACGAGGTCGCGCCGGACGGCCAGAAGTTCGTCCTCGCGAGCCTGGGCGGCGGCGATCCGGCCAAACCGATGACCGTGATCAGCGGCTGGCCGCAGTTGATGAAGAAGCAGTAGGCGTCACCAGAAAGCGGGGTCAGTCCTGATTCTCTGATTTCGGGGTCAGTCCTGACTCTGACTCAGGCGTTCTCAGCCAGAGCGAGTCGCAACCGAGATGGGAAGTTGGTAGCCCATACGGGAATCGAACCCGTGTCGCGGCGTCGAGCCGCGCTCAAAGGCAGCCGCCTCGAGAGGGGCGCGTCCGTGGACGCGGCCCGGCCGCACTTGTGGTTCGAAGCTTGGTAGCCCATACGGGAATCGAACCCGTGTCGCGGCGTCGAGCCGCGCTTAAGGCCAGCCGCCTTGAGAGGGCTGCGTCCGCGGGACGCGGCCCGGCCGTACTTGTGGTTCGAAGCTTGGTAGCCCATACGGGAATCGAACCCGTGTCGCGGCGTCGAGCCGCGCTTAAGGGCAGCCGCCTTGAGAGGGGCGCGTCCGTGGACGCGGCCCGGCCGCACTTGTGGTTCGAAGCTTGGTAGCCCATACGGGAATCGAACCCGTATTTCGGCCTTGAGAGGGCCGCGTCCTAACCGTTAGACGAATGGGCCAGACGGGCTGCGCAAAGTAGCACAGGGTTCGATTTTCGGGCAAGGGATCAGGGTAATCAGGGGGTCAAAAATCAGGAAATCAGGACTGACCCCGACAGGCCCGAGCTTTGCATTCCGGGCCGCATAGGGAGGATCTATGAAGAAAGAGTCATTGAACGAGCTTCTGTACCAGATGCTCGAGACGGAGATGGGTGGGGTCGAGATCTATACGACAGCGATCCGCTGCGCGCAGAACGAGGACCTGAAGAAGGAGTGGAAGAAGTACCTCGACCAGACCAAGAACCACGTCAAGGTCGTCCGCGGGCTCTTCGACCAGATGGGTCTCGACCCCGAGGCCGACACGCCGGGGCGCGAAGTCGTCCGTCACATCGGCAGCTCGCTCGTGAAGGCCATGGAGATGGCCCTCGAGTCCGCTCCGCCCGAGGCCGCCCAGCTCGTCGCGGCCGAGTGCGTCGTTCTCGCGGAGACGAAGGACCACCAGAACTGGGAGCTCCTGGGCCAGGTCGCGAAGAAGTCGAAGGGCGACGAGAAGAAGATGCTCGAGGCCGCTCAGGAAGAGGTCGAAGAGGAAGAGGACGAGCACCTGTACCACACGGCCGGCTGGGCCCGGGAGCTCTGGATCGAGTTTCTCGGCATGCCCGCGGTGACGCCTCCGCCAGAGGAGGAAAAGGACGTCAAGACGGCGATCGGCGCGGCCCGCGCGAAGCAGGCCCGCACGGAGATGCTCTAGAGCGGAGCTGGCGAGATTCGGGAAAACGGACGATGAGGGAGGCCAGCCGGTCTCCCTCTTTTCTTGTGAGCTGTGAGGTAGGGCCCCTCACCCTGACCCTCTCCCCAGAGGGGAGAGGGAAACAGGCGGGCTAGTTCGCGGGCGGCGCGGCGGGCTGGAGGGCTTTGCCGGGCCGGTAGCGCACCCAGCGAAGAATCTCCGGGATCGTCGGCTTCTTTCCGTACATGAGGATCCCGACCCGATAGATCCGCCCCGCGAACCACGCCATTCCGATCGTCGCCAGGATCAGGATCACGATCGACAGGCCGATCTGCCACACCGGCGGCTCGGCGATCGCGGTCCGCAGGAACATGATGAGCGGCGCGGTGAACGGAAAGAGCGACGCGAAAACGGCGACCCCCCCGTTCGGGTTGTTCATGACGGCCGGGTAGACCGCCATTCCGCTGACGATCAGCATCGAGGGGATCATCGCGAGCTGCTGCGCTTCCTGGTCGGTGTTGAAGGGCGCGCCGATCGCGGTGTAGACGCTCGCATAGAGGAAGTACCCGAGCAGGAAGAACAGGAGGAAGTACCCGATCATCGAGAGAGGGATAGTCGGAGCCCCGCCTTCGCCCATCGCCATCATGCTGGCGATTCCCGGAAGCGAGAGGTTCATCGCGACGAGCGACCACACCAGGTACTGCGTCAGACCGACGAGCCCGATACCGATGATCTTGCCCATCATCAGCTCGGTCGGCCGCACCGACGCGATGATGATTTCGACGATCCGGTTCGTCTTCTCCTCGATCACGCCGCGCAGGTTCTGGAAGCCGTAGATGAAGAACGTCATGTACATGATCGCGAGGAAGACGATGGACGCGATGATTCCGGCGCCCTTCTCCTCCGTCGCGCCCTTGCTCGTGACCTTGAACGGCTTCAGGTCGACCCGCTTCTCGAGCTCCTTCGACAGGGACGCCGGGAGCCCGCGGTCGGCGATCTTCCGGCGAAGGAGCGTCCGGTTGATCGCCCGCTCCATCTGATCGAGCGCCACGAACTCGGAGACCGAGATCGAGAAGTACTCGGCGCGGTCCTTTTCGATGAGCTCCGGATCGAGAACGAGGTACCCGTAGATCTTCTTGTCCAGCACCTCTTTGCGGAGGGCCTCTTTCGTCGCTTCGATGTCGCCCGTGACCGGCCGCGTCTCGAGGATCCAGTGGATGCCCCGGCTGCCGGGGTTCTCCTTGCGACGGAACTCTTCGCGCTCGGCGAGCTCGCGCGCGAGCGGCTCCGCGAGCTGGCCGGTCCGGTCGATCACCGCGACCCGCCGCTCGCCGCTCGTCTTCTTGATCGCCGCGAACTGGACGGCCATGTAGCCGAGAAAGAAGATCGGTACGAGAAACGTCGCGAACCAGAACGCCTTGGTCCGAACGCGCTCGAGGTACTCCCGCCGGATGACTGCGAATACTTTCGTCCAGCTCATTTGTGCCTCACTCGATCGTCCGGGTCTCTTCGAGGCCGGCCGCGCGAATCGCTTCGAGGTAGATCTCTTCGAGCTCCGGCTCCTTCGCCGAGAAGCCCTGCAGCGGGAACCGGTCGAGCGCGCGGCGGAGGAACTCGCGCTGGTCGGTCCCGGGCGCGAGAGCGATCACGTAGCCGCCGTTCACCGGCTGCGAGGACGCGACCCCGGGCAAAGCGGCGATCTGCGCGGGGTCGGCTTCGACCGAGAGCTGCAGCAGGTTGCGGGAGAAGCGGCGCTTCAACTCCCGCAGGTTTCCTTCGAGGATCTTTTTGGACCGCGCGAGAAGGGTGATCTCGTCGCAGAGCTTCTCCGCCTGCTCGAGTACGTGCGTGGAGAAGATGATCGTCTTGCCCTTCTGGCGGAACTCGATCAGGTAGTCCTTGATGATCGACGTGTTGATCGGGTCGAGGCCGGAGAAGGGCTCATCGAGGATCAGGATCTCCGGGTCGTGGATGACGGTCGCGATGAACTGAACCTTCTGCTGCATGCCCTTCGAGAGCTCGTCGACCTTCTTCTTCATCCAGGGCTTGAGCTCCAGCTTCTCCGCCCACTCCGCGATCCGGCGGCGCGCGTCCTCACGGGAGACCGCCTTGATCGCCGCGAGGAAGAGCAGATGCTCGCCGACCTTCATCTTCCGGTAGAGGCCGCGCTCTTCCGGGAGGTAACCGATCCGGTTCTGGGTCTCCCGCGTCATGGGATTGCCGAGCACCCGGATCTCGCCGGAGTCCGCGGCCGTGATGTTCATGACCATCCGGATGGTCGTCGTCTTCCCGGCGCCGTTGGGCCCGAGGAGGCCGAAGATGACCCCGCGCGGGACCTGAAAGGACAGGGCGTCCACGGCCTGGAACTTGCCGAAGACCTTCGAAACGTTGTTGAGCTCGATCGCGGGGGTCATTTGCTCACTTGGCTTACGGTCCCTTGGACGGGGAGTTTCGTCCCAACTAACGTGGCGGAGAGGGGGGGATTCGAACCCCCGAAGCCCGTTAGGGCTTACCGGTTTTCGAGACCGGCCTGATCAACCACTCCAGCACCTCTCCGCTGCGAAACCTAACATCTCGAGCTGTCGTCATCCTGAGCGAAGCGAAGGATCCCCCGAAACGCAGGGGATTCCTCGTCGCTCCGCTCCTCGGAATGACATGGAGAAGGGCTCGAAAATGACTGGGGGAAGGCAGTCCCCAGTCACTCGACCGACGGCGCCCCTCTTCCTCGCCTCGCCTGGAAGAAGAGCTTCATGAGGTCGCTACATTCCTCCGCCAGAAGTCCCCCCTCGACGATCGCCCGGTGGTTCAACCGGGGATCCTCCGGGATGTTCCCGAGCGTGCCGCAGTACCCGGCTTTCGGGTCCGCGCACCCGAAGACGATCCGCGCGATCCGGGCGTTGACGGCGGCACCGGCGCACATCGGGCAGGGCTCGACGGTCGCGTAGAGGGTGGCGCCCTCGAGTCGCCAGGTCCCGACGGCCTGCGCCGCCTCCCGGATCGCCTCGATCTCGGCGTGGTGCGTCGGGTCGGCGAGCGCTTCCCGCCGGTTTCGCCCACGCCCGATCATGTGTCCCTCGCGAACGACGACCGCGCCGACCGGGACTTCCTGCTCGGAAAAGGAGATCTTCGCGAAGGCGATCGCCTCCCTCAGGAACCGCTCGTCGTCGGGAGTGAACGCCATCGCGGCGCGAGGCTATTACACCCACTCGCGGACCGGATTCGGCGCCTTCGCCCGCCGCCGGATGCCCCGGAATTGCTTGATACGAGGGGTTGTTGCGGGTAACCTACGCCGCTCCTGCGCCCATAGCTCAATTGGATAGAGCGTCTGACTACGGATCAGGAGGTTGGGGGTTCAAATCCTCCTGGGCGCACCACTTGAGCCTCCGGCTGTTGGCTTTAGACGCTTCGCGATAGAGCCGAGAGCCGATGGCTCCGGGCCAGCGGGCCCGTGGCGAACCTTTTCAACCCGTTCTCCGTAAGAAAATAGACGTTTCGAGGCTTGATCGGAGGGGGACATGTCGAAGAAGAAAAAGATCATTCTGGGCGTCGTCGGAGTCGTCCTCGTCCTGCTGGTCGTCATGGGCCTGCGGGGACGGAAGGACAAGGACGTCGCCCGCGTGACGACGGCGAAGGTCGAAAAGATCGACCTCGTCTCCAAGGTCACCGCAAACGGCAAGATCCAGGCGCGCCGGAAAGTCGACCTCTCCGCGCTCGTCATGGGGCAGATCGTCAACCTGGCGGTCAAGGAGGGGGACAAGGTCGACCGGGGCCAGCTCCTCCTGCAGATCGACCGTGCTCAGCTCGCCGCGCAGACCGCCGGCCGCGAGTCGGCCCTCGGAGCGATGCGATCGGACCTGGCGGCCGCGAGGGCCACCGCCGAGCAGGCGCGGCGCGACTTCCAGCGCGCCAAGCAGAACTGGGACGCCAAGATCCTTTCCGAGGCGGAGTACCAGAAGGCCCGGTCGTTGCTCGAGACCGCGGAGGCGAACCTCTCCGCGGCGCAGCAGCGGCTTCAGGAGACCGGCGCGAACCTGACGGCGAGCCGGGATTCCCTCTCGAAAACGACGGTCACGGCACCGCTCGCCGGAATGGTGACTTTCCTTCCGGTCAAGGAGGGCGAGGTCACGGTCATCGGGACGATGAACAACCCGGGCACCCAGCTCCTGACGATCTCGGACATGTCCGAGGTCGAGGCCGTGATGATGGTGGATGAGACGTCGGTCCCCGAGGTGAAGGTCGGGCAGAAGGCGACGCTTTCCGTCGACGCCTACCCCAACCGCTCTTTCGAAGGGGTCGTCACCGAGGTCGGCTCTTCCCCCATCGCCAAGAACGATCCGGACCTGCTCTCTCTGACGGCGGGCTCCGAGGCGATCAACTTCAAGGTGAAGATCCGCGTCGTCACCCCGCCGGACACGATCCGCCCCGGATTCTCGGTCACCGCCGACATCCTCACGGGCAAGACCGAGGGCGCCGCGGCGATCCCGATCCAGGCGCTCGTCGTGCGGGACGTCCCGAAGAAGAACGGCAAGGACGGGAAGCCGGTCGCCGTTTCGGCGTCGACCCGGCCCCAGACGGAAGAGGGCGTCTACCTCGTGAAAGACGGAAAGCTCGCGTTCGAGAAGGTGGAAACCGGCCTTGCCGGCGAGCTGATGATCGAGGTCCGCAAGGGCCCCGCCGTCGGAGCCGAGATCGTGACGGGACCCTTCAAGGTGCTCCGCCAGGTCAAAGAGGGCGACAAGGTCATCGTCGAGAAGGAAGGCGAGGGGAAGGGTAAGGGCAAGGGAGGTCAGCAGGCGTGAAGAACGCCGAGCTCTTCCGGGTCTCCGCGTCGGCCCTGACGCGCCACAAGATGCGCGCGTTTCTGACGCTGCTCGGAGTCATCATCGGCGTCGCGACTGTCGTCGGTGTCGTCTCGGTCATCTCCGGGCTGAACACCTACGTCAACGACAAGATGATCGGCTTGAACCCGGACGTCGTCATCTTCACCAAGTACGGGATCATCACGAGCCGCGAGGAGTGGCTGCTCGCGCGCAAGCGCAAGGACATCACTCTCACGGATATGGCAATCATCCAGCGCGAGTGCCGCCTCTGCGCCACGGTGGGCGGCCGCGGCGATCGCCGGCGACCGGTCAAGTATGCCGACAACAAGCTCGCCGACGTCGAGATCCAGGGTCACACCGCCAACATGGGCGAAGCCATGAATTTCGACATCGTGACCGGCCGCTACTTCACGCCGGCCGAGTACGACCACGCGGCCTCGGTCGCGGTGATCGGCTGGGACGTCCAGGATCAGCTCTTCCCGCACATGGACCCGATCGGTCGGATCATGAAGGTCGACGGCTACCCGGTGAAGGTCATCGGGACCCTCGCGAAGCAGGGCAACGTGATGGGCCAGAGCCAGGACAGCGTCGTCTACATGCCTTTGACGCTGTTCAAGAAGCGCATCGCGCCGAATGAGGACATCGGCGTGTTCATGAAACCCATCGGGGGCGTGGCCATGGTCGGGCAGGCGACGGACGAGGTCCGCTCGATCCTCCGTTCGCTGCGGAAGACCAAGTACGACAAGGACGATCCGTTCGGTCTCGTGACGGCGGAGATGCTCCAGGACCTCTGGAAGAACATCTCGGCCGGCGCCTTCCTTCTCATGATCCTGATCTCCGGCATCTCGCTCGTCGTCGGCGCGATCGTGATCGCGAACATCATGTTCGTCTCGGTCGTCGAGCGCACGAAGGAGATCGGCGTGCGGCGCGCTCTCGGCGCGCGTCGGCGCGACATCCGGCGGCAGTTCCTCCTCGAGGCGGCCCTCCTCTCCGCCATCGGCGGCGTCGTCGGCGTGGCGCTCGGGGCGCTCATCGCGATGGCCGTCAACCAGGTTTTCCCGGCGCAGGTGAAGCTCTCCTTCATCATCGTCGGAATCGGCGTCGCGACAGTCACCGGTCTGATCGCGGGGTGGATCCCCTCCAATCAGGCGAGCAAGCTCGCTCCGGTCGAAGCCCTGCGCTATGAATAGCTGTCAGCCGTCAGCTCTCAGCTCTCAGCCAGGCCCCGGCCTGCGCGGGCTCATGCAGCTGATAGCTGATAGCTGATAGCTGAAAGCTTCGTATGTCCGGGATCTTCAACCACCTCCGCCGCGGCTTCGGCGAGAACGTACGTTTTGCGCTCCTCGCCGTTCGGACGCACAAGCTTCGCGCGGCGCTGACCGTGCTCGGAATCGTCGTCGGGGTCGCCACAGTCATCGCGATGGTGTCGATCGTCACCGGCTTCAACAACAACATGGTCCGGAACTTTCAGAGCTTCGGGGCGACGCTCGTGCAGTTCCAGAAGTTCGAAGCGCGGTTCGGGCCGGGACATCGGGACTCCTCGGAGCGGCGGCGCAAGGATCTTCACTACGAAGACGCGGTTGCGCTCAAGGAGTCGATCCCCGAAATGCGCGCGGTGTCGCCGGAGCGCTACCTCTGGAACACGGACGTGAGCGTGAAGTACCGCGATAACGAGACGACGACGCCGGTGGTTGCGGGCGTGAACCAGGACTACCCGATCGCCAACAACCACTACGTCGGGTACGGCCGATTCATCACCGAGACCGACTTCATCCACAGCTCCAGCGTCGCGGTCATCGGCGAGGACGTCCGGTCGATCCTGTTCCCCCGCGAGGACCCGCTCGAGAAGATCGTCAACTTCAACGGCGAGGATTTCGTGATCGTGGGGGTCCTCGAAAAGAAGGGCAACGCGTTCGGCGGCTCCAACGACAACTTTTTCCTGATCCCGTTCTCGACTTTCGACCGGAAGTTCCCCCAGATCAAGAACAGCGGCGGCGACACGATTCACATCGCGACGGTCCCGTACACCCCCGAGCAGGTGCCGATCATCATCGAGAAGGGGACCGCGCTCCTCCGCGCGCGGCGACACGTGCCGTTCAACAAGCCGAACGACTTCGCGATCTACACGCCGGACAAGCTCATCGAGAGCTTCCAGGGGATCACCCGAGGGGTCACGCTCGCGATGGTGTTCATCGCCTTCATTTCGCTCCTGATCGGCGGCGTGGGCGTCATGAACATCATGCTCGTCTCGGTGACCGAGCGTACGCGCGAGATCGGCGTGCGGAAGGCTGTCGGCGCCTTCCGGCGGGACATCGTCATGCAATTCCTGACCGAGGCGACCACCCTCTCGGTCCTGGGCGGAGCGATCGGGGTCATCGTCGGAGTGGCCGTTCCGGCGGGAATCAAGAGAGCGTTCGCCGCCCTCCCGGCGGAGACGCCGCTCTGGGCGATCCTCGTCGGGCTGCTCGTTTCGATGTCGGTCGGGATCTTTTTCGGGATCTATCCCGCCGTCAAGGCGTCGCGCCTCGACCCCATCGAGGCCTTAAGATACGAGTAGGGCTCAGCGGTCAGTTCTGGGGGACAGACCACGGTTTCCTGGGACTCGCCGTCGGCAGCCGGACCTCGTGGAAACCGTGGTCTGTCCCCAGTTAAGAACTGATGACCGAGAACTCGCTTGGCTAACTTCTTCGGACACCTTCGCCGCGGATTCGGCGAGAACACCCGGTTCGCGCTGCTCGCGGTGCGCGCGCACAAGCTCCGCGCCTCGCTGACAGTCCTCGGGATCGTCGTCGGGGTCGCCACAGTCATCGCGATGGTCTCGATCGTGACCGGCTTCAACAACAACATGGTCCGCAACTTTCAGAGCTTCGGCGCGTCGCTCGTCCTCTTCCAGAAGTACGAGCCGCGTTTCGGCCCGGGTGGCCCCCGGCCGGAAGGGGAGCTCCGCCGCAAGGACCTCACGCTCGAGGACGCGGCCGCCCTGCGTGAGATCCCGGAGATGCGCGCGGTTTCCCCTCAGCGCTACCTGTGGAACAACTCCGACTTCCACCTCAAGCATCGCGACTCCGAGGCGCAGTCACCGCGGGTCTTCGGCGTCGTGGAGGAGTACACGACCGCCACGAACCGGGTCGTCGGCCAGGGACGCTTCTTCACGCCCACCGAGATCGACCACGCGGCTTCCGTCATGGTCATTGGCGAGGAAATCCGCGAGAAGGTGTTCTCGCGCGAGGACCCCATCGGAAAGAGGGTCGTCCTCGGCCACGACGGCTACACGGTGATCGGTGTTTTCGAGAAGAAGGGGAAGATGTTCGGCGAGTCGCAGGACAACTTTCTCGTCATTCCGCTCACGACTTTCGACCGGCGCTTCCCCTGGATCAAGGTCGGGGGCGGCGAAGGAGACGCCCTGCGGATCGCGACGGTGCCCTACACGCCCGCGCAGGTACCGGTAATCATCGATAAGGCGCGCACCATTCTCCGCGCCCGGCGGCACGTCCGGTTCGACAAAGAGGACGACTTCGGAATCGTCACGCCGGACAAGATGATCGAAAGCTTCCAGGGCATCACGAGCGGCATCACGCTGGCGATGGTGTTCATCGCGTTCATCTCCCTCCTGATCGGCGGCGTGGGGGTGATGAACATCATGCTCGTCTCGGTGACGGAGAGGACTCGCGAGATCGGCGTGCGAAAGGCGGTAGGCGCATTCCGCCGCGACATCGTGCTTCAGTTCCTCACCGAGGCGACGACGCTTTCTCTTATCGGCGGCGCGATCGGAGTCGCCGTCGGCGTGGCGGTGCCGGCGGGAATCAAACGCGCTTTCGACGCGCTGCCGGCGGAGACGCCTCTGTGGGCGATCGTCGTCGGGCTGCTCGTGTCGATGTCGGTCGGGATCTTCTTCGGGCTCTATCCCGCGGTCAAAGCTTCACGGCTGGATCCGATCGAGGCGCTGCGGTACGAATAGGGTCTAGGCCCACTCGCTCTCGATCCGCGGCGGCTTCGTCAAGGTCTGCATCACCACGCAGTACTGCTCCGTCTTCTCGCGCAGTCCGCGTAACTGATCTTCGGTCGCGTCCGGGGCGTCCACGTCGAAACGGAGCCGGATCCGCTCGAACCCGACAGGCACGTCCCGCGAGATCCCGAGGGTGCCGGCGAGGTCGAGGTCACCGTCGACAGTGACGCCGATCCGGCGTGTCGGGATTCCCATTGCCGCGGCGACCATCTGACAGGTGATCTGGGCGCACGCGGCGAGCGCACCCAGAAGGAGGTCCCCCGAACATCCCGCCGTTCCGGCGCCGCCGACTCCCGTGTGAGCCTGCGCGGCATAGGCCGCGCGGCCGATGTCCACGGAGCAGGCGATCGGCTCGTCGACTTCGCTGCCCCGCGCGGTCAGAGTGATCCGCGAGCTCGCGGGTTGTGACCGATATCGTTCCTTCAACGGCTTCTGCAGAGCTCGAACGTCCATGCGCCCTCCGGTCGATCCAGTCTGACACGGCCCTTCCGCCGCCAGATCGGACGGTAAGATTTCGGACCTCATGCCCCTCGCGCCCGGAACCCGCCTCGGTCCCCACGAAATCCTTGCGCCGCTCGGCGCGGGAGGAATGGGGGAGATCTATCGCGCGCGGGACACGCGCCTCGGCCGCGAGGTCGCTATCAAGATCCTGCCGCCGGCGCTCGCGTCCGACAAGGAGAGACTGCGCCTGCTCGAGCACGAAGCGCGCGCCGCGTCCGCTCTCAATCACCCCAACATCGTCACGATCTACGAGGTCGGGCAATCCGACTCCACGTTCTACATCGCGATGGAGCTCGTCGAAGGCGAGAGCCTTCGGGACGTCGTGCTGGCCGGGCCGGTCCCGGTTCGCCGTCTCCTCTCGATCGCCGCCCAGATCGCGGACGGGCTCGCCAAAGCCCACGGCGCCGGAATCGTCCATCGGGACCTGAAGCCCGAAAACCTGATGGTGTCCAACGACGGGTTCGTGAAAATCCTCGATTTCGGCCTCGCCAAGAACGTCCCGGTGCCAACGGAAGCGGACTCGGATAGCTCGACGACGACGCAGGACACCAACGCGGGCGGGGTCACGGGAACCGTCGGATACATGTCGCCCGAACAGGCTTCCGGAAAGCCGGTGGACCTCCGGTCGGACCAGTTCTCCCTCGGCGCCGTTCTGTACGAGCTTGCCACCGGAGCCCGCGCCTTCCGTCGGGAAACGCCGGTGCAAACCCTCGCCGCGATCCTCGAGGACGAGCCCGAGCCGATCGCCACGCGGAACGCGCGCGTGCCGGCGCCGTTCTGCTGGATCGTCGAGCGCTGCCTGTCGAAGGACCCGGGAGAGCGCTACGCTTCCACGCGCGACCTCGCCCGGGATCTCGCCACGCTGCGCGAGCGCGTCCAGGAGGCGCCGCCGGAGAGCCGGGGAGCCCGCCCGTCGAGCCTCCCGGTTCCCCGGACCCGCTTCGTCGGCCGGGAGAAAGAGCGGGCGGATCTCCGTGCCCTTCTCGAACGGCCCGACGTGCGGACCGTGAGCCTCACGGGCTTCGGGGGAATCGGAAAGACGCGGCTCGCGCTTCAGGTGGCGGAGGACATGGCGGCCCTCTTTCCGGCGGGCGTGTCGTTCGTCCCGCTCGAGGCCGCGCGCGACGCGGATCAGATGGTCGCGGCGATCTGCCGGACGATGGGCGTCCGGGAGATTTCGGGACAAACGCTTCGAGACTCACTCAAAGAGCACCTCGCCGCGGCTGGACGCACGCCGCGGCTCCTCGTTCTCGACAACCTCGAGCAGCTGAAAGCGGCGGCCGCGGCTGTGGCGGACCTGATCGCCGCGGCCCCGGGCGTCAAGGTCGTCGTCACGAGCCGTTCCCCCGTCCACGTCTACGGAGAACAGGAGTTTCCCGTGCCGCCGCTCGCGCTGCCCGACCTTGCCGCGCTGCCGTCACCGGAACGCCTGACGCAGTACGAGTCGATCGCGCTCTTCCTCCAGCAGGCCCAGGCCGTGAAACCCGACTTCACGTTGACGGCGGAAAACGCGCCCCAGATCGCGGAGATCTGCGCGCGCCTCGACGGGCTGCCCCTCGCGCTCGAGCTCGCCGCCGCCCGCGTCAAGCTGCTCTCCCCCGCCGCCATGCAGTCGAGGCTCGAGAAGCGGTTGCAGCTCCTGACCGGAGGAGCGCTCGACCTGCCCGCCCGGCAGCGGACCCTGCGTGGCGCGATCGAGTGGAGTCACGATCTGCTCGACGAGGACGAGCAGAAGCTCTTCCGACGCCTCGCGGTCTTCGAGGACGGCTGCACCCTCGAGGCGGCCGAAGCGGTGTGCAACGCGAAAGAGGACCTGAAGGCCGACGTCCTCGACGGGATGTCGTCCATGGTCGACAAGAGCCTGGTGAGGCAGGTCGAGGCGGACGGCGAGGAGCCGCGCTTCGTCATGCTCGAGACGATTCGCGAGTACGCCCTCGAGCGGCTCGCGGCCTCCGGCGACGAGCCGATCACCCGCCGCGCCCACGCCGCCTACTTCCTCGTCCTCGCGGAGGAGATCGGCTCCGCGCGAGTCACGTCCGTCGTCGATTCGGCGGATTGGCTCGACCAGTGCGAGCTCGAGCACGGCAACCTCCGGGCGGCCCTCGACTGGGCGTGCCGGAAAGACGAGGGGAATTGGGGCCTGCGGCTCGGAGGGGCGCTCTTCCAGTTCTGGGAGCGCCGGGAGTACATCTCCCAGGGGAGGGACTGGCTGGCGAAGCTGCTCGCGCTTCCGAGCGCCGCGCCCCGCGACAAGGTGCGGGCGCGGGCGGTTTTTGCGGCGGGCGTTCTCGCCGGCGCGCAGCGGGACCATGAGCGCGCACATACCCTGTTCGGTGAGAGCCTCGAGATCAACCGGGAGACGGACGACAAGTGGGCGGCCGCCGTGTCGTTGAACGCGCTCGCGGTGACCGCCCTCGATCGGAGGGACGTCGCGGCGGCGCGCTCACTCTCGGAGCAGAACCTCGACGTGTGGCGAGAGCTCGGCGACCGCGCGGCGGTCGGGCGCTCCCTCTCGAACCTCGCGAGCGTCGTGAAGGAGCAGGGGGACTATGCGCTCGCCCGCTCGCTCTACGACGAGGCGCTCGCGACCTTCCGTGAGATCGGCGACGAGACCGCCGCGGCGCGCGTCATGAACAAGCAGGGGGACGTGGCGCGCGCCCGCGGAGACCGGGCGGAAGCCCGGAAGCTGTACGAGCAGAGCCTCGCGACGTTTCGCGAGTTCGGAGATCGGTGGGGGACGGCGCTCGCGCTGTCCGACCTCGGGACCCTCGCGCGGGAGGAGAAGGACTTTGCTCAGGCCCGGTCGCACTATCGCGAGAGCCTTCGGATCTTCCAGGACCTCGACTACAAGCGCGGCGTCGCGCAAGTCCTCGACAGCTTCGCGTGCGCCGCGGCCGCCCAGGGCGAGCCGAAGGAGGCGCTCGCTCTCGCCGGTTCGGCGGCGGCGCTCCGGCACGCGCTCGGGACTCCGCTCGCCCCGGCCGACCAGGCGAAGCTCGAACTGCGCCTCGACACGGCGCGCCGGAGCCTGCCGGGCCCCGAAGGCGCATCGGCCTGGATGGAAGGTTGGACGAGACCCCTCGACGAAACCGTCGAGGCCGTGCTCCGCGCGGACTCCGGCTAGTCCCTCGTCACACCGCGGTCATCGGGTCGACCAGGCGACGCACGGCCGAAATGCGGTTCGCCGGGAACTGCCCTCTTTTCGCGTGCTCGCGGATGAGCGTTTCATCGGGCGCGATGTAGACGCAGTACATCTTGTCGCCGGTCACGTAGCTGTGAAGCCACTGGATCTCGGGACCCAGCGCCGTCAGGACCTCGTTCGACTTGCGGGCGATCGCGCGGACTTCCTCGTCGGACAGGTTTCCCAGCCCCGGGATCTCGCGCTCGATGACGAACTTGGGCATATCCGTTCCTCCCGGGCGATGCTAGCAAACGACCGGTATAGGCTTTCCCGCACTTGTCTCTGACAGCCGGTTCCCGCCTCGGACCCTACGAGATCCTCTCTCCGCTCGGCGCGGGAGGGATGGGCGAGGTGTATCGGGCGCGGGACACGCGGCTGGACCGCACGGTGGCGATCAAGGTTCTGGCATCGCACCTGTCCGCTTCGCCCGAGGTCCGGCAGCGCTTCGAGCGCGAGGCGAAGACGATCTCGCAGCTCTCGCATCCGCATATCTGCGCGCTGCACGACGTGGGTCGGGAGGGCGAGACCGAGTACCTCGTCATGGAGTACCTGGAGGGGGAGACGCTCGCGGACCGGCTGCTGAAGGGCGCGCTTCCGCTGGAGCAAACGCTGCGCTTTGGCGTCCAGATCGCCGATGCGCTCGACAAGGCACACCGGCAGGGGATCGTGCACCGCGACCTGAAGCCGGGCAACGTGATGCTGACGAAGACGGGCGTGAAGCTGCTCGACTTCGGACTGGCCAAGACTTTTGAGCGGTCGTTTGAGCGGTCGCTCGACGCGACCGGGAGGGAGCAAACGGCCGCAGCGCAGCATCCCACGGCAGGAGTCAGTCTGACGGCTTTTCCCACGGTGATGGGGAGCGCGAACCTCACGCAGGAGGGGACGATCCTCGGGACATTCCAGTACATGGCGCCGGAGCAGCTCGAGGGGAGGGAGGCCGACGCCCGGACCGACATCTTCGCGTTCGGCTGCGTCCTCTACGAGATGGCGACGGGTCAGAAAGCGTTCTCCGGCTCGACGCAGGCGTCGCTCATCTCCTCGATCCTGCGAGACGAGCCGCCGCCTATCTCGCGGGTCCAGCCGATGTCGCCGCCCGCGCTCGACCACGTCGTCAAGAAGTCGCTGGCGAAGGACCCGGAAGATCGCTGGCAGAACGCGGCGGATCTGGGGGGCGAGCTGAAGTGGATCGCGGAGGGCGGATCGCAGACGGGAGCCGCGGCAGTCGCCGTCCCCCGGCAAAGAAGGCAAGCCTGGATTCCGTGGGCGCTGGCCGGACTCCTCCTTGTCGCCACGCTCTTTCTCGGCAACGAGGTGCGCCGCCTCCGGACCGGCGGAAGCGCGGCGGTCGTTCATTCGTTCATCGATCCCCCGGAGAAGACCGAGTTCCGGTTCACCGGCGACGACTCGGCTCCAATCGCGATTTCGCCGGACGGCTCGCGCGTGGTCTTCGGAGCCGGCGGAAAGCTCTGGCTTCGGTCGCTCGCGGCGGGTACCGCGGCGCCGCTCCCTGCGACGGACGGCGGGCGGTTTCCGTTCTGGTCGCCGGACAGCCGCTCGATCGGCTTCTTTTCGGACGGCAAGCTCAAGATCCTGGAGGCCTCGGGCGGTCCCGTACAGACCATCTGCGATGCCCCGAATCCCCGCGGCGGCTCGTGGGGAAAGAGCGGCGTTATCGCCTTCGCCCCCGACATCAGCACGGGAATCTCCCGAGTCGCGGCGTCCGGCGGCACCCCCTCGCCCCTGACCACGCTGGGGGACCGGACGAAGCACACGACCAATCGCTGGCCCCACTTCCTTCCGGATGGAAAGCACGTCCTCTACCTCGCGGCGAACCATGCCAACCCGAAGTCCGAGGAAAACGGAATCTACGTCGTCTCTCTCGATGGGGGCGCACCGCGGCGGCTCCAGTCGTCCAGCGACAGCGCCCAGTACGCCTCCGGCCTGCTCCTCTCGGTGCGCGACACGAGCCTGATGGCAATTCCTTTCGATCCGGAGCGAATCGCGTTCACCGGTCCGGCGGTGCGCGTCGCCGACGACGTGAACCTGGACACCGGAGTCTGGCGGGGGACGTTCACGGTCTCGGAGACCGGCGTGCTCGCCTACCTGATCGCGCGGGAGGGCGGGGGCGGGCGGCTGACGTGGATCGATTTTTCCGGCCGGAAACTCGCGACGATCGGCGAGAAAAGCCCCGCCTATTCCCCCGAGCTCTCACCGGACGGCCGGCGCGCGAGCGTCCTCATGGGGGATCCCAACAACGACGTGTGGGTCCACGAGCTGTCCCGGGGGGTGCGGACGCGACTCACGACGGACATCCAGGCGCAGGTCGCGCCGGTCTGGTCTCCGGATGGATCCCGGATCGTCTTCGTTCAGGGGCTCAGAGGGGGGCTCGAGGAGTTCGTCGTGTCGATCATCGCGGCGGACGGAGCCGGCAAGCAGAAGGACGTCTACAAGTCGAAGGACCGCTTCGAGGTCTCGGACTGGTCGGCCGATGGGCGCCATATCCTGGCGGATCGGGGCAACATCGGCGCAACCGACCTGTGGGTCTTTCCCGTCGACGATCCAGGGAAGCCGTTTCCACTCGTTCAGTCCCCGTTCCTCGAGCACGGCGGTCAGTTCTCCCCTGACGGGCGATGGGTCGCGTACGTCTCGCGGCACTCGGGGCGCGACGAGGTCTACGTCACGTCGTTCCCGGGAGGGGGCACGCGATGGCAGGTCTCCGGTGGCGGCGGGACGCAGCCGCGCTGGAGTCCCGACGGCCGGGAGCTCTACTTCCTTTCAGCGGCCAACGAGATCACGGCGGCCGCCATCGACGCCGGCGGATCAAGATTCGAGGTCGGAGAAGTGCGGCCCCTCTTCCGCGTGAACATGTTCGCGGGCCCGAGGCACGGCCTCTACGGATACGACGTCTCGCCCGACGGGAAGCGGTTCCTCGTGAACGACGCCGGTGAAGCGAGCGTGCCCCGCGTGGCGCTCGTCACGAACTGGACGGCGGCGCTCGCGAAGAAGTAAACCTCGGGGAGCGGCGGGGCCGATCCGGTCGACTGTGGAAGCGACTGTGTAGTATATTCCACACCATGGAGACCATTCAGGTGGTTCTCGACGGTGAGCTCCTTCGCGCGGCGGACCGTGCCGCCCGCAAGCTGAAAACGAATCGATCCGCGTTGTTTCGCGAGGCGCTTCGGGCGCATCTCAAGTCGCTCGACACGAGCGAAAGGGAGCGAACGGATCGCGAAGGCTACATCCGCTATCCGGATTCACTGGACGAGCCGGCGGTCTGGGACAAGGTGGCGGATTGGCCGGAAGACTAGAACGCGGGGAAGTCCGCCTCTGTCGATTTCCCTCACCCGACAAAGAGCGGCCCGTCCTGATCCTGACCCGCGCCAGCGCGATCTCCTACCTGACTCGCGTGACCGTCGCGCCCATTACCTCGACCATCCGCGGAGTTCCCTCGGAGGTTCCGCTGGGGCCCGAGGACGGCATGCGACAGCCGTGTGCCGCCAACCTCCACAACCTCGTCACGATCGACCAGAGGCGCCTGGGCCGGCGTCTGGCGCAGCTCGATTCGCGTCGGATGCGGGAGGTCTGCCGCGCTCTCGCTTTCGCGCTCGGGTGCGACTAAGGTCGAGCAAGCCTTCCCGCTCTGTAGAATCGCCCCGACATCTCGATGACAATTGCGGCCGGCTCCCGTCTCGGACCATACGAGATCCTCTCGCTCCTCGGAGCGGGGGGGATGGGTGAGGTATATCGCGCGAAGGACCCGAGGCTCGGGCGCGACGTCGCGGTCAAGGTCCTTCCCGCGTCCTTCTCGGACGACCCGGATCGACTCCGCCGGTTCGAGCAGGAGGCGCGCGCGGCGGGCCTTCTCAATCACCCCAACATCACGGCGGTCTACGACATCGGCGCCCACGACGGCGCGCCGTACGTCGTCACCGAGCTCCTCGAGGGCGAGACTCTTCGCGCCGAGCTCGCCGGCGGTCGGTTGTCGCCACGCAAGGCGATCGACCACGCCATCCAGATCGCACACGGTCTGGCCGCCGCACACGATAAGGGGATCGTTCACCGGGACTTGAAGCCCGAGAACGTCTTCGTCACGAACGACGGGCGGCTGAAGATCCTCGACTTCGGCCTCGCCAAGCTGACGCACGTGGAGGACGCCTCGAGCGGCCGCGAGAACCTCCCGACCGCCACCGCGGGAACGGAGCCGGGAGTCGTCCTCGGGACGATGGGATACATGGCGCCCGAGCAGGTCCGCGGGAAGCCGGCGGACGCGCGGAGCGACATCTTCGCTTTCGGCGCGATCCTCTACGAAATGCTGTCGGGCAAGCGCGCCTTTCAAGGCGACTCGGCGGCGGACACGATGTCGGCCATCCTGAGGGAGGACCCGCCGGACCTCTCGGTCACGAACCAGAACATCTCGCCGGGGCTCGAGCGGGTCCTGCGCCACTGCCTGGAGAAGAACCCGGAGCAGCGGTTCCAGTCGGCGCGCGATCTCGCGTTCGACCTCGAGGCGCTGTCGGGAGTTTCGGCTCCGCGAGGCACGACGGCAGCGGGATTCGCTCCGATCCGCGCCAGGCGGGTCCTTCCCCTCGCGATCGCCGGCGTCGTTGTCGCCGGCGCGCTCGCCGGCGCCTACTTCCTCGGCAAGCGGCAGGGCTTCGTCCCTCCGCCGTCCTTCACCCAGCTGACGTTCCGCCGCGGGCACATCCAATCGGCGCGCTTCGCACCGGACGGGCAGACGATCCTCTATTCCGCCTCGTGGGAAGGAAAGCCGATCGAGATTTTCGCGAGCCGCTCCGAGAGTCCGGAATCCCGCCCCTTCGGCGTCGCCGGCGCGGACCTGCTCGGAATCTCGTCGACGGGCGAGCTGGCTCTCTCGATCAATAACCGGCACGTGGGGGCGTTCACGCAAACCGGCACCCTGGCGCGAGTGAGCGTCGCGGGCGGCTCGGCCCCGCGCGAGATCCAGGAAGACGTCCTCTGGGCCGACTGGTCCCCCGACGGGAAGGATCTCGCGATCGTGCGAAACGTCGGCGCGAAGCAGCGGCTCGAATACCCGCTGGGTAAGGTCGTCTACGAGACGGAGGGCTGGATCAGCCATCCGCGCGTCTCGCCGGGCGGAAGCGAAGTCGCGTTCGCAGACCATCCGCTCGAGGGAGACGACGGCGGTTCCATCTCGATCGTCGATCGGGAGGGAAAGAAGCAGACCGCGTCCGAGACGTTTGCGTCGCTCCAGGGGGTCGCGTGGCGACCCGACGGCCGTGAGGTCTGGTTCTCCGCTGCGACCGTCGGGTTCAATCGCGCCCTTCACGCGGTGACGCCGAGCGGCGCCCACCGCGTTCTCGTCCGCTCCACCGGAGGTCTCGTGCTCCAGGACGTCGCGAAGGACGGCCGGGTCCTCGTCACGCAGCAGAAGAGCCGCCAGGAGTTGCTCGCCCGGATCGGCGACGAGCCGAAGGAGCGCGATCTGTCCTGGCTCGACTGGTCCCTCGCGATCGATCTGTCCCCGGACGGTCGGGTCCTTCTCTTCGACGAATCCGGCGAGGGCGGCGGAAAGGGTTACTCGGTGTACGTCCGCAACACCGACGGATCTCCCGCAACCCGGCTGGGAGAGGGCTCGGCGCAGTCTCTCTCGCCCGATGGGAAGTGGGTGCTGGCGATCGTCGCTTCCACGGCGGACGCCCGCCTGGTCGCCTATCCCACGGGCGCCGGCCAGCCTCGGACGTTCGACAAGGACGGGCTGACCGTCCAGGACGCGACGTTTCTTCCGGACGGCAAGCGGATCCTCATGAACGCGAACGAAGAGGGGCGGGGAGTCCGGATCTACCTTCGCGACTTCGCGGGCGGAAAGCCACGCGCCGTGACTCCGGAGGGCTATCGCGCCTTCCCGCGAACCGTTTCTCTCGACTCCCGTTCCGTTGTGGTCCGGGGACCCGACAGGCGCTTCTACGTTTACGCGCTCGAGGGCGGCGAGCCGCGGCCGCTGCCTGGGATCGCCAGCGACGGGGAGCTTCCGCGAGGCTGGTCCGCCGACGGGCGCCTCTACATCAGCGGTCGAGGCGTTCCCGCGCGCCTCGATCTCATGGACGTGTCCACGGGCAAGAGAGAGTTCTGGAAGGAGTTCCTGCCGGCCGATTCGGCGGGGGTCACGCCGTTCGGCGCCATCCGGATGACTCCCGACGGGAAGTCCTACGCGTACTCGTTCCTGCGAGTTCTTGGCGAGCTCTTCGTCGTCGAGGGAGTTCGGTAATGCTCGCCGCCGGCGCGCGTCTCGGCCCTTACGAGATCGTGTCGCCGCTCGGGGCGGGCGGGATGGGGGAGGTCTACAAGGCGCGGGACACGCGCCTGGAGCGAACGGTCGCGATCAAGGTGCTGCCCTCGCACCTCTCGACTTCTTCGGAGTCGCGCCAGCGCTTCGAGCGCGAGGCGAAGACGATCTCGCAGCTCTCGCATCCGCACATCTGCGCGCTCCACGACGTGGGTCGGGAAGGCGAGACCGAGTACCTCGTCATGGAGTACCTCGAGGGCGAGACCCTGGCGGACCGACTCGCGCGGGGCCCGCTACCGCTCGAGCAGACGCTGCGTTACGGAATGCAGGTCGCCGACGCTCTGGACAAGGCGCACCGCCAGGGGATCGTCCACCGGGACTTGAAGCCCGGCAACGTCATGGTGACGAAGTCCGGCGTGAAGCTTCTCGACTTCGGGCTTGCAAAGGCGATGGCGCCAGCGTCCCCCGCAGTCGACGTCACGGCCTTTCCGACCCAGGCGGCGCCGGTGACGCGCGAGGGCACGCTGATCGGAACGGTGCAGTACATGGCTCCGGAGCAGCTCCAGGGGCGCGAAGCCGACGCTCGCACCGACATCTTCGCGCTCGGAGTTCTCCTCCACGAGATGGCGACGGGAAAGAAGGCCTTCTCCGGCGACACTCAGGCCTCGATCGTGTCGTCGATCCTCCGCGACGCACCGCAGCCGATCTCGCAGGTCCAGCCGATGTCTCCTCCAGCGCTCGACCACATCGTCCAGGCGTGTCTCGCGAAGGATCCGGACGATCGGTGGCAGTCGGCCGGCGACGTTGCCAAAGAGCTCCGCTGGGTCACCGAAGGATCGCAGACAGGACTCGCAGCCGTCCCGCGTGCGCGCCGGAAAGCAGGGGGCGTTCTCGCGTGGTCGATCGCCGGCGCGCTCGCGCTCGCAACGCTCTATCTCGGCAACGAGGTTCGCCGACTGCGGGGGAATCCGGGTGTTCGCTCCGTTCACGCGTTTCTCAACCCGCCGGCGAATACGACCTTCCGACTGACCGGCGACGACGCGGCGCCCGTCATCCTGTCTCCAGACGGACGGAGCGCGACGTTCGGGGCTGCGGGCAGGCTCTGGGTCGAATCGCTCGTGACCGGCGCCGTCGCACCTCTCGCCGGCACCGACAGCGGATCGTTCCCGTTCTGGTCTCCCGACAGTCGCTTCATCGGATTTTTCTCGGACGGAAAGGTTCGGCTCGTCGAGGCCACGGGGGGACCGGTCCGTGCCATCGCGGACGCTCCGAATGCCCGCGGCGGCACCTGGGGATCGCGCGGATCGATCGTGTTCGCTCCGAACTTCCGTTCCGGCCTGTTCCGTGTGTCCGCCTCCGGCGGCACGGTGGTCCGTGTGACACAGCTCGAGGAGGGAAAACACACGACGCACCGGTGGCCGTCGTTCCTACCCGACGGGGAGCACGTCCTCTACCTCGCGGCGAACCACGCCGATCCCCGCTCCGACGATTCCGGCATCTACGTCGTCTCGACGACGGGCGGCTCTCCACGGCGGCTGATGCCGTCCTACGGAAGCGCCCAGTACGCCTCCGGCTGGCTTCTCACCGTCCGGGACACGAGCCTTCTCGCGTTTCCTTTCGATTCCCGTCGTAGGACGGTCGGGTCGGAAGCGGTGCGCGTCCGCGACGACGTGAACTTCGATCGCGGCGTGTGGAGGGGAGGGTTCACGGCGTCGGACGACGGTACCCTCGCGTACCAGATCGCTCAGGCGGGCATCGGCGGACAATTGACGTGGACCGACGCTTCCGGTCGTCGTCTGGGAAGTGTCGGTGAAAAGAGCGAAGCGTCCATGCCGAGGCTCTCGCCCGACGGCCGCCGCGTGCTCGTTATGCTGGGTGACCCGAACAACGACATCTGGGTCTACGAGATCGATCGGGGTGTTCGCACGCGCTTGACGACCGCCGCGCAGGTCCAGCCGTCTCCCGTCTGGTCGCCCGACGGCTCCGAGATCGTCTACTGCTCTCAGCGCATGTCCGGGGAGAAAGCCGATTTCGTGGTGACAACCCTGACATCCGATGGAGCGGGGCAGGGAAGGGTCATCTACCGATCGAGTGAGCGCATCGAGCCGACCGACTGGTCTTACGACGGCCGTTACCTCCTGGTCGACCGGGGCAACATCGGCGCGCAGGACGTCTGGGTCATTCCACTCGACGGTTCGAAGAAGGCATTTCCACTCGTTCAGACTCAGTTCTCCGAGAGAGCGGGTCAGTTCTCCCCCGACGGTCGCTGGGTCGCGTATCACTCGCTGCAGACCAGCCGGAACGAGATCTACGTGACCGCTTTTCCGGGAGGCGGCGCGCGATCGCAGGTCTCCGCGAACGGAGGCACACAGGCTCGCTGGAGCCGCGACGGACATGCGCTCTACTTCGTATCCGCCGAGGGCGACCTGACCGTCGCCGACGTCGACGGGACGGGATCCCGGTTCGAAGTCCGAGACGTCAAGCCGCTCTTCCGCGTCAATCTCTTCGGCGGACAGAGGGCGGGTCTTCACGCGTACGACCTGTCACCCGACGGGCGGCGGTTCCTGATCAACGACGCGGGTGAGGCCGGCGTCTCTCGCGTCGCGCTCGTCACGAACTGGACCGCGGCGCTCGCGAAGAACTGAGTCACCGACCAAAGTCGCAGCCGCTCAGACAGTCCGGTTTCCGAGACGCGGCCTCCATACGGACTTTTCTATATCCTTCACAACCAGTTTGGCTCTCACAGCGGGATCCCGTCTCGGCCCCTACGAGATCCTCTCGCCGCTCGGCGCGGGCGGGATGGGCGAGGTGTATCGCGCAAAGGACCCGCGCCTCGGGCGCGACGTCGCGATCAAGGTTCTTCCGGCGTCGGTCTCGCAGGACAACGACCGGCTGCGCCGGTTCGAGCAGGAGGCGCGGGCGGCGGGGCTCCTCAACCACCCGAACATCACCGCCGTCTACGACATCGGGTCGGCCGACGGCGCTCCGTACGTCGTCACGGAGCTGCTCGAGGGCGAGACCCTGCGCAGCCGCCTCTCGACCGGGCCTCTCCCGGTCCGGAAGGCGCTCGACTACGCGATCCAGATCGCGCGTGGGCTCGCCGCGGCGCACGAGAAGGGAATCGTCCACCGGGACCTGAAGCCCGAGAACCTCTTTCTCACGAAGGACGGGCGGGTCAAGATCCTCGACTTCGGGCTCGCGAAGTTGAAGCCGTCCGAGTCGGAGGAGCGCCAGCAGACGAACCTGCCGACGGGGAGCCTCGGCACCGAGCCGGGCGTCGTGCTCGGGACGATGGGCTACATGTCGCCCGAGCAGGTGCGGGGGAAGCCCGCGGACCACCGCTCGGACATCTTCGCGTTCGGGGCGATCCTTTGGGAGATGCTCGCGGGCCAGCGGGCATTCCACGGCGACACCGCCGCCGACACGATGACGGCGATCCTGACGAAGGAGCCTCCCGAGCTCTCGGGGACGAACGCCGCGATCCACCCGGGCCTCGACCGGATCGTGCGCCACTGCCTGGAGAAGAACCCCGAGGAGCGGTTCCACTCGGCCCACGATCTCGCCTTCGATCTCGAAGCGCTCTCGGGAGTGTCGGCGGCGGGGGCGGTCGCCGCGGTCCGCGCGCCCGCCGCCCGGAAGGGCGTGCTCCTTCCGATCCTCGCCGCCGCTGCGGTCGCCGTGGCCGCCGCCGCAGGCCTCTTCGTCGGGAAGAAGATGTGGGAACGGCCGCTCCCCGTTTTTCAGCAGCTCACGTTCCGGCGGGGCGAGATCCCCTCGGCCCGCTTCGCGGCGGACGGGCAGACGATCTTCTACAGTGCGGCCTGGGAAGGCCGGCCGATGGAGATCTATACGAGCCGCGCCGACACCCCGGAGTCGCGGCCGTTCGGCCTCGTCGGCACCGACGTCCTGGCGGTCTCGCGTTCGGGCGAGCTCGCCGTATCCCTCGGCCGCCGCCAGACTCCGGACGGCTTCATCCGGACCGGAACGCTCGCGCGAGTGAGCGCCGCCGGTGGCGCGGCTCCCCGCGACGTGCTCGAGGACGTGCAGTGGGCGGACTGGGGACCGGACGGAAAGGACCTGGCTGTCGTTCGGGACGTGGGCGGCGTCAATCGCCTCGAGTACCCGATCGGGAAGGTGCTGTACCAGACAGGAGGCTGGGTCAGCCACATGAGGTTTTCTCCGCCGGGCGACCGCATCGCTTTCCTGGATCACACCGCCAAGGGCGACGACAGCGGAACTGTCGCGGTCGTCGACCTCGCAGGGACTCGTAAGACGCTCTCGCGGGAGTTCGCGAGCATCCAGGGCCTCGCGTGGTCCCCGGAGGGAGAGGTCTGGTTCACCGGGGCCACGCGCGGCAACCGGGACCTCTACTCGATCACACTGTCCGGGCGCGAAACGCCGCGGGGGAGGGTCGCCGGGAACATCACCCTGCACGACATAACTCCCGGGGGACGCGCGCTCGTCGTGCGCGACACGCCCCGCATCGAGGCGCTCGGAATCTCTCCCGGATCGGAGAAAGAGCAGGAGATGTCGTGGCTCGACTGGTCTCTCGCCAGGGACCTCTCTCCCGACGGCACGACTCTGCTCTTCTTCGAAAGCGGCGAGGGCGGAGGCACCGGCTACTCGGTCTACGTCCGGAAGACGGATGGATCGCCGCCGGTCCGGCTCGGCGAAGGCGCCGGTGAGAGTCTTTCACCGGATGGACGGTGGGCGCTGTCGATGGTCGGGGGTGGCGTCGACCGGCATCTGGTGGCCTACCCCACGGGCGCGGGCGAGCCCAGGCCGCTTTCGCACGAGGGGCTGACGGTGGTCGCTGCCGACTGGATGCCGGACGGAAAGCGGATCGTCTTCTCCGCGAGCGAGCCGGGCCGCGGAGTGCGGACCTACTTGCGCGACTTCGCGGGCGGAAAGCCGCGGCCGCTGACGCCGGAAGGGTATCGGATGCTCCGTCACGGGGCTTCCCCCGATGGGCGGTTCATCCTCGCGACCGGTCCGGATCAGAAGATCTATCTCTATCCCGCGGCCGGCGGTGAGCCGAACATTCTGCCCGGTTCGGTTCCGGGGGACATTCCCGACCGGTGGACCGCGGACTCCCGATTCGTCTACGTCCACCGCCGCGACGAGCTGCCGGTGAACGTCCACCTGCTCGACGTCGCCACCGGCGAAAAGAAGCTCTGGAAAGCGCTCATGCCCGCCGATGCGGCCGGGGTCACGCAGGTCGGATCGGTCGTGCCGACAGCCGACGGCCGGTTCTACGTGTACTCCTACATCCGGCTCCTCTCCGAGATGTACGTCGTCGAGGGGCTGAAGTGACGCTCTCTTCCGGTTCGCGCCTCGGCCCCTACGAAATCGTTTCGCCGCTCGGCGCGGGCGGGATGGGAGAGGTCTATCGCGCGAAGGATCCGCGGCTCGGGCGCGACGTGGCCATCAAGGTGCTGCCCGCGTCCTTCTCGAACGACGCGGACCGGCTCCGCCGGTTCGAGCAGGAGGCGCGCGCGGCCGGAGTCCTGAACCACCCCAACGTCACGGCGGTGTACGACATCGGCGATCACGAGGGCGCTCCGTACGTCGTCACGGAGCTCCTGGAGGGCGAGACGCTCCGGGCGACTCTGGCGGGAGGCGGGCTCTCGGCGCGCCGGGCGATCGACTACGCGATCCAGATTGCGCACGGCCTCGCCGCAGCGCACGACAAGGGAATCGTGCACCGGGACCTGAAGCCCGAGAACGTTTTCGTCACGAACGAAGGCCGGGTCAAGATCCTCGACTTCGGTCTCGCGAAGCTGACGCACATGGAGGAGGGCTCCTCCGCCGGGCACACGAACCTTCCCACGGCCGCAGGCACGGAACCGGGTGTCGTGCTCGGGACCATGGGTTACATGGCCCCCGAGCAGGTGCGCGGGCGGCCGGCGGACCCCCGCAGCGACATCTTCGCGTTCGGCGCGATCCTCTACGAGTTGCTTTCGGGGAAGCGCGCGTTCCACGGCGATTCCGCTGCGGACACCATGTCCGCGATCCTCCGGGAGGACCCGCCGGATCTTTCGGTCACGAACCAGAACGTTTCGCCGGGGCTCGAGCGGATCCTGAGGCACTGTCTCGAAAAGAACCCCGAGCAGAGATTCCAGTCCGTCCGCGACCTCGCCTTCGACCTCGAGGCGCTTTCGGGACTGTCGACGCCCCCGACGTCGATCGCTCTCCCACCCGAACCGACCCCGCCGTCGCCTCCTTGCCGTGGCCATCCCGATCGCGATCGCCGCTGTGGCCGTGGGAGCCTTCTTCGCGGGTCGGCGCGTCGAGCGGGGTCTCTCCACGTCCGAGCCCCGAACGTTCCAGCAGCTCTCCTTCTCACAGCAGGCGATCTTCAACGCCCGGTTCGCTCCCGATGGAAAGACCGTCGTCTACAGCACCGCGCTGCAGGGCAACTCGCCCCAGATCGTTACCTCGAAGCCCGACTTTCCGGGGGGGAGGCCGAGCGGCCTGACCGGAATCCACCTCCTCGTCGGTCTCCTCGCGGGGCGAGCTCGCCGTGCTCACGAAGGCCCGCTATCTGGGCCATTCGCTGTTCGATGGAACGCTCGCGCGCATGCCGCTCGAAGGCGGAGCGCCCCGCGAGGTGCTGGAGGGCGTTCGCCAGGCGGACTGGTCCCCCGACGGCATGCAGCTCGCGATCATCCGCGACGTCGGTGGGAAAGATCGGCTGGAGTACCCGATCGGAAAAGTCCTCGCGGAGGCGGGTGGATACCTGAGCAACCCGCGCGTTTCTCCCGACGGCAAGCGGATCGCGTTCTTCGAGCACCCGATCAAATACGACGACCGCGGGCTCGTCGCGGTGGTGGACCTCGCCGGCAAGAAGACCGTTCTCTCCGACGGTTACTGGGGGGAGGAGGGCCTCGCCTGGTCGGCGGACGGGAGCGAGGTGATGTTCTCCGCGGGCAACGCGTGGAACAACTTCAAGGTTTACGCCGTGACGCTCGATGGTGATCTGCGAATCGCCCTCGAGAGCGCCGGCGGCCTGACGATCCAGGACGTCGCTGCCGACGGACGATGGCTGGCGACGCGAGACGATTTCTTTCGGGACATGCCGGTCCTCGCGCCGGGGGCAACTGCCGAACGCGACCTCTCCTGGCTCGACCTGTCCGCGGCCAAGGCGCTCTCGCGCGACGGAAAAGTTCTCCTCTTTTCGGAAGAGAGCGGGAGCGTCGGCGCGAACTACGCCGTGGCTCTCCGCGGAACGGACGGTTCGCCCGTCATCCGACTCGGGGAAGGGTCGGCGGAGGACCTCTCTCCAGACGGAAAGTGGGCTCTCGGCGTGATTCCGACGAATCCCCAGCAGCTCATGCTGTATCCCACCGGCCCCGGCGAGGCCCGGCGGCTCGAACGGGGCGGCATCCTGAGCTACGACTCGGCGAGGTTCTTTCCGGACGGCAAGAGGGTGCTCGCCTGCGGCCACGAGGCGGGGCGTGCAGTTCGGTGCTACGTGCAGGCGATCGACGGGGGCGCTCCGCGGCCTCTGACTCCCGAGGGCACGACCCACGGCCAGGTCTCTCCCGACGGTCTTTCGGTCGTGACCCGGACTCCGGAGGGTCTGCGCGTCTACCCGACGGCCGGAGGAAACCCGACGACCATTCCCGGAACGACGCGTGACGACCAGATCGTCCGGTGGCACTCGGATAGCCGCTCCGTGCTCGCCTTCCGCAGCTCGGAGGTCCCCGCCATCGTGGACCGGATCGACGTTTCGACCGGCAAGCGGGAGTTCGTGCGGAAAATTGTGGCTGCCGACCCGAGCGGGGTCCTGAACGTGCGGGAAGTGGTCATCAGTGAAGACGGAAAGGCTCACGCCTACACGTTCCGGCGGATGCTCTCGCGTCTCTTCCTCGTGCAGGGGGCGCGATGAGTCTTCCCTGCCGGCTCGCGCCTCGGTCCTTACGAGATCTGCGCGCCGCTCGGGGCGGGCGGGATGGGAGAGGTCTATCGAGCGAAGGATCCGCGCCTCGGCCGTGACGTGGCAGTGAAGGTGCTGCCGGCGTCGTTCTCGAACGATCCGGACCGGCTGCGCCGGTTCGAGCAGGAGGCGCGCGCGGCGCGGGCTTCTCAACCACCCGAACATCACCGCGGTCTACGACATCGGCTCGCACGACGGCGCACCGTACGTCGTCAGCGAGCTTCTGGAAGGCGAAACCCTTCGGGCCCGACTGGCCACGGGTCCTCTTCCCGTCCGTAAAGCGCTCGACTACGCGATCCAGATCGCCCGGGGACTCGCGGCGGCGCACGAGAAGGGCATCGTCCACCGGGACCTGAAGCCCGAGAACCTGTTCGTCACGAAAGACGGCCGGTTGAAGATCCTCGACTTCGGCCTCGCGAAACTGAAGCAGGCGGAGTCGGGCGGCGCGGAGGAAACGAACCTCCCGACCGGCACGCTCGGAACCGAGCCCGGCGTCGTTCTCGGCACGATGGGCTACATGTCGCCCGAGCAGGTGCGCGGGAGACCCGCGGACCACCGGTCCGACATTTTCGCGTTCGGAGCGATCCTTCACGAGATGCTCTCGGGCCGGCGGGCGTTCCAGGGGGATACCGCGGCCGACACGATCACGGCCATCCTCACGAAGGAGCCGCCGGACCTCTCTTCCACGAATCGGGACGTCCATCCCGGCCTCGATCGCATCGTCCGTCACTGCCTCGAGAAGAACGCGGAGGAGCGATTCCAGTCCGCAAGCGATCTCGCATTCGACCTGGAGGCGCTTTCCGGTATCTCCGCCACGGGCGCATTCGCCGGCGCGCCAGCGCCGGCGAAGAAGCGGCGACTGTTTCCGATCCTCGTACCCCTGGCCCTCTTGGTCGGCGCCGCTGCGGGGATGTTCGGCGGCCGGAAACTCGCGGAGCGCGAACCCCCCTCCTTCCACCAGCTGACCTTCCGGCGCGGATCGATCGCTTCCGCCCGATTCGGCCCGGACGGCCAGACGATCATTTACGGCGCGGCGTGGGAGGGCAAGCCGCTCGAGCCTTTTCTCGCGCGCTCGGATACGCCCGAGTCGAGACCGTTCGGGCTCCCGGGCGCGGACGTCCTCGGCGTGTCGTCCTCGGGTGAGATTGCGCTGTCCCTCGGAAACCGTTTCCAGGGCGCCTTCATCAATGTCGGAACCCTCGCCCGCGCGACGCTGGCGGGAGGGTCCGCCCCGCGCGAGATCCTCGAAGACGTTCAGCTCGCCGACTGGAGTCCCGACGGTCGGAGCCTCGCCGTCGTCCGGGAGGCCGGAGGTAAGAACCGGCTGGAGTATCCGATCGGAAAGATCCTTTACGAGACCGACGGGTGGATCGGCAACGCGCGGGTCTCACCGGACGGAGCCCGAATCGCCATCTTCGATCATCCCGCCCGCGGCGACAACGGCGGAACGGTCGCGGTCCTGGACGGCGCCGGCAAGAAGAAGACGATCTCAGAGCTTTTCGCGTCTTCCGGGGGCCTGGCGTGGGCGCCGAACGGCAAGGAGGTCTGGTTCACGGCGACGCCGGTTGGCGCGAACCAGGCGCTCTATGCGACCAACCTTTCCGGCAAAACGAGAACTCTCGCGCGCGTAACCGGATCGCTCCGGCTTCACGACGTATCGCGGGACGGCCGCGCTCTCGTCACCCACGACAGCCTGCGAATCGGACTCGTTGCGTCACTTGCGGGCGAGAGCGCCCAGCGCGACCTCTCGTGGCTCGATTGGGGCAGTCTGCGTGACGTTTCTCCGGACGGCAGTCTCGTCCTCTTCGAGGAGTCGGGGGAAGGAGGAGGGCCGGGTTACTCGGTCTACGTACGGAACATCGACGGTTCTCCCGCCGTCCGCCTCGGTGAAGGGGGAGCGCTCGGGTTTTCGCCAGACGGCAAGTCGGTTCTGGCCGTCCTGCGTCCGGCGAGCGATCGCCGCCTGGTCGCGTATCCGGTCGGGCCCGGCGAAGCGAGGACCATCTCCCCGGCGGGTTTGGCCGTGCAGAGAGCCCACTGGCATCCGGACGCGAAGCGAATCGTCGTTCAGGCGAGCGAAGCCGGCCGCGGCCCCCGTATGTACCTCTTGGACGGTGCCAGCGGGAAAGCGCGGCCGTTCACTCCGGAAGGCTACCGGACGCACGGCATCAAGGCACTCTCGCCAGGGGGAGACTTCGTGGTCGTGGTGGGACCGGATCGAAAGGTCTATCGCTATCCGACCGAAGGTGGAGAGCCGACTCTCGTTCCCGCTCTCAGTTTCTCGGAGGGAATCCAGGGCTGGGCGCCGGACGGTCGTTTCGCTTACGTCACCCGCCGGGGCGACCGTCCCCTGAAGATCTACCGCCTGGAGCTCGCTACCGGCGGGAAGGAACTGGTGCGCGAGGTGATGCCCTCGGACGCCGCGGGCGTGGGAGAAGTCTATCCCGTTCTTCTGCTGCCCGACGGAAAGTCGTTGGTTTTCGGATACTCGCGGGGTCTGTCGGACCTCCACGTAGTCGATGGGCTGAAGTAGTCGCGCGTGGCGGTTCCGAAAAACGTCCTCACCGTCGGCAACGAGCTCGCGATCGTCTGGGAGGACGGCCGCGAGGACTACTTCCCTTTCGAGAAGCTGCGGCGCGAGTGCCCGTGCGCGATGTGCCGCGGCGAACGCGACCTTCTCGGCAACGTGTACCGCGGGCCGAACCGGCCGCTGACCGAGCGCTCGTTCCAGCTCGTGTCGCACCATCCCGTTGGCGGCTATGCCCTCCAGATCACCTGGGCCGACGGCCACAACGACGGTCTTTACAGCTACGAGAACCTGCGGCGGATGGGGGAGGAGAGCTCGACCTGACCCGTTCCGTTGTCATCCCGAGCGAAGCGAGGGATCTGTGGCCCTCTCGACTGCGTCTCCTCCGCCAGGGATCCAGATTCCTCGGCCTTCGGCCTCGGAATGACAAGGTGAATGGCGGAGAGGAAGGGATTCGAACCCTTGGTACCTTTTGGGCACACACGCTTTCCAAGCGTGCTCCTTAAGCCACTCGGACACCTCTCCGGGGTCGAGAATCGTAACCCAGCACAGCCATTAGAATCAGCCCTCCCTTGAATCCCTCGACCCTCTTCGAGCGTCTTTCCGCATGAGCGGGGCTGGTGGTGAGCCGGCCGAGGCCGCGCGCCCGAAGCCGGTCGCGTCGGGTAGTGGAACCGAGCCGAGCGATCTCGAGCTCGTGAAGGGGATCAAGGCCGGCGACGAGGGTGCTTTCGAACAGATGGTTCAGCGGTATCACACGAGGGTCTATTCGCTGTCTTACGGCGTGCTGCGAAACGCCGAGGACGCGGAAGAGGCGACGCAGGACACGTTCCTGACGCTCTACCGGAAGATCGGGACCTTCGACGAGACGAAGAAGTTCTTTTCCTGGTTCTATCGCGTGGCGCTCAACCAGGCGTACAGCCGGGCGCGTCGGCGCCGTCCGGCGGTGACCGTCCCGATCGACGACTACCTTCCGAAGTTCGCCTCCGACGGACACCTCGCTTCTCCCGACTTCTCCGACTGGAGCCCGTCGATCGAGGACGACGCGATCGCACGCGAGCTCGCGCGGAGGGCCGGGGAGTTCATTGCCGAGCTCTCGCCCGCGTACCGGGACGTGATCTGGATGTACGACGTCGAGGGAATGAGCACCAACGACGTCGCCGAGACCCTCGAAATCTCCATTCCGGCGCTCAAGTCGAGGCTCCACCGCGCGCGGCTCTACGTCCGGGAGCGGCTTTCGGAGATCTCGCGGTTGCCCGCGCCGGACGCGGTGACCGGATGACCGACTGGACGTGCAAACAGGTCATCATCGACCTGCTGATCGAGTACGAGGACGGCGCGATGGAGGCGCAGGAACGGGTCCTCTTCGAGCGACACATCGAGATGTGCCCCCCCTGCGTGCACTTCCTGACGACGTACCGCGCCACCGGCCGCACGCTCAAGCTTCTGAAACCCGAGGAGATCCCTTCCGACCTCGCGCAGTCGGTTCTCGCGTTCGTTCGGGCGAGGGCCGGGAGAAAAGCCTGACCCCCTCGACCCGACGCGCGGCGCTCGCCGGGCTCGTATGGCTGGCCCTCTTTTCGGTCCTCTTCACTGTGGGCGACGAGCTGGGCGCGTGGCCGACGCTCCCACTCGCGCGTTACGTGACGTCGACCTCTACACGGGCCTCCTTGCCGCTATCTCGCTGCTCCTTCTCCTGGTGCGCCCTTCCCGCGCACCAGCGACCCCTGACACCTGATACCTGACCCCTGATACCTCACACCTCGACTACAATCGCCGTTCCGGCGTCCGGAGATGAGTTCGGGCCCTGTGCGACGGAAGCCTCCGAACCTCGTCAGGTCCGGAAGGAAGCAGCGATCAGGAGGCGCCACCGTGCGCCGCAGGTCAACCTGAACTCATCGTTCGGCCGCCGGAAAATTTTCCTCGTAAACTCGGCCTCAAGGTGAGCATGCACCTCTCTCTTCCCCGCAAGTGGCGCCCGCAGACCTTCAGGGACCTCGTGGGTCAGGAGGCGGTCGCCCGGACTCTGACGAACGCGATCGCGGAGGGGCGGGTCGCGTCGGCGTACCTGCTCACGGGGCCGCGGGGAGTCGGAAAGACGTCGACGGCGCGGATGCTCGCCCGCTGTCTGAACTGCGACAAGGGGCCGACGGTGGAGCCGTGCGGCGTTTGCGCGTCCTGCCGGGAGATCCTCGCGCGGGGCGACTCGCTCGACGTGCAGGAGATGGACGGCGCTTCCAACCGGAAGATCGAGAACGCGCGGGAGTTGATCGAGACCGTCCGCTACGCGCCACAGCGCGACCGTTTCCGCATCGCGATCATCGACGAAGTCCACATGCTCACGACGGAGGCCTTCAACGCGCTTCTGAAGACCCTCGAGGAGCCTCCGCCGCACTCGCGCTTCATTCTCGCTTCGACCGAGCTCCACAAGATCCCGGCAACGATCGTTTCGCGCTGCCAGCGGTTCGCCTTCCGGGCGCTCACGGTGCCCGAGATCACCCGGCACCTCGAGAAGGTCGCCGCTGAAGAGAAGATCTCGGCCACGACCGAGGCGCTGGAAACGCTCGCCGCCGCCGCGGAAGGGAGCCTGCGCGACGCGCTCTCGCTCCTCGATCAGGCGGCGACGCTCGCCGGCGGCAACGTGGACCAGGCTGTGTGCGCGGAGATCCTCGCGCTCGTCGATCGGGAGCTCCTCGAGGGGGTCTACTCGGGAATCGCCTCGGGAGATCGCGCCGCGGCGATCGCGAGCCTCTCGAAGCTGACGGAAAGCGGGGAAGACCCGCGCCACGTCCTCAAGGAGTTCATTGGTCTCCTGCGGCGCCTGCTCCTCCTCTCCGCGGGCGCGAAAACCGACGTCGCCGAGAGCGACCGGGAACGGCTCACGGTGCTCGCCCGGGCGATGCCCTACGAGAACCTCCTCCGGGGCTTATCGCTTGCTGTCGAGGCGGACCAGCTCGGCCGCAAGACCGAAGAGCCGGGTCTCGTTCTCCAGATGCTCGTGCTGCGGCTGGCGGAGCTGCCGCGGTTGACGTCGATCGAGCAGGCGCTCTCGGGGGTCTCCGGTGGAAGCCGCGGGTCGGGTCCCTCCGCCGTCCGCGAGGAGGCGCCGCCCCCGCCGCCGCGCGCCCGCGCGGAAGGCCCGCGCGTCGTCTCGATCGTGAGGGTCGAGCCCGAGCCGGAAGAGGAGCACGGCCGCGACGCGAAGCCCGGCTCGGACGAGCAGAGGCTCGGCCGGTTTCTCGAGCTGCTCGGGACGCGACGCCGGGTGACGGCCGCCCAGGTCAGCCTCGCGGAGTCGACGGCGATCGAGGGCGACGAGCTCGTCCTGCGGTTCCCGATCGAC
Source organism: uncultured Acidobacteriota bacterium (assembly GCA_963832145.1). Lineage (GTDB taxonomy): Bacteria > Acidobacteriota > Thermoanaerobaculia > UBA5066 > Gp7-AA6 > Gp7-AA6. The sequence goes on from CAWHTA010000012.1 coordinate 74,321, forward strand.
AAGGCGCCCGCGAAGGAGGCCCTGGAGACGCCCGCGATCCGCAAGATGCTGACCGAGGTCGCGACCGAGGCCTTCGGGCGGCCGCTGCGCGTGACGTTCAAGACCGGGCCTCCGGCCGACGGCGACCTCGGGATGGCCGCTGCCGAGGTTCCCCGCGCGACGATCGCCCGCGAACGCGCCTCGAGCCGCGCCGAGACGGACCCCGTCGTCCGGTCCGCCATGGAGCTCTTCCGCGCGGAGCTCACGGAAGTGAAGGAGGAGGAGTAGCTGTCAGCTCTCAGCCGTCAGCTGTCAGCAAGAGGCCGGGGCACGAAGAGCCCGACCTGTCTGGCTGATAGCTGATAGCTGATAGCTGACAGCTCGTGATTATGAACATTCAGAAAATGATGCAGCAGGCCCAGGCGATGCAGGGAAAGGTCCAGGCGGAGCTCGAAGCGCTCAAGCTGGAGGGATCCGCGGGCGGCGGAATGGTCCGGATCGAGATGACCGGCGCCAAGGAGATCCTCTCCGTCCGGATCGACCCGTCCGTCGTCGATCCCGCGGACGTCGACATGCTCCAGGACCTCGTGCTCGCCGCTCTGCGGGACGCCTCGCGCCAGGTGGACGAGGCGGTGCAGAAGAAGACCTCCGCCCTCCTCGGCGGGATGCTGCCGGGGATGCGTTGAGGCGTCGCAACCCCGCGTGAGGCTCAAGGGTTTCGACCGTCTCGTATCGGAGTTCCAGCGGCTTCCCGGAATCGGGGCGAAGAGCGCGGCCCGGCTGGCCTACTACCTCCTCCGCGCGCCTGTCGAAGAGGCCGGGCGCCTTTCGCAGGCGATCTCGGAGTCGCGGGCGGCCGTGCGGAGGTGTTCCGTGTGCAACACGCTGACGGAGACCGACCCCTGCGAGATCTGCTCCGACCCGGAGCGCGACGCCTCGATCCTTTGCGTGGTCGAGGAGCCCGGAAACGTCGCCGCGATCGAGAAGACCCGCGAGTTCCGCGGCCGCTACCACGTCCTCTGGGGGGCGCTGTCGCCGCTCCGGGGCATCGGCCCGACCGAAATCGACGTCGAAGGTCTCGTCCGCCGGGTCACCGGGGAGGTCGCGGAGGTCGTGCTCGCCACGAATCCGAACGTGGAGGGGGAAGCGACCGCGCTCTACATCGCGAAGCGTCTCAAGGCGTCGGCGGTCCGGGTCACCCGCATCGCCTTCGGACTGCCCGTCGGCGGCGACATCGAGTACGCCGACGAGGTGACGATGGCGAGGTCCCTCGAGAACCGACGCGAGCTGTGAAAAAGGGGACAGATTTATTTAACACGATCGGCCTCCGTCGGCTTTTGCCACTTCTCGTTAAATAAATCTGTCCCCTTTTTCAGGAGCTACAATTAGTCATGTCGCCCGCCGACCTCGTTCTCTTCGAAGAGGACTTCCGCCGGCTGAACCAGATCCTGCGGAAGTTGAGGGTGGAGTCGGAAGCGAGCGTCGTCCTCCTCGTCGACAAGAACGGCCAGCGCATCGCGTCGGTCGGCGACGTGGAAGCCCTGGACATGACCGCCCTCGCCTCGCTGACGGCGGGCAACGTGGCCGCCACCGACGGCCTCGCCCGCGTCCTGGGGGAGCGCGAGTTCTCCGTGCTCCTCCACGAAGGGGAGAAGGAGAACATCCACGTCTCGATCGTGGGCCGGCGGGTGATCCTCGTCGTGATCTTTTCGGAACGCTCCTCGCTGGGGCTCGTCCGGCTGCGCGTGCGGCAGGCCGCGGCGGAGCTCGACCTGGCCTTCCGGGAGATCAACGAACGAATGGAGCGGGAGCCCGTCCTTCACTCCGGCATCGAGCCGCTTCTCGCCGAAATCACGGACGAGGACATCGACCGACTGTTCTCCGAGTGATTTCGATGCCGGACCCGGGGTGCGATGGCGTTCATTGACTTCGCTTCCCGGGAGATCAACTGCAAGATCGTCTACTACGGTCCGGGGCTGGGCGGAAAGACGAAGAACCTGCAGTTCCTCCACGAGAGGACCTGTCCCTCCCGCCGCGGCCAGCTCGTATCGCTCGCGACGGCGACCGAGCGCACGCTCTTCTTCGACTTCCTTCCGCTCGACGTGGGGAGCCTCAAGGGGTTCCGGACCCGGCTCCACCTGTACAGCGTCCCCGGGCAGGTGTTCTACGACGCCGCCCGCCGCGCTCTCTTGAACGGCGTCGACGGGATCGTCTTCGTCGCGGACTCCCAGGCGGCCCGGCTGCCCGCGAACGTCGAATCGATCCGCAACCTCGAGAAGAACCTCCAGCACGCGGGGTATGACCTGGCGACGATCCCCTACGTGCTCCAGCTCAACAAGCGCGACCTTTCGACCGCGCTGCCGGCCGACGAGCTCGCCCGGCACCTGTCGATCAAGGGGGAGCCCACGGTCCAGGCGGCCGCCGCGACGGGGGCGGGGGTGTTCGAAACGCTGAAGGCGATCGCGCGGGAAGTCCTGCTCGACCTGCGCCGGCGGAAGGGAGCGGCTAGATCCGCGTGATTCGCCGTCCCGACGCAACGCGCTCGGCGACGAGGACCTGAAAGGCGAGCAGCAGGAGGCCGACGTCCCGGAGGAGGACCCACTTCATCTCCGTGAGGAGCTCCTCCCGGCTCTTTCCCGCGGAACGGACGTCGAAGCAGCCGCAATCCACGGCGTGGTCGCGCACGAGGTTGATCCCGATCGCGACGATGAAAACGACGAGCAGGATCGCCGCGGTCACGGCGGCCTCCTTCTTCCAGACGCCCAAGATGAGGGCGAGGCCGGCCAGGATCTCGACCCATGGCAGCACGAGCGCGAGGGCGTTCACGAGCCCGCCCGGGAGCAGTCGGTAGTTGTAGATCATGTGCGCGAAGGCGGGCGGGTCGGCGATCTTCGGGAGCGCCGCGACGACGAAGACCGCGCCGAGCGCGATCTGGACCCGAACCGTGAGCCACGGATGCGTGATCCAGTCGGATAGCTGCCTCAGGGGGACGTTCCCTTCGAAATCGGTTGGCCGCGTTTCTCCCAGTCCGGGAAGCCGTCCTTGTAGATGAGCAGGTTGTCGAAACCGACCATGTAGAGCTTCTCGGCGAGCATGTGCGAGTCCTCGCAGTTGCCGCCGCTGCAGTAGATGACGACGGGCGCCTGCTGATCGAGCCCCTCCTCGTAGAGCGCCTTGACCCGCGCGTCCACGTCGGACTCCCAGACGGGCATGCTCCGCGCTCCGGCGATGTGCCCCTCCGCGTACACGGAGGAGCGGCGCGCGTCGAGAAAGAGCGCCTTGCGCCCGAAGAGGAGGAGGACGTCGTCGGGGGAGACCTCGACAGCGGCCTTGTCGGGATGGGGGGCGAAGACCTTGCCCGAATCGACAGGCGCGGTCGCCGTCGACCCGGCCGCGGGAACCTTGGGCGCCGGAACGTTGGAAGGAGCCGCCGCCGCCGGGGCCGCCGGTCCTCCGATCGGGTCGGCGGGTGCCGGCGAAGCGCCGGCGGGATCGCGGGCGGGGGAGGCGGACGGCGGACCGACCTCGAGGGCACGCGGATAGCTCCCGACCCAGGCGAGCTTCCGGTTCGTCGAAGCGAGGAGGTTCGAGAGGAACGCGAGGGCGGCCGCGAATACGACGAGGGAAACGATGCGGGCGATGCTCCAGGCTCGGGGCATGTCGGCGATTATGACTTGCGGCGGCCGCCGGCGGCCGTCAGGCTTCCGGATCGCCCCGTCGATCCGCCGGCTCGAAGCAGTCGCGTTCGTCCGTGCAGTCGTCGGGAAGCGCGATTCCGCCGTCCGGCCCCCGGGACTCGAGGGTCTTCAGGCAGGAGTACGGCGACGGGGCGGCGGGGAGCGCGGGATGCCGCACGGTCCAGACGCGCGCGCTCAGCTGGCGGCAGAGGAGCTCGTCCGGCTCGCGATAGGCCGGCCGCGGCGGCGCGAGACGGCGAAAGGACTGATACCGGTCTTCCACGACGAAACCGGTCTCGTCGGCCGTCCGGGCGGGGGTCTCGCCGCGGCCCTCTCGCTTCAAGCGGATGCCTGACCCTGCATGATTTCTTTTCGGTTCCTGCGATTATGGTACTCCGGTTCCCCCGGAAAATCTCCCGCCGGCTTCGCGAAGGAGCGCGCGCTCGTAGGACTCCGGGTCATCGAGGTTCTCGACGATTCCGGGGTCGTCCACGGAGAGCTCGTCGACGGCGTCCGACCGGTCGCGCCACAGGCGCCGCAGGCCCTCGTGCTCCGGGATCTCTTCGATCGCGGGGCGGAGGTCGGCGCCGATCAGGGCCGGATGGCCGCGCCTCCCTTCGAAGACGGGCAGCACGGCTCTTCCCCGGGCCGCTCGCGCCGCGAGTTGATCGAGGGTGGACGCGTGGACCGCGGGATGGTCGGCGGGCCAGACGAAGAACGCCTCGATCTCCCGCGGAAGGGCGGCGACGCCGAGCCGGATGGACTCCAGCATTTCCCCCTCGGGATGAGGGTTCACGACGACGTCGGCGCCCGCTGCCCGCGCGCGCGCCGCAGCATCGGCCAGGTCGGGTCGAACGACGACGACGACGCGGGCGACCCCGGCCGCGCGCAGTTTCGAGAGCACTGTTTCGAGCAGGGTCGAACTGCCGAACGGCAGGAGCACCTTCTCGCGCCCCATCCGACGCGACAGGCCGGCCGCGGGAACGACGGCGCCGAACGTCACTTCTTCTTTCCGCCGACTCGGTCGCTGCCCGCTCCCGCCTCCGTCGAAGCGACGAGCGACGGACGGCTGGCGAGCGAGCGAGCCCAACGCCGGGCGCCCTCGAGCTTCTCGACGGCGCCGTCTCTCGCTTCGCTCCGGAACCCCTCCGGCCTCGACGCGGAGCGCAGCCGGGTGATCTCGTCTCCAATCACCTTCTCGTAGCCGCGGAGAGCCTGGCGCCTTTCGGGCGCGGGCAGGAAGTCGAGGAAGGCGATCCGGGCGAGGCCGTCGTCGCGGCCGCGAGGCGGCGGAGGAGTCTCGAGGAGCCATCGCCGGAGCTCCCGCCGGCCCGCTGCGGTTACCCGATAGAGGTTGCGGTGAGGTCCGCGGCGGGGTCCGAGGACCCGGAGGACGACGTGACCCTCCCGCCGCAAGCGGGCGAGGGCGGGGTAGATCTGCGAGATCTCCGCCTTCCAGACGGGATCGACTTCGTCCGCGATCGCGCGCGCGAGGTCGTAACCGGTGCGCGGTTGAGAGCTCAGGAGTCCGAGAAGGACGTGGGGAAGGGACACCGAAAATCTATATCACGATAGATATAGTGAGGGTCGAATCCGGCCGCGAAAACTGTCCTGAAAAAGAGAAGTCAAGGCAAAAAAAAGGGGGGCCCGCAGGCCCCCACAGAAGTCTCGTGGGATTCGTAAATCGTTGATTTACTTCTTCTTCTTTCCGCCCTTCTTCGTGGTCTTCTTGGCGGCCTTCTTCTTCGTAGCCATTACGTCACCTCCCTCCCGACAGCTGATTGACAGCCTGTAGGCGAGGTGCTAATTTTGCCGCCCCCTTGGAGGGGCGTGTCGCCTTCAGTCTGTCGCTGCCGAACGATTGACAGGTCATCACGTCCTCGATCGCCGGATGGGCCGCAACCCGTCCGGCGATTCAATTTTAGGACGTTCTGTTTCGGATACAACAAGTATTTCGTTTTTGGGCGGTTCGAACTTGACGTCATTCTCCCGCCGCTCCGCATTCGATGTCAAGCGCGAGAACGACTCCGGGTGATCGAGCCGGCACTTGAGCGCTCGATAGAATCCCTCGCGTGGCTCCCATCACCCTCGCGCACAGCCCCGACTCCGACGACGCCTTCATGTTCTACGGTCTCTCGAAGGGCGAGGTGGACACCGAGGGTCTCCTCTTCTCGCACGAGCTCTCGGACATCGAGTCGCTCAACCGGCGGGCGATGGCGGGGGAGCTCGACGTCACCGCCGTCTCCTTCCACGCGTACGCCTACCTCGCGGACCGCTACCTCCTCCTCCCTCACGGTGCCTCGTTCGGGGATGGATACGGTCCGGTCGTCGTCGCGCGCTCGCCGATCGCGCGCGAGGAGATCGCCGCGGGAAGGGTGCCCGTCGCTTCGCCCGGCAAGTGGACGACCGCCGCGCTCGCGCTCTCGCTCTGGGCGCCGGGGGTCCGAACCGTGGAAGCTCCGTTCGACACGATCGGGGAGCGGGTCGCCGCGGGCGAGCTCGACGCGGGTGTCCTCATCCACGAAGGGCAGCTCACGTTTCTCGACGCGGGGCTCGTCCTTGTCGTCGACCTCGGCCGCTGGTGGAAGGAGGAGACGGGCCTTCCGCTGCCGCTCGGCGGAAACGTCGTCCGGCGCGACCTGGGGGCCGACCGGATCGCCCGCATCTCCCGGGCCCTGGGGCGGTCGATCGAGTTCGGTCTCGCCCACAGGGAAGACGCGCTGACCCACGCCCTCGCGTACTCGCGGGGGCTCGATCGGCCGCGCGCCGATCGGTTCGTCGAGATGTACGTCAACGAGTGGACGCGTGGATACGGGCCGGAGGGAAGGAAGGCCGTGCAGACGCTGCTCGACCGGGCGGCCCGTGAGGGCCGGATTCCGCCGGTGACCGCCGAGTATGCGCCGGGATAAACGGCTCGAGGCGCCCGTCCTCTTTCTTCACCTTTCCGCGCTCGTCCTCGTGATCGGCCCTTTCCTCTTCTTCGGCGCGGCCGTGGCTCCCTCACTCTTCCGGGTGCTTCCGACGCGGGACCTCGCGGCGAGGGTCGTGAGCCCCGTCCTCTCCGCCGCCTGCCTCATCGCCGAGGTGGCCTTCGGCGTCCTCTTCGCGACCGCGTGGTACCTGGGCCGCGAGGGGTTTCCGAAGCTAACGCGAAGCCTCTTCACGCGACTTCCGGTCGCGGGGTTCTTCGCGGCCCTCGTCGTCCGCGAGCTCCTCATCCCGCCGATCGACAAGATCCGGCAGGAGGCGCCCGGCCTCATCGACCAGCTCCCCGCGGCGGACACCTCCCGGATCCTGCTCGAGCGGTACCACCGCCTTTCGACGGGGTTCATCGGCGTCCTGCTCGTCGTGGGCCTCGTGATGCTCGTGCTGACGGTGCGGCTGCTCGCCATGCGCCGGGACCTTCCGACGCCCGGCGCGTCCCGCCCCCCGGTGCCGAAGCTGCTCGATTTGTCGTAGAGAACTCCCTCTCCCCTTTGGGGAGAGGGCGGGGTGAGGGGCCCTATTAGGTTCGCTTCTTCCGCAACACCGCCTGCCCCACGAGCGCGACCCCCGCGAGAACGAGCGCCCACGGCCAGAGATCCTTGAGGCGCGCGAACGCTTCCCGGAGCGCTTCCTGTCTCGTCAAGGCCCCGACGATCGCCACGAGCACGAGTGCGATCCCCGGCACGAGCGGCGAGGGACGGCGGTCCCGTCCCGCGGCGCGGTCGAGGGCCGCCACGAGGAGGAACCCGGCGCCGAGGCCGAGGACGATCGTCGCCCAGTGGGGAAGGATCGCTTCGAGCGGCTGCCGGAGCAGAAAGCCGGAGCCGAGCCCGACGAGAACCGCGCCCGGGAGGAGCGGACCGCGCGCGCGCCGCATCACCGAAAGCGCGAGGAAGATCGATCCGATCAGGACGAGGATCGGTCCGGGCCCCGAGAACTCGAACGTCCGCGAGAGGAGGAAGAAGCCCCCGACGAGGAGGAGCACCATTCCAACGATGAGGCCGCGCCGGTCGTTCACGGGGTCCCTCCCTTCCGCGCGGGCGGGGTTGCTTTCTTGCCGGGCAGGGGCTTGTCCCCCTCCCACCGGTAGAAGCCTTCACCGGATTTCTTCCCGGTGTGCCCGTCCGCGACCATCCTCTTCAGGATCGCCGGTGGCTGGAATCGCTCACCCGCGAGCTCGCCCGAGAGCGTTTCCGCGATCGCGAGACGGACGTCGAGCCCGACGAGGTCGCTCGTCTTCAAAGGCCCCATCCGGTGGCCGTATCCGAGCTCCATGGCGCGGTCGATGTCTTCGGGGCGCGCGACGCCCTCCTCGACCATCCGCATCGCTTCCAGCCCAAGAGCGAGGCCGAGCCGGGACGTCGCGAAGCCCGGCGAATCGTTGACCCGCACGGCTTCCTTGCCGAGCGACTCGACGAGCTCGAGGGTCCGGCGCTCCGTTTCCTCCGACGTGTCTTCCCCCCGGACGACCTCGACCAAGGGCATCGCGGCGACCGGGTTGAAAAAGTGAAGGCCGATGACGCGGTCCCGCCGTCCGGTCGCTTTCGCGATCCGGCTGATGGAGAGGGAGGAGGTGTTGGAGGCGAGGATGGTCCCATCGGGGCAGAGGTCGTCCAGCTCTCCGAAAACGAGGCGCTTCAGGTCGAGCGCCTCCGGGATCGCTTCGATCGCGAAATCGACGTCGCGGGTGTCACGCAGGCGCTCGATGATCCGGAGTCGTTTGCGGGCGCCGTCCGCATCCTCCGCGGCCACCTTGCCCCGCTCGACCGCGCGGGCCCAGGAGGCCTCAACGGCGCCGCGCACGTGCCGCTGCGCGTCGGGATCCGCGTCGAACACCCGGGTGTCATGGCCGCGCAGGGCGCACAAACCCGCGATCCCGCGGCCCATCACGCCGGCTCCGACGACGAGGACGCGCACGGGGTAAAGCTATCAGCTGCGGCTATCCGAAGAGGGCCGCGGCGTTGTCGAAAAGGATCTTGCGCTTCGCGTCGTCGGAGAGGTCGAGCGCGAGAAACGCCTGCACGTTGCGCCGCATCGAAGCCACGCCCGGGCTGGGGTAGTCGGTCCCCCAGAGGCAGCGGTCCGACAGCTCCTCGAGCCTCGGCAGGTACTCGAGGAGCTTCGCCGGCGGGATTCCGGAAAGGTCCAGGTGGACGTTGGCGTGCCGCCGCGCGAGAAACATCGCCGTCGTCATGTAGAGCGGGCGCCCCGCGTGCGCGAGGATCAGCGGAAGCCGCGGAAAGTCGAGCGCGACGTCGTCGGCTGCCATCGGGTCCGCGAACCGGTTCCGCGCGCCGGGAAAGACGGACGTCCCGGTGTGGATCATCACCGGACAGCCGCGCTCTTCCGCGGCGCGGTAGATCTCTCCCAGGGCGTCGTCGCCCGTCAGGTACCCGTTTGCCGCGAACACCTGGTGGGGCGGGTGAATCTTCAGCATCCGGATGCCGAGCTCGTCGAAGAGCCGGAGCGTGTCGCCGCGGGCGTCCCGGGTCCGGCGGGGGTGAACCGAGCCGACGGCGACGAGCCGGTCCTCGTGGCCCGCGACGAACCGCGACACCCAGCCGTTGACCGACTCCTGGAAGCCCATCACTTCCGGCGCGACGTAGTTGATGAGCGCGGCGCGCTCCACTTCCTCCGCGTCGAGGAGGCGGAGAAGCTCGTCCGCGCTCGCGAGAACGCGCTGAAGGAACTCGGAGTCGGTCCGCCCCCGGGTCATCATCGCGAGCGCCGCGGGATGGAGCTCCCCCCACGGCTGAACGTGGATGTGGCAGTCGAAGACGCGGAAAGTCACTTCTCTGCCAGCGCTCCGATCAGAAGACGTGCGAGAGCCCGATGCGCGCCCGGAGGCGCGGCCGGTCCGCCCTGTCGGACAGCTCGGAGCCGAATCCCCCGAACAGGATCGTCTGAACGCCCACCCGGTGGCGCGCGCCGATCTCGACGTCGCCGACGTTCGGGCCATCGAGGACCGCGCTCGAACGCACCGTGACGCTCGCGAGGAGAAGCGTGTCGGTGCGCCCGCGCGGGCTCGCGAGGAAGTCGACGGCGAGGCCGGCCTCGAGCCGGTCCGCGCGCTCCGTCGGCAGGGTGTCCCCGAGCCGCGTCCACCGGACGTTGACGTGAACGCGGAAAGCGTCGAACGACCGGGTCGCGAGGCCCGCGAGCTGGAGGTCGGTTCCCCGCGAGTCGAGCCCGGTGGGAAAGGCGACCCCGATCCGGGCGCCGATGGCGGGCCGCTTCGCCCCCTCCGAGACGATCCCGTAGAGGGCGTGCAGCTCGAGGTCGCCGGACGAGATGCCCCGCAGGGCGTTCGTTCCCGGCCGGGTGACGTAGCGCTGCGACGCGCCGAGCTCGAGGTTCCGCGCGGCTCCGTAGACGAGCGTCCAGGCGGGCCCCTCGTCGTTGCCGCCTCCGCTCCGCCAGTTGTAGGTCCAGTCGAGCGCGGCCGAGAGACCGCGGTAGGGGACCGGGGCCGCGTCTTCGACAGCGACGGGGCGCTCGCGCTCGAGATTCGACAGGAACTGGGCCGACGCGGGCGAGGCCGCGGCGAGGAGGGACGCGAGGGCCGCTCCCGTGAGTGCCCTAGTCCGCACCGATGCCCTCCACCGGCAGACCGTAGCGGCGCGCGACCTCGCGCAGCCGGGCGTTGCGGTCCCGGCGTGCCTCGCGCGTCGCGCCCCCCGGGACGAGCGCCCCGTAGACCTCGGCGCGGAACCGCGCGAGTCGGTCGAGGTGCGCGGCGACTTCGGGGTGACGCTCGGCGACGGTGGGCGCCGAGACGCGATACGTCGCCTCCTCGAGCGGCTTTTCGCGCGCCAGGGAGGAATCGAACTCGGCGATCGTGTCCCGGACCTTCCAACGCTGCTGGCCGAAGTCGGAGGCCGCCACGGCCTCGGCGGCGAGGACGAAGAGTTGCGTTCCGGAGAGAAGAATCCGGGCGGACTGGGGGGCGAGAGCGAGGGCCTCGGCGGGCGCCACGGTCGACTCCGGTTCCGCGAGCGCCCACCGTTCGCCCCGGTAGACGCCGAGTGCACGGGCGAGCCGCGCTGTGGTGAGCGCCGGCGTCGCGTCGGCGGACGCGAGCGCGTCGCCGACCTGTTGCTCGAGGACCTGGCCCCAGCGAAGCGCGCGGAAAACGGGGGACGCTTCCCGCGCGAAACGGGGCGACACGAGCTCGGCCTCGGGCGGAAAGCGCGGCGGCGCGGCCAGGAGCGACAGCAGGTACGCCGAGAACGTGCGGTCGAGCTCGGGATTGATCCCGACGGACCACGCGATCTCGACGGCGCGCCAGCGCCCGTACCGGACGGCGTTCAGGCGGGAATCGAGATCGGGGAAGAACCGGTGCACCGCGTGTTTGTGGCGGCCCCGCGGCGGAAGCGGTTCCTGGGCCCTCGCGCTCGCCAAAGGAGAGGCGATCACGACCGCGCAGAGGACCGCGACGCGCGCGGCGCCGTCAAACCGCCTCATCGGGGATGAGAAATATAACGTAGGACCAGCTATCCGCTCCGACTCGCACGGACGGTTCGCTCGCCTTCGAACACGGCTCCGCCGAGCATTCGCACCGTCAGAAGGGTGAACGCGATCCCCGTGGCCCCGACGAAAAGCGCCGCGGCGGGCCCGAACCGCTCCGCGACAGCGCCCGCCTGGAGGTTTCCGAGGGGCACGAGCCCCAGCCACGCGAGCGCATAGAGAGAGATGACGCGACCGCGAAGCCGGTCCGGGGCGCTCGTCTGCAGGAGCGTGTTGATCAGCGAGGCGGACGACGACATCGACGCGCCGAGGAGCGCGAGGAAGGCGAGGGAGAGCGCGTAGCTGCGCGAGGCCCCGAGCCCGGCGAGCGCCAGCGCGAAACCGAAGGAGGCGAGGAGGATCGCCCGTCCCTTTTTGGGGAAGTCGCCGAGAGAAGCGAGAAAGAGCGCGGAGCCGGCCGCTCCCAGCCCGACGGCCGAGAGCATTCCGCCGAGGCCCTCGGGACCGACGTTCAGAAGCTTGCGGGCGAAGAGCGGGGCGAGGGTGACCGCCGGCGTCCCGAAGACAGCGAGCGAAGCGGCGATCGCGAGGAGCGTCACGATCCGGGGACGCCTCCGCGCGAACCTCACCCCGATCCGGAGGTCCACCCACGCTCCGCGGCTGCCCGCGCGGCGGCGCGGGAGAGCCGGCAGCGCGGCGAGGGCCGCGATCACCGCGAGGTACGACACGGAGTTCAGCGCGAAGCAGCCGGCCTCGCCGAAGGCCGCGATCGTCAGGCCGGCGATCACGGGGCCGATGACCCGCGACAGGTTGAACTGCATCGAGTTGAGTGAAATCGCGTTCAGGAGGTCTTCGCGCCCGACGAGATCGAGGAAGAGCGACTGGTGGGACGGCATCGTGAAGGCGTTGGCGACCCCGTTCACGACGGCGACCGCCGCGACGAGCGGCACCGTCGCGAATCCGAAGCCGGTCGCCGCCGCGAGAATCGCGGCGCACCCCATCTGCGTGCACTGGGTCACCATCAGGAGCTTCCGTCGGTCGAGGCGGTCCGCGGCGACTCCGGCGAGCGGCGCGAGAACGAGGGTAGGGATCGATCCGATGAAGCCGACGAGTCCGAGAACGAGCGCCGAGTCGGACAGCCTCAGGACGAGCCACCCCTGCGCGACGACCTGCATCCATGTCCCGATGTTCGACAGGAAGAGCCCGATCCAGTACCGGCGGAAGGGCGCGTGTGAGAGCGAGGAGAACATCCCGCGGCGCGGCCCGGTCTCTCCGCGCGGCGGCGCGAGGCCGAGGTTCGGCCCCGCCGGCTTCAGGAACGCCGGGTGACTTCCGCCGCTTTCGAGGCGTTCTTTGTCGCTCATGCGGACCGGGAGCCGGCGGCCGGAAGCCGGGAGCCGAGCGATCGCCTCCCGGCGAACGAGGCGAGAAGGATGAGGAGGTTCACCCCGGTGCCGGTCAACACCGGATCCACTCCGAACGACGTGGCGGGAACGAGGCGGCCGACGGCGGCCACGGTCCCTCCGGCGATCATCGCGGTGATTGCCCCGCGCGCCGGCGGCCGCGCGCTCTCCGGCAGCATTGCCGCGAGCACCGGCAGGATGATGCCGGCCGCGAAGATCGAGTAGCCGAGCTTCAGGGTCTCGACGACGTTCCTTCCGAGCGCCACGGCGACCGCGAGACCGAGGGCACCGTAGAGCGGGGCGAGCGCCCTCGCGGCGCCGACTCCACGCCCGCCCCGGGCGAGACGGGGAAAGAGGTCGCGCACGGTGACCGCGCACGCGGACAGGAGGACGACGTCCGCGGATGTCTGCATGGTGGCGACGAGCGCGACGAGCACGAGCGCGGCAGCGGCGGGCGGAAGGAAGCCGAGGACCGCGCCCGGCAGGGCCTGGCCCGGCTCGACGGGCGGCAGCGCCTTGCGCGCGGCGAGCGCGATCGCCGCGACGGCGAGTCCGAAAACGACCTTCGAGACGGCGGCGAGAAGGGCGGCGCGGCGGGCGGTCTCCTCGTCCCGGCACGAAAGGAGCTTCGCGTAGACGTCGCTCCCGACGAGGTGCGGCAGACCGACGAGCACGAGGAGACCGAGAACCTCACCGGGCCCGATGCGCGCGGAGAACGGGAAGCTCCACGCTTCCGCGGGGAGTCCTTCGAGGCCGGACGCGCGCGAGAGCGCGAAGTACAGAGCGACTCCGGGGATCGCGGCGACCATGACGCCGAACTGCACGAGGTCGGTCCGCGCGACGGCGAACTGCCCTCCGAGAGCCGTGTAGGCGACGAAGACCGCCGTCGACGCGAGGAGCGCGGGAAGGGGCCGGACGCCGAGCGCTGCCGTCAGCACGGTTTGCGTCGCTTCGACGAGGAGGGCGAACCACACGATCTCCGACACGAGGACGAGCGCCGCGGCGGCGCGCCGCGCCCCGATGCCGTAGTGGCGGCCGACGATCTCCGGCAGCGTGACGGCGCCCTCCCGCCGGATCCTCCGGGCGAGGAACAGGCCGAGGAGCAGCAGCCCGATCGCTCCGGCGAAGTCGAGCCACAGGCCGGAGACCCCGTTCGCGTAAACGAACGCCGCGAGCACGATCGTCGTCGAGCCGCCCGTCGTGAGCGACGCGAGCCCGAGGAATCCCCAGAACGTCGAGAGGCTGCGGTCGGCGACGAAGTACGAAGCCTCGTCGCGTCCGGCCCGCCGGCGCCAGAAGAATCCGATGGCGAGGACGAGGAGGAGGTAGAGGGTGAGGAAGACGCCGGTGAGAAGGTGCAACGGCGGCTACAGTCTTCTCACGACGGCTTCCATCAACGCGACCCCGATCGCGAGCGCGCGCTCGTCGATTGCGAACCGGGGGGAGTGGTGAGGGCGATGCGGGCCCGCCGGCGCGGAGCCGACGAAGAAGAAGCAGCCGGGCACCTGGTCGAGAAACACCGACATGTCCTCGCCCCCCATCGTGCGCGTCTCGGTCTCGACGTTCTCCTCGCCGAGGAGGTTCACGGCCGTTTCGATCACGACGTCCGCGATCCTCCGATCGTTGACCGTGGGCCGGTTGATGCGCCGGTAGTCGAGCCGGGCCGTGACTCCGGCGGCCGCCGCTGTCGCCGACACGATGCGCTCGAGCTTGCTCGCGATGGCGTCGCCGGTCGAGTCCCGGAACCACCGGGCGGTCCCCGTCAATCGGACGTCGGACGGGATCACGTTGAAAGCGTCCCCGCCGTGGACGCTCGCGATCGTGACGACGGCGGCGTCGAGCGGCGAGACCTCGCGCGACACGATCGTCTGAACCGACTCGACGATCCGGGCCGCGGCGACGATCGGATCGGACGTCTCGTGCGGCGCGGCGCCGTGTCCCCCGCGCCCCTCGACGTGGATCTCGAATTCGTCCACAGCCGCCATGAGCGCGCCGCGGTTGACCCCCACGCGTCCGACGGGAAGCTGGTTCCACAGGTGGAGCCCGACGGCGGCGTCCACGCCTTCCAGGACCCCGTCCGCGACGCACGCGCGAGCGCCGCCGCCCCGCTCCTCGGCGGGTTGGAAGAGGAACCGCAGCGGTCGCGCGGCGGGATTCCGCGCCAGCCGCGCGGCGACGGCGAGAGCGATCGCGACGTGGCCGTCGTGGCCGCAGGCGTGCATTCGGCCCGGAGTCTCCGACTCGAAATCGACGCCGCTCGCCTCGGTCAACGGAAGACCGTCCATGTCCGCGCGGACGAGCAGCCGTTTTCCGCCCGTGCCGAGGTCGGCCGAGACCCCCGTCCGGCCCACGCCGTGCCGGGGCGAGAGGTCGAGCTTGCGGAGTGCGTCGGCGATCGTCGCGGCCGTGCCCGCCTCCTCGAACGCGATCTCCGGATGACGGTGCAGGTCGCGCCGCATCCGGACCAGGGCGTCGAGCTCGGTTGAGGGGAAGCCGGACAGGATCTTCTCGACCGGTCCCGACTCGTGAGGCACGTCGCGGATCTTATAGAACGACTCCGGATCAGCCGATCCGCTGATAGCTGATAGCTGAGAGCTGATAGCTTCTTTCCGTGACTCCTCTCGTGTCGCCCGAGCTCGATCGTTATCTGATCGACGTCCTCCCGTCCCGGGACCCGGTCCTCGCCGAGATCGAGGCGGCCGCCCGGGCACGCGACGTGCCGATCGTGGGGCCGGCCGTCGCGACGCTCCTCGCGCTCCTCGCCCGATCGATCGGAGCGCGGCGCGTCTGCGAGCTCGGCAGCGCCATCGGCTACTCCACTTCGCTTCTTCGCCCGCGCCGTCGGGCCGGGAGGGAAGGTCCTCTACACGGACGGGAGCGATAAGAACGCGCGCGAGGCCGCCGGTTACTTCGAGCGAATGAATCTCTCCGATCGAATCGACGTGCGGGTCGGCGACGCCGTCACGAGCCTCGAAGCCACGACGGGGGATTTCGACGTCGTCTTCATCGACATCGACAAGGACGGGTATCCGGCGGCGCTCGAGGCCGCGGCGCCCCGCGTCCGCGTCGGGGGATATCTGCTCGCCGACAACGTGCTCTGGTCCGGCAAGGTCGTCGACCCCGGGGTGACCGACGCGAATACGGAAGGCATCCGGGAGTTCAACCGCCGTCTCTTCGCGCGCCGGGACTTCGAGTCCGTGATCGTGCCGCTGCGGGACGGCGTGGCCATTGCACGAAAACTCGAACGACCGTGAACGACCGCGACAAGCTCCTCCTCCGGTTTCAGTTCTTCGCGGCGAGCGAAGACCTGGACGTTTTCGAGGGGGCCCTGCTCGTGTCGGAGCTCATCGATCCGGCGGAAGACCTCGACGCCGCGCGGAGCGAAGCGGCGGCGCTCGCGGCCCGCGTGCGGGAGCGCATGTCCGCACGCGAGGATCCGATCGAGGCCCTGCGCCAGGTCCTCTTCGCCGAGGCCGGTTTCCGTGGAGACCAGGAGTCCTATGACGAGCCGGAGAATTCATCGGTCGCGCGCGTGCTCGCGACGCGGCGCGGAATGCCGATCACTCTATCGATCCTGACCGTGGAGGTCGCGCGGCTGGCGGGTCTGGAGCTCTCCGGAGTGGGATTGCCCGGACACTTCGTCGTCGGAGGGGCCGCCCTGCCGGAAGAGACGTACCTCGACCCCTTCGATGGAGGAGTCGTCCGCAACCGCGAGTCCGTCGCCCGGCGCGTGAGCGCCGTGTTCGGCACGACCCTCACGCTTCCCGACGAGATCTTCGCCCCCGACACGGAGCGCGCGATTCTTTCGCGGGTCCTCTCCAACCTGCGCCGGTCGTGGGAGCGCCGCGAGAAGTACGCCGACGCGCTCGAGTCGCTCCGATGGGCGGAGGTCCTGGAAGGCGAGGAGCTCTCCTACCTGAGGGAGCGAGGTCTCTTGCTGCTCAAGAGCGGACGGACGGAGGAGGCCATCACCGCTCTCGAGTCCTACGTCGGGGCCTCCGCGGGCGAGGACGCCGAGGCTGTCGAGAAGCTCATCCGCGTCGTCCGGGAGCGCGGCCTCGCCGCCGGCGGCGCGGAGCTCGTCACGCTGAACTCGCAGCAGAAGAAGGTCTTCACGCTCGACCAGGCCCGCACCGTGCTTCCGAAGGTGCGGGAGCTCACGTCCGACGCCGTTTTCAAGTTCGCGCGGCTGGCCGAGGACGAGGAGAACGAGACCGAGCGGCAGAGCGTCGTCGGAGAGTGGGCGCGGGAGATCCTGGCTCTCGGCGCTGAGATCAAGGGGCTGTGGCTGGTCGACTTCGACTCCGGGGCCGGCTACTACTGCTGGAAGTACCCCGAGAGCTCGCTCGAGTACTTCCACGGCTACGAGGAAGGTTTCGCGGGGCGGCTGCCGCTTCAGTAGCTCTCGGCGGTTCCTGTCATTCCGAGGCCGAAGGCCGAGGAATCTGGTCTCTGGTCGAGAACGCTTCCCGATTGATTACCCAATAGGCCGTTTCTCCCGCGGGGGTTGGGCGCGTTCCGTCGTACCGCATGCCGAGCTTTTCCAGGACGCGGAACGATGCGCGGTTCGGTGCGTCGGCGCCGGCGAAGATCCGCGTCAACTCGGTCTCTCGAAAGGCCCAGTCGATCAGAGCTCGCGCCGCCTCCGTCGCGTAGCCCCGTCCCCAGAGAGGCGGGTCGATTCCGTAGAGGATCTCGACGTCGCGCCCGGGCTCGACGAAGCGGAATCCGCCGAAGCCGATGAGCTTTTCTCTTCCGCGTTCGCGGACTCCCCAGAAGCCGAAGCCGTGGTGGTCGAACGAGTCGATCCCCGCGCGGACAACCTCCTCGGCCTTCTCGAGAGGGATGACCTCGCCGTCCCACAGGAACCGCCGGACGCCGGGGTCGGTCCAGAGCCCGTGGAGGCCCGGCAGATCCTCGATGCTCCAGGGCCGGAGGTCCAGCCGTTCCGTCGCGATCACGGCTACCGCGGCCAGGTGCCTCCCGGCACGAGCTCGACGACCTCCGTGTCGAGGCCGCGTTTGCCGATCTCCTCGCGCAGCGCTTCGGGCGTGCCCGGGAGGACGGGGAACGTTCCCCAGTGCATCGGGATGACCCGCCGCACGCGAAGGAGCTCACAAGCCTTCGCCGCCTCCCGCGGTCCCATCGTGTAGAAGTCGCCGATCGGAAGAAGCGCCACGTCCGGCGCGTAAAGCTCGCCGACGAGCGCCATGTCGGAGAACACGTTCGTGTCGCCGGCGTGGTAGACGCGGAAGCCGTCCTCGAAAGTCATCACGTATCCGCAGGGGTCTCCCGGAAAGTTGTTCTCCCGTCCCGCTCCGGACGTGCCGGAGGAGTGGACGGCGTGAACCATCCGGAACTCCACGCCCGCGACCGTCTGGCTGCCGCCCTTGTTCATGCCGGACACCTTCGCGACGCCGTTTGCCCCGCAGTGAAGGGCGAGCTCGAAGATCGCGACGACGGTCGCCCCCGTCTTCGTCGCGAGAGCGATCCCGTCGTCGCCGAAGTGGTCGAAGTGTCCGTGCGTGGCCGCGACGACGTCGAGCCGGCCCCAGTCGAAGCCGGCCGGGAACTTCGGATTGTTCGCGATCCAGGGGTCGATCGCGATGCGGGCGCCGAGCGGGGACTCGATCAAAAATGCTGCATGACCGAGCCACGTTAGGCGACCGCCGAAAGCCCCCTTAGAAACCAAGGTAACTGACCACCTCTCTCCGGGCGCGTCGAGCGCCCCTCACTTGACCCAGCCAGGTCAGCTTTCCGCCGAAGTCCTTCTTTGGCGCCGCCATCACACCCGCGTCCACGCCACTCGCGGAACGAGCGCGGCGACGAACTGCTCGAGCCCCGCACGGTCTTCCTCGCCGAACCGGTCGGGCTCGGGAGCATCCAGATCGAGGACGCCGCGGAGGATCCCGTCCTGCACGATCGGAACGACGATCTCCGACCGCGACGCCGCGTCGCACGCGATGTGGCCCGGGAAGAGGTTCACGTCGGGGACGACGACGGTCTCGCGCCGCGCCGCGGCCGTGCCGCAGACCCCTTTGCCGAGCGGAATGCGGACGCACGCCGTCTTTCCCTGGAAGGGTCCGAGGACGAGCTCCGCGGTCCCGGACCGCTCACCGCTGTCGCGCAGGAGGTAAAAGCCGCACCAGTTCACGCTTGGGAGCGACTGCGCGAGCAGCGCCGACGCGTTGGCGAGGTTGGCGATCGGGTCCGGTTCCCCCTCGAGCAGCGACTCGAGAGACGCAACGATCGCGCGGTACATCTCCGCCCCGGACAGCGCGGGATCGAGCTTCACTTCCTGCACGATCGGATTTTACTTCTGCGACTCGACTAGCATCTGGCGCCATGCCGTCGCCGCTCAAGGGCCGCACGCTCCTCGTGTACCTCTTCCTGTGCGCGATCTGGGGATCGACGTGGCTCGTCATCAAGATCGGCCTCCAGTACTTTCCGCCGTTCCGGTTCGCGGCGTGGCGTATCGCCCTCGCGTGCCTGGTGCTCGTTCCGTTCGCCTTCCGCCGCCGCAACACGCGACCCAACGGCAAAGAGCTCCGTTACATGGTTCTCGCCGGCTTTCTTCAGATCGGCCTCTTTTACGGACTGACCTTCACGGCGCAGCAGTGGATCGAATCCGGCCTCTCCGCCCTTCTCTTCGCCACGTTTCCCATCTGCGCCGGCGTCTTCGCGCACTATCTCCTTCCGAACGAGCCGCTGACCACGCGCACGCTCGCGGCGGCCGGGCTCGGTCTCGTGGGCGTCGCGCTCATCGAGGGCATGGCGATCGTGCGCGCGATGCAGGCGGACTTCTCCGCCCTCGTCCGCGGGGGTGGCCTCGTCTTCGCCGCGGCAATCGTTTCCGCCTGGGCGAGCGTCCTCGTGAAGAAGCACCTCGGCCGGGTGGACCCCACCTTCAACGTGTGGGCGGAGACGCTCGTCGGGGCGGCCTTCCTCATCCCTCTTGCCGCACTCGTCGAGCGGGGACGGCCGTCGCACTGGACGCCCGGTGCGGTCGGATCCATCGCCTACCTGGCGGTGCTCGGCACGTCCGTCACTTTCGTCGGCCTCTTCTGGTTGATCAAGCGCGTGCCGATCTCGGTCGTGAGCACGATCCCGTTCGTCGATACGTTCATCGCCGTCCTCCTCGGCGCGCTCTTCCTGCACGAGCGGCTCCCGGCGCGGACGCTGGCGGGGGGGGCGCTCATCCTCATCGGGGTTTTTCTCGCGACCCGCGGGAGTCGGACGGAGGCCGCCGCCGGAGCTTGAAACCGGGGACAGACCACGGTTTCTCGGGCGGCGCTACCGGCTCGAAGCCAGAATCGCCTGGAACCTCTCCGCGTCGACGACGCGCGGCATGTTGTTGAACATCGCGTACGTAGTCTCGAATCCGGTAGCGGCGGTCTGCAGGCGCCGCAGCTGCTCGTCAGAGTAGGAACGCCGCTCGCCCGCGCGCCCGATCCGGAAGTAGGCGAGACCTGTCGTCACCGGCGATTGCCGGAAGGGATCGACAGCGTGCGCAAGGTCGAGCTCCCCGCAGAGGTCCTTCACGAGATCGTCCGGCCAGGCGCCCCGCGGCTCCCACGCGAAACGGCGGCCGTCGCGGTCGACGTCGCGAAAGAAGCGCCGCAGGTTAGCCACGTTCTCGTCGGTCGGCCGGAAGGAGGCGGGGCACTGGAAGACGACAGTCGTCGCCTGCAGGATGCGGGCGGACGCGAGCGTCTCCTTCCATCCCAGGCGGACGGTCTCGCTGTCCCGGAAGTTTCCCGCCTCCGAGAGCTGTGCCCGCGTCAAGGGCCGCTTCATCCGCCGGTACGTCGGGAGCGCGCCGTCGTGGGTCACGAGCTGCCACGCCTTGAGCGTGAACTCAAAAGGTTGTGGCATCCGCAGGCGCCACCGCTCGAGCGTCAGCCGCTGCGGCGGGTCGTAAAAAGTCTGCTGGACCTCGACCAACGAGAAGCGGCGCGCGTATTCGGCGGCTCCGATCGTGAAGCCGCAGAGCCCGACCCGGACGTCGGGCACCGTTACTTCTTGGGACCCGAACCGAGCTTGAGCAGCCAGAGGTCGCCGACGATCCGGCCGCGCGAGTAGATGAGCTGCTTTCCGTCCGGCGAGATTCGAGGGTCCTCGATGAAGAGGCCGAACTCCGGGAAGGTCGTCACCTTCACGGGCTCGACCTTGCGCCAACCCTGGACCGGCCCCGGGACCCGATACACGTTCTTGTGATCGACCTGGTAGTAGAACCAGTTCCCGGAGGGGGCGATCATCGGATGACCGCTGCCCATCTGGCCCGGCGTCGCGGCGACGACGAGCGTCGGCCCGCCGTCCATCGGGCGGGCGCGGATGGTGATGGCGATCTCGGACGAGGACTGGTAGACGACCCACTTGCCGTCGGGGCTCACCGTGTTCAGAGGCGCCATGGTCGCCTCGTCGGTCACCTTTCGCGAGCGACGACTCGCGAGGTCGAAAAGGTAGAGGTGTTTGTCGGCCGTCGAGCAATAGACGATGCCGCGGTTGTCCGGCATCCAGCTCGCGGCACGACCCTTTTCGACCAACCGGCGAGGACCCGCGCCGTCGGCGGCCATCACCCAGAGGTCGATTTTGGCCGGCTCCGCCGCGGGAGCTCTCTCGAAGGCGACCGAACGGCCGTCCGGCGACCAGCGCGGCTGAGCGTCGTTGAATGCCGGGTCGGTCGTCAGCGGGTACGGCGTCTGCCCGCGATCGAGCCGGTAGATTCGTCCACCCTTTCCGAAGACGACGGACCGGCCGTCGGGAGAGAACGTCTTCCACTGGATGTCGTTCCGACCGGCGGTGAGCTCGGTCGCCTCGCCGGTGACGCGCCCGGCTTCCGCGTCGAAAGGGAGGGTTTCCAGGTTGAAAGTCTGCTCGAGCGCCGTGAACGCGATCTGCTTCCGATCGCCGGAGATCGTGGCCTGAGTGTTCGGAGAGATGCCGACGGTCAGGGGCTCACCCCGTCCTTCGGATGTTCCCTTCTCCGTCGAGAACGGCAGCCGCCAGAGCGACGAATTCTTTCCCGGCTCGGCGGTGGAATACACGATCGACCGTCCGTCCGAAGCCCAGACCGGGCGGCGCCCGGCGGCGAGGAGCTTTGCTTCGCCTCCTTTAACCGGAAGGACGACGACCTGGTTCGGATTCGCCTGCAGGAGAAGCCACCTTCCGTCCGGTGACAACGACGGGTAGAGAAGGAACCGACCCGTCATCCCTGTGGAAACCTGGACGGGAATCTCGCGCGTCTCTCCGCCGTCCGCGGACACGCGGTAAATCGCCTTGTTGAAGGCGCCTCCACCCGTGAAGACGAGCGACGACCCGTCAGCGGACCAGGAGGGAAAGTTGCCCAGTTCCGCGATCCGGCGGGGATTCCCGCCGAGCGCCGGCATCACCCAGATGTCCCCGCCGGTCGGAGGAACGCCAAAGTTCTCGTAGGCGAGATGCGTCCGGCTCTCGCGCGTGGATACGAAGGCGATCTGTTTTCCGTCCGGCGAAAACGCCGGCTGCACGTCGTCGGCGGGACTGTTGGTGACGTTCACGTCCGGCCCGCCGGAGACCTGCTTCAGGAAGATCTCGAAATTGCCCGTTCGGTCGGAAACGTACGCGATCGTTTCTCCGTCTGGCGAGAACGTCGGCTCGCCCTCGTACCCGGGCTCCGACGTCAGCTGGGTGAGCGTGACGTCGGCGAGACCCGGCGCCGCGGGACGCGCGCCGGTGCGGCCGAGATACCAGGCGCCGGCGACGAGGCCCGCGAGGACGAGGGCTCCGGCGACCCATGGAAGCGCCCGTCGTCGGACGGGTTGGAGCGCCACGGCTCGGACTCCCACACCGGAGAGCCCCGACTCCGCGGCCCGTTTCGCCCGGCGCAGGTCGAGCGCGAGATCGGCTGCGTGCTGGTAGCGATCGGCCGGCTCCTTCGCGAGCGCCTTTTCCAGGATCGCCGTTGCCTCCGCTGGCACTCTCGGGTTTCGCTCGACTGCCGGCACCGGCTCATCGTTGATGATGGCGTGGAGCGTGTCGACGGCGCTCTTTCCCGAGAAAGGACGAACTCCGGTCAGCGCCTCGTAGAGGACGAGCCCGAGGGAGAAGACGTCCGTGCGGTGGTCGATCGGACTTCCCTGCGCCTGCTCCGGCGACATGTAGGAGACGGTCCCGAGGATTACGCCGGTGCCCGTTCCAACCTCGGACTTCGCCGCGGCCGAGTCCGATACCGTCGCGAGCCCACTCGCGAGAAGCGGGGCGGTCCGCTTTTCGACGAGCTTGGCCAGGCCGAAGTCCATAACCTTCACGTGGCCGTTCCGCGTCACCATGAGGTTCTCGGGCTTCACGTCGCGGTGGACGATCCCGCTTTCGTGCGCGGCGGCGAGACCGGTCGCGGCCTGCGCGACGACGTCGAACGCGCGCCGGACCTCGAGCGGACCGGCGACGAGCAGCTCGCGCAGCGTCTGGCCGTCGACGAACTCCATCGCGATGAAGTCGCGGTCGCCGGCTTGCCCGACGTCGTAGATGGTGACGATCTGGGGATGGTTGAGCGCCGAGACGGCCCGCGCTTCCTGAGAGAAGCGGCGCCGGATCTCGGGGTCGGCGAGCAACCCCTGGGGAAGGAGCTTCAGGGCGACCTTGCGGCCGAGACGCGGGTCTTCGGCCAGGTAGACCTCGCCCATGCCGCCCGAGCCGAGCTTTCGCACGACCTGGAAGCGGTCGAGTTTCTGGAGCTCCTCCGGTACCTCGCTCACTTTTCTACTGGAGGACGGGCAGCCAGCCTCGGCTCACGAAGTCGGAAAGGGTGAGGACAATCAGGATCGCAAGCCAGAAGAGCCCTCCCGCGACGATGACCTGGGTCAGTCGCGGGCTGTACTTCACGTGCATGAAGAAGAGCGCGACGAGCGTTGCTTTCAGGAAAGCAATCCCGAGCGCGACGACGGTGTTCCAGGGCCCGAGGTCGACGAAGGCGACAGCCGTCGTGATCGCCGTGAGAATGAGCAGCGCAACGAAGACCGCGTAGTAGACCTTCCGCGGAACGACGTGCGCGCTCAGACGTGCCTCCCGATCAGGTAGAGGAGTGGGAAGAGGAAGATCCAGACGACGTCGACGAAGTGCCAGTACAGCCCGGACATCTCCACCGGCGTCGAGTAGTGCGGCCCGTAGCGGCCCTTGCGCGCCTGGAGGACGAGCACCGTCAGGATCCCGAGCCCGACGATCATGTGCGCGGCGTGGAGCCCGGTCATCGTGAAGTAGAGGGAGTAGAAGATCTCCGCGGGCCGCGCGTTTGGACCCGGGAACTGGAAGGCGGGTCCCGGGACGAGGTGGTCGTGGAACTTGTGCGAGTACTCGACCGCCTTCACGCCCAAGAAGACCGCGCCGAGAAACATCGTCGCGACGAGAAACAGGATCGTCGCTTTGCGACGCCCGGCCGCCGCGAAGTAGACCGCGAGCGCCATCGTCAGGCTCGAGACGATGAGCACGGCTGTGTTGAAGGTGCCGAGCGTGACGTCGAGGTGGCGGCTCGCCTCGGCGAACCCGGCCGGGTACTGGTGCCGGTAAACGACGTACGCGGTGAAGAGGCCTCCGAAGAAGAGGATCTCCGTGACGAGGAACACCCACATCCCGAGCGAGGACGCTTCGCGCTGCTGCTCCGGCGTGTCGAAGTGGTGCTGGAGCTCGCTCGGGCCGGTCTCTCCGGTCGTCACGGGCGCGGCGGGGGCGATCGCGTCAGCCAACGACCTCGACCTCCTCGGGCGAGTACTGGTACGGCTCGCCCCGCACGATCGGAGTCGAAGCGAAGTTCTCCGTGGGCGGCGGCGACGGCGTGTCCCACTCGAGGCCGGTCGAGCCCCACGGGTTCGCGGGCGCGGCTTTTCCGTAGCGCATGGACCAGATGAAGTAGAGCATCGGGACGAGGTACCCGACGCCGAGGATCGACGCGCCCGCGGACGACATGACGTTCAGGACCTGGAACTCGTCCGGATACGCGTGGTAGCGGCGCGGCATGCCGAGGTATCCGAGGATGAACTGCGGGAAGAACGTCAGGTTGAACCCGACGAAGATGACGAGCGCCGAGAACCGCGCCCACCCTTCCGGGTAGAGCTTGCCCGAGATCTTCGGCCACCAGTAGTGGATGCCGCCGAGGTAGCCCATGATCGCGCCGCCCACCATGATGTAGTGGAAGTGCGCGACGATGAAGTACGTGTCGTGCACGTGGACGTCGAGCCCGAGCGACGCGAGGAAGAGGCCGGTCAGCCCGCCGATCGTGAAGAGGCCGATGAAGCCGAACCCGTAGAGCATCGGGGTCCGGTAGGAAATCGATCCCTTGTACATGGTCGCGGTCCAGTTGAAGACCTTCACGGCGGAGGGGATCGCGACGAGGAACGAGAGGACCGAGAAAACCAGACCCGCGTAAACGGACTGCCCCGAAACGAACATGTGGTGGCCCCACACGAGGAACCCGAGCACCGCGATCGCGATCGACGCGAACGCGACGAATTTGTAGCCGAAGATGTTCTTGCGCGAGAACGTGGTGACGATCTCCGAGACGACGCCCATCGCCGGCAGCACCATGATGTAGACGGCGGGGTGCGAGTAGAACCAGAAGAGGTGCTGGAAGAGGATCGGGTCGCCGCCGAGCGCCGGGTCGAAGATCCCGAGCTTGAAGAGGCGCTCGACCCCGACCATGAGGATCGTCACGGCGAGGACGGGCGTCCCGAGGACCATGATCAGGCTCGTCGCGTAGTGCGACCAAACGAAGAGCGGCAGTCGGAACCACGTGAGGCCCGGCGCCCGCATCGTGTGAATGGTGACGATGAAGTTCAGGCCGGTGAGGATCGACGAGAACCCGGTGATGAAGATCCCCACGGCCGTCGCGATCACGTGCGTGTTGGACGACGCCGTGCTGTAGGGCGTGTAGAACGTCCAGCCGGTATCCACCCCTCCGTGGACGACGGCCCACAGCGTGAAGAGCCCGCCGATCACGAAGATGTACCAGGAGAGGAGGTTCAGGCGCGGGAAGGCGAGGTCCTTCGCGCCGATCATCATCGGGATCAGGAAGTTCCCGAGCACGGCGGGGATGGAAGGGATCAGGAAGAAGAAGATCATCACGACCCCGTGCATCGTGAAGAGCTTGTTGTAGGTCTCCGACTGCACGAGGTCGCCCGCGGGCGTCAGGAGCTCGAGCCGGATCAGGAGCGCGAAGAGGCCTCCCAGGAAGAAGAAGAACGTGATCGACGCGAGGTAGAGCAGCGCGATCCGCTTGTGGTCGCGGGTGAGGAGCCAGGACTTCACCCCGTAGCGCGCGTTCAGGTAGTGCACGGGCGGCTCGACCACGGGCCCGTCCGCGGGCGGCACCGTCACCGCGCTCACTTCGCCACCTCGAGTCTCATTCTCGAACCTCTTTCTCGGGGGAGGTTTCCTGGACGGGCGGCGGAATCCCGGCGGGGGAGGGGCCCGCTTTCGACAGCGACTTGACGTATGCGACGAGCTGGAGGAGACCTTCCTCGCTGATCAGCCCCTGGAACGTCGGCATCAACGGCTGAAAGCCCGCGACGAGCTTTGCGTTCGGCGCGACGATCGACTCTCGGATGTAGCTTTCGTCGGCAACGACAGTTCGGCCGTCGGCGAGCGTGACGGGCTTGCCGTACAGGCCCTCGAGGTTCGGGCCGCGCGCGAGCGAGTCCGGGCGGTGGCACGTGTTGCACGCGTGCTGCTGGAAGAGCTTGGCCCCCGCGGAAGCGAGCGACTCGCTGCCGGAGCCGCCGGCGAGCCACGCCTGGAACTCCGTCGGCTCCATCACCTCGAGCCAGCCGATCATCCCGGAGTGCTTCGTCCCGCAGTACTCGGCGCAGAAGAGGTGGTAGCGGCCGGGCTTCGTCGCCTCGAACCAGAGCGTCGCGATCCGGCCGGGAAGCACGTCGCGCTTCACCCGGAACGCCGGCACGAAGAAGCTGTGGATGACGTCCTCGGAAGCCATCGTCAGGCGGACGGGCCGGCCGAGCGGGACGTGGAGCTCGTTGATCTCGCGCTGTCCGTCGGCGTGCTGGAACTTCCACATCCACTGCTTTCCGACGACAGCGACCTCGATCGCGTCGTTCGGCGGACGATTGATGGCGAAGAAGACGCTCGCTCCCCAGAAAAAGAACGTCATCGAGATCAACAGGGGGATCACCGACCACGCGATCTCGAGCTTCAACGACCCGAGCACGCCGTGCGGCAGCTCGGACTCGGAGCGGCGCCGGTACTTGATCGCGAAGTACAGGATCGCCCCCGCGATCAGGAGCGAGAAGAAGACGCTCACGGCGATCAGGTAGAAGTAGAGCGCGTCCACCTGCGGCGCGACGGTGGAGGCCTGCTCGGGGAAGAGCGGGAAGGTCTGCTTCATGCGTGGGGCTGCCAGGCCGCGGCGTCGCGGCGCCGATCGCGGCGCCACATCACCACGAGAAAAGTCGAGAGGAGGAGAACGGCAGCGACTCCCGCGAGGCGCACCATGTTCAGGACCGCGGCGCTGTAACGCCCGGCGGCGGGGTCGTAGTGGTAGCAGTAGAGGAGGAGCTGGTCGACGGCGGTGCCGATCTTTCCCTTTGAAGCCTCGACGAGGGCGAGGCGCAGGTCGCGCGGCGCGTACTCGATTCCGTAGAGGTACCGCGAGAGCTTGCCGTCGGGCGTCGCGACGTAGACGGCGCTCGCGTGCGCGAACTGCCCGATCTTCTCGTCCCACGCGTAACGGAACCCGACAGCCCCGGTGAGGGCGTCGATCGCGGGCTTCTCGCCGGTCAGGAAGTGCCAGCCCCGCGCGGCCCCGGGTCTCCCGTAGCGCGACACGTAAGGCTCCTTCTTCGCGCGCGCGTCGGAGGGGTCGTCCCGCGGGTCGAAGCTCACGGTGACGACGTCGTACTCGCGCCCCGCGTCGAACGAGAGGACCCGCATCGCCGACAGGAGGCCGTTCAGGACCTGCGTGCAGAGCATCGGGCAGTCGTAGTAGGCGAGGACGAGGACAACCGGCCTCTTGCCGAAGTAATCCCCGAGGCGGACGACGCGCCCCGCTTCGTCGCGAAACGTCGTGTCGAGCGGCAGCGGCTGACCGAGGCGCTGCTCGATCGAGACCTGCCGCAGGATGGGCGGACGCCCGTCCACCGGAGTCGGCGTCTGGGCGGCCGCAGAACGAGAGGCCGCGAGAATGGCGAGTGCGATGGCCGTCCTTCTCATCGTCCCCGCCCTCACGGTGTCGGCCCGGGTACGGGCGTCGTCGCCGGCATGGGCTTGGACGGCGGCAGCCCGCGCTCGACGAGGAGGTCCATCGCCCGCTCGATCGGGATTCGAACGATCCCGGCGTTTCGGTCCACCCAGCCATAAGAGGTCAGCGCCGCGTTCTCCCCGGCGACCATCTGGCGGCGCGGAGCGAGCGCGTCCCGCTCGAGGCGGGGCTCCGGCGGCGTGCGCCGGAGGGCGGCGGCGACGAGGGAGGGGATCGGTCGGTCCCGCTTTTCGCGGCGCGCGTCGAGGACTTTGAAGAGTCCCCACATCGCGACGTGAACGAGGAGAGCGGCGACGGCGAGGCCGATCCCGAACTTGACGATCCCGCCGATCGAGACGTCGCTCTTCTCGTGCCCCGCCTCCACGGACGTCCCGTCTTCAGTGTGCCGCATGCGCGAGCGCCTCTTGCATCTCCGGGTCGTTGACCGGGAGGAGCGGCCGTTTTCCGAGTTGTCGGAGGTAGGCCGCGAGCCAGACGCCTCCGACCCCGACGGGTGCGAGGAGGTCCATCCAGTGAAACTGGAATCCACCCTCCGCGAACGCCGGCCGCGTCAGCCAGAACACGTCGACGAGCCGCATGAAGAGGATGAGCCCGGCCACTGTCGAGAGGATCCGGGGGTTCCGGTTGGCCGACGCCGGCAGGAGCATGAAGAAGGGGAGCGCGAAGTGGAGGAGGACGAGCGCCGCCCCGACCCACCCCCAGCCGCCCTGCAGCCGCCGGAGGTACCACGGGATCTCTTCGGGCAGGTTGCCGGACCAGATGATCAAGTACTGCGAGAACGAGACGTATGCCCAGAACATCACGAATGCGAGCATCAGCTTGCCGAGGTCGTGGTAGTGCTTCGCTTCGACGAACTGCGCGATCGGCGAGCGGCCGGAGAGTCCGACCAGCACGAGGATGATGAAGGCGAACGCCGCCAGGCCCTGTCCCGCGATGAAGAGCACGCCGTACATCGTCGAGAACCAGTGCGGCTCGAGCGACATCGCCCAGTCGATCGAGGCGAACGTGACCGTCAGGCCGTAGAGCACGAGCCCCGCTGAAGAGAGGAGCTGGAGCCTCCGCGCGATCGAGCGGTCGCCCGTCGTGTCCTGCTCGAGCGACCAGCGGTTCAGGAAGTACGCGAGCACCAGCCAGGCGCCGAAGTACACGGCGGCCCGGCCGAGGAAGAACGGCGCGTTCAGGTACAGGCTCTTGTGCTTCAGGATCGGGTCGGCGGCGACCGCCTCGGGGTGCGCCCACTCGTAGATCCGGCCGAGCCCGAGCGCGATCGGCAGGAAGAGGAGCGCGACGAGGGGGAGCGTTCGCATGCCCGCCTCGAGCGGGCGCCGGATCGCGAGCCCCCACGCGCCGCCGGTGACGTGGTGGAGCATCGCGACGGCCATGCACCCGAGCGCGACGCCCGCCCAGAAGAGGAACGCGAAGAGGTACGAGCGGAAGAACTGGTCCGGCTGGAAGAAACCGCCGATCGCGCACACGGCGAGCGCGATCCCTCCCGCGAGGAGGACCGGCCTTTCGAACCGTTCGAGCGCGTGCGTCTGGTTCGTGGCGCGTTCCATCAGTGCGGCTCCGTGGACCGTGTCGGCTTTTCCGGGGGCAGACCACGGTTTCCGCCCGTGTTTTCCGGTGAGGACGAGCCTTCTGGAAACCGTGATCTGTCCCCGATTTCGAGCTTCGCGCGCTCCCCGGGCGGCACGTCGCCCACGCCCGCGCGCTGGGACATCTGGAGCGCCCGCACGTACGCCGCGATCGCCCAGCGGTCCGCCGGCGGGATCTGCTGCGCATAATCCGGCATGGCACCGAGACCGCGCGTCATGACGTCGTAGAGGTGTCCGACCGGTGCGTCACGCAGCCGCTCGATGTGAAGCGACGGCGGCGGACGGTAACCGCGGCGGACCACCATTCCCTGTCCCGAGCCGGTTGCGTCGTGGCAGGGGGCGCAGAAGATCCCGTAACGCTCGCGCCCGCGGACGACGAGCTCACGGGTGAGCGGCATCGGCAGCGTCGTCGCGAGCGTTCCCGGCGCGCCGCCTCCGGCCGGGGCGAAGGGATCGAGAGTGCCCCGCGCCACGGTTCCCTCGACGAGAGGCCGGGCGGCCCGGCCGTCCTCGAAGAATTCGCTCTTCGCGAGCGGCTTGTAGCGCGGCTGGTCGTACATCTCTTGTCTGCAGCCGCACGTTGCCGCGATCAGTACCGCCGCTCCGACAAGCGTCATCGCCCGGGCGGGAAGGTTCCAGGTATCAGGTATCAGGTTCCAGGTTTTGGGCCTGCCTGATACCTGATACCTGATACCTGACACCTTCCTCACTCTTCCACCGTCACGATCTCGCGCGCTCCGAGGCTCTCGAGGAACACCCGCGTTTTCTCGAGGTCGAACTTCGGGTCCCGCGCCTCGAGGCCGAGGAAGAACCGATCGCGCGACGCGAAAGCGAACCGCGGCGCGTTGAAGACCGGGTGGTACGGCATGGGGAGCCCGTTCATCCCGAGCATCCCGAAAACGGCGGCGCCCGCCGCGAACAGCACCGTCAGCTCGAAAGTGATCGGGATGAACGACGGCCAGCTCGCGAACGGCCGGCCCCCGACGTTCATCGGGTAGTGCACGGTGGACGAGAACCACTGCATGCCGAGCGCCGTCGCGCAGCCGATGATCCCGCCGACGAGGACGACGAGCGGGAGCTTCGACGGCGGCAGGCCGAGGGCCTCGGAGAGCCCGTGGATGGGGAACGGCGTGTACGCGTCCATCCGGCGGTAGCCGGCCTCGCGCGCCCGCTGCGCGGCGAGAACGAGCTGGTCCGGCCGCTCGAACTCGCCGAGCATCCCCCACACGCGCGGCCCCGCCCGGACGTCAGGCTTCATGCGGCTTCCCTCCCACGGACTTCTCGGGGACGGGCAGCTTCGCGGGCGCGCCCTCCGCCGGGACCAGGGTGCGCATCTCGAAGATCGAAATCATCGGCAGGAAACGGATGAACAGGAAGAGGAGCGACAGGAAGAGCCCGATCGTCCCGAGGAACGTGGCCCAATCCCAGATCGTCCCCGAGTACATCCCCCACGAAGACGGCAGGAAGTCCCGGTGGAGGCTCGTGACGATGATGACGTACCGCTCGAGCCACATCCCGATCGAGACGATGACCGCGATCCCGAAGAGCGCCTTGGGGCTCGAGCGCACGCGTTTGAACCAGAGCAGCTGCGGCGCCACGATGTTGCAGAGCATGAGCGACCAGTAGATGGGCGCGTACGGGCCGCGCATCCGGTTGGTCATCATGTACTCCTCGTACGGGTTCGCGCTGTACCACGCCATGAACGCTTCCATCACGTACCCGTAGCCGACGATGAGCCCCGTCGCGAGGAGGATCTTCGCCATGTTCTGGAGGTGCCGCATCGTGATGAAGTCCTCGAGCCCGTACACCGCGCGCAGCGGGATAGCGAGCAGGAGCACCATCGCGAAGCCGGCGTAGATCGCGCCGGCGACGAAGTACGGCGGGAAGATCGTCGCGTGCCAGCCGGGGACGATCCCGGATGCGAAGTCGAACGACACGACCGTGTGCACCGAGATGACGAGCGGGGTCGCGAGACCGGCGAGCAGCAGGTAGGCGGTCTCGTAGCGCTGCCAGTGGACCGCCGACCCGCGCCACCCCATCGCGAGCATCCCGTAGAACATCTGGAAGCCCTTGCGCCGCGCGCGGTCGCGGAGGGTCGCGAGGTCGGGGATGAGGCCGACGAACCAGAAGAGGAGCGACACGGTCGCGTATGTCGACACCGCGAAGACGTCCCACACGAGAGGGCTGCGCCACTGCGGCCAGAGGCCCATCGTGTTCGGGTAGGGGAGGAGCCAGTAGGCGAGCCACGGCCGGCCCATGTGGATGATCGGGAAGAGGCCGGCGCACGCGACGGCGAAAAGCGTCATCGCCTCCGCGAAGCGGTTGATCGAAGTCCGCCACTCCTGGCGCAGGAGCAGGAGGATCGCGGAGATGAGCGTCCCGGCATGCCCGATCCCGATCCACCAGACGAAGTTGATGATGTCGAAGCCCCACCCGATCGGCTGGTTGATGCCCCAGATTCCGACGCCCTTCGCGAAGAGAACGCCCAGGGCGGCGAGCAGCACGAGCACGAGCAGGAACGAGACGAAGAAGCCGGCGAGCCAGAAGATCGGCGTCTTTCGCGCGAGGACGATCGAGCTGATCTTGTCGGTGACGGAAGCGTACGTGTGCCCCGGCTCGATGACCGGGGGGCCGGGCCGACCGTGCGAGTGCACGTCGCTCATCCGCGCTCCGCGAGCTCCGGGTTCGGGTTGCGCACCGAGGCGAGGTACTCGGTCCGGGGACGCGTGCCGAGGTCCGAGAGCAGACCGTACGAGAGCGGCGACCCGCGGAGCTTCGACACGCGGCTCTCCGGATCGGCGAGGTCGCCGAAAGTGATCGCCTCGGCGGGGCACGCCTGCTGGCATGCCGTCACGACCTCGCCGTCGCGCACGCGCCGGTTCTCGAGCTCCGAGCGGATCTTCCCCTCGTTGATCCGCTGCACGCAGTAGGTGCACTTCTCCATCACGCCTCGCCACCGGATGGTGACGTCGGGGTTCGCGAGCATGCGCATGGAGGGCGCGCGGTACTGCGTCGAGTAGTGGTAGAAGTTGAAGCGCCGCACCTTGTACGGACAGTTGTTCTGGCAGTACTTCGTGCCGACGCAGCGGTTGTAGACCATGTCGTTCAGCCCCTCGGCGCTGTGCACTGTCGCGGCGGTGGGGCAGACGAGCTCGCAAGGCGCGTTCTCGCAGTGCACGCACGCGACAGGCTGGAAAGCGTGGGAGGGGTTCGCGGGATCGCCGTCGGCGTAGTGGTCGATGCGGAGCCACTGCATCTCGCGGCCGCGCACGACCTGGTCCTTGCCGACGACCGGGACGTTGTTCTCCGCGTTGCACGCGACAACGCAGGCGTTGCAGCCGACGCAGCTCGACAGGTCGATCGCCATTCCCCACGCGTAGGTGTCCGACGGGTGAGGCGGATAGAGCGAGAGTCCGGGCGCGGGCTCGTGGCCCATCTCGTGAATCAACCCCGGCTCGCGGCGGAGCTCCTCGACTCCCGCGGAGCGCGCGATCGGCCGCCCCTCCATCGACTGGCTCGGCTGGGTGACCGCGATCGAGTCCGTGTCGCCGGTTTTCGAAAGCTCCAGGCCCGCCGCGTGCCAGAGCGAGGCGGCCGGGCGGATCGAGTAAGCGTCGAAGCCGGCGCCCGTGCCGAGCTTTCCGGCCTTCGTGCGGCCGTAGCCGAGCGTGACGCCGACCGATCCATCCGGATGGCCGGGAACGATCCAGATCGGCGCGCGAACGCGGCGGCCACCGATCGAAAGGGAGACGACGTCCCCGTTGGCGACCGCGAGGCGGGAGGCGGTCGCGGGCGACACGGCCGCGACGTTGTCCCACGTGACCTTGGTGATCGGCTTCGGAAGCTCCTGGAGCCAGCCGTTGTTCGCGAACCGGCCGTCGTGGATCGTGGAGTCGGGACGGAACGTCAGCTCCAGATCGGTGCTCGTCGCCGCCCGGGACTCCGAGCTGACAGCTGAGAGCTGAGCGCTGACAGCTCGTGGGGGCAGCGCCGTCCCGGGGATCACCCCGTCGTGGAGCGCGCTTCTCCACGCCGTCTCGAAATCGGTGCCCAGTCGCTCCCGCCACGTGTCCCGCACGAGCTCGTAACCGGATCGCTCCGGGTCCGCCGACAGTGCCCCGAGAACTTCGTGAGCGGAGCGGCCGCCGTACAGGGGCGCGATCAGGGGCTGGACGATCGTCGCCGTCCCGTCGAACGCGCGCGCGTCGCTCCACGCTTCGAGGAAGTGCGTCTCCGGGACGTGCCAGTGACACTGGTCGGACGTCTCGTCGTTCTCGAGCGACAGGTGAACCCGACGGGGCACCTTCGCGATCGCCGCCGTGAAGTGGAAGTCCGCCGGCGCCGTGAAGACCGGATTGCCGCCGAGGACGAGGAGCGTGCGGACGCGCCCGGCGCCGAGGTCCCCGACGAGGGCGCGAAGCGAGGCGAGATGGTCCTCCGGTCTCGCCTCGACCGGGTCGGTGTAGAGAACGGTGCGCCCCGCGTTGCCGAGGAAGGAGTTCAGTGCGTGCGCGACCGCGTGGACGGCGGGCGGCTGGTTCTCGCCGGCCACGACGAGCCCGCGCCCGCGGCTCCGGGTCAGGTCCGCCGCGACCGCGCGCGCGAACGGATCCGCCGCGAAGGGACCGCCGGATTCGCCGGTGCCCGCCGGAGGCCCGAGGCCGACACCGGCCGCGACGGCGCGGGCGAACCCCTCGACGTCTCCGTACCGGAGAGGCCGCCGGTGGTCGGCGCGCGCACCGGTCGCGGTCATGGCGCTCTCGACCACGTAGAGCCGGCTCATTTCCGCGCCGCCCGAGGCTCCGAGCCGCCGTCGGGCCGCGAAAGCGCGCGCGTCGGCGAGGCGAGTGGGCCCCGTCGCGAGGAAGTCGGCGTCGAGCGAGAGGATCACGTCGGCCTGCGCGATCTGCGGGATCGCATTCACGGGGGAACCGAAAGCGAGGCGCGCGCCCTCGCGGACGTTGTCGCGGCCCGCCGGCTCCCACTGGTGCCAGCGCGCGGCGGGGAGGGCCGCGAGAACCCCGGCGATCTGCCGCGCGAGGGTCGGGGAAGTGACCGTCTCGGTCAGGATCGCGAGGCCCGCGCCGGAGCTCGCGCGCTCCTCCTCGAGAACGAGCCGCATCTCTCCGAGGAAGGCGGACCACGGCCGGATCTCTCCCAGGTGGAGGATCGTCTGCGAACGGTCCGGGTCGTAGAGCGAGAGGACCGACGCCTGCGCGAACGCGTCCGTCGCGCCGAGGCTGGCCGGGTGGAGCGGATTCCCCTCGACCTTCGTGGGACGGCCCATGTGGCTCTCGGCGAGGAGGCCCGTGGCAAAGCCTCCAACCGTCATCGCTGTCGCGTAGAAGAGCGGCTTGCCGGGGACGATCTCCTCGGGCTGCCGGACGTACGGGACGATCTTCTCCGCCGGCTGCCGGGTGCACGCCGTCGCTCCGGCGAGCGCGAGCGACGCGCCGACGAACTTGAGGAGATCGCGGCGGTCGAGGCCGTCGGGGATCCCGACCGCGTGCCCCGGTTTCGGCGCGGCGTCCGGATGAACCGGAAGCGCAGGCCCTCCGGAAGCGGATAGCGGAGAGCTGACAGCTGAAAGCTTCTTCATCGATGGCACGTCGAGCAGCTCGTCAGGACCATCTCGTCCCGGATCCCGTACTCCTTCTTGAGGCGCGCCCCGAGGACCGCCTGGTCCTCCGAGGGGACCCAGCCCATCGTGAAGATCTCCTCCTTCGGACGCAGGTGCTTTTCCGGGTTCCGGTGGCAGTCGAGGCACCACGCCATCTGGAGCGAGGACGCCTGGTACATGAGGGGCATCTGGTCGACGCGGCCGTGGCAGCTCTCGCAACCCACCCCCTTGTTCACGTGGATGGAGTGGTCGAAGTAGACGAAGTCGGGGAGGTCGTGGACGCGCGTCCACTCGATCGACTTGTCCGTGCGGAAGCTCTCGCGAACCGGCTCGAGATACGGGCTCTGCGCCCAGATCTGCGAGTGGCAGTTCATGCACGTCTTCGTCGGCGGGATGCCGGCGAAGGCCGCTTTCTCGACCGACGTGTGGCAGTACCGGCAGTCGATGCCGATCGCCGCGACGTGGTGGGAGTGCGAAAACTGGACCGGCTGCTCCCGGGCGATCGTCTGCTGGGTCGTGTAGGGCGAGGCCTCGAGGTCGTAGAAGAGCCAGAGGAGAATGGCGAAGAAGAAGACCGCGCCGAAAATCGAGACGCGGGAGAGAAAGTTCGTGCTGCGGTGAAAGATTTGGGCCATCGCCGGCGCGGGCCGTAGTCTATATGCGAGAGCGGCAAGGACTTCGCCGCCCGATGCAACAGTGGGAAAACATAAACGCCCGAGACTCTGGAAGCCGCGGTTGCGCCCGCTTGCGGGCCGCCGGATTCCGCCGGAGCTTCGTCCCGGGCGCATCGGCGAGATCGCCCGCCGATACGAAGGTCTGACCGATCCTGGCTTTCCGACCCTCCTCTCGCGCGTGGATCAGACCGCCGTGCTCGGCGGGAACTGCGTGGACGTCTACTTCGACGGCGTCTCCGCTTTCCAGGCGATGGAGCGCGACGTGGACGGCGCGCGGACCGAGGTCCTCGTCGAGTCCTACATCTGGAAGGACGACTCGACGGGAACCCGGGCCTTAGACGCGCTCGGCCGCGCCGCCGCGCGGGGCGTCGCCGTCCGCGCCCTCGCCGACGCCGTGGGCTCCTGGACGACGAAGAAGACCTACTGGGACGAGATGCGCCGGCGGGGAATCGAGGTCCGCCTCTTCGGCCCGTTCGTCCTCCAGCCGTTTCGCGACCACCGGAAGATCCTCGTCGTCGACCGGCGGATCGCCTATTCCGGCGGGATGAACATCGCCGACGAGTACAGCGGGGGTTCGGGAGCCGGCTCCGGCGGCAAGGAAAACCTGGCGTGGCGCGACACGCACGCGCGCGTCGAGGGCGCCGCGGCGTGGGAAATGGCCACCGTATTTTCGGAGGGGTGGAACGACGCGAAGGGGACGCCGCTCGACCTCCAGCCCCTGGAGCCTCCACCGGACGCTCCGGCCCGCGTGCTCGTCCTCGACTCGCGTCCGGGCCGCGGCCACGAGGAGACCGCCTCCGTGCTCCGGGCTGTCGTCACCGCGGCGCGAAAGCGGATCTGGATCACGAACGCCTACTTCGCGCCGCGCCGCCGCGCGATCCGCGCGCTCGCGGAAGCCGTGTCCCGAGGCGTCGACGTTCGCCTCCTCCTGCCCGGCGTCTCCGACGTCCCGATCGTCCGCCACGCGGGGCACGGGTGGTACGGGCCGCTCCGGGACGCCGGTGTGCGCATCTTCGAGTACCAGCCGGCGATCCTGCACGCGAAGACCGCCGTTGCCGACGACTACGTCTCCGTCGTCGGGTCGACGAACCTCGACTTCCGGTCGTTCCACCTGAACGCGGAGTGCAACTTCCTCGTGCTCGACGCGGAAGTGGGAAAAACGATGTCGCGCGCTTTCGAGCGGGACCTCGAGTCGTCCCGCGAGATCGACGGGACGTGGCGCCGGTCGTTCGTGCACCTTGCGGGCGACCACGTCGCGCGCAAGATGGGGATCCTGCTCTAGGGGGTCAGGTCTCCACCTGACACTTTCTGCGCAGTTTTCTTTACACCTTCGCCCCGGGGGTCAGGTCTCCACCTGACACTTTGCAAGCAAAGTGTCAGGGGCCTTACCGCGGAGGCAGCTGCCGGGTGGTCAGTGAAGACCTGACCCCCTGAGCACCTCGGCGAGGTGGAGGGGCCGGCGTCCGGTCGCCTGCGCGATCTGCTCGCGGCAGCTGAACCCATCGGCGACGATCAGCGTGTCGGGCGCGGCCTTCCGCACCTCGGGCAGGAGGACGCGCTCGCCGATCGCGAGCGAAACGTCGTAGTGGGACTTTTCGAAGCCGAAAGCTCCCGCCATGCCGCAGCACCCCGAATCCGGGACGTCGAAGTCCACGCCCGCACGGGTGAGCGTCCGGCGGTCGGCGTCGACGCCGAAGAGAGCGCGCTGGTGGCAGTGGAACTGGACGAGGGCGGATCGCGCGGGAGGGGTGGGAAGGAAGCCGGGTGCGTCCCGGTCGAGGAGCTCCGCGAGCAGGACCGCCGCGCGCGACAGCCGCGCGGCGCGCTCGTCCCGCGGAAAGAGCTCCGGCAGCTCGTCCTTGAAAACGGCGGCGCAGGACGGCTCGAGAACGACGACCGGC
Source organism: uncultured Acidobacteriota bacterium (assembly GCA_963832145.1). Classification (GTDB taxonomy): domain Bacteria; phylum Acidobacteriota; class Thermoanaerobaculia; order UBA5066; family Gp7-AA6; genus Gp7-AA6. The sequence goes on from CAWHTA010000012.1 coordinate 111,866, forward strand.
TGCCCCGCCTCGACGTGCGGCGCGAGCGCCGCGACAGTCTTCGCGAGGAGCTTCTTCGCGGTGCCGAGCATCCCGAAGTCGTAGAGCGGCCGGCCGCAACAGAGGCGATCGCGCGGCAGCGAGACGCCGAACCCCGCGGCTTCGAGCACTTCGACGGCGGCGCGGCCGACGTTCGTCGAGAAGTGGTTCGTGAACGTGTCCGGAAAGAGAAGGACGCTGGAAGCGGTCGCCGCGGGCGTCTTCCGCCTCGCGAACCACGCGCGAAACGTCTCGGGAGCGAAGCGGGGGAGTGTCCGCCGCTGCGAGATCCCCGCGGCCGCGCGGGCCACGCTCGCGAGGCCGGGCGTCTGGGTCACGAAGTTCGCGAGGGCCGGCGCCGCAGCTGCGAGCGGCGCCCACCGGTGCAGGAGACCCATCGAGTACGCGGCCGCCGGCCGGAGGCGCCCGGCGTAGTAACGCGAGAGGAACTCCGCCTTCCACGTCGCGACGTCCACGCCCACGGGACAGTCGGACTTGCACCCCTTGCAGGAGAGGCACAGGTCGAGCGCGTCGCGGACGGATTCCTCTCGCCAGCCTCCGGTCAGGACCTCTCCCCGCAGCATCTCGTCCAGGAGCCGCGCCCTCCCGCGCGTCGAGTGCTTCTCTTCGCGCGTGACCATGTAGCTCGGGCACATGACCCCGCCCTTTTCGCGCCGGCACTCGCCGACCCCGACGCAGCGCTGGAGCGCGCGCGAGAAGTCTCCGCCGTCCGCCGCGTAGGCGAACGTCGTCGCCACCGGCGCCGGAGGGCGCTGCCGGAGGTTCTCGTCCGCGCGCCGCGCGTCGACGAGCTTGCCCGGGTTCATTCGCCCCTCCGGATCCCAGATCGCCTTGAACTCGCGGAACGCGCCGACGAGCTCCTCGCCGAACATCTTCGGAAGCAGAGATCCACGCGACTGTCCGTCGCCGTGCTCGCCCGAGATCGATCCGCCGAACCGGACGACGAGGTCCGCCGCCTCGTCGAGGAATGCGCGGTACCGCTCGATGCCCGCCGGCGTCACGAAGTCGAAGTCGGTCCGGGTGTGAACGCAGCCCTGCCCGAAGTGGCCGTAGAAGTCGCCGTGATAACCGTGGCGGTCGAGCAGCGCGCGGAGCTCGCGCAGGTACGAGCCGAGCTTTTCCGGAGCGACGGCGGAGTCTTCCCATCCCTCCCACGTGAGCGACTGGCCCGGGACGTGCGCGGTGGCGCCGAGGGCAGCCTGCCGAATCTGCCAGATCCGCGCGGCGTCTTCCCGCCGCTCGAAGACCCGGGACGACACGACGCCCCCTTCCGCCGCGCACGCCGCGACGAGCCGGCGCGCGGAGGCGAGGGCTTCCTCCGGCTCCGCGGCGCCGATCTCCACGAGGAGCCAGCCGCGCCCTTCCGGCAGCAGCCGCCGGCTTCCCGGGAAGAGCTGGATCCGCTCCATGTCGGCGATCAGGCGGTCGTCGAAGCCCTCGAGCCCGATCGGTCGGTGCTCGAGGATCGCCGGGACGGCGTCCGCGGCTGCGTAGATGTCCGCGTACCCGAGGACGACGAGCACGCGCGCCGGCGGGCTCCAGACGAGACGCACCTTCGCCGAGAGAACGAAGGCGCACGTGCCTTCGGAGCCGACGAGCGCGCGCGCCACGTCGAACCCGTTCTCGGGGAGGAGCCACGGCAGGTTGTAGCCGGAGACGCAGCGGGGAATCGCGGGATAGCGTGCCCGGATGAGCGGCGCGAACCGCTCCGTGAGCGCGCGGAGCTTCCCGTAGATCTCGGCGCGGCGGCCGCCTTCCGCGACGATGCGGGCGAGCTCGTCCGGCGGGGTCTTCCCGACAGTCAGCAGAGTCCCGTCTCCCGTGACGACCTCGAGCTCGTGGACGTTCTCGTCCGTCTTCCCGGCCATGACGGAGTGCACGCCGCACGAGTTGTTTCCGATCATGCCGCCGAGCGTGCAGCAGGCGTGCGTCGCGGGGTCCGGCCCGAACGTGAGGCCGTGGCGCTCGGCCGCGTCCCGGAGGTCGTCCAGGACGACGCCGGGCTCGACGAGCGCCCACTTTCCGGCGGCGTCGATCTCCAGGATCCGCCGGAAGTGCTTCGACGTGTCGATGACGACGGCGACGTTGCAGCACTGTCCCGCCAGGCTCGTTCCCGCGCCGCGCCCGAGCACGGGCGCGCCGAACCGGCGGCAGAGCGCGAGGGTCTCGAGGACGTCGTCGCGGTCCCGCGGAACCACGACCCCGATCGGGACCTGCCGGTAGTTCGAGGAGTCGCTCGCATAGAGCGCGCGGCTCCCGGCGTCGAAGCGCACTTCGCCGCGAACCACTCGTTTGAGCGCCGCTTCGAGCATTGGGGTCATCTGTTATCGAGCATTGGGGTCAGGCCTGAATTCCTGCATGGAGTGCCAGGGCTGCATGCAGGTATGGCACCGGACTCAGAGATTCAGGCCTGACCCTAAATCAAAAGCCCCTCTTTCGAGGGGCTTTTTGTTTTTCCGACTTCCGGCGACCGAGAACCCCGACACGCGGGAGTCTGGATCGGCGGAACTCTAGTAGCGGCCGCGCTGCCTGGTGTTCGTCGACGCCGGCTGGCTCGCCGAAACCGACGGAACGTATGTGCAGAAGAAGGGGCTGACGTTTTCGCAGAGCCAGGAGTCGGTGCGCTCGGATTTGAAATCGACGACGCGTCCGCGCTCGGCCTGCGCCGGTCGAATCGTCGTCGCACGGCGCTGACTCGTCATGCGGTCCTCCGCTCCGAACGCCGCGCCGGCGAAGAGAACCGATCCGAGGACGCCCGCCGCCATCGACCGTTTCCACTTTCCTTTCTTTTCCATCGCGACCTTCCCTTTCTAGCTGCGTTCCGTTTCGCGCAGCTGACCTCGGGAATTGCGAGATAGGTGCCACTTCGCAACGCACTGAGATTACGGAGGTTGCGAGCGACGAAACGCTCATCCTCAGCGTGCTCCTTCGCTCGTGAGAAAAAGTGATTCCGGTCACACCACTCGCAGCGGCGTGATTTCGAATTTTCTATTCGGGTTCTGCGAACAGCGCGGCGATCTTCAGCGCGTGGTCGTCCAGGTGCTCTCCGTCGACGTTGGCGAGGAGCGCAACGGACAGTCGCGCCTCCGGCACGAGCACGACGACCGACCGACCCCCGACGGTGCGCCCGCTCTGAACGAGCCGGCGCCGCCCCGCTCCGTCCACTCCGACCTGCCAGCCGAGACCGTTGCCGGTGCTCTCGCCGGCGGTGGACTTCTGCGGCGAGAAGAGCAGCGGAAGCGACTCGCGTTTGACGATGTCGCCGCGAAGGAGGGCGAGGCCGAAGCGCGCGAGGTCCTCCGCCGTCGAGACGAAGCCGCCCGCGCCCCACCTGCAGGAGTTGTCGACCGGTTTCGCGGCGGCGAGCATTCCGAACCATCCGCGCTCGTAAGGCGTCGCCGAATTCGGGGCGCGCGGAACTTCCAGCGTCGTGGCCGTCATCCCGGAGGGGCGCAGAACTTTCTCCTGGATGCACGAGAAGAAGTCCTGACCGCACGCGCCCGCGACGACCGCGGAGAGCAGAACGTACCCGGGCGAGGAGTGGAGGTACCGCGTGCCGGGAATCCGCGAGAGAGGAACGGTGGCGAGCGAGCGGACGGTGTCTTCCGGGTTCGCGCAGTTGCGCAGCTTCGTGCCCGGAGGAAAGAACGTCGCGAAGCCCGCGAGGTGCGCGGCGAGGAGACGCGGGGTGAGAGGGTGCGACTTCTCCGGGAATCCCGGAACGTAACGCTGCACGGGAGCGTCGAGATCGAGCTTTCCTTCGTCCGCGAGCCGCACGAGCGCGGCGGCGGTCAGGGCCTCGGAGACGCGATCGATCCGGAACCGCGTCGTCGACTTCACGGGGACCTGCCCCTTCACGTTCGCGAAACCGAACCCGGCGGACCAGACGACGCGATCCTCCAGAGCGACCGCCACCGTCGTTCCCGGGTACAGCTCGAGGACGTCGGCGAGGAGCTTGCGCGAGCGTTCGATGTCGCGCCGGCGAGAGACGCCGGCGGACCCGCCCTGGAAAACAGACTCGACTTCGGCCACGGCTGTCGCCGCGACCGCGAAGGCAATCGCGAGCGCTATCGGCCCTCTCGCCGTGCGCGGTGAAAAACTCAGGAGGCCTCCACTCGTTCTAACGGCCCGGACGAGGAAAAGGTTTTTCGGGATCGGCCCACGGCGCCGCGGGACAGCAAGGCGAGTGCCGCTCCAGGAGCAGGACTTCGCCGGCTCGAGGACGAAGTCGCCGTTTCGGGGGACGAAGGAGAAAACCCCCCAAGGGCCCGTGTTTCCGCCCGAAAAATAAATCCGTCCCCATTTCTCTCCACGAGCCGACGCAGCGGCTCGGGAGGGGTTTGTCGACGCGACACGTCCGGAAAACCGGATAACGCGCCCGGCGCGCTGGACGCGAAAAGAGCTCCATCCCTCGCGCGGCCGGATTCGTCCCCCTTCCCGGGCGCGCACGCCGCGGTTTCGTGAGAGCGGACGTTCCCCGGCAGGATCGCGGCGACGTCCAAGAAGTTGGGGATTCGTCCGGCGCTCTGGAGAGGGCGCCGCGCGCCGTTTCCGGCGAAAGCAATTCGTCCCCGGCGACGCTGACCTCGTCCCGGTCTTCGCGCGATTTGTCGCTCGCGCGATCGGTTGGTCCGTGGCAACCGCGTTGCTTTTCAGACCCCCCCGTGACCGGACTCATTTCCCGCAGCACGACTGCAGACAGGAGAGGTGAAAGCATGAGGATCTCGATCTCGAAACTCGGACGGCCCCTCGTGGCCGCCGGGTGGGTGGTGCTCGCGCTCGCGGTGCTCGTCGCTCCGCTCGGCGCGCAGCAACTCACGGGGAACCTCTACGGCTACGTAGAGGACGAACAGGGCGGGCGACTACCCGGAGTCACCGTCACGCTCTCCGGAATCGGCGCGCCGCGAACGCAGACGTCGGATGCGCGCGGCGAGTACCGGTTCGTCAGCCTCGATCCGGGCGTGTACACCCTGACGTTCGACCTGCAGGGCTTCTCGAAGGTCACGAAGTCCAACGTGCAGGTCGCAGTCGGGCAGAACACGAACACGAGCGCCCAGCTCAAGCTCTCGACGGTCGAAGCGAGCGTCGAGGTGCAGGGCGAGTCGCCGCTCATCGACACCCGCAAGGTCGAGACGGGAGCGACGGTCGACCAGGTCGAGCTCAAGGCGATCCCGACGGCCCGCGATCCCTGGGTCATCCTGCAGACGGTTCCGGGCGTGCAGACCGACCGCGTCAACGTCGGCGGCAACGAGAGCGGCCAGCAGACGAACTACCTCGGCAAGGGCGCCGCGGGAAGCCAGAACGTCTGGAACATCGACGGCGTCACGATCACGGACATGGGAGCGCTCGGCAGCTCTCCCACCTACTACGACTTCGACTCCTTCGAGGAGATGAACGCTTCCACCGGCGGCAGCGACGTCACGTCGCAGACGCCCGGCGTTCAGCTGAACCTCGTCACGAAGCGCGGAACGAACGACATCCACGGCTCCGCGCGCGTCCTGCTCGCTCAGAACGAGTGGCAGTCCACCAATCTGCCCGACGAAGCGGTCGCGCAGGGCTTCGCGGGCGGCAACCGCATCGACGAAGTCCAGGACTACGGGGTCGAGGTCGGCGGCCCGATCATCCGCGACCGGCTCTGGCTGTGGGGCGCATACGGCCGCAACCAGATCGACCTCCTGACCATCACCAACGCGTCGGACAAGACGACTCTCGAGGACGCGAACGGAAAGCTGAACATCCAGTTCTTCGACTCGACCTCGGGCACGGTCAGCTTCAGTGAAGGCAACAAGATCAAGCTCGGAAGAAACGTCTCGACGACCCGGCCGCCTCCGGCCGCCTGGAACCAGGACGGCCCGACGCGCGTCTACAAGGGGGAGCTCTCGCACGTCTTCTCCCCCTCGCTCTTCGCGAGCGCGTCGTACTCCTACGTCTCCGGCGGTTTCTCGCTCGCGCCCGTGGGCGGGCTCGCGGTCGACAACCTGTTCATCGACGAAAACGGCGTGTGGCAGGGGAGTTACTTCGACTACCGCACGAACCGTCCCCAGCACCAGACCAACGCGAACGGCTCCTACTTCTTCAACACGGGCGCCCTCGGCCACGAGCTCAAGTTCGGGTTCTCGTACCGCACGACGCCCGTTGCCTCGTCGACGACGTGGCCGGGCAGCGGCAGCTACGGCGACCTCGCCAACTTCGGCGAGCCCGTCGCGACGCTGACCCGCCGCGCCGTGACGTCGGGTGACCTCGAGTACTACAGCGGCTACATCGGCGACACGCTGACGACCGGCAACCTCACGATCAATGCGGGCGCCCGGTACGACCTGCAGCGCGGCCAGAACGTGGCGTCGGTGACGCCGGCGAACCCCGTGATTCCCGACCTCATGCCCGAGATCCGAAGCGAGGACGGCGAGATCGGCTTCGAGTGGGAAGACATCTCACCGCGCGTCGGCCTGACGTACTCGCTCGGCAAGGACCGCAAGACCCTGCTCAAGGCGAGCTACGCCCGCTACGCGGACCAGCTGGGGATCTCGACGATCTCCTTCACGAATCCGGGGCAGCTCGCGGGCCTCTACTACTACTGGAACGACAACGGCGACCACATCATCACGAGAGACGAGCTCGACTTCTCTCGGGGTCTCGTCAGCTTCTACGGCCTCGACCCGGAAAACCCGGGCGCGGCGTTCTCCCCGAACACCGTCGACCCGGACCTCGACGCCGGAAGGACCGACGAGTTCGTACTCGGGTTCGACCGGGAGCTCTTCCCGAACTTTGTCGTCGGTCTGAACTACAGCTATCGCACCTACGAGGGGGAGATTTTCCCGCGCCGCACCGGTTTGACGCGCGACTCCTTCGTGCTGGCCGGCAACGTAACGGGGACTCTCGCCGACGGAACCGCTTACAGCGAGCCTTACTACGCGCTGCGCGAGGACGTCGCGATTCCGGCGGGACTCACCATCGAGAACCGTCCCGATTGGGAAACCGAGTACCACGGCATCGACCTGAACTTCCAGAAGCGGCTGTCGAATCGCTGGATGGCGCGCGGCAGCGTCGGCTTCATGGACATCACCCAGGAAGGGGGACCGAACTCCTGTTACGACCCGACCAACAGCCGGGGCGGGGACGCCCACGTGTGGCCGGGCACGGCGATCGGTCTCGCTTTCACGGGGACGTGCGCGGGCAGCGACATCGCAGCCGCGCCGGCCGGCGCCTCGAGCGGCGCGAAGGGCGAGGTGTTCATCAACTCCCGCTGGCAGTTCAACGTGGGCGGCCTCTATCAACTGCCGCTCGGCTTCAACGTCGCGGCGAACTTCTTCGGCCGCGAAGGGTATCCGCTCGTGAACTTCCACCGCATCGACCCGGGCGACGGACTCGGACCGCGCGACGTGATCATCGGAAACATCGATGACCGGCGGTACGACGACGTCTACAACCTGGACGTGCGGCTCGAGAAGGTCCTCGAGCTCCGGCCCCTCCAGGTCTCTCTTTCCGCGGACGTCTTCAACCTCCTGAACGACGGCACCGTGCTCCAGCGCAACGGACGGGTCAACCAGGCGACCTACAACCAGATCCGCGAGACCCAGAGCCCCCGCGTCGTGCGGGTCGGCGCGCGAGTCTCGTTCTGAGTTTCTTCGCCTTCTTTCGCCCGGCGGGCCTTCCGCCCGCCGGGCCCTTTTTCGGAGGGAGTCTCATGAAGACCGGAAGGTTCCTCTCGGTTGCCGCGGCGCTCCTGCTCGCCGCGGCTTTCGGATTTGCCCAGGGCATCCCGAGCGCCTCGCTCACCGGCAAGGTCACGACCGAGGGGGGCGTCGCGCTGCCGGGGGTCGCTGTCACCGTGACGTCGCCCTCCATGCAGGGCACGCGCGATGTGACGACGAGCGGCAACGGCGACTACATCTTCAACCTGCTTCCCTCCGGGGAATACACCGTTCGGTTCGCGCTCTCCGGAATGAGCGCCGTCGACCGGACGGTCACTCTCGCCGCGGGCGCTGTCGGCCGCGTCGACGTCGAGATGAACCCCGCCGCGGTGGCCGAGGCGGTGACCGTCTCGGGTCGCGTGGGCGAAGCGGCGGCCATCGAATCGCCCCAGGTGTCGGCAAACTACACGAAGGAGTTCGTCGAGAAGCTTCCCATCGGTCGCACGCTCGCGGCGACGACCCAGCTCGCGCCCGGCGTCACGAACAACGGCCCGGGCGGGAACGACCGGCTCGCGTCGATGGCGATCTCGGGCGCGCCGTCGTTCGACAGCCTCTTTCTCATCAACGGGGTCGTCGTCAACGAGAACCTGCGCGGCCAGCCTCACGACCTCTTCATCGAAGACGCGATCCAGGAGACGACGATCCTGACCGGCGCCATCTCCGCCGAGTACGGACGATTCACCGGCGGCGTCGTCAGCGCCATCACGAAGTCGGGGGGCAACCGCGTCTCCGGGTCCTTCCGCACGAGCTTCACGAACGACAAGTGGTCGGAGAACGACCCCCTGAACGTCAGCCGCGACGTCGACTCGCGCATCGACAAGACGAACCCGGTTTACGAGGTCACCCTCGGCGGGCCGATCTGGATCGACCGCATCTGGGGATTCGGAGCGTATCGGACGCAGGAGACGTCCCAGTCCCGCCAGACGAACCCGACGGCCGGGCCCGGCTCGATCGACCCGACGGTCATCGCCTACGAGAACGTCCGCGACCAGCAGCGCCTCGAGGCCAAGCTCACGGCCGCCTTGAGCTCGCGCCACAACTTCGTCGGGACGTACATCGACATCGCGGACGAGGAGGTGAACAACTCGTTCACGACGAACATCCTCGACACCGCGAGCCTGATCACCCGGACCACGCCGAACACTCTGCTCGGCATCAACTACAACGGCGTCATCACCGACAAACTCTTCGTCGAGGCCCAGTACGCCCGCAAGGAGTTCACGTTCGAGAACTCCGGCTCGCCGTTCACCGACCCGATCCAGGGCACTTTGCTTCTCGACCGGTCGCGGGGGCAGGCGCGGTTCAACTCGCCCACCTTCTCGAACGACACGCCCGAGCAGCGGGACAACGAGTCCTGGTTCGCGAAGGCGTCCTACTTCCTTTCGACTTCGAGCCTCGGAACCCATGACATCCGCGTCGGCTACGAGCACTTCCACGACTTCCAGTTCGCGAACAACCACCAGTCCGGAAGCGACTTCCGCGTCTTCGTGACGAGCTCGATCATCCGAGGCACCGACGTCTATCCGGTGTTCCAGACTCCCGGGGACTCCACGTTCCTCCGCTGGACCCCGATCTTCGAGGAAACGCGGGGAACCGACTTCAACACCGAGTCCATCTTCGTCAACGACCGGATTGCGCTCGGAAAGCACCTCTCCTTCAACGTCGGGCTCCGCTACGACCAGAACCGTTCCGAAAACAGCGAAGGGTTCGCGGTCTCCGACGACTCCGCGTGGAGCCCGCGCATCGCGGCGCACTACGACGTCGCCGGTGATGGCCGCCTCGTCTTCAACGCGGGGTATGGCCAGTACGTCGCCAACCTGACGCTCGGCGTCGCCAACAGCACGTCGCCGGCCGGGATCAACGCGACCCTCGACTGGTTCTACCGCGGCCCGTGCATCAACTGCAACGTGAACGCTCCGACCGAGGAGCTCATGACGAGCGCGCAGGCGATCCAGACGATGTTCGACTGGTTCAACTCGATCGGCGGAACGAACAGCCGGCCGACGCGGCTCGTCGACATCCCCGGCCTCTCGTCGCGCATCCTCGAGAACGGGCTCACGTCTCCCAACGTCAAGGAGTGGACGCTGGGTGTCGGCAGCGCGCTCGGCTCCCGGGGGTTCGCCCGCCTCGACCTGATCTACCGCAACTGGGACGACTTCTACGGGAGCCGCATCGACCTCTCGACCGGCCCGTCTCCCCAGGACCAGTTCGGCAACCAGACGGACCTCGCCTTGATCGGCAACGACGACCGGTACGACCGCAAGTACACGGCCGCGCAGACGCAGCTCTCGTATCGCTTCCCGTTCGGCGTGTTCGTCGGCGGTAACTACACGTGGTCGCGCCTCACGGGAAACCTCGAGTCGGAGAACTTCGTGAGCGGCCCGATTCCCGGCGTCGTGGGCGAGTACCCGGAGTACACCAACTTCCGGGCGAACAACCCCACCGGCTACCTCGAGGGCGATCAGAGGCACCAGGCCCGTCTGTGGCTCGGCTTCGACTTCCCGACGCGCTTCGCCGACTTCAACGTCACCGTGCTCGAAACGTACGGCTCGGGCCGCGCGTACAACGCGCTCGGCACGATCGACAACCGGGCCTTCGTCACGAACCCCGGCTACATCGACCCGCCCGCCGTCGTGAACTACTACTTCGGCGGCGGCCGCGGCGCGTTCCGGTTCGAGGAAATGACCCGCACCGACCTCGCGCTGAACGTGAACCTGAAGGTCTGGAAGAGCCTCGAGGTGTTCCTCCAGCCGGAGCTCCTGAACGTGTTCAACGAGGACGCGCTCACGGGCGGACGCATCGGCATCGACTCGAACACGGTCGTCAACACCCGCGCCAGCGCGGGAGCGGCCTTCCAGAACTTCGATCCGCAGACCGAGCCCGTCGAGGGGACGCACTATGCGTACGCGGCGACGTTCGGCGACGCGATCGGACGCGACGCATACCAGCTGCCGAGGACGTTCCGGTTCTCGGTGGGACTCCGGTTCTAGGACGGAAATCGGAAAACGGAAATCGGAAAACAAACCAAGGGGATGAAGAAATGAAAACATTCAGAGCAGGAATCGCGACACTCCTTCTTCTCGTGGCATCCAGTGTCGCGCAAGCCGCCACGACCGGAACGCTGTTCGGCACGGTCAATGACGGGGACGGCAGCGCGCTTCCGGGCGTGACCGTCACCGTCTCCTCGCCGTCGCTCCAGGGCACGCGATCCGTGGTCACCAACGCGGCGGGGGAGTACAACTTTCCGATCCTCCCCCCCGGCGTCTATCGCATCGAGTACGCGCTTCCCTCCTTCGAGCCTCTCGTGAGGCAGGGCGTCGTCGTCAATCTCGACCAGGCCAGCAAGGTCAGCGTCGTCCTGTCGCTCACGCGCGTCACGGAGGACGTCACCGTCACGGCCGACACGGTTGTCATCGACCCGACGCAGACGAACACCCAGGTGAACCTCAAGGAGGACCACCTGAAGTACGGGACGATCGGCCTCGCGCAGCGTTCCTACCAGAACGTCACGCTCCAGGCGCCCGGCGTCACGAACCAGGCCGGAGCGGGCGGAAACCCGTCGGTCTTTGGCGCGAACCTCGGGCAGAGCTCGTACCTGATCGACGGGCTCAACACCACGGATCCCGTCACGCACACCTTCACGTCGAACTTCACTTTCGATGCGATCCAGGAGATCGCGATCCAGACGAGCGGCTTCGAGGCCGAGTACGGAAAAGCGATCGGCGGCATCATCAACGTCATCACCAAGTCGGGCGGCAACGAATTCCACGGCACCCTGGACGCCCGATACCGCTCCGAGAAGCTCACCGAGGAGGGGGAGCGGACCCGCGACTTTCCGGAGGGCACCGAGACCCTTCGCTACGACCGGGACCTCCAGGACTTCCAGAACTTTTCGCCGGCCGCGACTCTCGGCGGCCCTCTGCTGCGGGACCGGATCTGGTTCTTCGGCTCGGTGGAGCGCCCGCAGTTCGAGAACCGGCCTGCGGACCTCTTCGGCTTCCAGCCGGGGCGCCGTGACTTCCAGGGTTGGACCATCTTCGCGAAGGCGACGGCCACGCCGGCGCCGAGCCACACCCTCGCCCTGAAGTTCAACAGCGAGACGGCGGACGTTCCGCACGCGCAGAACAGCTCCTTCTACACGCAGGAGGCGGGTTACGACCAATCGCAGGACCTCCGCATCTACAACGCTTCCTACGACGCGGTCCTGAACCCGAACTGGCTCGCCAACTTCCAGGTCGGCTACCTCGAGAACAAGCTCGACGCCCGACCGCACAGCGGAGACCTCGACACGACCGGGACGATCGACCAGGTGACCGGCATCGCGTCCGGCAACTACACGAACGTCCAGACGTCCGAGCGCCCGCGCCTGCAGGCCCTCGCTTCCACGAGCTACATCGCCGAGTTCCTCGGCAGCCACGTCTTCAAGGTCGGCACGGACCTCGAGTGGACGAAGTTCGAGAACCTGAACAACGTCACCGGAACGCCGCTCGACCCCTCGTTCTGCTCGGAGCAGTTCGGCCAGCCGGCCGGCGCGACATGCGGCGCGATCAACGAGCCGGCGGACGGGGACAACTTCCTCTACCTCGTCTACACCGACCTGGCCACCCAGACTTTCGAAGGCCGCGGGATGTCGTTCTACGCGCAGGACGAGTGGCGTCCCGTGCAGAACGTGACCGCCAAGATCGGACTGCGGTACGACGAAGCCGATTTCTACCTGCCCGGTGACGAGAAGGTGAAGACTTTCGCCCGTTTCCAGCCGCGCGTCGGCGTCGCGTGGGACGTGTTCAACAACTCGTCGACGATCCTCAAGGCGAACGCGGGCGAGTTCATGGAGGACAACGCCCTCACGCTTCCCTCGTTCCTTTCCCGGGAGGGTTCGGTACTCTCTCTCTTCCTGTGGAGCAACGCCCAGCAGCGCTTCAACTTCTTCGGCGCCTTCGGCGGTCCGTCGGGAAACACCCTCGACCCGTCGATGCGGCCGACGTACTCGCAGCAGGTCACGAGCGGCATCACGCAGCGGATCTTCAAGAACACGAGCCTCGACGTGACCGGGGTCTACCGCCGGAGCAAGAACATCTTCGAGGACTCGTGCGCCGACGAGGACTGCACGTTCTACCAGCTCACGAACCGGCCCAACGGAATGGACGTGCTGAAGTCCGACTATCGCGGCCTGATCTTCAAGGTCGAGAGCCGGCCGACGGAGGCGATGAGCTGGATCTTCTCGTACACGACGTCCAAGTCGAAGAGCGCCGTCGAGTACACGCAGAACGCGGGCTCGGACTTCGACGTTTTCCCGGACCACTTCGTCAACCGCTTCGGCTACACGTCCGACGACGCGAGGCACGTCGTGAAGCTCGACGGGTACGTCCGGCTGCCGTGGGAGCTCTACCTCGGGACGAGCGCCTACTGGGACAGCGGAATCGCGTACAACGTGACACGCCCCGCGCCCAGCTACGGCGAGGAATTCCTCGAGCCGCGCGGCTCGCGTCGTCTGCCAGACTTCTACCGGTGGGACGCGCAGATTCAGAAGAACTTCCCGATCGGACCGGTCCGCATCGGCCTCATCGGGGCGGTGTTCAACATCCTCGACACGGAGATCGCGATTCAGCGCGACGAGAACGTCGGGGAGGGCGGCACCATCGACGAGCCGACGAATCCGCGGTTCAACTTCGCCACCGCGTGGCAGCAGCCGCGCAGCTACGAGCTCGGATTCCGGATCGAGTTCTGATCCCAAAACTCCTTACGCCTTTCCCCTCCGGGGGCGTCCGGAATTCGCCGGGCGCCCCCACCTTTTTCTTCCTTCTCCTCGCACTGGGCGCGCTCGCTCTGGGGTGCTCGCGCCCCGCGTCGGAGCCCGGTCCCGCGGCGTCGCCTTCGCGGGGCGCCGCCCGTACGCCCGTGTCCGACGTCGTCCTCGTGACGATCGACACACTGCGCTTCGACGCCACCGGCTTCTCCGGCAACCGGAAGGCGCAAACGCCGCACCTCGACCGCCTCGCGGCGCAGGGGGTCGTCTTCGAGAGCACGCACGCGTCGAGCGTCGTGACCCTCCCTTCCCACGCGACCATGCTGACGGGCCTCTATCCGCCGGACCACGGCGTGCGCGACAACACGGGATTCCGCCTCGACGCCTCGATCCCGACGATCGCCACGATCGCGCGCGAGCGCGGCTGGGCGACGGGCGCTTTCGTGGCCGCGTTCCCTCTCGACTCCCGTTACGGCCTCGACCGCGGCTTCGAGGTGTACGACGACGGCTACGCGCCGTCCGGCACGCCCGGGGAGTTCTCGATGCCGGAGCGGGCGGGACCCGAGGTCGTTTCGGCGGCGCTCGCGTGGTGGCGCGGCCAGAAGGGTCGCCCGCGGCTTCTCTGGGTCCACCTCTACGAGCCGCACGCGCCTTACCGCCCGGCGCCGCCTTTCGCGGAGAAGTTCCACGCGGATCCGTACCTGGGCGAAGTGTCTGCCGCGGATGCCGCGCTCGCCCCGCTCTTCGACGCGCTCAACGGGGAGTCGGGACGGACGCTTGCCGTCGTTACCTCCGACCACGGCGAGTCGCTCGGCGAGCACGGCGAGGCGACGCACGGACTCTTCGCTTACGAGGCGACGCTCCGCGTGCCGCTCGTGCTGTGGGCGCCCGGAACCCTCCCAGCCCGGCGCGAGAAGTCGCCGGCGCGACACGTGGACCTTCTCCCCACGATCCTGGAGGGCGCGGGCCTTCCCATTCCCGCGGGGCTGCCCGGCCGTTCTCTCGCCGCACCCTCCGCGGGGGAAGCCGCGCCCGGCTACTTCGAGGCCATGTCCGCCTCCTTCAACCGCGGGTGGGCGCCGCTGTCGGGAGTGGTCGAAGGGGGATGGAAGCTCGTGCACCTTCCCCTGCCCGAGCTCTACGACCTCGCGACCGATCCGGGCGAAGCGAAGAACCTCTTCGAATCGCGCCGCGACGTCGCGCGCCGGCTGCAAGCGCTCCTTCCAAAGCCGAAGCGGCCGCGCGGCGCACCTTCGGTGGCGGGCGGAGAGGAGGCACGCCGCCTGCTCTCGCTCGGATACCTCTCGGCGAGCGGCCGGTCCGCGCCCGCGTGGACGCCGGAGAACGACCCGAAGAACCTCGTGGACCTCGACGCGAAGATCCACCGCGCGATCGCGCTCTACCAGGAGGGGCGCGCGGGAGAGGCCGCGACGACAGCTCGCGCGGTGGTCCGCGAGCGACCCGGAATGCCCGTCGGTTACGAGCTTCTCTCGTTCCTGCTGGACGAGACCGGCCGGCGCGCGGAGGCCGTCGAGACGCTCACCCGGGCGCGGAAACTCGGGGTCGCGTCCGAGCCGATGCAGGTCCGGCTGGCATTGATGCTCTCGGAGAGCGGCCGCGCGTCCGAGGCGCTCGGCGTCCTGACGCCGCTCTCCGGCAGCGAGGACCCCGACACGCGCAACGCAATCGGAATCGCCCTCGCCGACGCCGGTCGGCTCGAGGAAGCGCTCGGCGTTTTCGCCGGGATCGTCGCGCGCGACCGAACCGAGGCCGTCGCTCGTCAGAACGCAGGGATCGCGTTCCTGAAGGGCGGCCGGGTGAAGGAGGCCCTCGCAAGCCTCGACGCCGCGCTCGCGATCAACGACAAGCTCCCTCTCGCGTGGAACGCGCGCGGAGTCGCCCAGGCGAAGATCGGAGATCTGCCCGAGGCTGCGCGGTCGTGGACCCGGGCGGCCGCGCTCGATCCCCGCCAGTTCGACGCGCTCTTCAATCTCGGCATGACGGCCGCAAGAGCCGGCGACCGCAGTGCCGCGCGCGCCGCCCTGGAGCGTTTCGTGCGGACCGCCCCCCCCGCGCAATATCGAGCCGACATCGCCGCCGCGCGCCGCCTCCTGGGCCGCCTGAGGGGTCAGGCCTGAATCTCTGCGTACGGGGTCAGGCCTGAATCTCTGAATCAAAGCTCGATCTATGGGCCGCCTGAGGGGTCAGGCCTGAATCTCTGCGTACGGGGTCAGGCCTGAATCTCTGAATCAAAGCTCGATCTAGGTTCCACCTGAGAAATTCGCGCCTCGTTGGCTAACCCGCCCCCGACCTCCGATTCGAAGCTCGCGACAACAAGGTACGGAGGAGAGCCGGGTACCTATGAGTCCGAGGAATCCGTGATGCCCCGGCCTCCGCGGCTGGAGTTTTCGGGCGCCGTGTACCACGTGGTTGCCCGCGGCAACGAGCAGCGGGACGTCTTTCGCTGCGACTCGGATCGCGAGTTTTACCTTCATCGCCTGGCGCACTATCGGGATCGCTTTCATTTTCGCCTCTACGCCTACTGTCTGATGACGAATCACGTGCACCTCGCGCTGGAGACCGGCCCGGTCCATTTGTCGCGGATCGTGTTGGCCCTTCACAGCTCTTACGCTCAGGCCTTCAATCGGCGGCACGAGCGCGTGGGGCACCTGTTCCAGGGGCGCTACAAGGCTTTTCTCGTCCAGAAGACTTCCTACCTCCTCGCCCTCGTTCGCTACATTCACGAGAATCCGGTGAAAGCCGGGCTTGTGGCGGAGGCGCCGCATTACCGCTGGTCGAGCGATCGGTTCTACCGCGGGGCTCGCGCTCCCGACTGGTTGGACACCACTGGCCTCCTTCAGTTGCTCGGTGCCGATCCGGGCAGGGCGGCGCGCCGTTATCAGACCTTCATGACCTCTGCCTATTCGGGGGCGTACGAAGAGCTCGACCCGGTTGCGCGCGTCGTGAAGGGGGACGAGGGATTCGCTCGAGAGGCGCTCGAAAGAGCCACTCCGATCGTACGCCGCGGAGCTTGGACCGTCGAGCAGATCGCGGGCGTGGTCGCCCGGAAAGCCGGTCTGGACCTGGAGGCGATCAGGAGCGGGAAGTTTTCGCGGGAGCGAGCCCGCGCACGAGCGATTACCGGTCTGGTGGCCCGGACTCGCTGCCAGATTCCGCTTACAAGGGTCGCTGACTTCTATCGCCGCGACCAGTCAACCCTCGTCAGAGATTGCCGAAGACTCGAGGCCGACCTCGATCGAATCGCTCTCGAAAACGAGCTCGACGGAGTAGTGGACGAGTTGGAGCGGTGGGGTCAGGCCTGAATTCGAGGCGTACCGAGGACGCAGGGATTCAGGCCTGACCCCGGACGCAGAGATTCAGGCCTGACCCTAGAACCGGAACGTGAAGCCCACATGGCCTCCGGTCACGAGATAGTCGTCCACGGTTGCGGTCGCTCCGGTCACGGTCTCGCGCAGGTTCCAGTCCGCGAAGTGGTAGTCGAGCCGTCCGGCGATCTCGAGGGCGACCATCCGGACGAAAAACCATCGGAACCCGAGGCTGCCGGCCGCGAGGATCTCGGTCCCGGCGTCCGTGACGACGGTGAACGTTCCGCCGCCCGCGCGCGGGCCCGACACGTCGTCGATTTCGACGTTCGCGACTCCCGCCCCCACCGTCCAGAACCACTCGAAGCCGCCACCCGCACTCGGGTAGGAGCGCTCGAGCCACCCGCGCACAACCGTGGACGTCCCGGTCGCGTCGATCACTTCGACGGCAGGGTCCTGGGACTGGCCGACGAGCCCGGCGATGCCCTCCACGTCGAACTCCGGCGAGTGGTCGACCCCGACGCCGACGCGCCACCCGTCTCCCACGCGGAAGCGCGCGAACAGGCCGTAGCCGAGCATGTCGTTCGTCGGCTCCCCGTTCCCGACCAGGACGTTGGCGCGCACTCCGAGGTCGAACGCCCCGTCCGCCGCCGCGGCCGGAGCCGCGGTCAGGCAGACGAGGCCGATCCCGATTGCGGTGAGAAGCAGACCCCGTACGGACGTCTTTCGCATCAGCTCTCCTATTCGAATTCGACCAGCTCAACGTCGCTGTCGATGACGAGCCCTACCCCGGGGCAGTAGACCTTCACCGATTCGGACTTCCGCTCGAGCGGCGACGTCTCGACGACCCGGACGCAGTCGGTGAAGGTGCCCGCGTCCGTCTCGATTGTGAGGCCCATCTCGGTGTGCTCGGCGCG
Source organism: uncultured Acidobacteriota bacterium (assembly GCA_963832145.1). Taxonomy (GTDB): domain Bacteria; phylum Acidobacteriota; class Thermoanaerobaculia; order UBA5066; family Gp7-AA6; genus Gp7-AA6. The sequence goes on from CAWHTA010000012.1 coordinate 129,582, forward strand.
GTCGAGCGCGATCCCGTCCGCGAGCTCCTGAAAGTACCGCGAGCCGAGGAGGAAAGTCCCGGGCATGAGGATCCCGGGCGCCGCGAGCCCGTTCGCATCGGGTTGACCGGCCCGCCACGCACCGTCGTGCGTGATGCTCCCGTCGGGGTGGAAGATGTCGACGTCCTCGCCGAAGTAGACGACGTCGCCCCTCCCGCCGCAGACGGCGAAGAAGTTGCGGGAGATCTCGACGACCTCGCCGTCCGCGGTTTCCCGCTCCTGGACGACGCGCGTAGTAACGGCGCCGAGGCCCGGCACGTTGATCGTCTCGACCTCGTCGAGGACGGTGATCTCGACGGTCTCGGAGCCATCTTCGCTCTCGAGAAGGAGGCGATGGCCGACGACGAGGGGGAAGTAAGGGTTCGTGCCGGTCGTCTGCCAGGTGCATTCCCCGAGGCGGAAGTCGGTGGTGTACGGACGTCGGTCGGGCCCCGCGGCGAGGGCCGTCGAAGCCAATCCGGCGAGGCAGGCGAAGGTGAGCACAAGGGTGGGGATTCCGGGGCGCGTTTTCATGCGGTCCTCCTTGGTCGGTTCATCGGGCTGTTATCCTTTGATGTCCCGTGGCGGAGAATCCTTCGCGGCCATCCCGTCTCCGCCTTCCGACGCTCCTGCTGGGCGCGGCCCTCCTGTCCGGAGCCGTCTCACCGGCGACGATGGCCTCTGCCCAGCCCGCGCAAACCGGACAACTCACGCCGGGAATGCCCCTGACCGACGCGCTCCTCGTGCTCCAGGAGCGCGGCATGAAGCTCGTGTTCAGCACCCGGGTCGTCCGGCCCGAGATGCGGCTCGTCGCGGCGCCCGTCTTCTCCGATCCGCGCGCGCTCGTCGAGGAAATCCTCGCGCCCCACGGCCTCGCGGTGGAGGATGCTCCGGGCGGAAGCCTCGTCATCGTCCCCGCCCGCGGACCGCGGCCGCCGGCGACGATCTCCGGCATCGTTCGCTCGCGCCACGCGCTCTCGCCGCTCCCCGGAGTGTCGGTTCGCGTCGTCGGAACGCGCCTCGAGACGGTGAGCGGCGCCGACGGCCGCTACGAGATCGAGGGCATCGAGCCTGGAACCCACACCCTCGAAGCGCGCCGTTCCGGTTTCGTCATCGCGGAGCGCCAGGGCCTCGCCGTTTTTTCCGCCGCGCAGCTGGACGTTCCGTTCGTGCTCCAGCCCGCGCCCCTCACGGGCGAGGAAGTCGTCGTCAACCCGAGCCGGATCGCGGTCCTGCAGGAGGAGCCCAACGCGCCCTTCGCGCTGGACCAGGAGCAGATGCTTCGCCTGCCTCACCTGGGGGGCGACGTCTTCCGGACGCTGTCGCTGCTTCCGGGGACGACGTCGAACGACGTCACCGCGCAGTTCCACATCCGCGGAGGGCGCCGCGACGAGGTGCTCGTTCTCCTCGACGGCCAGGAGCTCTACGAGGCGTACCACCTGAAGGACTTCGACAACGCGCTCTCCGTCGTCGCCGCTTCCGAGCTCTCGAACCTGGACCTCACGACGGGCGCGTTCCCGTCGAGCTACGGCGATCGGATGGGGGGGATCCTCGACCTGACGACGCTCACGCCGTCCCGCCCGCACCGGTATCGGCTCTCGGTCAGCGTCGTGAATGCGCAGCTCGAAGGGGCCGGCACGTTCGGCGAGCGCGGGGCGTGGCTGGCGTCACTCCGTCGCGGTTTCACCGACCTCGCGGGACGCGCTTTCGGATCCGAGGACCCGCGGTTCTGGGACCTCTTTGGCAAGGTGGACTACCGGCTCACGGGCTCGCAGTCGCTGCGGTTGAACCTTCTCTATTCGGAGGACGAGTTCACCTTCACCGAACGCGAGCCGGACGAGTTCAAGGAGTTCGCCACCGAGTACGACAGCGCGTACCTCTGGCTCACCCACCAGGCGGTCCTCACCGAACGTCTCTTCGTCGACACCGCGCTCTCCGTGACGCGGGTGGACCGCGACCGCCGGGGGACCGAGTCGGAGGAAGAGAAGGAGGTCGAAGTCCAGGACGTCCGCGGGCTGAACGTCACCGGCGCGCTTCAGTCGTGGAACTTCCAGGCCGGCGACCGGCACTTCGTCAAGGCGGGCTTCGAGTTGCGCCGCTTCGACAGCGACTACGACTACGCGAGCTTCCGCGAGTTCGAGACGCCGCTCGCGCTCCTGCGCGCCGAGCCGCGCGACGGCGCGTTTCAGTTCCGCGGCCGCTTCCGCGACGACTATCTCGGCGCCTACGTCTCGGACCGATTTCAGCCCGCGCGATCTCTGACGCTCGAGCTCGGCGTGCGGTACGACCGCCACACCCTCACGGGCGACGACGTCTGGAGCCCGCGCGCCAACCTCGCGTGGGGCCTCGGGAGCCGGAGCGTCGTGCGCGCCGGATGGGGGCATTACTACCAGAGCCAGCGCGGGTATGAGCTCCTCGTCGAGGACGGGGACACGCGGCTCTACCCGGCGGAGCGGTCCGAGCACTGGGTCGGGGGCTTCGAGCACCTGTTCGCGGAAGGCGCCGCCCACCCGCTCGTCGCGCTCCGCGCGGAGGTCTACCGCCGGACGATCACCGATCCCCGTCCCCGGTACGAAAACCTCTTCGAGCCGTACGAGGTGCTTCCGGAGAGCTCGCTCGACCGGTTTCGCATCGAGCCGGACCGGGCCTTCGCGGAGGGCGTCGAGCTCTTCGTCCAGGGGCGCAACGGGAAGCGGCTCGAGTGGTGGCTGAACTACTCGCTCTCCCGGAGCGAGGACGAGATCGACGGTGAGCGATTCCTCCGTCAGATCGACCAGCGCCACACGTTCAACGCCGACTTGAACTACCGCCTCGGGCGGAGCTGGGACCTCAACCTGGCGTGGCGGTTCCACACGGGCTGGAGAGTGACGCCGGTGACGCTCGAGACCGTCGATGGCGATCCCGTGCCCGTCGCCGGTCGTCTCAACAGCGAACGACTTCCGGACTATCACCGCCTCGACCTCCGGGTGAGCCGCCGCTGGCCGTCGAAGTCCGGATCCGTGACTGCGTTCGTCGACGTCCAGAACGTCTATGACCGGAAGAACACGGCGGGCTTCGACCTGGAGCTCGACGAGGACACGGGAGAGATCATTCGGTCGGTCGAGCGCTGGCCGGGGCTCTTCCCGTCGGTCGGAATTACCTGGGAGTTCTGACCGGCTCCTCGTCCCGGGCGAAGACGACCAGCTTTCCGCGCGAGACGCGGTAGTCGAGGCCGGTCGAGGGCAGCACGACGTCGGGCGCCTCCGCCGGGGTCACGTGCGCGATCGAGCCGTGGAGGACGACCGAGTCGACGAGCGCCGCGGTGTGCGGGTCGGCGAGCTCGAGCTGCCAGCCGCGCTCGCGCACGAGCCACTCGAGAAACTCCCGAACCGTCGCCCCCTCGATGTCGAGCATCGGCGCGCTCGCGAGAACCCAGTCCCACTCGGCGCCGTCGGCAGCGGTCTCGCTGCGCTCGACGGCGCCGTCGCCTCGCACGACCAGCGCCTGGCCCGCCTCGGTCGAGAGGGACTCCGCACCGCGCTCGAACTGGACGCGCCCCTCGCGCACCTTCAACCGGGTGACGGCGCCGTCCGCGTCGGCGCGCACTTCGAACTGGGTGCCGATGCTCCGGAAGAGGCCGGCCGCCGTGCGCACCGAAACGTCCGCGACGCCCGTGGCGTGCCCCCCCGTGTCGACGTAGACGCCGCCTCGTTCGAGCGCGACGAGCGACGGAGAGAGGAGCTCGGCCCGCGTGCCGGAGTCGAACCGCACCGACGCGCCGCCCGTCATGCGCAGCGCGAGGCGCCCGCGACTGTCGGTTTCGAGCTTCGCCCCGGAGGGAAGCGAACGTCCCGCCGCTTCCGCAGCCAGCGGCTGTCGCTCTCCGTTTTCCGTGGTCCGGAAAACTCCGCCGGTCGCGCGCTCCACCGAAGCGGCGTCGACCGCAGGGGGCGGCGCCGGCGTGCGCCGCAACCAGAGGAGCGCGGCGGCCGCGAGCAGGACGGCGGCGGCGGCCGCCCACCAGCCGGTCGCGGCTCTCGACCGGTTTCGTGCGGAGGCGTAGCGCCCGCGCCACTCGGTGCGCGCAGCGGCGCGGATCGCCGCGAGGTCCGGTTCGTGAAGCGGCGGACGCGGCCCCGCTTCGTCGAGGAGAGCGCGCAGGTCTTTTTCGTCGTCGGTCACGAGCGGGGTCCTTTTTCGAGAGACGAAAGGCTCTCGTACGCAGTGCGGAACGCGAGGCGTGCGCGCGAGAGGAGGGACTCGGTCGCCTTGTAGCTCGAACCGAGGCGTCGAGCGATCTCGGTCACCGGGACGTCTTCCAGGTAACGCCACTCGACGGCGCGGGCGTAGGCCGGCGGGAGGCGATCGAGCGCGATGTGGACGCGGTCGCGCCGCTCGAGGAGCTCGAGTCTTTCCTCGACTCCGGCGGTCGGGGAAGCAAGGGCACTCGCGGCGGCGACCACGCCGTCCTCCTCGTCGAGCCCGACTTCCCGCGGTCGCCGATCGAGCCGCCGGTAGTGCGCGGCGACCTCGTTCTTGCAGACCGCGCAGAGCCACGTGAAGAGCGGCGCCTCCGCGCGGTAGCTCCCGAGCTTCTCGATGACCTTGCAGACGGTGGACTGCACGAGGTCGCGCGCGATCTCGCGGTCTCCCACGAGCCGCCGCAGCGCGAACCGATACAACCCCGGAATGTAGCGATCGGCGAAGACGTCAAACGCACTTTCCTCTCCGGCCTGCATCCGATTCAGAAGGTCGCGCTCTTCGCCTGGCGTCTCCGGCCAGGCCTGCGCGGGCGAGTCCATCAGGCGCAGCGCCGGATCATTGAGCGTCAGTTCGACTTCGCTCGCGCTCACCCCTTCTGTCCGCTTCGTTGGATGCCGTGACCGCCGGAATCCTTCGGAACCGGACAGAGCTCACTTCTTCTTTGTGCGAGGAGAGGGCCGGGATGAGGGGCTCTTACCCGCCTCTCCCCTCCGGGGAGAGGGTCGGGGTGAGGGGCTCTTATCCGCCTCGCCCTTCTTCCGGGTTTGAGGGGCTGGCAACACCCTCATCTTCTTCACCGGCGCCGCCGATACCGCGTGGAGTAGCCGGTCCGCGATCTTCCCGTGCTCGCCTCCCGCCAGGCCGATGTCCGCGGACGGCGCCCGCTCGCGCTTGCCGGCGGCCCACTCGATCGCGTAAAGCGCCGCGGCGAGCTCCGAGATCCAGAAGCCCGAGAGCTCCCTGGCGCGCTGCCGAATCTTGGTGACCTCCTGGGTGAGCTCCTTCGCGTTCTTCATGGCGCAAACGCTAACCCGGAAAAGGGGACAGATTTATTTTTTTCCCCGACCCGGGTCCTTCGCTCAGGACAAGCTCTGCGAGGGATCTGTGTCCCTCTCGACCAGGGCCCCCCGTGCAGGGAAAAATAAATCCGTCCCCTTTTCCGAGAACGGGAGCCCGAGCGTGACCTCGACGCCGCCCGACACCGCGTTCTCGAGCGCGAGGCGGTGGTCGTCGCCGTAGAGCTGCTGCAGGCGTTCTCGCGTGTTGGCGAGCCCGAGGCCCGAACCGCCGGTGCGCGGCGACTCCGTCAAACCGGGCCCGTCGTCGCGCACGGTCAGCACGAGCATTCCGTTCAACCGGCGGGCGGAGATCTCGACGCTGCCGGCGCCCGGCTGCGCGGACACGCCGTGCTTGATCGCGTTCTCGACGATCGGCTGAAGGATCAGGTTCGGAACCCGCGCGCCGCGCAAGTCGGCCGGAACGTCGAACGCCACCCGCAACCGGTCCTGGAAGCGCGTCTTCTGGATCTCGAGGTACATCTCGAGGAACTCGAGCTCGCGGGAGAGCGGCACGAGCTGCGCCGCATCCGCCTCGAGGCTGCGGCGAAGAAGTTCCTCGAGCCGCGAGATCGTGAGCGCCGCCGCGTCCCGGTCGCGGAAGACGAGCGGCAGGACGCTGTTGAGAGCGTTGAACAGGAAGTGGGGGTGGAGCTGCGTCTGGAGTCTCTCCAGCCGCGCGCCCGCGAGCTGCGCCTCGAGCTGCGAAGAGCGGAGCTCCCGCTCGCGCGACAGCTTCAGGGCCTGCATGGTCCAGCAGATGCCCACGACGCCCCAGTAGGTGAGGAGGTTCGACACGAGGAACGCGATCAGGATCGACGGGACTCCCCGGAGCTGCCGCGCGAGGCCGAAGGGCATCCCCATGACCGGCGGATAGACGAGCGCGAAAACGGTGCCGTGGAGGACGGCGAGCAGTACACCCGCCGTCAGGTGGATCGCGAACGTGCGAGTGCGCGCTGGGCCCGCGATCGTGTAGCGGAAGGCGAGCCACGCCACGAGCGGAGTGAACGCCGCCCACAGGTACGCATAGAGGAGGTTCTGGGCGAGCGCCTCGCGGAACCCGAACTCGAGGCGTTGCGTCGACACCGGATCGAGCGTGTACCGCTCGACCGCGCGGAAGAGCCCGACGGCCGTCCATGCCCCGAGGACGAGCGCGGTGCTCTTGCCGGGCCGGCTCAACGCGCGAGCCCCTCGGCCGCGCCGGCCAGGATCGGCGCCGGCGATTCGACGGCCTCCGGCAGCGGCACGAAGGGGATCTCGACAGTCGCGGCGCGGGCGACGCTGGACCACTCGAGGCGGTGCTGCCCCGGATACTCGAGGTCGAGGCGCCGCCGCGCGCGCTCGATCACGGCCGCGCTCGGTCCCGCCGCTGCGGGCGGGCCCTTCGGGTCGCCCGGCTCGGCGCGCACGGCGAGCGTCATGCGCCCGTCCCGGTGCGCTGCGGAGATCTCGATCGATGCGGGGGAGGGGCACGCGGCGGCGACAGCGGCCTCGACGAGCGGCTGCAGGACGAGGCTCGGCACGGCCGCGTCGAGCGCGTCGCGCGGGACGCGGATGGTGACGGCGAGGTTGCACTCGAGGCGCGTCCTCTCGATCTTCAAGTACAGCTCCGCGTATCGCAGCTCTTCGCTCAGACGGACGAGGCGCTTCCCGCCGTTCTTGAGCGAGAGCCGCAGCAGGTCGCCGAGCTCGACGATCGTGCGCGCGGCCGCGCGCGGGTCGCGGCGGATCGTCGTGCGGAGGAGCGCGAGCGTCTGGAAGAGAAACGCCGGGTGGAGCTGGAGCTTGAGCGACTCGAGCCGCTCTTTCGCCAGCGCTAGCTGGAGCGCCGAGGCGCGGATCTCGCGCTCGCGCCAAGCTCGGTAGTCGTCGAGACCCCACGTAACACCGACGATCTGAAGGTAGGTCGCGATCCGCGTCGGTCCGGTCGTCATCGCGGACAGGGCGACGTTCCCGACGAGGTCGCCCCACGTGACGCCCGGCGCGAGCACGAGCTTGTAGAGGACGTTCGCGGCGAACGTGTGAAGGAGCGCGACGCCCGCTCCCGCCGCGAGGTGGACCGCGGCGAGGACGGCGACGGGCCTTCCCGGAAACGCGTAGCGCCGCGCAATGCGCATCACGAACGGCGTCGCGGCCGCCCAGAGCGCGGCGATCACGAGGTTGTCGGCGAGGGCGCTCCAGAATGCCCACGGGCTCGGCTCGAGCTCGCGGCCCCGCAGGTAGCGCTGCGTCGCCTGGAGGACCGCGAGGAAGATCCAGACCCCCGCGATCCACGCGGCGGCGGTCCAGCGTCGCCTGGCGGCGAAGAGGGGCATCGGGGTCATCCGGGGCCTCGGTCTCAGCTGACAGCTGATAGCTAACAGCTGACAGCTGTGAGAGCTACTCTACGTCCCGAACCGGCGAAACTCCCTCAGCCGATCGCGGTAGCTCGCCGACAGCGTGAGCTGCGTGCCGTCGCGCAGGATCACCGCGTAGTCGCCGTTGAACCAGGGGTGGAGCTCCTTGATCCGCTCGATGTTGACGATCGACGAGCGGTGGATCCTCAGGAACTTCTTCGGGTCGAGCCGCTGCGCGATCGCGGACGTCGTCTCGTGGAGCAGGTAGATCGTCTGGCCGACGTGGATCCGCACGTTGTTGCGCGACGACTCGATCCAATCGATGTCCTTCACCTTGACGAAGACGTTTTTCCCCTCCGCCTTGAGGAGGACCCACTCGGGGTACGACCGGTCGCGCCGGATCTTCTCGACGATCCTTCCGATCGACTCGCGGAAGTCCTCGAGCGAGCGGCCCTTCATGAGCTCGCGCACCCGACGGACCGCCTCCTCGAGTCTCTCGCGGCTGAACGGCTTCATCAGGTAGTCGACCGCCTGCGCCTCGAACGCGCGCACCGCGTACTGGTCGAATGCCGTCACGAAAACGATCGCGGGAATCTCCTCGGGCGAGAGCGCCTCGAGGACGCCGAAGCCGTCGAGGCCCGGCATCTGTACGTCGAGGAAAACGAGGTCGGGCTTCAGGCGCCGGATGGCCTCCGCGGCTTCGAAGCCGTTGCCGCACTCCCCGATGACCTCGAGCTCCTGGTCCTCCGCGACCGCACCCCGTACCCACTCGCGCGCGAGCGGCTCATCGTCGACGATCAGCGCCCGAAGCTTCATGCGCCACCTCCGTGCGGTTGCAGTTGCGGAACTCATGAAAAGGAGTACGAAGGGGCCGGCCGGAAGATTTCCTCCGGCCGGCACGGCCGCTCCCTTTTCCGCGGGCCCACTATCCGCCCGGGCCCCCGTGGACGGATCGATCGCGGGACGAAAGGCACTTTTTCGAGGACCAAGACCGCGAACTCTGCGATCTTTTCTCCGTATCAGCGTTGGGAGCCACGTGAAGCGACTCCTTCTCATCCTCCTCTTTGCCGTCGGCTGCGCGACGGCGGCGCCACCGCCGTCGCGCACGCCGGACGCGCCCGCGCCCGCCGCGCCGCCCCCGACTCCGGCCTCGCCGCGAGCACCGCCGCCCCCTCGCAGGGGTTGATCGCCGTCGAGCCGGGCGTCCAGCTGGCCTACCGGATCGCCGGGTCCGGCCGCGAGGTTCTTGTCGTGCCGTGGCCGTCCGGCGGCCCGGGCCTCGACCGCCTGGCGAACGGCCGCCGGGTTCTCTACTACAACCCCCGCGGCCGGCTCGGCTCGGACGCGGTCGTGCCCTCGAGGGTCTCTTTCGAGAACGAGCTCTCGGACCTCGAGGCCGTGCGGCGCCACTTCGGCCTCGAGAAGATGATGCTCCTCGGCTGGTCGCACTACGGGATGATGACCGCGGTCTACACGATTCGTCATCCCGAGCGCGTCTCCCGCCTCGTGCAGATGACCCCGGGCACGCCGCGGCGGACCCCTTACCTCGAAGAGGGCATGAAGACGATGACCGCGCGCGCCGACGTCGCGGCCCGGGCGAAGCTCGAGGAGCGGAAGAAGGCGGGGGAGTTCGCCAACAACGCCGAGGCCCTCTGCCGCGAGAACCGGCGCGTGTCGCTCGCCGCTTTCGTCGCCGACCCCGCGGACGTCGCGAAGATCGAGCTCGACTCGTGCCGCTTCTTCAACGAGCAGGAGACGAACCAGAACCTGTGGTGGGGAGCGCTCTTCGGCTCGATGGGCGACTGGGACTACCGTGCGCCCGCGCGGACCCTGACCGTTCCGCGCCTCGTCGTGCACGGCGAGAAGGACTTCATCCCCTTCGGCGGCTCGCGCGAGTGGGTCGCGGGGAACGCAAACGCGCGGCTGCTCGTCATGCCGGACGTCGGGCACTTCCCCCACGTCGAGGAGCCGGACGTGTTCTTCCCCGCTGTCGAGAAATTCCTGTCCGGCGCGTGGCCGGAGGGCGCGGTCCCGGTGTCCGAGACGCCGTGAGGCGCCGCTTCGCCGCCGCGGCCCTTCTCGCCGGCGCGGCCGCCGCTGTGTCCGAGACCGCCGGCGCGTGCACGACCTTCTGCCTCCAGCGCTCGGGCGACGTCGTCTTCGCGAAGAACTACGACTTCGGGATCGGTTACGGGATGCTCGTCGTGAACAAGCGCGGCGTCGCCAAGGCGTCCCGGGTGGCGCCGCCCGAGAGCCCGGCCCGCTGGGTCTCGCGCTTCGGCAGCCTGACCTTCAACCAGTTCGGGCGCGAGTTTCCGTCCTCCGGGATGAACGAGGCGGGACTCGCCGTGGAGCTCATGTGGCTCGACGCGGCGCGCTATCCGAAGCCGGACGCGCGCCCGGCTGTGGGCGTGCTCGAGTGGATCCAGTTTCAGCTCGACAATTCTTCGACAGTTGCAGAGGTCGTCGCGAACGCCGCGAAGGTGCGGATCGCTTCGCGGACTCCGCTCCACTACCTGGTCGGCGACGCCGCGGGCGGGTGCGCTTCGATCGAGTTTCTCGACGGCCGACTCGTCGCGCACTCCGGTGCGACCCTGCCGGTGCGGGTGCTCACGAACGACACGTACGCCTCGTCGCTCGCGTACGCGCGCGCGAACGCCGGCGCGCCGATCCCGGAAGGCGCCGGCTCGCTGGATCGGTTCGCGCGGGTCGCGCGGCTGCTCGAGCAGGGTTCCGAAAAGGGAAAGGGCTCCGCCGTCGCCGAGGCGCTCGCCGCGCTCGACCGCGTGGCCGCGCCCGGCTACACGCAGTGGTCGATCGCGTGGGACCTCGAGAACCGCCGCGTGCACTTCCGCACGCGCGTGAATCGGAAGGTGCGCACGGTCGCGCTCGGCGACTTCGACCTGTCCTGCGCGACACCGTCCCTCGTCGCGGACGTGGACGGGGACCCCGTCTTCACCGCCTACTCGCGCGCGAAAAACGAGGCTCTCGTCGAAAAGTCGCACCGCGGCGTCGACTTCCTGCGGGACACGCCCGCGTCGGAGATCGCCGCGATCGCCGCGTATCCCGACGCGACCTCCTGCGTGCGCCGGAACGCGACCCGCTAACCCGCGGGCGCGGGGGTCGCCGCCGGCGGGGGCGTCGGCATGTTGTTCCAGATGTCGTGGGTGATCTTCCAGCTCCCGTCCTTCTGTTTCTTCCACACCACGACGTACTTCACGGTCACCGTCGCCGGAGTTGCGCCGGCGGCCGCAATCTGGAGGATCGCTTTCCCCGTCTCGATCGCGAGGTTGCCGCTCGAAACGACGTCGAGGACGACGAACTGTATCGACTGGCCGCCCATGTCGCGCATGCCCTTCCACATCGCTTCGATCGCGGGGCGTCCTTTCACGAGGTCGGACTCCGGCGGGAATGCGACCCCGTCCTCGGCGTACATCGAGGCGACGCCGGCGACGTCCCCCTTGTTGAACGCGTCGGCGAACTGCTTGCCGAGCTTTTCGACGCGGGCGCGGTTCGGATCGGCGGCGAACACCGTCGAAGCGGCGAGCAGGGCGAGGGCGACGATCCGGGCGGAAAGCGGAATGCGGCTCATTTGTCCTCCTGGATGCGCCGGCGATTCGACGGCGCCTCTGGGCTGACCTTCTATCGCGGCGCGGTGGCCGCGGCAAGCCCGGCGACCCAGCGTTCGAGCGCGGCGCGGTCGTCCCCCTTCAACCGGCGAAGCATCGCCGTCGAGTTCTCGGCGACGACCTTCGCGTCATCGAAGGGGAGCCGCCCGTGCATCTTCCCGCCCGGCTCGTGGCAGGGAGCGCAGCGGGCCAGAAGGACCGGGCGGACGGAGGACCGGAAGGGGTCGCCTTTCGCGCTCGCCTCGGGTGTCGGGAGGGGTCCCGAGTGCGTGGTCTCCATGTTCATCGCGTCGCTCGCGGGGTGAGGGGCCGTCTTCTCCCTCTCCCCATCGGGGAGAGGGTCGGGGTGAGGGGCCGTATGAGCCGCGCTCTGGTAACTCGTCCCCGCGCACCGCGGTCCGATCACTACCCCCGCGAGGAGGAGCGCCACCAGGATCATTCTCGGGCGCGTAATCAACGAAGAGAGTCTCCGGCGTCTAGTTCTCTAAGGAAAACCTCATCCACGGCCGCGAATTCCCCTCCTCCAGTGGCACCCGTATTGCGATGTACCCCTCGCGAGGGCCGGGGAGGCCGGCCCTTTTGCCATTCAGGAGGTATCACGATGCGCCTCTACAGAGACACTTTGACAGGGGGACAGAGCCTCGGGCTCCTCGTCCTCCGCTTCGTCGTCGGCGCGGCTTTCATCCTTCACGGTTGGCCGAAGATCCAGAAGCCGACGAGCTGGATGGGCGATTCGATCCCCGGTTTCCTGCAGTTCGCGGCCGCCGTCACGGAGTTCGGCGGCGGGATCGCCTTGATCCTGGGATTACTGACGCCGCTCGTGGCGCTCGCGCTCGCCGTCCAGATGGCGGCGGCGATGATGCTCGTGCACATCCCGAAGAAACACGCATTCGTCGGCGAGGACAGCTTCGAGCTCCCGCTCGTCTACCTCGTGCTCTTCGTCGCGCTGTCCGCGATCGGACCGGGGCGCTACTCACTCGACGCGCTCCTCTCGGGACGCAGGAGAGAGGCGGAAGTCCTCGTTCACGAGCCGGTGCGGCGCCGGACGACAGCGGCCTGAACGGCTGCCGGACTCTTTATCCGGGCGGGCGCTCGAGGCGAATCGTCTCGAGCTCCCGCTTCGCTCCGCGGGTGATGATCACCGCGGCCACGACCGTGCACGCGACGCCCACCGCAAAAACGATCCACTCCGCGGGCGAGCCGGGCCCGCTCCCTCCCGCCGCCTCGACCGCCTCGCGGCCCGCCGCGCCGATCGACACGTAGATCGCGATCATCGGCAGGATGCCGATCGCCGTGGCGATCACGTAGGGGACGAATCGCACCGCCGTCAGGCCGTAGAGGTAGTTGGCGATCGTGTAGGGAAAGAAGGGGGAGATGCGGAGCAGGAGAACGACCTTCCCCCCGTTCTTCGCGATCGCGCGGTCCACGGCCTCGAAGTTCTCGTTCTTCCGCGCGAGCTTCTGGACGGCAGCCCGCGCGACGTAGCGCGCGATCAGGAACGCGGCTGCGGCCGCGATCGTCGCCGCGACCCATACGACGACGATTCCCTTCACGAGGCCGAACGCCAGTCCCGCGACGAGCGCGAGCAGCCACGCCGGCCCGAGGAGAACCGTCGTGACGATGTACAGGATCTCGAAAACGAGGAGCCCGAGCGGGCCGAGCCGGTCGAAGAGCTCGTTCAGCCGGACGACGATCGCGCCGACGGGCAGGAGCGCGATCGCGACGAAAGGAAACACGCCCGAGAGCGCGACCGCCCCCCACTTCAAAACCGGACCGCGCTTCTTCTTCGCGCCTGCCATGCTTCGATAGAATGACGCAGATTCTGTGCCGCGAGGAGGTTCGTCATGCGTGACCCGGCAATCCAGACGTTCGAAGACTTCTGGCCGTTCTACGTGAGCCAGCACCGCCGCCACGGCACGCGAGTCCTGCACTTCGTCGGGACGACGCTCGGGCTTCTGCTCCTCGCGCGCGGGATCTCGCTCGGAAACCCCGCCTTCGTCCTCTGGGCGCTCGTCGCGGGATACGGTTTCGCGTGGGTGGGGCACTACTTCATCGAGAAGAACCGTCCGGCGACGTTCTCGTATCCGCTCTGGTCCTTCCTCGGTGACGTCCGGATGTACGGCCTCATGTGGCGCGGAAAGATGACCGCCGAGGTCGAGCGCCTGGGCCAGGGCGTCGCCGTCGCGTCGCTTCCAGTCAACTAGTCGGCCGGCCGCAGCGGACTCCGCGTGCACGGAGGTCTCCTCGCCGACGTCGCGATCATCCTCGCGGCGTCCTTTCCGCTCCTCTTCCTCGGCAAGCGCTTCCGCGTCCCGGAGGTCATCGCGTACCTCGTCACCGGGATCGTCATCGGCCCCCACGCCCTCGCGTGGATCCACGACACCCACCAGGTGGAGCAGATCGCCGAGCTCGGCGTCGCGCTCATCCTCTTCTTCGTCGGCTTGCACGTGCCCTTCGACAAGTTGAAGTCGCTCGGGAGGACGACGCTCGTAGCCGGCTCGCTCCAGATGATCCTGACCGTCGCGGCCGTGCTCCTGGTGGCCATTCCCTTCGACCTGGAGGTGAAGCGCACCGCCTTCTACGGGATCCTGATCGCGCTCGGCTCGACGGCGGTCGTCCTGCCGATCCTCCAGACGCGGGACGAGACCGGCGCCCCGTTCTCACGCCGATTCCTCGGCGTCTCGCTCTTCCAGGACTTCGCCGTCATCCCGCTCATGCTTCTCGTCCCCGCGTTCGCGTCCGGCACCGAAGCTCCGCCGCTTTCGAAAGTCATGACGCGGGTCGGAATCGCCATCGTGGGCGTCGCCATCCTCATCCTCGTGGCGCGCGTCGTCGTACCGCGCCTTTTCCGGATGGTCGCTACGCTCGGCAGCCGCGAGGTGTTCACCGCGGGCGTCATCGTCCTGATCGTCGCGACCATCGCGGCGGCGGGACGGCTCGGGATCTCCGCCGCCCTCGGCGCCTTCGCGGCCGGCGTCGTCGTCGGCGACACGGAATTCATCCACGAGATCAGCGGAATCCTCCGCCCGTTCCGGGACTTCCTCTCGGCGCTCTTCTTCGCGTCGATCGGCATGCTGCTCGACCCGGCCTTTCTCTTTTCCGCGCTCCCGCTCGTTCTCGCGACTGTCGCCGCCGTCGTGCTCATCAAGGTGGTTGCCGCCTATCCCGCGTTTCGCGCGGCGGGGGCCTTGCCCCGCACGTCGCTCCGCGCGGCGTTCGCGATCGCGCCCATCGGGGAGTTTTCCTTTCTGCTCGCGCAGGAGGGCAAGAAATTCGGCGCGCTCGGCCCGGAGGACGAGCAGCTTTTCGTCTCGGTCGCGGTTCTGACGCTCGCCGCAACTCCGTTCTTCGTCGCGGCCGGACTGAAGCTCGCGGAGCGGATGCGCAGCCGCCCGGAGCCGGCGGAAGAGGACGAGAAGCCGCTCTCCGGCCACATCATCATCATCGGGTACGGCCTGAACGGCTTGAACGTTGCCCACGTGCTTTCCGAGACGAAGATCCCGCACGTCGTGATCGAGGAAGACCCCAACCGGGCCGAAGTCGCCCGGGAGAACGGCAGCAAGGCGATCGTCGCGGACTCCGCGTCCCCGGAGGCGCTCGAGGCGGCGAAGCTCGAACGCGCGCTCGCCGTCGTGGTCGCGATCTCGGACCCCGACGGCACGCGACGCATCGTCCGGCTCTGCCGCCAGATGAACCCGACAGTCCACATCATCGTGCGGACCCGCTACGTGACGCAGGTCGAGCCGCTGCGGAACCTCGGCGCCACCGAGGTGATCCCGGAAGAGTTCGAGACGTCGCTCGAGATCATCTCGCGGCTCATGCGGCTCCTCGCCGTCCCCGGAAACGTCGTCGCCGCGCAGCTCCGGATCCTGCGCGACGAGGGGTACCGAATGCTGCGCGACCCCGGAATGCGCGCGGCGGAGGGGCGCCGGCTCTCCGCGACGCTCGAGGCCGGGACCGCGCTCACGTTCTTCGTGCTGCCCGACACCGCGGCCGAGGGAAAGACCTTGGCGGAGCTCGGCGTCTCCGACGAGCACGTTGCCGTCCCCGCGATGATCCGCAACGGCGCCCCGTACTCACCTGCTCCCTCCGACGAGCCCCTGAAGCCCGGCGACACCCTGTTCCTGGTGGGCGCGCACGAAGACCTCATGAAGGTGATGTCGCGCCTGGAGGGCCGCCCGGGGGGTCAGGCCTGAATCTCTGCGTCCGGGGTCAGGCCTGAATCTCAGCGTCCGGGGTCAGTCCTGAATTCAGGTCAGACCCGCAGGAAAGGAATCCCTCTCCCCCAGGCGGGGGAGAGGGAGGTGAGAGCTCTACTTCGCCGGGATGATGTCGGTCTTGCCCGGCTGCTCCTCGAAGAAAACGCAGTCCGCGCCTGCCTTGCAGACGGTGTGGTGCTTCATCTTCGCCGGAAGGTACACGTAGGAGCCGGCCGTGAGCTCCTTCTTCGCTCCACCCTCGAGGGTGAACTCGATCGTTCCGGAGACCGCGACCACCTTCTGGGCGTTGGTGTGCGTGTGCCAGCCGAGCTCGGTTCCGCCCGCGACCTTCTTCAAGGCTCCGTACGCACCCTTGCTCGGATCGCCCCAGAGCGGGGCGATCGACATGCCGGGCATCACCTCCGTCCACTTGATCTCCTCTGCCGCCCACACCTTGGCTTCCTTGTCTCCGCCGCCCGCCGTCAGCGTCAACGCGGCGACGAGCCCTACGAGTACGAGGGGAATGACCCGAGCGAGTCTCTTCATGATTCCTCCTTCTTTTGTTTTTCGGACCGGGGTTCGGCGAATCCTATCCCGCGCCAGAAACCCGGCATAACGCGCCGGCCGCCCCCTGTTGGAGCGGAAAACGACAGGGAGGCTTCATGCGTCCGCTCCGCGCAACGGCCCTCACGATCCTCGCCGCCCTCTTTCTCTCTTCGCTCGCCATCGCCGCCGATCCGACCTGGCGCGACTCGACCCGGGACGTCTACGTGGACGGCCGGCTCGATCGCGGCGTGCAGGTTCTCTCCTCCGACTCCGGCAAGCGGCTCGCCCTGCTCCTGCCCGGCGTGAAGAAGGCGCTCGTCCTCGACCGGGACGCTTCCACTTTCGCTGTCGTGCCGCGCAAGGCGTTCCGCGTGGCGCCGGACGGAGCGTCGGCGGAGCTCGCGCCCGACGCGAAGCCGAAGCCCGCAGGCACGTTCCAGAAAGTGGACGGCTCGACGTCGATCGTCGCGTGGAAGGGGAGGACCGTCCTCGTCTCGCGGCACCAGGGGATTGTCGGCGAGGTGTCGGAGACGAGCCTCTTCTCGGCGGTGCCGGTGTGGCGCGGCCTCATGCAGACGTATCAACCGGCCCCGGCGGCCATCGCCGCGCTCGCAAAGGAGACGCGCCCCGTCACGATGACCGTCGTGCTCGGGACGTGGTGCGGTGACAGCAAGGAGTTCGTCCCGCGGGTTTTGAAGAGCGTGCGCGCCGCTTCGAACCCGAACCTCGCCGTGCGGCTCGTCGCGCTCGACAACGACTTCCTGCATCCGCAGGACGTCATCGGCGGCCGGCGGATCATCAACGTCCCGACCGTCGTCCTCGAGAGCGAGGGCCGCGAGCTCGGGCGCATCACCGAGACGCCCGCAGGCGCGACGATGGAAGAGGACCTCGCCGCGATCCTCGCCGGCAAGACTCCGGAGCACGAGGGCCGCTACGAGCGCGGCGCCGAGGTCGCGCGCGGCACGTACCTCTACAAGGACCTTTCCGGGACGCGCGGCGAAGAGCGCTGGACGATCTTCGCGCGCAAGGACGGCGGGCGCCTCGTGCGTAGCCGCATCGACACCGGCGACCTCGTCGTCGAAGTGTTCCAGGGGACGGACGCCGACGGGAAGCTGAAGTTCGCCGAGATCACGAAGCGCCAGGGCGAGGCGGTGCACCGCGCGCGGTTCTCGGTCGACGGAACCCGTCTGCGCGGACACCTCCGGGGCAAGGAAGCCGGGATCCTGCAGCAGGACATCGTCCTTCCGCCGTCGTTCGCGTTCGCGTCGCCCGCGATCGCCGCGTCCGGCTGGATGGGTCTCGCCGCCGCGGCCGCGGCACCGACGTCCCAGCTCGTCTGCTACGTCGCGCCGCCCGGCTTCGACTCGCCGCTCGGAACGACGTGCGTCGAGACGCACCGCGTCGGCGGGGAAGAGGCGGTCACCGTGCCCGCGGGCGAGTTCCGCGCGACGCGCCTCGCGCGCCAGAGCGGCGCCGAAGCGTCCGACTGGTGGATCCACCCCGCGCTCGGCATCCCCGTGCGCGGCCAGATCACCGGCGGCATGGAGTACGTGCTGTCGTCGCTGACAATCCAGTAGGGGTCAGGCCTGAATCTCTGCGTCGGGGGTCAGGCCTGAATTGGGGTCAACGCTGAATTCCTGAATTGGGTCAGGCCTGAATTCCTGAATCGTGCCAGGACTGAATTCAGCTATGGGACGAATTCAGTTTTTCAGCGCTGACCCCAATTCAGGGTTGACCCCGATTCAGTGGCGGTGGGGCAGGGCTAAGGTCGAGACGGAGCTCGACTTCGCCGACCCGGACCGGTGTCCCGCTCCCGACGCCCGGCGGCTTGAGGCCGAGGACCGCGGGATGTCCGGTGTCCGACGCCTCGCGACCGAGAGCCCAGACCTTCTCGACGTCGTCCATCGTTGCCGGGTCGCGGTCTCTCGCGGCGGGCGCGAGCACGAGGAAGTCGCGCCGCGGCGAGAGGTGAAAGTGGTCCTTTGTCAGCGGCTGCAGCGCGTAGCGCAGCGTGTAAAGGCCCGGCGCGATCGATTGCCCGCGCGCGTCCGTCCACGGCGTCCGGACCTCCATCGCGCCGATGAATGCGCCGGGCGCGATGGCGTAGTCGCTTCGCTGAAGCTCGAAGGCCGTGCGCGGGTTCGCCGCCGGCCGGAGGGGTGGAGCGTCCCGGCGAAGCCAGAAACGCAGCTCGCCGGATCCCGTCGATACCGTGACGGCGTCCGCGTCGAGCGCCCGTCGAACGGAAACCGAGAGCGCCGCGGGCGGTGCGGAGGCGCCTCCAGCGAGAACGAGAGCAAGAAGAACCGCGAGCATCGACGCCTCACGCGTAGAGGTGCGCGACCTCGCTGCCGTAGCCGTTGTACGGCCGCGTCGGGCGAGTCTGCCCCGTGTCGAGAACGGTCTCCTCCGATTGGCCCGGCGCCGTCGGGTCCACGTTCGACTCGAACGAATAGTTGTGCGGCGAGAGCTCGTTCCAGAACGTGCCCGGCTTCTCGCGCGTGAACTCGAAAGCGACGATCGACTTGATTCCCTTCAAGCCGTATTTCCACGGCACGACGAGGCGCAGCGGGGCGCCGTGCTGGTTGGGGAGCGGGTGACCGTAGATCCCCGTCGCGAGGAACGCGAGGTCGTTGTTCGCCTCGGCGAGCGGGAGCCCCTCGTAGTAGGGGAAGACGCGCCGGCTCCCGTACCACCCGGGCATCTCATCCGGCCGCGCGGCCGTCACCATCCGTACATACTTCGCCGCGGCCGTCGGCTTCACGAGCTCGACGAACCGGCGGAAGGGGAACCCCGTCCACGGAACCGCCATCGCCCACGCCTCGACGCAGCGGAAGCGGTAGAGCCGCTCCTCGATCCCGAGCTTGCGGGTGAGCTCGTCGACGTCGAACTGCAGCGCCTTCTCGACCGCGCCGCCGACGTGGATGCGCCATGGCCGGCTCGCGAAGGGCTCCGCGACCTTCCACACCTGGTCGCGCAGCATCGTGAACTCGTCGAAGATGTTGTGGCGCGACGTCACGGCCTCGGGCGTCAGAGGCACGTCGAGCGCGGCGTACTTCTCGTTGCGCTTCGCAGGGTAGAGGTCCGCGGTCGGGATCCGCGACGGGCGTTTCGCCGCGGGCGCCGGCTTCTTCGCGGGAAGTTTTACGCCGACTCCGGCCGCGATCGACGCGACGCCGAGCTTGCGGATGAAGTCGCGCCGGCTGTCGAAGACGCCTTCGGGCGTCGCTTCGCGTTCGGGCATGGACCAGGAAGGCGGGATTCGGATAAGCATGTCGGGTTCTCCGGGCTCAGCAGGTCGTGGACGCACACTCGGTTTCGGCTTCGACGAGGCGGCGGAGGAGCTGGGTGAGCGACGCGCGGACGTCGGGCGCGACGTTTTCGAGAAGGCGGCGGTGGCACGCCCGGCCCGCCGCGTGGATGCGTTCGTAGAGCCGTTCCCCCGACGGCGTCGCGTCGACCTGGAGCGCGCGGGAGTCGTCCGGATGGACGCGGCGCCGGACGTAACGCTTCCGCGCGAGAGACGCGACGGCGCGGCTCGCCGACGCCTTGTCCATCGCGAGCCGCGCGGCGATCTCGTTGACGGTGAGAGGCCCCGCCAGCGCGACCGCCTCGAGCGCGTAGCACTCCGTCAGGTTGATGCCGTAGGAGCACGTCTGCCGCGGATCCTGGAGCTGGTACACGCGCGCGAGGTCCTCGAGCGCCTGCGAGAGCGCGTCCGCATCTCGCGCGAGCGTGTCGTCGTGAACCGGGAGGGAGGCGGGTTTCGTCGGCCTATTTAGTTGCACCCTGCAACTATAACACTGGGGTCAGGCCTGAATTCCTGCGTCGATGCCAATTCAGAGATTCAGGCCTGACCCCGGACGCAGAGATTCAGGCCTGACCCCATATAGAGTTCTCGCGCCCATGGAATCGGTGATCAACCTCCGCAACGTCTCCAAATCGTTCGCCTCCGTGCGAGCGGTCGACGACGTCTCCTTTTCGGTCCGCCGCGGGACGATCACCGGTCTTCTGGGGAGGAACGGCGCCGGCAAGACGACGACGCTCCGGATGATCAACCGCGTCCTCCTGCCGGACACCGGCACGATCGAGCTCTTCGGCTCCGCCAACGACGCCTCCGCGCGCGACCGCATCGGCTACCTGCCGGAGGAGCGCGGCCTCTACCGCAAGATGAAGATCCTCGAGCAGCTCCTCTTCTTCGCCGAGATCAAGTCGCGCCGCCCCGCCGAGTCGCGCGCCCAGGCGGAGGAGTGGCTGAAGCGCCTCGAGCTCTGGGACAAGCGCGACGCGAAGCTCGAGGAGCTCTCGAAGGGAAACCAGCAGAAGGTGCAGCTCATCGGCGCCCTCCTGCACGGCCCGGAGCTCTTGATCCTCGACGAGCCGATGTCCGGCCTCGATCCGGTCAACGTCGTGCTCATCCGCCGCATGCTGCGCGAGCAGCGCGACGCGGGGCGCACGATCCTCCTCTCGACTCACATGATGGGGGAGGCGGAGAAGATGGCGGACGACATCGTCCTCATCCACCAGGGCAAGGTCGTCCTCTACGGCGAGCTCGCCGGCGTGCGCGCGTCGTTCGGCCGCAACACCGTGCACCTCGCTTTCGACGGCGACGGCGCGTTCCTCGAGAAGCTGCCCGGCATCGCGCGCGCCTCCGTCACGAACAACGCCGCGGAGCTTCAGCTCGACGCCGGCGGCGATGCCCAGACCATCCTCGAAGCGGTCACCTCGCGGATCCGCATCCGCCGCTTCGAGGTCGCCGCGCCCTCGCTCGAAGAGATCTTCCTCGACCGCGTCGGCGGCGAGACCCTCGCGCAGCGCGCGGCGGCGGACGAGGAGGAGGCGGTCTCGTGAGAAAAGTCTTCGCGGTCATCAAGCGCGAGTACCTGCAGGTCGTGCGCAAGAAGTCCTTCTGGATCCTCTCGATCCTCATGCCGGTCCTGCTTCTCGGCATGATGCTCGGACCGGCGCTCCTCATGCGGCGCGGCCTGTCGGGCAAGCGCGTCGTCGTCCTCGACGCGACCAGCCGCCTGCGCGCGGCGTTCGAGGGCGCGTCGGGAACCGGGCTCACGCCGAGGGCGGGGGACTCGCAGGCCGTGTTCAGCGGCCGGTCGCGCCGCAACGCCCTCTCGATCGACTTCGAGTACGTGCCCGTCAAGGGCGACCTGACCGAAGCGCGCGCCCCGTACTTCGAGCGCCTCGCGAAGCGCAAGGCGCCCGAAGGGCGAGCGCCTGGACGGCGTCGTTCTCGTCCCGCCCGACGCGTTCGAGAGCGCCGACGCAAAGGTGACGCTCTACACGCGCTCCTCCGCGGACTTCGTCACGCAGGAGCGCATCGCGCGCATCGTCAACCAGGCCGTCACGAAAGAGCGGCTCGTCGCGCGCGGGATCGCCGCGGCGGACACGGAGGCGCTCCTCGCCCGCGTGCCGGTGGACTCCGTCCAGGTGACGCGCGGCGGGAAGGAGAAGAGGGGCGGAGAGCTGAACTTCCTCGCCGCGTTCGTGTTCGGCGCGCTGCTCCTGATCCCGATGTTCGCCTACGGCCAGGAGATCATGCGCGGCATCGTCCAGGAGAAGACCGACCGCGTCGTCGAGATCCTGATCTCCTCGATGGCGCCGATCGAGCTCCTCTCCGGCAAGATCCTCGGCCTCGCGGCCGCCGGCCTGACGCAGGTCGGGATCTGGCTCGTCATGGGAGGCGTCGCGGCCGCGGCAACCGGAGCCGCCGCCGCGTCGGCCGGCATGTCGTCGCTCGCCTCGCTCGACGCGCGCATCGTCCCGTACTTCCTCATCTTCTACATCCTCGGGTACCTCACGTACGCGAGCGTGTACGCGATCGGCGGCTCGGTGACGAACTCCGAGAAGGAAGCGCAACAGTTCGTCGCGCCGATCATGTTCTTCCTCCTCATCCCGTGGTTCCTCGCGACGGTGATCCTGCAGGCGCCCGAGTCGCCGATGGCCGTGACGCTCTCGCTCATCCCGATCTTCACGCCCGTGACGATGTTCATGCGGATCATCGTGTCCGAGCCCGCGTTCTGGGAGATCGCGCTCTCGATCGTCCTGTCGATCGTGACGATCTACGGGATGTTCTGGATGACCGCGAAGATCTTCCGCACCGGGATCCTCTCGTACGGCAAGCGCCCGACGATCCCCGAGCTCGTGCGCTGGCTCCGCGTGGCCTAGGGGTCAGTCCTGATTCTCTGATTCCAGGGTCAGTCCTGATTTGGGGTCAGGCCTGAATCCCTGCGTGAGGGGCCAGGGCTGAATTCAGCCCTGGCACCCGACGCCTGCTTTTCAGGCCTGACCCCGCGCCGTGCTACCTTGACCACGGTGCCGAGGAACCGTTTTGCCACGAGCCTCTTACGCCGGGACGGTCGCGCGACTGCGCGCTTCCAGTCGCCCTGGGGCGCCGTCCGCCTCGGCGTCGGGATGCTCGCGGTCGCCCTCCTCGCCGCTCTGGCGCTGCCCGCGGACGTCGTTTTCGCCCTCGCGGAGGAGCACGGCGTGATCGAGACGCTGCAGGCGTTTCTTCTGCTGGGGTTGGCCGCGGGCGCTCTCCTGCTCCGCCGCCCCGGCGAAAACGCATGGACGACGGGCGCCGGCGCCTTCGTCCTCTTCGCGATGGGAGCCCGCGAGCTCGAGTGGCACAAGGCCTGGATCGGCGGAAACGTCCTGAAACCCCGCTTCTATCTGGGCCCCGCGACGGCCGGCACGAAGCTCCTGGCGGGCATTCTCGTATTGCTCCTCGCCGCTTCGGCGATCTATCTCGTGCAGCGCCATGCGCGCGGAGCGTGGAACCGGCTCCGCCTACGGGACCCGCTCGCGATCACGGCCGCGACGTTCTTCGCCGCTCTCGTGGTGTCCCGTCTCGCCGACAAGACGCATCTCGGCCACCCGCTCAGCCGGGTGGTCGCCGGAACGCTGATCGTGGAGGAAATGCTGGAGCTCGCGCTCCCGCTCCTCGGTCTGCTCGGCGCCTTCCAGTACAGCGCCGCGCGCGCCGGGGTGCCGGCGACCGACCCCGACCCCGCCCTGCTCACGACGACCTTTCCCGTGAGCGAGGGTTCGTAGTCGCATGAACCGCTACCTGATCGTGATCGAGAACGCGGGTTCGAACTACTCCGCGTATTCACCCGACCTTCCCGGCTGCGCCACCACGGGAGCGACCGTGGAAGAGACCAAAAGGAACATGGAGGGAGCGATCGGGTTCCACCTCGAGGGACTCCGCGAGGATGGGCTTGCCATTCCCGAACCCTCGTCGATCGCGGATTACGTCGAGGTCTCCTGAAGGTTCTCTCCCGAGAAGGGAGAGGGAACCAGATCCCTCGCTTCGCTCGGGATGACAGGGGTGGAAGTCAGGCCGGGATGACAAGGGATGGGATGACAGGCACGAAAAAGCCCCGCTCTCGCGGGGCTTTCGATTTCTCAGCCTTGCCGGCCTGTTACGCGCTGAACGACTTCCCGCAGCCGCAGCCGCCCGTGGACTGGGGGTTCGTCACCGAGAACCCCGCGCCGCGGAAGTCCTCGACGTAGTCGACCTTCGAGTCGCGCAGGTACGTCGCGCTCTGCGGATCGACGACGACCGAGATGCCGCCGACCTCGAGGAGGTTGTCGTCCTCGCGCTTCTCGTCGAACTGGAACCCGTACTGGAACCCGGAGCACCCGCCGCCCTGCACGAAGATCCGCAGGGGCTTGTTCTCGGAGTCCGGCATCGTGGTGGCGAAGTGCTTGACCTTCGCGATGGCCGCGTCGGTCATCGTGAGAAGGGGCTTGTTCTCTCCCGACGGCGTGATGCCGGTCGGTGCGGAGCCCTGGGGCTCGGTCGGCTGGGAAGACATTGGATTAACTCCTTTTCGCTTCGGGTCGGGCGTCGATTCCGTAAAACAGTGCCGCCCGAAGGCGGATTCCAGCCCGATTCTACGCGACCTTCTGGGAGGACGCTTTCGCCGTCGCCCGGGCGAGGACCGCGTCGATCCGGTCCCAGGCCGCCGGGAAGGCGTCCGGCTTCGACACGAAGGAGATCCGCTCCCGGTCGAGCTCGTAGTCCTCGAACCCCGCCGGCGCCTTCTTCTCCCAGGCCGCCCGAAAACGTCGCACCTCGTCGTCCAAAAGTGGCCGGTTGAAGACACCGATTCCGAGCCTCGAGGAGTCGACCTCGAAGACCGATTTCGCGCTCAATTTGGCCGGAAATCCGGCCGATTTGCGTTCCGAACCCCAACGTCGGCTCGAGCCGGTCGCCCGACGTGTCCCTGTGTCCGAACCACCGGCGCAGCCCGATGGAAGTGATGCCGCATGGCTCCTCACCTACTCCGACTACATGAAGGACCGGACAGGCTGGTTCTTCGGGCTCACCGGGCTGCACGCTCACTCGTGCGCTCGCTGCCTCGCCGATCTGGCTGGCACTCAACTCAGGCTCTTGGGCATGGCTCGTGCTGTGGGTGCCCTTCTGGATGATGATCGTCGTGCTGGTCGCCGTGCCCGTCCGGGGATGGTCCGCGGCACAGTGGGTCGGCGTGCTCGCCGCTCACGGGGTCGGCGCTGCGCGCGGCTGGACGGTGTGGACATCCCGGGTTGTCAGTGGCGACATCGACGAACCTAGATCGAGGCGGATCTGCCTGGCGTGCTGGCGGGCGTGCAAGTCCACGATGGACCGCCGTTGGGACCGGCCATGACGCGGGTTGCGATCGTTCAGCATCATCCAACACGGACGTGGGCGGTCACCGCGGAATGGCGCCGCGGCGTCAATGCGCTGCTGATAGGCGTCCCTGGCGTCGGACAGGAGTTTAACGGCGGATGCCGCCGCATCGAGCTTCTGATCTGAAATTTCCGGCGCGTGGGTGTCGCCAAAGCGCGCCGAAAAGTCGGCCGACGTTTCTGCCTTCACTGAAGGCGACAGCGTCATCCACACCGCAGCCACAGCTGCCGCGGCGAGCGGTCTCGTGAAGCATCGCACGGATCGACTCATGGTCCTGGATCTCCCTGTTTCGCCGCTCACGGAGCGGCCTGGTTCGCCGCCGTTCCCGTGAAGCGGCGTGGACCTTGATCCGGAAACCGCTTTTTGAGGGGAGAAGTTCCTCCGGAACTGCGTTTACCAGGCGGGGACGCTGCGGGGCGGGGATTCGGGCATGCCCACGTTCCCGCGCAACTGGCCGCCAGCAGTCCGACACCGTTGCGCTGCCATTCGCCACCGGGGCCGCCACGAAACGTCCGCTCTGCCCCCATGACGACCGATTGTGTTGCGCGCCCGCAATTGCAAGTATCGCGTAGTGGCGTGCAATGCCGATTGTGTCGGAGCCGACAGCTATGAAAGCCGCATATCTCGAGCAACAGGGCGGACCGGAGGTCCTCAAATACGGCGATCTGCCCGACCCGAAGGCGGGTCCGGGCGACGTCGTGGTGGATATCGCGGCCGCCTCCGTCAACGGCGCCGATTGGAAGGTGCGCACCGGCGACTACGGCGCGCTAAAGTTCCCTTACGTGCTGGGGCGGGATTTCTCCGGCACCGTCAGCGAGGTTGGCGAGGGCGTCACCGATTTCACGGTCGGCGACGCCGTATTCGGGGTGCTGCCGCCCGGCCAGGAGGGCACCTACGCCGAGAAGATCGCGATCAAGGCCGCGGTCATCGCGAAAAAGCCCGACGGGCTGTCGCACGTGAACGCCGCCGCGCTCGCGCTGACCGGGCTGACCGCGCTCAATTCGGTCGAGGATACGCTCAAGCTCAAGCGCGGCGAGACCATCCTGATCCAGGGCGGGGCGGGCGGCGTCGCGGGCTTCGCGATCCAACTTGCAAAGCACATCGGGCGCGCGCGTGATCTCGACCAGCAGCGCCGCCAACATGGATTATGTGCGCTCGCTCGGCGCCGACGAGGTGATCGACTACAACGCCAGAGGATTTCACCAAAATGGGACAGGTGTGCGACGCGGTGTTCGAGACTGTCGGTGGCGATGTCGCGCTGAAATCCTATGCCGTGCTCAAGCCCGGCGGCCGTGCGGCCTTCATCGCCTCAGGCGGCAAGGCGCCGCCGGCACCCCGGGACGACGTGCAAGGCTTGCGGCCTCCGGTGCCGCGTACCCGAGCCGCGATGGAGCGCGTCGCGGAATTGTTCGCCAAAGGCGCCGTCCGCGCGCCCGAGATCAAGCTCTACAAGTTGTCGCAGGCTGCCGACGCTCACCGGCTGAGCCAGGGCCGGCATTTCCGCGGCAAGCTCGTATTTCAGGTGCGGTGAAGGGCGGCAAAGCCGCCGCCGGCGCCCTGGGGCATTGCACGCGCACGAGCCGGCATGGAACTCTTTGCGCGGGGGCGTGACTGCATCAGCCCGGTCGCATCGTAAACCGATCGTGAGTTCGGCATAGCGGCTTTGAGCAAAATTCGGTTCGCAGTTGGGAGGTTTGAACAAGAGTTTTTGTACGCGTAACTACGCATAATCCTCCTCGTACCACGATACGGGAGGTTGCCATGCGGGAATGGCTCCTTGGGTTGGTGCCGGTGGTGCTTATCGTCGACGTCGTGCTCAATCCGGCACACCTTTCCTGGTTTCTAGCCGGCGCACGAAGCTTGTTGCGTTGACGAACACAAAGCGAAACAGGCGCGATTAGCGACAAATTTTAGTCGAGTTCAACAACACTCTTAGCTGCGCCTGTAATGGCAGCACAAAGTTGTATTGGTAGAAGTCCTGACATCAGGCTTCAGCAGGTGTCCGATGATCCGATATTTCTTCGACGTGGCCGCCAAGTCGTATGTGCAGTACGACTACCGCGGGCGCGACCTTGAACGGCTCGAACAGGCGCGCGAAATGGCCGAACTGATTGCGCTCGACATCGAGTGCACCGAGGGCGAAGAGCTCGCTGGAGCGGAAGTGCAGGTGCGGAATATCGGCGGACAGAAGCTGTTCTCCGTCCCGGTCCGCCTGCCGGAGCTCATCGCGGCCTGAACGGCCGATCCGACCTGAACGCCCATGGCCGGCCGGCGCCGGCGTCCGCCACGTCCTTGATTGACGAACCCTACGCCACCGCCCCTTCACGGTCCCGCCGCAGCACCTTCCCCGGCAGCGCGCCGGTGTGGGTCGCGTTCTCGACCACCAGCGCGCCGTTGACGATCACGGTGGTGCGCGCGCCGGTCGGGAACTGGTGCGGATCGGCGTAGGTCGCGCGGTCGCGGAAGTCGGCCGGATCGAAGATCGCGACGTCGGCGCGGTAGCCTTCCCGCAGCAGGCCGCGGTCCTTGAGCTTCAGCGCGCGCGCGGTCGCGCCGGTCATCTTGTGGATCGCCAGTTCCAGCGGCAGCGCGCCGCGCTCGCGCACGTAGTGATCGATGATGCGCGGGAACGTGCCGTAGAAGCGCGGGTGCGGCATGCCCTGGCCGACCGTGCCGTAGGGCGCGACGCAATTGCCGTCGGAGCCGACCAGCGCGAGCTTCGAGCGCACGATCTCGCTCGATGTCGTCCTCGGAGATCGAGGTGACCAGCACGCGGGTCGCGCCCTTGTCGTCGACGAGATAGTCGCAGAGCGTGTCGACCGGGTCGGTGCCGCGCTCGGCCGCAAGCGCGCGCGATGGTGCGGCCGGCGTATTGCGGCAGGTTCGGCGAGATCGAGATCTGCACGCAGTCCCAGTACGGGATGCGGCCCCAGTTGTTGAGCCCGTCGCGCTCGATGTCGGCGCGGATGCGCGCGCGCGTCTCCGGCTAGCTTCAGCCGCTCGAGCATCGCCGGCGACGCCGCCGGCCTGCACCCATTGCGGCAGCAGGTTCTTCAGCGGATTGGAGCCGGCGGCGTAGGGATAGGAATCGCAATCGACGTCGAGGCCTGCGCGCCTTGGCGTCGGCGATCATCTCGCAGCGCCTGCGCGGCCTTGCCCCAGTTGTCCATGCCGGAGCACTTGAAGTGCACGATCTCGACATGCACGCCGCATTTGTCCGCGATGTCGATCGCCTCCTGCACCGCTTCCAGCACCTTGTTGGATTCGTCGCGCAGGTGGGTGAAGTAGCCGGCGTTGTGGCGCTTGAGCACGTGGCCGAACGCGATTCCATCTCGTCCGGCCGGGCGTAGGAGCCGGGCGGCGTGAACAGGCCGGACGACATGCCGAGCGCGCCGGCGCGCAGGCCGTCCTCCAGCAGCGCGATCATGGCGTCGAGCTCGGCCGGCGCTCGGCGCGCGGTTCGCCATGCCCATGACCATCAGGCGCAGCGTGTTGTGGCCGACCAGCATGCCGGCGTTCACCGCGGTCGCCGGGAACGTGTCGAGATAGTCGGGAAAGCTCAGTCTCGCGGAACGGCAGCCACGGCGCGCTCGGGCGAGAGATAATCGCTTGAGCAGCTCGACCTTGCCGGGCAGCGCGGGCGCGACCGAGAAGCCGCAATGGCCGATGATCTCGGTGGTGACGCCCTGGCGCACCTTGCTCTCGGCCTTGGGATTGATCGGCAGCGTGAAGTCGGAGTGGGTCTTGATGTCGATGAAGCCCGGCGCGACCGCGAGGCCCGTGGCGTCGATGGTCTTGCGTTGCAGGCTCGGCAAGGCGCGAGCCGATGGCCGCTGATCGCGCCGTCCTTGATGGCGACGATCGCCAGCCACGCCGGCGCCGCCGGTGCCGTCGTAGAGCAGGCCGCCGCGGATCAGGATGTCATGCACGGAGTTTCAGTCCTCGGGCCGGGGAGGGCCGTCGCGCGGCCCCCGGCTCGATATCAACCAAAGGGCGTTGCGCTTGGCTAGTGGAGCGGATTTGACATTCGCTCCCCAGCTAGTCGCGGGCTCGCGAAGCGAATGTCAAATCCAAAGCTCCACTAGAGACCTATATTTGCTAGTGGTCCTTTAATTCTAACATTCGCAAGAGAGCCTGCCGAGAAGGGATGCGAATGTTAGAATTGGACCACTAGCCCGGATCCTGGCCCTTGCCCTTTGGGCGAGACTTCTGCCCGTTCGCGTCCAGCACGCCGAAGCTGCTCGACTTCGCGCCGGAGGCCACCGGCCTGAGTCCGACCGACGCGAGTCCGAGCCGCAGCAGGTCGCGCACGGCGGCGGCCCGGCTCGGCATCCTCTGCTTGAAGCGGAAATCGTCGACGGCGGACAGTTCCTCCGGCGACAGCATGATCTGCAGGCGCTCGCCCCGCGCTAGTTCCGATTCGGCCATCTGAGCCTCCCAACCCATCGTGACCACATTGCTGTTCTACCTCATATTGCTGTTTCTACCTAATGCACGACAAGTTAGTTTGTTACTCATTCACGAGTTTTTGAGCAGGGAGGGGCAAAGGCGAGACCGAGGTATTTGATGAATTGTGAGACAAGTATCAAAAAGTATACTTTATGTTGAAGCCACCAAAATGAGAGAATCTCCTAGTCGTCTCAAAGTATTCGTCAGATTTATTTTTCGGGATGTCTTGTTATCCGGCGCAATCGGTTTAGGTTACTGGCGTGGGGAAAGTGCGAGACAGGCCAATGGCACAACCATCCGAGTACCTGAGATACGCCGAGGATTGCGTGGAGCTTGCGAACGGCACGCAGAACCCGGAGCACCGGATCATGCTGCTGCACATCGCCGAGACGTGGCGGCGGCTCGCAGATTCGAGTGCCGAGGCACTCCTCGTCGATGTCGCGCCGGGGAGACCAAATTGAAGCAGCCCGGCTCCTCTTGCTCGGGCGGGACGGCGCGCTCGGCCGGCGCGGACGAGCGGCCGGCGTGTCCGCAATGCCGGCGCCCCATGAATCTCAAGACCGTCGCTCCGCAGCTCTCGGACGCCGGCCGTGACGAGGTCACCTACGGCTGCGAGCATTGTCAGGTCGAGTTCACCCAGACAGTCACGCGCGCGTAAGCGCGCCTGCGCCGTATAGCGGGGGTGGGGATTTGCATAACCCGCGGGAACCGCCCGGGCCGCCAGGTGCGCGCAGCCGGGGCCTATTCGTCGGGGATCGGCTTCGGCCCCGGACCGGGCTGTTGCTGACGCTCCGGTGCGTGCTCGTAGACCACGTCGGTGTGAGAATTGCGGTCCGCTTGGTTGGCCAGCCGCAAATATGCCAACGCCAGGTTCTCGTATTCATGCCGGATGAGGGAGTTGGCTTCCCGCTGGGCCCTGGCCCTCAACTCGGCGGCTCTCGCGCGGTACTGATCCCCCGGGGTCATTCGCGACCTATGTCATTTGACATTTGCTCGCAACACTAACCTGAAACCGGGGCCTTCGTTCCCGCGACGCACCAAGGTTGGCGAAAATTTTCGGACAGGGATGGCGGCCGAAGGGGCAGGCAGCCTAAGGGGCAGGCAGCCTAAGGGGGGAAGGGGACTGGCAAGGATGCCCCCCGTCAGCGATGGCAATCAATGACGAAGAGGCACCAGCCGAGGCCCTATTTGCTGCGTCCTGGGAGGGTGGCGGCGATCCGCTCCCAGGTGTCCGCCACGTGCTCCAGCATCACGCGCTGCGCGGAGTTGGAGACGTGCGCGGTCGAACAAATCTCCCGCAACTATTTGCCAAGCAAGGGCCAGAGAGTTGCGAATGCTCGCGGCATAGGCGGCAATTAGGACACTCGCGGCAGGGAATTAGGACAGTGGCCCCCGCCCCCGGAAAAGAACATATTGCGAACATAGAACAAATCATGTACATTACTCTTTCATCGACATGGGGTGCAGCGCCGGGAGGGCGCCCCGTTTGTCCGACCCTCGAATCCCGGTCATAAGGAGCGCGATAATGGCGCCTGCTGCTTTGCGTGTGATCGAAGGAGCCGCAATGGACAAGTCGAAGGCGCTGGATGCGGCGCTGTCTCAGATCGAGCGGGCGTTCGGCAAGGGCTCGATCATGAAGCTCGGCAAGAACCCGAAGTTGATGGACGTCGAGACGGTGTCGACCGGCTCGCTCGGGCTCGATATCGCGCTCGGCATCGGCGGCCTGCCGCGCGGCCGCGTGGTGGAAATCTACGGGCCGGAATCCTCGGGCAAGACCACGCTGGCGCTGCACTGCATCGCCGAGGCCCAGAAGAAGGGCGGCATCTGCGCCTTCGTCGACGCCGAGCACGCGCTCGACCCGATCTATGCGCGCAAGCTCGGCGTCAACACCGACGACCTCCTGATCTCGCAGCCCGACGCCGGCGAGCAGGCGCTGGAGATCGCCGACACGCTGGTGCGCTCCGGCGCGATCGACGTGCTGGTGGTCGATTCGGTGGCGGCGCTCGTTCCGCGCGCCGAGCTCGAAGGCGAGATGGGCGACTCGCTGCCCGGGCTGCAGGCCCGGCTGATGAGCCAGGCGCTGCGCAAGCTCACCGCTTCGATCAACCGCTCCAACACGATGGTGATCTTCATCAACCAGATCCGCATGAAGATCGGCGTGATGTACGGCTCGCCGGAGACCACGACCGGCGGTAACGCGTTGAAATTCTACGCCTCGGTCCGGCTCGACATCCGCCGCATCGGCGCGATCAAGGAGCGCGACGAGGTGGTCGGCAACCAGACCCGCGTCAAGGTGGTCAAGAACAAGCTCGCGCCGCCGTTCAAGATGGTCGAGTTCGACATCATGTACGGCGAGGGCGTCTCGAAGACCGGGGAGCTGATCGACCTCGGCGTCAAGGCCGGCGTGGTCGAGAAGTCGGGCGCCTGGTTCTCCTACGACAGCCAGCGCATCGGCCAGGGCCGGGAGAACGCCAAGGCCTTCCTCAAGGCCAATCCGGACATTGCCGGAAAGATCGAGGCCGCGGTCCGCGGCAACTCCGGGCTGATCGCCGAGCAGATTCTCGCGGGCGAGCAGGCCGAGGGCGAGGACGGCGACGCCGAGGCGGCGGAAGGCTAGCTGCCCAGCCGGGCGCCTCCGATCGGCGCCCTCATCCTCGAGAGCCCGCCGGGATGCGGGCCTCTGGACGGAGGAGGGCGCTCTTATTTTTGCTCCGGCGCCGCCCGGTTCTGGACCAGGCGGGGCAGGTGCGAGAGGCCGCCCGTTCTGGACTCGGCCGGCTCTAGCTTTTTGTCTGAGCATGATCTTTTCCGAAAACCGGTTTCCGCTTTTCGGGATCATGCTTTAGAAGGTCAGCGCAGGGATCAGGCCGGCCCGATGCGTCGGTCGGGATGTCGGCGCACCAGGATGGGCGGCAGCGGTCAAGGGATCGGGCCTTCGCGGGCCGAAAGCGCGGCGGCATGACGGTGTCGCCCTCGGCATTCCGCCGCCTTCACGCCGGTTTTGCCGCGCGAGGCCCCATCGCGATCCTTGAAGCGATCCTGGTTGCGGCGTTGGTGGTGTTCGCCGCCGCGCTCGCGCGGTCGCTTTACCTGGACTACGCTGCCGATCCCGATCTGCTCTGGCGCGGCTTTTATCACGATCGCAACGGACACTACGGTTTCGGCCTCGACCTTGCGGTTGCGGCGCGGCATTTCGATGTCGGCGGATTTCTCGCGGTGCTCGACCGCGCCAAGGTGTGGCCGCCGTTTCACGGGCTGGTACTGAGCGGCGTCCTGTCGATCGGCGGCATCGATTTTCGCCTCGCCATCGTGCCGAGCCTGATCGGCTGGGCGGCCACCGTCGTGCTCTCCGGCATGATTGCGTATCGCCTGTTCGCGGCGACCGTCCCCGCCATCGCCGCCGGAGCGTTCGCCGTCGTGTTGA
This sequence comes from uncultured Acidobacteriota bacterium, assembly GCA_963832145.1. Classification (GTDB taxonomy): domain Bacteria; phylum Acidobacteriota; class Thermoanaerobaculia; order UBA5066; family Gp7-AA6; genus Gp7-AA6. The sequence goes on from CAWHTA010000012.1 coordinate 162,172, forward strand.
CCGCCGGCGGCCCGGCATTCCGGCTGCTCGGCTCGGACGTGATGCTGGAAGGGCTGGGCGCGGCGCTCAGCGCGCTGGGCCTCTGGCTGTACCTGCGTGCGCAATCCGAACCGGGGCGCGAATTGGGCTGGCGCATGCTCGCGCTCACGCTCACGGCGCTGTTTTTTCACAAGGGCAATTACTGGGGCCTGCTCGTCGTCGCGCTCGCGATTGCGGCCCTGGCGCAGGGCGGTGGGGCCACGCTCGGTCGCCTGCGCGCCGCGCTGCCGCCATTCGAGGCCTCGTCATTGGCGCGCGCGGCGGTGCGCGACCCCCTGCTGTGGACGTTTGCCGTCATTGTGGTCGCGATCGCGCTGCTTCACTGGCACGGACCTTCGGATGTCGTGCTGTTCGGACAGCGGATCAGGCTGTATGCGTGGGGCAACCTGGTTACGGCGGCATACGTGGTGCTGTTCGCGCGCGCGGTCCAGGTGTGGTGGAGGAACCGCGCGCCCATAGAGGCGGCGCTGTCGATCCCCGGACGTGCAATGTTCTACTGGCATGTGGTGCCGATTGCGTTTTCGTTTCTGCTGCCGAGGCGGTTGTCGTCATTCCTGTGGTTCGTCGGCCCGTCGAATGCGTCGACACCGTTCGATCCGGTACACGGCGTCCAGCTCTACTGGCAGGGCTTTGCGGAAGCATTCCATGCGGCGCCTGGCCTCGCGGTGATCGCAATCGCGCTCGCAGCGCTCGGCGCGCTCGGCCTGCGCCACCTGCGGCCCGGCGCCGGCGTAGTGTTCATCTTTGTCGCGGTCTGCACTGTAGGATTGCTGATCCATCCTCATCAGCAGCAGCGCTTCCTCGCGACATTCGTTTTCGCGGTCTGGGTGGCGGCCGGAGCGGGCCTCGGCGTGCTGCTGGAGCGGCTGTTCGGGGAGCGCCTGCGCATCATGCAGCCGATCGCGGCGCTTGCCGTGCTCGCGGGCGCCGCCGCGGTCAACATGTGGCAGCCTCCGTCAGCCAGGGCTTACGCCGCTGCGGCGCGCTCGGTTGCCGGCCCCTCGGATCTTGAGCTGATGCGGCCCTATCTGCATGAACTGGACGGCGTCCGGCGCTTGGGCGTCGCCACCACGTTTGGCATGAGCCAGCTGTTCGGCTGGGTTCTGCAGGAACGATGCCGCTGCCGCGTGGTGGTCGAAAACCCCTGGATCGAGTTGGTCGCGACACGGGAGGCCGCGCGGCGCTTGATGGCGGACCGGATTGCGCATTCGGGCGCCGACACGTTCCTCGTCATCGATGCGCCAGGCAGCCGCTATGCGATGCCGAACGTCGGCTGGACCTACCCCATCATGGCCGGCGTGGTGGATGCCATGCGGAACCAGGACCGCTACGTGCTGTACGCGACCTATCCGATCCCAAGCCACGGCGCGCAGGCGACGATCTGGCGGCGGCGCCAGGGCGGCTGAACGGCGGCAGTGAGCCACGCACGCTCCGATCCGCCCCCGGGACAGGGCCTTCCTGGACACTGTTTTCAGCCGCCGCTACAAGATCGCAGCAAAGTTTCAGGCTGACCACGGGTTAGCCGCCTTGGCGGTGAACACTGGAAATGAGCGGCGTCAACGATATCCGATCGAGTTTTCTGAGCTATTTCGCGAAGGCCGGCCACGAAGTCGTGGCCTCGTCGCCGCTTGTGCCGCGCAACGACCCGACCTTGATGTTCACCAACGCCGGCATGGTGCAGTTCAAGAACGTATTCACCGGCCTCGAGAAGCGCCCTTACCATCGCGCGGTCAGCTCGCAGAAATGCGTGCGCGCCGGCGGCAAGCACAACGATCTCGACAACGTCGGATACACCGCGCGCCATCACACGTTTTTCGAGATGCTCGGCAACTTCTCGTTCGGCGACTATTTCAAGGACCGCGCCATCGAGCTCGCCTGGAACCTGGTCACCAAAGAATTCGGCCTGCCAAAGGACAAGCTCACCGCGACCGTCTACATCGACGACGATCAGGCGTTCGATCTGTGGAAGAAGATCGCGGGGCTGCCCGAGAGCCGCATCATTCGCATCGCCGGCTCCGACAACTTCTGGCAGATGGGCGACCTCGGCCCCTGCGGCCCATGCTCGGAAATCTTCTACGACCACGGCGATCATATCCCCGGCGGCCCCCCGGGCTCGCCCGACGCCGAGGGCGACCGCTTCATCGAGATCTGGAACCTGGTGTTCATGCAATTCGAGCAGCTGCCCGGCGGCAAGCGCATCGAGCTGCCCAAGGCCTCGGTCGACACCGGCATGGGGCTCGAACGCATCGCCGCCGTGCTCCAGGGCACCCACGACAACTACGCGATCGACCTGTTCGCGGCGCTGATCCGCGCCATCGCCGACCAGACCGGCGTCGATGCCGACGGCCCGCAGAAGGCGTCGCACCGGGTGATCGCCGACCATCTGCGCGCCTCGGCGTTCCTGATCGCCGACGGCGTGCTGCCCTCGAACGAGGGCCGTGGCTATGTGCTCCGCCGCATCATGCGGCGCGCCATGCGCCACGCCGAGTTGCTTGGCGCGCGCGAGCCGCTGATGTGGAAGCTCGTGCCGGTGCTGACCCGCGAGATGGGCCAGGCCTATCCGGAGCTCATCCGCGCCGAGGCGCTGATCACCGAGACGCTCAAGCTTGAAGAGACGCGCTTCCGCAAGACGCTGGAACGCGGGCTTGCGATCCTCGACGAGGAAACCAAGGCGCTCAAGCGCGGGGACAGGCTCAAGGGCGAGACCGCGTTCACGCTTTACGACACCTACGGCTTTCCGCTCGACCTCACCGAGGACGCGCTGAAATCCCGCGGCATCGGCGTCGAGGTCGAGGCCTTCAACGCTGCGATGGAGCGCCAGCGCACCACCGCAAGGGCCTCCTGGGCCGGCTCCGGCGATGCTGCAACCGAGACCGTGTGGTTTTCACTGCGCGAAAAACTCGGGGCGACCGAGTTCCTGGGCTACGAGACCGAGCGCGCCGAGGGCGTGGTCGCGGCGCTGGTGCGCGACGGCAAGGAGGTCGCCGAGCTCAAGCCCGGCGAAAGCGGAGCGATCATGCTCAACCAGACGCCGTTCTACGGAGAATCCGGCGGACAGGTCGGCGACACGGGCGTGATCGGTGCCGACGGCCTGCGCTTCGTGGTGAGCGACACGCAGAAGAAGGCCGGCGACCTGATGGTGCATTACGGCCAGGTGCAACAGGGCGTGCTCAAGCCTGGGGCCGCGGTCGCACTCGAAGTCGACCACGCGCGGCGCACCGCGATCCGCCGCAATCATTCCGCGACGCATCTGCTGCACGAGGCGTTGCGCCAGGTGCTGGGCGACCACGTCGCCCAGAAGGGCTCGTTGGTAGCGCCGGACCGGCTGCGCTTCGACTTTTCGCATCCGAAGCCTATGACGGCGGAGGAGATCGAGCGGGTCGAGGACATGGCCAACGCCTACGTGCTGCAGAACTCGGCGGTGACCACGCGGCTGATGGGCCTGGACGATGCCCGCGCTTCAGGGGCGCGCGCGTTGTTCGGCGAGAAATATGGCGACGAGGTGCGCGTGGTTGCGATGGGCGAAGGCTCCGGCAATACGCTCGGCTGGTCGGTCGAGCTGTGCGGGGGCACCCACGTGCGCCGCACCGGCGATATCGGGCTTGTGTCGGTCGTCGCCGACAGCGGCGTGGCCGCCGGCGTCCGGCGCCTCGAGGCGCTGACCGGCGAGGGCGCGAGAAAGGCCGCCAACAATGCGGTTCAACTGGCTAAAGCGGCGTCTTCGGAACTTAAAGTATCGCTTGAAGACCTGCCGGCACGCATTGCAAGCCTGCTCGACGACCGCAAGAAGCTCGAGCGCGACTTGTCCGAGGCCAGGAAGCGCCTCGCCATGGGCGGGGGCGGCAAGGCCACAGGCGATGACGGCGTGCGCAGCATAGGCGACATCAAGCTGCTGTCCCGCGCCGTGTCCGGCATCGATCTGAAGGACCTGCGCAGCCTCGCCGACGAGGGCAAGAAGCAGGTCGGCTCCGGGGTGGTCGCGATCGTCGGCACGACCGAGGACGGCAAGGCTGGAATCGTGGTCGGCGTGACCGGCGATCTCACAGCGCGATTCAACGCGGTCGATCTCGTGCGCAAGGGTGCGGAGGCGCTCGGGGGAAAGGGCGGCGGCGGCCGTCCCGATATGGCGCAGGCCGGGGGCCCCGACGGCTCGAAAGCCGATGCCGCGCTGAAAGCGATCGAGGCCGCGCTCGCGGCCCCATAAAGCGGATTGGCTCGTGGCGCCGCTCGCGTTGCGGCGGGCCGGCGACAACAGGCGGCGCGATGTACCACGGGGCCTGGCTGAAGGACTTCATCGTCTTCCTGGTCGCCGGAGGCCTGATCGTCCCGCTGTTTCACCGGGCGCGGATCGGCGCGGTGCTGGGGTTCCTGCTGATCGGACTGTTTGTCGGTCCGTTCGGGCTCGGGCGCTTCGCGGCCGATCATCCCTGGATCGAATACGTCACCATCGCCGACCGCGAGCGCGTCGCGCTGTTCGCGGAGCTCGGCATCATGTTCCTGCTGTTCATGGTGGGGCTCGAGCTTTCGCCCGCACGCCTGTGGAGCATGCGCCGGCTGCTGCTTGGTGTCGGCGGAACGCAGTTCGTCCTGTCGGCAGTGTTGATCGGTTGCGCCGTGGCGCTCACGGGCGTTGGACCCGCGCCAGCGATCGTGCTGGGTCTGTGCCTTGCCATGTCTTCCACTGCGATTGTGATGCAGTTGCTCGAAGAGCAGGGGCGTACCGCCACGCCGGTGGGGCGGCTCGCGATCGCGGTGTTGATGTTTCAGGACGTGATGGTGGCGCCGGTTCTGGTCGCCACCGAAATGCTGGGGCGGGAGGGGCAGAGCATCGTCGCGGGCCTCGGCGGAGCGCTGCTGCAGGCGGCGGCGGCGCTGGTGGTGCTGGGGGGCGCGGGGACGCTCCTGCTGCGGCCGCTGTTTCACATCGCCGGACGCACCGGCAGCCGCGAACTGATGATCGCCATGACGCTCCTGATCGTGGTGGCCATGGCCGCGGTCACGGGCCAATTCGGCCTGTCCGCGGGGCTCGGAGCGTTCCTCGCGGGCGTGCTGCTGTCGGACACCGAATATCGCCACCACATCGAAGTCGACATCGCGCCGGTTAAGGGCCTGCTGCTCGGCATGTTCTTCATTTCGGTCGGGATGACAATCGACGTATGGGCGGCGGCCGCCGCGATCGGCCCGATCCTGATCGGGGTTGCCGGCCTGTTCCTGCTCAAGGCGGCCGCGCTGTTCGCGGCCTGCCGGCTCTTTGCCGTCGCGCGTCCCGTGGCGGCCGAGGCGGCCGTCCTGCTGGGGCAGGGCGGCGAGTTCGCCTTCGTGGCGATCGCGATCGCAGGCCAGAACGGCGTGCTGCCGCCGCCGCTGGCGCAGCTTGCGACCGTGGTGGTCGGCCTCGGCATGATGCTGACTCCGTTCGCGGCGCTGCTGGCGCGGCGGCTCGGTCAGCGCGTCGAGCGCAAGCAGGCCGCCGGGGACGTTCCGTCGCCGCAGGAGGCAGAGCTGGCCGATCACGTCGTGATCGGTGGGTTCGGCCGGGTCGGGCAAGTTATCGGGCGGTTGCTCGATGCCGAGCACGTGCCTTTCGTCGCGGTCGATGTCGACGCGAAGCTGGTGGCCGAACAGCGCAAGCTCGGCCGCAACGTCTATTTCGGCGATGCGAGCCGGCCGGAGCTGCTTGATCGTATCGGCGCAGCGCGCGCCCGCACGTTTGTCGTCACCGTCAACGATCCGCGCGCGGCGGAGCACATGCTGCGCGCCGCACGCGACCGCAGCGACGCGCCGCTGTTCGCACGCGCCAAGGATGTCGACCACGCCTTGCGGCTGCTCAAGCTCGGACCCGTGCACGTCATTCCCGAGGCGCTCGAGGCGAGCCTTCAGCTCGGCGCCCGCGTCCTGGAGGCGATCGGGCTGCCCGACGAGGCCGTGGAACAGCGGCTCGAGTCGGCCCGGGCCCAGGAGTTGGGCCGGCTCGACCAGCCCAAGAACTGAGCCGCCGAGCCGCCGCCTCGTTCCGAAGGCGGAGGGCCTACGCGGCCATCGCCTTCTTCAGGTTTGCGTCGATCCTGTCGAGGAAGCCGGTGGTCGAGAGCCACTTCTGGTCGGCGCCGACGAGGAGCGCCAGATCCTTCGTCATGTCGCCGGCCTCGACGGTGTCGACCGTCACCTTCTCGAGCGTGGCGGCGAACTTCGCGAGCTCCGGCGTTGTTGTCGAGCTTGGCGCGATGCGCGAGCCCGCGCGTCCAGGCGAAGATCGAGGCGACCGAGTTGGTCGAGGTCTCCTTGCCCTTCTGGTGCTGGCGGTAATGGCGCGTGACCGTGCCGTGGGCGGCCTCGGCTTCGACCACCTTGCCGTCCGGCGTCATCAGCACCGAGGTCATCAGGCCGAGCGAGCCGAAGCCCTGCGCCACGATGTCGGACTGCACGTCGCCGTCGTAGTTCTTGCAGGCCCAGACGTAGCCGCCCGACCACTTCAGCGCGGCCGCCACCATGTCGTCGATCAGGCGGTGCTCGTAGGTGAGCTTGCGCTTGTCGAACTCGGCCTTGAACTCCTTGTCGAAGACCTCCTGGAACAGCTCCATGAAGCGGCCGTCGTACTGCTTCAGGATGGTGTTCTTGGTCGAGAGGTAGACCGGGTAGTTGCGCAGCAGCCCGTAGTTGAACGAGGCGCGCGCGAAGTCGCGTGATCGAACTCGTCGAGGTTGTACATCGCCAGCGTCGACGCCCGAGCCCGGTGCCTTGAACACCTCGCGCTCGATCACCTTGCCGTCGTCGCCGTCGAACTTGATCGAGAGCTTGCCTTTGCCGGGAAACTTGAAGTCGGTGGCGCGGTACTGGTCGCCGTAGGCGTGGCGGCCGATGATGATCGGCTGGGTCCAGCCGGGCACCAGCCGCGGCACGTTCTTGCAGATGATCGGCTCGCGGAAGATCGTGCCGCCGAGGATGTTGCGGATGGTGCCGTTCGGCGAGCGCCACATCTCCTTGAGGCCGAACTCCTTCACGCGGCCCTCGTCCGGCGTGATGGTCGCGCATTTCACCGCGACGCCGACCTCCCGGGTCTTGTTGGCGGCGTCGATGGTGATCTGGTCGTCGGTCTCGTCGCGCTTCTGGACGCCGAGATCGTAGTAGAGCAGATCGACGTCGAGATAGGGATGGATCAGCTTGTCCTTGATGAGCTGCCAGATGATGCGGGTCATCTCGTCGCCGTCCATTTCGACGACCGGATTCTTGACCTTGATCTTCGCCATAGATGTTTGATCCGTTTCGAGCGCGGTTTACGTCGGTTGGAATGTGGCAGTGAAACGGCGCGCGCTCGAGTGACGCCAGCCCTACCGATGACGGCGTGCCTATAGCACCCGCGAGCAGGGTGTCCAAGACGGTGTAAGAGGCATTCTGCGGCTTTTCCGCAGACCGCCGGCGCGGCTATACCCGTCCTCATCGAGCATGACGTCTCCGAAGGCCGGTATTGACTTCGATCATGCCCGGGAGGAAGCCATGCCGGGCGCCGGGACCGACAAGACCAGGAGCTGGGTCGACGTGCCGGCCCCGATCGTGATCCTGGTCGAGCCGCAGCTCGGCGAGAACATCGGCGCGGCCGCGCGCGCGATGGCGAACTTCGGGCTGTCGCGGCTGCGCCTGGTCAAGCCGCGCGCAGGACTGGCCGAACCCGGGCGCCAAACGGGCGGCCTCGGGCGCCGACCGCATGCTGGACGACGCCGCGGCTGTTTGACACGCTCGAGGCGGCGATCGCCGACTGCACGCTGGTGCTCGCGACCACCGCGCGCGCCCACGACCAGGCAAAGCCCGTGATCGACGCGCCGGAGGCCGCACGGCTCGATGGCCCCGCGGGTCGCCGGCGGCGAGAACGTCGGCATCCTGTTCGGCCGCGAGCGCACCGGGCTTGAGAACCACGAGGTCGGCGCTCGCCGACCGCATCGTCACGCTGCCGGTCAATCCGGCGTTCGCCTCGCTCAATCTCGGCGCAGGCCGTGGTGATCGTCGCCTACGAGTGGTTCAAGCTCGCCTCGGCCGGCGCGCTGCCGTTCGCGATGCCGGCAGAAGTCGCCGCCGGCCACCAAGGAGCAGCTCCTCGCGTTCTTCGCGGCGGTCGAGCGCGAGCTGGAGAAGGTCGAGTTCTTCCGTCCGCCCGACAAGCGCGACACCATGCAGATCAACCTGCGCAACATCTTCCACGCGCATGCAGCCGACTCAGCAGGACATCCAGCACGCTGCACGGCGTGATCATGTCGATCGCGGAGGGCCGCAAGGGCCCGGCGCGCGGCGGCGTGCTCGACGGCGAGCAGGCGGAGGTGCTGCGCGCGCTGCTCGCCGAGCACGGCCAGGGCCGCGTGGCCGGGCGAGCGCGGGCCGGTGCGCGGGCTCGCGCGGCTGCTGCGCCGCAATCCGACCGACGCCGAGCGCGCGTTCTGGGATGCACTGATGAAGGACCGGCGCTTCGCCGGCTACGGTTTCAAGCGCCAGGTGCCGGTCGGGCCGCACATCACGGACTTCGTGTCGTTTCCGCTGCGCATGGTGATCGAGCTGATCCCGCCGGGCGAGAGCGATGCGGCGGTCAAGGGGCGCGCAGAGCGCCAGACGTATCTCAGAGAGCGCGGCTATCTCGTGATCGAGCTGGCCGCAGCGGAGGTCGAGAACGACATCGGCCCGGTGCTTGATCGATTGGCCGAACAGGTCGACGCTCGCTAATATGATGGTGGAAAGCGAGCATTCGCATGCCGGCCAAAATGCATCTCGCGGCTTACTTCAATCCGACCGGACACCACGTGGCGTCTTGGCGGCATCCGCGCGCTCAGATCGATGCGCATATCAACATGCGCCACTACGTCGAGATCGCACAGTCTGCCGAGCGCGCCAAATTCGACATGATCTTCCTCGCCGACAGCGTGGCCGCGCGCGAAGCCCATATGGAAGCGCTCAGCCGCTCGGTGCAGTTTGTGGCGCACTTCGAGCCGCTGACGTTGCTCTCGGCGCTCGCGATGGTGACAGAGCGCATCGGCCTGGTGGCGACCGCTTCGACCACCTACAACGAGCCGTTCCATATCGCGCGCAAGTTTGCCTCGCTCGACCACATCAGCGGCGGCCGCGCCGGCTGGAACGTCGTCACCTCGGTGCAACTTGGCGAAGCGCGAAATTTTGGCAAGACGTCGGTCGATCCGCATGACGTGCGCTATGAACGCGCGGCCGAGGTGGTGCGCATCGTGACCGGGCTATGGGACAGCTGGGACGACGACGCATTCGTGCGCGATGCCGATAGCGGACTGTTCTTCGATCCCGAGAAACTGCACGTGCTCGACTACAAGGGCAAATATTATTCGGTCCGCGGTCCGCTCAACGTGCCGCGGCCGGTGCAGGGCTGGCCGGTGATCGTGCAAGCCGGTGCGTCGGACGAGGGCAAGGAGGCGGCAGCCGAATTCGCGGAGGCGATCTTCAGCCCGCATCTTACGATCGAAGCGGCGAAGGACTATTACGACGACGTCAAGGGCCGCATGCGCCAATACCAGCGCGATCCTGATCAGCTGAAGATTTTGCCAGGTCTGAGCGTCATCGTCGCAGCCACGGACGAGGAGGCGCGCGCAGACCACGAATACCTGCAATCGCTGATCCATCCGATCGTGAGGCCGTTATCCTGGTTGGTCCCGCCTTCCGGCGGGATCTGCACACTTATGGCGAATCGACGGACCACCACCGACGGCCGCATGACGAAGGCCGAACGCAGGGAGCAGGCGCGGCGAGAGCCTTCGAGCTCCGTCGGAAGATGGCGCGCGCGAAGCGGAACCGGCGGATCGGGGTCGTTGTGTCGGCGCTCCTCGTTGCGGCCGTGGTGGCGTTCGTGATCACCCGGCCGTCGACGAGCGTGGCGAGCCCCGAAGAGCTTCTCTCTCGGGCCACGCAAGCCAAGGAGGCGGCCGGGTGCGGCCCGGTCGAGGACGTCGACAGTTCCAGCCGAGAGAGCGGGACCGGGCGCACCTCGCAACCTCATCGGGAGCGCCGTCGCTCTCGGAGTACCCTCGGTGCCGCCGGCGTCGGGCCCGCACGACCCCGTCCCGCTGAGCTACGGGGTCTACGAACGGCTCCTCCGATCTTCCGGGTGATCCATTCGCTCGAGCACGGCGCCGCCATCGTCTGGTACTCGCCGGACGTGAGCGGCCGGGAGCTGGAGGACCTGAAGGAGTTCTATCGAGACGTCGAGGTCGGCTCTCGCGTCATCGTCGCTCCGTACGACTACCCGACGGAGGGGGATCGGGACGGCTCCCCGCGGGAACGCAGATGGCGCTCGTGGCGTGGCACCACGTCGAGCGCTGTGCCCGGGTAAGTCTGGCTGCGGCGTTCGACTTCACTGCCGGTACGCTGCGCCTCCGTTCGGCTCGCGCCCCTACCTCGGCAACGCGCCCGAGGCGGGCGGGTCCTCTAACTCGGACACAGGGACGGCGATGGCGAAGAAGCGACGCAAGCAACGCAATCGGCCGCACGGGCAAGCGCCCGGAACGGTTCGGGCCTCCGGGCGACCCGACGGCGATCCCGAGGCGCGGGCGGGCGACGATGCCGAGCCGACCCGGGCGCGCACCACCCGGCCCGGCGGCGGAGCACGCGCGCAGAGCGACCTCGGGGCGCGGTCGCGCGCCGAGAAGAAGAGATCGCGCGTCGCCGGCGCGAGGAGGTCCGCAAGATCGTCCGGCGCCGGAACGCGATCCGGCGCGCGCTGCAGGTCGGGATCCTTTCGGCCGTGGCGGTCGGGGCGGTCTGGTTCTTCACCCGGGCACAGGCGCCGGCCGACATCCCGCAGAGCGCGATCCGCGCTGCCGAGGCGGCCTCGTGCGGAGAGGTGCAGACGCCCGCCGCGAGCGCGCCCGGCGGACAGCATCTCGCGCAAGGCGGGCCCGTTCACCTACGACCAGCACCCGGCGACCTCCGGCCAGCACGCTCCCGCCCCGCTGCCGCCCGACCCGCACGTGTACACGGCGCCGGTGGACGAGACGGCCGCGGTGCACAACCTCGAGCATGCGTACGTGCTGATCTACTACCGCGCGGACGGACCCGAGGCGCTCCCGACCGACGTCGTCCACAGGCTCGCCACGCTTGCGGAGTCCGAGGACAAGATCATCATGGCTCCGCACGCGTCGCTGGAGGAAGGCACCTCGCTCGCGCTCACCGGGTGGAACAAGCAAGGGCCTAGCGCCCGGCCTGGTCTGACCGCCGATCAGGCGCGAACGATCGCCTCCGGTTTCATCGAGGCGTTCCGGGGTTCGAGCAACGCTCCCGAGCCGAACGCCGGTTAGCGCGCTAGCTGACGTTGCACGACGCGTCGTTGCACGTGATGACGCCGTCCTGGAACCGCGCACGCTGGTTGCCGTTCGACAGGCGCCGGACGTCCGTCGTCGGGAACCCCAGGTTTCCCCCGGGGCCGCCCGCGTCCAGGTAGGCGGCGAGCACCGGGCCGTGCAGCTCGTGGGCGCCAGGACCTTCCTGGAAGTAGATCGTCGCGTCCTCGAACTTCTGACGGAGGCCGCCGGCCACCGCCACCTCCCGCGACCTCGGCAGGCCCGGTGAGCACCCAAGCGAGTCGTACTTCAGCCGGATCGCGCCCGTGATGCTCCGATCGGCGTCGATCCACACGCGGTCGTCGCGCAGGCCGAGGGCCAAGCGCAGCGCGGTGCCGCTGACCGGTTTCGATCCGTTCTCGCCCTGAACGGTGACGGAGATGATCCTCCCCGAGACGCCGCGCTGCGGGTCCATGAAGCCGGTGATCGTCCCGATCCCGAGCGAGAGCGACTTCGTGACCCGGCCGCGGTGTACGTGACCTCCCACGTGGCGCTCGGGTTCGCGGAGGTGTAGTCGCCCGGGTCGCACACGCCCCGGAGATACCCGATCGGCGTCCCGCCCCAGACGTTCTCGTTGTCCTCGGTGAAGCCGCCCGAGGACGACATGTAGAAGGCCTGGATCGTGTCGCCGGGTCGACGACGACCCGGTCGTCCGTGTCGTCGACCGCCCGAACCCAGCGCTCGCCGTCGAGTCCGCCCTCTTTGTCCCAGCCGGCGTAGACCTGATCGAACGAGCTGGCGTAGAGCGCGCAGTCGCAGACGGAGCGGTGCTGCGTGGCCTTGGCTTTCGTGAACGCGTACGTGCGGGCGGCGATCGCCTGTGCCTTCAACGCCGTCGACGGCCAGCTGCTCGGCACCTCGCCGAGCCCGTAGAGGTACTCCTGGGGAGTGATCACGAGCACGAGGCGCACCGCGCACGAGCCCGTGCAGTTGTACAGGCCGAACTCGATCGAACCGCGGTTGTACGTGTGGAAGGCCTCGGGGATCCGCACGAGGGACCCCTGCGGTTGGAACACGGCGAAGATCGGCTCGTTCGGACCGCCCACCCGATCGATGTCAACGCCACCTTATCCGGGGGCTTTAACAACGTCAATGATCTGGAAAGGGCCATTGTTGGCCGCCACACACCAAGCCAGCCGCCAGCTCTACACTCAGGCTTTCAGGGCCTGCCAGGAGCAATGGCTCCAACAGCGCCGCGCCCGCTTTAGCGCCCAACGCTGGCGAGCCATTCATTGGCTCACACCTTTTGGCCCGCTGCAGCTGCCGGTACGCGTGGTCCGGGAGAAAGTTTCGGGCAGGTATTTCACGCTTTCTAAAATCCTCCTGCGGGGCAAGGCCACCCGCCTGCTTTCCCCGGCTTTGGAGCAGCAGGCCTGCGCGGCGGCCACCGAGCAAAATTTCCGCCCGGCCGCACGGAGTATTTCCCGCTGGATCGGTGCCCGGTTGGGCCATTGACTGGTCTGGGCGGCCGTGCAGTTCCACGGGCGCGCCGGCTCCTGGAACTGCAAAAGTCTGCGTCGCCTCCACCGCGGCCCTTGAAAACCCCGGTGCTCATTAGTGAAGTCGATTCGACCTGGCTCAAGGCCCAGCAGCGTGGGCGCTGTGGTCCCATCAAACATTTTCCCGTTCACCTGGGGCTGCATTACACCGGTCGGGTCCGCCGCTATCAGGCGCGCGGCTCTACCAGCGTGCGTTTGCAAGACAAACAACTGCTGGTCTCCATCGCGCCACTGGCGCTGTTCGGGCGAAAGTTTCAGCTCCAGGCTCAGCACCGTTTTCGTGCCGACCATCACATCATCGTGAGTGACGGCGATGAAGGCCTGGAACGCTTGCGAGAAAACTTTTTCCCCCAGGCCACCTGGTTGTTAGACCGCTGGCACATCGCCCAGGCGGTGCGCACGCTGTGTGGGCCGCAGCAGTCTGAGTTTGTGCGTCTGATGCGGCCGCTCTGGCAGGCCGATAGTGAAAGGGCTCTACAAGCCTTGCGGCAAAGTCCGCTGCGCCACACCCGGCCCAAAGAATTTCGTGAACTCTTTGGCTACCTGTTGGGCAATCGCGAAGGCATCGACGCTTGGAAACAAATCCCTCTGGTTTACGCCGCAGTGCGGCCGCCGGGTGGCGGCGGTAAAAGCGGCAGCGGCGCGGTGGAGAAGAACATCGAGTGGAGATCAACCGGCGTTTCAAACGCCAGGGCACGCAGTTGGAATCCCGCCTGGCCGAAGTCCTGCAAGTTAAAAGATTGTCGGCTAACCCCGTTGCTTGGCAGCGCTGGTGGCGACGCCCTAAACCCAATCCGCCTTGATCTCTTCCCGTCAACTGACAATTGACGAACACTACCTTTGCCCATTTTGGTTCACGTTTACCGTTGACAACAGGTATTACTTGACGAGAAAGTCCAGGTTGCCAGCAGGATTTGGTCTTGGAATTACCTTGCTGTAACGGAGGGTTCCTCTGATTTATGACGTAGCCGTCCCTCGAAAGCAGGATCTCTCCCGTCGTGACGAAGCACCGGAGGACGTCGCAGAACTCGGTGGTGGCCGTGAAGATCGGAAGATGGCCGACGCCCTCAAGCCCGTGACGGTTCGCCCTTGCACGGGTGCCATCCTTTGGCGGCCGGCCTGACCGAGGCGCGGTCCAGCCAGACCTTGTGCATGTTGATCAGGCCCGCCGGGATCATCTGGAAGCCCTTCACGTGCTTGGCGAGGACCTTCTGCTCGTTGACGTGCAGCATGATCGCGACCGGCGCGTCCTCGAGGATCGCCTTCACGGCGTCGTCGTAGTACTTCTTGCGCTTCTTGAAGTCGCTCCTCGGCGCGCGGCCTCCACCGCCTGGTCGAAGTCCTTGTTGACCCACTTGCCGGCGTTCCACGCCTCGCGTCGAGTGCAGCTCGGGGTAGAGCGTCTCGTCGGGGTCGAGGTCGGCGTCCCACTGCAGCTGCACCAGATCCCACTGCCGCTCCTGCAGCCAGCGCCGGCGGAAGGTCGGGAAGTCCGCGAGCTCGATCTTCACCTTGACGCCGATCTTGGCGAGCTGGGCCTGCACGACCTCGGCCTGCCGCGGGTCGGCCGCCGGCGTTGACGGACAGCAGAGCACCTCGCCGGCCGTCGTACTTGGCCTGCTTCATGATGCCTTCGCCTGCTCGAGATCGAAGTACTGCCCGTTCTTGCCCGACTCGAAGGCCGGGTCGTAGAAGGCGCCCATCGGCGGCGAGATCGGGCCGTGGGCGACGATGGCCTCGCCGAACTCCACCTTCTCGAGCGATCTCCTTCCGGTCGATGGCGAAGGTCACCGCCTTGCGCAGCGCTTTGTCGCTGAACGGCTCCTTGGCGAGGTTGAAGTGCATGCAGCGCCAGTTGCCGCCGACCGCGGAGAGACGGTGAGCTTCGGATCCTTGCGTAGGTCGCCCACGAACTGCGGCGAGGCGTAGTTGATGCAGTCGACCTCGCCGGTCTTCACCGCGGCGACCAGCGTGGACGGCTCGATGATGATCTTGATCAGGACCTTGTCGAGGTAGGGCAGCTTGCCCCGGCGGCGTCCGTCTCCCAGTAGTTCGGGTTCTTCTCGAGCAGGATGTAATCGCCTTCCTTCCACTCGACGAACTTGAAGGGCCCGGTGCCGACGGGGCTGCGCCCGTAGGCCTTCGCCCTTCTCCTTCACGGCCCTCGGGCTGACGATGGTGCCGCGCGTCCGGTGGAGCCGGTGAAGGCGACCCGCAGGAACGGGTAGGGCTTCGTGAAGTGCAGCTTCACGGTGTGGGGTCGGGCGTCTCGATGGCCTCCAGCAGCTCGAGCTTCCAGGCGTGGATCGGCGACTGCGCCTTGTCCTTCACGCGCTCCAGGTTCCACTTCACCTCGGCGGCCGTGCAGGGGTCGCCGTCGTGGAAGGTGACGCCCTTGTGCAGGCGGAAGACGTGCACGCGATCGCCCTGGATCTCCCACTCCCGCGCCAGCTCCGGCTTGAAGTCGACGCCCTTGCCGTCGGGCGAGGTGATCTTCAGCAGGCCGTTGTAGATGTTGTTGTGGATCGCGCAGGCCATGATCGACGTCGTGTGGTGCGGGTCGAGGGTGTCGATGTTCCTGAAGCTGCCGATCTTGATCGTGCCGCCGTCTTCGGCTTCTGGGCGTGGGCCACCCGGGCAGGGCCAGGGCGCCAGCTCCCGCCGAGCCCGCCGACCAGCCGAGCGCCTTCAGCGCCTGGCGGCGGTTGACCTCCTCGCGCAGCATCTCGTTGACGACCTCGAATCCGTCACGGCTCTTCATGGGGGTCCTCCTGCTGGCGTAGAGATGGCAGGCCACGACGTGGCCGGGCGCCGCCGCCGAGCGGGGGCTCGACCTCCTCACAGCGGGCCATCCGGTGGGGACAGCGGCCCGCGAAGCGGCAGCCCCGCGGCAGATCGATCGGGCTCGGCAGCTCGCCCTCGAGCAGGCGCGGCTCGTCGAAGATCGACGGCGTCCGTCGCCGATGGTGGGGATGGCCGCGAGCAGCGCCTGCGTGTACGGGTGCAGCGGCTGCGGAAGAGCGCCGCGGTGGGCGCGACCTCCACCAGCGTGCCGAGATACATCACGGCGACCCGGTGGCTGACGAAGCGGATCACGCCCGAGGTCGTGCGAGACGAAGAGGTACGCCAGGCCCAGCCGCTCGCGCAGGTCGACGAACAGGTTCAGGATCTGCGCGCGCACCGACACGTCGAGCGCCGAGACGGCCTCGTCGGCGACGATGAGCCGCGGCCCGACGGCCAGCGCGCGGGCGATGCCGACGCGCTGCCGCTGGCCGCCGGACAGCTCGTGCGGGTAGCGCTCGGCGTGCTCGGGCTGCAGCCCGACCATGTCGAGCAGGGCGCCCACGCGCGTCGGGCGACTCGCGCTCGCGGCGAGCCGGTGCACGCGGATCGGCTCGCCGACGATGCGCCCGACCGTCATGCGCGGGTTCAGCGACGTGTACGGGTCCTGGAAGACGATCTGCGCCTTGCGCCGGAACGGCAGCAGCGCGCCGGCCGGCAGCGCGGTGATGTCCTCGCCGTCGAAGACGATGCGTCCGCGGGTCGGCTCGATGGCGCGCAGCACGAGGCGGCCGGTCGTCGTCTTGCCGCACCCGCTCTCGCCCACCAGCCCGAGCGTCTCGCCCGGCTCGATCGTGAAGCTGACGCCGTCGACCGCGCGCACGAACGCGGCGTCGGCGCGAACGCGGGCGAGCAGCCCTGCGGGAGCGGGAAGTGCTTGGCGAGATCGTCGACCTCGAGCAGCGGCGCCATCCACGCGGGCCCGCCTCGGGCATCGGACGCCGCGTGGCTCGCTCTGCCGTTTCCCACCAGGTGGCAGGCGGCGACCTGCCCCGCGCCGGCACGCCACAGCGTGGGTACCTCGGCGGCACAGCGGGGCTCGGCCAACGGGCAGCGCGGGTGGAAGCGGCAGCCGGAGGGCAGCGCCGTGAGCCCCGGCATCACGCCGGGGATGGCGCCGAGCCGCGCGCCGTCGTCGAGCCCGGGCAGGCAGGCGATCAGCGCGCGCGTGTACGGATGGGCCGGCGCGTGAAAGACCGTGCGATCGGGGCCTCCTCCACCACGCGGCCGGCGTACATCACGATCACGCGGTGGCACATCTGCGAGACGATCCCGAGGTCGTGCGACACGAGGAGCACGGCCATGCCGATCTCGCGCGCGAGCCGGCGGATCAGCGCGAGCACCTGGGCCTGGATGGTGACGTCGAGCGCGGTCGTCGGCTCGTCGGCGATCAGCAGCGCCGGCGCGCAGGAGACGCCCATGCCGATCATCACGCGCTGGGCCATGCCGCCGGTGAACTGGTGCGGGTAGTCGCGGGCCCGCGCGGCCGCCGACGGGATGCCGACGCGCGACAGGATCCCCGTCCGCCCGCCGCCGCAGCGCGCCGCGGCCGTCGCCCAGGTGCAGCGCCATCGCCTCCACCAGCTGGTGCCCACGCGGAACACGGGGTTCAGCGAGGCGCCGGGGTTCTGGAAGATCATCGCGATCTCCTTGCCGCGGATGCGAGCGAGCGCCGGCTCGTCGAGCGACAGGAGATCCTGACCGCGGAAGCGGACCTCGCCGCTCACCCGTCCGGGCGGGCTGCGGACCAATCCGAGGATGGCCTCGGAGGTGAGGGTCTTGCCGGCGCCCGACTCGCCGACGAGGCCGACGATCTCTCCGCGGCCGATCGCGAAGCTGACCCCATCGACGGCGCGCAACGGCCCATCCTCGGCCGCGAAGTCGACCACCAGATCGCGGACGTCGAGGACGGGCTCGGTCATCGGCGCAGCCGCGGGTCGAGGGTGTCTCGCAGCCCGTCGCCCAGCAGGTTGAGGCCGACGATGGTCACCATGAGCGCGATCCCCGGGATCGTCGAGATGTGCGGCGCCATCACGATGAAGTTGCGCCCCTCGGCGATCATCGAGCCCCACACCGGCGTGGGCGGCGGCGGGCCGAGGCCGAGGAACGAGAGGCCCGACTCGGTGATGATCGCGCCCGACACGCGCAGCGCGGCCTGCACGATGATGGGCGCCAGCACGTTGGGTAGGACGTGGCGGGCGATGATGGCCGGCCCGGACACCCCGGCCAACCGCGCCGCCTCGATGTAGGGCTCCTCCTTCACGGCCAGCACGTCGGCGCGCGTGACGCGGGCGAAGGGCGCGACGAAGCCGACGGCGACGGCGATGATGACGTTCTTCACGCCGAAGCCCATCACCGCCATCATCGCGATGGCCAGGATGATGACGGGAAACGCGAAGAGTCCGTCCATCACGCGCATGATCACGGCGTCGATCGCGCCGCCGTAGTAGCCGGCCACGAGCCCCAGGGTCACGCCGACCACCATGGCCAGCAGCACCGCGACGAGGCCCACCACCAGCGCGATGCGGGCGCCGTAGATGATGCGGCTCAGCATGTCGCGCCCGAAGCTGTCGGTGCCCGGCCCAGTGGGCCCAGCTCGGTGGTGCGTTGGCCGGCCCCACGCCCTGGACCAGCGGGTCGTACGGGGCGAGCGCGGGGGCGAAGGTCGCCATCCCGACGATGGCCAGGAACACCGCCAGCCCGAACACGGCCCCGCGATTGCGCGCGAAGCGCCTCCACCACCGCCGGGCCGCCCCCGCCCCGGCGACCGCGACCGTCCTCGTGGCGGGCGCCTGAACGGGCAGGACCTCGGCGTCGAGCGGTCGCGCCATCAGGCCAGCCGGATCCGCGGGTTGAGGAAGGCGTAGGTGAGATCCACCGCGAGATTCACGACGACGACGGCGAACACGCCGACCAGGATCGCGCCCTGCACGATGGCGTAGTCGCGGTTCAGGATCGCCGCCACCGTGAGCCGGCCCATGCCGGGGATGCCGAAGACCGTCTCGGTGAGCACCGCGCCGCCCAGCAGCGCGCCGAACTGCAGTCCGATCACCGTCACCACGGGGATCAGCGCGTTGGCCAGCGCGTGCCGGTAGACCAGCGCCGCCTGGCGCACGCCCCGCGCGCGCGCGGCCTTGATGTAGTCCTGGTCGAGCACCTCCAGCAGGCTCGAGCGGATGATGCGGGCGACGAGACCCGAGAAGAACGTTCCGAGCGTGATCGCGGGCAGCACGAGCTTCCAGAGCCCGTCCCAGAGGTCTCCCAGACGGGCACGTAGCCCATCGCCGGGAACCAGCGGAGGTACACGCTGAAGATCCAGATCAGGACGATGCCCTTCCAGAAGCTCGGCATCGAGTAGACGAAGATGGCGAAGCCCATCGAGCCCTAGTCCCAGGCGCTGTCCTTCCGCATGGCGGCGATGATCCCCGAGGGCATGGCGATCAGGATGCCGACGACGAGGCTGGCCACGACGAGCGAGAGCGTGGGCAGGAAGGCGTCCCACACCAGCCGGCCCACCCGCTCGTGGTTCAGGTAAGAGTCGCCGAAGTCGCCCTGCAGGACGGTGCGCAGCCAGATCACGTACTGGGTCGCGATCGAGCGGTCGAGGCCGAGCTTGGCGCGCAGGCGCTCGTAGGCCTGCTGGGTGAAATCGTCGCCGAGCATCATGAGGATGGGATCGCCGGGGATCATGCGCATGAGGGCAAAGATGATCACCGACACCGTGAAGAGCACGGCGAGCGTCTGGCCGATACGGGACACGAAGAATCGGAGCATCCCGAGTGCACCCCGATGGACCGGTCCAGAAAGTGCCGCCGAGTATACTCCGGGAGTCGGAGGCAGGCCACCCGAACCGGTCGACGCGCCGCGGTCGGCACGCTTCTCTGCTAGGAGGCGAAGATCCGCGGACGAAGCGAGGTCCGGGCTTCGCTGGCCGGAACGCCGGGGTCAGGTCCGGGGGTGAGGCGACAGGCCGGCGAATGCCGAGGGCGAAGCGACGATGTCCCCCGTCTTGACGAAGCGTCGGAGGACGTCGCAGAACTCGATGGTGGCCGTGAAGATGGGAAGGCGGCCGACGCCCTCGAAGAGATACAGCCGGGCATCGGGCAGGTGCTCCGCGAGGTAGTGCGCGGTGGTCAGCGGAACACGAGCATCCTGAGTGCCGTGCAGAACGAGGGTGGGCGTCTTGACCTGTGAAAGCACGGGTCTGATATCGACATCGGGATCTGCCGCCCAGACGCCCAGGACGGTGTCCTGCGGCAGGCGCAGCAGATTTCGGGTGAGCTGCTCGGCGAGCTCGCCGGTGCCGGCGTCGGTGACGATGGTGGCGACGAAGAGGCGCATGGCCTGCTCGAAGTCGCCGCTTCGCAGCGCGGCTCGGAACTGCGCGTCCTGCTCGCTCACCGGCGGAGAACCGGTGTTGGGCCAGAAGTCGAGCACGGTGCCCATGAGCACGAGCCTCTTGACGAGCGCGGGGGCGGCGATGGCCAGCCGGACCAGGATGCTGCTGCTCTTGGAAATGCCGATCGCCGTCACCGGTCCCCCGGCCGCCTCGATGACGGCCTCGACGTCGGCGGCATGATCCAAGGTGGCGTACCGCGGACGTACCGGGTGGGACCGCCCGGTGCCGCGTGCGTCCATCGTGATGACCCGGAATTCCTGGCAGAGGTGCTCGAGGACCGGCTGGAAGATCTCCAGGCCGTAGACGATCGGGTTCATGAACAGCAGCGTCTCCGCGCCGGTCCCGTGCTCGTAGTAGGCGATACGAGCCCCATCGCGAGATGTGAGCCGCGGCCGGTGGAGCTTGTTGGCCAATCGCCGCCGCGCCGCCTCGCTCGGCTGGAGGTCCAGGGCGGCCTCGTAGCGTTGGTTTGCCGCCTCGAGGGCACCGCGCAGGCTGTGGAGGTCGCCGTGCAACTCCAAGGCCCGTCTGTGCTGCTCGCTGGCGTCGCGAGCCTTCGCCGCCGCGGTCGCTGCTTGCTCGCACGATCGCTCGGCGGTCGTGTAGGCGTAGCGCCGCCGCGCCCGTCGGGCAACCGCCAGGTAGTAGTCGGCTGCCTTGGCCCGTTGCTGGCCCCGCTCGAAATGCTCGGCGAGCGCCTCCCAGAAATCTGGCCGACGGTCGGCGTAGAGGTCCTCGATCGCCTCGGCGACCTGGCAATGCAAGCGCCGGCGACGCCACGAGGGAAGCTCGCCGTAGGCGACGTCGCGGATCCGATGGTGCGTGAAGTCGAGGCGGTCTCCGGTGGCGGTCAGGAGGCGCCGCCGAACGAGCTCTTCCACCCCCTGGGCGGTGGCATCCTCTTCCAGGCCGGCGGCCTGGCGCAGGAGCTCGAACTCGAACTCGTGTCCGATCACCGCGGCGACGCTCAGCAGTGACCGGCTCGCGTCGACGAGCCGCTCGAGGCGGAGCCCGATCACCTCGCGCACTCGTTGCGGTAGCGCCAGCCGCTCCGCGGTGCTGTCTTGCAGCCCGCGCAGTGTCTCCACGATCATGAGGGGATTCCCCTCGGTGGAGACCCAGACCTGATGGCCGAGCGGCTCGATCGCCGGCGCGTGGCGAGCCGGCGCGAGGAGAGCGACCAGGGCCGCCGTCTCGGATTGCGAGAGCGCCAGGAGCTGGACCGTGCTCAGCTCTTGCTCCAGGGACAGGGCCTGAAGTGTCCGGCGAAGCATGGGATTGTCGGCCAGCTCTTCATCGCGGGCCGTGGTCAGGTTCCGGAACAGCCAATCGAGGATCACAGAGCGGTGAAATCCTATGGCTGGCACGAAGGGATCGAACGCGGAGAGTTCTGCATGTATCGGGCGTGCGAGTGGGGTCAGATCCGCCGGACGCAGGACAGCCGCGAAGGCGCGCGGGTGATCTCCAAGCGGGCTGCGGTTGCGACACAGGCGATTGTCGTCAGGGGAGATTCCCCCTACAACGTGCCCGCGGACCTGCACAACGTGCTCGTTGGCGTCAACATGCACGCCGGATCTCACTATGTGACCCTGGCATTGCTGGAGGGATACCTCAAGAGGCACGAAATCAGGCCCGGGCACGTCGGCGGCCCCAAGCAAAGGCTTCGGTTTCTGGAAGACGGCAAGCTGGGTGCGGCCGCACTCATGGAGCCGTGGATCACGGTCGCCGTCAAACGTGGACACAAGATCATCTGCGAGGCTTTCTATGAGGGTGCCGAGGTCGGCGTGCCATCCCTCGACCCGGAAGGCTATGCGAGTGTCGATCGGGCCATTCGCCGCGCCGTCGACAGCATCAACGACGGCATCGAGCCCTACCTGAAATACATGATCAGGGAGGTGCCGAAAGAGATCGCAGAGCTCAGCGAAGCGGATTTTTATCTCGGCAGATTTCGGTACGTCTATCCTCGGCCGTATACGGTGGAGGAGTACGAGCGAATCTACGATTGGATGGTCGGCTGGGACTTGTTGTCGCCGGAGAGCCGTTTCGAAGTCATCGTCGATCGCGGCCGCATCAGCGCCTGAGGTTCATCGCCCGCAACGCGAACAATGGCATCCGACTGCAACCCCAGTCAAAGTTCGCGAGGACCAATCAATGATAGGCCGCTGCCGGCGTTCCTGAGCCACCGCCAGCTCCATGCGCCCGTAGGCCGCCAGTAGCTGCGGGCTTCTTCCGCTCGTCTTCATCTGGCCCGCACCCAAAGGGCTTCCGGTCCGCGAAACGAGATATTTGGGTGAAAGGAGAGTCGTCTGACCATGGAGGAGCCGCAGACGCGGGAACCGGCGCGTCAAGCCCTCGAGTGCGATCTGTGCCTCGAGTCGGCCGAGCGCGGCGCCGAGGCAATAGTGGATGCCCCTGCCGAAGGCGAGGGTCTTCGTCGCGTTCGCACGTCGCACATCAAACGTCTCGGGCTGCGGGAAGACGGATGCGTCGCGACCGGATGCGGCCAGCCAGAGGAACAACTTCGCACCTTGGGGTACGTTCACGCCCCCGAGGGTGACAGGTCGCTTTGCTATCCGTCGCCAGACCGGGACGGATGGGTCGTAGCGGAGCGTCTCGTTCACAGCGCCAGGAATCAACGCGGGGTCGGCGACGACCGCCTCCCAGAGTGCTGGATTCTCGAGCAACCGGCGCACCACGTTCCCGATCAGATAGTTCGTCGTCTCGTGTCCCGCAAACGTCAGCGAGTAGAGGATCGAAGCGATCTCCTCATGTGTCAGCGCCTCGGGATCATCGTCGTGGATCGCCAACAACGCGCTTGCGAAGCGCGTCGTCCCGTGCGGTGGCCTTCGATGCGACGAGTCCGCGCAGGTAGCCGACGATACGCCGCCATATTCTCGGCGTGATGGATCTGCTCGGTGGGCGTCGGCCGTCCCCAGGCGAGAGCAGCGCGGTGGCCGCACCATTCCTTCAGCTGGGGCCAGTCACGTTGGGGGACACCGACGAAGCTGAAGATGATAGTGGCCGGGAGCGGGAACGTGAGCGTGGAGACGAGGTCGAACGGCGCCGACGGATCGATGGCGTCCAGCAGCTCGCCCACGGTGGCCCGGATCCGAGGCTCCATCTCCGCGACGCGTCGCGGCGTGAACGCGCGCGCGGTCGGCGAACGGAGACGTGTATGCGCGGGTGGGTCGAGGCTCACCATCGATGGCTGGGGTTTGTGTCCGCCTGCGAGGAGGATCTGGGCCGCTTCCGGCGCGAGCGGTACGAGCGGGAGCTGTGCGGGCGCGGCAGAATAGGTCTCCTCGTCGAGGAAGACCGCTTCGATGTCGGCGTAGCGGGTGACGACGTAGTAGTCGATCGACGGCGCGTAGAACACCGGCATCTCACGCGGAAGCGAGGCGAGCACGGCGAACGGATCGGCAAGGAAGGAAGGCGAGAGTGGATCGAAGTCGGCATGCACGGGGCACGCGGACTGTTCATGGGTCGCCATTGGCTCTTCCCTGCGCCCTAACGGCCAGCGTTCATCAGCGGCTGCTCACATTGCAGCGGCGGCCGACCCAGGCAGCGCCCTGTTGGGTTGCGTTCTACGCGCGAACCAGACTGTGAATTACTCGATACCAACAAGAGGCCGGTCCCAATTCCAGCAGACGGTCTTTACCAGCCACTGACCAGAAGTGTCCCTGTGCCACGCACATAGGACCTTCCCCGTGTTCTCGAGGAGCTTGCCTGCGACGTCGATCGTGACCGCAAGAGAGTTGCGCGAAATCGCGATATTTCCTTGTCCATCCACGGATTCGAGGGGCTGCGTAATTGTCCGAATCGGGGGAAACTGCTCGAACCATGCTCGCAGCTCGGCGTGTCCGCTCAGGATCGCGTGATCGGCGGGCATGTACACGATGTCCTCAGCACACATCGCGAGCGCCTTGTCCCAGTCTCTCGCGATGGCGGCCGCGGTCCATTGTTCTTCCGATAGAGTTCGAATCGTTTCGAGGTCCTCCGGTGTGAGTGGACCCAAGTGCTGTCGGCATGGTCACCTCCAATCGTCAGCGGACGGCGAATTGTAGCGCGTCATTGCTGAACGACCGCGTGCAGGGTCATGCCGAACACGCTCAGAGTGACACAAGCAACCGACCGTTAGCCCAGAGGGCTCGCGCAGAGCCGCGGCGGCCTGTTGTGGGATCGCGACAGAGACGGTCGTCGTAAGTCCCATTTCACGCCGCCGACAATCCCTTTGCGGTGACGCCACCGACGTGCCGTCCAACCGAGTCAGCATTGCCCGCATCTGTGGATAGGCCGCGAGCAGCGTCGGCGCGAGCGCCTCGCCGGCGACACAGTTGGCGGTTGCGAGCCCGTCCGCAGCCGTCGCCCTGGGGCCAATCACGTGGTTCGACCGATCGACGGACCAGAAGGGCGAACGGATTGGAGAGCGGTTGACGCGGGCGGCGGCCGACGTGGATATATCGCCGCGCGACTGTTGAGAGGGCGGACGCCGGCCGCCTACTTTCGGCGTGTCGAGGGTCGGTGGCGTCTCGTCGCACTGAACGTGTCTGAATAGGATTGCAGCAGGGGGAAGTTCAAGACGCGGGAGTCGCCTTCACATACCGCGCGATTTGTTCGTGCGTCGCGAACCAGACGCCGGGCCTCGACTTTATGTGGCGGATCAGTTTCTCGAGGCCGGCGATCCGCGAGCGATGGCCCGTGATGTGCGGGTGCATCGTGAGAATGAAGAGTCCGCGCTCCTCGTAGGCGACATCGAACTCGACCGGAACACCTGCTCGATCAGGTCCGGATTGGGCAATCCGCCGTTGGTCGCGCCGCCGAAGTACGGAAAGTCGTCGAGGATCCGTTCGATCGGGAGCTCGACGACGCCTGTCGGCTGCTGGTCGAGCAGAATCTCGTACGCGTCGTCGCTCGCCATCAGGCTGCTGTCGTAGAGAAGCCCGCATCCTTGATCTGCTTCATGGTCCATGAGCTGAACTGCCAGGATGGCGCGCGGTAGCCAACCGGCCGCTTCCCAATCGCTTTCGTCAATGTGTCGATCGCGCGGTTGAGCATGTCCTGCTCGGCCCCGCATCATTGACGGACGGCAGGTGCTCGTGAATCCAGCCGTGGACCCCGATCTCGTGACGCCCGCTCGCCATGATGTGCGGGAATCATCTGCGGATGCAGCAGATGGCTGACCGCGGGAATAAAGAACGACGCGGGAATCTGGTATTTGTCGAGCAGCCGCAAGATGCGCGGCAAGCCGTCAACCGCGCCATATTCGCCGCGCGAGATGTTTTCCGAGATCAAGGTTGCCGGTCGCCAGATCTGGCCGTCGCATTGTCGACGTCGAAACTGAGCCCGACCGCGACGCGGGCACCGTTCGGCCACGACGTGGGCTTGAGCCTCTTGCCCGCGCTGACATGAAACATCTGTGCTTCGATCTGGTTCCAGCGACAGCTTCGTGCCGGGTTGGGGGCGCGTCTGGGCAAGGAGAGCGGCCGGAACGACCACGAGAAGCGCAATCAGCAATCTGCGATTTGCAATAGGCACGCTCATACTTCGCTCCCTCGCGTGATGCGCGACGTCCCGTCCAACCGGGTCAGGATCGCCCGCATCTGTGGATAGGCCGCGAGCAGCGTCGGCGCGAGAGCCTCGCCGGCGACGCAGATGGCGGTTGCGAGCCCGTCCGCTGCCGTCGCCCTGCGGACCAATCACCGCCACGTCCACGAGGCTGTTGGCGCTCGCGCCGGTCCGCGGATCAAAAATATGGTGGAAGCGCCCGCTCGCCTCGAATGTCGTGCCGTACCCACCGGACACGGCGAGCGCCATGTCCTCGAGGTCGACCATGCGGTCGATGCTGCCGAAGTCCCTGCCGTCGCGGATGCCAATGCGCCACGGACGCCCATCCGGGTGGCGGCCGATGGTGCGGTATTCGCCGAGATCGACCACGGCGCTCTCAAAGCCTTCATTGCGCAGCATGTCGGCGATGGCGTCCGTGATGTAGCCCTGGGCAATGCTGTTCAGCGTAATGGCCATGCCGGCGCGCGCGAACCCGATCGCGGCCGCGCCGCTGTCGATCTGGCGGAAATCCACGACGGCGCGTGCGCAACGTCGCGCGCGCGCGCCGCGATGTCCGGCTGGATGTCGGTCGCGACCAGAAATGCGCCTCGTACAGTCGCCACAAGGGCTGTACCGAAATGTCGAACGCGCCGCCGCTCAGCTCACCGAGGCGTTGGCTTTCCTCGACCAGTGTGCGCAGCTCGCGGCGACGGCTTCATCAGCTTGCCGGCTTCGTTGAGGCGCGAGATTTCGCTGTCCGGCCGATAGAGGCTGAAGATCCGCTCGAAGCGCTCGATCTCGTGGCGCACCCGCAGGATCGTGCGTTGCGCGAATGCGGCGTCGGGGTGCCACAACGTGAGCTCCGACAGTGCGCCAAGCACTTCGCCGTGCCAGCTGTGCAACTGAGCTTTCGGCGCGGTCGCGCGCACCGCCGCGATGATCAGCGGCAGGCCGGCAACCGCCGCAACGACGCGCAAGAAACGGCGGCGCGTCGGACGTCCTTCGCGTGAGCATCGGCGTGCCTGCTGGAGCTGCGAGTTCTTCAGGCATTGTTCACCCTGACGCCGATCGGCTTTGCCTCGCCGCGCAGCTTGGCGGCCCGCACCAGCGGCGGACATCGCTTGTCGTCGTAATACTCGACCTGGCAATCGAGGCACTGAAAGCACTCGGACGGTGACGATCTTGCCCGTCGGCTCGATCGCCCGCACCGGACACCCGCGTTCGCACAAGCGGCAGGGACTGCCGCATTCGGGACGACGCTTGAGCAGATTGAGAAGGTGCAGCCGATCGAGGAATGCGAGCACGCCACCCAGCGGACACAGGAAGCGGCAATAGGCGCGCTCCGAGAACAGCCCGATGGCCAGCAGCGCACCGGCATAGAGCACATAGGGCCAGGCGCGCGTGAATTTCGTGGTGATCGCCGTCTTGAACGGCTCGATCTCCAGCGTGGCCCCCGCTGGGTCGATCTCGGTCATCACCAACGCCAGCACCGCTGCGGCTGCGATGTACTTGCCCATCCACAAGCGCTTCTCCAGCGCGACCGGCGGGTTCCATTGCGGCACGCGCAGCGCGCGGGAGAGCTGGCCGAGCAGCTCCTGCAGCGCGCCGAACGGGCACAGCCAGCCGCAGAACACGCCGCGCCCAATCAACACCACCGAGACGAGCGTGTAGCCGGCGATGATGACCATCAGCGGCTCGGCAAGGTAGAAACCGATATCGACGTGATTGAACGGCGCCCTGACATAGTTGATGACGTTGACGATCGAGAGCTGCACGCCGGCGGTCCAGCCGAGCCAGACCAGAACAACCAGCAGAAATCCAGTGCGCACGAACCGGTGGGCAACGCGAGAGCGCGCCAGCGTCGCCTGGAAGATGAAGATCAGCGTGAGCACCGACAGGAGCACGGCGAGAATCGCGATGTTCACCCGCGCGTCGCTCCAGGCCTCGACCCAGGCGGGCGACGGGCGGCAGCAGCTCCAGCTCCAGCTCCGGCTCCGGCTGCGGCGCGGCTGCGGCTCCGGCGGCGGCTGCGGCTGCGGCTGCGGCATGAGGACTGTGGGGCCGGGACCTGCAGGACATAGGCGTCCGGGACCTTGTAGTCGAGCCCGAACGCGACCGTCACCGGTGGCGTGCCGGCGCTATTGATCAGAATCTCCAGTCGCCACGGCTTCAGCGGGTCGAAGCCGGCATTGGCCGGCAGCGCGAACAGCCCGGTAACCTGCTGCCCTTCGATGGGCGTGGCATAGGCATAGTCGTTTTGCACGAACCCAAACGTCTTCCCGTCTTGAATCACGCGCAGGCGATCGAAGCGGTTGCCCTCGGACTCCTGAAAGTATTTCGTGCCGAGAAAATCGTACGGACCGTTGGAGGCGACAAAGATCGCGTGGGCGCCGCTCGGCAGCTGCGCGCTTGTAGTCCTCGAATTTCAGCAGGCCGAGCAGATTGCCGCCGATGGCGGGTGGCGTGACCAGCGCCGTCATGAATTCGATATAGAGATCGTCGCCCGCGCCGAGCGGCCAGTCGAGCTTGGCGCCGGCCGCGCCCGCATTGGCGAGGGCCGTCGCAACCTCGCCCGAGGTCACCCGCCGTTGCACCACGGCGCCCTCGGCGAGGAGGTCGTTCCAGGACTTGATGCTGAAGCTCTCGAGATCGAGGGTCGGAACGGTCACACGCGGCGACAGGGGGCGCAGCGGTCGCGGCGGTCACAGCGGTCGCAGCGGTGCGCGGTCGCGCGGCGCGCGCGCGCAGGACCAGCCCCGCGGTGGTGAGGACGGCGGCGCGCATGGCGCGCGCGCTGATGGTGGCGCCGTCGACGTAGTCCGGCGGCAGCGCGTTGGTGCCGCCGCGCAGCGGCCTGCCGGCTTCGCGGGCAAGAAACGTGTCGAGCTGGCGCTGGCGCACGGTGTCGTGAACGATCATCGACTCCTGGTGGAAGACGACCTTGGCCCCCGTGATGCGGCCGCTGAGATCGACGCCGGCGATGACGTCGAACGGCGTCGTCGAATAGCCGGGCGCCGCGATGATGTCGAGGGTCGAAAACACATAGGCGACAATCTGTGTCGCCCTTGAAGACCGCGATCGCGGGCGGCGAGCCTTCCTCCATCCCGAGGCGTTCGGCGCCGGGATAGACCACCGCCATGACCTCGGGCGTCAGCCGTTCGCGCAGCTTGCCCTGCTCAGCAATGGCAGGTGAGGCGAAGACGAGTGCTATCAAGGCGATGCAGACGCTGCGCACCCTGGCTGATGAATCGTGGACGCGCCTCGCATGGAGCGCGGAGAGGGCGTGCAGCATGCGAAGTCAGGCTGAGGATAGTTCAGGATCCTGCCGGCCTGCCGCCAGGTGGCGGTCACCGCCGGCTGGCGAGTCGCAGAAGCGCCATTTGCGGGCAAAATAGCACCACGAGAATGCTTGTAACGAGGCAACGTTGGGTGTAACCTCCGCTGCTATGTGACTCGTTTGCGCGTGGGAGGGAGCGACATATGCTTCGAACCCGGGCACTGGCGTCCATAAGCATTGCACTGGCCGGCGCGGTTTTCTTGTCCGCGGCAACACTGCCGGCGCAGAATTCTCCCTCGCCTCGCGCCCGCAGCCGCGACCACCCATCGCGCGACATTGGACAAATATTGCATCAGCTGTCATAGCGGTGCCACGCCATTTGCAGGACTGCCGCTGGACACCCTGGACACCGCCAACCTGGAGACCAATGGCGCCACGTGGGAGAAGCTGGCGCGCAAGCTGCGCAACCGCGAGATGCCGCCTGCCGGCATGCCGCGGCCCGATGCGGCCACCTACGACGCGCTCGTCAGGTATATCGAGACCGGCCGCGATCGCCTCGCGGAGGCCAAGCCCAATCCGGGACGCCGCACGGTCCATCGGCTCAACCGAACGGAGTACGGGAATGCCGTTCGCGATTTGCTGGCGCTCGAGATAGACGTCGCGGAGTTGTTGCCGGCCGACGACATCGGCTACGGCTTCGACAACATCGCGGACGTGTTGCAGGTATCGCCCGTCTTGCTGGAACGATATCTGTCGGCGGCACGCAAGATCAGCCGTACCGCAGTGGGCGATACGACGATCCCCGTCGCCTATCAAACCTATACCGTTCCTCATGGGCTCATTCAGGCCGATCGCCTGAGCGAAGCCGCGCCGGCCGGCTCGCGCGGCGGCACCATCGTGCGCCACCTGTTCCCGGTGGACGGCGAATACGAAATTTCGGTCACCGTGCAACGGAACAGGGACGACGAATACCTTGGGCCTCGAGCGGGAACGCAAGCTCGATCTGAGGCTCGATGATCAAAGGCTGCAGCTGTTCACCATTGCGGCCAACCCCAAGAAGGTCGTGCTCGGCGGCGGAACTCCTCCTGATGCACATCTCAAGGTCCGCGTGCCCGGTAAAGGCCGGCACACGAGAGCTTGCTGCCACGTTCCTGAAAGATACGCTGCTTCAGGAAGGCATCATCGAACGAGTCCGGGACGACGTGGTGTCGACGTACTTCGAAGGCGTCGGCAGCATTACGGTGGCCGGTCCGTTCAATGTGCAGGGGCCGGGTGAAACAGTCACCCGCGACAGGATTTTCATCTGCCGTCCGTCTGCGGTCAGCCGAGCAAGAGGCGTGCGCGCAGAAAATCCTGTCCAATCTCGCCCACCGCGCCTATCGGCGTCCGGTCAGCGCCAGCGACACGACGCAACTGCTCGCGCTCTACAAGACGGGCGCACAGAACGGCGGCTTCGACGCGGGCGTGAGGCTGGCGTTGCAGAAGATTCTGGTGTCGCCCGACTTCCTGTTCCGCGCGGAACACGATCCGCCGGGCGCGGCACCCGGGAGCGTCTACAAGGTCAGCGACATCGAGCTTGCGTCACGCCTGTCGTTCTTCCTGTGGAGCAGCATTCCCGACGACCAGCTGCTCGCCGTTGCCGAGAGCGGGCGCCTCTCCGACCCGTCGGTCCTGCAGGCGCAGGTCAAGCGCATGCTGGCCGATCCGCGCTCGCAGGCGTTGGTGAAGAACTTCTCCGGCCAATGGCTGTTCCTGCGCAACATCGCGCGGATCACGCCGGATACGACCACCTATCCGTATTTCGACGAGAACCTGCGCCAGGCCCTTGCGAAGGAGACCGAGCTCCTGATCGAAAGTCAGGTGCGGGAGGATCGGAGCGTCGCCGACCTGCTGAGTACGGACTACACGTTCCTCAATCAGCGCCTGGCCGAGCACTACGGGATCAAGGGCATTTACGGCACCTGAGTTCCGCCGCGTCAAGCTGGAAGACCCGAACCGACACGGACTGCTCGGACAGGGCAGCATATTGGCGGTGACCTCCTATCCCAACCGGACGGCGCCGACCATCCGCGGAAAGTGGGTGTTGGAGCAGCTCTTGGGTACGCCCCCACCACCTCCGCCGCCGAATGTTCCATCGTTGAAAGACGATGGGACCGTGCAGAAGCTGACCATGCGCCAGCGCATGGAACAGCACAGGGCCAATCCAACCTGCGCCGTGTGCCACCGCATGATGGATCCACTCGGCTTCGCGCTGGAGAACTTCGATGGTCTTGGCGGCTGGCGCGACTCCGTCGGCACCCGGGTCGGGACCGATCGATTCCTCCGGGGCCCTGCCCGACGGCACGAAGTTCATCGGTCCGGCGGGCTTGCGCGAGGTCCTGGTGAAGAAACGGGACCTGTTCGTTGAAACGTTCACCGAGCGGCTGCTGACCTATGCGCTCGGTCGTGGCCTGGAAGAGTACGACAGCGCTGCTCTTCGCAAGATCGCGCGCGACGCTGCCGCGGACAATCAGAAATGGTCATCAATCATTCTTGGCATCGTCAAGAGCACACCATTTCAAATGAGGAGGGTTAGCGATGGTGATCTTTAAGAAAGCTATTCCCCGGCGCACCTTCCTGCGCGGAGTGGGCGCCACCCTCGCCTTGCCCATGCTCGACTGCCATGACGCCGGCATTCGGCGCCCCCACGACACGGCCGATCCGCATGGCGTTCATGCAGACCCCGAACGGGATCTTCAATTTGAACGGCGAGTGGACGCCCAAGGCCGTGGGCGCCAACTGGGAGTTGACCCGGACGCTCGAGCCGCTCGCGGCCTTCAAAGACCGCATGCTCGTGATCTCCGGGCTCGACAATCAGGAAGCCGCGGGCCTCAATGGCGAAGTGGGCGGCGACCATCCGCGCGCGTGCACCGCCTGGCTGACGGGAACGCACGCGAAGATGACCTCCGGCGCAGACCTCCGCGCCGGCATATCCGCCGACCAGATCGCCGCGAGGGAGTTCGGCAAACACACCCAGCTCGCCTCGCTCGAACTCGGTCTGGAGACGCCCGAAGTGGTGGGCGCCTGTGAGTCGGCCTACGGCTGCGCCTACTACAACACGATCTCATGGCGCAACGAGACCACGCCGCTGCCGATGGAGAACCGCCCACGCGCCATCTTCGAGCGTCTGTTCGGCGACGCGGGCACCGATCCGAAGGTGCGTCTGGCCCTCAGAGAGGAAGACCGCAGCATCCTCGACGCCATCAACGCGGACGTCAAGGGGCTGCGCCTGAAGGTCGGCGGAACGGATCGCGGCAAGATCGATCAGTATCTGGAGGCTATCCGCGATATCGAGCGGCGCATGCAGCTGGCGGAGAAGCAGAGCCACCAGGACATCACCTTCGGAGCCCCCGTCGGCGTCCCGGAGGTCTTCTCCGACTACTTCAAGTTGATGGCCGACCTCATGGTTCTGGCCTGGCAGACCGACCTGACGCGCGTCATCACGTTCCAGATGGGACATGAGATGAGCGGCCGCGCCTATCCCGAGCTGGGATTCGGCGATGCCCATCATCCCTGCACGCATCACCAGGGCGATGCCGAGAAGCAGGAGAAGACGACGAAGATCAACATCTTCCACACGAAGATGCTGTCGTATTACCTCGGCCAGCTGAAAGCCACCTCGGACGGCGACGGCTCGCTGCTCGATCACTCGATGATCCTCTACGGCGCCGGCCTGAGCGACGCCAATCTGCACCTCTATACCGATCTGTCGCTCCTGCTCGTCGCCGGCGGTGTTGAGCGGGATCAAGGGCGGACAGCAT
The DNA here is from genome assembly GCA_963832145.1 of uncultured Acidobacteriota bacterium. Classification (GTDB taxonomy): domain Bacteria; phylum Acidobacteriota; class Thermoanaerobaculia; order UBA5066; family Gp7-AA6; genus Gp7-AA6. The sequence goes on from CAWHTA010000012.1 coordinate 194,910, forward strand.
GTCCGCTATCCCAACCGCACGCCGATGGCCAATCTGCTCCTCACCATGCTGGACAAGGCAGATGTTCCGCACGTGGAGAAGCTGGGCGACAGCACGGGACGGTTGGACTTGCCAACCACCTAGACGGGGCATTCGCTATGCGTCGAAGGCGGGGCCGGCTTCAGCCGGCCACTCCGCCCGGAGCTCTGGGCCGCTTCGAGAAGAGCGGACCCCCACGATTTACGCGGTCCACGCGGGAGAATGGCGATGAACATGAGAGCAACAATTCTGGCGGCACTGATGGGCGTCGACGATGTGTGCAGGTGCCGCGCTTGCCGCCGGCGCGAGCGATGCGTCGCTGGTGACTGCCGCGAAGGAAGGGGACCGCGCAGCCGTGCAGTCCCTGTTGAACGGCCGCGCGAAGCAGGATATCGCCGGGCGCCGAAGGCACGGCCGCGTTGGTCTGGGCGGCCACCCGCAATGACCTGGCGATGGCCGATCTTCTCTTGCGCGCAGGCGCGAACGTGAAGGGCGCCAACGAATTCGGCGCAACGGCGCTGTATGCCGCCGCGGCGCACGCAGGATCCGGCGATGGCCGCCAAGCTGCTGGCGGCGGGCGCCGATCCCAATACGGCCCTGATGTCGGGCGAGACGCCGCTCATGGAAGCGGCTCGCCGGGGCAACCTCGCGACGGTGCGTGCGTTGCTCTCGAACAAGGCGAATCCCAACGCGCAGGAATCCAACGGCGGACAAACCGCGTTGATGTGGGCGATCTCGCAACGTCAGTCCGCGGTTGTCGAGGCATTGATCGAGGGAGGCGCCGACGTCCACGCCGGTTCGAAAACCGGCTTCACGCCGCTGATGTTTGCCGCCCAGCGGAATGATGTGGACAGCGCCCGCTTTCTGCTCCGCGCCGGCGCGAAACCGAATGACGCGCAGCCGAAAACGGGGTTGACGCCCTTGATGATCGCCAGCGCGATGGCTCACACGGGGACCGTGGACCTGCTGCTCGACAGTGGCGCCAATCCCAACCTCGCCGATGCGAGCGGTTACACCTCTTTGCACCGCGTCGTGCGGGATTCGGATTACGGAATCAACCTGGCCACAAAAGACGACGTCTTGACCATCGTCAAGTCGCTTCTCAAGCACGGCGCGAATCCGAATGCCCGTCTCAGCCAGGACAAGGAAAAGGCTGCCGAGGAAATCAGAAACGGCGCCGTCCAACAGGCCGAGAGGCGCACCGCCGTCACCGTGACCGAGATTATTCTCCAGGGCGCCACGCCGCTCTTCCTGGCTGCGGAAGTCAGCAACTTCGACGTGATCAAGGCGTTGGTGGAAGCCGGGGCGGATCCGCTCATTCCCACGGAGCGGGGCACGACGCCGCTGATGATGACGGCCGGGGCCGGCACGGACGTGCAAAGGGAACGAGCGGCCGAGGAACGGGCCATGGCGCTCGAGACGGCCAAGTTCCTGGTGGAACGCGGCGCCGACGTGAACGCCGCCGGGCAGTACGGCTGGACCGCACTGCACGCCGCCTCCTACCAGGGAATAAATGACGATCATCGAATACCTGGTCAGCAAGGGCGCAAAGATCGATCAGAAGGACGAGTTCGGGCAGACGGCCTTGAGCATTTCCCTGTCCGTCCTCACCAAGGATATCGGGGCGCGTCGCCTTCAGATCCCGCGCAGATACCGGCGAGGAAACAGCCACGCTTCTGCTTGGTTTGGGCGCCGGCACGCTCGACAAGACCGGGGTGGTGGTGGTCCTCCAGCGCAGCGGGGACCTGAACCTGGGGAATCGCGTTCCCTGATCGCGGCGAAGGAAGTTAGGTAGAGGTGGAATCGGGCTCGCTGGCGAACGCGGGAGCGTTCGCCGCGCGCCTGAAGCCAGCCGCGCCCCCGCCAAGCCGAACGAAGTGATGATGGCGTGGAATCGAGCCCGCTGGCGAACGCGGGAGCGTTCGCCGCGCGCCTGAAGACAGCCGCGCCCGACCAAGCCGAACGAAGTGAGGATCGGGCGAGGGGTGGAATCGTGCCCGCTGGCGAACGCGGGAGCGTTCGCCGCGTGCCTGAATTCAGCCGCGCCGACGCGAACGAAGTGAGCATTGGCGTGCGATGAGGGAATCGGCCGCTGGCGAACGCCGGAGCGTACGTCGCTCGCTCAGGGCATTCGACTCGACCAATCCGGACGAATGAGGATTGGTGGGCGCGGGTGGAATCGAACCACCGACCCCTCGCGTGTGAAGCGAATGCTCTACCGCTGAGCCACGCGCCCGATGGATTTTGTGGAGGGCCGACCCTCAGGTCCGCCCGGAACGTTCAAGTCTAACACAGCAGCGCGCTGTCCTTTGGGCTTGGCTGTCTGATCCAGATCGGGCATGAACGTGCGCAGGCCGCCGTTCGGAAGGCTCTTCGAATACCCGGCCACGAGCTGCGTCAGGTACTCCGACGGCGAGAAATCGAACGGGTCGGTCGGGTCGGCATCGACGAGCCTCAAATCGGTATCGTGCATCGTCAGCTTGCCGAACCGCAGGAGGCCGCCGCGGTAATACATGTAGTTCTTCGCGACCTTGTCGGCGGCGTGCGCGGGTTTTGTCCCGAATACTTCCACGATGCGATTGCCTTCGATCCGGACGCTGGTCAGATGTCCCGAGATGCGCGGTTCCGGAATCAATCGATCGGGAATGAGCAGGAAGTCGTTGCCCTCGATCTCGAAGCCGCGCGCGCGATTCGATTTGATCAGGTTGTCGAGCTCGAGGTGGAAGAGCTTCATGAGTCCGCCCGTTGGAAGACCGGCAGCCTTCACGGACGTGGGATGAAGCCTGATCCGGCCGTCCGGCGTCACGGTCATGTCCGCCAGGATCGTGAACGGCACCCCCACTCCCTTGTGCAGTGTGCCCTTCTGCTTCACCTGACCGTTCTCGATCGAGACCTCGACGTTGGAAATCGGCGCGCCTTCATACTTGAAGACGAAGTTGTTGAGCACGGCGGTGAGGCTCGCCGGCTGCATCGCAATTTCACCCGCATCGATCCTCAACGTGTAGGACTTCAGATCGTCGAACGAGGGCGGCGCGTCCGGCCGCGTCGGCATCAGCGCGCCCTGCAGACGCCGGACCTCGAGCATGGCGCCCGCCCCGAGATGGAAGTTGACGTTCTGAAAGTCCACCGACACCGGCTGAGCCGTTTCGCCAGCGGCAGGAAGAGTGGCTGAGACGACCGCCAGCGTGAAACTCAGTAGCCAGCCAGTTCTCATACCCGCTCTTACTCAAGAGCCGTGCCTTAAACGGTCCCGTAGAGGCGGTCGCCGAAATCGCCGAGCCCGGGAACGATGAACTTGTGAGCGTTGAGCTCACGGTCGATCACCGGCGTATAGACCGAGACCTCCGGATGCTGCCGCTCGACCAGGGCCACACCGTCGGGCGCGGCGACGATGCAGATCATGCGGATGGTGCGCGCGCCGGACGCCTTGATCAGATCGATGGCGGCGACAGCGCTCCCGCCAGTGGCGAGCATCGGATCGATCATCAGCACGTAACTGTTCGCCGAGATCGGGGGGCAGCTTTGTGTAGTACTTCGACGCGATCGCGGTCGCCTCGTCGCGCTGCAGCCCGATGTGGCCGACACGTGCGGAAGGCAGCAGTTCGAGGACGGCGTCGAGCATCCCAAGGCCGGCGCGCAGCACCGGCACGACGACGACATCAGTTCTGACTACTCTGCCGTCAGCCGGACCCAGCGGAGTGGTGACCGTGGCGGGCGCCGCCGGCACGTCTTTCAACGCTTCCGCCGCCAAAAGCACGCTAATGCGGTTGGCTGCCCGCCTGAATTCAGGCGGCGTAGTGCGAACGTCCCGCAGTTCCATGAGTGCATCATGAACGAGCGGATGGTCGACGAGATGGACAGGCACAGGCACTATGATACGGGCGAACGTCAGGTCGTTCGAGTCGTTCGGATGTTCGAATCGTTCACTCGTTCGCACGTTCACTCGTTCGAAACACTCGGGACATAGAATTCGCCTATGCACATTCGTGTGATTGCGACGGTCGCAGCGTTCACGACCGCCGTCGTCGCCGTCTGGCTCAGACCGGCGCACGCGAGGTGTCTCTGGTTGTCACCAACGCCATCGTCGTCACCATGGACGCCACGGGTCGCGTCATCCAGAACGGCGCGATCGCGGTGGACGGCGCCGACATCGTCGCAGTCGACACCACCGACGCCATCCGAAAGCAGTTCCGAGGCGCGCGACACGATAGACGCCAGCGGCCAGATCGTAATGCCCGGCCTGGTGAACACCCACACGCATGCGCCGATGGTGATGTTCCGCGGGCTGGCCGACGACCTGTCGCTGATGGACTGGCTGAACAAGTACATCTTCCCGGCCGAGGCGAAGACGGTGTCGCCCGAGATGGTTCGCGTCGGCACTCGACTGGCAGCGCTCGAGATGATCCAGTCCGGCACGACGACTTACGCCGACATGTATTACTTCGAGGAAGAGATCGCGCGCGAAACGAAGGCCGCGGGCCTGCGCGGCGTGCTCGGCCAGACGATCATCCAGTTCCCTGTGGCCGACGCGAAGACGCCAGCTGATTCACTGGCGCGAGCCGAGAAGTTCATCGAAGAATTCAAGGGCGACCCGCTCATCACGCCTGCCGTGGCGCCGCACGCGATGTATACGCTCGACGGCCCTACGCTGCGGGCCGCGCGCGAGCTCGCGCGTCGAACGGCGTGCCGACGATCATCCACCTCGCCGAAACACGTGACGAGGTGATGACCGCGCAGGAGCGCTTCAAATCGTCGCCGGTCGGCATACCTCGATAGCCTGGGATTCCTGGGTCCTGGCGTGATCGCCGCCCACGGTGTGTGGGTATCCGATGCCGACATCGCCGATGCTCAAGGCGCGCGAGCGTGGGCGTGTCGCACAACCCCGAAAGCAACATGAAGCTGGCGAGCGGCACCGCGCCGGTCACGGCGTACCTGCGCGCCGGCGTGGCGCTTGGGCTCGGCACGGACGGCGCTGCCAGCAATAACGACCTGGACATGTTCGAAGCGATGCGCGTCGCATCGCTGCTGCACAAGCTGCAGACCATGGATCCGCGCGTCGTCAATGCCAGGACTGCGCTGGAAATGGGCACCATCGGCGGCGCCCGCGCGCTTGGAATGGAGAAACAGATCGGATCGCTCGAGCGCGGGAAGCGCGCCGATCTGATCGTGGTGAACGCCAGGACCGCCAGGCATACGCCTATGTACGACCCGCTCTCGCACCTGGTTTACGTCACCACCGGCGCCGACGTGCAGACGACGATCGTCAACGGGAAGGTGCTGATGCGCGATCGCCAGGTGCTCACCCTCGACGAGGCGCGACCTGAGCGAGCATGCTCACCGAACGCGCGCGCGTGGGTCGCCAGAAGTTCGCAGCGCCGATCGGCCCGTTCCGATCCAACTCTCACCCGATGATCGCCAATGTGAGGCAGGTTTCTGTACCGCTCCCCGTAGTCCAGCCCGTAGCCGACCACAAACTTGTCCTCGATCGAGAAGCCGATGTACTCGACTTTCACGTTGACCTTGCGCCGCGATGGCTTGCTCAACAGGCAGGCCGTCTGCAGGCTGCGCGGCGCACGGGCGCGGAGAATGTCCTGCAGGTAGGTGAGAGTCAGCCCGTGTCGACGATGTCCTCCACGATGACGACGTCGCGGCCCTCGAGATCGACGTCGAGATCCTTCATCAGCTGCACCTGGCCAGACGACTTGTGCTCCTGCCGTAGCTCGACACCGCCATGAAGTCGAGCGAGCAGTCGCCAGGAAGCGCACGCGCGAGATCGGACAGGAAGACGAATGCGCCCTTGAGCACACAGACGAAGTGCACGCCGTCGGGATGATCGCGCCGGATCTCCTGCGCCATCTCGCGCACGCGGGCCTGGATGTCGTCGGCCTGAATTAGAACATCCATGATCGATGCTTCCGGCTAAAGCCGGAAGCCACAGATGCCAATTTGAGTGTTCATCGCACGCGAGAGTAACATAGCGACGCTACTCATGAAACGATTCCAGATCATCACCGAGGCCGATGCGCGCGTGCTCGACTACGGCAGCAGCATCGTCCTTGTGCCCGGCGGGCACGTCACGCCGCTCGCGCAGGACACGCTCAACGCACGGCGGGTCTCCGTCGTGCGCGAGGGTGACGACGTGGACGTGAGCGGCGCTGGCGCCGCCGGCCGAAATCCGGACCGTGGCGCTCGCGGGCGATCACACGTCGCTCGCGTTGAAAAAGGCGATCGCCCAGCACCTTCGCAGCCGTGGCGTGGCGGCGCACGACCTCGGCACCAATAGCAGCGAGCCCGTGGACTATCCCGATACCGCTGCGGCGGTGGCGCGGCAGGTTGCGCGCGGGGAGGCGCAGGCGGGCATCGCCATCGACGGCGCCGGGCTCGGATCTACGATAGCCGCCAACAAGATTCCTGGCGTGCGTGCGGCGATGTGCCTCAATCCCACGCTGGCGCGCTACGCGCGCCAACACAACGGCGCGAATGTGCTCGCACTCGGCTCCACGCTCGTCACGCCGGATGACGCCCTCGTGATCGTCGACACATTCCTCGACACGCCGATGCGCGAGCCACGATACATCCGCCGCCTCGCCAAGATCCGCGACCTGGAGCAACGGACCGGCCACTGATGCAGGCGGGCGACGTTCAACGTCTCATCCAAATCATCGTCGAGGAATTTGCTGCGCTGCAGCGGCAAGGGCGGCCGGAGCACTGCGCGTGTCATTCGGTGCTGTACGAGTGTTGTCCGGACCGGCTGCGCGGCGTGCTGGACGCCGGCGCCACGCGTCTAGGACTGCACGCATCTGGCGGAGCGACCGGCGGCGTGGCGGCGATGATCGATCACACGCTGCTCAAGCCGGACGCGACGCGCAAGGATATCGAGGCGCTGTGTCGTGAAGCCGCGGAGTAACAAGTTCGCGAGCGTCTGCGTGAACCCGACCTGGGTGGCCACATGCGCGCGACTGCTCGACGGAACCGGTGTCCGCGTCTGCTCGGTCGTCGGATTTCCGCTTGGGGCGACGACGCCCGACGTCAAGCATTACGAGACGCGGCGCGCGATCTTCGACGGCGCGACCGAGATCGACATGGTGATCAACATCGGCGCGCTCAAGTCGGGCGACCTGCGTGTCGTCGAGCGCGACATCGAGGCGGTCACGGCTCCCTGTCGCGAGTGCCGGCGTGCTCAGCAAGGTCATCATCGAGGCGGCGCTGCTGACCGACGAGGAGAAGGTCACGGCGTCGACGCTGGCGAAGGCGGCGGGCGCGGACTTCGTCAAGACATCCACCGGCTTCGCGTCCGGGCGGCGCCACCGCCGCCGACGTCGCCTTGATGCGGCGCGTCGTCGGCGAGGAGATGGGCGTCAAGGCGGCGGGCGGCGTTCGCGATCTCGAGGGGCTCAAGGCGATGATCGCGGCCGGCGCGACCCGCATCGGCGCGAGCGCCGGCGTCCGCATCGTGCAGGAATCGCGCGGGCAACAGCCTGCCGCTGCCGCAAAAGGGTACCAGTGGACGGTATCAACTGAACCTGTAGCGCTCACGACAGCCTTTTGACAGCAATTTCGCGGGCCGACCAGCGGGCGGCCCGTTCAGGAAATCACAAGGACGTGCCACTAGTGGACCGTGGGAGAGGGTGATGGCGAATCTGACTCCAGGATCAACTCCGCCAGCTGGCACAGCTTGGCGCGAAGGCCCGGCTGGAGGAGTTACGGCAGGAGGAAGCGGCAATTCGCGCGGAGTTTCCCGAGCTGTTCCGGCGTGGGCGCCAGCGGGCCGGCAACGGGGCCGCGCCGCGGCGGCGGCGCATGACGGCAGCTAACCGGAAGGCGGTCTCCGAGCGGATGCAGAAGTATTGGGCGGAGCAGCGGAAGGCGAAAGCAGGAAAGTAGTGTCGCATCGTGCGGCGCCGCTGGTGCTGATGGTGGGCACGCTGCTGGCCGGCGCGCCAGCGGCCGCCCAGGGCGTGCCCGACCCACCCGGCCCGCCACCCGCCGGATGGACGCCATCGCGCGCGGCGAGCACACGCTGCTCCTCGCGCCGACCGGCTCCGGCAAGACGCTGGCCGCGTTCCTCTGGGCCATCGACCGGCTGTCGACCAGCCCGACGCCCGAGCGGACCGAGCGCACGCCGCGTCGCTCTACGTCTCGCCGCTCAAGGCGCTCGCCGTCGACGTCGAGCGCAACCTGCGCGCGCCGCTGCCGGGCATCCGCCGCGGCGGCCGAGCGGCTGGGCTCGAGCTGCCGGATGCCGACGTCGGCGATGCGCACCGGCGACACGCCGGCCGACGAGCGCCGCCGGCTCGCGCGCCACCCGCCCGACATCCTCATCACCACGCCCGAGTCGCTCTACCTCATGCTGACGTCGCAGGCGCGCGAGACGCTGCGCCGCGTCGAGACGCGTGATCATCGACGAGATCCACGCGGTGGCCGCCACCAAGCGCGGCGCGCACCTGGCGCTCTCGCTCGAACGGCTCGAGGACGGTCACGCGCGGCGGCCCGCCGCAGCGCATCGGGCTGTCGGCCACGCAGCGCCCGCTCGACGAGATCGCGCGCTTCCTCGGCGGCCGAGCGCGACGACCGGCGCGACCGCGGCCGGTCGACGATCGTCGACGCCGGCACGCGCAAGGCGCTCGAGATCGAGGTCGTCGTCCCGGTCGACGACATGGCGCGAGCTCGGCGCAGCTCATCGACGAGCCGGCGTCGCGGCCCGGCGTCGCGCCGGCGCCGGTGCGCCGAGCATCTGGCCGCACGTCCACCCGCGCCTGCTCGAGCTCATCCGCGCGCACCGCTCGCACGATCATCTTCGTCAACGCGCGCCGCCTCGCCGAGCGCCTCGCCGCGCAGCTCAACGAGCTGGCCGGCGAGGAGCTCGTCGCCGCGCCGCACCACGGCTCGCTCGCCCGCGAGCAGCGGCTCGCAGATCGAGGAGAGCTCAAGGCCGGGCGAGCTGCGCGGCGCTCGTCGCGACCAGCTCGCTCGAGCTCGGCATCGACATGGGCGCGGTCGACCTCGTGATCCAGGTCGAGTCGCCGGGCTCGGTGTCGCCGCGGGCTGCAGCGCATCGGGCGCGCCGGCCACCAGGTCGGCGAGCCGAGCCGCGGGCAAGCATCTTCCCGAAGTACCGCGGCGACCTGCTCGAGGCCGCGGTCGTCGTCGCAGCGCATGCGCGACGGGCGCGATCGAGGAGACGCGCTACCCGCGCAACCCGCTCGACGTGCTCGCGCAGCAGATCGTCGCCGATGTGCGCGGTCGACGAGTGGACGGTCGACGACGCTCGCCGCGCTGGTGCGCCGCGCCGCGCCACTTCGCCGAGCTGTCCGACGACGCGCTCGACGCCGTGCTCGACATGCTCGCCGGCCGCTATCCGTCCGACGAGTTCGCCGGGCTGCGGCCGCGCGTCGTGTGGGACCGCGTCGAACGGCACGGTCCGCGGCCGCGCCGGCGCGCAGCGCCTCGCGGTCACCAACGGCGGCACCATCCCCGACCGCGGCCTGTTCGGCGTGTTCCTGCCCGACGGCCCGCGCGTGGGCGAGCTCGACGAGGAGATGGTCTACGAGAGCCGGCCGGGCGAGACCTTCGTGCTCGGCGCGACCACGTGGCGCATCGAGGAGATCACCTGCGACCGGGTCGATCGTCACGCCCGCGCCCGGCGAGCCCGGGCAAGATGCCGTTCTGGCACGGCGACGGGCCCGGGCGCCCGCTCGAGCTCGGCCGCGCGCTCGGCGCGTTCGTGCGCGAGCGTCGCGCGACCTGCCGCCGACGAGGCGCATCGCGGCTGCGCGACGAGCACGGCCTCGACGAGCGGGCGGCCGACGAACCTCGTCGCGCTACCTCGACGAGCAGCGCGAGGCGACCGGCGCGTGCTGCCCGACGACCGCACGATCGTCGTCGAGCGCTTCCGCGACGAGATCGGCGACTGGCGCGTCTGCATCCTCTCGCCGTTCGGCGCGCGGGTGCACGCGCCGTGGGCGCTCGCGCTCGAGGCGCGGCTCGCGCGACCGGCACGGCGTCGAGGTCGCAGGTGCATGTGGAGCGACGACGGCATCGTGCTGCGCCTCCCCGAGGCCGTCGACGACGTCCCGCTCGACGAGCTGCTTCCTCGATCCCGACGAGGTCGAGGAGCTCGTCGTCGACGCAGCTGCCCGCAGCACCGCGCTGTTCGCCGCCCGCTTCCGCGAGAGCGCGGCCCGCGCGCTGCTGCTGCCCCGGCGCCGGCCCGGCGCAGCGCACGCCGCTGTGGCAGCAGCGCCAGCGCGCCGCCGAGCTGCTCGAGGTCGCGGCGCGGCTACCCGGCCTTCCCGATCCTGCTCGAGACCACCGCGAGTGCCTGCGCGACGTGTTCGACCTGCCCGCGCTGCGCGAGGTGCTCGCGCGACGTGCGCAGCCGCGACGGTGCGCGTCGTCGCCGGTCGAGACGCCGCGGCCGTCGCCGTTCGCGCAGTCGCTGCTGTTCGGCTGGATCGCCGCCTACATGTACGAGGGCGACGCGCCGCTCGCCGAGCGGCGGGCCGCGGCGCTCGCGCTCGACCGCGACCTGCTGCGCGAGCTGCTCGGCGCCGAGGAGCTGCGCGAGCTGCTCGACCCCGACGCGCTCGCCGAGCTCGAGCTCGAGCTGCAGCGGCTGGTCGCCGAGCGCCGGCGCGCGCGCACGCCGACGACCTGCACGACCTGCTGCGCCGCCTCGGCGACCTGACGCCGACGAGATCGCGGCCCGCAGCGACGGCGACCGGGCGACGTCGACGCTGGGTCGACGACGCTGGTCGCCGAGCGGCGCGCCATCGCGTGCGCATCGCCGGCGAGGCGCGGATCGCGGCGGCCGAGGACGCGGCGCGCTGCGCGACGCGCTCGGCGTCGCCTGCCGCCGCGGGCTGCCGGCGGCCTTCCTCGAGCCGGTCGACCGATCCGCTCGGCGACCTCGTCGCCGCGCTACGCGCGCACCCACGGGCCGTTCCTCGCCGGCGAGCGTCGCCGACCGCCTCGGCATCGCGCGCCGACCGGGTGCGGCGCGGTGCTCGCGCGGCTCGAGGCGCGGCCGCGTCGTGCGCGGCGAGTTCCGTCCCGGCGGCGTCGAGCGCGAGTGGTGCGACGCCGAGGTGCTGCGCCGGCTGCGGCGCCGCTCGCTCGCCGCGCTGCGGCGCGAGGTCGAGCCGGTCGACGCCGCGCGTTCGCGCGCTTCCTGCCCGCGTGGCAGGGCGTCGGGTCGCGCGCCGGCGCGGCATCGACGCGCTGCTCGAGGTCGTCGGCCAGCTCCAGGGCGTCGCCGATCCCGGCGTCGGTGCTCGAGACGCGACGTGCTCGCCGCCCGCGTCGACGACTACCAGCCCCGGCCTGCTCGACGAGCTGTGCGCGGCCGGCGAGCTCGTGTGGATCGGCGCCGGGCGCGCTCGGCGCCGACGACGGTCGCGTCGCTCGTCTGCTTCCGCGACCGAGGCGCCTTGCCTCGCGCCACCGCCGCGGACGACCGTCCCGACGGTCCGGTGCACGACGCGCTCCGCGCGCACTCGCGCAGCGCGGGCGCGTCGTTCTGGCCCGACCTCGTCAGCTGCGGCCGGGACCGCCGACGAGCGGTCGTGCTCGCCGCGCTCTGGGACCTGGTGTGGGCGGGCGAGGTCACGAACGACACGCCTCGCGCCGTTGCGGGCGTCGCGCGGCGCGCGTCCGGCAGCCGCCGCGGCGGCGGCCGCGTCCGGGCCGGCTCACGCGGCTCGGTCCGCCTGCCGGCGCGGGGCGCTGGTCGCTCGTCGCGCCGCTGCTCGAACCCGCGCCGTCACCCACCGAGGGATCGCGGCACACGCTGCCGCAGCAGCTCCTCGAACGGCACGGCGTCGTGACGCGCGAGGCGGTGCGCGCCGAGGGCTGCCCGGCGGGTTCGCCGCCGTCTATCCCGGTGCTTGCGCACGCTGGAGGAGGCGGGCCGGGCGCGGCGCGGCTACTTCGTCGCCGGGCTCGGCGCCGCCCAGTTCGCGCTCCCGGGTGCGGTCGAGCGCCTGCGCGTCGAGCCCGACCGCGCCCCGAAGCTCGTCGTGCTCGCGGCCACGGATCCGGCGCAGCCATACGGCGCCGCGCTCCCCTGGCCCGGTGTCCCCGACGTCGATGGCGACTCCGACTCCGACGGTGACGGCGTGCGCCTGCCCCGGCCGTCGTGCAGCGCCGGCGCTGCTCGTGACTGCGCGATGGGCGCGCCGGTTGCGTTCTCGACCCGCGCGGCCGCCATGTGCTCGCGTTCGACGTCGACGACGTCGACTGGGTCGATGCGCTCCCCGACGTGGTCCGCGCGGGGCGCGTGTGCGCCGGCTCGAGATCCAGCGCGTCAACGGCGTCGCCGTGCGCTCCACCCCCGTCGCCGCTGCCCTCGAGCGCGCCGGCTTCGTCCCCACCCCACGAGGCGTCGTCTCCAGGTCCTAGATCGAGGTGCAGCCGGAACTTGGCAGGATCATCCCCGCGCTCAGCCCGAGAACACGATGAGGCCGGCACTCGGGTCGGGGCCCCAGCCGTTGCTCCAGTCAACGCGGTCCAGAGGATCGCGGCGACGACCCACATGAACGCCGCGAGCTGCATCGCGCGCTCGGAGTTGCGGAACCCATCGCCCCGCTCAGCAGCGCGATCAGATAGAGCGGGAAGAACGCGCGGAACCCACCGGCTGCCGCCTCCGGCGGTCGCGACGCCCTTCCCACCTCGGAATCGGAACCACACCGGCCAGATGTGGCGGCGATCACCGCGGTCGCGCCGGCATATGCGCCCGGTTCACCGGCGATCACCCAGCCCAGCAGCGACGCGACCAGCGCTTGCCGCCGTCGAGCAGGATCACCACCGCACCCCAGAGGCGACCGACCTCCCGGATCGTGTTGAAGCCGCCCGGGTTGCCGCTCCCCGTGCTCCGGATGTCGACCCGGCCGCGCGTCACGATCCCCGAGACGATCACCGCGGAGCGGGATCGTGCCGAGCAGGTACCCCGCGACGACCGCGAGCGTGATCATCCCGCGCGATCAGCCGCCCGACACGTCCTGCGGCGCTCGCGACCGGCGCCGATCCACGGCATCATCGACCGCAGCCGGTCGCCGACCTCTTCGATCGGGTGCTGCGCGGACTGCCGGCGCAGCGCGTTGAAGACGGGCGGCCGGCCTGGTTCTCGAGGATCCACTCCTGTGCGAACTGGCCGGACTGGATCTCGTCGAGGATCTGCTTCATCTCGGCCCGCGTCTCGTCGGTGATGATGCGCGGGCCGCGCGTCATGTCGCCGTACTCGGCGGTGTCGGAGATCGAGTAGCGCATGTTGGCGATGCCGCCCTCGTAGATGAGGTCGACGATGAGCTTCACCTCGTGCAGGGTCTCGAAGTACGCCGACTCGGGCTGGTAGCCCGCCGCGACGAGCGTCTCGAAGCTCGCCTTGATGAGCTCGGTGAGGCCGCCGCACAGCACGACCTGCTCGCCGAAGAGGTCGGTCTCGGTCTCCTCCTCGAACGTGGTGTCGAGCACGCCGGCGCGCGTCGCGCCGATCGCCCGCGCGTACGCGAGCGCGGTCTGCTTGGCCTTGCCGGTCTCGTCGGCCGACACGGCGACGAGCGCCGGTACGCCGCCGCCCTCCTCGAACGTGCGCCGCACGAGGTGACCCGGGCCTTTCGGCGCGATCATCCAGACGTCGACGCCCTTCGGCGGGCGGATCTGGCCGAAGTGGATGTTGAACCCGTGCGCGAACGCGAGCGAGTCGCGCTCGTCGAGGTTGGGCTCGATGTCTTCGCGGTAGCACGCGCGCCTGCTCGGTGTCGGGCAGCAGCACCATGATCACGTCGGCTTCCTTGCACGCCTCCGCGGTGCTGAGCACCCGCAGCCCGGCCTCCTCGGCCTTCGCCCACGACGACGAGCCCGTCGCGCAGGCCGACCCGCACGTCGACGCCCGAGTCCTTCAGGTTCAGCGCGTGGGCGTGGCCCTGGGAGCCGTAGCCGAGCACCGCGACTTTGCGCCCCTCGAGCAGGGCGAGGTCGGCATCGGCGTCGTAGTAGATGGTCGCGGGCATGCGAAGTCTCCTCTTCCTTCAGGGTCTTGGCGCCGCCACGGCCGCCCCTGCAGACCTGGGACGCCAGAACGGGCTTGGAAAAGGTAGTTCAGGCCGAGCGGGTCTTCACCGC